>NZ_CP022989.1:0-1459629 GCF_002278075.1 Paraburkholderia aromaticivorans | reverse complement strand
GTTGGCTTATACTGTGCGCACACAGACAACTTTCCGCAGAGAGCGTCCCCATGTACACGCAATCCCTGGATATTCCCGGCAATGTCGCTCCGCTGGACGCGGGCGCGAACTCGCCTGAGCAGGTGCAATTCGACGCGGTGATGGCCGCCGACGGCAAGATCGAAGCCCAGGACTGGATGCCGGAGGCTTATCGCAAAACGCTGGTGCGGCAAATCTCGCAGCACGCGCATTCGGAAATCGTCGGCATGCTGCCGGAAGGCAACTGGATCACGCGCGCGCCCAGTCTGAAGCGTAAGGCGATTCTGCTTGCCAAGGTGCAGGACGAGGCCGGTCACGGCCTCTATCTATATAGCGCGGCGGAAACGCTCGGCGTGTCGCGCGACCAGTTGATCGCGGCGCTGCACTCGGGCAAGGCCAAATATTCGAGCATCTTCAATTACCCGACGCCCACCTGGGCGGACGTCGGCGTGATCGGCTGGCTGGTGGACGGCGCAGCGATCATGAACCAGATTCCGCTGTGCCGTTGCACGTATGGCCCGTATGCGCGCGCCATGATCCGTATCTGCAAGGAAGAGTCGTTCCACCAGCGCCAAGGGTTCGACGCACTCATGGCGATGATGTCGGGCACCGAAGCACAGCGTGAGCTGGTTCAGCAGGCCGTGAATCGCTGGTGGTGGCCAGTGCTGATGATGTTCGGCCCGAGCGACAAGGATTCGGTCCACAGCAGCCAATCGTCGAAATGGGGCATCAAGCGCATCTCGAACGACGATCTGCGTCAGAAGTTCGTCGACGCCACGGTCGACCAGGCCAAGGTGCTCGGCGTCACGCTGCCCGACCCGGACCTGAAGTGGAACGAAGCGCGCGGCCATTACGACTACGGCGACATCGACTGGGAAGAATTCTGGCGTGTGGTGAATGGCGACGGCCCGTGCAACCGCGAGCGCCTTGCCACCCGCGTCAAAGCCCACGACGACGGCGCCTGGGTCCGCGAGGCCGCTCTCGCCCACGCCGAAAAGCAGCGCCAGCGCGCACAACAGCACGCCGCCTGATCCGCGCGGCATGTCAGACAAAGAATCAGGAGATCTGCAATGAACAAGGAATGGCCGATTTGGGAAGTCTTCGTGCGCAGCAAGCAGGGACTCGACCACAAGCACTGCGGCAGCCTGCACGCTGCCGACGCGCCAATGGCGCTGCGCATGGCGCGCGACGTCTACACGCGCCGCCAGGAAGGCGTGAGCATCTGGGTGGTGCCCTCGGCGGCGATCACGGCGTCCGCGCCGGAAGACAAGGCGGAGCTGTTCGAACCTGCCGGCGACAAGATTTACCGCCACCCGACGTTCTATACGCTCCCCGACGAAGTCAACCACATGTAAGCGCGGCCATGGACATCACGCCCCACCATCTCCAATACGTGCTGCGCCTCGCGGATAACGCGCTGATCCTCGGTCAGCGCAATACCGAGTGGAGCGGCCACGGCCCGATCCTCGAAGAGGACATCGCGCTGTCGAACATGAGCCTCGACCTGATCGGCCAGGCGCGTCTGCTCTACACGCACGCCGCCTCGCTCGAGCAGCAACTCACGGGCAAGAACCGCACGGAAGACGACTACGCGTATTTTCGCGCCGAGCGCGAATTCGCCAACTACACGCTCGCGGAGTTGCCCCATGTCGGCCCGCTGTCGGCCACGGCTAAAGCCGAGAAGGATTACGCGGTCACCATCGTGCGCAATTTCCTCTATTCGACGTTGATGGCTCACCTCTGGACGGCGCTCACCGCGTCCACCGACGAGCAGCTGGCGGCGATCGCGTCGAAGTCGATCAAGGAAACCAGCTATCACGTGCATCACGCACGCGAGTGGCTGATCCGCTTCGGCGACGGCACCGAGGAATCGCATCGCCGCGCGCAAGCCGCGCTCGACTATCTGATGCCGTACACCCGGGAATTCTTCAGTGCGGATGCGGTGGAGGAAACAGTCGCCGCGGCCGGCATCGGCCCGTTGACCTCGGAGCTCGAATCAGCGTGGCTCGACGACGTGCGCGCCACGCTCGACGAAGCCACCCTGAAGCTGCCCGAACCGGTCAGACACATCACCACTGGCAAGCACGGTGAGCATTCCGAGCATATGGGTTTCGTGCTTGCTGAAATGCAGAGCCTTGCGCGCCAGCATCCCGGCGCCACCTGGTAACCCGATCATGACGACTTCGACTGCCTCTTGCCCGACCGGGACGACCGGCATGCCCGGCACGACCGACGCCGCGCTCGAACGCGCATGGGCCGTGCTTGAAACGGTGCCCGATCCGGAGATTCCGGTGGTATCGATTCGCGAACTCGGCATTCTGCGCGATGTGCGACGCGCCGCCGACGGCACGCTCGAAGTCGTGATCACGCCGACCTATTCCGGCTGCCCGGCCATGTCGCAGATTGCCGAGGACGTCGCGCATGCGCTCGACGTGGCGGGACTCAAGCCGCATCGAATCGCCACGGTGCTCGCGCCGGCCTGGACAACGGACTGGATGACCGCCGGCGCGCGCGAAAAGCTGCGTGCCTACGGTATCGCGCCGCCCACGGGCAATTGCGGCTCGGCCGCGCCCGCGCAGGAAAAAGTGATGCGCTTCGTGCCACGGGCGCTGCCCGCACCGTCATGCCCACGTTGCGGCTCGGCGCATACCGAGCGTCTCGCGCAATTCGGCTCGACAGCCTGCAAAGCCTTGTACCGCTGCCTCGACTGCCGCGAACCCTTCGACTATTTCAAACCATACTGATATGGCCACCCCGCAATTTCACCCGCTGCGTATCCGCGAAGTGCGGCCCGAAACCGCCGACTCGGTCTCGGTCGCCTTCGAAGTCCCTGCTGAACTGCGTGAGCAGTATCGCTTTACGCAAGGCCAGTTCGTCACGCTGAAAACGCATATCGACGGCGAGGAAACGCGCCGTTCGTACTCGATCTGCGTCGGCGTCACCGACTACGACCGCGACGGCGAACTGCGTATCGGCATCAAGCGCGTGCGCGGCGGGCGTTTCTCGAACTTCGCCTTCGACACGCTGCAGCCCGGTCACACGATCGACGTGATGACGCCGGACGGCCGTTTCTTCACCCATCTGAACGCCGATCAGGGCCAGCAATACCTCGCGTTTTCGGGCGGCTCGGGCATTACGCCGGTGCTGGCCATCATCAAGACGACGCTCGAAGTCGAGCCGCGCAGCACCTTCACGCTCGTGTACGGCAACCGCAGCGTCGACCAGATCATGTTCGCGGAAGAGCTCGAAGACCTGAAGAATCGGTTCATGAACCGCTTCGTGCTCTATCACGTGCTGTCCGACGACCTGCAGGACGTCGAACTGTTCAATGGCGTGCTGGATCAGGAAAAGTGCGCCGCCTTCATCGAGAATCTGCTGCCGGCCGATGCGATCGACGAAGCCTTCATCTGCGGCCCCGCTCCGATGATGGACGCCGCCGAGGCCGCCCTGAAAGCCGCCGGCGTGCCGTCGGAAAAAGTGCACGTGGAGCGCTTCGGTTCGCCGCTGCCGCAAGCGGGTGTGCCGCCGGTCGAAATCACCGAAGACACACCGGCCGCCGACCTCGAAATCGTGCTCGACGGGAAACGCCGCAAGCTGCGCCTGCCGTACCAGGGTGTGAGCGTGCTCGACGTCGGCCTGCGCGCCGGCCTCGCGCTGCCCTACGCGTGCAAGGGCGGCGTCTGCTGCACCTGCCGCGCGAAGGTGCTGGAGGGCGAAGTCAAGATGGAAAAGAACTACACGCTCGAAGAACACGAAATCCGCGACGGTTTCGTGCTGACGTGTCAATGCCATCCGGTCAGCGACCGCGTGGTGGTGAGCTACGACGAACGTTGAACCGCGCTTTGAGCAGTTCCGCGATCCGCTTACACTAGGGGCCGCTCGCGATCGGACACCGGTTCCGGACGATGAGCGGCCCCTAATGCCGTTAACTGCCCCACGCCACTGCCGATGAGCACGATCCACCTCACCAACGGCGACGTCGCCGCCGAGTCACTGCGCACCGCGTTGCGGGATGCGGGCCGCGATGAACGCGTGCACGCACTGCGGGACGATCTCGCGGTCGGTCCGCTGCGCGGCGTCGACGACGGCCCCGACGTGCGCGCGCAATTCTGGGATCGGGTGAGCGCGGACACCCGGCGTGATTTCGTTCGCGAATTCCGTGAGCAGGCCCAGGCGCTGGAAAATATCGCGCGCGGTGAATCGAATGTGGTGGTCTGGCACGGTGACAGCGCCTCTGACCAATTGATGCTGCGCCGCGTCTGTTACCACCTGCGCAACAGCCCGCAACGTCTGAACGAAATGCGTCTGTCGATTCGCGATCTCACCGATCCGGGCGCGTGGGCGCACGGCCGCAAAGACCGCGCGACATCGGTCGGCATGTTCGCGCCAGCGGTGCTGCAAGCCCGGCTGCCGGACGCCGCGCCGATTTCCGTGCTGCGCATCAGCCGGCTCGCGCTCGAATGGCAGGAAGTCAAACACGCGAACGGCGAAACGCGGCGCTGGCGCGACAACACCTTCACCAGCGGCAGCTTCGCGGAACTGGACGCGCTGGTTCTCGAACTCGTCACTGAAAACTGGCAGCCCGCCGCGCGCGTTGCCGCCGAATTGATGACCGCCGAATTCGGATTTCTGATCAGCGACAACATGGCGCTGTGGCGCTTCCGTGAACTGGCCGCGACCCGGCGAATCAAGCTGCGCGGCGATGCAAACGCATGGCGCACACTGGAATTGTGCGCCGCGTTCGCCCCCTGTCCACACTAATAGAACAAACGATTATGGCCCGCACCCGAGCCCCCGACCACGAAACCCAACGCGAGCAGATTCTCGAACTCGCCGCGGCGAAATTCGCCCAGACCAGTTACCCCAGCACCTCGATGGCCGACCTCGCGGCCGCGAGCGGCACGTCGAAAGCGCGGCTCTACCATTACTACGCGAGCAAGGAAGCAATCCTGTTCGATTTGCTGGACCGTTACACCAAGCGGCTCATGCTGATCATCGCCGAGGTGGAAGGCGCGAGCCAGAGGCGCGGCTTGTCGGAGCGCGAGACCTTCGCCGAGCTGATCCGCGCGTTTTTGTCGGAATACGAGACATCGCACAGCCGGCACGTCGCGCTGTTGAACGACGTGAAGTATCTGGTCGACACCCAGCGCGAAGTGATCCTGAACCGCCAGCGCGACGTGGTCGCGGCGTTTGCGCGGCAGCTGGCGCGTGCCTATCCGGAGCGCGCCACGCGCGAAAACCAGACCGCGCTCACCATGATGGTGTTCGGCATGATCAACTGGACATTCACCTGGCTGAAGCCCGACGGGCGGATGGGTTACCGTGAATTCGCCGAGCAGGTAGTCGGCATGGTGGACCATGGGCTGGGTTCGAACCCGGCCTGATTGCGCATCGCAACAATATTCATACGAAATAACGGCCACGAGCGCCTGATACGCGAGATCGGGACTCGAACGCCTGTTCCATTTATTTTTCATTAAAAATCAATCATCTAAAAATAGGGTGCAAACTTTTTAGGCATTCCCTTCAAATTTAGATACGGGTTTTCCCTAGTGATGAATTTGGATTTCGGCTAAAATCGCTTTTGCAGTGCACCACGCCGTCGATCACAAGGAGAACCCGACCATGAACCTGATTACACCCCGCGCCGCTGAGCCGATCGTCGCGCACGATCGCTTGACGCAGCCAGCCGGTCGTGCGCCAGCTCTGGTCCGCGAACTCACCGCCGCCGACCGCGAACGGCTGCTGACCCATTTCCTCGCACTCGACGAAGACGACCGCCTGCTGCGCTTCGGCCAGATCGTGCCGGACCACGTCATCGAGAACTATGTCCGCGCGATCGACTTCACGCGCGACACCGTTTTCGGCGTCTTCAACAACCAGTTGCAATTGACCGGCGTCGGCCACCTCGCCTATCTGCCGGCTGAAGGCGACAAGCGTACGGCGGAGTTTGGCGTGTCCGTGCTGGAAAGCGTGCGCGGCCAGGGTATCGGCTCGAAGCTCTTCGAACGCGCCGCCATTCGCAGCCGCAATACGCATGTCACCACGCTGTACATGCACTGCCTGTCGCGCAATTCGACCATGATGCACATCGCGAAGAAGGCCGGCATGAAGATCGAATATTCGTACGGCGAAGCCGATGCCTACCTGACGCTGCCGCCGGCGGACCAGTCGAGCATCATCGCCGAAATGCTGCAGGAGCAGGCCGCGGTGTTCGACTACGCACTCAAGCGCCAGGCGCGTCAGGCGTCCAGGCTGTTTGAAACGTTCATGCCCACGGCGGTTGCAGCCGCGGCCTGAGCGGCTCGCCGCGTCGGAAAGAACAAAGGGCGTCCTCATGGACGCCCTTTTTGTTTGCGGAGCGCCGGAGCATGCGCTGCTGCGCCGCACTCACAAGATGGGCAGCGCCGTCGTCTCCTTGATGGTGTCGAGCGAGAAGCTCGTTTTCACGTCGATCACCGATGGATGGTGCAGCAGCTGGTCCTGCACGAAGCGTGAAAAGTGCGCCATATCCTCCACCTGGACACGCAGCAGATAGTCCATGTCGCCGGTCATTGCATGGCACGCCACCACTTCGGGCCACGCCTGAACCGCCACGCGAAACAGATCGGCGTGGGTAGCGTCACCGCGCGGACTGGGTGCCGAACCACCGCGCTTTTCCAGCCGCACATTCACATAGGCGAGCAAGTCGAGCCCGAGCCGCTGCGCATCGAGCAACGCGACATAGCCGCGGATCACGCCACTCTCTTCCAGCCGACGGATACGCCGCAGACACGGACTCGGCGACAGATTGATGCGCTCGGCGATCTCCTGATTCGACAGCCGGCCATTCTCCTGAAGGATCGCCAGGATTCGCCTGTCGATCGCGTCTATCTCCACACCGGCCATTTTCTGCCATCCTTTCACATATTTGAGCTATGAAATAGCGCCAGCTTATCGATGTGCGATTAAGTTCGCAAGTTTTCGCCGCAAGTCGGCCTTTACACTTGCGTCATTCACTCGCGATTCACCGCCCATCCCGCTCGCGCCGTGCCGCGGCGCACATCAGGAGACAGACAATGCAGGTTGCAACTTGGGAAAACCCGCTCGGCACCGACGGTTTCGAGTTCATCGAATACACCGCCCCGGATCCGAAGGCGCTCGGCAAGCTGTTCGAACAGATGGGCTTCACCGCGATCGCGCGGCATCGGCATAAAGACGTGACGCTGTATCGCCAGGGCGAAATCAACTTCATCGTCAACGGGGAGCAGGACTCGTTCGCGCAACGTTTCGCGCGTCTGCATGGCCCGTCGATCTGCGCAATCGCTTTCCGCGTTCAGGACGCCGCCAAGGCGTACCAGCAGGCGCTGGAGAAAGGCGCCTGGGGCTTCGACAACAAAACCGGCCCGATGGAGCTGAACATCCCGGCGATCAAAGGTATCGGCGACTCGCTGATCTATTTCGTCGACCGGTGGCGCGGCAAGAACGGCGCCGAGCCGAACAGCGTGGGCAACATCGACATTTACGATGTCGACTTCGAGCCGATTCCCGGTGCGAACCCGAACCCGGTCGGCCACGGCCTGACCTACATCGACCACCTGACGCACAACGTGCATCGCGGCCGCATGCAGGAATGGGCGGAGTTCTACGAGCGCCTGTTCAATTTCCGCGAGGTGCGCTATTTCGACATCGAAGGCAAAGTAACGGGCGTGAAGTCGAAGGCGATGACCTCGCCGTGCGGCAAGATCCGCATCCCGATCAATGAAGAGGGTTCGGACACGGCCGGCCAGATTCAGGAGTATCTCGACGCTTACCACGGCGAAGGCATTCAGCACATCGCCTTGGGTAGCAGCGATATCTACCGCACGGTGGACGGTCTGCGCGCTGCGAACATCTCGCTGCTCGATACGATCGACACTTACTATGAGCTGGTCGATCGTCGTGTGCCGAATCATGGCGAACCGCTCGATGAGCTGCGCAAACGCAAGATTCTGATCGACGGCGCGCCGGATGACTTGCTGTTGCAGATTTTCACGGAAAACCAGATCGGCCCGATCTTCTTCGAGATCATTCAGCGCAAGGGCAATCAGGGCTTTGGCGAGGGCAACTTCAAAGCGCTGTTCGAATCGATCGAACTGGATCAGATTCGCCGTGGCGTAGTGCAAGACAAAGCCTGACGCCACTGGCTGCGCAGGAATGGATTGATAGCAAATGAAAAGGGCGAGGATCTCACGATCCTCGCCCTTTTCATTGATGCCGTTGTCTCAAGCGGACCCTGCGTGGCTTGATGGAACAACGGCCGGTTATTTAACCGACACACCGCATGAGCGGCGTATCACGAATTCTGGTCTTGCCCGTCGGCCTTGGTGGATCGCGTGACGCTACCCATGGCGATGCGTGCGGGCGCGACCTGCGCCGTGCGCGTGACTGCGTTCGACAGCGCTCCTGCGCTGCTCGAGTTCGAGCGCACCGGTGCGCTCATGGCGAAAAATGCGGCCGAAACCATCAGGAAGGTCTGAATGTTTCTCGTGTTCATGCGTACTCCTTTTCTAACTGCCCTGCTGTCGTGAAGCTCCGCAGAATGCGGAGCGTTGCGCTGACATTGCTCGCAGGTGGGGTGTTAGACAGCAATTTCAACTACGGTTCCGCAAATTTGTAGTTTTTACAGCTTGTTACAGGCATTTGCGCAAGCACTAACGGCATCGCTCGCAAAACGTTGCAAGACCCAGTCAAGATCGCCGGGACGCAGCATGTGCGAAGGACCTGCGGCGGGTTTTCACCAGTGCTACCATCACTTAAAACACGTCAATATGGCGGCCCCGGCCCTCCGCATTCACAAGATGCCGGGGCTCAAAAAAAGTTTTGGTGATCCCAAACTGGTTGGAGGAGTACACATAATGAATGCCCCGCTAGACGCAGGTCAGCGAGCCTCGCTCGAAGCCGCGTTGTCTTCCGTCACGCTCGACGACAAATACACCCTCGAACGCGGCCGCGCATACATGAGCGGCATCCAGGCGCTGGTGCGTCTGCCGATGCTGCAGCAGGAACGCGACCGGGCCGCCGGGCTCAATACTGCCGGCTTCATCTCCGGTTACCGCGGATCGCCGCTGGGCGGGCTCGACCAATCCCTGTGGAAGGCGAAACAGCATCTCGCCGCGCATCAGGTAGTATTCCAGCCAGGCGTCAATGAAGACCTCGCGGCGACCTCCGTCTGGGGTTCGCAGCAGGTCAATCTGTACCCAAGCGCCAAATACGATGGCGTGTTCTCGATGTGGTACGGCAAAGGCCCGGGTGTCGACCGTTCCGGCGACGTCTTCAAGCACGGCAACTCGGCCGGCTCGGCGCAACACGGCGGCGTTCTGGTCCTCGCCGGCGACGATCATGCGGCCAAATCCTCCACGCTGGCACACCAGTCCGAACACATTTTCAAGGCGTGCGGCCTGCCGGTTCTGTTCCCCTCGAACGTGCAGGAATATCTCGACTTCGGCCTGCATGGCTGGGCAATGAGCCGCTATTCCGGTTTGTGGGTCGCGATGAAGTGCGTGACCGATGTGGTCGAATCGTCCGCTTCGGTGGATATCGATCCGCACCGCACGAAGATCGTGCTGCCGGAAGACTTTGCGATGCCCGAGGGCGGCCTGAATATCCGCTGGCCGGATCCGCCGCTGGTGCAGGAAGCACGTCTGCTCGACTACAAGTGGTACGCCGCGCTCGCCTATGTGCGCGCCAACAAGCTCGACCGCGTCGAAATCGATTCGCCGCATGCGCGCTTCGGCATCATGACCGGCGGCAAGGCGTATCTCGACGTGCGTCAGGCGCTGACCGACCTCGGTCTCGACGACGAAACGTGTTCGCGCATCGGCATCCGCCTGTATAAGGTCGGCTGCGTCTGGCCGCTCGAAGCGCAAGGCGCGCAGGCGATCGCGCGCGGCCTCGATGAAATTCTGGTGGTCGAGGAAAAGCGCCAGATTCTCGAATACGCGATCAAGGAAGAGCTATACAACTGGCCCGACGCGCAGCGCCCGCGCGTGTTCGGCAAGTTCGACGAAAAGGACGGCGCAGGCGGCGAATGGTCGGTGCCGATGGGCAACTGGCTGCTGCCGGCGCATTACGAACTCTCGCCGGCGATCATCGCGAAGGCCATCGCCACGCGGCTCGACAAATTCGACCTGCCGTCCGATGTGCGCGCTCGCATCGCCACGCGCATCGCGGTGATCGAAGCGAAGGAAAAGGCGCTGGCACGGCCGCGAGTCGAAGCCGAACGCAAGCCGTGGTTTTGCTCCGGCTGCCCGCACAATACGTCGACCAACGTGCCGGAAGGCTCGCGCGCGATGGCCGGCATTGGCTGCCACTACATGACGGTCTGGATGGACCGCAACACCAGCACCTTCAGCCAGATGGGCGGCGAAGGCGTCGCGTGGATCGGCCAGGCGCCATTCAGCAACGACAAGCACGTGTTCGCCAATCTCGGCGACGGCACCTACTTCCACTCGGGGCTGCTCGCGATTCGCGCGGCGATCGCGTCGAAGGCGAACATCACCTACAAGATTCTCTACAACGACGCGGTGGCCATGACGGGCGGCCAGCCGGTCGACGGCGTGCTGACCGTGCCGCAGATCACCCACCAGCTCGCCGCCGAAGGCGCGACGAAAATCGTGATCGTCACCGACGAGCCCGAGAAGTACTCGGCGAACGTGGGTCTCGCGCCGGGAATCGACGTCCACCATCGCGACAAGCTCGACGAGGTGCAGCGGCAACTGCGTGAAGTGTCCGGCACCACGATCCTGATCTACGACCAGACCTGCGCGACGGAGAAACGCCGTCGCAGGAAACGCGGCACCTATCCGGATCCGGCGCGCCGCGTGGTGATCAACGAGGCGGTGTGCGAGGGCTGCGGCGATTGCTCGGTGAAGTCCAACTGCCTGTCGGTCGAACCGCTGGATACCGAGTACGGTACGAAGCGCCAGATCAACCAGTCGACTTGCAACAAGGACTTTTCGTGCGTCAATGGCTTCTGCCCGAGCTTCGTCTCGGTGGAAGGCGGTCAGTTGCGCAAGCCGAAAGCCGCCTCCGGCATTGTCGGCGACGCGATGCCGCCAGTGCCGGAACCCGAGCTGCCGTCCATGGAACGACCTTACGGCGTGCTGGTGACGGGCGTCGGCGGCACGGGCGTCGTGACGATTGGCGCGTTGCTCGGCATGGCCGCGCATCTGGAGAACAAGGGCGTCACCGTGCTCGACGTCACGGGCCTCGCGCAGAAAGGCGGCGCCGTGATGAGCCACGTGCAGATCGCGAAAAATCCGGCCGACATCCACGCAACGCGTATCGCCATGGGTGAAGCCAGTCTGGTGATCGGCTGCGATGCGATCGTGACGGCCAGCGACGAATGCGTGTCGCGTATGCAGGCAGGCCGCACGCGCGTCGTGTTGAACACCGCCCATACGCCGACCGCCGAGCTCATCAAGAACCCGAACTGGCGCTTTCCTGGCAGCAGCACGGAAGCCGACGTCCGCGCCGGCGCGGGCGACGAAGGTGTCGATACGGTCGACGCGAATCACTTCGCGGTGGCGCTGCTCGGCGACGCGATCTATACGAATCCGTTCGTACTCGGCTACGCATGGCAGCGCGGCTGGGTGCCGCTCACCTATCAGTCGCTGATGCGCGCCATCGAACTGAACAACGTCCAGGTCGAAAAGAACCGGGCAGCGTTCGAATGGGGCCGCCGTGCAGCGCACGATCTCGCCGCGGTGCGCAAGCTCGCGCAATCGCAGGGACGCGGCGCCGCAGAGGAAGCGATGAGCAGCAAGATCATCTCGCTGCACACCCCGAAGGCGCTCGACACGCTGATCGACAAACGCGCCGAGTACCTGACGGCGTGGCAAAACAGCGCCTATGCCGACCGTTATCGCGCGCTGGTGTCGCAGGTGCGCGCGGCGGAGTCGGCGCTCGATTCGATCGACAGCCAGTTGCCGCTGACCGAGGCCGTCGCGAAGAATCTGCACAAGCTGATGGCCTATAAAGACGAGTACGAAGTTGCCCGTCTGTACAGCGATCCGGCATTCATCGACAAGTTGAAGGCGAATTTCGAAGGTGACTGGAAGCTCCACATTCACCTCGCGCCGCCGACGTTCTCGAAGAAGGATGCGAAGGGCCATCTGGTGAAGAAGAAGTACGGTCCGTGGGTCTTCAGCGCGATGCACGTGCTGGCGCGGTTCAAGTTCCTGCGCGGCACCGCGTTCGATGTCTTCGGCAAGACGGAAGAGCGTCGTACCGAGCGGGCGTTGATCGCCGAGTATGAGGCGCTGGTGCGTGAGCTGATCGGCGGCCTGACTGTGCAGAAGCGCGAACTGGCCGTCGAACTGGCGAATCTGCCTGACGGCATCCGCGGCTATGGTCATGTGAAGGAGAACAACCTGAAGGGCGTGCGCGTCAAATGGAACGAGTTGCTGGCGCGCTGGCGTGCGCCGGAGACTGGTAAGACGCAACACGCAGCGTGATCGTGTTCGCCTGACCGGCTCGTCGGGTTCAATCGGCGGGCGCAAATGAGAAAGGCGGCTGTCCTCGCGGACAGTCGCCTTTTTTGTTACCAGCTTCGCCACGTCATGCCTGTGCGCGAGACCGGGCGGTACTGCTACATCCTGCTACACAACGAACATTTACAAGACGAAGCCCAGCGCACGACGACAGCAAGGATCGACCCGCCGACTGTTCCGTTGCTGCCGTGATGTGCCGTGCTTCAGGAGCCACTTTACAAATGTGTGACTGCCAATCGAATAGGAACATTCCCAAACACACAAAATACGCTAGGAATATTTAGGACGAAGACCGCGCCGGACATGTGCACGCAAAAGAACATGCAAAAAAACGCCACGGAATCAACTCCCGTGGCGTTTTGCAGGTCCGTCGCGAGCGCCTCGACGAGGCGCCGCTTCAATTCTCAAGCCATGCGCATTACTTCGCGTTCACCGGCTTGCGCGCGTTGGCCGACGCCACCGCCGTCATGTTGATGATCCGGCGCACGGTCGCGGCCGGCGTCAGGATGTGCACCGGCTTTTCCGCGCCCAACAGGAACGGGCCAACCGTCACGCCTTCGCCGCCGATCATCTTCAGCAGGTTGTACGTGATGTTCGCCGCTTCCACGTTCGGCATGATCAGCAGGTTGGCTTCGCCGCTCAGCGTCGTGCCCGGGAACGCAGCCTTGCGCACCGCTTCCGACAATGCCGCATCGCCGTGCATCTCACCGTCGATCTCGAGCGAAGGTGCGCGTTCGACAATCAGCTTGCGAGCCGTAGCCATGCGTTGCGACGACGAAGACGGTGCACTGCCAAAGTTCGAGTTCGACAGCAACGCAACCTTGGGTGTGATACCGAACTTCTCGATCTCACCCGCGGCCAGCAGCGTCATGTCGGCGAGTTGCTCGGCGGTCGGGGTTTCGTTCACGTACGTATCGCAGATGAACAGATTGCGGCCCGGCAGCATCAGCAGGTTCATCGCCGCGAAGTTCTGAACATTCTCCGCCTTGCCCAGCACTTGCTCGATGAACTTCAGGTGCGTGTGGTACTGGCCGATCATGCCGCAGATCATGCCGTCGGCTTCGCCCAGGCGCACGAGGATCGCGCCGATCAGCGTGTTGAACTTGCGCATGGCGGCCTTTGCCACGTCCGGCGTCACGCCTTCGCGCGCGCCGAGTTCGTGATAGGCCTGCCAGGATTGCTGATAGCGCGGATCGTCTTCCGGATCGACGACTTCGAAGTCTTCGCCGCACTTGAGCTTCGAGCCCATCTTCTTCAGACGCATCTCGATCACCGACGGACGGCCGACCAGAATCGGCTTGGCGATCTTTTCCAGCAACACGAACTGCGCGGCACGCAGCACGCGCTCGTCTTCACCTTCGGCGAACACGATGCGCGCCGGTTCGGATTTCGCCGCGGCGAACACCGGACGCATCACCATGCCCGTGCGATACACCGTGGTGCCGAGTTCTTCGCGGTATGCGTCCATGTCCTTGATCGGACGGGTCGCGACGCCCGAATCCATTGCCGCCTGAGCGACAGCCGGCGCGATCTTGATGATCAGGCGCGGATCGAACGGCTTCGGAATCAGATACTCGGGACCGAATTCCAGCGAGTGGCCTTCGTATGCCTTCGCGACTTCATCGCCCTGATCGGTTTCTTCGGCCAGTTCGGCGATCGCGCGCACGCACGCGAGCTTCATTTCTTCCGTGATCGTGGTGGCGCCGACATCCAGCGCGCCGCGGAAGATGAACGGGAAGCACAGCACGTTATTGACCTGGTTCGGGTAGTCCGAACGGCCGGTCGCGATGATGCAGTCAGGACGAACCTTCTTTGCGTCTTCCGGGCGGATTTCCGGCTCCGGATTGGCCAGCGCGAGAATCAGCGGCTGGGTGCCCATTTCGGCAACCATCTCGGGCTTCAACACGCCCGCGCTCGAGCAGCCGAGGAACACATCGGCGCTGCGGATCGCGTCGGCAAGCGTGCGTGCTTCGGTGTTCGCCGCGTAACGTTCCTTCGACGGATCGAGGTTGCCGCGGCCTTCGTAGATCACGCCCTTGGAGTCGGTGACCAGAATGTTCTTCTTCGACAGGCCCAGGTTCACCAGCAGATCCAGACACGCGATCGCTGCCGCGCCCGCGCCGGAACACACCAGCTTCACTTCGTCGAGTTTCTTGCCGACTACCTTCAGCCCGTTCAGGATCGCCGCCGAGGCGATGATCGCGGTACCGTGCTGGTCGTCGTGGAAGACCGGAATCTTCATGCGCTCGCGCAGCTTCTTCTCGATGTAGAAGCACTCGGGCGCCTTGATGTCTTCGAGGTTGATGCCACCGAGCGTGGGCTCGAGCATGGCGATCGCTTCAACGAGCTTGTCCGGATCGGACTCGGAGAGTTCGATGTCGAACACGTCGATGCCGGCGAACTTCTTGAAAAGGCAGCCCTTGCCTTCCATGACCGGCTTCGCCGCCAGCGGTCCGATGTTGCCGAGGCCGAGCACGGCCGTGCCGTTCGTGATCACGCCGACCAGGTTGCCGCGCGAGGTGTACTTCTGCGCGTCGAGCGGCTCATCGTAGATCGCCATGCAGGCGGCAGCCACGCCCGGCGAGTAGGCCAGCGAGAGGTCCAGCTGGTTCGACAGCGGCTTGGTGGGGGTGACCGAAATCTTGCCGGGTTTCGGGTTCTGGTGATATGCGAGAGCGCTTTGCTTAAGTTGTTCGTCCATTTTTTGACCTGCGAGACGTAAATAATCGGGCCCGGCACACCGCACAGTTGGCGTCGCTGACATCTATCGAATGGATAATCGACCGAGCGGCTTTCGCATGCGCCGGTTGGGCGCGGCGTCGAACCTCAACGGAGGACGGACCGTGCGGAGTGCTTAGCGGGCCGGTTAGTGTACACCCCGAATGCGTCGATGCACCGAGTGGTTAACGCGGCTCACCATCGGCGAAACGCCGGCCTGTCATGCTGCAGCGCCGCATTGGACGACTACCCGGCCGCCTGTCGTTCGCTGGTCACACGCGGGCCGTTCACGCTCATTGGAGCTCGGCGCCGCGTCGTTCGGGAATCAGGAAGAGCGTCGCGAAGATGTCGAGCAAGTAAATCGACGCGAGCAAAGCGAGCGCCGCGCCGAACGAGTAGCGCGCGGCCAACGCGCCCACGGCCAGCGGCCCGAAGCCGCCCACCGCGCGACCGAGATTGAACAGCACGTTCTGGGCGGTGGCGCGCGCCTCGGTTGGATAGAGCTCGGAGATCAACGCACCGTAACCGCCGATCATTCCGTTGACGAACACGCCCATCGCGGCGCCGCCGATCAGGAGCGCCATCGGCGTGCTCAGGTGCGCGTAGACGAAGACCATCACCACCGCGCCCGCCTGGTAGAACAGGAAGGCCGGCTTGCGGCCGAAACGGTCGGCGGCGATGCCGAACAGCCAGATGCCGCACGCCATGCCCAGAATCGTCACGGCGGTCCATAGGCCCGATCTGGTCAGCGAATAGCCGAAGGTCTTCGACAGATAGCTCGGCAGCCAGATCATCAGACCGTAGTAGCCGAAGTTCTGCACCGAACAGAGAATCGCCACGCCGATACTGGCTCGCGTGGCGCGGCCATCGGCGACCAGCAATTTCAGCGGCAACTTGCGCACGCCGCGCGCCACGCGCCCGGTGAAGAGCGCCGGCTCCTCGACGCGGCGCCGGACGAAGAACGACACCGCCGCCGGCAGCAGCCCGAGCGCGAACATGCCGCGCCAGCCGATCAGCGGCAACAACAGCGGCGTCAGCAAGGCCGCCGCCAGCACGCCAAGCTGCCATCCCAACCCGACATAGGACGATGCGCGGGCCCGCTGTGCCGCCGGCCACGCCTCGGCCACCAGCGTCATGCCGATGCCGAACTCGCCGCCAAGCCCGATCCCGGCGATGGTCCGGTAGATCAGCAGGTCGGTATAGCCTTGCGCCAGCGCGCACAGGCCGGTGAAGACGGCGAAGATCAGGATCGTCCACGTCAGGATGCGCACGCGGCCGAAATAGTCGCTCAACACGCCGAAGATCAGACCGCCCGCCACCGCGCCGATCAGCGTCCACGTGACAAGCGAGCCGCCTTGCGCGGCGCTCAGATGCAGATCGGCGGTAATCACCGGCAGCATGAAGCCGAGGATCAGCAGATCGAAGCCGTCCATTGCGTAACCGAGTACCGAGGCGATGAGCGCACGGCCGGCGTAGCCATCTCTCGCGGATGCGCGGGTATCGGCGGCGGAAGGAGCGGCGTTCATTGAAAGCATTCCGTAGGTCAGATGGGCGGCGGCGGCCAGCGCCCGAGAAATTCGCGTGAGTGTAAAGGCGCCCCTGGCTGCTCACAAGCAAACCAAAAAGCACGAGCGAAAGCGCCCGGCCGGAGGATCCGTTCGATGCCCGCTAAGCCTGCGCGGCACGGCCGCTACGCGCGTCATTCGCCACCCGCAGGCGCGACGGCCTCCTCGAAAGGCTCATTTCGGGTAAAATGTCGGCCTGCGCGCGTAGCAAAATCCGGCCCGCACTCTGCTGACCGGCTGCGTATTTGCCTATCAAGGCGCCGCCCAACATGGTGCGGCATACCCCGCTTGCTGCGCCACCGGGCCTCGCGCCCGCTTCTCCCCGCTGACACCCAAGGATCCGCCCATGACAGGCTTCGATCGCCAGACGATCTCCGACACGACCGCCAAGATGCTGCTGGAAGTACAGGCAGTGCACTTCAACGCGGAGAAACCGTACATTTTCACGTCCGGCTGGGCGAGCCCGGTTTATATCGATTGCCGCAAGCTGATCTCGTATCCGCGCGTGCGCCGCGGTCTGATGGAAATGGCCGAAACCACGATCCTGCGCGACGTCGGCTATGAGCAGATCGACGCCGTCGCCGGTGGCGAAACCGCGGGCATTCCGTTCGCGGCATGGCTCTCCGATCGCCTGATGGTGCCGATGCAATACGTGCGCAAGAAGCCGAAGGGTTTCGGCCGTAACGCGCAGATCGAAGGCCTGCTGACCGAAGGTCAGCGCGTGCTGCTGGTCGAAGACCTGACCACGGACAGCCGCAGCAAGATCAACTTCATCAACGCACTGCGCACCGCCGGCGCCACGGTGAATCATTGCTTCGTGCTGTTCCACTACAACATCTTCAAGGAAAGCGTGTCGGTGCTGAAAGACATCGACGTCGATCTGCATGCGCTTGCCACGTGGTGGGACGTGTTGCGCGTCGCCAAGGAAAACAAGTACTTCGACACCAAGACGCTCGACGAAGTGGAAAAATTCCTGCACGCACCGGCTGAATGGTCGGCCGCGCACGGTGGCGCAACGTCGACCCCGCAATAAGCCTGGCCGCCTCGCGCGGATCGGATAAAAAAGGGCGCCTGTCTTATCGACAGGCGCCCTTTTTCTATGTTTGCCCTAGAAAATGTATGCGACCTTAAGACACCCCACCTGATAAGTCCGCTGAATGCGACGATAAATTCAGTAAGCCATTGCTTTGCGCGTACTGGAACAACTCGGAATCCCGCTCAATGCCGAGTTTGCGCATGGCGGTATTCTTCTGTGTACTGATCGTCTTGATGCTGCGGTTCAGTTGCTCGGAGATTTCCTTGATCGTCATGCCGGACACGAAGAGACGCACCACTTCCAGCTCGCGCTTGGACAACATGACTTCGTCGTTCTTGCCGCTGGCATTCATGCGCAATGCATCTAACGACGCCTTCACCGACGGGCTCATGTACTCGAGGTTGCGGCTAACGTGCTGCACCGCGAGTCCAATGTGGCTCAGATCGTCCGACTTGTTGACGACCGATGTCACGCCGAGTTCGCTCAGCCGCTTCAGCAACGCGGCATTCTCCAGCATCGTCAGGACGACGATGGGAAGGTTGGGGAAATTACGGCGCAGATAGCCGATCAGCGGCAAGCCGTCGCCATACTGGCCGCCCGGCATTGCCAGATCCGTGACAAGCACGTCGCAGGCAATGGTTTGCAGCACCTTGATCAATTCAGTTGACTGGCGCGCACGCGCGACCACTTGCAGACCGGGAAACTTGAGCAAAGCCTGCTCGGCGCCGAACAGAATAACCGGATGGTCGTCAGCGACCACGACCCTGACTGGATCTTGCATTGCCCTCCCCTCAACAGATAAACCACTCTCCAGAACTTCTGACATGCCTTTGTTTTCTATTACGTAAACGGATGAGGACGCGGCCTGCGTTCGCGCGGACGATTCCTCCGACTATATCCGATTCCAGCCCGCAAATTCCACCGGACTGCGCAACAATGGTGCGTAGCAGAGCTAATGTTAGACTTGGACCGACCTTGAGGCACAAAATAGGGACAATAACTTTCGCGAGCGCCAACGCCTCGCGCCCTCTTAGGAGAATCGGCACATGCGCACGCGTTGCCAGGTCGTTTCGAATGCTTCAGCGTTGCGCCGTTTGCCGTTTTTTTCCTGCGCCATGCTGGGTCTCGCGCTATTGGCGGCGCATGGGCCTCACGCGGTCGCCGAGGGTGCGTTTGCGCTGACCAGTGCGAGCTTTCATACGGGCGGCACGGTTCAGGCCGCTCAGGTTTTCAATCAGGGCGACTGCAAAGGCGCCAACCGCTCGCCACAACTTTCCTGGCACGACGCGCCGCCCGGCACGCGCAGCTTTGCGATCACCATGTTCGATCAGGACGCGCCCGGGCGCGGATGGTGGCATTGGTCGGTTGCGGGCATTCCCGCTACGGTCGGCAGCTTGCCGGAGAATGCGAGTTCTTCCGGGTTCCTCAGCAAACTGGGCGCGGTCGAAGCGCGCAATGACTTCGATACCGACGGCTATGGCGGCCCGTGTCCACCGCCGGGCAAACCCCATCGCTACATCATCACTGTTTATGCGCTCAGCAGCGCCGACTTGCGTCTCGCGCAAGGCCGCCCCGCGCTGATGTTCGACCACGAGATCAGCACCGCCACACTCGGCAGTGCGCGGCTCGTGGTCAATTACGGGCGCTAGGCCCGCCCATTGCCGCGCGCGCAACCGCGGCGCCTGGGCGCCCTCCAGCGCTCACCTTGGCGCACCGCTTGCGTCATGTTGCGGCGCATTGCCACCCGCGCGGAAATTCTGTCATCCGTGCACGCTAATGTGCGGCGAAGCGCCGAGCGTCATGCTTGCCGACGCAGCGCCGATACAACTACGCACCATTGCCGTGCCTCACCCTTTCTCTTTCATTTTGCTGGAGAGTGCCATGTCGAAGATCGTCATCGTTTATCACAGCGGCTACGGCCACACGAAAAAAGTCGCTGAGGCCGTGCTGGCAGGCACCGTCGAAGCCGGCGCGAATGCAAAGCTGATACCGGTCGGCGAGATCGACGAGGCGGCCTGGGCCGAACTGGCCGCGGCCGACGCCATCATCTTCGGTGCGCCGACCTACATGGGCGGCCCGTCCGCCGACTTCAAGAAGTTCGCCGACGCGAGTTCGAAGCCATGGTTCGGCCAAACGTGGAAAGACAAGATCGCAGCCGGCTTCACCAACTCCGCGACCATGAACGGCGACAAATTCTCGACGATCCAGTACTTCGTCACGCTGGCCATGCAACACAGCATGATCTGGGCGGGCACCGGCATGATGCCGTCGAACACCAAGGCGGCGACCCGCAACGACCTGAACTACGTGGGCGGCTTTACCGGCCTGCTCACGCAGTCGCCGGCCGACGCGTCGCCCGAAGAGGCACCGCCTCTCGGCGATCTGGAAACGGCGCGGCTGTTCGGCGCCCGCGTAGCCGGCGTCACGGCGCGCTGGATCGCCGCAGCCCGCTAATGCACGGCTTGCCGCGATCTGGCCGGCATCGGCATGCATCTGTCGCATAACGGGTCACGTCGATGTCATGTTCGACGTGCATCGTCGTTTTTTCACCCCTTTTGCACGTCGGGCGCAATCAGGTCTTAAAATAGCGTTCCGGCGCGGCGTCGCGCCCCGTTTCCAGCAAGCCAGTGAGATCGAGATGAGCACGAAAGTTTTTGTCGACGGACAGGAAGGCACGACCGGCCTGAAGATTTTCGAATACCTGTCGCAACGCGCCGACGTTGAGATCCTGCGTATCGAAGAAGCGAAGCGCAAGGACCTCGAAGAGCGCCGTCGTCTCATCAACGCGTCGGACGTCACGTTCCTGTGCCTGCCCGATGTCGCCTCGCGCGAATCCGCTTCGCTGGTGGAAAACGACCGCACCGTGCTGATCGATGCCAGCACCGCGTTCCGCACTTCCGCCGATTGGGCTTACGGCCTGCCCGAACTGGCCCGCTCGCAACGCGAGCGTCTGCGCACGGCGAAGCGTATTGCCGTGCCGGGCTGCCATGCGTCGGCCTTCGTGCTCGCCATGCGTCCGCTGGTCGAAGCAGGCGTGGTGGCGCCCGAGTTCGCCGCGCACGCCTACTCGATTACCGGCTACAGCGGCGGCGGCAAGAAAATGATTGCCGACTACGAAGCCGGCGGCAACGACAGGCTCAAGAGCCCGCGTCCGTACGCGCTCGGTCTGACCCACAAGCATCTGCCGGAAATGGCCGCGCATACGGGCCTGAAGTCGGCGCCGGTCTTCACGCCGATCGTCGGCGACTTCTACAAGGGGCTCGCGGTCACCACCTTCTTTTCGCCGAATCAGCTGGCGAAGAAGGCCGCGCCGCAAGACGTGCAAGCGCTGTTCGCCGAATACTACGCGGGCGAGGCCTTCGTCCACGTTGCGCCGTTCGACGCCGAAGCGAACCTCGACAGCGGCTTCTTCGACGTGCAGGCGAACAACGACACCAACCGCGTCGACCTGTTCGTGTTCGGCAACGAAGAACGCTTCGTGACGGTCGCGCGCCTGGACAACCTGGGCAAAGGCGCATCGGGCGCGGCCATCCAGTGCATGAACCTCGCAATCGGCGCCAACGAAGAGAGCGGCTTGAAACGCTGATCAAGCGAGCGAAAGCACCGGTAATTCGCCGTCAATCAATTGAAAGGCCGATCCACCAGGATCGGCCTTTTTGTTTTAAAAGCCGCCAATCTTAATTCCAATTTCCCGATAGTTAATCGGTAGTAGCCCGCATTACTTAAAAAATAAAAATCGGACTTCTCAACGAAGGGCCGGTAATTCATTCCTGAGAACCATGTCCGCTGCATAGTTTTCCGCATAGGGAAACTCCGGATTTTTTTGCGAACGATCGTTCGAAGATGATAGAGCCATTTTGCTGTAAGGCTTGCCTGGCAAGGCAGTGCGGCCCAGCAACAGCGCCGGCGCCAACCCGAAAAATCATTTTTTGTTTAAAAGGACCGTCCGTGTCCCCGCAGTGCGCGTCCGGCCATAACCACGCTGTTTGAATCAGTCTTTTTAGACGGCTCATTCAATTGACAGCAATTATCCGGGCAGCGAAATTAGCTCGCACAATTACATGAAGGGAGACAGCAGCATGTCGCACGCCATTACTCGAGGCCTGGCGATGGCCATTGCCACCGCCCCATTTCTGATCGCCTGCGGCGGCGGCAAGGCCGACAATCCAGGCCCGGTCAACCCCACGCAATGCTCGGGCGCGAGTTGCGGCGTGCAAGGTCCGCCGGCTTCGGGCGCCGGCGCGGCGGCGTTGTGTCCCGCCACCGCGGACATCGTCAAGAGCACCTTCCTGGGCGGGGCGGGTAGCGGCGAAGTCGTGCAGCTGAACATCGACGCCACAGCGATGACCTACACGCTGAAGTGGCTCAAGTCGCCGATCCCGCTCACCAGCGCCGACGTCACGATCACCCGCGAAGGCACGCAGATCACCGGTGCGGTGATTCATCCGCCGACCGGCATGCTGCCGACCGCGGAGCAAACCCGTTGCGCGTTCATTCTCGGCAAAGGCACCGGCACCGCGCCCGCCAACGGCTCGACTTACACGACGCCCGACTTCGTCAACAACCCGAACCCGCCGATGATTCTGGTCGGCCAGGGCGTGGCCGGCGGCGGCATTCCGGGCGCGACCGTCGAATACGACGGCCTGACCATCATTCCCGGCATCATCGATCACGTCGGCGCGGTGCCGAACCGGCACTTCGATTTCTATCCGTTCCTCGGTTTCGCCAGCACGACGACCGACCTCACCAAGCTGGCCGGCACCTACAACGGTCTGCTGTATCACCTGGTGCCGTCCGGTTCGTACGCGGCGACCGCCACCAACACGGTCGAAACCTTCGACGCGGCCGGCAGCTGCACGGGTTCCAATCCGGCTAACGCGGCCTTTACGCCGAGCGCGAGCGGCTGTCTGACGACGGGTACGGCGTGGACCGTCAACGGCAGTGGTTACTTCGACAGCCAGAAAGCGCCGCAGATCGGCACCCAGCTCAAGCTGCCGCCGCTGAACCAGCCGAGCGGCCTGTCCGCGCAGGCGCACATGATTCTCGGCCAGATCAACGGTGCGACGGTGCCGCTCGTGATTCGCACGGGCTCCGTGAACCTGGGCACGCCGGCATTGCTGCACGCCGACGCCAAGGTCGACGACGAGTCCGGCATCGCGATGCTCGCCGCGGCGACGCCGCTGGCATCCGGCGGATTCGACGGCGGCTACGTGGGCGCCGACTCCAACTTCAAGTACACGGCGGCATTGATCCAGGGCGGCGTCGGCACGTTCATCAACCCTTCGACTTCCGCGGCGGAAGACGGTTTCGGTCTGGGCTACGGCCTGCCGAGCCCCGGCCTGGTCGGCGTGCGGCAGGCGAACGGCCAGACCGGTCTCGCGATCGCTTCCGGCGGGCTGTATGCGATCGAGATTCAAGGGACCGTCAATGGCGGCGTAGCGCCGACGTCGCAGCTCAGCAGCACGGCGTCGAGCGCCCCTTATTTCGGCATCGGCGCGCAAATCAGCAAGTGAGTCACAAGGGACCGGCAGTTCGCAGGGCGAGACATCAATAAAGCAGGTGGCTGGACCGGGAGCCGGCCACACACAACGAAAAAATTCTGGAGGCGGTATGAAATGGAGAGTCCTTTCGGTGCTCGCTCTTGCAGCACCGTTGCTGGGGGCGTGCGGTGGCGGCGGTGGCGGCGACGGGCCCGTGACGGAAGTGCGTCTGTGTCCGGCCTCGCTGGACTACGGCACGGTATTCACGGGCGGCGGCGGTGACGGTGAACTGGTCAAGCTGCAGCTCGATACGACCAAGATGACCTGGCAGGTCAACTATATCGAATCGCCGATTCCGGCCACCACTGGCACTGTCGCCCCGACGCGCGCCGGGCAATCGGCGAGCGGCACGCTGACCCAGGAAACCCTGCTGCCGACCAACAAACTCAACCAGTGCGCGTTCCGACTGAACGGCGCGAGTCTCGACCCGAATCGTCCGGCGCGGATTTTTGTCGGCGAAGGAGTGGCGGGCGGCACGATCCCGGGCGCGGAAATTTCGTTCGGCGGGATTCTCGGCGTAGGCGCAGTGCCGGACACCAAGTTCCCGTACTACCCGTTCATCGGCTTCTCGTCGATTGAAACGAATCTTGCGAATGTGGCCGGCACATACAACCAGCTCGGCTATCACCAGGTGCCGTCGCAGAACTTCGCGCCGGTCGCGGTCGACTCGAAGATCACGATCAACGCGGACGGCACGTGGACCGAGTGCGACAACTCCGGCATCAACGCGGGCAAGTGTCAGCAGCCCGGTGGCAACTTCGCGCAGTCGGCGGACGGCAGCGGCGCGTTCCAGACCAACAACTTCCTCGGCCAGGCGAAGCCCACGCTCTCGACGACCCCGCATGCGCGCGGCTACATGATCGTCGGCAAGCTGCGTAACCAGTTGGTGCCGATTCTGGTGCGAACCGGCGCGGCGAACTCGTCGGTGACCGTGCCGCAAAACGGCGCGCTCGGACCGTACGCCGACGACGAGTCGGGCATCTCGATTCTGGCGCCGCAAAGCGCGATCACCGTGAACTCGCAAAACGGCGAGTACATCGGCGTGGATAGCCAGTTCGACTACCGCACCACCGCGCTCGAAGGCACCGAGGCCACGCTGCTCGATCCGTTCAACGCCTCGCAGGCGTCGCTTGCAACGGCGCTGAATCTGGACTTCACGCAAGCCGTGCCGGGCGTGGCGACGACGACGCATGTGGGCGCATCGACGGGCACGACGCCGACCGGAAAGATGATCTTCACGGGCGGTGTGTTCGGCTACCTCGATCTGACCACCGCGGCCTCGCCGTACTTCACGATCGGCGCCTTCGTCCAGTAATGGGCGCCACACGCGCCGCCACTTTGCAACGTGGCGGTCGCGTTCCGGCTGCCGCGCCGCGCCAAGGCGCGGCAGCCGGCGCCCAACGAACATGCAGCGCACCGGCAAGGTCGCCGATCTGCCGCCGCTTGCCGCGCGCGATGAGCTTCTCGCGCGCCTCAGGAGGAACATCATGAAAAGAATCTGTTTCGCCTTACTGGCCGCCGGCCTGTGCGCCAGCGCGCACGCCCAGCATGCGGGCGACAACGTCGCGGTGCTCGGCTGGTTTCACGTGATGCCGCAGGATTCGAGCACGCCGCTCACCACCAATGTCGCGCCGACGCCGATCAACACACCGCTGCGTCTGCCGAGTTCGTTCACGTCGCCCGGCACGGGCTTGTCGACGGGTAGCGCCGATACGGTCGGTCTGGTGTTCAGCCATTACCTGACCGATCACATTGCCGTGACGACGGTGGCAGGCGTGCCGCCGGTGTTCAAAATCTACGGGCACGGCGTCATCAAACCGCCGGGACCGGCCGGCGCGCTCGGCCAGCAGGATCTCGGCGATCCGCAGGCCAATCCGATCGTCAAGAGCGTACGCCAGTGGAGTCCGGCGCTGCTGTTCCAGTACTACTTCAATGCGCCGACGGCACATTTCCGGCCGTTTGTCGGCATCGGCGTGTCGTACAACTGGTTCTCCGACATTCAGTTGAGCCAGAATTTCATCCAGTCGACGCAGAACAATCTCGGCGCGGTGCTGGCCGCCGGCGCGGGCAAGCCGGGGCAGACGCAGGTGTCGGCAAAGGCATCCTCGTCGTGGGCGCCGGTGTTCAACGCCGGGCTCGCGTACAACATCACCGATCACTGGGGCCTCGTGGCGTCGGTCACCTACATCCCGCTGAAGACGACCTCGTCGGTCATCATCAAGGCGGCAGACGGGACGGAGCTGGGTGTGTCGAAGGCCGACCTGAAGGCCGATCCGATCATTTCCTTCCTGGCCGTCTCGTACAAGTTCTGAGTGCTGGATCCCGGGCGCGGTCCAGACGCACCAAGCCGGCGCCCCTCTGCGAGGGTCAGCCGGCTTGGTTTTTTCTGATGCGGCAAATTCAGGGCAAAAAAAAGCCCGCCTAAGTGGGCGGGCTGAATCCATATCAGAGGAGACATGGAGGAGACAAGACGAACTATAGCAAATGCTTTGGTGCGGCGCAACATGCAAATTAGGGTTGACCCTCAACGTCGCAAAAACGCAACACCTTCGCGAATGTCCTGCCGCCTCCATTGACGAGGCGTTGCCGCTTGCGCTCAGTGGCGCACCAGCGCCATCATCGCGCCGAACCCGACGAACACGCCGCCGGTCAGGCGATTGAACATCCTCGCCACGCTGCGGCTCTTCAACCTCGCGCCGATGCGCGTACCGAAGCCCGCATACACCAGATACCAGCTCACTTCGATCACGGCGAAAGTCGCGACGAGCACACCGAATTGCGGCAGCTTGGGCTGCGCGGCGTCGATGAATTGCGGCAACAGCGCCGCGGCGAACAGAATGGCCTTGGGATTGCTGCCCGCAACGAGAAAGCCGTTGCGAAACAGTGCGAAGCGCGAACGCGAGGGCTTCGCGGCCAGTGCGTCGGCAGCGCCGGCTGCGGCTTCGTCGGCCGGCGCGCGCCACGCCTTGACGCCGAGATACACGAGGTAGGCGGCGCCGATCATCCGCAGCGCGTTGAACATGGCCGGCCAGGCTTCGAGAAAGACGCCGAGCCCCGCCGCCGACACCGCCAGCATCAGCACCAGCGCCGACAGGCAGCCCGCCATGGTCGCGCTGGAGCGGCGCAGGCCGTGCTGGGCGCCGTGCGTCATCACGAGCAGCATGTTCGGACCGGGAATGGCGGAAACGACAAAGACAGTGGCGACGAACAGCCACCAGGTATGCAGGCTCATGGAAATCGCGGCGCAGTAGGATCGGGCGGCTATTATGCCCGCCCGCGCCCGTCATTGCCGACTGTCAGTGACGGTTAGCGCCCGGCTCGCCGTGCGGCGACCTGGCCCAGCACGGCGAAATCCTTCTCGCCGTCACCGTGCGCCACGGCCTCGATCAGGCTGTCGCGCACGACGCTCGCGATCGGCAGCGGCGTCGTCACGGCTTCGGCCGCGGCCAGCGCAAGACGTATGTCCTTCAGGCCGAGACGCGCCTTGAACAGCGCCGGCTCGTAGCGTTGCTCCGCGATCAGCTTGCCGTAGCCCGAATAGACCGGGCCCGGAAACAGGCCGCTCGTGATCACATCGAGAAAGTCCTGCATGGCCAGACCATGCCCGGTCACCAGCGTGGCCGCCTCGCCGAGCGTCTCGACCGCCGCGCCCAGCATGAAGTTAGCGGCGAGCTTCATGACGTTCGCCTGCTGCGGCAGCGAGCCGATACGCCAGGTCTTCTGGCCGATGGCGTCGAAAATCGGCTGCAAACGGTCGATCGACTCGGCCGGTCCACCAGCCACGATGGTCAGCTTGCCTGCCGCCGCGACATCGGGCCGGCCCAACACCGGTGCCGCGACATAGTTGACGCCGCGCGATGCGTGCGCCGTCGCCAGTTCCTCGGCCAGCGCGACCGAGATCGTCGCCATGTTCACGTGAATCAGCCCGCGCGGCGCATGTTCCAGCAGGGCGGCGGTGATGACTTCGCGCAACGCGTTATCGTCGGCGAGCATCGAGAACACGGCGTCGCCGGCAAACGCTTCGGCCGGCGTCGCGACGACCCGCGCGCCTGCGTCGACGAGCGGCTGCGCGCGTTCCGGCGAGCGATTCCACACGCGCACCTGATGCCCAGCTTTCAATATGTTTGCAACCATCGCGGCACCCATCTCGCCGAGACCGATAAAACCGATGTCCATCTGTCGCTCCGTCTTCTAAAGAACTGGAAGTAAAGCATACCCATGCGACATGTGCAGGACAGCACGCAATGAAACACGGTGCGATACTGCGGTGATGGTGACCGCGACCTTCCGCTTCTACGAGGAGCTGAACGATTTTCTCGCCCGCCCGCTGCGCCGGCGCGCGTTCAGTTATGCCTGCGCGCCGGGTGCCACCGCCAAGCACATGATCGAAGCGCTCGGCGTGCCGCACACCGAGGTCGAACTGATTCTGGTCAACGGGGAATCGGTCAGTTTCAATCATCCCCTCTCGGACGGCGATCGCATAGCCGTCTATCCGAAGTTTGAAGCGCTCGACATCCAGCCGCTCCTGCGCGTGCGCGAGCGGCCGCTGCGGGTGGTGCGCTTCATCGCCGACGCGCATCTGGGCGGCCTTGCCCCGCTGCTGCGGCTTGCCGGCTTCGATACGCTGTACGACAACCACTTTCCCGACGCCGACATCGAAGCGCTCGCCGCCGCGCAACAGCGCATCGTCCTGACGCGCGACCGCGAGTTATTGAAACGCCGCAGCATCACGCATGGCTGCTACGTCCGCACGCTCAGGCCGCGCGAACAATTGCGCGAAGTGTTTGAACGGCTCGATCTGGCAGGCAGCGCGCAACCGTTTCGCTTGTGTCTGATGTGCAATGTGCCGCTACGGCGGATCCCCAAGGAAGAAGTCGGCACGCGTGCCCCCGACGGCGTGTTGGAACGGCATGCGCAGTTCGTCACCTGCGACGTGTGCCGTCGTGTGTTCTGGGAAGGCACGCATTGGCAAAGAATGCGCGCACTGATGGACAGCGTGGCTGCCGCACCTGGCCGGTCCGCATGAGCTTCGATTCAGGTTCATCTTCTGTCCGGTCCGGCGCGGTGCGTACAATGCGGGATTACTTATCTGGCAGAGGCCTTCCGTATGGCGATGAAAAAAACCGACCTTGAAAAGAACAAGGCACTCAAGTTGAACAATGCAATGAAGCTGTCGACCGCCGAACGCTTCGGCAAGGCCGCGGCCGCCGAGCCGAAGCTCGATCGCCGCGAACAGCGCAAGCTCGATCAGGCACAGGGCCTCGTCGCATTCGCTTGCAAGCTGAACGGCGATCTGGTGACCGAGTTGAAAGAGCGGGCCGCGACCCATCCCGACGGTATGACCGGGCTGCTGAACGAAGTCATCAAGCGCGGTCTTGCGGGCTAATCGCCGCGAACACCGCGCGCCGAATACAAAAAGGCCAGAGCACGAGCTCTGGCCTTTTTGCTTGCGACGTCTTTAGCCGGATCACCTTACGCCAGCCGACTAGCGGCGCGGCGTGGTCAACCGGTAAAGCTGGCCCGAAGACTCGGGCGGCAGCTTAGTTTTGCGTGCCCTTGTCGTTCGTGCCAGCTGCCGAAGCGGCTGCCGAAACCGGAGCGCGCTTGCCGTGCGTCTTCAGCTTCTTGACGTGGTGCTTCTTCGGCGCGCTTGCTGCAGCAGCGGGCGCTGCGTCCGACGCTTGTGCGAAAGCTTGAACGGAAACCAGCGCGATCGAAGCGGCTGCGAGCGAGACGATAACTTTTTTCATGTGTTGTTCCCCAAACCTGGACGACTGAGTCAATGTGAATGAATAAGCTGCACGGTAGAGCAGACAGGGCTTGCGGCGCCTTCCCGCTCCCCGCGGGAGAGTATTACGCAGTGTAGGCGGTTTGTCATGCGCAAAACTCGATATGTATTTTCCGGGAGACAGCTTGCTTTCGGCACGCTTTCACTCGATAAGCGAGCCTTACCAGGGGATTCACCTAGCGCGCATCAAACCAGGTTGCGCAGCAGGCTGGCGTTCTCCAGAAGGGTCGGCAACACCCGGTGCAAAGCGGCATTCGCCGACTCCTGGCCGATCGGCATGCTGACGCTGATCGCCGCGACGACCGAACCATGCCGGTCGCGCAACGGCACCGCGACGCCGCGCACGCCCAACTCCAGTTGCTGGTCGGTGACCACATAGCCATTGCGGCGAATTTCACCGAGCACGTCGCGCAACTGCTCGATGGTCGAATAGGTGTGGGGGGTGAACACCTTGATCGGGTAAGACGCGAGCCACTGCTCGATGCTCTCCGGCGCCTGAAACGCCAGCAACACCAGCCCCGCCGACGACAACGGCGCGGGCGCGCGCGAGCCGAGCACGAAGCCGACCGCCATCGCCCGATTGACTCCGTTGCGCGCCACGTACACCACGTCGTGTTCGTCGAGGATCGCGACCAGCGCGGTTTCCTGCACCGTCGCGGTAATGCGCTGCAGGAACGGCTGCACGGTGCGCGGCAAGCGCGCCGAATCCAGATACGACTGGCCGAGGCGCAAAACTCGCGGCGCGAGCCAGAACAGCTTGCCGTCGGTATCCACGTAGCCGAGTTCGCGCAGCGTCAGCAGATAGCGCCGCGCCGCCGTGCGCGACAGGCCTGCGCGGCCTGCCACCATGGTCGGTGTCATGCGGGCGTGCTCTTCGTCGAATGCTTCGATGATCGCCAGCGCTTTCGCGGCGCCGGCGATCCAGTCTTTCTCATCCATTGCGTTTGCCTGAAAATCAGCCGGATCGTGGAGTCGGTCGCGCATCGGTCGGATGGCCGACGCGCGATTATCGCGCGAGTCGGCCGGGCAGCGAGCGGCAGTGAGTCGATGGGTCGATGGCTCATTCGATCGGATCGAGTCGATTATTCGAGCTCGATCGCATCGGCATCGAGGGTGCGGACGTCCCGAGGCCCTGGCGCCCAGTATCATGTCTGCGGCCGGGCGGCGACGCGCCGCCCGAGTCGGCGCAGTCAGTTAAGCGCGAACACCGCCACCACCATCGAACTTGAAAGACCACCTTTGAAAGCCGAAACCCGCCAACACCTGCAGGCCAATCTGCTGATGCTGATCGCCGCAATGATCTGGGGCTCGGCGTTCGTCGCGCAACGCCTGAGTCTCGACGCGATCGGACCTTTTCTGTTCACCGGATTACGCTTCCTGCTCGGCGCGCTCGTCGTGCTGACGCTGATCGTCTGCATCCGGCGCTCCGCGCTTTCCGAACTGTCGAAGCGCGAGCCCGGTGGCGCACGCGAACTGCTAGGCGCCGGGGCGCTCCTCGGCGTGGTGCTGGCCGCCTCGATTTCGTTGCAACAGGTCGGCCTGCAATACACGAAGGTGGCCAATGCGGGCTTCATTAGTTCGTTGTACGTGGTGATCGTGCCGCTGCTGGGCGTGCTGTTCAAGCATCGCACGGGATTCGGCACGTGGCTCGGTGCGGCGCTCGCGGCCGTCGGCATGTACTTCCTAAGCGTGAACGAACAGTTTTCGATGCTGTACGGCGACTGGTATCAACTAGCCGGCGCACTCGTGATCTCCATGCAGATGATGTTGGTCGGACGCTTCGCGCAGCGTCACGACACGCTGATGCTCGCGCTCGTGCAGTTCGTGACGTGCGGGTTGGGGTGCCTCGCCGTCGGTCTTGCCATCGAGCCGTTCAGCCTCGCGGTGATCGCGCGCGCCGCGCCGACCATCGTGTACGGCGGGGCGCTGTCAGTCGGCGTCGCTTATACGATTCAGGTGGTCGCGCAGAAGCATGCGGCGCCGTCGCATGCCGCGGTGATCTTCAGCATGGAAGGCGTGTTCGCCGCGCTGGCGGCCTGGCTCGTGCTCGGTGAGACGCTATCGGCGCGCGCGCTGTTCGGCTGCGCGCTGATGCTGGCGGGGTTGATCGTGTGTCAGGTGATGCCGGCCTGGCCACGCGGACGTGACCGCTTGCCGCGCGCATCGTCTTGAGGATGCAGCTAGTGGCCCTTTCGCAGGGTGCAAGCGAGCCGGACAGTTGCGCGGGCGGTCGGCGTCGGTGGGCTTGCCGTTGGATTGTTTGCCGCCCTCAGGCAGCCCGCGAGTGCTCGAACAAGGCTGGCGAGTCGGCTGTAGGCGGAAACACACACCAGCAGCCGTCGTCGTGTCGAAAGAAGAACAACCCGCGTGAGCCTGCGCCAACCGAAGTCTCGACGCGCACATACCGGCGGCCGCCAAGCCGGGTGCGGCTGAATTCGGTGACATGAACCGGCACGGACGGCTCCGGCGCGAGCCATTTCTCCACCAGAAACCGCAGCGACTGTTCGCTCGCCATTCTCATGATCCGCTCCGGACTGGCTTGTCTTGATGCGCGTCGCGCGAGGCTTCGCTGTTGTCGTCGCTGTCGGCGGCGTCCGCGTCGTGTTCAGCGGATGCGAGCGTGATGGCCCGGTTGGTGGCTGCCGCCCGCAGTGTGCTGCAATGGGTGGCATGTCGAATATCCGAAAGAAGACGGACAAGCTGTCGTGCTGTTCTGCGTTTCATTCCACACCCCCGCACCGCACCAATAACTTCAGGAAACACTTTAACTTTATGCCTGGATCAGCCGTTGCCGAAATGCTTTTGACTAAATAGCAACAGTTGCGCTTGCAAAAAGAGAGACGCAATCTTTGTACCGTCCGTTTTCAATGTGCGCGTGCACAGTGCCGCGGTCTGTACGGTGGCGAGCGCTTGGCGAAGTTGAAAACTTGCCCGGCAAGAGTTGAAAAAACCGATCTCTGAAGCGAGTTATCCACAATTTCCTATGAATAACTCCGGGATATCGCATGGAACAGCCTGTGTGTGGAATCTTGATAAGACGGCCTGTCAGCCAAGCCCCATCAAAGTTATCCCGGATTTGTAGTTTTTCTACAGACGTATTCTGTAGGGTTATGGGTTTTCTATGACGTTGATGTGACGGAACATTTGGGAGTTATCCACAAAAGGGGTTAACCCTTGTTAACTATTACTACGTATGTATACGTCTGAAGTAAAAGACATAGGATAAGTGATGCATCGCGATGAGATCAAAGGCGGATCAGGCCTTGTTCAGCCCTTGATCCGCGAACTGCAGAGGATGACTCAAGGCGCCACGCCGACCCCGCTGGCCGGCTGCGCGGACGCAGCTGTGCCGATCATGTCCGACATTCCGGGAGCGGGTGCCGTCGCCTCGACCGGCATCGGCAGAAGGCGTGTCTCGATGCGGCTACTCGCCACCGGCTGCGTGCGCACGACCGTCTGCAGATAGTGGTCGACGAGCCCGAAGAAGCGGTCGTAAAACTTGCCCGACGGAATCGTCTCGCTCGAGATCTTGACCATCGCGTCGCTGTTCGAGCGGATCGGCAACGACAGCGAACCCAGCACGCTCAGCCCGACGCTCGCCGAGGTATCGCTCTTCTTCAGCGCAAAGCCGTTCTGCACGGCATTGACGTAGACGATGCTGGTGTCGCTCGCCTCCTCCCCTGGCGTACAGACCACATGAAATTCGACGACCACGTGGCTATCGCCCGACGGCTGGAAATTCTTGGTGCCGTCGACGGTGTCGTTGCGCGTCATGGTTGTCAGATAGCCCTGGCTTAGCAGAGCACGACGGGCGGCCTCGCAGCTGTCCGTGGCGTTCGAGTTGAAATTGCGCGCATAGGGGCTCGCGCCTGTTTCGAATGATTCCTGCTGGAATTTCGTTTGCGGCGTGCTGCCACAGGCGGCAAGGGTCAGCAGGCCGACAAGCGCGGCGGCTGTGGTTCTGGAAATCGAGGTCAGCATAGTCGATCGGAAGGGGTGCGGCGTAGGCGCGAATGGGAATGCATTGTAGAGCGGTTGCCCACTATGCGTAAAAAGCACGCAACTCGATGTCTTACGGGACGTGACAGCGCATTGCCGCAGCCGTGGCGCCGTGGCGGGAAGTCAAGCAGAGGGAAACAGGTTGTCGCTCAGTGCGACGCAGCGGGAAGTGTTGACGACGCGGCCGCGGCAGTTTTCCCGCCGGCGCTGACGGCAGGGACGGTGAACGCCCCGGCCCAATCGTCCAGCGCCGCGCAATGGTCGGAGACAGGCTGCGCGGCGCACGCACCGGCCTGCGCGTCCGCCTGCTGGGCGGCGTCTTGCGGCGTGGCGACCGCCGCGAAATCTTCGACCCGCAGGCTCACTTTCTGCGCGTAGGCTTGCGACCCGCCATAGCTCTTGAGCGCGGCGTTCATGTCGCCGTTGGCCGAGCGCATATAGCCGTACAGGATTGCCGAGCCCACTTCGATGTTCGCGGTCGGTTCGGTGAGGTCCTTGACGTTCCTCAGCAGGCCGCGATGCGCGCCCGGCACCACCTGCATCAACCCGGTCGCGCCGTTGGCGCCCTTGGCCTTTTCCTTGAAACGGGATTCGATCGAGATGATCGCCAGTAGGAGCGCCGGCGGGAGGGAATATTTCGAAGCGGCGGATTGCACGGCGTCCGAAATCTTCTGAGCCTTTTCCTTCGCCAAGCCGAATTTGTGCGTCAGATACGCGGACATTCGCTCGGTGTTTTCGTCGGCCGCCGCGGTCTGCATCAGGCCGAGCGAAAGCACGATCAGGCAAAGTAACCGGCTCATAACGGAGGTCGGGAAGAAAAGGGGATCCGGTCATTATAGCTCTGCCCCCAAATTAGACCCAGATCGGGTCGAAATTCGTCTTAGGAAACGTGGCCCCGATTGAGGTTTTTACCTGATTCAGGGCGATCCGGCTGGCTTCGGCACGTAGCAGTCGTTGAGCGTCGCGACGGGAGCGGCGACGTCGTCGAGATCAAGCGTTGACCAGATCAGGGTGCTCGTCGGCTTGGCACAATTGCCGCCTGCCGGGCTGTCGAACAGTTTTTCGTCTCTCGGTAAATGTGCCGTTAGTTGCAATTTAGTGGCGCGGTAGTCGCCGGACTTGCTCGTGTAAAGATGGAACGCGGATCCTCAAGCTCGAAACGCCCGGTCGCGTGAACGGCCTGCGGGAACGCCTTCGCGCGGTCAGCGAAAACGTTCTGGCCGACCGAATACGCCCGTGAAACGCGCCGCGTATGGCTCGTGTTTCAGTTTCGCGTGGTCGTCGCGAGGTCCTTGTTGGCCACTTCGTGGGGATCGAACAGCGGAAAACCCACCTGCCCCCATCAACGCGCGTAACGGCGATGCAGCGCCGCGGCCACCTCCGACATGTGCGCGCGCAACTCAGGCGGCGCCAGCACCTCGGCCTCGGTGCCGAAGCGCAGCAGCTCCGCGCACGCCTGCCTCACCGAACCGACGGGCAGTGTCACGGTGCGCCAGCCGTCGTTGGGATCGGGCTCGCCGATGATCGCCGCCGAGCGCGCGAACGGTGACGTGAAGGCTTCGAGCATCCGCATGCCCCATGGCGACAGGCGCAGCGTCGCTTCGCTCGCGTGCAATTCCTCGGAAAGACGCTGCGTGCTGTCCTGCCAATAGGCGGCGAGATCGAACGCGGGCGGGCGCTCGAACGTCTCATCGAGCACCCTCAATTCGAGGATGCGCGAGATACGGTAAATGCGCACATCCGCCCCGACGCGGCCGACCACGTACCACGCCCCGCTTTTCAGCACGATGCCAAGCGGCTCGATCCGGCGAAACTTCTCGGCTTTCCAGCTCTGATAGCGAATGTGCAGCGGATGCTGCTCCCATACCGCGCGCGCGATCGACGGCAGAAGTGCAGGCTCATCCGCGCCGGAAAACCAGGCCGGCGCGTCGAGATGAAAGCGGGAGCGCATGCGTTGCGCGCTCGCGCGCAGTTCGAGCGGCAGCGCGGCCAGCAACTTGGTCTGTGCGCCGGCCATCACCGCGCCCAGACCGAGCGCCTGCATCGGCCCCGGCAGGCCGGCGAGAAACAATGACTCCGCTTCCTGTGAGGACAAGCCGTTCAGCCGCGTGCGATAGCCGTCCAGCAAGCGGTATCCGCCTTCGGACCCGCGCTCGCTATGAACCGGAATGCCTGCGGCGCCGAGGGCGTCGATGTCGCGATAGATGGTGCGCAACGAGACCGCGCATTCGTCGGCGAGAGACTGCGCCGTGACGCGGCCGCGCGCCTGCAGCGTCATCAGGATGGAAAGAAGGCGGCTCGCTCTCATGCGGACAAGTGTAGCCATACCTGACACGAACTGACAGGTATAGGCGCTTAGGATGAAGGCGTCCCGGCGCAGCGTCGCTGCTTCGAAGCCGGTTCTTTGTGTGCCGCACGCTCATTCGAAAAGGCTCCCTTCATGACCACAGACCGCACGATCACGCTGTTCCACTCGCCGCAATGCCGCTCCGTCAGCGCGCTGACGCTGCTCGAGGAACTCGGCGCACCGTATCAACTGAAGGTGCTGAACATGAAGGCCGGCGAGCAGCGCAAAGCCCCCTATCTCGCGATCAATCCACTCGGCAAAGTGCCGGCGCTTCTCCACGGCGATGCGCTGGTCACCGAACAGGTCGCCATCTTTATCTATCTGGCCGACCTGTTTCCCGAGGCCCGTCTCGCGCCGGCGCTCGATGACCCGTCACGCGGGCCGTATCTGCGCTGGCTGGTCTATTACGCGGCATGCTACGAACCGGCGTTGGTCGACAAGGCGACGAAGCGCGAACCCGCGCCGCTCGCCACCTCCCCGTACGGCGATTTCGATTCGATGATCGCCACGGTGACGAACCCGTTGCAGGCCGCGCCCTACCTGCTCGGTGAGACCATGTCGGCTGCGGATATCTTGTGGGGCATCGCCTTGCATTGGGGAATGATGTTCAAGCTGGTGCCTGAATCTCCGGTCCTGGTCGATTATGTCGCCCGCATTTGCTCGCGCCCGAGCTTCGTGAAGGTGAACGAGCGCGATGTCGCGCTGGCGGCGGAGCACGCGGCGGCGGTGAAAGGCGTTTGACGATACCGGCGGCCGGCTAGGGCGGCGTTACCTGCCGGCCGCCGATTTGCTGGTGGGGTCGCCGGTCGAATCCGCCCGGATTTGAGACAATGAAACCCGCCGGCAAATGTCTCCCGGCACAACCGGGTGTAGGCTGGGCGTTTCTTGCCGGTGTCGGCCCATTGAACAGGCGATGTTTCCAGGTATGAGCAAGACTGCATTCATTCCCAGCGTCCCCGCGACGTCCGAGGACGATTTTGAAATTTCAGCGACGTCGAAACTCGCCGGCTACAAGCGTTTTTTCGGCGTATTGAAAGTGGTTCGGACCACCGACGCACGCGTGCTCTTCCCATTCGACGGCGCGCCCGAACTCGGGCCGTATGCGACCAAGCTGGAAGCGATCGCGGCGGCGCAGGTGTACGGCGAACACATTGTCGCCAGCGACCTGGCGCGCCCGGAGTTGTAGGCGCGAAAGCGCGGCGGATTTGCGTTGATCGCCTGGATTGAATGCTTGCGGCAATGAATCGTGATGATCACTTCCGGAGCAGCAAATGACCTGTCCGCGCAGAATCGGTTCATCGGCCGCTGTCATGTGGGGGGCGGCTATGCTGGTAAGCGTCATCGCCTTCGCGCCCTGGCAATCCAGCTTCGCGCAGGACGCCGACATCCCCGCCGGGCAGCAGGCGCTCGCACGCGCCGAGGTGGTTCACGCTCAGGTTCGCGTCGTCGCAATCAATACCGTCACGAATAGCGTCACGCTGCGCGGTCCGCGCGGCGATCTGGCTGATGTCGACGTCAATCCCGCCCTTGCCGATGTCAGCCGGCTCAGGATCGGCGACAGGCTCAATGTTGCGTATCAGCAGGCGCTGCTGCTCAGCATAGATAAATTGTCCACCAGGGGTGTGCGCGAACGCGTGGAGACGACCGCGGCCATACCGGCTTCGGCGGGCTACGCGTCGTCGGCGCATAGCGTGAAGGTGGTCGCCACGGTAATGAAGATCGATCGCAAGAACCGCATGGTGACGCTGCGTGGCCCCAGGCATCAACAGGTGCTCAGGGCCGCCAGCGGGATTTCGCTCGGGCAGTTGAAAGTCGGCGATAGCGTGCGTGCGGAGTTTATTTCGGCGGCAGCGGTGGAATTGGTGCGGGAGTGAGAGGTGTTTGCGCTCGACCGCAGGGACGAAAAAAAACCACCGGGAAGGTGGTTTTTTTCAACCTGCACGCATGAAGCGAGCACCCGCTCATTCACTCCACCGTTACCGACTTCGCCAGATTTCGCGGCTTGTCCACATCCGTACCTCGCGCACACGCGGTGTGATACGCCAGCAACTGCAGCGGTACGACATGCAAAATCGGCGACAACAGGCCATAGTGCTCCGGCATCCGGATCACATGCAAACCTTCGTCGTTGACGATCTTCGTATCCGCGTCGGCGAACACATACAGCTGACCGCCGCGCGCGCGCACTTCCTGAATATTCGACTTCAGCTTTTCCAGCAGCGCGTCGTTCGGCGCCACGGTCACCACCGGCATGGCTTCAGTCACGAGCGCGAGCGGCCCATGCTTCAACTCGCCGGCCGGATACGCCTCGGCGTGAATATACGAAATCTCCTTGAGCTTCAGCGCGCCTTCCAGGGCGATCGGGTAATGCAACCCGCGCCCGAGGAACAGCGCATGTTCCTTGCGCGAAAACTCTTCCGACCACGCGATGATCTGCGGCTCCAACGCGAGCACGCTATTCAACGCGGCCGGCAAGTGACGCAGCTGCTTCAGGTATTCGGCTTCCTGCTCTCCGCTCAGACGCCCGCGCAGCTTGCCCAACGTCGCCGCCAGCACGAACAGCGCAACCAGTTGCGTGGTGAATGCCTTGGTCGATGCCACGCCGATCTCGCGGCCCGCGTGCGTCAGGAACGACAACTCGGTCTGCCGCACCATGGCGCTCGTGCCGACATTGCAGATGGCCAGCGTATGTGGGTGACCGAGATCCTGCGCATGCTTGAGCGCTGCCAGCGTGTCCGCCGTTTCGCCCGATTGGGAGATCACCACGACCAGCGACTTCGGATTCGGCACCGATTCGCGGTAGCGATACTCGCTGGCAATTTCAACCTGAGTAGGGATTTTGGCGATCGATTCGAGCCAGTACTTCGCGGTCAACCCCGAGTAGTAGCTCGTACCGCACGCCAGAATCAGCAGGCTGTCGATCTCCGCGAACACCTTGCCCGCGCCCTCGCCGAATAGCGACGGGTCGAACGAATCCGATTGCGGGATCGTGTCGGTGATCGCGCGCGGCTGCTCGAAAATTTCCTTCTGCATGAAGTGGCGATACGGGCCGAGTTCGACCGCTCCGCCATACGCCGCCACTTGACGCACTTCGCGCTGCGCTTCATAGCCGTCGCGATCGGCGATGCGCACGCCCTCGAGCGACAGTTCGCAGACGTCGCCTTCTTCGAGGAAGATGAACCGTTCGGTGCTGCCCGCGAGCGCTAGCGCGTCCGAGGCGAGGAAGTTCTCGCCCTGGCCGAGCCCAACCACCAGCGGCGACCCCTGCCGCGCGCCGACCACCGTATGCGGCTGGTCCTTATGCAACACGGCGATCGCATACGCGCCGTGCAATTGCCCGACGGTCTCACGCACGGCCGCGAACAGATCGCCGCGATACAGGCTGTGAATCAGATGCGCAATAACCTCTGTGTCGGTCTGCGAGACGAACGTGTAACCCTTGCCGCGCAGCATTTCGCGCAGCGTTTCGTAGTTCTCGATGATGCCGTTGTGTACCAACGCGAGTGCGTCTTTCGAGAAGATCGGGTGCGCGTTGTCTGTAACCGGCGCACCGTGCGTCGCCCAGCGCGTATGCGCGATACCCGTGATGCCTTCGAGATGGCTCTCGCTCACCTGCTCATCGAGATCGGCTACACGCGCCACGCTGCGCGCACGGCGCGGACCGTCGGCGCCGAGCACGGCCACGCCGCACGAATCGTAGCCGCGATACTCGAGGCGACGCAGTCCTTCGATCAGGACCGGAACGATATTACGTTGCGCTACCGCGCCGACAATGCCACACATGGCCCATTCCTTTTCAGTGCTAGTGCCGGGTTTCAAGGAGCGCGCCTCGTGCGCGCATCAGCCCTTCAGCTTTTCTTCTTGGTCGGGCGCACGTAGCCCGCTTTGCTCGTTTGCGTTTTGTCGTTCAGGACCAGCGCGTCCGCTTCGACGTCCTTCCAGACCGTGGTGCCCGCCGCGATCGTCACGCCGCGCTTCACGCGCACCGGCGCAACCAGCTGCGTGTCCGAACCGACGAACACGTCGTCTTCGATAATCGTGCGGAATTTGTTCGCGCCGTCGTAGTTGCAGGTGATGGTTCCCGCGCCGATGTTCACCCGCGCACCGATATCCGCGTCGCCGATATAGGTGAGGTGATTCGCCTTCGAGCCGTGACCGAGGACCGCGTTCTTCACCTCGACGAAGTTGCCGACATGCGACTCGTCGTGCAGCGACGCGCCGGGGCGCAACCGCGCATACGGCCCGAGCACGACATTCGCGCCGACTTCGGCGCCTTCGATATGCGTGAACGCGTCGACGCGCGTCCCGGCGCCGATGTTCGCGTTGCGGATCACACAGTTCGGCCCGATGGTGACGTTGTCGGCGAGCGTGACACGCCCTTCGAACACGCAGTTCACGTCGATCGAGACATCGCGGCCGCATTCGAGCGTGCCGCGCACGTCCAGACGCGCCGGATCGGCGAGCGTCACGCCCGCGACCAGCAACGCGCCCGCCACGTTGTGCTGATGAATCCGCTCCAGTTCGGCAAGCTGCTGCTTGCTGTTCACGCCGAGCGTTTCCCACTCGTCGTCCGGTTGCGTGGTGACGACTTCGAGTCCGGCTTCGATCGCCATTTCCACCGCGTCGGTCAGATAGAACTCGCCTTGCGCGTTGTCGTTCTTCAACGCGGCGAGCCAGCCGCCCAGGCGCTCGGTCGGCGCCACGATGATGCCCGTGTTGATCTCGGCGATCTCGAGCTGCTCGGGCGTAGCGTCTTTCTGTTCGACGATGCGCGCCACCTTGCCCTGCGCATCACGCACGATGCGGCCGTAGCCGCTCGGGTCCGCGAGCGTGACGGTAAGCACGCCGTAGCCGCCCTGCCCCGCACGGTCGGTCAATGCCTGCAGCGTGCTCGCGCGCGTGAGCGGTACGTCGCCATACAGCACCAGCGTGGGCGCGGACGGATCGAGCAGCGGCAACGCCTGCTGCACCGCGTGGCCCGTGCCGAGTTGCTGTTCCTGCACGGCGAACTGCACGTCAGGCGCGGCGACGGCGTTGCGCACGGCTTCGGCACCATGGCCGATCACCACCACGAGATGCGTGGGCTTGAGCGTGCGAGCCGTGTCGATGACGTGAGCGAGAAGCGGCCGACCGGCCAGGGGATGCAGCACCTTGGGAAGCGCGGACCGCATGCGCTTGCCGGTGCCTGCCGCCAAAATCACAATGTTCATGGCACGGCAAATAGACGAGTTTGGAGCCGACGATTCTAACACGCACCCTCTAACGAAAAAGGCCGCTGTCGCGGCCTCGTTGCAAGCTGAAATGGGCGGAGACGCCCATTCCACGGGCGTTTTGGTCAAAGATCGTCAAACTGGACGATCGCAATCGATTGCGCTCCACCGAGCGTCGCGCTATTACCGGCATCGGTCGAACACGGCTCTTCGTCGAACGCGATATCGCCTTGAGGATCGGCCTCGCCGGTTGCCCGCAGGCCAGCGAACGGGAACAGCTTGTGGTCCATCAAATGCGAGGGCACGACGTTCGACAACGCATTGAACATATTTTCAATGCGGCCGGGGAAGCGCTTCTCCCAGTCGCGCACCAGCGCCTTCATTTCCGCGCGCTTGAGATTCGGCTGGCTGCCGCACAGGTTGCAAGGAATGATCGGGAATTCGCGCAGCTCGGCGTACTTCTCCAGATCGGTTTCTTTCACGTAGGCGAGCGGGCGGATCACGATATTCTTGCCGTCGTCCGATTGCAGCTTGGGCGGCATGCCCTTCAGCTTGCCGCCGTAGAACATGTTCAGCAGCAGCGTTTGCAGAATGTCGTCGCGATGATGGCCGAGCGCGATCTTGGTCGCGCCGAGTTCGCCCGCCACGCGGTACAGAATGCCGCGCCGCAGCCGCGAGCACAGCGAGCAGGTGGTCTTGCCTTCCGGCACCAGCCGCTTGACGATGCTGTACGTGTCCTGGTTCTCGATGTGAAACGGAATGTCGAGTTGCTTCAGGTACTCGGGCAGCACGTGCTCGGGAAAGCCCGGCTGCTTCTGGTCGAGATTGACCGCGACGATGTCGAAGTTGATCGGCGCGCGCTCGCGCAGCCGCATCAGGATTTCGAGCATCGCGTAACTGTCCTTGCCGCCCGACAGGCACACCATCACCTTGTCGCCGTCCTCGATCATGTTGAAGTCGACGATCGCCTGGCCGACCTGGCGCGCAAGCCGCTTGAACAGCTTGTTGTTCTCGTACGCTTCCTTCTGTTCGCGGCGCGTGAGCGGCGACTTCGCACGCGCGGCGGCCGGCGTGGCGCCGGTTGCGTCAGCGGCTGCGGCGGCCGTGGCGCCGTTCAGGATTTCCGGAGCATTCATGGCTCAATCCTCTTTGATACGGAAGACTTCGACGCCCACCGCGTCGCAGTCAGGATAAACGTCCGGCTTTTCCGTCGACACGCGCGCGGCCCGCACTTGCGGATGTTCGAGCATGGTCTTCACGAGGTCGTCGCAAAGCGTTTCCTGCAGGTGAATATGGCCTTGCTCGACACGGCGCGAGATGGTCGAACGCATGAAGTCGTAGTCGACCACTTCGTCCAGCTTGTCCTGAACCGGCGTGGACAGCGCGAGCGGCACGAACAGTTCGACGTTGATCACGACGCGCTGTTCGCCGCGCTTTTCGAAGTCATGCACGCCGATGTTGATGTGCACTTCGTAATTGCGCAGAAAGAGCCGGCGGCAATCGGCGAGCCGGGGATGCGAAAGAGCGGCAAACATGTTCGTTCCAGTCGAAAAAAGCGTGCGGAGCACGCAAAGGGGCGCTTCAAGGTGCGGCGGCCGCCAGATTGGCGACTGGCCACGCGCTTCAGGCGCCCGTCAAAAACATTACGTCGCGCGGCAGCGGCACGAGGTGCTGCCCGCCGTCGACCACCAGCGTCGTTCCGGTCACACCCGCGGCATCCGCGAGATACAGCGCGGCGGCGACAATGTCCTCGGCCCGCGACGCGCGGCCCAAAGGCGTAGTACGGTGAGCGGCTTCAAAACCGTCCGGCGTCTGATCGCCGGATTGCATCGTCAGACCGGGCGCGAGCCCGACCACGCGCACTTTCGGCGCCAGCGCCTGGGCGAGCGCAACCGTGGCTGTCTGCAACGCCGCCTTGGTCAGCGTATACGACAGGTAGTCCGGATTCATGTTGTACAGCTTCTGATCCAGCACGTTGATGACGACGCTGCGCAGGCTTTCGTCGGTGCGTGCGGCCTCGGGCGTCAATTCGTACAACCCGCGCGCCAGCACCAGCGGCGCGCCGACGTTCATTGCGGTCAGTTTCAGCAGCAGCTCGTAACCGACGGTGTGCGCCGTATCTTCCTCGAAGCGCGACGCATTGTTGACGATACACGACGGCCGGCCCAAGGCGTCGATACAAGCCGGCAACAGCCGTTCGACTTGCGCCTCGTCGCCCAATTCGGCGTGCAGCGCGACCGCCCGGCGGCCCAGCGCGGCGATTTCGGCGACCAGTTCGTCGGCTTGCGCCCGCGAGGCGCCGTAATGGACGGCCACGTCCCAGCCGCGCGCGGCGAAGCCGAGCGCGAGCGCCCGCCCGATACGGCGGGCGGCGCCGGTAATCAGTACGACGCGGGGCGTTTGAGGCGCGCGGGCGGCGCCGGTGTCCAGAGAGGCGGTCATTTACAATGCGGGGATGAATCCGAAAGCTCACCAACCCGATAGTTTACCTGCTCCCGGCCCGAGCGCGCTTGCGCAGTCCGAAGCGCTGGTCGCGCAGATCCGTGCGGAGCTCGACGCCGCCGGCGGCTGGCTGCCGTTCGACCGCTACATGGAACGGGCGCTGTACGCGCCGGGACTCGGCTACTACAGCGGCGGCGCCCGCAAATTCGGTCTGCGCGGCGATGACGGCAGCGACTTCGTCACCGCTCCGGAACTGTCGCCGCTGTTCGCCGCGACGCTGGCGCGCCCGGTTGCGGAAGCCTTGCAGGCGAGCGGCACGCGCGACGTGATGGAATTCGGCGCCGGCACGGGCAAGCTCGCCGCCGGCGTGCTCAATGCGCTCGGCGCATTGGGCACCGCATTCGACAGCTACTCGATCGTGGATCTGTCGGGCGAACTGCGCGAGCGCCAGCGCGAAACGATCGAAGCCGCGGCGCCCGCGCTCGCCGCCAAAGTGCGCTGGCTGGATGCGTTGCCGGAGCGGTTCGAGGGAGTGGTGATCGGCAACGAAGTGCTGGACGCGATGCCCGTGCGGCTGTTCGCCTTCACCGGCGGCGCCTGGCACGAACGCGGCGTGGTGTGGCGCAGCGAAGCATTCGCATTCGACGACCGGCCCGTGTCCGCCGCCGCGGACCTCGCGCTGCTGTCGGACATCGACACAGCCGGCGAAGACTACGTGACGGAAACGCACGAAGCCGCGAGCGCATTCACGCGCACCATCTGCACGATGCTGGCGCGCGGCGCGGCCTTGTTCATCGACTATGGTTTTCCGCGTCACGAGTACTACCATGGGCAGCGCGCGCAAGGCACGTTGATGTGCCATTACCGGCACCGCGCGCACGGCGATCCTTTCCTGTACCCGGGTTTGCAGGACATTACGGCGCACGTGGAATTCACCGGCATTGCCGAGGCCGGCGTCGAGACGGGCGCGGATTTGCTGGGCTTCACGTCGCAAGCGCGGTTTCTGCTCAATGCGGGCATTACCGAGGCGTTGTCCGCGATCGATCCCACGGACATCAAGCAGTATCTGCCCGCGGCGAACGCCGTGCAGAAGCTGCTATCGGAGGCGGAGATGGGTGAACTGTTCAAGGTCATCGCCTTCTCGCGCGGCCTGGACGACACGCTGCAAGCATTCGCGAGCGGCGACCGCTCGCATACGCTGTGAATTCCTGCATCAGGAACCGACGATGATCCGCTGGCTGTTGACTACGTTTATCGCCGTGGCGGTGTTGTCGTCGTGCTGGCCGTGGCTGAGGAAAATCGGCATCGGGCGCATGCCGGGGGACGTGACCTTGCGCCTCTTCGGCCGCGAGTATCCGTTTCCGTTCATGTCGACGCTGGTCTTGTCGATGGTGTTGTCGCTCCTCGCCAGACTGCTGTAGGTTTCCGTTGCCTGCAGGCGCGGCGGCATCGAAGTGAGCCCCACACTCGCCGCCGCTCACGCAAGCAGGCAGCCTTAGCCGAGGGCTGCTTCCACCGCCCGGACTCGCTCCTGATGCACGGCGTCCTTGATTCCGGCCGGCGCATCCGCAAGCCGTTTGGCCACGGCGCCGGCGTCCACGCCCCGCGCGGCGATGAGCGCCACTCTCAGCCGCTCGGCTTGCGGATAGTCCCGCGTCTCAAATCCAAGCCGCCCGCGGGCATCGGCTTCACATGCCTGCAAGGCTTCCGCAAAGCGCGCGGGTTTGCGAATCGCGTCGCTGCGCTCGATCAGCCTCACCAGCGCGGCAGCGCCCATTTCCATCACGCGATGAATGTTGCCGTGCTCGCGCGCAACCAGCAGCGCAAGATCGCGGCAATCGTTCGGCACGCGCAGCCGCTCGCATAAAGGCTTCAGCAGATCCACGCTGCGCCCCTCGTGGCCGATATGCCGCGGCAGCACGTCCTCGGGCGTGGTCGCCTTGCCGAGGTCGTGCGCGAGAGCGGCGAATCGAACCGGCAGCGTATAGCCTTGCTGTGCAGCATGATCGACCACCATCATCACGTGCACGCCCGTGTCCACTTCAGGGTGATAGTCGGCGCGCTGCGGCACGCCGAACAGCGCGTCGACTTCCGGCAGAATCCGCGCCAACGCTCCGCACTCGCGCAACACCTCGAACATGCGCGACGGCTTCTTTTCCATCAGACCGCGCGACACTTCCTGCCAAACGCGTTCGGCCACCAGCGCATCCACTTCGCCGTCGGCCACCATCTTGCGCATCAGCGCCAGCGTCTGCGGCGCGACCGTGAAATCCACAAAGCGCGCCGCAAACCGCGCGATCCGCAAAATCCGCACGGGGTCTTCGAGAAACGCGTCGCTCACGTGACGAAACAGACACGCCTGCAAGTCACCCTGGCCGTTGAACGGATCGATTACCGGGCCGGTCAGCTCGCCGTCCGGGCGCACCTCGCGGGCCATGGCGTTGATGGTCAGATCGCGGCGCGCCAGGTCTTCTTCGAGCGTGACGTCCGGCGCATAGAAGAACTGGAAACCGTGATAGCCGGCCGCCGTCTTGCGCTCCGTGCGCGCGAGCGCGTACTCCTCGTGGGTCTGCGGATGCAGGAACACCGGAAAGTCCTTGCCCACCGGGCGGTAGCCTTGCGCCACCATTTGCTCCGGCGTCGCGCCGACCACCACGTAATCACGGTCCTGCACCGGTACGCCCAGCAACTCGTCGCGGATCGCGCCGCCTACGGCATAGATGTTCATGGGCATACGTCTTGATAAGCGATCGCATGCGTTTCATTCAGCGCGTCGTCGATCCACGCTTTCACCGCCGGCAGTTCCGTCACGCGCTGCATATAGGCTTTGGACACGGCCGACAGCGCCGGCTGCCAGGTCCGGAAGCGCATCACGACCGGCGCATACATTGCGTCGGCAATGCTGAATTCGCCGAACAGGAATGGGCCGCCGTAGGTGTCGAGGCAGTCGCGCCAGATCGCCTCGATCCGCGCGATATCGGCGAGCGCGCCCGGCGTGGCGTTCTTGCCAGGGAACGACGCGCGAATATTCATCCACATATTCGTGCGCAGTTCGCCGAAACCCGAGTGCATTTCCGCGCTCACGCTGCGCGCGTGGCTGCGCGCCGCCGCGTCGCGCGGCCACAGCGCATGTTGCGGGAACCGCTCAGCCAGTGTTTCGGCGATCGCGAGCGAATCCCACGTGGCCGAGCCGTCGTCGCCGATCAAACAAGGGATCTTGCCCGGACCCGACGGCGCGTACGCGAGCACTTTCGAATTGGTGTCCGGCTCATTCAGATGAATCAGCACTTCCTCGAATGGAATGCCGAAATGTTTGAACAGCAGCCATGGGCGCATCGACCATGACGAATAATTCTTGTCACCAATAAGCAGCTTCATGCTTTGTATAAGGAATGAGAAGGGAAATTCAGCGTCCGGCGCTGGCGCGGAACGTGTCGAAACGCGAACGCGTCGACGCGCCGGTCAGATAGATCGGCGCGATCGTTTCGATGCTGGCCGGCTCGATGCCGAGCTCGGGCGCGAGCGGTCCGCTCAACACATTGTCGACCTTCATCGAGTCGAGATTGTCGCGCGAGATCACCGGTTCGCCGGGCGCCATTTCGAAAGTCAGCGCCTGCAGGCGCGCCAACGCCTCCGGCAAACGGATGATGCGTGCATGTTTGCCGATCACGTCGCCGCAGTATTTGACGAGATCTTCGAGTGTGTAAACGGTCGGGCCGCCCAGTTCATAGGTGCGGCCGCCGGCGGCGTCCAGATCGAGCACGTTGACGATCGCCTTCGCCACATCGCCGACGTACACCGGCTGGAATTTTGCGTCCGGCATGGCGAGCGGAATCATCGGAAACATCCGCTGCAGAACCGCGAACTTGTTGAGGAACTGATCTTCCGGTCCGAACACCACGGAGGGACGGAAAATCGTCCACGCGAGGTTTGCCGCATGCACGGCTTTCTCACCGTCGCCCTTCGAGCGCGTGTACATGCTCGGGCCGTTCGAGTCGGCGCCTAGCGCGCTGATATGAATCAGCCGGTGCACGCCCTTGCCTTCACATGCCGCTACGATTCGGGTCGGCAACTCCACATGCATGCGCGCGAATTCCGGACCGTATGGCTTGCCGCGTTTGCCGTGCAGCGTGGCCACGAGGTTGATCACGCAATCGGCACCTTCGACAAAGCGCGCGAGTTGCACCGGATCGAACACGTCCGCTTCGATCACGTCGATGGGCAGGAGGGTGAGATGGCGGGCGTTGTAGCGCCGCCGGGTGGCGATGCGCACGTCTTTGCCCACTTCGACGAGGGCGTTGACGAGATGGCTGCCGATAAAACCGGAACCGCCGATGATCGCAATGGCTTTGTGTCGCATTTTCGACTCCCTGGTGGAAGCCGCGGCAACGGCTGGCGTGGCGCGCCGCCGCTCGAAACGACGCGGCGGCGGCACGGCGCTTACGGTGCGATATAACCCAGACGCGCCTTCAGCGATTGCGGACGGCCTTCGAACAATGCCGCATAGTAGACCGTGTTGGACAACACATTCTTAACGTAGTCGCGCGTTTCCTGGAACGGAATCGCCTCAGCGAAGATCGCGCCTTCCACCGGATGCTGCAAGGACTGCCGCCAGCTGCGCGGACGGCCGGGGCCCGCGTTATAGCCCGCAGTGGCCAGCACGGCGGACCCGTCGAACTGATTGTAGATCATGGACAGATAGTTCGTGCCGAGCAGGATGTTGGTGTTGATGTCGTTCATCTGTTCGCGCGAGATCGGACCCAGCCCGATTTTCTTCGCGACCAGTTGCGCGGTGCCCGGCATCAACTGCATCAAACCGCTCGCGCCGACTTCCGAGCGCGCATTCATGATGAAGCGCGACTCCTGGCGAATCAGACCGTACGCCCATTCCACGTCCAGCCCATTGGACTGCGAATCGCGCTCGACGATGTCCTTGAACGGCGACAGATATCGCAGCGAGAAATCGTGCTCGCTCTTCGTGCGGTCCGCCGTGTTGACTGTGCGGTCATACAACTGGATGCGGCGTGCGTATTCGGCGGTTGCGAGCAGTTGCCGGTCGCTCATGTTGCGCAGCGGCCAGTTCCATTCGCGATTGCCTTCGAGCCGCAGATTCAGCGCATAGAATCGCTGCGCCAGATCGAAGCCGGGCGTGTTGCCGGCCTCCTGCACTTCAGCGTCGCTCACCGCGGTTTTGGGCGGGACCGTGATCTTCCGGCCCAGTTCTTCCGCCGCCAACTGGCCGTAGAAATTGTAGCCCGGCGAAATCGACTCGAATTCCTGGTTGGCCGTGGTCGTGTCGCCCGCCTGCTTGAGCGCGCGGGCATGCCAATACACCCACGACGGCTGATTGCGCAGCGCCGCCGGCATCTGTTCGATCGACCAGCGCACCATTGTCCAGTCGCCCGCGAGCAATGCGGTGCGGGTGCGCCATTCATACGCGGGGTTCGACAGCGGCGCATTCACCGACAGGCGATACCAGTCCACCGCGCCCGGCATCTGCTTGGCGGCGGCCTGATAGGCAATGGTGCCCCAGCCGATGGCGCGCTCCGGCGAGCTCAGCGACGGCGCCACCGACGCGAAGGTGGCGGCGGCCATGGCCGGATCGTTGCGCGCCATGCGCGTGATGGCCAGCAACGCGAGTTGATGCGACTGCGTATCCGGCCCGACGCCGCGCGCCAGCAGCAACGGCGGCGTGGTGGTGGCCTGATTGAACAGCACCGGGTCGGGCGGCTGGTTGCTGAGCGCGTCGACAAGCTTCGCGCCCGTGTTGGTGTAGTTCTGTTCGTAGGCGAGGCGGATCTGTTGCCACACGTCGGCGGAACTGAACTGCTGGTTGATCGCCAGCGCGTTGATCAGGTCCACGCAGCCGTCGCCGTACCACTTCGGATCGACGAGCAGCGCGCGGGCCGCGTCGGCGACGTTTTCGCCGCGCGAGGCGCGCGATTCGAGCGCATAGCACTTCACCTGGGTGTCGTCGTTCAGTACGAAGCGGGCGTACTGCTGATCGAAATTGCGCCAGTCGTGACGCGCGCCGAGCACCGTGAGGTAGTCGTTGCGCATGCGGTCGGCGATCGCCTGGCCGTCGTATTTCTGCAGGAAGCTGAGCACCGGCGCGTCAGGTGCGTCGATGCGCGCGTGCCCGCTCGAATCGAACAATTGCGGCTTGATCTGGAAGTACTCCAGATAGGCGGGCGCCGGATAGCCCGGAATCATGCTGGCCAACTGCGCCGCGCGCGCCGCGTCGTTCGTGCGGGATGCCTCGCGCAGCTGGACGAAGATCTGGTCGTCGTTCGTGAGTTGCGAAAGAGGAAGGGGCTTGACGGCGGAGGCCGTGCTGCACGCGACGAGTGCCGCAGCGGCAAGCGCCAGGCCGGCCGCGCGATATACTCGGTAAAGGCGTTTTGACATCGTTGTTTCTGGAGCGCGAATTGGACCCAAGCATAGCATGCAACCCTGCCGCGGAATCGAAAAAGGCGCTGCGTAAAATGCTATTGGAAGCAAGGCTGAAAGCCGCTTCCGAGCCGGCGCGCAACGCCGCGCTCGCACGGCACTTGCTCGATGCATTGAAGCAGTACGGCGCGAACAGCGTGGGGTTCTACTGGCCGCTCGCCGGTGAGTTCGACGCACGCGCAGCGGTCTCGGTCTGGCTCGCGGCAAGCCCGCAACGCGAAGCGAGTCTGCCGGTGATCAGGGAGCGCGGCGTGCCGCTCGAATTTCACGCATGGACGCCCGACACGCCGATGAAGATCGGCCACCACAAGATCGCCGAGCCGACCTCGGGACGCATTGTGACGCCCGAACTGCTGTTCGTGCCGTGCGTCGGTTTCGACGCTCATGGCTACCGCCTCGGTTACGGCGGCGGCTATTACGATCGCACGCTGGCTGCGTGGCCGGGCGCGAAGAAGCCCATCACCGTGGGTATCGCCTACGAGGCGTGCCGCACGCCGTCTTTACACCGCGAAGGCCACGACATTCCGCTCGACCTGATCGTCACCGAGGCGGCGCTCTACCCGCGCCCGGCGGATTGAGCGGCCGGCGGGCACGGCGCGGCCATTGCGCCGCCGCAAAGCCGGCCGCGCCGCGTTATAAGGACGCGGCCGCCCGCGCGGCGGTATCGTAGAGGCCGGACGCGTTGCGCATCAACTGCGCCGCTTCGCCGATCTGCTCGTTGGTCAGGCCGCTTTCCTTCAGCGTCGAGATGAGACAGCTCTCACGCACTTCGCGATATTTCAGGCAGAGCTCGCGGCCGGCGTCGGTCGCCGAGAAGAACACTTCCTTGCCGGTCTTTTCGCTTTTTACATACCCTCTAGCTACGAGCTTCTTCAACGCGTAGGTGGCGACGTGCGTGTCTTCGATGTTCAGCACGAAGCAGATGTCCGCCAGCTTCTTGCGGCGCTCGCGATGGCTGACGTGATGCAGCAGCGAGACCTCGATAGCGGTCATGTCCTTGTCGCCCGCCGCCGACATGCAGCGCACCATCCATCGGTTGAAAGCGTTGCCCGCCATGATGAGCGCGTACTCGAGTTCCGACAGTTCCGCGCTGGTCTCGGACACGAGATGTTCCGAGGAGACGATCTTGGTGGGATGGCGCGACATGGCAAAGGTTCTCGAGAGGCGGATTGGGAAGGTGTCGGGAGTGTACGACGAGCGCTCGGTCCCAGGGAGCCTGGCAAAAACGCTTATTGATAAATTGTTGATATTTTATTGATAATGTACGCTTCAATCGTCACCTCACCGATGCCGATAACCACTCGAAGGGTGTGCGTTGCCCGAATCCCCCGACTCGACCTGGGCCGTTAATTCATGAGCCAACCAAGAATCTTTCCGCTCGGCGATACCGCGCTAGTCTGCGAAGCGCCGCCGCCTGCCACGCTGGAATGCCAGCGTCGCGTGTGGGCGGCGGCCGCTGCCGCGCACGAGTGGCCGCATGTGCTGGAGGTGGTGCCCGGCATGAATAACCTCACGCTGGTTTTCGATCCACTCGAGGCCGACCGCGACGCGCTGGTAAGCCACCTGCAGGCGGCCTGGAATGCGGTGAGCGACGCGCCCGCGCCGGGCCGTGAAGTCGAGATTCCGGTGCAGTACGGCGGCGAGTTCGGCCCTGATCTGAAAACGGTCGCCGATCACACGGGCCTGAGCGTGCGCGAGGTCGTCGAACGTCATTCGAACGGCGACTACGTGGTGTTCTTCCTCGGCTTCCAGCCGGGCTTCGCTTATATGGGCGGACTCGAAGCTGCGCTGCACACGCCGCGCCGCGCGTCGCCGCGGCTCGAAGTGCCGGCCGGGTCGGTCGGCATCGGCGGCGAACAGACCGGCATCTATCCGGCCACGTCGCCCGGCGGCTGGCAGCTGATCGGCCGCACCGAGCTGCCGCTCTTCGACCCGGCGCGCCGGCCGCCCACGCTGCTGCAACCGGGCGACCGGGTGCGCTTCACCATCGCGGGGATACAGGCATGATCGATGTGATTCGCGCGGGTCTGTTGACCACGATTCAGGATCTCGGCCGTCACGGCTACCGGCATCTCGGCGTCGCGATGGGCGGGGCGCTCGATCGTCTGTCGCTCGAAGTCGGCAACCGGCTGGTCGGCAACCGGCCCGATGCGGCGGGTCTGGAAATCACTTTCGGCCCCACCGTGCTGCGCTTTCTGCGCGCCACACGAGTGGCGATCACCGGCACCGAATTCGGCGCGACGCTCGACGGCAAACCGGTCTACTCGTGGTGGAGCCTGCCGGTGCAAGCCGGCCAGGAACTGGTGTTGAATGCGGCGAAGCGCGGCATGCGCGGCTATGTGTGCGTGGCGGGCGGCGTCGACGTCTTGCCGATGCTCGGCTCGCGCAGCACTGATCTCGCCGGCCATTTCGGCGGACTCGGCGGCCGCGCGCTGCGCGACGGCGACCGCCTGCCGGTCGGCGCGCCGCCGCAACGCGGCCACCTCGGCTTCACGCCCGAGGCGCCGGAGTTCGGCGTGAAGGCGCCCGCGTGGTGCAAGTTCGTGCTGGTTCACGAGCCGCTGCGGCGTGGCCGTCACCCGTCAGGCGTGCCGTGGGCCGTGCCGATTCGCGTGCTGCGCGGACCGGAATACGACAGCTTCACCGACCAAGCCCACGAATCGTTCTGGGCCGACGAATGGCTCGTCACGCCGAACAGCAACCGCATGGGCTACCGACTGGCCGGCGCCGAGCTCAAACGCGCGCAGAAGACCGATCTGCTGTCGCACGCCGTGCTACCGGGCACGATTCAGGTGCCGCCGAACGGCCAGCCGATCGTGCTGTTGAGCGACGCGCAAACCACCGGCGGCTATCCGAAGATCGGCGCCGTGATTCAGGCCGACCTCTGGAAGCTCGCGCAGGTGCGGCTCAACGCATCCGTGCGCTTCATCCCGACGACGCCCTACGAGGCGCGTCAGGCTTTACTGGAAGAGCGCACGTATTTGCGGCAGATCGACGCTGCGATCGCGATGCATGAAGAACGCTGCGCGCGCCAGTTTGCCGTCGCGGCGCTGTAATACTGAGTAGGGGAATTCCATGGAAATCGATTTGAACGCCGACCTCGGCGAAGGCAGCGGCTCCGACGAAGCGCTGCTCGACCTCGTCAGCTCGGCGAATATTGCGTGCGGCTGGCACGCGGGCGGCGCCAATGCGATGCACGACTGCGTGCGCTGGGCGGTGCAAAAAGGCGTGTCGATCGGCGCGCATCCGAGCTTTAACGATCCGGAGAATTTCGGCCGCAAGGAAATGGATCTACCGGCCAACGACATCTACGCGGGCGTGCTGTACCAGCTCGGCGCGCTCTCGGCGATCGCCCAGGCCGAGGGCGGGCGCATCGCGCACGTCAAGCCGCACGGCGCGCTGTACAACCAGGCCGCGCGCGACGCGAGGATCGCCGACGCGATCGTTTCGGCGGTGCACGATTTCGACCCGTCGGTGGCGGTGTTCGCGCTCGCCAACAGCGGACTCGTGACGGCCGCGCGCAACGCGGGTCTCACCGCGGTCGAAGAAGTCTTCGCCGATCGCGGCTATCGCGCGGACGGTTCGCTGGTGCCGCGCAAAGAACCGGGCGCGCTGCTCGACGACGAAGAAGAAGTGCTGGCGCGCACGCTCACGATGATTCGCGAGCAACGCGTGCAGGCCGTGGACGGCCAATGGGTGCCGCTGAACGCGCAGACCATCTGCCTGCACGGCGACGGTCCGCATGCGCTGGCGTTCGCGCGGCGCATCCGCGGCGCGCTGCGCGACGCCGGCATCGAAGTCCATCCGGCGGTCGCCGCCCGCGCCTGAGCGTCGGCCGAACCACGAGCCGGACAGCGCGATTCAAACCTTGTCCACCTTCCCACGCCCCGCTTCAAGCGGGGCGTTTGCCAGGTGCAGGACGCATTGCAGTACCCGCAGTCAGCAGGTGCAGGTGTAGTTCGAAGCAGAGGCGGCCGTCCAGAGCCGTCGCAACAAGACGGCGCCCGGACCACCGGACGCCGGCCCACGTTAGCCGTCACAAGCGGCAAGGTTGAAACCCTGTTTGGAGATCCAGATGCAGACAACAGTCAGTCTATGGCCGCTCATTGGCGTGGCCGTCATCATCGTCGGCTTTTTATTGCGGTTCAATCCCATGCTGATCGTGGCGGTCGCCGCGATTATCACGGGCCTCGCCGCGCACTTCCCGCCTGAAAAGATTCTTGCCGAGATCGGCACCGGTTTTATCAAGACCCGCAATATCCCGTTGATCATTCTGCTGCCGCTGGCCGTGATCGGTCTGCTCGAACGGCACGGACTGCGTGAACGCGCGCAAGCGTGGATCGGTGGCATCAAGGCCGCGACCGCCGGGCGTCTTCTGATCGTCTATCTGCTGGTGCGCGAACTGACCGCGGCGGTCGGCCTGACCGGACTCGGCGGCCATCCGCAAATGGTGCGTCCGCTGATCGCGCCGATGGCCGAAGGCGCGACCGAAACCCGCTTCGGCAAGATCAGCGACGCCGTGCGCTTCAAATTGCGCGCGTTCTCCGCCGCGACCGACAACGTGGGGCTCTTCTTCGGCGAAGACATCTTCGTCGCGTTCGGCGCGATCGTGCTGATGACCACCTTCCTGAAGGAAGCCGGGATCGTCGTCGAACCGATTCATGTGGCCGTGTGGGGCATTCCCACCGCTATCTGCGCATTCATCATTCACGGCTTCCGCCTGTATCTGCTCGATCGCAAACTCGAGCGCGAACTGCGCGGCAATGCCATAGCGAGCGGCGCCGCCGGATCGTCGACGCAATCCGCCGCGGGAGACAAAGCATGACGCTCACGATCACCTATCTGTTCTGGCTGCTGGGCGTGGTGCTGCTCGTCATCGGCGGCATGATCGTCACGGACAAGGATCACCCGCGCCGTTTCACCGCCGGCGGTTTCTGGATTCTCTACGCGCTGATCTTCCTGATCGGCGACAAGCTGCCGCCCGCCGTGGTCGGTGTGCTCGTCATCGTCATGGCGCTGATTGCCGGCTTCGGCGGCGTGACCGCGGCGAGGCCGAAAGTGCTGTCGATCGAAGCGCGCAAGGCTAGCGCCGCGCGTCTGCGCAACAAGCTGTTCGTCCCCGCGCTGACGATTCCGGTCGTCACCGTGATCATCACGCTCTCGGCAAGCCACCTGGTGTTCGGCGGCTTGCCGCTGATCGAGAAGGCCAATGTCACGCTGATCGGTTTTGGCATCGGCTGCGTGATCGCGCTCGCGATTGCCTGCGTGCTGACGCGCGACACCGTCGGCCAGTCGATGAAGGAAGCACGCCGGCTGGTCGACGCGTTGTCGTGGGCGGCGGTGCTGCCGCAGATGCTCGGCATGCTCGGCCTCGTGTTCTCGGATGCCGGCGTCGGCAAGGCGGTCGCGCACGTGACCACGGCTTACATCAGCCTCGACTACCGCTTCATTGCGGTGGCCGTGTACTGCATCGGCATGGCGCTCTTCACCATGGTGATGGGCAACGGCTTCGCCGCATTCCCGGTGATGACGGGCGGCGTCGGTGTGCCGATTCTGGTGGGCGTGTTCCACGGCAATCCGGCGGTAATGGTCGCGATCGGCATGTTCTCGGGCTACTGCGGCACGCTGATGACGCCGATGGCCGCGAACTTCAACATGGTGCCGGCCGCTCTGCTGGAACTGCCCGACAAGAACGCGGTGATCAAGGTGCAGATTCCGACCGCGCTGACCTTGCTGATCGTGAACATCTTCCTTCTGAATTTCCTGATGTTCTTGTAGGACTCTGTCTTCGACAATCGATGAACGCTGACGTAACGCAGGATTTTTCTGCGATACGTCGGTGAAATGGACACACTGCACGACATGGATGCGACCGAATTAGGAAGCGTCCGATCGTCGGGAAATGGAGGGCGACCCTACGATGCTGGATGGTCTCCCATCCACACGCGCCGGTACGCGCAGCGCGCGCCGCCGACGCTCTCCTGCAGGTTTCCATGGAACATCACTCCCAGCCTGAGCGCGCGCATGCCGCACCGCCGCAAACCGCTTACCTCACCGCATTGATCGACGCCGCGCTCGAAGCGCACCAGGCCGGCCAGCTCGACACCGCTGAATCGTTTTACCGCGAAGCGCTCACGCTCGATGCCGCGCATACCGGAGCACTGCACTACTTCGGCGTGCTGCACTATCAGCGCGGCAATCACGATACCGCCGCCGGCCTGATGAGCCGCGCGCTCAAACTCGACCGCCACGATGCCGCCTGCTGGAGCAACCGCGGACTCGTAGCGGCCGCGCTCGGTCATCTCGACGAAGCAATGATCTGCTACGACCAGGCGCTGCAACTCAAGCCTGATTTCGCCGACGCGCACAACAACTTCGGCGCCGCGCTGCAAGCGCAGGGCGCCTTCCTGGAAGCGGTCGAACATTACCGGCTGGCGCTGGCATCGAACCCCGCGCTGCTCGACGCGCATCTGAACCTAGGCACGGCGCTAACCAAGCTCGCCCGTTTCGACGAAGCGCTCGCGTGCTACCGGCACGTCCTGTCGCTCGATCCGGCATCGGCGGACGCGCACTTCAGCGCGGGAAATGCGTACCAGGCGAAAGGCGACCACGGCGCGGCGATCGCCAGCTTCGAGCAAGCGCTGGCGCTGCGGGCGGATTATGCGCAAGCGCACGTCAATCTGGGCAGCCTGATCGGCAAGCTCGGCGACTATGCGGGCGCTGAAGCGCACTACCGGCGCGCAGTCGCGCTCAAACCGATTCCGACTCACCTCGTGTGTCTGGGCGGATCACTCGGTGCGCAAGGCCGCCTCGACGAAGAGGAAGGTTTCTATCGCCAGGCGCTCGCGCTCGATCCGCATTACGCGGACGCGCATCAGAATCTCGCATGGCTGTTGCTCAAGCGCGGCGACTACACGCAAGGCTGGGCCGAATTCGCGCTGCGCTGGCGCAAGAGCGACTATGACGCGATCGCGGTGCCGGGCGTGGCCGAATGGCGTGGCGAGCCGCTCGCAGGGCGTCGCCTGCTGCTGGTCGGCGAACAGGGTTTCGGCGACCACTTCCAGTTCCTGCGCTTTGCGAGCGTGCTGGCCCAGCGCGGCGCGACCGTCGACCTCTGCGTCCGCGAGCCGCTGCTGCCTCTGGTCGAGCGCATAGCGGGCGTGCATCGCGCGGTCAGCGGCAAGCCCGGCGGCGAGTACGATTTCTGGGTGCCGATGATGAGCGTGCCGTCCTGTCTCGGCACGGATCTCGCAAGTCTTCCTGCGGACGTGCCCTATCTGTTCGCCGAGGAAACGAAGCTCGAGGCATGGCGCAAACGGCTCGGCGCGGCCAACGGATCGAAGCGCAAGGTGGGCCTCGTTTGGGCCGGCAGTCCCACGTTCGGCAACGACCGCTATCGGTCGATGACGCTGGCCGAACTGAGCACGCTCAGCGAGCTGGAGAATGTCACTTGGTACGCGTTGCAAAAAGGCCCGGCGCATGCGCAATTGGCCGACGCCCCGCCGGCTTTCCGTGCCCATGATTTCACCGCCGAGTTGGACAGCTTCGAAGACACGGCCGCGCTGATCATGAATCTCGATCTGGTGATCGCGGTGGACACCGCCGTCGCGCATCTGGCCGGCGCCTTGGGCAAACCCGTGTGGTTACTGCTGCCCGCCAACTCCGACTGGCGCTGGCTGGAAACGCGCAGCGACTCGCCGTGGTATCCGGGGATGAGGTTGTTCCGCCAAGCGGTGTTGGGGGATTGGGCGCCGGTGGTCGGAGAAGTGACACAAGCTTTGAAGAAGGACGCTCAGTGAGTAAATCGCGACATTGGACAGGTTTTGGCGTGCCTGCGCACAGCCAGATGAGTCACGAAAACCGTTTCGTCGTCACGCCGAGCGAGATCAACGCGCTGCGCGTGTGTACGACCGTGCCCATCACGAGCAGCGAAAGTTTCACCCGCAACGTCGGTCTTGCGGTTCCGGTCTCAGGGCACGACACGAGCGGCGTCGCAGTCCGCAACCAGCTTCGCACCTTCGACATCGACGCATGAGTGAGCGGCGGTTCGGCCCGCTACATCGAAACGCTCGACAAGGTCACCGCTAACGAAATCGTCGCGCGGGTCAGCAGCGCCATCGACCCCGCGCCGTAGCAACATCCAGCGCCGCCTCACCCCGCCTCCACCACGAACCCGCGCTGCCGTAAAAGCTCCAGCACGCCTTTGCGGCCACCCAGATGCAGCGCGCCGATCGCCACGAACACTGGTTTGTTCGGCGCGGCGATCAACAGCATCCGCGAAACGAAGCGCCGGTTGCGGTCATAGACGATCTTGTTGTCGATCGAATCGGAGACACGTTTGTCGCGCGCCAGCTTTTCGGATTTCGCGGCTTGCCAGGCGGCGATCGCATCCGCATCGCCCACGCGCCACAGACGATGTAGCGTCCGCACATCCTCGACGTTTTCCGCCGGCGTCTGCACGAGGTCCTGCGCCAGCATCTCGCGCTGCTGCGCGAGCGACAGCCCCGTGAACGCGCGCATCTGCTGCGGCAAGGTCTCGAGACCGACGATCTTGCCGCGCGTGCGGATATACACGTTCTGCAACTGCGCTTCCGAGCCGTACTCGGTCTGCAGGCCCGCGCTCAGGGAATCGTAGGTTTCGACCAGCAACGAAGCGAGCCAGGGCCGCGTTTTCTTGATGGCGTCCAGTGCTGCCGGGTTGCCGCGCAGGCGGAGCGCCAGCTTGTGCCACAAAGGCTCGGGCAGCAGACCCGGCAGACAGTCGCGCCGGCAGACGCCGTACTTCGACACATCGTCTTGCGAGACAAGCAGTTCGTCGGGTGAGAGTTCGAGCGCCAGTGTCGGCGAGGCAGCCAGTGCGCCGAGGATCGGTGCGCGAAAGGGCTGATTGGCGGGGTAGTCGGCCGGATCGCCGACATGCAGCGTACCCAGCACGTAGATAGTGGTCGTGCCGCGTGTGGCGACGTAGAACGGCATGCGCGCCGGCTGCGCTCGTACCGGGCCGCTCGCCGTGGTGCCCGGCGAGGCGGGCGGCGGATTGAAACCCGGCAGGCTGGCGCGTGGCGGCGCCGGCAGGTTGGGCACTGGCAGCGCTGGACGCCCTGCCTGCGCGGGCGCATTGGCGGCCGCCCCGGCCGCATGCGTGACGCCGATGGCTGCCGTGCCCGGATGAAAAACGGAACAAACGCCGAGGAGCGCGGCACCGGTCAGTGCACGCGCCCTCCAGCGCCGCGCGAATGCGGCACCAAGGTCGCCATCACGCAAGCGGCGCGTAAGACGACGCGCCGCCAACCCATCAGGCATCCACGTCCCCCACCTCCTCGGCGCGGTGACACGACACCTGGCGGCCATCCACTTCACGCAGCTTCGGTTCTTCACTGCGGCAGCGGTCGATCACGTACGGGCAGCGTTGATGAAACGTGCAGCCCGACGGTGGATTCAGCGGCGACGGCATTTCACCTTGCAGCTTGATCTTGATCGCGCGATCCGCCTCGAAGATGGACGGCGTGGCCGACATCAACGCGCGCGTGTACGGATGACGCGGCTTCGAGAAAATCCGCTTCTTGTCGCCGAGCTCCGCCACGCCGCCGAAGTACATCACCATCACATCGTCGGCGATATGCTCCACCACCGAGAGGTTATGCGAAATGAACACGTAGCTGGTCTTGAACTGCTCCTGCAGATCCATGAACAGGTTCAGAATCTGCGCCTGGATCGACACGTCGAGCGCCGACACGGGTTCGTCGGCGACCACGATCTGCGGATCGAGAATCATCGCGCGCGCAATCGCCACACGCTGCCGCTGGCCGCCGGAGAACATATGCGGATAGCGCTTCGCATGTTCCGGACGCAGGCCGACGGTGCGCATCATCTGCGCGATCCGTTCGGCGCGCTCGGTCGCGCTCAGCTGCGTGTTGATCGCCAGCGGCTCGCCGAGCGTCTGCTCGACGGTCTTGCGCGGATTCAGCGACGCAAACGGATTCTGGAACACCATCTGCACGCGCCGCCGCAGCGCCGCGACCTTCGCATGATCGGCGCCGGCCACGTCTTCACCGTCGATCAGCAAGCGGCCCGCGCTGGGCGCTTCGATCATGGTCAATTGACGCGCGAGCGTCGATTTGCCGCAGCCGGATTCGCCGACCACCGCCAGGGTCTTGCCGCGTTCGAGCGCGAACGAGACACCGTTGAGCGCCTTCACCGTGCCGGACGCGAACAGGCCGCGCTTGACCGTGTAGTAACGCGCCAGCTGCTCCGCGACCAGCACGTGATCGCCCGCATGGTTCGACTGGCGCCGTGTTTCGAGTACTGCGTTCATCGTGCGCCTCCATGGGTGTGAACGTTGGCGTCGCCGCTCAGGTTCAGGGGTTTGATGCAGCGTACGCGCGCCACTTCAGCGTGACCCTGCATCGGCGCCAGTGCGGGCCGCGCCTTCATGCAGTCGTCGACCACGTACTTGCAGCGCGGTGCGAAGAGACAGCCCTTCGGCCGGTCGTCGCGTCCCGGCACCATGCCCGGCAGCGCCGCGAGCCGCACGGCGCCGACATTATGCTCGGGAATCGCCGCCAGCAACGCTTCCGTGTAGGGATGATGCGGCGCGGCGAAGATGTCCGGTACGCGGTTGGTCTCGATCACTTCGCCAGCGTACATGACCGCGACGCGTTGCGCGACCTCGGACACCACCGCCAGATCGTGCGAGATCAGCACGAGCGCCATGCCGCGCTCCTTTTGCAGCTTGATCAGCAGTTCCATGATCTGCGCCTGGATCGTCACGTCGAGCGCGGTGGTCGGCTCGTCGGCGATCAGCAGCTTCGGATTGCAGGCGATCGCCATGGCGATCATCACGCGCTGGTTCATGCCGCCCGACATCTGATGCGGGAACGAACTGATACGGCTTTTTGCATCCGGAATGCCGACCTGGTCGAGCAGTTCCAGCGCGCGTTTGTCCAACGCGCTGCCGCGCAGGCCTTCGTGCAGCTTCAGCACTTCCTTGATCTGATAGCCGACCGTGTAGCTCGGGTTCAGACTGGTGAGCGCGTCCTGGAACACCATCGCGATATCTTTGCCGATGATCTTGCGGCGTTCCTTCGCCGATGCCTTCAGCAGATTCTTGCCGTTGAAGGTGATTTCGTCGGCCGTCACTTTGCCGGGTGCGTCGATCAGGCCCATCAGCGCCATCATCGTCACGCTCTTGCCCGAGCCCGATTCGCCGACCACGCCGACCACTTCGCCCGGCGCGACCTCGAGGTTGATCCGGTCGACGGCGGGCAGTCCGTTGAAGTCCACCGACAGATTGCGGATGGTCAATAAGCTAGTCATTACGCCATCCTTTTCAGTTTCGGGTCGAGTGCGTCACGCAGCCCGTCGCCGAGCAGATTGATGGCGAGCACCGAGATCAGGATGGACAGACCCGGCATCGTAACGATCCACCAGGCACTGTCGATGTAGTCACGCGCCGAGGCCAGCATCGCGCCCCACTCCGCCGAAGGCGGTTGCACGCCGAGGCCGAGAAAGCCGAGTGCCGCGGCGTCGAGAATCGCCGACGAAAAGCCCAACGTGGCCTGCACGATCAGCGGCGCGGTGCAGTTCGGCAACACTTGCGAGAACATCAGGCGCAAGGTGCCGGCGCCCGCCACGCGCGAAGCCGTCACGTATTCCTTCTGCAACTCGCCTTGCGCCGACGCGCGCGTCAAACGCACGTAGCCGGGCAACGCGACGATCGCGATGGCGAGCATCGTGTTGACGAGACCCGGGCCGATGATCGCGACCACCGCAACGGCGAGCAGCAGCGACGGCAACGCGAGCAGCACGTCCATGATGCGCATGATCGGCGTGTCGGCCCATTTCTCGAAGAATGCCGCGATCAGCCCGAGCACGACGCCCGGAATCAGCGCGAGCACCACCGAGACGAAGCCGATCCAGAACGACAGCCGCGCGCCGTACATCAGACGCGAGAGGATGTCGCGGCCCGCTTCGTCGGTGCCGAGAATGAACTTCCAGTTGCCGCCGTCGAGCCATGCGGGCGGAATCTTCACGAAGTCGCGGTATTGCTCGATCGGGCTGTGCGGCGCGATCAACGGCGCGAAGATCGCGACGAAGATCAGCGCCAGCACGACGATGCCGGCGCCGACCGCGCCACGGTTACGCGAGAAATTCGCCCAGAATTCACGGGCGGCGATAGCACGGCCACTCGGGGGAGTAACCGACTGGGGGACGGTGTTTTGAATGTCTGCCATGGTCATGCCTCCCGCGGAGCCGCCTCAAGGGAGGCATGCGCCCCCTCGGGGGGCTGCGAACGCAAGTGAGCGTGGGGGTTCATGATATTTGCCTCCCGCGGAGCCGCCTCAAGGGAGGCATGCGCCCCCTCGGGGGGCTGCGAACGCAAGTGAGCGTGGGGGTTCATATTCTTACCTCGTATGGCGGATGCGTGGGTTGAGCACGCCGTACAACAGATCGACGACGAGGTTCACGACGATCACCAGCGTGGCGATCATCAGGATACCGCCCTGCACCACCGGATAGTCGCGCCGGCCGATCGCGTCGATTAGCCACTTGCCGATGCCCGGCCAAGAAAACAGCGTCTCGGTCAGCACCGCGCCCGCGAGCAGCGTGCCGACCTGCAGACCGATCACGGTCACGACCGGAATCAGCGCATTGCGCAATGCATGCACGACGATCACGCGTCCCGGCGACAAGCCTTTCGCGCGCGCGGTGCGGATGTAGTCCTCGCGCAGCACTTCGAGCATCGACGAACGCGTCATGCGTGCGACGACGGCCAGCGGAATCGTGCCGAGCACGATGGCCGGCAGGATCAGATGGCTCAGCGCGGATTTGAACGCGCCTTCGTCGGTGGACATCATGGCGTCGATCAGCATGAAGCCGGTCACGTGCGGAATGTCGTATTCGACCGCGATACGGCCGGACACCGGCGTCCAGCCGAGCTTCACGGAAAACACCATGATGAGGATCAAGCCCCACCAGAAGATCGGCATCGAGTAGCCGGTCAGGGCCGTGCCCATCACACCGTGATCGACCACCGTGCCGCGCCTCAAAGCCGCGAACACGCCCGCCGGCAAGCCCACGATCAAGGCGAACAGCATCGCGCAGATCGACAGTTCGACGGTAGCGGGAAAGCGTGCGAGGAATTCGCCCATCACGCTGGTGTTGGTAATGATCGAGGTGCCGAGGTTGCCGTGCAGCGCGCGTCCGACGTAGTGGACGTACTGCATCGGCAGGGATTCGTCGAGCCCGAGCCGGTGCATCGCTGCGGCGTGCATGGCGGGATCGACGCCGCGCTCGCCCATCATCACTTCGATGGGGTCGCCCGGTATCAGGTGAATCAGCGCGAACGCGAGGATCGTGATGCCGATGAAGGTCGGAATCACCATGCCGATGCGGCGCAAAACAAAGCGGAACATGGTTTTGTCCCTATGGTCTTGATGAAGAAAAAACGCAACCGGCGACGAGGGCTTGTGACCCCGGTCGCCGGACCATTTCGACCAGTTTTCTAACCGTGCGAAAAGCGTACTGCGTGAATTTTACGACTCGGTTTACGAATTACTTGATGCTGACGCCGTCGAAGCGCGCGTAACCGAGCGGTTCGATGCGCATGTCCACGACCTTCTTGCTGACAGGCTGGTACACCGTGGAGTGAGCGATCGGCGAGAACGGCAGTTGCTGCGCGAAGATCTGCTGCGCCTGCGTGTAAGCCGTCGTGCGCGCGCCTTGATCGGAGGTGACGCGGCCCTTCTGGATCAGGTCGTCGAACGGCTTGTAGCACCACTTCGAGAAGTTGTTGCCGTTCACCGCTTCGCAACCCAGCAACGTGCCGAGCCAGTTGTCCGGGTCGCCGTTGTCGCCGGTCCAGCCGATCAGCATCGTGTCGTCCTCACCGGCGTGAGCGCGCTTGATGTACTCGCCCCACTCATAAGTGACGATCTTCGCCTTCACGCCGATTTTGGCCCAGTCGGCCTGGATCATTTCCGCCATCAGGCGGGCGTTCGGGTTGTACGCGCGCTGCACCGGCATCGCCCAGAGGGTGATGTCGAAGCCGTTCGGGTAGCCGGCCTTCGCCAGCAAGGCCTTGGCCTTGTCCGCATCGTAGGACGCGCTCTTCAGGTTCTTGTCGTACGACCATTGCGTCGGCGGCATCGGGTTCGTGGCTGCCTGGCCCGCGCCCTGGTACACCGACTCGATGATCGCCTTCTTGTTGATCGCCATGTCGAGCGCCTGACGCACTTCGACCTTGTCGACCGGCTTGTGCGACACGTTGTACGCGAGGTAGCCGAGGTTGAAGCCCGGTTGCGACGGCATCGCGATGTTCGCTTCAGCCTTCAGCGGCGCGATGTCGGCCGGACGCGGATAGCTCATCACCTGGCATTCGTCGCGCTTGATCTTCTGCACGCGCACGCCGGCGTCCGGCGTGATCGAGAAGATCAGCTTGGAGATCTTCACCGTGTTCGGCTTCCAGTAGTCCGGATTGCCGTCGAAGCGGATCGTCGCGTCTTTCGTGTAGCTGCGGAAAATGAACGGACCCGTGCCGACCGGGAACTGGTTGATGTCGGCGGCCTTGCCGGCTTTCAGCAGCTGGTCGCCATATTCACCCGAGAGGATCGACGCGTATTCCATCGCCAGATTCTGGATGAACGGCGCGTTGACTTCCTTCAGCGTGAACTTGACCGTGTACGGATCGACCTTTTCGACACTGGTGATCAGCTTGTCGAGGCCCATGTCCGTGAAGTACGGGAACTGGACCGGGTAAGCCTTATGAAATGCCGAGTTCGGATCCAGCATGCGCTGGAACGTGAACACGACGTCATCCGCATTGAATTCGCGCGTCGGCTTGAAGAACGACGTGGTCTGGAACTTCACGCCATGACGCAGGTGGAACGTGTAGGTCTTGCCGTCCGCCGACACTTCCCACTTTTCGGCGAGGCCCGGTTCCACCTTGGTGCCGCCGCGTTCGAATTCGACGAGACGGTTGTAGACGGTGAACGTATTAGCCGTGAAATCGGTGCCCGTGGTGTATTGGGCCGGATCGAAACCCGCAGGACTGCCTTCTGAGCAGTAAACCAGGGTTTTATTCGGAATCTCGGCGCGCGCGACACTTGCGCCCACCATCGATGCCGCTGCAGCTGCGACGAGCGTCGTAACACGCGCGGCGCGCAACAGATTGTTTTGCTTCATGTTTCCTCCAGGATCGTGGCCGGCTCCCGCCGGCGTAGCGCGATATTACTTGAGCTTGGCTCGCAGCAACAAGCGGAGGAAATTCCCTGTGTCGATCGGAGTTAGCGCTTTAGCGCTTACTCCGATCCCACGCAGCGCGGACGATCGAAAACCATCGTGCATCAAACGCGGCCGCACCCCGGGCGATGCCGGGAACGTGCGGCCGCAGAGGGTGGCTGCGGCAAAAAGCGGCCCGCCGGCGTTATTTCAGGCCGACATTCATGAATTGCGTCGGGCCGAACGGGTCGATCTTGAAACCCGTGACATTCTTGCTGATCGGCTGATAGACCGTGGAGTGGGCGATCGGCGTAAAGGGAACCTGTTCCTTGAATATCTCCTGAGCTTCCATATAAGCCTTGGTGCGCTCCGGCAGGTCGGTGGTGCCGCGGCCTTTCTTGATCAAATCGTCGTAAGGTTTGTAGCACCATTTGGAGAAGTTACTGCCGTTGACCGCGTCGCAACCCAGCAATACGCCGAGCCAGTTATCAGGGTCGCCATAATCACCGGTCCAGCCGATCAGCATCGCTTCATGTTCGCCGGCATGGCCGCGGCGAATATATTCGCCCCATTCGTAAGTGGCGATCTTCACCTTGACGCCGATCTTCGCCCAATCGGATTGCAGCATTTCCGCCATCAGGCGGGCGTTCGGGTTATACGGCCGTTGAACCGGCATGGCCCACAGCGTCAGGTCGAAGCCGTCCGGATAACCCGCCTGTTTCAACAGCGCTTTGGCTTTTTCCGTGTCGAACGGGGCGTCCTTGAGATTCTTGTCGTAGCCCCACTGGGTCGGCGGCATGGGGTTGGTCGCCGCCTGGCCCGCGCCCTGATACACCGACTCGATAATCGCTTTCTTATTGATCGACATATCGAGCGCACGGCGCACCAACACATTGTCGAGTGGTTTTTTGGTCGTGTTGTAGGCGATATAGCCGAGGTTGAAACCCACCTGGTTCGGCATGGCAAGTGAAGCGTCGGCTTTCACCGCCGGAATATCGGCGGGACGCGGATACGCCATCACCTGGCATTCGCCGCGTTTGAGTTTTTGCAGACGCACGGCCGGATCGACGGTAATCGCGAATATCAGCTTGCTGACTTTGACGATACCCGGCTTCCAGTAATCGGGATTACCGTCGAAGCGAATCGTATCGTCTTTCGTATAGCTGCGGAAAATGAACGGACCGGTGCCGACCGGATATTGATTGATATCCGACGCTTTGCCCGCTTTCAATAACTGGTCGCCATATTCAGCCGACAGGATCGATGCGAACGGCATTGCGATCTGTTGTAAAAACGGTGCATCCACTTCCTTCAGCGTGAACTTGACCGTGTACGGATCGATTTTTTCGACCTTCGCGATATTCTTGGCGAGGCCGAGATCGGTGAAATACGGGAACGGCACCGAATACGCCTTGCGGAACGGCTGCTCCGGATCCAGCATCCGCTGATAGGTGAAGACCACGTCGTCCGCGTTGAATTCGCGCGTCGGCTTGAAAAACGAGGTGGTCTGGAATTTCACGCCGTGGCGCAAATGAAACGTATACGTCAGTCCGTCCGGCGACACATCCCACTTTTCAGCCAGACTCGGTTCGATATCCGTGCTGCCGTGCGCGAACTCGATCAGGCGGTTGTACACCGTGTACGACCCCGCGCTGAATTCGACGCTGGTGGTGTATTGCGCGCTGTCGAAGCCCGCCGGACTGCCTTCGGAGCAGAACACAAGGGTCTTGTCGGGCAGCGTGGCCGCTTCGGTGGCGGCGGGCGCGAGGCCCGCGCTCAGCACTGCACAGGCGCTCAGCGCTGGAAGACAGGTTTGGCGAACAGCAAACAGCAACTTGGATACCGTCATCACGTTCTCCGCACAGCAGCCACGTCAGCTGCGCTTCGATCATAGACAGCACAAAAATCGGGTTCAATGCGGGCTTACGCGCCGCAAGCTTCGCGCGGGGCAGCATGTTTGTTGCGATGCAGCAGCCGTTGCAGGCGTTATGCGTGCGCCGGATTCGTCATTCCGCTTTCGTTCGCCTGGCGTTTGCGTGGTGTTCTGGCGTGGCGTTCGCATGAAAGCCGCGCCGCCATTCACGGCGCGAAAAAAAACCGCGCGGCTGAGGTTGAATCAGTCGCGCGGTTTCGTTTCTGCAACGTGATCTGGCTGTTACGTTTTCAGCCGCTCGCAGATCGCCTTGGTGGCCGCGGCGCCATTGAGCGTGTAGAAGTGCAGGCCCGGCACTTTGGCATCGATAAGACGCCCGCACAGGTCCGTCACCACATCCAGCCCGAACGCGCGGATCGACTCGCGGTCGTCGCCGAAGCTCTCCAGCCGGCGCGCGATCCAGCGCGGCACTTCAGCACCGCACATCTCCGAGAAACGCATCAGCTGCGAAAAGTTCGTGATCGGCATGATGCCCGGCACGATCGGCACGTCCACGCCGAGTTTTCTCGCGTCGTCGACGAAACGGAAGTAGGCGTCAGCGTTGAAAAAGTACTGCGTGATCGCCGAATTGGCGCCGGCCTTCACTTTGCGGGCAAAGTTTTCCAGATCCTGACGCGGCGAGCGCGATTGCGGGTGGTATTCCGGATAGCCGGCCACCTCGATCCAGAACCAGTCGCCGAATTCGGCGCGGATGAAGCTCACCAGCTCCGACGCGTAGCGCAGTTCGCCCACTTCGCCCATGCCTGACGGCAGATCGCCGCGCAGCGCGACGATATGGCGAATGCCATGCGCGCGGTACTCGTTGAGGATCGCGCGCAGGCTCTCCTTGGACGAGCCGATGCACGACACGTGCGGCGCCGCTTCGAGCCCTTCCTTCGCCATATCGACGACGGTATCGAGCGTGCCCTGTTGCGTCGAGCCACCGGCGCCGAACGTAACGGACACGAACTTGGGCTTGAGCGTGGCAAGCTGCACACGCGTGGCGCGCAGCTTGTCGACGCCTTCCTGCGTTTTCGGCGGGAAGAATTCGAATGAAAGTTCGATCGGGTTCATGATTCAGTGGGTCAACCGAGACTGCGGTTGCCAAAAATAAGCGCGGACAGCAGCCACGAAACGATGCTGTACAGAATCGAGCCGAAGAACGCCGACCAGAAACCCGACACTTCGAAGCCCTTCAGGAGCGACGCGCACAACCAGAAACACAGCGCGTTCACCACCAGAATGAAGAGGCCGAGCGTGAGAATCGTCACGGGCAGCGTCAGCAGGATCAACACCGGCCGCAGAACCGTGTTGATCAACCCGAGCACCACCGCGACGATCAATGCGGTGCCGAAACTGCGGATATGAATCGACGGAACGAGGTAGGTGATGATCAGGAGCGCAAGCGCGTTGATCAGCCAGGTCAGCAGCAGGGTCATGTAGAGCTCCTTTGGCAGGATGTCCGGGAACGGGAAAAAGCGCGCAAAACGCGAGCGGCAGGCGGCCATGGCGAACCAGGCGGCGCATGATGCGCCGCCCCGTCTTCAAACTGCCGTGCGGTCAAACCGCCCGCGGCGTGCTTAGTAGCGGTAGTGGTTCGGCTTGAACGGACCGTTCTTGTCGACGCCGATGTAGCCGGCCTGCTCGTCCGACAGCACGGTCAGGTTCGCGCCGATGCGCGCCAGATGCAGGCGTGCGACCTTCTCGTCCAGATGCTTCGGCAACACGTACACCTTGTTCTCGTACTTCGCGCCTTGCGTGAACAGTTCGATCTGCGCGAGCGTCTGGTTCGTGAACGAGTTCGACATCACGAACGACGGGTGGCCCGTCGCGCAACCCAGATTCACGAGGCGGCCTTCAGCCAGCAGAATCACGCGCTTGCCGTCCGGGAAAATGATGTGGTCGACTTGCGGCTTGATGTTGTCCCACTGGTACTGACGGGTCGACGCGACGTCGATTTCCGAGTCGAAGTGACCGATGTTGCAGACGATCGCGTTGTGACGCATCGCCTTCATGTGGTCGTGGCCGATCACGTGGTAGTTGCCGGTCGCCGTCACGAAAATGTCGGCCTTGTCGGCCGCGTATTCCATCGTCACGACGCGGTAGCCTTCCATCGCCGCCTGCAGCGCGCAGATCGGATCGATTTCGGTGACCCACACCGTCGCGCCCAGACCGCGCAGCGATTGCGCGCAGCCCTTGCCCACGTCGCCGTAACCCGCGACCACCGCGATCTTGCCCGCGATCATCACGTCGGTCGCGCGCTTGATGCCGTCGACGAGCGACTCGCGGCAGCCGTACAGGTTGTCGAACTTCGACTTGGTGACCGAGTCGTTGACGTTGATCGCCGGGAACGGCAGGCGGCCTTCTTTTTCCATCTGATACAGACGGTGCACGCCGGTCGTGGTTTCTTCGGTCACACCCTTGATGTGCGCGAGGCGCGTGGAGTACCACGTCGGGTCGGCGTCCAGATGACGTTCGATCGACTTGTACAGCGCGACTTCTTCCTCGTTGGTCGGCTTCGAGATCACCGAGCGGTCTTTCTCTGCCTTCGAGCCGAGGATCAGCAGCAACGTGGCGTCGCCGCCGTCGTCGAGGATCATGTTGGCGAACTCACCGTTCGGCCATTCGAAAATGCGGTGCGAGAATTCCCAGTACTCGTCGAGCGATTCGCCCTTGAATGCGAACACCGGCGTGCCGGCCTTGGCGATTGCCGCGGCGGCGTGGTCCTGCGTCGAGAAGATATTGCACGAAGCCCAGCGCACGTCCGCGCCAAGCGCCGTCAGCGTCTCGATCAGCACGCCGGTCTGGATCGTCATGTGCAGCGAACCTGCGACGCGCGCGCCCTTCAGCGGCTGCTGCGCCTTGTATTCTTCGCGCGTTTGCACGAGGCCGGGCATTTCCGTCTCGGCAATGTTGAGTTCCTTGCGGCCCCAGTCGGCAAGCGACATGTCGGCGACAACGAAATCCTGGGAAGTTTTGGAATCGATAACTGCGGCGTTCATCACGCCCTCCTTTCTAAGAAATTGACTAGAAATTTGACGTGAGCGCGGTTCGATGCGGGGGCCAGGAAAGCGCTATGCGCATTCAGGCCCGCCGATTGAAGCCTTCGAGCCTGGCGGGCGGCCGGCGAATATGCTGATTCGCGGTACCCGTCGCAACGCTCCTCGAAGACGAACGGCGATTGTAGCAAATCGAGATGGCTTCGGGGCGCGGATCGGGTTTCGCGTTTGCCACCCGGTGTGGGCGGTGGACGGGCGCAAGACGCGCCCGACGCAGCCGCCGTCAGCAGCTTACGGAGCGCTCCCCGGCGCGATGGGCGCCGTCTGCGCGGCAGCCTGAAGCGTCACGTGTGCCGCGCGCAATTGCGCGATGCCGGCGCGCGCCGTGTCGAGGAACTGCCGGGAGAGACGAAACGAATCGGCCGTATCGTCCGGATCGGCCGTTTGCAGGCCCAGCGCGATGCGAAAGTAACGCTCGGCGTGAATCCCCGCGTGGTAGTGCATGCGCACGCGCTTTGCGTCCTCCAGACGCGGGTTGCCGAACACATCACGCAACGCCCAGGAAAACGCGCCGTCCTCTCCGCCAATGCGGCGAAATGCGTCGTCCATCGGAAAACCGCCGAGCGCGAGGTATGCCGCGCGGCGAATGATCAAGCTGCTCGGCACCGTATTGCTGAGCGTCGCCGCATGCGCGGCGAAGTCCGGGTGGGCTGTGAGCACACGGGGGAAATCGGTGTATTCCACGTCGAGGCGCACGGACACTTCGTTAGGGTTGTACGCGAGGAACGCGCTCGCGGCGCCGAGGGCGCCGGGCAGGTATTCGTCGTCGGCGTCGAGGAAGGCGAGCAGTTCGTGCGACGCATGCATCGCGCCCCAGTTGCGTGCTCGCGCCGCGCCGCCGTTGTACGGCATCCGCAGCAGACACACACGCACGTCGAGGCTGCCGCACTGGGCCACGATGGCCGCGGAGGCATCGGTCGAGCCGTCGTCCACCACGATGATCTGTGCGGCCTCAGGCTGAATCCGGCAACTTTGCAAAGCACGAACGAGCGTCGCCGCGCCGTTGTAGCAGGGAATGATGATCGAAACGGGCGTCATGAATGAGCGGGCGCGATAGGCGGGTCAACGGAGAAGAACCGTCGATGTTATGCCGCTTGCCGCCGAGCGCATCTTGAAATGGGCGCGCGCCTTCGGCCAGAAGACAGGACATGCGTCGACGCATGCGGCAACGGCGGCGGCAGCGCGACTAACGCCATCGGCGGCCATCGGCGCAGGCACAGCAAAAGTCAGCCCGCACCGCCCTGCGGCGTGCCCGCGATATAAATACGATGACTTACAATCACTCCGATCATTCCAATCTGGAATTCTGGAGCCTGAGATCGTGGAACTACGAGCGCTGCGGTATTTCGTCGAAGTGGTGCGTCAGCAAAGTTTCACCGTCGCCGCCGAGCAGATGTTCGTCACGCAGCCGACCATCAGCAAAATGGTCAAGTCGCTGGAAGACGAAATCGGCTCTCCGCTGTTGTTGCGTGACGGGCGGCAAATGGTGCTGACCGATGCCGGCCGCATCGTCTACCAGCGCGGTCAGGACGTGCTGGCGGCGCATGCGCAGCTGCAGGCTGAACTGAACGACCTCGACACGCTCGGCCGCGGCCAGCTCACCATTGGCATTCCGCCGATGGGCGGCTCGCTCTTCACGCCGGTTATCGCCGCGTTTCGCCAGCGTTATCCGAAAATCGAACTCAAGCTGTTCGAGCAAGGCTCGCGCGCTATCGAAGCGGCGCTGATCAACGGCGAACTGGAGTTGGGCGGCGTGCTGCAGCCGGTCGACCCGGAAAATATCGACGTGTTGCCGGTGACCCGCCAACTCCTGTGGCTCGTCGCGCGTACCGGCTCGCGCTGGGACAAACTCCACGAGGTGCCGCTCGCGCAACTCGCCGACGAACCATTCGTGTTCTACGGCGAAAGTCTCGCGCTCAATGACGTGGTGTTGAACGCGTGCCGGACGGCCGGCTTTGCGCCGACCATCGTCGGGCGCAGCGGACATTGGGATTTCATGGCGGCGCTGGTACTGGCCGGCGTCGGCATCGCCTTATTGCCGGCGCCGTATTGCCGGCGGCTAGACCCTGCGAAGTTCACCTGCCGGCCGGTGGTCGAGCCGGAGATTCCGTGGGAAATGGCAATCGGCTGGCGCCGCAACGGTTATCTGTCACATGCTGCGCGCGCATGGCTCGACGTGGCCCGCGAGGCCTTGCCCGGCCAGGGAGGCGACGATTTCATGCTGGCGCCGGGCATCGGCGTGGCCGGCATCACGACGCCGGCTCCCGCAACGCCCGCCGAATGACGGCATGCCGCCGGCAGAAACCGGCGGCATGTCTTGCATGGCGTATCGAAGCCGACCTGACTACTGCGCGACGAACTCGATGCGACGATTGGCAAAGCGACCGCTCGCCGTGTCGTTGCTCGCCACCGGGCGCGCACCGCCGTAGCCTTGCGCGCTCAGCGAATCGGCCGGCACACCTGTCTTGACGAGGTAAGCGCGCACCGCTTCGGCACGTTGCCTGGACAGTTGCAGATTGGCCCGCTCACCGCCCACATTGTCCGAATAGCCTGCCACTTCGAGCCGGGCCGTTTTGCCGTTGCCCGCGCAGGCGTTCAGCACACGCGCCGACTGGTTCAGATCTTCCACCGCCGAAGCCGGCACACGCGCGCTCGCGCTCGCGAAGTTGATCACCTGCAGGTTCAGCACCTTGACCACGTCCGCAACCGTGCAGGCGTTATCCGCCGCGAGCAGGCCCTTGATCGCGCTGCGGAAGTTCGCGGTGGCGTCGGCGACGGCGTGAGCGACATCGAACGAGCCGATCTGATACGACGCGCCGAACAGCGATTTCAGCTTGTCGAGCCAGCCGAGCTTCTTGTCCGCAGCCGCGCCGCTGAGCTCGATGTGCATGCCGTCCACTTTCACTTCCGCGCCGGGCAGCGACATCAGCGGCAACAGGCCGTCGAGATGGAGCAGCCAGTCGGCCGGCCTGATGGCCGGATCGACCGTGATGTTCGGCGCGAAGTTATATTGCCCCAGGCGCTTGGTCAGCTCGTCGATCAATTGCGTCTTTTCGGCTTCGCTGCCGAGCGTGGCCGTGACCGTCGGCTTGCCGGCCGCGTCCACGGTAAAGCTGAGCTGGCTGTCTTGGGTCGGCGCAGGCGCGGTAGCCGCCGGCTGCACGGCGCTCGCCGCACTCGCGGAGACAGCGGCGCTGGCCGCGGGTGCCGAGGCCGCCACTTCGCGGCTCGCTACCGCCGCGACCGAAGCATGGACCGGCGCGGAAGCGGGCTGTGCCGCGAGGGCGCCTTCCGAATTGCCGTGCCCGGCAGCGCGGCTCGCGTTCTGCTCGCTTTGGCAGCCACGCAGAAACAGAAAAGCCAGCACTGCCGCGAGAGCCGCGAGCAGCCACCAGAGCCACTTGTGTGAACGGCGCCCTTCGCGCATCACGGCATCCGCGGGCACGTGGATGTTCGACAAGGCCTCGGCCACCGGCCTGGACGCGGGCGTCGGATGGTCGATGTGGGCCGACACAGCCTTCAACTGCGACAGAATGTTGGCGGAGAAGGCGCCGAGCCCGCTCAGGCCGAGCGCGGTCATCAGCCGTTCATTCAGATAAGGCGCGATGGCGGGCAGTTGATGGCCCAGCAGTGTGGGCAACTGCCCGGCATTGCCCTGCCCTTCGAGAAAATGCCGCTTGAGCAGGCCGAGCAAGGTCGCACCGGCAAGGCCCGTCATGGCATGGGTGGCGTGCGCGGGCACACCGGTTTGCAGGGCGACTTCGTCGCTCAGCCCGTCGACGCGACGCTCCAGCGCGCGTTCGAGCAGATGCCTCCCGGCAATTTCCAGCTGACTCACGCCGCTGGTGCTGCCGAGCAGATGCGGCAGCTGTTCCGCAATATGGCTATTCACCTCCGGCGAGAGGATCGTGGCGAATAGCGAACGTGCGCCATCGAGCGTCGCGCCCTTCTGCATCAGGCTGGCGACGAGTGCCGGCGCCGTGCTCGCCAGCACCTTGCGGACCGCGTCCGGCGGCAGCCCGAAGCGCTCCGCGAGCTGCCGCACCACACCGTCCGTCAACGCGGACTGAATCAATTGAATCGTATTGATGCTCATCGCTTCGCTTCCTTGAGTTCCCGAACGCGCCACCTGACCCGCTCTTTTTCGCGGCGCGATTATAGGTTTCGGGAAATCTCATAAACGAAGCAGCACAATTTATGACGAATTGGCCGACGTTAGAGATAGTTGTCTCATATTTGCCGGGTGAATCGGACATCTCCGCGAAGCTCAGGCGGCATTCGTCGCTGGTCGAATCCCCTGCGTCGGCGCGACCTTTAGCGCCGCCTGGGACGCTCGGCCGGCCGCCGCGATCAGCTCGGCGGCGCGCTCGCCGATCATCACCGTCGGCGAATTGGTGTTGCCGCCGATCAGCGTCGGCATCACCGACGCATCGACGATCCGCAGCCCCGCGACACCCCGCACCCGCAATTGCGGATCGACCACCGAGCGGGCGTCGCCGCCCATCCGGCAGGTCGCCACCGGGTGATAGATCGTGTCGGCATGCGCGGCGATGGTCCGGCGCAATTCCGCCTCCGGCTGGCCGGGACGCGTGTACAGCTCCGTGCCGCCGTGCAGCGCGAGCGAAGGCGCATCGAGAATGCGCCGCGCCATCTGCGCGCCTTCCACCAGCAGGTCCAGATCGCGCGAGTCGCTGAAAAAGCGTGGATCGATCACCGGCGCGGTGCGCGCATCGGCGCTCGCAAGCGTCACGGTGCCACGGCTATGCGGCCGCAACACGCACACGTGCAGCGAATAACCGTGGCCCCAGTGCATATGGCGGTTGTGGTCGTCGACAATGGCCGCGCAGAAATGCAGTTGCAGATCAGGCCGGTCGAGCGTCGGGCGGCTCTTCAGAAAGCCGCCCGCTTCGGCGACATTGCTCGACAGCATGCCGCGCCCGTGCCGCATGAAAGTGACGAATTGCGGCAGCATCCGCGCAATGCCGCGAATCGAAAAGCCGGTCGGCTCGATCGACGCAACCCGTTTGTTGATCGTGAAATCGACGTGGTCGATCAGGTTCTGCCCGACCTCCGGCGCGTCGTGCAACACGGCGATGCCGAGCGACTGCAAGTGCGCCGCCGGCCCGATGCCCGAGCACATCAGCAGTTGCGGCGAATTGAAGGCGCCGGCCGCGAGCACCACCTCGGCCCGTGCGGTCAGTGTTTCGGTGCGGCCGCCGCGCACGATCTCGACGCCGCTCGCGCGCTTGCCCTCGAAGGTCACACGCAGCACCGTCGCGTCGGCGATCGTGTGCAGATTCGGGCGCTCGCGGTCGTAGATATAGGCGCGCGCCACGCTGCAACGGCGACCGTCGCGCTGCGTCACCTGATAGAAACCGATCCCTTCCTGCTCCGCGCCGTTGAAGTCGCTATTCGGCCTGTAGCCGGCTTCCATAGCCGCCTGCACGAAACGCCGCGAAAACGGGTTCTGATAGCGCAGATCGGAAACGGTGAGCGGGCCGCTATCGCCGTGCCATGCATCGGCACCGCGCTCATTGCCTTCGGCGCGCCGGAAATACGGCAGCACCTCCGCCCACGACCAGCCTTCGCACCCGAGCCGCGCCCATTCGTCGTAATCGAGTGGATGGCCGCGCGTGTAGATCATCGCGTTGATCGCGCTCGATCCGCCGAAGCCGCGCCCCCGCGGCTGATACCCTTGCCGTCCGCCGAGCCCCGGCTGCGGCGTGGTCAGATAACCGTAATTGGTTTTGAGCTTGTGGGGCACCACGGCCGCCACGCCGACCGGCATATTGACGAACAGATTGCGGTCGGTGTGCGGGCCGGCTTCGATCAGCGCGATCGTCGCGTCCGGGCAGCTGTCCGCGAGACGGCTCGCCAGCGCGCAACCGCCCGAGCCCGCACCGACAATGATGTAGTCGTATTGCATCCGCTCCTCCTTGTGGGCCGCGTTGCTCGCGAACCCTGTCTCCGTCGATCGGAATCAGTGCTTGAGCGGTCGACCAGCGTTCGCGCCTCAGAGCGCTACACTGGTTCCATGCAAAGCCGTGACGCCGATCCCCTGCAGGCGACTGCAGCACACTTGTCCACGTGTGTTTCACCGGCATTGTAGGGAGCGTTCGGATACGGCGGCGGGTTCGCGCCAGAGCGATTCCTCTAAACGGAAGTGCTGCCGCGACCCTATGATGAAAGACGCGCATACGCCCGCCGGGCGGCCGCGCAGGGCATTCAAACACGGCGCCGCGAGCGCCGTCCTCGCAGCGCGCGGCGCGACATGCGGCGATCAAACAGCGCACCGTCGAGCGACGCCGGCGAGCATGCGTTGAACGGAGACAGCAGATGCAACGGCACAGCTTCGGCCAGACCCACGAGGTGACCAATCAGGTTCCGCCGCTGGCGGACTACAACCTATTTTCCAGCGACGCCGCGTTATCCGCGGCCCTCGAACGCGACGGCGCCGCGTGGCACCGGAGCGCGTTGTTGCGGCATGGCGCGGCGCTCACCACGCCCGACACGCTCGCGCTGGCCGAGCTCGCCAACCGCCATACGCCGGAATTGTTCACGCACAGCCCGCGCGGCGAGCGCATCGACGCGCTGGAGTTTCATCCGTCGTGGCACACGCTCCTTTCGCTGCTGCGCCGCGAGGGTCTGCATGCGCTGCCCTTTTCCGATCCGCAGCGCGGCGCGATGGTCGCGCGTTGCGCCGGTTACTTCCTGCATGCGCAAATCGAATCCGGCTCGCTCTGCCCGCTGACCATGACCTTCGCGAGCATTCCCGTGTTGCAGCGCGAACCCGCGCTATTCGCCACGCTGCGCGACAAGCTCTATGCGCGCGAGCACGATCCGCGCGACGTGCCGCTGACGCACAAGCGCTCCGCGATGATCGGCATGGGCATGACCGAAAAGCAGGGCGGCTCGGACGTGCGCAGCAACCAGACCCGCGCCTATGCCACCGCCGGCAGCGGCCGCGGCGCCGCCTACCGGCTGGTCGGCCATAAGTGGTTCTTTTCCGCGCCGCAGTGCGACGCCCATCTCGTGCTCGCCCGTACCGACGATCACGAGGGCATCTCGTGCTTCTTCGTGCCGCGCTTCGCGCCGGACGGCCGCAAGAACGGCGTGGAGATCCAGCGTCTGAAAGACAAGCTCGGCAATCGCTCGAATGCGAGCAGCGAAGTCGAATTTCTCGACGCGTTCGGCATCATGATCGGCGACGAAGGACGCGGCGTGCCGACCATCATCGAAATGGCGAATTACACGCGGCTCGACTGCGTGATCGGCAGCGCGGCGCTGATGCGCGCGGCGCTCGTGCAGGCCATTCATCATGCGCGCCATCGCAGCGCGTTCGGCCGGCATCTCGCCGACCAGCCGCTGATGCGCAACGTGCTCGCCGATCTGGCCTTGGAATCGGAAGCGGCAACAGTGCTGTTCATGCGTCTCGCGCGCGCGTTCGAAGAATCCACCGACGCCGCGTCCACCTCGCTCGCCGAACGCGCGTGGCGGCGCATCGTCACGCCCGCGGCGAAGTATTGGGTCTGCAAGCGCGCGCTGGAATTCACCGGCGAAGCGATGGAAGTCTGGGGCGGCAACGGCTACGTCGAAACCGGTCCGATGGCGCGCTTCTATCGGGAAGCGCCCGTGAATTCGATCTGGGAAGGCTCCGGCAACGTGATGTGCCTCGACGTGCTGCGCGCCATGGAGCGCGAACCGGACGCGGCGCAGGCGTTGTTCGCCGCGTGGCAGGCGCAAGCCCAGGCACACCCGGCATTGAGCGCCGCGCTCGGCAGGCTCGCCGCCGCGCACAACGGACCGGCCGAGCATCGCGAAGCCTCGGCGCGGCGGATCGCGCAGCAAGTCGTGCTGATCGCGCAGGCTACCTTGCTGCTCGAGCACGCGCCCGGCGAAGTCGCCGAGGCGTTCATCGCGACGCGTCTTGCCGACGGCTGCGGCGAGAGCGGTCGCGTGTACGGCACGCTGCCGGCCACGTTCGATCACGCGGCGATCGTCGAACGAGCTTTTCCTGTCTGACGCATAGCGCGTTCAAATACGCCGCGCAGCAGCGTAAGCACATCCAGTAAAAGCGCGATTCGACGCGCAACGATATCCATCAGGGAGTGGACACACATGAAGAACGATCTGCCGGAAGTTGCCGCGCTCGAAGCGCTGCTGCGCGACCAGCGCCATGCTTATCTTCGCGCGACGTATCCGTCGTGGGAAACGCGCGCCGCCCATCTGAAAGCGCTGCGCAAAGTCATGCTCGACAATCGCGACGCGCTCGCCGACGCAATGAACGTCGACTTCGGCAATCGCGCGAAACAGGAAGTGCTGCTCGCCGAATTCCTGCTGGTGAAAGAGGAAATCGACGCCGCCCTTCGACACGGCAAGCGCTGGATGAAAGCGCAGCGCCGCAGCACCAATAAATGGCTGCTGCCGGCGCGCGCGAAAGTCGTGCCGCAGCCGCTCGGCGTGGTCGGCATCATCGTGCCGTGGAATTATCCGGTGCTGCTCGCCGTCGGGCCGCTGATCAGCGCGTTGACGGCGGGCAATCGCGCGATCATCAAAATGTCCGAACTGACGCCACGCACCTCGGCGCTGTTCGAGCAGTTGATCGGCCAGACCTTCGCGCGCGACCACGTCGCGGTGGTGAACGGCGACGCCGCGCTCGCCGCCGCTTTCAGCGCGCAGCCCTTCGACCATCTGCTGTTCACCGGCTCGACCAAGGTCGGCCACGAGGTGATGCGCGCCGCCGCCGAGCATCTGACGCCGGTCACGCTCGAACTGGGCGGCAAGTCGCCGGCCATCATCGGCGCGCATGCGCGCTTCGACAACGCGGTGGACAACCTGATTGCCGGCAAGACGCTCAACGCCGGGCAAACCTGCGTCGCGCCGGACTATGTGCTGGTGCCGCGTGGCCAGGAGCAGGCGTTCGTCGAGCGGGCGCGCGCGCGGATGGCCCGGATGTACCCGAACTTCGCCAACAACCCGGATTACACGACGATCATTTCAGAGCGTCATTTCGCGCGCCTCGATCGTCTCGCCGACGAAGCCCGCGCCGCCGGCGCGCAACTGCACGCGCTCACCGACAGTTCGCCCGATGCGGCAAGCCGCCGCTATCCGCTCATCGCCGTCACGAATGCGCCGGACACGTGCGCGTTGATGCAGGAGGAAATCTTCGGGCCGCTGTTGCCGATCGTCCCTTACGACACGCTCGACGACGCGATCGCATGGATCAACGCCCGGCCCCGCCCGCTCGCGCTCTATCTTTACGCCGACGACGCCGCCACCATCGAGCGTGTGACGCTGGAGACCATCGCCGGCGGCATGGCGATCAACGAGACGCTGATGCATCTGGCGTGCGAAAGCCTGCCGTTCGGCGGAGTGGGCGCGAGCGGGATGGGTGCGTATCACGGCTATGAAGGCTTCGTGACGTTCTCGAAGATGAAGCCGGTGCTGACGCAGGCGCGTCTGAACGCGCGCGGGTGGATCTCGCCGCCGTACGGCAAGCGCGTGAACGCGCTGCTCAAGCTGATGATGCGGTTCTGACGGCGGGTTCTGGCGCGTGGTTCCGGCTCCGGCTTCCAACCCTCAGCGCGCCGCGGTGCCGCCTTCCACCTCGGTCGCCACCACGTCGATCACGTCCTGCGCGCCGGCGTTCGCGCCTTGCGCCGGTTCGCTCTCGGCGCCGCTTTCCAGCCGATGCAGCCACGCGAGCAACTCCGCCACTGCCTGATAAAGCTGCGGCGGAATCCGCGCGTCGAGGTCGACCTGCATCAGCAAGGAGACCATTTCAGGCGCTTCGTGCACGTACAGGCCAGCTTCCTTGGCCCGCTGCACGATCATCTCGGCCAGCAAGCCATAGCCTTTGGCGATTACGCGCGGCGCGGGGTCGCTGCTTTGGGCGTCGTAGACGAGCGCGGCCGCGCTGCGGCGATGTTTGCGGCTCATGACATGTCCCAATCGAAATCGTCTGGCGACGCGGCTTGGGTGCGAGTCGTGCGGGCCGTGCGGCGCACGGTCGTGGCCCTGTCGGCGGCCGTCGCGGCCGGGCCCGCGGCGGAGGCCGACTTCACATACGCCGATGTCGCCGCCTGAGCGGCCGCCGCCGCGCCCGCGGCATTGGCGCCGGTGACCGGCGGTCCGCCGCCGATCTCGCGAATCGTCAAGCCATTCAATTCGATGCCCGCCGCCGCGAGCCGCTGACGGAAGCTCTCGCCCTGCATGGCGAGGCGTGCGGCGCCGCCCGGGCTGGCCTGCACCCGCGCGATGAGTCGCGTGCCGGTCAGCGTCAATTCCGCATCGACGGTGCCGAGCGTCGGCAGCGACAGCGTCAGGCGCGTGCGCCACGGCTGGTCGTCTTCGCTCGCCGCGCCGCCGCCGCTGCGATCCCATTCGTCGCCGTCCTGTTCGATGGTCCAGTCGAGCCGCGCGCCCGGCCACGCCTCGCCGGTCCAGCGAAACTGCCCGGTCGCGAGCAGATCGAGCTGCTGACGCACCAGGGGCACGGTCGCGGGATGAACGGCGGCCGCCATCGACTGCGAATTCTGCGACGCGCCGCCGTCGGCCGGTTGCGCGGCCGCGCTGTGCGGGCTCGCATGCGTGGGCTGGCCGTTCAGGTCGGACAGGGAACTGGCCAGCACCTCGCCGGCCATGAACCGTGCGGCCTGCGCAGTCTGGATCAACGGCATGGAGCGGCCGGCGGCGCCAGCGTCCGGCGCGCCGTTCGACGGGCCGGAGGGCGGAGCGTTTGGCGCGGTGCCCATGCCCTGGCGGGCGGCAGGGTTGGCGGAAGACCCTTCGCCGGCGTCGTTCGCCCAGTCGAGCGGCAATTGCGCGGACGCGGCCACCAGCTTGTTTTGCGCCTCGCCGGCCAGCGAAGCGGGCGGACGCTGGCCCGCCAGCCATTGCGCGAGATGGGCTTCGTAGAACAGGCCGCTGTCGCCGACGGTCCGTTCGAGCGCGGCCGCGAGCGCCGCGACCGGCACCTGAGTCGCCGCGACACTGGCGGTGGCTGCCGTTTCGCCGCTCGCAGCGACATTCGGATTGGCGGTCGACCCGGCGGAAACCGTCGCGGCAGCGGACGTGCCGAACAGCGGCAACGCACCGACTTCGACATCGAGCGCCGGCGCGGCCGGCCAGATCGGCGCCTGCCCGAGGACGGCGGGCGTCGCCTCGCCTCCCGAGCGCAGGATTGCGTTGAGCGTGAGCGCGACGGCGGACAGCGCAGTCTGCGCGGAAGCCTGCGGCGCGGGCGTCTCAATCAGACCCGGCATGGTCGGCGCGGTTTCGACGCCCGCCGTGCCGGCTTGCGACGCCGCCGCACTGCCGGGCGCAATGTTGAGCAGACTGTCGATCCGGCTCGCGAGCACCGAAGCGACGGCCGTGTCGATTCCGTTCATGCCGATTCCTTGGTCACATTGGCGGCGGCGCGCTCAAATTAAGTCGGTCAGCCGGATGGATAGAGGCGCGGGCGGCGCACGCGGCGAAACTCAGCGCGCCCCGTACAACTCCTTGAGCACGTGCGTCGGCCGTCCGGCGAACAGCGCCGACAGACTGGCCATGCGCGGATTCGCCAGATCGCGGATCGCAGCGTCGTCGGCAAGGATCTGGCGGATCAGCGCGTATTTGCGCAGACGCTCCGCCTCGTCGAGCTTCACGCCCGTTTCGGCGTCTCGCAACGCTTCCACCAGATGCCGGTATTCCTCCTGCAAGTGGACCAGATCGTTCCACAGTGCGCGCCGGGCAGCCGTCAGCATGCGGCAGGAAATCGCTGCAATCGCCTCGTAACGGGCGAAATATTCTGCGTTCGATGTCATCTCATGCTTTCCGCGGCCGGCTGAGCCGCCATCCGCGCGATCTCCGGGGCAATCCCGATCCATGCTTCTTCGAGTGTCGCCAGAAGGCCATCCACCTCGACCAGCATCGCCTCGCTCTGTTTTATATTGGCTTCGAGCAGCCGGCGCGACATATAGCTATATAGCGCATTCAACCGCTCCGCAATCTCGCCACCCGCCTCAAGGTTGAGCGATTGCTGCAGCCCGCTTTCGACGATCTGGATCGCCTTGCCGATCGCCTCTCCACGAGCCGGCACATTGCCTTGCTGCAGGTGCATGCGCGCCTGCGCAATAGCCTGCCGGGCGCCCTGATACAGCATCACGATCAGACGATGCGGACTCGCGCCCATCACCCCTGTCTCGACGCCGACGCGTGCGTACGCATTGGCTCCAGAGTGTCCTGGGGAAAACATCGGCGCTCCTCCTCTCTTGCACTGCGGTTGGGTCGTGGCTCCCCACCCGGGCACGTTGCCGCACCCCGATTTCTGCCTGTATCTGGTTATCGGATAGGCAGCGGGAAAGCTTTAGGCCGGTGTAAGGAGGATTAAGGGCCGCATTGCCGCGGCCCGTCAAGGCTGCGCGGCATGCACGCGTTCGGGCGGGCGGGAAAGCCTTGCCGCCCGAAACGCGCTTATACCGACATCTGCATGATGTCGTTATAGGCGGACACCAGCTTGTTGCGCACTTGCAGGCCGAACTGGAAGCCCACGTTGGCCTTTTGCATATCGACCATCACGTCGTTGAGCGACACGTTGGACGCACCGAGTTCGAACGCCTTCGATTCGCCGATCGCCTTGGTCTGATCGCCGCTGATCTTGTCCAGCGACGCCTTCAGCGCCGAGGCAAAGCCGCTGGGCGTTGCCGCGCCGGACGCGTCGGCCACGGCATTGCTGCCGCCGGCCGCTTGCGCCGCCATCGACTGCATCTGTTGCAGCGCCGACGAGAGCGCGTTCACGGGGAAAGTCATGTTTTCTCCAGGGAATAACGACCGGCATGCCGGAACCGTACCGATCTGGACGAAAGCATAGCAGCGGGCCATACGGGAAAGCCCCGAAACTAGGGGGGAAACCCGGCTCTATTCAAGCAATCGGGTTGAGCCGCGCTGCGGATAATTTCAATGGTGAAAGTCTCTGTCCGTACGCCCGCCGGCCCTCGGCGCGGTAAGCGGCAGAACGCAAAAGGCATCCCGGAGAAACCCGACGCATGGATTCGTCTGCCAACTCTTTGATCAACCCCGACGCCCGCATGGGCCTCGCCGGCGCGCAGCCAGGCGCCGGTGCGGCCGGCGCCGGCCAGGCTGGCGGCGCGGACCTGGGTGGCCTTTCGGGCAACCTCGGCGGCAACTTCGGTCAGCGCCTGTCGGGCCTCGCGCAAATGCGCGGCAACCCGCGCGCACCGTTGATTTTCGCAGTCGCGCTGCTGGTCGCCGTGGTGGCGGGCCTGTTCCTGTGGTCGCGCGCGCCGGACTACAAGGTGCTCTACAGCAATCTATCGGACCGCGACGGCGGCGCCATCATCACCGCGCTTCAGGCGGCGAACATCCCCTATAAGTTCTCCGACGCGGGCGGCGCGATCCTCGTGCCGGCCGAGCAGGTGCACGAAATGCGCTTGCGCCTCGCGTCGCAGGGTTTGCCCAAGAGCGGTTCGGTCGGCTTCGAGCTGATGGACAACCAGAAGTTCGGCATTAGCCAGTTCGCCGAGCAGATCAACTATCAGCGCGCACTCGAAGGCGAGCTGGAGCGCACGGTCGAATCGATTTCGTCGGTAAAGTCGGCGCGCGTGCATCTGGCGATTCCGAAACCTTCCGTATTCGTGCGCGACAAGGAAGCGCCCTCCGCTTCCGTGCTGGTCAACCTCTACCCGGGCCGCGCGCTCGACGAAGGCCAGGTGCTGGCGATCACCCATATGGTGTCCTCGGCGGTGCCGGATATGCCGGTGAAGGGCGTGACCATTCTCGACCAGGACGGCAACCTGCTGACGCAGCCGTCCACCGGCAGCGGACTCGACGCCTCGCAATTGAAGTATCGCCAGCAGATCGAGCGCAGCACGCAGCAACGCATCGACGCGATCCTGGCTCCGCTGTTCGGCTCGGGCAACGCGCATTCGCAGGTCAGCGCCGACGTCGACTTCTCGCGCAGCGAGCAGACCTCGGAAAACTACGGTCCGAACGGCAACCCGCAACAGGCGGCGATCCGCAGCCAGCAGTCGAGCAGCGCCACCGAAATGTCGCAAGGCGGCGCCTCGGGCGTGCCGGGCGCGCTGTCGAACCAGCCGCCGCAGCCGGCTTCGGCGCCGATCAACGCGCCGGCCGGCGCGAGCGGCGTGACCACCACGCCGGTCAGCGACCGCAAGGACTCGACCACCAACTACGAACTCGACAAGACGGTCCGTCACCTGGAGCAGCCGATGGGCGGCATCAAGCGTCTGTCGGTGGCGGTGGTGGTGAACTACATGCGGGTGGTCGACGCCAAGGGTCACGCCACGATGCAGCCGGTGAGCGCCGACAAGCTCGCGCAGGTCAACCAGCTGGTCAAGGACGCGATGGGCTTCGACTCGGCGCGCGGCGACTCGGTCAACGTGGTCAACAGCCCGTTCAGCACCGACGTCGACCCGAACGCCGACCTGCCGTGGTGGCGCACGCCGGACATGATTGCGCTCGCCAAGCAGATCGCCACGTATCTCGGCATTGGCGCAGTCGCCCTGTTCCTCTACTTCGTGATGGTGAAGCCGGCGCTGCGCCGCGCGTTCCCGCCGCCGGAGCCGGTCGTCGCGGGAGCGCTGCCGTCGCCGGACGAGCCGATCCTGCTGGATGGCATCCCCGCCGCCGAGCGCGCGGGCGCGGGCGGAAGCCCGGTTGCCGAACTGGAAAGCGACAGCGAACTGCTCGCGCTCGAAAGTTCCAAGCACAAATATGAGCGGAACCTGGAGTTCGCCCGCAGCATCGCCCGCCAGGATCCGAAGATCGTTGCAACCGTCGTGAAAAATTGGGTGTCCGATGAGCGCTGAAGGCGTAATGAAGAGCGCGCTCCTGCTGATGTCGATCGGCGAGGAAGAAGCCGCGCAGGTGTTCAAGTTCCTCGGGCCGCGCGAAGTCCAGAAGATCGGCGTCGCGATGGCCGCACTGAAGAGCGTGACCCGTGAGCAGGTCGACGAAGTGCTGCAGGAGTTCGTGCGCGAGGCCGAGCAGCACACCGGCATGTCGCTGGATTCGAACGAGTACATCCGTTCGGTGCTGACCAAGGCGCTCGGCGACGACAAGGCCGGCGCGATCATCGACCGGATTTTGCAGGGCAGCGATACCAGCGGTATCGAAGGCCTGAAGTGGATGGATTCCGCGGCGGTCGCCGAACTCATCAAGAACGAGCATCCGCAGATCATCGCGACCATCCTCGTTCACCTGGATCGCGATCAGGCGTCGGAAATCGTCGCCTGCTTCACGGAGCGGCTACGCAACGACGTGCTGCTGCGCATCGCCACGCTCGACGGCATCCAGCCGGCCGCGCTGCGCGAACTCGACGACGTGCTGACAGGCCTCCTGTCCGGCAGCGACAACCTCAAACGCAGCCCGATGGGCGGCATCCGCACGGCGGCCGAAATCCTCAACTTCATGTCCAGCAACCATGAAGAAGGCGTGATCGAGAACGTTCGCCAATACGACGCGGAACTTGCGCAGAAGATCATTGATCAGATGTTTGTGTTCGAGAACCTGCTCGATCTGGAAGACCGCGCGATCCAGCTGCTGCTGAAGGAAGTCGAGTCCGAGGCGTTGATCATCTCGCTGAAGGGCGCGCCGCCCGCGCTGCGCCAGAAGTTCCTGTCGAACATGTCGCAGCGTGCTGCCGAACTGCTCGCCGAAGATCTGGACGCGCGCGGTCCGGTGCGCGTCTCCGAAGTCGAGACGCAGCAGCGCCGCATCCTGCAGATCGTGCGCAACCTAGCCGAAGGCGGCCAGATCGTTCTAGGCGGCAAGGCCGAAGATGCATATGTCTGATCAGAACTCCTCGGCGAAGGAAAGCCTCTCGGCCTACCAGCGCTGGGAGATGGCCTCGTTCGATCCGGTGCCGCCGGCACCGCCCGAACCCGAAGTCGACGACGGCGCGTTCGAAGCCGAACTCGAACGTCTGCGCGAGGCCGCGCATGCACAGGGCATCGCCTCAGGCCACGTGGCCGGTCAGGCGCTCGGCTACCAGGCCGGTTACGAGCAAGGTCATGCGCAGGGTTTCGAGCAAGGCCAGAGCGAAGCGCGCGAAGAAGCGGCGCGGCTCGTCGCACTGGCGGAAACCTTCAAGTCGGCGCTGGACGGCGCCCAGGGCGCGATCTCCGAAACGCTGGTCGCGCTCGCGCTCGACATCGCGCAGCAGGTGGTGCGCCAGCACGTGCAGCATGACCCGACCGCGCTGATCGCCGCCGCGCGTGAGGTGCTGGCGAGCGAGCCCGCGCTCGTCGGCGCGCCGGCGCTGATCGTGAGTCCCGCCGATCTGCCGGTTGTCGAAGCCTATCTGATGGAAGAACTGCAAACGCGCGGCTGGACCGTGCGCACCGATCCGGCCGTCGAGCGCGGCGGCTGCCGCGCGCAGGCCGGCAGCGGCGAAGTGGACGCCGGCATCGACACGCGCTGGGAGCGCGTGGCCGCGGCCCTCGGCAAGGTGAGCACATGGTGAAGCCGACGCTCGAAGAGATTCGCGCCAGCGATCTGACGCCGCTCGAACGCGAACTGGCGCTGGCGTCCTTCGGCGCCGAGGCGCTCGCCGACGTCCCAGCGGCGGTGACGCCCGCGGCGGCCGCGGTCGCCGCGATCGAAGCCGCGCTGCGCGATCCGGAGCATGCGCATCCGGCCACGGGTGCCGCCGCGAGCCACGACGCGGCTGCTTCGCGCCCGCCATCCGCCACCCTCGCCCACACCCCGCTCACTCCCGTCGCCCCTTACGACCCGGCGCTCGACAGCAACCCGCACATGCAAGCCTGGCGCGGCCGCCTCGACGCGTTGCGCGCGCGCAACGCGATCGCCAAGCCGATGCGCGCCTGCGGACGTCTCACGCGCGCCGCAGGTCTGGTGCTCGAAGCCGTCGGCCTGCGCCTGTCGGTCGGCGCCGAAGTGATGATCGAACTGCCGCAAGGCAGTTCGCTGCCGATGGCCGAAGCCGAAGTGGTCGGCTTCTCCGGCGACAAGCTGTTTCTGATGCCGACCACCGAGGTGATCGGCCTCTTGCCCGGCGCGCGCGTCTTTCCGCTGGAAAGCGCGCCGATCGCCGATCCGATGGCGGGCGCCAAACGCCTGCCGGTCGGCTGGGAATTGCTCGGCCGCGTGCTGGACGCCTCCGGCCGTCCGCTCGACGGACTCGGCCCGCTCGGCGCGCAAGCCGACGCGCCGCTGTCCGCGCCGGTCATCAACCCGCTGAACCGCGAGCCGATTCACAAGGTGCTCGACGTCGGCGTGCGCGCGATCAATGCGCTGCTGACCGTGGGCCGTGGCCAGCGCATGGGCCTCTTCGCCGGTTCGGGCGTCGGTAAATCGGTGCTGCTCGGCACGATGGCGCGCTACACCAGCGCCGAGGTGATCGTGATCGGCCTGATCGGCGAACGCGGCCGGGAAGTGAAGGAGTTCATCGAACAGATTCTCGGCGAGGAAGGGTTGGCGCGCTCCGTGGTGATCGCAGCGCCGGCCGACGTTTCGCCGCTTCTGCGGATGCAGGCCGCGTCCTACTCGACGTCGCTCGCTGAATATTTCCGCGACCAGGGCAAGCACGTGCTGCTGCTGATGGATTCGCTGACCCGTTACGCGATGGCGCAGCGCGAGATCGCGCTGGCCGTGGGCGAGCCGCCCGCCACCAAGGGCTACCCGCCTTCGGTGTTCGCCAAGCTGCCGGCGCTCGTCGAGCGGACCGGCAACGGCCCGGCGGGCGGCGGTTCGATCACCGCGTTCTACACCGTGCTGACCGAAGGCGACGACCAGCAGGATCCGATCGCCGACTCCGCGCGGGCGATTCTGGACGGCCACATCGTGCTGTCGCGCTCGCTGGCTGAAGCCGGTCACTATCCGGCCATCGACATCGAAGCGTCGATTAGCCGGGCAATGACCGCGTTGATCGACGATAACCATCTGGACAAGACGCGTATGTTCAAGCAGATGCTGTCGCGCTATCAGCGCAATCGCGATCTGATCAACGTCGGCGCGTATTCGAGCGGGCGCGACGCGCTGCTCGACCGCGCGATTGCGCTGTATCCGCGGATGGAAGCATTTTTGCAGCAAGGTTTTCGCGAGTGCGCGAACTTTGAACCGAGTCTCGAGATGCTGGACGCGCTGTTTGCCCAAGGAGGCTGACGATGGCGAAACACTTTCCGATCAAGACCCTCATTGGCCTCGCTCAGGACGATGTGGACGCCGCCGCACAACGTCTGGGCCGCGCGCAGCGTGAGCGCAACGACGTGCAGTCGCAACTCGATGCGCTCGTGCAGTATCGCGACGAATATCACGCGCGCTTCACGGCGACCGCCCAGACGGGCATGCCCGCGGGCAACATGCGCAATTTCCAGGCGTTCATCGACACGCTCGACGCCGCCATCGAACAGCAGCGCAACCTGCTGGCGACGGCCACCGCGCGCGTCGAAGCCGCCAAGCCCGACTGGCAGCGGCAGAAACAGAAGCTCGGCTCGTATGAAGTGCTGCAGGCGCGTGGCGAAGCAGCCGAAGCCAAAACCACGGCGCGGCGCGACCAGCGCGACGCCGACGAACACGCCGCCCGGATTCTGAGGATGCGCACCGAAGGTGCATGAGCGCCGCCTCGACTTGACTGAACACCCCGTTTGACGGATTGACAGGATTCCCTATGTCGCTTCTCTCACAGATCGGCTCGCTGCTCGGCTCCGCCAGCAGCACGTCCACCAGCGCGGCCATTGCCGCTGCGGCGAACGCCAAACCGTTCTCGCAAACCTTGCAGCAAAGCATCGACCAGCAGAACAGCGCCGCCGCGCAGAGCGCTAGCCAGCAGCAGGCTTCGTCGTCTTCCTCGTCTTCGTCGTCTTCGTCGTCTTCGTCGAGCGTGCACGACGCTCCGCCGCCGCCCGATCCCGCTACGAAGAGCGCGGACGACACGAACAGCAGCAGCGACACCGGCAAGCCGACGAGTTCGGCTTCGTCGACGGCCGCGACGGGCGACACGCAACAGGCTTCGACCGACAAGACCAGCGCCACGCCGCCGAAGACCGGCGCCACGGCGAGCCAGACCGACGCGGGCACCGCGGCGGCGGCCGCCGCCGCACAGGCTCAAGCACAGGCTCAAGCCCAAGCCCAAGCCGACGCGAACAACGCCGCCACGCCGACAACCGCCGACCCCGCCGCCGCTTTGACGGACGCCGCGACCGCGTTGCCCGGCACGGCCACGGACACCACGACCGGCGGCACGCCGGGCAAAAAAACCACGGCTACGGATCCGAAGTCGTTGCAAGACGCCTTGCAGGCTGCCTTGGCGGCGTTGGCGAACGGCCAGGGCGCCGTGCCGGCGCAAGCGATGGCGAGCGGCGCCGCAGCCGGCGCCGCGGCCTCGGCAAACGGCCAGGCCGACACGCGTGGCGGGCTGAACGGAACCGCTGACGGCAAGACCCTGGCGGCCGGCGTGTTCGGCGACGGCAAGGGAACGACCGCCTCGAAAAGCGCCATGACGACGGCGGCGACGACCGTGGCAGATCCGTCCACAGCGGCAAAGGCGGCTGCGACTGACGCATTGACGGCGAGCGCAACCGGCGGCACGCCAACCGCCGATCTCACCTCTTTCAAGAGCGCGGCGGAAGCGGCGACAGCGGCACTGGCCGCCACGCAGGCCGCGGCCAGCGCGGCGAGCACGACGGCCGCCGTCCAGACCACCGGCAATGCCGGCGCGGCGGAAGCGGCCAATGCCTTGTCACCGCAGGTCGGCACGACTGACTGGGAGGAGGCGTTGAGTCAGAAGGTGGTGTTCCTGTCGAACGCGCACTCCCAGAGTGCCGAACTGACGTTGAACCCCAAGGACCTGGGACCATTGCAGGTGGTATTGCAGGTAGCCGACAACCATGCCCATGCGTTATTCGTTTCGCAGCACCAATCCGTGCGCGAAGCCGTGGAAGCCGCCTTGCCGAAGTTGCGCGAGGCGATGGAATCGAACGGCATCGGCCTTGGCAGCGCGAGCGTCAGCGACGGCTTTGCGCGCCAGAGCGGCCAGCAGCAAAGCGCCGACTCCGGCCGGTCAGGCGGCCGTACGAGCAGCGGGAGCGGCCCGTTCGGCGGCGCCGCCGCCACCATGGACACGGTAACGAGCGTGCCGGTGCGACGCACGGTAGGCCTCGTCGACACATTCGCTTGACGCGGATACCGGCGCGCGGCCACCCGCAGCAAGCCAGCTCCAGCACCACCATCAAGTTATGGAATCAGCAAGCGGCGCCCTCTCCGGGCGCCGCTTTCTTTGCTTACTTTCTTTGCGGCATGCAAAGAAAGTAAGTGCCGCCCCGCACAGGGGCAACGCTAATAGATCACCAGGAAAGCAAGGAAAGGCCAACACCCGCAGCAACAGCAAAAAAGAGAGATAGCCCGCAATAACCCTTCTTTTCGACCCATCGCGCCGCAGCCAAATAAACAACAATCACCATCACCAGCACTAAAGGCAAGCAAAGCAAACCTCATGGCAACCACGACCGCAACCCAGCAAGCCGCGCCCGCCTCCCCGGGCCCCTTGAAGCGCATCATCCTGATCGTGCTCATCGCGATCATCGCCGCGGGCGCAGCCGGCGCGGGCGTATGGTTTTTCATGTCCAAGCGGGCGCCCGCCGCCGCGTCGGCCGACGCCGCCCCGGCTCCGGCACCGGCGCCACTGTTCTTCCCGCTCGAATCGATGACCGTGAACCTGCAGTCGGACGACGGCCAGCAGCACTTCCTGCGCATCGGCCTGACGCTGAAACTCACCGACGCGAAGACCCAGCAGGAACTGACCGAACACATGCCCGAAGTGCGCAGCCGCATCCTGCTCGCGCTGTCGAACAAACATCCTGACGAACTCGCGCCGCTCGAAGGCAAGCGCGCGCTCGCCACGGAACTTCGGACGCTGATCGAACAGCCGACCGACAAGGGTGCCGCGCCGATCCATGTCCAGGACGTGCTGTTCACCGAATTCGTCGTGCAGTGACGTCGGTCGTGACGTTATTCAGCGCTGCCATCATTAACCGCCACGGGACGCACGAGGAATAAGCAATGGGCCACGAAGAGTTCATGTCCCAGGAGGAGGTCGATGCCCTCCTCAAGGGCGTAACCGGCGAGTCCGATTCGGAAGCCGAGCAAAGCGACCGTGTGGGCGTACGGCCCTACAACATCGCGACGCAGGAACGCATCGTCCGCGGCCGGATGCCCGGCCTCGAAATCATCAACGACCGTTTCGCGCGTCTGTTGCGCGTCGGTATTTTCAACTTCATGCGACGCTCGGCGGAAATCTCCGTCGGTCCGGTGAAGGTGCAGAAGTACAGCGAATTCACCCGCAACCTGCCGATCCCGACCAACCTGAACCTGGTCCACGTGAAGCCGTTGCGCGGCACCTCGCTGTTCGTGTTCGATCCGAACCTGGTGTTCTTCGTGGTCGATAACCTGTTCGGCGGCGACGGGCGTTTTCATACCCGCGTCGAAGGCCGCGATTTCACGCAGACCGAGCAGCGCATCATCAACAAGCTGCTGAACCTGGTGTTCGACAACTACACGGCGTCGTGGAAGAGCGTGCGTCCGCTGCAGTTCGAATACGTGCGCTCGGAAATGCACACGCAGTTCGCCAACGTGGCGACGCCGAACGAAATCGTCATCGTCACGCAGTTCTCGATCGAGTTCGGCACGACGGGCGGCACGCTGCACATCTGCATGCCGTACTCGATGATCGAACCGATCCGCGACATTCTGTCGTCGCCGATCCAGGGCGAGGCGCTCGAAGTCGACCGCCGCTGGGTCCGCGTGCTGTCGCAGCAGGTGCAGGCTGCGGAAGTGGAATTGACCGCCGACCTCGCGAAGGTGCCGGTCACGTTCGAACAGATCCTGAACATGCGCAAAGGCGATGTTTTGCCGATCAACATCCCCGAACACATCACGGCGAAAGTCGATGGCGTGCCGGTGATGGAATGCGGCTACGGAATTTTCAATGGTCAGTACGCGTTGCGGGTCCAGAAGATGATCAGCGCAGCCGACACGATGAAGGAAGGTGGATATGAGTGACCTGAACGCAAAACCCGAGGCTGAACTACCCGCAGGTGAGCCGCAACTGGCCGCCGACGCAGCCGCAGCCGAAGACGAAGCGGCCATGGCGGACTGGGCCAGCGCGCTGGCCGAGCAGAACGACAATTCGGAAGTCAGCGCGGCCACGGCCGGCGTGTTCCAGCCGCTGTCGAAAGTCGAACCGACCTCGACGCGCAACGACATCGACATGATCCTGGACATTCCGGTTCAGATGACCGTCGAACTCGGCCGCACCAAGATCGCGATCCGCAACCTGCTGCAACTCGCTCAAGGTTCGGTGGTGGAACTGGACGGCATGGCGGGCGAGCCGATGGACGTGCTGGTCAACGGCTGTCTGATCGCGCAGGGTGAAGTGGTGGTGGTGAACGACAAGTTCGGTATCCGCCTGACCGATATCATCACGCCGTCCGAACGTATCCGGAAGTTGAATCGATGAAACGCGTCGCCGGTCGCGCCGCGTCGCGCGCTGTTACGTTTCGCGCCGCACTGGCTGCCAGCTTCGCCGCGACGCTATGCGCCCCGGCGTCGATCTTGATGTTGCTCACACCATCTGCCGCTGTCGCGGCGGACATGAACGCGGTCAACAACGCCGCGAAAATCGCCTCGGGCGTCGGTGCGGGCAGTGCCGTGCCGGCGCTCGGCGTCGGCGCGGTGCTGCAAACCATCGTCGGCCTGCTGGTCGTGATCGGTCTGGTGTTCGCCTGTGCGTGGCTCGCACGCCGCTTCGGCCTGCAGCCGGCGAACCGCGGCGGCCTCGTGAAAACGATCGGCGGCGCCTCGCTCGGCGGCAAGGAGCGCGTCGCGGTGGTCGAGATCGGCGATACGTGGCTCGTGCTCGGCACGGCGCCCGGCAATGTGCGTCTTCTTCATACGATGCCGGCCGGTTCGGCCGCCGTCGACGCGCCCGGCGCCACGCAGTCCGGCACACCCGGTGCGTCAGGCGCAAGCGCCGCGCTGCCGGGCAGCTTCGGCCAACGCTTTCGCGATGCCTTGAAAGGCGAAGTCGGCAAACGTTTCAACGGGCAAGGCAGCGGGGTTCAGTAATGCAGTTCAGTCTTCCATCGGCGCGTCACGCGCAATCCGCGCGCATGTCCGGCGCCGCCGCGACAATGATCCCCGCGTTTGCCCGCGCTCTGCGCCGCGTCGCACCCGTCGCGTTGCCGGCGCTGATGCTCGCGCTGCCGAGCCTGTCGTTCGCCCAGACAGCCGGCTTGCCGGCCTTCAACACGAGTCCCGGCCCGAACGGCGGCACGACGTACTCGCTGAGTGTGCAGACCATGCTGCTGCTCACGATGCTGTCGTTCCTCCCGGCCATGGTGCTGATGATGACGAGCTTCACGCGCATCATCATCGTGCTCTCGCTGCTGCGTCAGGCGCTCGGCACGACCACGACGCCGCCTAACCAGGTGCTCGTCGGCCTCGCGCTGTTCCTCACGTTGTTCGTCATGTCGCCGGTGCTCGACAAGGCCTATACCGATGGCTACAAGCCCTTCTCCGACGGATCGATGCCGATGGAGACGGCCGTCAACCGCGGTCTCGCGCCGTTCAAGACGTTCATGCTGCGCCAGACCCGCGAAAGCGACCTCGCGCTGTTCGCCCGCATCTCGCACGCGGCGCCCATGCAAGGTCCGGAAGACGTGCCGCTGTCGCTGCTGGTGCCCGCGTTCGTGACGAGCGAATTGAAAACCGGCTTCCAGATCGGCTTTACGATTTTCATTCCGTTCCTCATCATCGACATGGTGGTGGCGAGCGTACTGATGTCGATGGGCATGATGATGGTGTCGCCCGCGACTATTTCGCTGCCGTTCAAGCTGATGCTGTTCGTGCTGGTCGACGGCTGGCAGTTGCTGCTGGGTTCGCTCGCACAGAGCTTCGTCTAAACCTTTTTTTCCGCGGTTTTTTGATCGCGCCTCGCGCCCTTCACGCTTCCGGTCCTCTCGCCATGAATCAAGAATCCGTCATGACGCTCGCGCACCAGGCCATGTATGTCGGCCTGCTGCTTGCCGCGCCGCTGCTGCTGGTCGCACTGGTGGTCGGTCTGGTGGTGAGCCTGTTCCAGGCGGCCACGCAGATCAACGAAAGCACGCTGTCGTTCATTCCCAAGCTGCTCGCGATCGCCGTCACGATGGTGATCGCCGGACCGTGGATGCTGACGACCATGCTCGACTATCTGCGCCAGACGCTCACCAACATTCCGACGCTCGTCAACTGAGCGGCGCGCCGGTTCTCACCTTTCCCGCCGACCCGCGATGTTTTCCGTCACCTACGCGCAACTGAACGCCTGGCTCACCGCGTTCCTGTGGCCGTTCGTGCGCATTCTCGCGATGGTCGCCACCGCGCCGGTGCTCGGCAACCGCTCGCTGCCGATCCGCGTGAAGATCGGACTGGCGGCCTTCGTCACGATCATCGTCGCGCCGACGCTCGGCGCGCTGCCGCAAGTCACGGTGTTTTCCGCCGAAGGCGTGTGGATCATCGTCAACCAGTTCCTGATCGGCATCGCACTCGGCATCACCATGCAGATCGTGTTTCAGGCGATCAGCGCAACCGGCGACTTCGTCGGTCTCGGCATGGGTCTCGGCTTCGCGACTTTCTTCGACGCGCAGGCGAGTAGTTCCAGCCAGGTACTGTCGAGCTACATGAACACCATCGCCATGCTGGTGTTTCTGGTGATCGACGGCCATTTGCAGATGATCAGCGCGCTGCTCGCCACGTTCCAGTCGGTCCCGGTGTCGGCGAACATTCTCGGCGCGCCGGGCTGGCGCACGCTGGCGAACTTCGGCAGCACGGTGTTTTCGGCGGGGCTGTTGCTGTCGTTGCCGGTGGTCGTCGCGCTCCTCATCACCAACCTCGCGCTCGGCATTCTGAATCGCGCCGCGCCGCAGATCGGAGTCTTCCAGATCGGCTTTCCGCTCACCATGCTGATCGGCATGCTGCTTCTGCAACTGATGGTCCCGAACATGATTCCGTTCTTCGTGCGGCTCTTCGACGTGGGCCTCGACCAGATGGGGCGGGTGGCGGCGGGGTTCAGGTAACACGCCCCCGACTGAGCCACCGAGCGCCGGTCGCGAAGGTGCGGCTGCTTCTACGCCGTAGGCATCCACAACGCCGTTGTGCGGCGGTATGGACGATGTGGACGCCGCTCTGACGCCGGACCGCTGCAGCCATCAATATTCCTACGCCGGCTCTGGCGTGTTTATTTTGCGCTCGCAATCCAACCTGACTGTTTCCAGTTCAGCCGAGACCCCCGGCTGTGTTGCGTCATTGATTCGATACTCCGGTTTTGCCAGTCTGTTGACCATGCGAAAGCGCACGTTCATTAACAATCGAATCGGTTCGTGAGTGTCGGCAAGATATTTCGCTCGAGATCCTATGCAGCTCGACGCGTATGGGATAGTCAGCGCTTGAGCGAATCGAGCGAGCCGGCCAGATGATCGGGACTGCCGGCGCATGCCGTCGCGTTCGAGAGCCAGCATCGACTGCGCAATGCAGCGCACGCAAAAACAAAAAGGGCGGACCCGGCTCACACCGGTTCCGCCCTTCTCCCTTTCAGACGACACGTGACATCAGTTCAGGTACTGGAACAGCGAGATGTTCTGAATCTTCGCGAATGCCTGCTGCGCCGCTTGCAACGCAGCCTGCGTCATCGTGTACTTGCCGATCGTCTTGACCATGTCGGTCTGCGTCAGATCGGCCAGATTGCTCGAGGTCTGCAACGTGTTGGTTTGCGTGACCGTCTGCAATGCCTGCACTTCCTGCTCGCGGCCACCCACCGCCGCCTGCGCCGTCACGACGTTGTTCATCGTGTTCTCGAGCTGGGCCATGCTGGTGGTCAGCGCGCTCTGGAAGCTGGCCGTCGAGGCGCCGCCCGACACCGGCGTTTGCAGCGTGGTGATCAACTGGCTCAGATTGGCGAATACGTCCATGCTGCCTTGCGTGGCCGGCGTCACCGAAAAGCTGTCGCCGGCGTTCGGCGCGCCGGTGATCGTCACCGACTGGCCGCCGAGCGTGATGGCCGACCCGGCGGTGAACGCCTGCGGCGCACTCGTGGTCACCGCGCCGGTGGCCGGGTCGGTCTGGCTCACCGTGTAGGTGGTCGCCGACGAGAAATTGATCGAATACTTGTCCGCATTGGTCGGATCGGTCGGGTTATTCAGGCTCACCGAGCTGATCACGCCCGTGCCGGTGTTGCCGGTCGTCGCGGCCGGCACGGCACTCGTGCCGATTGGCGCCACGCTGCCGAAAATCGCAATGCCGTTGTCGCCGGTCTGCACGACGTGCGATGCGGTGATCTGCACGGCGGGCGTGCCCGTATCGCCCGAATAGGTCACGACGCCGGCCGAATTCGTGGTGTACGGCTGCGCGCTGCTCTGATAGCCGGCGAACAGGTAGTTGCCTTGCGGGTCGGTCGAATTGGCGAGCGTCATCAACTGGCTGCGCAAGCTTTGCAGTTGCGTCGCGATCGAGCCGCGGTCGCCGTCGTTCAGCGAACCGTCGCCGGCACGCAGCACCAGCGTATGAATGGTTTGCAGCACGGTGTTGACGCTGCCGAGCGTGGTGTCTTCCTGCTGGAGCGACGCCAGCGCGCTGCCCTGATTGGTCGTGTATTGCGACAGGGTCGTCGCCGTCGAGCTCAACTGCACCGCCTGTGCCGCGCCGAGCGGATTGTCCGACGGAGTGGAGAGGCTCACGCCGCTCGAGATCTCGGCGTACAACTGCGACAGTTGAGCTTGCTGATCGCTCATCGTCGCGACGTTCATGTTGAAGTACTGCGTGCTGGAGATGCGCATTCTCAACGCCTCACTGGAAGATGCCGAGTATCGTCTGGAACAGGGTCTGCGCGGTCTGAATGACCTTGCTGTTCGCCTGATACAGCTGCTGATACTGAAGCAGGTTGGCTGCTTCTTCGTTGATGTTCACGCCCGAAACCGACTGCTGCGCGGTGGTGATCTGCGTCACCAGCGAGCTCTGCGCCGTGCTCGAGGTCTGGATCTGGTTGGTCTGATTGCCGATCTGGTTGACATAGTTCGCATACGCGCCCGTCAGCGTGACCGTGCCGCCCGACATCGCTTTCGCGGTGGACAAATTCGACAGCGCCAGCGCATTGCGGCCGTCGTTGGTCGCGCCGGTGTTCGGGCCGATGGTGAACTTGTCGCCGGCAGCCGGTGCGCCGCTGATCGTCACCGACACGTTGTTCATCTGGCCGGCGGTTGCGTTGTTGATCGTGAGCGTGGCGCCGGCGGCCGACGAATACGGCACCACGGTCGCCGCGCTGGCGATCGTGTACGTGGTGGCGGGCGAACCGGCCACCGTCACCGTCGAGCCAGCCGGGAAACCGGACAGGCCCGTGCCGTCGTACGACAGCGTGGTGGTCGAGTTCGGCATGGTGTAGCCGGCCGTCACCGTGCCCTGGGTGATCGAGCCGGTGCCGGTGTTGCTCGACACGGCGTTGGCCAGCACCGGCGCGGCGGCGGCGATCGCCGATGCGTCGGTGGTGGCCGTCGCGAAGCTGTTCAGCGCGCCGCGAGTCGGCTCGACCGTGAACGAATCGCCGGCGTTCATCGTGCCGGTGGTCGAGAAATTCAGGCCGTTGATCGGCTGGCTCAGGTTGGTCGCCGAACCCACCACGTTGCCCGTCGAATTGTCGGTCAGCGTGTAGGTGGTGCCGTTGTAGGCCAGCGTGTAATCGCCGGTAGTCGGCTGCGCGGGGTTCGCAAACGACACGTTCAGCGACGCGTTGCCGGTGTTCTGCGTGTTCGCATAAACCGTCGGGCCGCCCACCGAAAACAGCGCGCCACCCTTGGCGCCGGCGAGCGTGATACCCAGACTGTTCTGCGCGTTGACCTGCGCGGAGAAGCTCACGGCAATCGCGCCGAGTTGCGCCTCGCCCGGATCGAGCGTCTGGCTGCGGAACGCGAGCAGCCCGCCGAGCGTCCCACCGGCGATCTTGCTGTCGGGCAGGTTCTGCGGCGCCGCCGCCGGGTTCGCGCCGGCCTGGCCGAGATACTGCACGGACAGTTCGCTGGTGTCGCCGGTCGAAGGCGCGGTGCCCAGGTTGTAGCTATTGTTGGACGACACGAGCGGCTGACCGTTGCTCATGAACACGCTGTAGCTGCCGTTGCTGTTGACGACGTTCACGCCGATCAGTTGCGACAGGTTGGACACGGCGAGATCGCGCTGGTCCAGCAACTGGTTCGGCGGCTGACCTTGCGTGCTGGCCTGAGCGATCTGCCCGTTCAGCTGCGCGATCTGCTGCGAATAGCTGTTGATCTGCGAAACGGTATTGGTGAGTTGCGTGTTGACGCTCTGGCGCAGCGCGTCGTATTGCTGACCCGCGGCGTTGATCTGGTTCATCAGCGTTTGCGCGCCGCTCATCGCGGTCTGGCGCGTAGCCAGACTCGACGCATTGTTCGAGACGTTCTGCAAGCCGGTGAAGTAGCTGGTGATCGCGCTCGCAATCCCGGCAGTCGGGCTGCCGATCAGATTATTCAGTTGCGAAATCAGCGTGTTGTACGTCGAGAGCGAACTGCCCGACGACTGCGCGTTGTTCAGCTCGGTAGTCAGATACTGGCTGTACTGGCGCGTCACGGTCGTAGTCGAGACACCTTGCGGCAGATAGCCCGAGCCCGTGTACTGGCCGCCGCTTTCCGCATACACCGGGGTTTCGATGGTGTAGCCTGGCGTCGACGCGTTGCTGATGTTCTGACCGGTCGTCGTGAGCCCCCACTGGGCTGCATTCAGTCCGCTGAGGCCGAGATTGATGAGATTGGACATGCGTCATCCTGAAGGGCGACACCGTACACATGCCGCCGCGTTACTTGAACATTCTGTTTAACGGCCTCAACAGCGAAAAATTGAGGTCATTCCGATGTGTGTTCGACGTTTGTTTCAACGTTTACGAGGCTAGCAGGGCCCGTCATTCATCGCGCATGGGCGTGCGGACGGCACGAAAAACAGCGTGGTGAACCAGTGATAACGAGCCGGCCAGCGAACTGTGCGCGCGCAGTGCCCGAGCAGGCACGCTCACGCACCGCTGCGCCAGCGTGCCGGTCACCGCACCAGCGAACGGCGCTTCATTTCGAGTTGCGTAATCAGACGCTGAAGCGTGTTTTCCGCGCTGCCCGGCAGCGTCAGAAAACGGAAGCCGAGCTGATAACGCTGTGTGCCGTTGGGCAGCGCGGTGGAGCGGTGCGATACGAGTTGCAGATCGAGCGAGAGACGGCCGAGCGCGCCGAGCGCCAATTCGCAATCCATGAGCCGCGTGCCCATCGGCAATTCGGCCACGCGCTCGTCGGTGGTGCGCATGCCGACGCCGCCCAGCGAGAGGTCGTGCACCTCGAAACGGAACGTATCGCCTTCGGGCAAACGGCCGGAGCACATATATGGGTCGAGGATCGGCGCATCGACGCGGAAATACTCGCGGCGCTGCACGTAGAACAGCACCTCGGGGAAGTCGGCCTCGAATGCGGGCAGTCCTTCGAAACGGGTTTCGCGCGGCGTATTGGTGGCGAATTCCACGCGCACGCCATCCGGCTGCGCATGGAACTGGCAGCGCGGCGCGCTGAGCAAGCCGCGGTTCTGATCGGACAGCGCGCCCCAGTCGAAGGTGAAAGTGCGCCCGCGCACGTCGACGTCGAGCAAACGCGTGACGAGCTGGCCGGCTGCGTATTGAACGGTGAGGAAATCGCCGCGATTGACGAGATTGCGCAACTGAACGCCGATCTCCAGCGGATTGCGCCGGCCAAAATCGTTGACGCCATCGTCGCTCGGTGCGGGCGGCTGGCCGTGTGTGTCGGTCTGGCCGTTCGACTGGGTAGTATCCATGGGCTTGCCGGTATGCTTGTTCTTGCGGGCGCGTGCCAAGGCTCCTGGCGGGGCTTTCGCGCGGTCTTCACTGAAGCCGCAGCACGCGCATCAACCCGGACATTACAACGTTTTTCCGGTATTGGGTCTAACTGATTAGCGGCAGCGCCCGGACAAAATTTAGGGGCATGCAATGAATTATTTACGCAAACGTTAAACACCCATGACGGCTCTCGCGGGTGGACCGGCCGCCCGGGGGGCGGCCGGCCTCTTCCGTCTCGTTATGCACCTGGCCCCGTCGCGTGCATGGTTTTATTCTTTGAATACCCGGGTGATTCGAACTGCATGAGCGCAGTTCAGCCCATCTTCTGCATGATGGACATCAGTTTCTTCGCGTAATGCGGGTCGGTGGCGTAACCGGCGCGCTGCATGCCGTTCGCGAAACCGTTCACGTCGTGCGCTGAATTGATCACCTGCGCATAACGCGGATTGCCTTTGAGCAGGCTCGCATAGTCGGTCATGGCTTCCTGATACGAGTCGTATGCACGGAACTTTTCCACGGTGCGCTGCGGCTTGCCGTTCACGTATTCGGTCGTGACCGTCGACACGGTCTTGCCGGTCCAGTCCTTGGTCGCCTTGATGCCGAACACGTTGTGGCTGGTCGAACCATCCGCCTTCTTGATCTCGCTCTTGCCCCAGCCGGACTCGAGCGCAGCCTGACCGATGATGAAGCGCGCCGGAATGCCGGTCGCCGCGCTGGCGGCCTGGGCCGGCTCGGCGAGCTTGTCGACGAATGCGTCGACCTTGGGCGAGCTGCCGTCGCCCTTGAGCGGCGGGGTGAGCGCGCTGTTGGCCGAGTAGCCTTTGCCCATCGCCAGTTGCCCGTTGGCCTGGGCATTGCCGTACGCCTTGGCGAGCGCGTTGAGCGCCGCGGTCTGGCCTTCGTCGCCGCCGCTGCCGCCGCCCAGTGCGTTGGCCATGCCCGCAAGGCCGCCCGCGCCACCCGCAGCGCCGCCCACCTGCATGCCCTGATTGCGCATCAGCTGCTTGAGCATGGCGTCGGCCACGCCGATGCCTTTCTGCGAAAGCTGTTGCGACAACTGCTGATCCATCATCGAGGTGAAGGTGGCGCTGTCGTGCGAATCGAACGGACCATCTTGCGGGGTCGCGTCGCGCATGCTCTTCAGCATCATCTGCGTGAACACCGCGTCGAACTGCTGCGCGGCCATCTTCATGCCGGCTTGCGGCGACGCCTTGGCCTGTGCGCTCAACTTGGCGAAGCCCTGCACGTCGAGCGCGAAGCGCTGGGTCAGGTCGTTCGCCGAAGCGGCGGAATTGGTCGTATCCGAATTCATCCTGTGTCTTCCTTAGATGATTTCCAGGTCGGCGCGCAGAGCGCCCGCCGCTTTCATCGCCTGCAGGATCGACATCAGATCCGCGGGCGTCGCACCCAATGCGTTGAGCGCCTTCACCACATCGGCGAGATTGGCGCCGGCCGTCACCAGCTTCAGTGCGCCGTTGTCCTGCTTCATCTGGATCTGCGACTGCTTGGCCACCACCGTCTGACCGTTCGAGAACGCGCCCGGCTGGCTCACCACCGGCTGCGTATTGATCACGACCGAGAGGTTGCCGTGCGCGACCGCGCAGTTCTGCAGCGTGACCATCTGGTTCATCACGATCGAGCCGGTGCGCGCGTTCAGGATCACCTTCGCGGCCGCCTGCGCCGGCTTGACGTCGAGGTTCTGCAATTGCGCCATGAAGGCGACCTGCTGTTCCGGGTCGCTCGGCGCGCGCAGTTGAATCGTGCGGCCGTCGAGCGCGGTTGCCGTGCCGCCGCCGAATGCGTTGTTCACCGCGGCCACCACGCGCTGCGTGGTGTCGTAGTCCATTTCGTTGAGGTCGAGCTGCATGGTGCCCGCTTGCGACACCGAGGTCGGCACCGCGCGTTCGACGATCGCGCCGCCGGCAATGCGGCCCGCGGCCAGCGTATTCACCTGCACCTTGCTGCCGTTCGCGCTGGCGCCCGCGCCGCCGACGGCGAGATTGCCCTGGCCGAGCGCATACACCTGGCCGTCCGCGCCCTTCAGCGGCGTGAGCAGCAACGTGCCGCCGCGCAGGCTCTTCGCATTGCCGAGCGACGACACGGTCACGTCGATCGCTTCGCCCGGACGCGCGAACGGCGGCAGCACCGCCGTCACCATCACCGCGGCGACGTTCTTCAACTGAATGTTTGACAGCGACGACTGCGAATTGCTCGAACCAGCCGCCTGGTTGTTGATCGAGATGCCGAGGTTCGCCAGCATATTGGCGAGCGTCTGCGTGGTGAACGGCGTTTGCGTGGTCTGGTCGCCCGTGCCGTCGAGGCCGACGACGAGGCCATAGCCGATCAGCGGATTGTCGCGCACGCCCTGGATCTGCACGAGATCTTTCAGACGTTCGGCATGAGCGGGCGTGGCCGCCGGCAGCGCCGCGCAGGCGAGCGCGACGAAGGCCAGCACGCGGCCGAAACAGGCCAGTCGCGCGAGGCGGATACGGGAGAAGACGGTACGCATGATCACCACGGCGCCACGTTGAGGAAGAAGCGCTGCAGGAAGCCCATATTCTCGGCCTCGTCGACATAGCCCTTCGCGGAATACTCGATTTTCGCGTCAGCCACCTGGGTGGAATACACGGCGTTCAGGTTGGAAATCGTGTTCGGATTCACCACACCGGAAAAGCGCACGAATTCGTTGCCCTGGTTGATCAGCATCTGCTTTTCGCCGCTCACCATCAGGTTGCCGTTCGGCAGCACGCCCGTCACCGTGACGGTGATGACGCCGCTAAAGGTGTTCGACGCGTTCGCGCCACCCGTCGCCGCAAACTTGTTGGCGCCGTTCGCGCTCAGGTTGACCTTGCCGAACAGACCGCTGAGAAAGCCGGCGGTCGGCACGTCGAAGCTCGTATTGCCGCTACGGTTGACACCCGCACCCGAGGACTTCGTCGCGTTGACGTTTTCCTGAATCACGATCGTCAGGATGTCGCCGACATTGCGCGGCCGCTGATCTTCGAACAGCGGCCGCCCCGCGTAACCCGGGTTGTAGATCGAGCCCGGCGCCTGCATGGACGGCGGCATCGGCGGCAGCGCCGTCATCGGCTGCTGGGTGATCGGCTGCTTCGGCACGAGGCCGCAGCCGCCCAGCGCGGCGAGCAGCGTGAGCTGCACGAGCGCCTGCGCGGTGCGCGAATGAACCGGATTACGAGTGAAGTGCGACATCTTGATTACCGCCTGTCTATTACCAGTCCCTTAAGCCTTAAACCTGCATCTGGCTCAGGGTCTGCAGCATCTGGTCGGAGGTCGTCACGGCCTTGCTGTTGATTTCGTAAGCGCGTTGCGTCTGGATCATGTTCACCAGTTCCTGCACCACGTTCACGTTCGATGCTTCCACGTAGCCCTGATTCAGCGTGCCGGCGCCGTTCAGGCCCGGCTGCGCGACATTCGGCGCGCCCGACGAAGCGGTTTCCGCGAACAGGTTTTCGCCCTTCGCATCGAGACCGGCCGGGTTGATGAAAGTCGCGATCTGCATCGAGCCGAGCTGCTGGCTGTTGGTCGAGCCGGCAACTGTGATCGACACCACACCGTCGCTGCCGATGGTGAGCGACGTCGCGTTGTTCGGGATCGTGATCGCCGGAATGACCTGGTAGCCGCTCGAAGTCACGAGCTGGCCTTGCGCGTTGGTCTGGAACGAACCGTCGCGGGTATAGGCGGTCGTGCCGTCGGGCATCTGCACCTGGAAAAAGCCCTGGCCGTTGATGGCGACGTCTTTCGAGTTGCCGGTCTGCTGCAGGTTGCCCTGGGTATACAGACGCTCGGTGGCGACCTGCTGCACCCCCGTGCCGAGCTGGATGCCGGAGGGCAGTTCGGTGTTCTGCGTCGAATTCGCACCCGGCTGGCGGATGGTCTGATACAGCAGATCTTCGAATACCGCGCGCGAGCCCTTGAAGCCGTTGGTGCTGACGTTCGCGAGGTTGTTCGAGATCACGTCCATCTGCGCCTGCTGCGCATTCATGCCGGTTGCGGCAATGTAGAGTGAGCGATTCATGGTTCTTCTCCTGTGTGGATCGGAGTTCGCGCTTCTGCGCTGACTCAGATCCCATACAACATGCTTGCTGCGACGGGACAAGCCCGCGGCGACCCGTTAGCTGAAGCTGAGCAGCTGATTGGCGGACTGGTCGTTCTTGTCGGCGCTTTCCAGCAGCTTGGTCTGCATCTGGAACTGACGCGCGTTGGTGATCATCGAGACCATCGCGCTGACCGGATTCACATTGCTGCCCTCCAGCGAGGCCGGCGCCAGCGTGACGGTCGGATCGGCGTCGGCGGCGTTGCCGTCGCCGGTGCGAAAGAGGCCATCGTCGCCGCGCGTCATGGTTTGCGGATCAGGATTCACCAGCTTCAGCTGATCGACCGTCACCACCGCGGTGGGCGGATCGCCGGGCGTCAGCGCGGACACCGTGCCGTCCTTGCCGATGGTGATTTCCGCGCCCGGCGGCACCGACACCGGGCCGCCGTTGCCGAGCACCACCTGATTGGTGGCGTTCACCAGTTGACCGTTTTCGTCGATATGCAGATTGCCGGCGCGCGTGTAAGCCTCGCCGCCGTCGGCGGTTTGCACCGCCAGCCAGCCCGGCCCTTGAATCGCCACGTCGAGCGGGTTGCCCGTCTGCTGGATCGGCCCCGGCGTGTAGTCCGCGCCCGGCGTCGACGACAGCACGAAGGTGCGGGTGGTGTTGTCGTTGATCGAACTGCCGTCGCCGAACGACATCGGCACGGCACGGAAAGTCGCCAGTTGCGCGCGAAAACCGGTGGTCGATGCATTGGCCAGGTTGTTCGCGACGATAGCCTGCTGTTCGAGCGCTTGCGTGCTGCCCGACATCGCGGTGTAAATCAGCCGATCCATGATGGGTAGGTCCCGGTCGCTTACAGGTTGATCAGGGTCTGGTCGACGGTCTGCTGGGTCTTGATCGTCTGCGCGTTCGCCTGGTAGTTGCGCTGCGCGGTGATCAGGTTCACCAGTTCGCTCGTCAGATCGACGTTCGAGTTTTCCACCGCGCCGCCTTGCAGCACGCCGTGGTTCGTCGAGCCCGGCGCCGAAATCTGCGCGACGCCCGATTGCGAGGTCTGCTGGAACTCGTTGTTGCCGAGGTTCACGAGACCGTTCTGATTCGAGAAGTTCGCCAGCACGATCTGGCCGAGCGCGGCGGTTTGCTGGTTCGAATAGTTGCCGGTCAGCGTGCCGTCGGCGCCGATCGTGAAGCTCGTCAGCGTGCCCGCTGCGTAGCCGTCGGGCTGCAGCGAGTTCACGCCGTCCTTGCCGCCGTACTGCGTCGTGCCGGCGATGTTCAGCGTCAGGTTCTGCGGCGTCGACGAACCGTCGGTGGTCGGGATCGAGAAGTTGTAGGCGAACGGCGTGGTGGTCGCGACGCCGGCCGCGGTCGTCGTGCCCAGCAGCGTGCCCGACGAGTTGAAGTTCGCGTGGCCGATCAGGCTCGCCGTGCCGGTCGAGGTGCCCGCGTACACGTTCCACGTACCGGCCGAGGTCTTGGCGAAGTACATGTTGACCGTCTGCGAGCCGCCGAGCGAGTCGTAGACCGTCGTGCTGGTCGAGTAGTTGTACGTCGACGAGCTGTTCTGGTTGAACGCCACGGGCGTCGGCGCAATCGCGACGCTGTCGCCGGTCGCCGGCGTGCCGTTGAACGTGATGGTCTGGCCGTTGCCCAGCGAGATCGCGGAGCCCGCCGTGTACGTCGCGGCGGCGGACGTCGTGCCGAGCGTCGTGTCGGTCACCGTGTAGGTCGTCGGGCTCGTGAAGTTGACGGTGTAGCTGTCGTTGTTCGTGCCCGAAGCGGTATTCGTGATGGTCGCGCCCGGCGTCGTGAGCGTGCTGCCGCCCGCGAGGGTCGGCGTGACGGTCGGCGTGCCGAGCATCAGCGGATCCTGCGCGTTCAGATTCAGGCCGGCGACGATCTTGGTGGTCGCCTGCGGGGCGATGTTCGCGGTCGGCACCGTGAGCGGCACGGTTTGCGCGGTGTTGATGATGCCCGAGCTGTTCGCGGCGTAGCCCATCAGCTGCAGACCTTGCGCGTTGGTGATGAAGCCGTTCTTGTCGAGCTGGAACACGCCGTTGCGCGAATACACCAGCGAGCCGTTGTTCGACAGCTGGAAGAAACCGTTGCCGTTGATCGCGACGTCGAGCGCCTGGTTGGTGCTGGTGATCGTGCCTTGCGAGAACTGCTGCTGCACTTCGGAGAGCTTCGTGCCGATGCCGACCTGGTTGCCCACCGCGGTCGCCACGGAATTCGCGTACATGTCGGCGAATTGCGCGGCGCCGCTCTTGAAGCCAACCGTATTCGCGTTGGCAATGTTGTTGCCGATCACATCGAGATCGCTCGACGATGCCGACAAACCACTCAAACCTTGTTGGTAACCCATGACGGTCTCCGTATCTGGAAAGTCGTGACTGACTGAATCTGAATCAGAGGATGGCGGCGACGCTGGTCAAGCCGACCGTCGAGCCGTTCGAGAGCACGAGGCCCGGCGTGCCATTGGTCTGCATGACGACGCTTTGCACCGTGGCGCCCGTGAGCGTGCTGGCCGTGGCCTGCTGACCGTTGATCGTGCCGACCGCGCTGATCGTGTAGGTGCCGTCCGGCAGCGTGTTGCCGGCCGTATCGGTCGGCGTCCAGCCCACCGGAATCGTGCCGGCCGACTGCTTGCCGAGGTCGATGGTGTTGACGATCTGGCCGGCCGAGTTCTTCACGACGACCTGCAGATCGCCCACCGCGTTGGCAAGCTGCACGCCGAACGCGCCGGCCTTGCCGCTCGCGACCGACACCGAGCTGCCCGGCGCGAGCACGGTCGAGCCGATCAGCAGCGCGGCTTGCGACTGCTGGCCCGCCGACATCTGCGTGGCGAGCGAGCTGAGCGTCGTGTTCAACTGACTGATGCCCGAGACCGTGTTGATCTGCGCCAGCTGCGAGGTCATCTGCGAGCTGTCCATCGGATTGGTCGGGTCCTGGTTCTTCAACTGCGCGACGAGCAGTTGCAGGAAAGTGTTCTGCAGATCCGTCGCGGACGTGCCCGAGGTGCTGCCCGTCGAACTCGTGGAACTCGAGGCGCTCTTCGTGCCGTTCATCGTATCGAGCAGCGTTTGCGACACGGTCGTGCCGCTGCCGCCGATGGTGGTGTTGGTGGTCAAGCTGCTCTCCTCAGGTTCCGATCGTGAGCGTTTTCAGCATCAATGTCTTGGCGGTGTTCAAGGTCTCCACGTTGGCCTGATACGAGCGCGAGGCCGAAATCATGTTGACCATTTCCTGCACCGGATCGACGTTCGGCAACGTGACGTAGCCCTCCGCATTCGCGGCCGGATTGCCAGGGTCGTAGGCGGTCTTCATCGGCGTCGGGTCGTCGACCACGCCGGTGACCTGCACGCCGCCGACCTGCTGGCCGGAAGCCGTGCGCGCGCCGCCGAGCGGGCTGACCGCGAACACGACCTGCTTGGCCTTGTACGGCTGGCCGTCCGGGCCGGTCGTGCTGTCCGCGTTGGCGAGATTCGACGCCGTCACGTTGAGCCGCTGCGACTGCGCCGACATCGCGGAGCCCGCAACACCAAAGATGTTCATTAAAGATGGCATGTTTTCCTGACCTCTCCGATCTCATGCAACGCAGTTGCACGGTTTGCGCCGGCTTTCGTTAATTCCCGTAGCGATTGTTCTTGCGTACTGCTGAGTCTGTCGCCGTGGCTTCTTACGAGCCCGACTGGATCGCCGACAGCATCGTTTTGATCTGGCTGGACAGCACCGTCATGCCCGATTCGAAGTGCAGCGTGTTATCCGCGAACTGCACCCGCTCGGTGTCGATGTCCACCGTATTGCCGTCGAGCGCGGGTTGCGTCGGCACGCGGTATTGCAGATTGCCGTAGTCGTCCGACGTGCCGCCGGTCGCCGTCAGCGTCGATTTGCCGGCCATATGGCCCGGCGCGGTCGAGGCCATCGACATGCCGTTCGTTACACCCGCGGGCTGGGTCATGACCAGCGTCGAGTTGTTCGACGCGGCGGTCCCGGCGCCGCCGCCGGCCTTCTTCAGCGCGCCGGCGAGCGACGAGGCGAAGTCGACGTCGCGCGCCTTGTACCCGGGGGTATCGGCGTTGGCGATATTCGACGACAGCAGCTCCTGCCGGTAGGCACGCACATCGAGCGCTTCACGGCCAAAGGCGAATTCGGCATCGAGTTTGTCCAGCATATGAATCTCCGGAGAACGTTCCCGAGGCTTCCCATGCGTGCCTCCCGAGAGAGCGGCACCAGGCGGGAAGACCTTTTTGCATGAGGTGCATCTTATGGGCCGAACGCAAGCGGCAATCGGACGAATAACCGGGAAAGGGGGCTTCTATTCAACGTTTGCGCAAAGAGGGCGCTCACTAGAATGCAAGGCGTACCGATGCATTCGATGGAGAAACACGATGGACCAGCCCACCTTCGATCCGACGCACCGCGCAGACCGCGCGGCGGCGCATCGCGTGGGTGCGGGCGCTCGCGCCGCACGGCGCGCTTCGCGCGCGGTCTCGCGTCTTCTGACTCGCCTCGTCGTGAGCCTCACGGTGTGGGTCGCGGGCGGCATCGTGCTTCTGCCGGCCAGCAGCCAGGCTCAGGAAGCGGGTGGCCCGATCGTGATTCCCGGGCCCGGCGAAAAGAATCCGGCCGCGCTCGCCGACCTGGCCGAGCACATGCAGGCGGCGCCCGCGAAGCGCGCCGGCTCCGCCGCCACGCTGGCGGCCGCCACCGCGCAATCGCTCACGCCGGGTCCGACGGCTCGCGACGCCGATTCATTTACACGTGCCGCCAATGCGAGCGGCTCGATCGTCATTCCGGGCGCGGGCGAACCGCCGGCCGCGCCGCAAATGATCCGCACCAACTTCAAGCCCGACGCCAGCGGTGTCGTGACGATTCCCGCGCCGGGTAGCGCCAATGGGGCGGATGCTGTTGCAAGAGTCAATCTCGCACCGGGATCGCGTCAGGTCGTGCCGGTCGTGGTGACGCCCGCGCCGAAGTCGACCGGTGCACGGCCAGCCGCGGGCGTTCAGCCAGTCGCCGCGAACGCGCCGCTCAGCGCCGCCGCCGGGGCATCCGCGGCGGCAGGCTTCGACAGCCTGGCTTCGCGCGGTGAGCCGCCGCAGTTCGGCGCGAACGGCAAGCCGGTCGCGACCAGGGCGGTTGCCGCTCAGGCTGCGCCTGCGGCGCCGGCCGCCGTGCCGGCGCCGGCCGCGATGGCGCGTGCGTCGGCGACCCGGTCAGTCGCACCCGCCGTCGCGCAGCAGAATCTGCGTCCCGCAACGCTTGCGCCGGCTGCGCCGCTGCCCGGCCAGCAAGACCCGGAAGCGATTCGCAGCGCCGCACTCGCGTTCCTGCAGCAGCAATCCACCGGCTTGCCCGGCAAGGTCGACATCACCGTGGCGCCCGCGTTTCCGCGCGGGCTCGCGGCTTGCACGACACTCGAGCCGTTCATGCCGAGCGGCGCACGCCTGTGGGGCCGCATGACCGTCGGCGTGCGCTGCGCGGGCGAGCGTCCGTGGACCATCTATCTGCAGGCGCGTATCGCGCTGCACGCCACCTACTATCTCGCTGCCCGCGCAATGGCGCCCGGCGAAGTGCTCACTGCCGCCGACCTCGTCGCCCGCGACGGCGATCTGACCGGCTTGCCGCAGGCCATCGTCACGGATCCGTCGCAGGCAGTCGGCTCGGTCACGCTCACGCGTGTGGCCGGCGGCATGCCGCTGCGCCGTGACATGCTGAAAAGCGCGTCGGCGGTGTCGATCGGGCAAACGGTGCGGGTCGTCGCGGCCGGCGACGGTTTCGCGATTTCGGCCGAAGGCAGCGCGATGAACAACGCGTCGCCCGGCCAGCAGGTGCGGGTCAAGACCGCCAACGGCCAGATCATTTCCGGCATCGTGAAAGACGGCGCGACCGTGGAGATTCAACTGTGAACCGCGCGGCGGCGTTGATCGTGCCGGTTGATCGCCCAACGCCCGGCCCGGCTTGCGCTGGCGGCACGGCGAACGGCACCCCGATCAGGCCGGCCAGAGGCTTGATTCGATATGTAAGGAAAGGTAACGCCCGCAGCGATTGCGCTAAAGTTTTGATCAGCGGTAGCCGTTATAAGGATCAAATCGTTCAGGAAGCCAATCGTGAAAGTCGATTCCACAACCAATTCGAATCTGCCGACGTTGAAAGACGCCCTGTCCCGCTCGCAGCAAAGCGATGCGACGACGGCGAACAGCAACGCGCAGAGCGCGGGCACGAGCTCGCCGGCCACCACCAGCGGTTCGGGCGACGCCAGCGTCAGCCTGTCGGGTCTGTCGCAGCATCTGCGCAGCCTCGCGGCGTCCGGCTCGGCCGACATCGACACGGCGCACGTCGAGTCGATCAAGCAGGCCATCAAGGACGGCTCGCTGAAGATCGATTCCGGCAAGATCGCCGACGGCGTGCTGAACACCGCGCGCGAACTGTTGAAAAGCAAAACCTCGTCGACCGGCAACTGATCGACGCATCGAAATACGGTGAAGTGCCGGGCGGCGTTCGACCAACCCGGCTCGCGAAACATGCGCGAGCCGCCGTGTTCAGCGAGTTGTTGAGATGAAAGACGCCCTGCTTGCCACCCTCATCGAAGAGTATTCGGCCGTCGAGGCATTTGCTTCGATTCTGACGCTCGAGACCAAGGCACTGACCGCCTTGTCGCCGCTGGAGTTGCTGCCGCCAATCGTCGAGCAGAAAACCGAGCTGATCGGCGTGCTCGCCAGACTCGAAACCACGCGTGACGGGCTGCTTGCTGAGATGGGCATGCCGGCCGGCTGGGCCGGCATGGAGCTCGCGGCCAGCGCCGACGCGCGAGTCGCCGAACAATGGTCGCTGCTGCAAAAGGCCGCCGAACGCGCGCGGCGGTGCAACACCAGCAACGGTGAACTGATCCGCGTGCGGATGGACTATAACCAGCGCGCACTGACGGCGCTGCAGGTGGCCGTGCCGCAGAAGGTCGGCTTTTATGGTCCGGATGGCCGGATTCCGGCGCGTCCCGCCGCGTAAAAATCTTCGCTCGGCACACACGACCTGACGCACGGGTCCGGTCGAAACGGGTAATTTGAAATCAGCAGTCCGAGGGCTCGTCTTTGACGAGCCCTTTTGCTTTTCGGGTCTTTCCTCTATATACGCGCCTCGCTCCCGCTGCACGCGTTAGCCATACGGCCAGGTGGCGCGAACTGCCCGGCCGCGTTGAAATCACGGTTCCCCCTTACTGAGTTGCTCCGCCGTCCCCGGCTTTTTTCGAGGCTGTCGGGACGAGCATCAGCGGAGTGCTATCCACTAGCGAGGTTGTGTAATCGTGTGTATGATTCAAGGAGCGCAGTTATGACAAGTGCCGAGGTCGTCAAATTGATTCAAGCGGCTGGTTGGCGGCTGATCCGCATTTCGGGCAGCCACCATCATTTCCGTCACGCGGCAAGAGGCGGTCTCGTGACCATCCCGCACCCGAAGCAAAACCTTCCGCCCGGCACATTGAACAGCATCCTGAAACAGGCGGGTCTGAAATGAAAAATCTGATTTTCCCGATCGCGATTGAATCGGGCGACGCGGATCACGCGTTCGGCGTTGTCGTGCCCGACATTCCGGGCTGCTACGCGGCAGGCGACACGTTGGAAGAAGCCTATGCGAATGCGAAAGAAGCCATCGAGGCACATCTGGACGTACTGCTCGACGAAGGCTTGCCCATTCCCACGCGACTCACGCTCCCCGAGCATCAGCGCAATCCCGAGTACACCGGTTTCGCATGGGGATTCGTCGCCACCCGGAATATTCCCGCCTTGAAGAAGGCGGTGCGTATCAATATCTCGCTGCCCGAGGCGCTGGTGCAGGAGATCGACACTTACGCCCAGACACGCGGCATGTCGCGCTCGGCCTTCCTGGCACTCGCCGCGGAACATGAAATGGCAGAGGCATGAAGCGGGCGGAGGTTCAGGGCCGCCGCTCAAACGGTGATCTGCTCGCGCGTTGAAACACTGAACCCGCGCATCAGGTCGAATCAGGTCGCCTCGGCGTTCGCCCAGGCCATCTCGCGCAAGCGCGTGCGCAAACGGGCCACGGCCTGGCTGTGCAACTGGCAGACCCGCGACTCGCTCACCTCCATTACCGCGCCGATTTCGCGCAGGTTCATGCCCCGTTCGTAATACAGCGACATCAGCAGCTTCTCGCGCTCCGGCAGGCGGTCGATCGCCTCCACCAGCGCCGAGCGCAGGCTGTCGTCGAGCAGCGCCGACAGCGGGTCCGAGTGATCGACGCAGTAGCGGTCGAGGAACGGCTCGTCGTCCGCCGAACGGTCGAAGTCTTCGTAGTAGATCAACTGGCTGCCGTGCAGATCCTGCAGCATCGACTGATATTCATCGAGCGGCATTTGCAGATGCTCGGCAATCTCCGTTTCGCTCGCCGAGCGGCCCAGATTCTGCTCCACCTTGTGCACGGCCGTTTCCACTTCTCGCGAGGTACGCCGCAAGCTGCGCGGCAACCAGTCGTTGCTGCGCAATTCGTCGAGCATCGCGCCGCGAATCCGCTGGCTGGCGTAGGTTTCGAACTGCGCGCCCTGATCTTCCTTGTAGCGGCTCGCCGCGTCCAGCAGTCCGATCATGCCGGCCTGGATCAGATCGTCGAGATCGACGCTCGCCGGCATCTTGGCAACGAGCTGCAAGCCGAGGCGACGCACGAGCGGTGCGTACTTGGTCAGAACTTCGGCTTGGGAAATCTTTCCCTGAGCGTTATACATCGTGCTCCCCTTGTCCTTGTGCCGCCTCTCAGGCGTGCTGCGCAGACGGTTGGTCGGCGTGTTGCGCCGCTGTAACTGTCGCAGGCGCCATCCTGGGCGTTTGCGACGACATCGCTGACCGCATCGGCCAGTACTGCAATTCGGCGGCGAGATGCCGGTAGTCGCGCGCAGCCGGTGTCGACGGGAATGCATCGACGACACAACGCGACAACTCCAGGGCCCGCGCCATCCGCGCATCGGCGGCAATACAACCGGCGTCTTCCAGCGCAACCGTCAGGTAGCGCCCGGCCACACCGGCCAGGTTCGCAAATGCGGTGTGCGCATCGTTGACGCTCTGCACGTAATTCACCAGCACGCGGAACTGCGCGATTGCATGCGCGTAGTGCAGGCGCTTCACGCACGCGTACGCGTCGGTGATCGCCTGCGCGGCCATGCGCGTGACGATCATCACGTCGTGCGCCTGTTTCGCGAGCGCCGACAGGTAGCCTTGCGGATCGAGTTGCGCATCGATCAGCACGACGTCGGCGGAGCCGCGCAGCACCACGCCGAATTCCGCGGCCGTATGCCCTTCACGGTTCGGACGCGAGGCGGCCAGCACCGAGAAGCCGAGCGCGTGCCGCGCGGCGGCGTCGTCGAGCGTCATCTCGCCGCGCATCACGGCAGCAAAATTGCCCGCGCCGCGCACGCCGCCGAGCATCGCGCTCACCGACTTCTCGCCGAGGCATTCGTCGATCACCAGCACGTCCTTGCCCTGCTGCGCCAGCGCGGCGGCGAGGTTCACCACCGTGGTCGTACAGCCGGCGCCGGATGAACCGCCGGTCACGGCAATCACGCGCGAGCCGCTGCGAGCCAGCATCCGCCGCAGCCCTTCTGCCTGATCGGAGATGAGCTTATCCAAAGCGGACCTCGTGCAATTCGGCCGTCGAACGTGCAGACAACGCGGACAGCAATCCCGGAATGTCGTCGTCGTGCGGCACGAACGGCGAGTTGTCGCGCGGTATGCAGAAGGTGCTCTTGATCAGGAATTTGCGGGTCGCGACGTACAGGTTCTCCGGCACCTTCTGACCGGTCGACACGTAGTGCACCGGCAGCTTGTAGCGGATCACCGTATCGAGCACGCCGCCCAGGTTGGTGGCTTCGTCGAGCTTGGTCAGAATGCAGCCCGCGAGCGGCTGTTGGTCCGGCGCGCGTTGATAGGCCTGCACGACCTCGTTGAGCGTGTCGCCATGGCTCGTCGCATTGAGCAGCAACAGCCGCTGCACCGGCTGGCCGGCGTGGCACAACATCGCGATCTGGTCGGAGACGAGACGGTCGCGCTGGCTCATGCCGATCGTGTCGATCAGCACGATGTGCTTGTTGCGCAGTTCTGAGAGGGCGAGTTGGAGATCGGCGCCGTCTTTCACCGCGTGCACCGACACGCCGAGAATCTTGCCGAAGATGCGCAGTTGTTCGTGGCCGCCGATCCGGTAGCTGTCGGTGGTGAGCAAGGCGACCTTGCTGGCGCCAAAGCGCATCACGCAGCGCGCGGCGAGCTTGGCGGTCGTCGTCGTCTTGCCGACGCCCGTCGGGCCCATCAGCGCGAATACGCCGCCGCGCTCCATCAGCGCGTCCTCGTCTTCCATCACCGGCAAGTTCGATTCGAGCACGGAGCGAACCCAGTCCATGCCGCCTTCCATGCTCTCGATGTCGTCCGGCAGGTTGTCGACCATCATCTGCACAAGCTGCGCGGAAAAACCCGCGGCGAACAGATGCTTGGTGAGCGCGGCGCGCGCCGGGTTGCGGCGCTGACGCTCGCCCCACAGCAAGCCGGCGAAGTGCTCTTCCATCATCCCGCGCATCGACGACAGTTCGCTCATCACGGTGTCGTTGACGACCTGCTCCATGCGCGCCTTGATCGCTTCGGCAACCGAGGCGGGCGTGCGGGCGTCGTCGTTCGAAGCCGGCGGCGCTGCGTTTTTCTGCGCGGCGCGGCGCGCGGCGGCCTGCGCGCCTTCGCGGGCCCAGTCGGGCGTGTCGACGGCATGCGGCGCGGCGGGCTTGCCCGGTTCGACGGCGGCGCCGAGGCCCTTGGCCATCGCCGCGGCCGGCGTCATCGCGGCGGGACGCGCGCTGTAAGCGCCCTGCTGCTGTTGCTCGGCGGCAATGCGGCGAGCGTGGTCGATCAACCAGGGATTCGATTCGGCCATCGTGCGCGGCGCTTGCGCATCGGCGCTCGGCGTCACGGCGGCGGTTTTGAGCAGATCGGCGCGGATATCTTCGGTAAGACGCGAGGCCGCGGCACGGGCGCTCGGCCGCTCGGCGCCGACCGGTTGCGACGGCGACGCTGCGGCTGCCTTGACCTGTGCTTCAGGCGGTGCTTTGGGCGTGCCGGGCAGCGCGGCCTTCGGTGCGCTCGCGGCCGGCTTCATGGCGGCGGCCGGCGTGTCGCTCGCGTCGTCGTCCGCGTGGCTGGAATGGCTGTCGGAAGCCTCGTTGCCCGAGTTTTCCGCACCGGCTTCCGGGCTTGCGCCGAACACCGACGAGAACACATCGGGCATGCCGCTCGCGTACGGGTTCGCCTGCATCGGCGATGCGGCCGGCATGGCGCGCGGCGCGGCAAGCGCGGGTTGTCCGGCCATCGCATTCATCGGTCCAGCCTGCGGCGCGCCGGCGCTTGCGCGCGGTACTTTCGGCGTGATGGCGGCGAGGTCGCTGTCGGCCAGCGCGACGATCTCGACGCTGCCGTCGTCCATCGTGCGATTGGACAGCACGACGGCATCCGCGCCCAACGCTTCGCGCACGAGACGCAGCGCATCACGACTGGTAGCACCGACAAATTTACGAATGTTCAAGCTGGACCCCCGATGAGGTAAACGGACTAACGGACCGGCAACATACCGCTTCCCATTGAGATCATTATTGCGAAACCCGTCGAGTCACGATCGATGGATAAAGACCGTTAAACGTGGGCAATTCGGGCGATGGAACCGTGCGGCAACTCACGCGCGTGACGGTTGCAAGCGGGCCTTTCCGGCGTGCCCGACGGTGCGGTTGAGGAAGCGGTATGGGCCCCGCCGTCTGCATGCGGCATGAAAAATCGAACGCCCAAATGAAAACCGGCGCTCAACGAGCGCCGGTAAAAAAGCCTCGACCAGAAGCGGGTCGCGGTGAACGATCCGCTTTAACCGTGCGCGCCGATCAGGTTCACCACCTTGATATTGCGCGTATCGGGGACTTCCGCGTACGACAGCACCTTCAGTTGCGGCAGGCTGCGGCGCAGGAAGCGCGCGAGCATCGGCCGCAATGCGTGCTGCACCAGCAGCACCGGCGCAAGCCCGAGATTCTGCTGACGCGTCATCGCCTTCTGGGTCTCGTTCAGTAGCGTGTGGGCGAGGCCCGGCTCGAGACCCGGGTTGGAACCGGTCGAGAGCGCCTGCGAGAGCACCCGTTCGAGATTCGAATCGAGGCCCATCACCTGCATGTCGCCGGTGCCCGGGAACCACTGCTGCGTGATCGCGCGGCCCAGCGCGAGGCGTACGGCGGCGGTGAGATCGTGCGCGTCGGTGATCTTCGGCGTGTGTTCGGAGAGCGCTTCGAGAATCGTGCGCATATCGCGGATCGGCACGCCTTCTTCCAGCAGGTTTTGCAGCACCTTTTGCAGCGTGGTGAGCGGCAGCGACTTGGGCACCAGATCGTCGACCAGCGACGGCGTGTCCTTCTGCATCCGCTCGAGCAGTGCCTGCACTTCCCGGCGGCCGAGCAGTTCGGACGCATGCGTGACCACGAGGTGATTCAGGTGGGTGGCCACCACGGTGCTCGAATCGACCACGGTGTAGCCATATACCTGCGCCTGTTCGCGCAGGTTCGTGTCGATCCAGATAGCCGGCAAGCCGAAGGCGGGATCCTGCGTCGGCGTGCCCGGCAGCGCGGCGGAGACCTGCCCAGGATTGATCGCCAGCCACTGGCCCGGATACGCTTCGCCGACGCCGACCTCGACACCCTTCAGTGCGATGCGGTAGCCATTCGGCCGCAATTCCAGGTTGTCGCGAATATGAATGACCGGTGGCAAAAAGCCGATTTCCTGCGCGAACTTCTTGCGGATGCTCTTGATCCGCTTGAGCAGTTCGCCGTCCGAGTTCTTGTCGACGAGCGGAATCAAGCGGTAGCCGACTTCGAGGCCGAGCGTGTCGATCATCGTCACGTCGTCCCAGCTTGCTTCGGTGTTTTCGACCGGCGCCAGCGCGGCCGGCGCGACATCGACGAGCGCCGTGGTGTTCTTGCGTTCCTCGGCACGCTTTTTCATGGTGCGGCCAAGCTGGATCAGACCGCCGCCGAGAATCAGAAACGCAAAGTGCGGCATGCCCGGAATCAGGCCCATCAGCACGAGAATGCAGCCGGTGATCACCAGCACGCGCGGATTGGTGAACAACTGGCCGGTGAGCTGCGTGCCGATGTCTTCGTTGGTCGCGACCCGCGAGACGATCACACCCGCTGCGGTCGAAATCACCAGCGAAGGAATCTGCGCGACGAGGCCGTCACCAATGGTCAGCAGCGTGTAGTTCTTGCCGGCGGACGCGAAGTCCATGCCGTGCTGAACCATCCCGACGATCAACCCGCCCACGATGTTGATCACCATGATCAGCAGACCGGCAATCGCATCGCCGCGCACGAATTTGCTCGCGCCGTCCATCGAGCCGTAGAACTCGGCTTCCTGCGAGACCTCGGAGCGGCGCTTTCTCGCCTGTTCCTCGTTGATGAGGCCGGCGTTCAGGTCGGCGTCGATCGCCATCTGCTTGCCGGGCATCGCATCGAGCGTGAAGCGCGCGGACACTTCCGCGATCCGCCCCGCGCCCTTGGTGATCACCATGAAGTTGATGACCATCAAGATGATGAAGACGACGATACCCACCGCGAAGTTGCCGCCCACGAGGAAGTGACCGAACGACTCGATCACCTGCCCCGCCGCATCCGGACCGGTGTGGCCTTCGAGCAGCACGACGCGCGTGGACGCCACGTTCAGCGAAAGGCGCAGCAAGGTCGAGAACAGCAGCACGCTCGGGAACGCGGCGAAGTCGAGCGGCTTCATCGTGTACATGCTGACGAGCAGCACCATCACGGAAAGTGCGATGTTGAAAGTGAACAGCAGATCCAGCAGGAACGGCGGCAACGGCAAAATCATCATGCCGAGGATCATGCAGATCAGCACCGGCCCGGCGAGGGCGCGCAAATTGGTGCCGCTCAAGGCATCCGGCCGTCGAGCGAGGAAACCGGCGCGAGCATTCATGCGGAGGCTCCTGAAGCGTCTTGGTTATCTGGGTTGAGGGCGGGGTCGAGCGTATCGGCGGCTTCCTGATCGGCTTCGTCGTCCGATACGCCGCCCTTGTCGAGTTCGGCGGGCACGTCTAGCTCGGTCGGCGCCATCGGGACGGCGCCGCCTTCGGTTTTGAAGCGCCGCAACTGATACACCCACGCGAGCACTTCGGCGACCGCGCCATACAGCGGGCCCGGAATCTCGCGGTTCAGTTCGACGTTGTGATACAGCGCCCGCGCGAGCGGCGGAGCTTCCAGCAACGGCACGTTGTTTTCGGCCGCGATCTCGCGAATCCGCGCCGCTACGAGGTTCACGCCCTTGGCGACCACCTTCGGCGCGCGCATCTCGCCGTCGGTGTATTGCAGCGCCACGGCGAAGTGCGTCGGATTGGTCACCACCACGTCGGCCTTCGGCACGTTGGTCATCATACGGCGCCGCGCAATCGCGCGCTGCTGCTGGCGGATCCGGCCTTTGACGTGCGGATCGCCTTCGCTTTCGCGGTGTTCGCGCTTCACCTCTTCCTTCGTCATGCGCAGCTTCTTGTGGAACTGCCACAGTTGATACGGCACATCCAGCGCGGCGACGACGAACATGCCGGCCACCGTCATGCCGCAGCACACGGCGATCAGGTGCACGGTGTTGGCGAGCGCGAGCTGCAGCGGCTGGGTCGCCAGCGCGAGAATCTCTTCGCGGCGATTCCAGATCGCCGTGCCGCCGATCACACCGACCACCAGCGTCTTGACGAGCGACAAGCCGAGCTGGATCGGTCCGTTGATCGAAAACATCTTGCCGAGGCCGGCGATCGGATTGAGGCGGTCGAACTTCGGCTCGAGGCCTTTGGCCGACAACTGCCAGCCGCCGAGCGCCATCGGCGCGAACAGGGCGGCCGCGCCGGTGAAACCGAGAATCGGCAGCAGCGCGTAAAGCCCTTCGCGGCTCGCCACGCCCGCGCCGATCATCATGCGGCGGGTTTCGAATGCGCCGGCGTGATCGAACGTGAAGGCCGCGCGCAGCATGCCCTGCAGATGTTCGCCGATGCTGCCCGACATCCCCCACACGCCGAAGAACCCGGCCGCCAGCAGGGCAAACGTGGACAGCTCCCGCGAACGCACGATCTGCCCTTCCTCGCGCGCCTTCTGCAGGCGCCGGGGAGTAGCTGATTCGGTTTTTTCGAGGTCGCTATCCTCTGCCACAAAAGCTCTCCAGTCGGCCGAGGCACGGCGCCTCTTTCCAGTGAGAGCGATTATTCCCGCTCGACGCAAGCACCGATCGGCGGATAAGGGCGGAGAAAGGGGGGTATTTCGAGGGATGAAACAGTCGGCAGCCGGCCGGACAGCCTTGCTGGCAGCGCCGCGACGGCGCAAGGGGCTCGCGTGGGGCGGCCAGGATCGGCCACTTAGGGACGACCCGCCCGCGCCCCGCGTTTGTGTTCGCGTTCTGACCCTGCGCCCACGCGGTCTCGCGCGGGCGTAGGGCGGACTTCAAGCCTTCGGTGCGGCGCCTTGATCAGAAGGCCACGAAAGGCGCCTCGCCGCCCTTTGCGGTCTGATCGAGGCCGTAATAGACGTGACGGCCATAGAAGAACGGCAGACCGAGATCGAAGCTGCTGCTGCTGCCGATCTGTCCGGCCAGGTCGTTGAACGCATAGTTGTTGCCATTGCCGAACAGCGTCGCCGCACTCAGGATGCCGATGCTGGCGCTTGCCCGGCTATTGTTCAGTCCGACCAGCGTCACCGAGCGGGTCTGCGCGGACGACGGGCAGTAAAAGCCCGAGAAGTTGCTGCCGCACAGCGTAATGGAGCTATCGGTAAAGAAGTAGCCGTTCGAGCCCGAATCGAGGAACGCCTGCACCGTCGTGCCGTTAAACACGCTGTTGTTCAAGTCGCCAAAGGCGTCGGTGGTGAAGACCTGGACGCCGGTGAGCGCATTGTTCGACTGGGTGCCGATGCCGAACACCAATGTGCCGGTGGCCGAAGGCGCGCCAGTGTCCGGCACCGGCGGCATCTGCACGATCACGCCGTTGTTGTCGGTCGGGAACGAGGCGACCGGGTTGGCCACCTGTTGGGCGAGCGGGACCGGGGTGCGGGTACAGGAGGCGCCGCCCGGGCACGCGAAGTAGTTGCTGTAATTCGCCGCCGTGGCGGCGTTCGCGCAGATCCCGCCACAATCCGTGGGCGAGTTGCCGATGCCGAGAATGCCGTTCGCGCCGAGATCGCTGACCGTGTTTTGGGGCGAGCCGCTGCCGCAACCGCTTGTGGGCACCGTGCTGGCGTCCTTGTCGCCGATGATCTGCATCGGGATCGCCGCCGTCGTTCTTTCACTGCCGATCGCGATGGTCGCGGTGCGCACCGTGCCCCATGTGAAGCCGTCGGCGAAAGTCGCGCATTCGGCGAGCTGCGCGCCGCCGATGGTGCCGGCCGGCAACGCATTGAGCAGCGAGCCGTTCAGGGCCGAGGCGACTACCCGCAACCCGAACGACCCGGTATCGACCTGGATATTGCTGATAGTCTGGCAATTCGAAGTCGAGCCGGGCGCACAGACGGTCACGCTGACCGTCGGAATATTGACGACCCCGCTCACGCCCTTGCCGACCGTGATCGGCACGGTATTGGCCGCGGTCGCGGCGATCGGCTGCTGGACCGGGCTGGCGGGCAGCGAGCCGCCGTTCAGCGTGGTCGACGAATCGTTGGAACTGCCACCACCGCCGCCGCACGCGACGAGCGCCGACACCAGCGCCAGGGCCGCGACAGCCTGCATCCAACCCTTGAACTTCACAGCAATATGCTGGGTTCGCATGTCTCGTCCTCGCTATTACTGGATGTCGGAACCGCTGACGCCGGCGGGCAGCGCCGGAGGCAACCACGCCTGGCCGCTGAACGCGCCCATATGGCCGCCGGAGCGCACCACGAGGCTGCTCTGGTCGACCGCCACGGGGCCGCGGCCGCCGCCGCGCGCCGCCCGGGCGGCCTTCACGCCGGCCACATACTGCGGGAAATAGCTGCCGAGCAGATCGTTCAGATCCGGCATTTGCGGGCCGCGCCATGCGATGCCGAAGACGGAGCCGTCCGCGGCCAGATATTCGCGAACCACGGTGCCGCTGCCGAGCGTGGTTTCACGCACGGTATAGGAGGCGGAAGCAGAAACGGAGGAAGCCGCGCTGGACGCGGAATGCATCACGCCCTGCGCCGCATTGGCGGCGCCGCTGCCGGGCTGGACGGTACGGGAAGAGACCGACGCGTCCGACGGAGGCGTCATGGGGGTGCCGCCCAGTCCCGCATGAGCGGACTGCACGACTATCAACGAACAAGGCAAAGCAAGCGCCGTGACGATCCCGGCGCGGCGTAAACGACTCCACATGATGAAGCTCCTCCCGAGCTGCCGCTCGGTTCGCACCTGCGCGAACCGGCTGCATTTATGCAAATCATACGGCACCGCTGCGGTCGCACTTCGGGGATCTTCCCCACCGTGCCACCGGCCGGAGCCTGTTTCCTCCGGCGCGCCGTGCCGTTGCTTGAGCCCGTAGTATGCCTGTGGTTTGTGTCCGGGGGCAGCAAGCACGCACGAGGACGTGGCTTGCTACGTGTACCCGTTTCGTCCGGCGCCCCGCTGAAAACGTCCGCGAAGGGCCGTGACGGTAATGCGATTCCGGCAGGTCAGAAGCCGAGGCTTGCCAGCAGATCGTCGACTTGCGACTGGTCCTGCACCACGTCCGTCTTGCCTTCCGGATTGATCTGCGGACCGTTCAGCAGATGTTCGGGGCTGCCGGTCGACGAGACTTCGGCCGCCAGCGCCGCCGCGTTCGCCGCGAACTGCTCGCGCCGTTCGAGCGCGATGTTCTCGACCAGCACGCCGAGCAGCTGCTGCTCGATCAGGTACACCACGTCCGTGATCTTCTTGATGACCTGGCCCGTCAAATCCTGGAAGTCCTGCGCCAGCATGATCTCCATCAACTGCGCGTTGGTCGCGCTCGTCGCCTCGGGCACGCCGCGCAAGAAGGTTCGCGTATCGTCCATCAACGCGCGCACTTCTTCGCGCTCGATCGGCGCCGCGTACCACTGCTCCCAACGCGCGTCGAGTTTGCCCGCGTCGTCCTTCAACTGCTCCTGGCGCGGCTTGGCGATGTCGATCGCGGACAGCACGCGCTCGGCGGCCTGTTCCGTCATATCCGCGATGTACTTCAGACGGTCGCGAGCATCGGGCACGGCTTCCGCCGCACGTTCGACATGCTTGTCGAGCCCAAGCTCGCGCATCGAGTCGCGCAGCGTGCGCGTCAGTTGTCCAATGCGGGCGAGGATACGGTCGGACGCGAAGTCCCCGCTCTCGTGGACCGCTTCGGCGCCTTGCGCGTTGGTCGGCAGATTCACATCAGCTCCCGGTTTTGGCCATCTTCTCGAGAATCTTATTGAGCTTCTCGTCGAGCGTCGCGGCCGTGAACGGCTTGACGACATAACCGCTCGCGCCGGCCTGGGCCGCCGCGATGATGTTTTCCTTCTTCGACTCGGCCGTCACCATCAGCACCGGCAGGTGTGTCAGGTTGGCGTCGGCGCGGATTTCCTTGAGCATGGCCAGACCGTCCAGGTTCGGCATGTTCCAGTCGGAGATCACGAAGTCGTAGGTGCCCCCGCGCAGACGCGCGAGACCGGCCTGACCGTCTTCGGCTTCGTCGACGTTCGAATAGCCGAGCTCTTTGAGCAGGTTGCGAACGATCCGGCGCATCGTCGGAAAGTCGTCAACAACCAGAATCTTCATTCCCTTATCCATTTCATTCCCTTTGCTTTATCCACGGTGCGGCGCCTGACTGCCTCAAACCAGCGCCTCAAATCCTACCGGTGCGCATCATACCCGCTGAACGCGATCGCCCATCGACGACAGACGCGCCATCACGCGCCGGCTCATTTCCGGCAGCGAGGCGATCTCGTCGGCCGCGCCAAGCGCAATCGCTTCACGCGGCATGCCGAACACGATACAGCTCGCCTCGTCCTGCGCAAGGGTGTACGCCCCCGCTTTTTTCATGTCCAGCAGTCCGGCGGCGCCGTCGCGCCCCATCCCGGTCAGGATCACTCCGACCGCGTTCTTGCCCGCATGCTGCGCGGCCGAACGGAACAGTACATCCACGGACGGACGATGCCGGTTCACCGGCGGGTCGTCCGAAAGGTGAGCAATATAGTTCGCGCCGCTGCGGGCAAGCAACAGGTGAGCGTGGCCGGGCGCGATATACGCATGTCCCGGCAGCACGCGTTCGCCGTGCTCTGCCTCTTTAACGGTAATCCGGCACAAACCATTGAGGCGTTGCGCAAAAGATTTTGTGAAACCCGGCGGCATGTGCTGCGCGATCAGCACCGCGGGCGCATCCGGCGGCAGCGGCACCAGCACCTCGCGGATCGCTTCGGTGCCGCCCGTCGACGCGCCGACGATGATCAGCTTCTCGGTACTGAGCAGCGGATTATTGAACAGCGGCGCGGCGCCGACCGGCGCATGCGCGGCATGAGCGGCCGCGTGCTGCACCGGCGCGGCCTGGCGCACGCGGGCGCGGGCCGCCGCGCGAATCTTGTCGGCGAGCTTCTCCGAGTAGTCGAGCATGCCGTCGCGAATGCCGACCTTAGGCTTGGTGACGAAGTCGACCGCGCCGAGTTCCAGCGCGCGCAGCGTGATTTCGTTGCCGCGCTCGGTCAGCGACGAGACCATCACGACCGGCATCGGCCGCAGACGCATCAGTTTCTCGAGGAAATCGAGCCCGTCCATGCGCGGCATTTCGACGTCGAGCGTCAGGACGTCAGGATTGTGCTGCTTGATGAGTTCGCGCGCGACCAGCGGGTCGGGTGCGGTCGCCACCACCGTCATGTCCGGCTGGCCGTTGATGATTTCCGTCATCAAGCTGCGGATCAGCGCCGAATCGTCGACGCACAGTACTTTGATCTTTTGCACAGCGCTCACGCCTCCTCTGTAGTTCTGGCGTTGTTTGAATTAATCGGGCGCGGGCTCGTCCCGAACAGCTCGACCTTCGGGCGGGCGGCGGCCGGCGTCGAAAACAGTTCGACCCTGGGTCTCGACGCGGCTGGCGTCGCGAACAACTCCACCCGTTTGCGCGCCGCGGCGAGCCGCTCGGCGCGCGCCTGCGCGCTTTGCCGCATCAGCGCCTGTTCGCGCTCGGCCACGCCCGCTTCCTGCTGCAAGCGCAACTTCTTCACCATTACCTGGCCGGTGCGCGGCATGAAAGCCACCTTGCGCGGATGCGAGCCCTGCAAGTCCTCGGCGACGATGCGAATCTTCTCGAGCGCCAGATAGCGGCGCACGAACTCCGAATTGCGGTCGCCGATATTCATCGTCGTCATGCCGGCGAGCACAGCGCCGCCGCCGAACACCTTGGCTTCGAAGCGCTCACGCCGGCCGCCGGCCTTGATGAGTTCGTTGATCAGCACTTCCATTGCGTACGCACCGTAGCGCATCGAATCCGAGGCGGCCTGGCCGACGTCCGCGCCGTCGTCGGGCAACATGAAATGGTTCATGCCGCCGATCCCGGCCGTGCGATCCTGAATGCAGGCCGCCACGCAGGAACCCAGCACGGTGACCAGCACCATGTCTTCATGGGTGGTGTAGAACTCGTTCGGCAACAGCTTCACGCCGGGGCGTTGGAAGTGGTTGTCGTAATACAGATTGGTGGCGATTGGCAGGGCGCTGCTCATACTGTCACTCCGCTCGTCGTGTGGTGCGCGGCCGTTGTGGCTGCGCGCGACGGCGTACGGGCACCGGCCGCGTCGCGCGTCAGTTCATAGACGGTCTGGCCGCGCAGTTTGAACGCCTGCGTGACATACGTGAAGTTTTCCGAGTGACCGGCGAACAGCAGACCGCCCGGCTTCACCAATGGCTCGAAGCGCGCCAGCACCTGCGCTTGCGTCGGCTTGTCGAAATAGATCATCACGTTGCGGCAGAAAATCGCGTCGAACTGCGAGCGCAACTGGTAATCGCGGTCGGTCAGGTTCAGTTGCTGGAAACGCACCAGCGCGCGCACTTCCGGGCGCACCTTGACCATGCCGGCGTGCGCGCCGGTGCCCTTCAGGAAGAAGCGTTTGAGCCGCTCGGGCGAGAGGTGCTTTACCTGGTCGAACTGGTACATGCCGGCTTCGGCCTTGGCCAGCACCTGGGTGTCGATATCGGTGGCAAGCACCGAGGCCTGACGCGCGCCGCTCTCGCCGAGCGCTTCGATCAGCGTCATCGCAATCGAGTACGGCTCTTCACCGGTCGAAGCCGCCGAGCACCATACCGAAACCGGCTGCGCGCGGCGGGGCACGAATTCGGCAAGGATCGGAAAGTGATGCGCCTCGCGGAAAAACGCCGTCAGATTGGTGGTCAGCGCATTGGTGAAGGCTTCCCACTCGGCCGGATCGTTTTCCGCTTCCAGCAGATCGAGATACTGCTTGAACGTGTCGAGGCCGCGGGCACGCAGACGGCGCGCCAGACGGCTGTACGCCATGTCGCGCTTGTGATCCGACAGCGAAATGCCCGCGCTGCGGTGAATCAGTTCGCGAATGCGGGCGAAATCCGCGGACGTGAATTCGAAATCCCGCCCCTGTTCGCCGGTTCTAACCGTTTCGGCCCGTTCGGGTCGGTGCTGTGCGCGCGTTGCCATCATGAAGATTCCTGCCTGCGATACGAGCCATCCCGCTTTCCGCCCAGGCACTTTTCCTGGGAAGAAGGGATTGTGTTCGCGGGGTCGCGCCCGCCCGCGAGTTCTGCCAACACGCAGTCGGCCCGCGACACGCTGATAAAGCGTGCTTCGATGATTCGCCCCTCATGGAGCGAGATGCCGAATGACTGCATGTCTTTGTGCCACTTTCTAGAATGTTTCCCAGTCCGCGTCCGAGCCTGCCGTGGTCGCGCTTGTCGCGGCCGGACGTGCTGCGGTTTCGGATGCCGCGCGGGCCGCCTTCGGCCTGAGAGCCGGTTCGACCCGTGCGGCGCCTGCGTCGTGACTGGCCGAAGCCTGTGCCGTGTTCGTTGCTGCCGGACTTGCCGGCGGATGTGCTGCGCCATTCGTGGACGCCTGCGGCGTGGCTTTGGCGGCCGGCTTGCTCTTGCTGCCGCTCACGCGCGGCTGCGCCGTATGCGGACGTGCCGCCGCGCTGCCGTGCGCCGTGCCGCCGGCCACTTTCCAGCCGTTCACCACCGCCTGCAATTGACGCGTCTGATCTTCGAGCGATGCGGCCGCGGCCGCCGCCTGCTCGACGAGCGCGGCGTTCTGCTGCGTGACTTCGTCCATCTGCACGACCGCGCGGTTCACCTGCTCGATGCCGCCCGATTGCTCCTCGGAGGCCGCGCTGATTTCGCCCATGATGTCGGTCACGCGGCGCACGGCCTGCACGATCTCGTCCATCGTGGTGCCCGCGCGGCCGACCAGCGCCGAGCCGCTTTGCACCTTGTCGACCGAGTCGCCGATCAGCTCCTTGATTTCCTTCGCGGCACTGGCGCTGCGCTGCGCGAGGCTGCGCACTTCGCCGGCCACCACCGCGAAGCCGCGGCCCTGTTCACCGGCGCGCGCCGCTTCCACCGCCGCGTTCAACGCAAGAATATTGGTCTGGAAGGCAATGCCTTCGATCACGCCGATAATGTCGACGACTTTGTTCGAACTGCTCGCGATATCCTGCATGGTCGTGACGACCTGGTTCACCACGTCGCCGCCGCGCGTGGCGATATCGGATGCGTTCACGGCGAGCTGGCTCGCCTGACGCGCGTTCTCGGCGTTCTGCCGCACGGTGCCGGTCAGCTGCTCCATGCTCGACGCGGTTTCCTGCAGCGAGGCGGCCTGCTGCTCGGTGCGCTGCGAGAGATCCGTGTTGCCCATCGCGATTTCGCGCGCGCCGGTGTCGATCGATTCCGTGCTGCTGTGGACCGACTTCACCATGGTCGACAAGCTTTCCTGCATCCGCTTGATGCCGGCGAACAGGCGCCCGATTTCATTGCGGCTGAAGACATTGATCGACTCGGACAGATCGCCCGCGGCGATGCGCTCGAAACACGCCGTCGCGTCGGCGAGCGGCTGCACGATCAGGCCGCGCAGCGCGAAGCGGATGCCCACCACCATCAGCAGCGCGAGCGCGGTGATGGCAATGATCAGCGTAGTCATCAGCGAAATGCTCGATTGCGCGCTCGCCTGCTGCTCCATCGCGCTTTGCTGCAATGCCTTGACGACCGCCGAAGCCGCACCGTCATAGGCGATGAACATGGGGCTGATTTTCGTATCGGCGATTGCGTGGTACGCGGCCATGTCGTTCGCGTTGAGCGCCGCGAACTCCGGGTCGACGCCGTCGCGCATCACGCTCGTGCGCCTGGCGAGCACGTCGTCGAGAAGCGCCTGATCGACGCCGGGCTTCGGTGCGTCCAGATACGTCTGCCAGCTCTGGTTGGCCTTGACCAGCAGTTCCTGCGCGCGGTCGATCGCCTTCTTCGCTTCGTCCATGCTGCCCGCGGCGGACAGCGTGTTGAAACGGTCCACGGCGAGACGCGAGCGTAACAGGTGCGACGAAGCATCGTCGAGTGCATGGATGGCGACCAGATCGCCCCGTGCAATGCGATCGAGCGACTGGCTCGCGCCATTCAGCGCGGTCAGCCCGAGTACGCCGACCACCACGGTCAGCGCGACCAGAATGATCCCCACCATCGTCAACGACGTGCGAATCGACCACCTGCTCAACATTTCGATGCTCCCTATCCCAATCGTTCGTGAAGGCTGCCGCCGTTAGACGCCGAGCGTTTCGATCAGCGCCATTTCGCGGCTGGTCATCAGCTTCTCGATGTCCATCAGGATCAGCATGCGGCCGTCGACGGTGCCCAGACCCGTGAGGTACTCGGTCGTCAGCGTGGCGCCGAATTCGGGCGCCGGCATGATCTGGTCGGTGGCGAGCGTCAGCACGTCCGACACGCCGTCCACCACCATCCCGACCACGCGGTGCGCGACGTTCAGGATGATCACCACCGTCTGATGGTCGTACTCGACACGGCCCAGATGGAACTTGATGCGCATGTCGACGATCGGCACGATGATGCCGCGCAGATTGATCACGCCCTTGATGAACTCGGGCGCATTGGCGATACGCGTCACGTTGTCGTAGCCGCGGATTTCCTGCACCTTGAGAATGTCGATGCCGTACTCTTCGGCGCCGAGCGTGAAGACGAGGAATTCCTGACCGCCGGCGTCTGCCTGCTGCACGTCGCGGCGGCCATTCGTACCGCTCGCGTTCGCGACGCTCGAATTGATGGATTGGACTTCTGCCACGTTAGCCCCCAAACGGTTGGGATGAAATGAGTTGAGTAAGGGTTGAGACGAATTTCACGGACATCATGCGAGGCTCATCGCGCCATGCGCGTTGCGCGTTTCGCGGTTCAGCGCCGCCACGTCGACGATCAGCGCGACGCTGCCGTCACCGAGAATGGTCGCGGCGGAAATGCCGTGCACCTTGCGGTAATTCGTTTCCAGATTCTTCACGACCACCTGCTGCTGGCCCACCAGCTCGTCGATCAGCATCGCAAAGCGGCGCCCTTCGGTTTGCATGATGGTGACGATGCCCTGGGTGGGTTCCTGCTTCGCGTCTTCGACGTTGAACACTTCGTGCAACGCCACGAGCGGCAGATATTCACCGCGCACCCGCACCACCCGCTCGCCGTTGGCGACCGTGTAAATGTCTTCGGCTTGCGGCTGCAGCGACTCCATCACGAAGTTCAGCGGCAGAATGAAGATCTCGTTGCCGACCTTGACCGACATGCCGTCGAGAATCGCCAGCGTGAGCGGCAACACGATGCGCGTGGTGCTGCCCTTGCCGGCGTGCGAGGTGATTTCCACGTGGCCACCCATCGACTGGATGTTGCGCTTCACCACGTCCATGCCGACCCCGCGGCCCGACACGTCGGTGACCTGCTCCGCCGTCGAGAAGCCCGGCAGGAAGATGAGGTTCCACACCTCTTCGTCGGTCATGGTCTCGCTGACCTGCATGCCCTGCTTGGCCGCCTTCGCGAGAATCTTGTCGCGGCGCAGGCCCGCGCCGTCGTCGCTCACCTCGATGACGATGTTGCCGCCATGGTGAGCCGCCGACAGCACCAGCTGGCCGGTCGAATCCTTGCCTGCCGCGCGTCGCGCTTCCACGGTTTCGATGCCGTGGTCGAGGCTGTTGCGCACGAGGTGAGTCAACGGATCGATGATCCGTTCGATGAGGCTCTTGTCGAGTTCGGTCGCCTGACCGAAGGTGACGAGTTCCACTTCCTTGCCGAGTTTCGCCGCCAGATCGCGCACCAGACGCGGGAAGCGGCTGAACACGTAATCCATCGGCATCATGCGGATCGACATCACCGCTTCCTGCAGATCGCGCGCATTGCGCTCGAGCTGCGCCATGCCGTTAAAGAGCCGGTCGTGCAGCGCCGGATCGAACGTGCTGGTGGTTTCCGCGAGCATGGCTTGCGTGATCACCAGTTCGCCGACCAGGTTGATCAGCTGATCGACCTTTTCGACGCCGACGCGAATCGAGCTGCCTTCCGCGCCGCCTGCGGCAGTGGCCGGACGTGCCGCCTTGCGGTCGTGCTCGGCGGGCGCGGCCGCGCTTGCCGCGTTGGCCGTCGCCGCCGGAGCGGGCGCCGCTGCGCCTGCCGCCGCGGGTTGAGCCGCGGCGGCAGGCGCGGCCGGTGCGTCGAACAGACCGTGTGTGGCCGTCGCAGCGGGAGCGGCGGTGCCGGCAGCCGGTGCCGGCGATGCTGCGTGTCCCGCCTGACTGGCCGGTACTGCTTGCGCCGGGGACGGATCGGCAGCGGCTGGCGTTCCAGGTTCGCCTTGCTGCGTCTCATCCGCCGGCGCGGTGCCGCGGCCGATCACGATCTGACTTTCGTCGATCACGAAACAGCACACGGCGATGATGTCGTCGGAGGTCACATCGGTCGCGAGCCACAGCGTGAGATCGCCGCCGCTCTTGACCTGCCCGACTATGTTGCCCAGGTTGCCGAGCTCTTCGGCCAGCAGTTCCTGGTCCTTCTCACCAACGCCCCGTAGCGTAATTTTCAGATCGGGACCCGCGCTGTCATTCGCGTCGCCGGCACCCGCGGCTTGCCCGGTCTGTGCCGGTTCGCCGTCAGTCCATTCACCCGCTGCCTGCACCGCCTGTTCGACGACGTGCTCCGGCGCGGTACCACCCTGATTTGCCTGTGTTACCTGTGTTGCCTGTGTCGCAACGGGCGCCGCGGCGGGTGCGCCGCCATCGGCGCTTTCCGCGTGCAGCCGTTCGAGCTTCGCGCAGATCGCACGGGCGGTAGCCGCATCCGGCTCGGCGCTCGCGCGGTAATCGGCGAGCTGGCCGGACAACACGTCCTTGGTTTCGAGGAACGTGTCGATCATGTCCTTGCGCAGCACGAGTTCGTTATTGCGCGCGCGATCGAGCAGCGATTCGAGAATGTGCGTCGTTTCCGTCAGCGCGGTGAAGCCGAACGTCGCCGCGCCGCCCTTGATCGAATGCGCCGCGCGGAAAATGGCCGCGAGGTCTTCGGGGTCCGGGTGCGCAATATCCAGATTGAGCAGCAACTGCTCCATCTGCGCGAGCAGTTCGTCCGCTTCGTCGAAAAACGTCTGATAGAACTGAGTGATGTCGAGTGTCATGCCTGGGTCACCGCGAGAGTTCCTGTCTTGGCGTGGGCTGCCGTGCCGCCGCGTCGAGAGCTTCTATAACTTGGTCTATGGGTGCTGCTTACGCGTGATCTGGCTCGGCTAACGCCGCCACCAGTTCGGTCAACATGTCGGGGTCGAGCGGCTTTTCGATCCAGCCGGTCGCGCCCGCGGCCCGCGCCGCCTCCTTGAACGGCTCGCCCGATTCCGTCGTGAGGACGAGGATGGGCGTGGCCTGGTAAGCCGGGTTACTGCGCAGCGCGGCGATCAGATCGAGACCGGTCTTGCCCGGCATGTACTGATCGGTCAGCACGAGGTCGAACGACATGGCGAGCGCGTTTTCGAGCCCTTCGTTGCCGTCCGCCGCGAGCGTCACTTCATAGCCGGCCGTCGTCAGCGTGGCGGCGAGAATCTGCCGCATCGATGCCGAATCGTCGATTGCCAGGATGTGCCTGATCATGAAAACCTCGCTGCGCCTACGCTATGGGCCGCTCCACGGTCCGCGCCGGCAGGGCGCGTGATCCAGCGGAACGGTCGCTGTCTGTTACTGGGCCGCCGGCGCCACTGCCGGCAGCTTCGGGGCAACCGTTACCGGCTGCGCAAGCTTTTGCAGCAGCGGCTTGGAGCCGGCTGCGTCGTCGGACAAGGTGGTCGTGGTGGAATCGTCGTGATTCAGCGCGTCCTCCGACTTCTTGTTCAATACGATGATGCTGATGCGCCGGTTCTCCGGGTCCATCGGGTCCGCCTTGTTCAGGTTCTGCGTCGACGCGAGGCCGAGCACACGCATCACCTTCGCTTCATCCATGCCGCCGGCGATCAGTTCACGGCGCGACGCATTGGCGCGGTCCGCGGACAATTCCCAGTTGCTGTAGCCCTTCTCGCCGCCCGCGTATTGCGCGGCGTCGGTGTGACCCTGCACGATGATGCGGTTCGGCACGTCGTTCAGCGTGTGGCCGATTTCACGCAGGATGTCGCGCATATACGGCTCGACCTGGTCTTTCGCGGTCGCGAACATGGGCCGCTTCTGCGAGTCGACGATCTCGATACGCAAGCCGGTCAGCGTCGAATCGATGCGGATCTGCTGCTTGAACTGGCGCAGCACCGGATTGGCTTCGATCGCGGCCATCAGCTTGACCTGCAGATCGTGCAGGCGGACCTGCTCGCGGCGCTCCAGTTCGCCCTGCAACTGCTTCACCGTGTCTTCGTTGTTATGCGAGACGCTGCGCTCGGCGCGGTTGTTCGAACCGTCGGTGGAGCGCGTCACGCCTTGCGCGTCGGTCGAGATGTCGCGGCCGCCGCCCTTTAGGATGCTCGAGTCCTCGGCGCTGCGGTCACCGCCCCACAGCGTGATCTTCAGCGGCTGGTTGAAGTAGTCGGCAATGCCCTTTAACTGCACCGTGGAGGCCGAACTCAGCAGCCACATCAGCAGGAAGAACGCCATCATCGCGGTCATGAAGTCCGCATACGCGAGCTTCCACGCGCCGCCGTGGTGTCCGGCTTTCTTCGGCGCGGCGCGCTTGACGACAATGGCGCGATCTTTGTCCTTGCTCATCGGTTCGGTTCCCGGTGTCCTTAACTGGCCGTCACTTGGCCTTGACCCGGCGCACGTGCTCTTCCAGCTCGGCGAACGACGGGCGTTCGGTCGAGAAGAGCACCTTGCGGCCGAACTCGACGGCGATCGCCGGCGCGTAACCGTTCAGGCTGGCCAGAATCGTCACCTTGATGCACTGGAACATCTTGGTCGACTCGGTCACGCGCTGTTCGGCGACGCTCGCGAGCGGCCCGATCAGCCCGTACGAAAGCAGAATCCCGAGGAAGGTGCCGACCAGCGCCTGGGCGATCATCTCGCCGAGCACCGCGGGCGGCTTGTCGGCGGAGGCCATGGTGTGCACCACGCCCATCACCGCGGCCACGATACCGAACGCCGGCATCGCGTCGCCGACCTTGTTCAGCGCATGCGCGGGTGCTTCGCCTTCCTGGTGATGCGTCTCGATCTCCTCGTCCATCAGACTTTCGATCTCGAACGCGTTCATGTTGCCGCCCACCATCAGACGCAGGTAGTCGGTCAGGAATTCGATGATGTGCTTGTCCGCGAGAATCTTCGGATATTGGGTGAAGATCGGACTCTTCGACGGATCGTCGATGTCCGCTTCCAGCGTCAGCGTGCCTTCCTTGCGCGCCTTGGCCAGCAGGACGTAGAGGAGCGCCATCAGCTCCATGTAGACGTCCTTGTTGTACTTCGCGCCCTTGAACAGGGTCGGAATGACGCGCAGCGTCGCCTTGATCGTCTTCATTCCGTTACCGAGAATGAACGCGCCGACGCCAGCGCCTACGATCATCAGCACTTCAACGGGCTGCAGCAGCGCGCCGAGATGGCCGCCTTCCAGCGCGTAACCGCCGAAAACGGACAAAAGCGTCACGAGTGTTCCCACGAAAATCAGCACTGCCGAGCCCTCACAAAGAAGCGACGGTGACCGTCGTTAATCAGGTTTACGGCAACGAAGCAGAAAACTTTGGCGGAAATGTGGCTCGCCGCTCCGGTGTAAACCAGAGGTCGAGGCGCGCGCCCGCTCGCGGAACGCGGCGTTGCGGGAGCAGGGTGGAAGGCTGGAAGCCCCGCCGGTTGGGCGGCGCACGGCGGACCACGCGCCGGCGGGCGCCTTGCGGGTCAGGCTTCGAGGGCGGCGAGGATCTCGCGGGCGCGGGCGTCGGCAGATTTCTTTGTCTTACCGGCGCGCGAAGGCGGCTGGCACAGTCCGCAGACGAACGCATGCTGCGGGTCGTGCGCGTGTGCGACAAAATGCCCTCCGCAGCGGCAGCAGGCGGTCATTTGCAGCATCCCGGAGTCGAAGAAGCGCACCAGCGTCCAGGCGCGCGTGAGACTGAGCACGGGCTCGTCGTCGTGCAACTGGACATGCTCCAGGTACAGGCGGTAGCTCTTCACGATCGACTGGATCGTCAGGCAACCGCCGTGGCCGGCCATGAAACGGTAGATGTTGTAGAACAGCGACGAATGAAAGTTCGGCTGCCAGGTCATGAACCAGTCGGTCGAAAACGGCAGCATGCCCTTGGGCGGCGACACCCCTTTCAGTTCCTTATACAGCCTGATGAGGCGGTCGCGCGACAGGCTGGTTTCCGCTTCCAGCAACTGCAAACGCGCGCCAAGCTCGATCAGTTCGATGGCCAGGGTGATCTCCCTGACTTCGAGCACAACACTTTTATAGGCCATCCGTTGGCGTTTCCCCCGTCCTGATTGCTCGGCTTGGAATTCAGCGTGTCATCAGCCGAGTTGCTCGACTGGCTGGCTGGCCATCAGGATCGCGGAATGCGCCTGTGCCACGGCGCTGGATTTGCCTTTGTCCGCCAGAGCGGACAGCACGGCATGGTCGTCGAAACGGAAACGGCACAACACCTGATTGGACGCCGCCAGCTTGACGGTCTGCGCCAACGACAGATTGGCGAGCACATCGGCTAACTGGTCCGAAATCCCCATGCGAAACATGCCCATCGGCTTGTCTTCGCGCAGCAGTCGCTGCGCGAGCAGGAGATAAGACAGGTTAACTTCTCTGATCTCATTGAGCATATCGCTTGTCGCGCTCATGATTCCCCCGGGGTGTTCTGGCTGGTCAGGCCGTTGCGGAAACGTTTGCTCGGACGCGCGCGCTTAAACCGCACGAATCGGCTCGTTTCTGGTCTTGCGAGCATTGTGTCGAAAGGGGGGGCGGACGAAAATCGGATAGACACCCAACCTTGCTGACGGATTAATCCGTCATTCGTGTAGGAATTTTTCCTACAAAGTCGAGCAAGAGCGGGGCTGAGGAGGGCGAGTTGGGGAGCAATCTGGGGGGCAATGCACCGTGATGACTACGACGGCGATGGGCACGCGGCCGAAGGGTGAGCCGGGACAACTCAAGCTGAGCACCATTGCACCGGTGAAAAACAATTATAAGACGTTTTCACTTCTGCGTAACGCAAGCCATGTAGGGAGCGCGCTCGGATCGCCAGGCCCGCGCCTTGCTGATGAGATACGCTGTGTTCGAATAAAACGGCCGTTTTTCGTTTCCGATTATCGGGACTGCCTTGGAGACGACCTGTAACGCGGCATGTTTCGCGCTGTAACAACATTAAGCGTTTGAAAAATAACTCGAATTTGCGCGGTCGATCCTGATAATGAAGCTAAGGGATTACCCGATGCAGGTTCGGAGCACCCCCGGGCGGCGGCTTACCGCGCCCAACCGTCCGTCAGGCATTCGCTCCCCGCTCGACCCGAGCGCTGCTGTGCGATGCCGTTCTGATCAGGAGAAAACGCATGCGAATCGCACAAATTGCGCCGTTGTATGAAGCCGTCCCGCCGAAACTCTACGGTGGCACCGAACGCGTCGTATCATATCTGACCGAAGCATTGGTCGGCCTCGGCCACGACGTCACGCTGTTTGCAAGCGGCGATTCGGTCACCTCCGCCAATCTCGACGCCTGCTGGCCTCGTGCACTGCGCCTCGATCCCACGATCCGCGACGCGTTGGCTCCGCACATCCTGATGATGGAGAAGGTGCGAAAGGTCGCGCATGAGTTCGACGTGCTGCACTTCCACCTCGACTACATGCCGTTCCCGCTTTTTTCCACGATGGACACGCCATTCGTGACCACGCTGCACGGCCGCCTCGATCTGCCGGAACTGCAACCGGTGTTCGATGCGTTCTCCGACGCGCCCGTGGTTTCGATTTCCGATTCGCAGCGCGCGCCGCTGCCGCAAGCGAACTGGCTCAACACGATCTACCACGGCTTGCCGGAGCAGCTACTGACGCCGCAAACGCACAAGAAGCCGGAATATCTCGCGTTCCTCGGCCGTATTTGCCCGGAGAAGCGCGTCGATACAGCTATCAAGATCGCCGCACAAAGCGGTCTGCCGCTGAAGATCGCCGCCAAGGTGGACAAGGCCGACCAGGAATATTTCAAACGCGAGATCGAGCCGCTGCTCTCGCAGGCGCACGTGGAATTTGTCGGCGAGATCAACGAAGCGCAGAAGCCCGAGTTTCTTTCCGGCGCCAAGGCGCTGCTGTTCCCGATCGACTGGTCCGAGCCGTTCGGCCTGGTGATGATCGAGTCGATGGCGTGCGGCACGCCGGTGATCGCGTTCAACCGCGGATCGGTGCCGGAGGTGATCGACCACGGCGTGACCGGTTATATCGTCGAGGACGTACAGGGGGCGGTTGCGGCGCTACAGCGCCTGGACGAACTGTCGCGCACCGAAATTCGCGCCCAGTTCGAACGCCGCTTCAGTTCGAAGACCATGGCGCGGAACTATGTGGACGGCTATTCGGCGCTGATCGAAGCCACGCGCCGCCCGGTACTGCGTCAAGTCGCGGTGGGCTAAACGGCATTCGAGCGACTCTGACAAGTTTTCCCTCAGCCGCTCGAGGACCGGAATCCCCTCATGCAGGGTTTCCGATTCGCAGATGAATAGTGGGTCATTTCGTCGTGTGAATCGTTTGCGCGAGCGGTAAATCCCGCTTATCCCACTTCTTGTCCAAAAAAGCCGCCCTCCTGGGGCGGCTTTTTTAATGCGCGAATGGATGCGCTTCCATCACGGATTAGCGCTCAGTGAATAAAGCCCGAGTGCCAATAACCTTCAGTTGGCTTTCGCCCGACCGGCAATCGGCTCAAGCCGCGCCAATCAGAAAGCGCTCGCGATTCTTGCCGACGATCCACTTAGGCGGTTTGCCGCGCCCGCTCCACGTATTGCCCGATTTGGGGTCCTGATACTTCGCCGGCAGCGGCGCCTTCTTGGGCGGGCGCCCGCGCTTGGCGGCGACGGCAAAGCCGAGGTCCTGAGCCGTCAGACCGTATTCAGCGATCTTTTGGCGGATGTCGGCGACCACGTTGTCGATTTCAGTGCGCCGCGCTTCTTCTGCCTGTGCCTGCAATTTGGCGATCTGCGCCTTGAGGTCTGCATATTGAGACATTCCGGTTCTCCCCTTTTTAGAACTCATTGGCTCGCAGACTAACTGTAATTATAAAAATTCGCAATGGACAAGAATACCGATTTAACAAGATATCCTCAGATAATTATTAACACGGATGAATTGTTAAACCCTCTCTTTATCTCGCAATAATAGGTAAGCGCGGCACCAGATTGACAATTCTTGACACCCGAATTGGCGACCTTTCCCTAGAATTGGCCGCTCAAGGCATGGCATCCGGACTTAGCCGTGCGTGCTAGCGCAAGCGCCATCTTTTTAGGATTACCAATCATGCAGTTGTCAAAACGTCTTGCCGCCGAATTGTTCGGCACCTTCTGGCTTGTGCTGGGAGGCTGCGGCAGCGCTGTCCTCGCCGCCAACTTCGCCGGCCCGGTCCATGGCCTGGGCATCGGGTTCGTCGGCGTGGCGCTCGCTTTCGGCTTGACCGTACTGACAATGGCCTATGCGATCGGCCACATTTCCGGCTGCCACCTGAATCCCGCGGTGAGCGTCGGCCTGGCGGTCGCGGGCCGCTTTCCGGCGCGCGATCTCCTGCCGTACATCGTCGCCCAGGTGATCGGCGCGGTGCTGGGTGCGCTGGTGCTATCGCTCATCGCATCGGGCAAGCCGGGTTTCGACCTGGTTGCAAGCGGTTTCGCCAGCAATGGCTACGGCGAGCGCTCGCCGGGCCATTACTCGCTCGCCGCGGCATTCATCTGTGAAGTGGTGATGACCGGCTTCTTTCTCTTCGTCATTCTGGGCGCGACCGACAAGCGCGCGCCGACTGGCTTCGCACCGATCGCCATCGGTCTGTGTCTCACGCTGATTCACCTGATATCCATCCCGGTGACCAACACGTCGGTCAACCCGGCGCGCTCCACCGGGCCGGCGCTATTTGTCGGCGGTGCGGCGGTGGATCAGTTGTGGATGTTCTGGCTGGCGCCCATTCTCGGCGCGGTGATTGCCGGCGTGTTGTATCCGGCCCTCGCCGAAAGCCGCAGCAGCAATTCGCAGAAGCTGGCGCTCGACTGATACCGGGCGCGGTAATCCGGGCAAAACAAAACGGGCGCTGCGGCGCCCGCTCTCTTTCGCCGCCGGGAGCGCGGGCACGGCGATCCGCCCCATCGCAGCAAGGCGCACTCGAACACCGCTGCTAGAATCGTGCGACCTCCCAAGCTCGCACAGGTGCTATCTATGAAGCGTTTCAGCGGATTTCTGCATGGCGTCGCACTCTCCATCGGCGGCCTGTGTGCGGGTCTGTCGGCGCTACCTGCCGCGCACGCGGCCGACGGCGAGGTTGAAACGCTCGTGTTCGTGCGGCACGGCGAGAAGCCGGCGCAAGGCTACGGCCAGCTCAACTGCCAGGGGCTCAACCGGGCTCTCGCCTTGCCGGCGGTGATCGCTGCCAAGTTCGGCAAGCCGGACGCGATCTACGCACCCGATCCCGGCCAGCAAAAAGACGACAGCGGCAAGCCCTATTACTACATCCGGCCGCTGGCGACGATCGAGCCGACGGCCATCCAGTTCCAGATGCCGGTGCAAACGCCGTACGGCTTCGCGCAAATCGACCAGCTCGGCACGGCGCTCGTCAATCCTGCCAATCGCAACAAGCTGATCGTCGTGGCGTGGGAACACAAGCTGATCGTGAAGTTATTGCGCCAGATGCTGAGCGCGCACGGCGGCAACGCCGCCGATGTCCCGAACTGGAAGAGCGACGATTTCGACAGCATTTATATCGTTCGGCTCAACTGGCAAAACGGCGCCGCGCGCGCCAGCTTCAAACATGATCGGCAGGGACTGGACGGACGCGCAACAGATTGCCCTTGCGCAGCGTTGCCGGGAGCGTCTTCGGCGAGTGCATCGGCGTCTTCGGCGAGTGCGGGAGATTAATCCGGCAATTCAGATGTAAGCCGCAATTACGGCGGCGGGCGCTGGAACTGTGCCAAGCGGCGCGCCGACGGCCGTGCGAAACGGCTCATGGGATCGCGCACCCTTGCGCAGCGGGGCTTTGACCACGAAGCGCTTCGGACGTCGCGCACTCAAATCCCTCTGCCCACACCTTTCAATCCCCGCGACGATGCTTGCAGTCCGTAACATCTCGTCGCAGTACACACCGCCCGGAGTGCGTAGATTGGTCCTGTGCGACAAACATACGTCGCCTCACAGGAGAACAAACATGAAACGCATCGTCACTCACTTGCTGGTTGCCGCAGGACTCGCAGCGGGCGCATGCGGTGTCGCGCAAGCGCATACGGATCTGAACATCGGCCTGTCGCTCGGCGCACCGGTTTATGCCCGACCGGCTCCGGTCTATGCCGCGCCGCAGCCCGTGTATTACGGCAACGGCGGCTGGGACCATCGCTACGACCGCGGCGACTATGATCGGGGCGAGCATCGATATGATCGCGGCTGGAATCACAATGATCGCGGCTGGGATCACGGCGGTCGGGGCGACCATGGTGACCGCGGCGACCGCCGCGGCGGGTGGCACGGCTAATCGTAGCTAGCAAGGCGCGCTACCAGCGTTGATCGTCGGGGAACCCGCAGCGCCGTTAGCAGCAGCCGGAAACGCACGAAGCCCTGCACGAAACGGCCCGCGTCCGTGAAGACGGACGCGGGCCATTTCCATTCGAGGTCAGAACATCAGTTCGTCGTCGAGCGAGAAAAGCTTGCGCAGATGGTGCGCGACGCCTGCTTCGAAGTTGTTGCCGATCCGCGGCACGTTCGGCAGACGCGTCATGAGATCGGGATTGGCGTTATTCATCATGAACGGATGGCCGGCCGTCTCGAGCAGATCGATATCGTTCATGTTGTCGCCGAACGCCACGCAATGCGAGGCATCGACGCCGACGCGCTCGAGCACGATCTGCAACGCGCGTCCCTTCGATACGTTCGCCGTCATCACTTCCAGGCAGTCCGGCAGTGAATAGGTCACGTAAAGGGCGTCGCCGAATTCGCGTTCCAGGTTCGCCGCCACTTGCGCAAGATCGGCGGGTTCGCCGATGTAGAGCGCCTTTGCGATGTCGGCGCCGTCGTGTTTCGGTAGATCGGTCACCTCATAGGTGAAGCCCGAGTCCTGATGAAACTTCAGCAGATCCGGTGCGTCGCGGTCGATCAACCATGCCTGATCGGCGAACAGATTGACGATCACACGGCCGTGCCCGCCGGTGATTTCCGGCTGCACCAGCCGTTGCACGATAGCAGGAGGCAGGTCGTCGGCGTGGATCACCGTGTTGTCCGGCGCGTGAATGCGCGCGCCATTCGACGTGATGAGATAAGGATTGATGCCCAGCACGTCGCGGATGCCGGCGACGTCGCAATAATGGCGGCCCGTTGCAATGACGAACCGCAGCCCGTCGCTCTCGAGTTTGCGCACGGTGGCGACGGTGAACGGGTCCACCTGATGATCGGCGTTGAGCAGCGTGCCGTCGAGATCCGTGGCGATAACTTTGTACATAGTGTGAGCAGTCGGGCAACTTCGAAGTGTGTATTTTACCGTTGCCAGCCACGTTCACCGGAAACGCAACGGCTATGCCCAGCGAATCGCAACCGCGAGCGCACCGCGAACCACCGTTCCTAGCCTGCGATGCGAACCGCCTCGCGGTGCGCCAGTCGCAACCCGCCGTGAGCCGAGTCGGCCAGCGGCTCGCGCAAACGCGTCTGATAGATCTGCGGCACGTACTCGCGCAACGGCTCGCCGAGCCCGCCGCACAACGCGACCGGCAGGCTCGCCGAGGGATCCAGCGCGGCGATCATCTTGCCCACCTGCAGACCGGCCTCGCCGAGCAAACGCGCCGCGAACGGATGCCTGCGATGGGCGACGACGATCGGCGCAAGTCGCGCATAGGCGGTCTGATTGGCCTCGCAGAGCCACACGACGAGGCTGTCGCGGTCGTGCGCGCCGGTGTGGTCGATCAGGGCCTGCGCCAGATCGTCGTTGGGACCGCGCCCGTCGAGCGCGTGTTGCGCATGCACGATGGCCCGCAGTCCGAGCCATGCGCCGCTCGCCTCGTCGCCCGACGGAAATCCATAGCCGCTAACCATCCGGCATTCGCCCTCGCCGTCCAGCACGGCCGCCACGCTGCCGGTGCCGAGCGCGACGATCACGCCGGGCGCACCGGCGTGGGCGCCCAGCAAGGTGGTATAGGCGTCGCTTTCCACGGCGAGTGCGGCCACCGCGGGCGCCTGCGCGCGAAACGCGCTCAGCCAGTCGCGATTGTTGACGCCTGCCAGTCCGCAGCCGAGCACGCAGCGCGACCAGTCCAGCACCACGCCGGCGCCCGCGAATGCTTCTCCGCAACCTGCCGCAATGGCCTGCCACGCACGTTCGACACCGAGCCCCAAACCGGACGGCCCGCTTGCCGCCTGCGCCAGCTCGCGGCCTTGTGCGTCGCCGAGTACGACACGCGTGCCGCTGCCGCCGCCGTCGATGCCGATCAGAAAGAAATCTTTGTTCATGGGATCGAATGAGTTCCGTGGGTGAATACCGCGTAGCGTGGCAGGTCAGTTTCAATCCCGCAATCGGCCGAACGGCTAACTTGCGGTGCGCACGGCTTCGGCTATGCTGGCGGGCGAGATCACAACACCGGAGCGCGACAGTGACACAGCGATGCAACTGGGTATCGAGCGAAGCGCTCGCACACTACCACGACACCGAATGGGGCGTGCCCTCGCGCGACGACCGGCATCTGTTCGAGATGCTGGTGCTGGAAGGGGCTCAGGCAGGATTGTCGTGGTCGACGATCCTCAACAAGCGGGCGGGCTATCGCCGCGCTTTTGCCGACTTCGACATCGGCAAGGTTGCGCGCTTCACGGAGAAACATGTCGAGGCGCTGGTGAAGAACGAAAGCATCGTGCGCCATCGCGGCAAGATCGAAGCGGCCATTACCAACGCTCGCGCGGTCCAGCAGATTCAGGCCGAGCACGGCTCGCTCGCGAATTTCGTCTGGTCGTTCGTCGATCAGACGCCGATCCAGAACGACTGGGCTTCGTACAAGCAGGCTCCGGCATCGACCGAGATTTCGGACGCCCTGAGCAAGGGACTGAAGCGATATGGCTGCAAGTTCGTCGGTTCGACGATCTGTTATGCATTCATGCAGGCGATCGGCATGGTGAACGATCACGAGGCGAGTTGCATGTGCCAGGCGCGATGCGCGGCACTAGGCAAGAAAGGACGCAATCGCAAGGCAGGCTGAGACAGAACAGCCGAACCGATCCGCCCGCAGCCGAGCCTTCCCACGATCCCCGCAAAAAGACCCCAAAAAGCAAAACGGCGATGTGGCTTCTTTCGAAGCTCACACCGCCGTTCGGCCGTGCTGAAAAAGCGTGCCTAGTGCAGCTTCTTCGGCAGCATCTGGCTGCGCAGGCGCTTGTGCAGGCGCTTCACAGCAGCAGCCTTCTTGCGCTTACGTGCCGTGGTCGGCTTTTCGTACGATTGGCGCTCACGCAGTTCAGCGATCAGGCCATTCTTTTCGATTGCGCGACGAAAGCGGCGAATGGCCACTTCGAACGGCTCGTTTTCTTTCAGAAGAATCGTCGTCATTTAATTCCTAACTCAATCACTTGATAGGGGTAAATTGCGTGGCGGCATACCGCTCACGCGCCGGCCCTCCGGTCGTTTCGATTCATGGCCAGTAACAGGCAAACGCGGGCAGAACCCGGCCAAACCACGAATGAAACGAGAGGCAAAGCGGCCACGGAGGCCGGAAAAGAGAGGTGGGGAGTTCACCGCGGAACGCGGACAGACATAATGCAAAAGCCGCGTCTGCTGCCGTTTCGCCAACCTTTCATCAACGGAAAAGCGCTGACGAAACAGGCAAAGATCTCAATTCACTCCCGATGATATCAGGAAACTCTCCATCCTACCAGGGGTTTAGGGATTATGCCAGGTCGCTTGCGATCAGGCGCTCGCCTCGTCCAGATGGCGGATATCGGCGCCCGTCAGCATCAAATGGACGGCCGCCGCCAGGCTTTTGAGCTGCTCGACCGACGTCGCGCTTGCAATCGGGGCCGTAACACTCGGCCGCGCGATCAACCATGCCAGCGCGACCGTGGCCGGTGTGCTGCCGTGCGCCTCGGCGATCCGGTCCAGCGCGGCGAGAATTCGCAATCCGCGATCGTTGAGGTACTTTTCGACCCGGCTACCGCGCGCCTTGTTGGCCAGATCCGCCTGCGAGCGGTATTTGCCGGACAGAAAGCCGCTTGCAAGACTGTAGTACACCACTACGCCGAGGTGATTGGCGAGCGCCACCGGCTCGATGTCGCGCTCATACTCCGCGCGGTCATACAGGTTGTATTCCGGTTGCAACAGCTGATATTCGGGTAAGCCGTGCCGGCGCGACACTGCGAGCGCTTCCTCGACACGCGCGCCAGTGTAGTTCGACGCGCCAATCAGCCGCACCTTGCCCGCCTCGATCAGCTTCTGATACGCGCCGAGCGTTTCGGCAAGCGGCGTTTCGGTGTCGTCGTCGTGAGAAAAGTAGACGTCGATGTAATCGGTTTGCAAGCGCCGCAGCGAATCCTCGACCGCCGCCTGGATGTTGGCCGCCGACAACCCCTTGCGCTGCGGATGCTTCGAGACCTTGGTGGCGAGCACGATCTTGTCGCGCTTGCCGCTCTGGCGGAACCACTTGCCGATGATGGTTTCCGATTCGCCGCCCTGGTTGCCGGGCACCCACGCCGAATAGACATCGGCGGTATCGATAAAGTCGAGACCGGCGTCGACAAACGCATCCAGAATCGAAAACGAGGTGGCTTCATCGGCGGTCCAGCCGAAAACATTGCCGCCGAACATAAGCGGCGCCACCTCTAATTCGGAACGCCCAATCCTGCGCTTTTGCATGATTTCTCCAGGGTTTGTCACAAGAGAAAACGAGAATACGCCGTCTTTCCAATACCTGCAGCGGCTCCCCCGAACAAGGCTGCAGGCGGCTTTCAGCGGCATTGCAATACGCTTTGCGCGCAAAAGTAATACGCCCTCATTGCACAAAGTTCCTCAAGTTTTTTTTAGGGCCGCCGTCAACCTTCACTGAGGCGGCCAGCAATGAACGAGTGCTTCCGCCGATGCCAACGTGGCGTATTGGGCTCAAGGCTTATTTAGGAGATTTTCCATGCTCGGAATCAATAGCAACATCAACTCGCTGGTTGCACAGCAAAACCTTAGTGGCTCGCAAAGCGCCCTTTCGCAAGCCATCACCCGCCTGTCGTCGGGCAAGCGCATCAACAGCGCGGCTGACGATGCAGCAGGTCTGGCAATCTCGACGCGTATGCAATCGCAGATCAACGGCCTGAACCAGGGCGTGTCGAATGCGAACGACGGCGTGTCGATGATTCAAACCGCATCGAGCGCACTGTCCTCGCTGACCTCCAGCCTGCAACGTATCCGCCAACTGGCCGTGCAAGCATCGACCGGTTCGCTGTCGTCGAGCGACCAGGCAGCTCTGCAGAAGGAAGTGTCGGCACAGATCGCTGAAGTGAACCGTATCGCTTCGCAAACGACGTACAACGGCACGAACATTCTGGACGGCTCGGCAGGCAGCGTGACGTTCCAGGTCGGCGCGAACGTCGGTCAGACGATCAGCCTGAACCTGAGCCAGTCGATGTCGGCTGCGAAGATTGGTGGCGGCCTGGTGCAGACGGGCGCGACGGTCGGCACGATCGCTGTGTCGACGGACGCAAGCGGTGCCTATACGGCGACGTCCCCGGCGATCACGTCGGTCAACGTTCTTTCCGACGGTAAAGGCGGCTATACGTTCACGGACCAGAACAACCAGGCTCTGTCGGCGACCGCCGCCTCCGCCATCTTCAGCGCGGGCACGGCAGCGGGCACCGGCACGGCAGTCACAAACCTGACGCTCACCGCAGCGCTGGCAACTTCTATGGGCGCAGCCGGAACAGCCGCGCAGAACGCTGTCGCACAGATCAACGCGATCAACAGCCCGCCCACGGTTTCGGGCCTCGACATCAGCACGGTCACCGGCGCGAATCAGGCAATGGTTTCGATCGACAACGCACTGCAGACCGTGAACACGCTGCAGGCGTCGCTCGGCGCCGCGCAAAACCGCTTCACCGCAATCTCGACGGCGCAGCAAGCTGAGTCGACCGACCTGTCGTCGGCACAGTCGCAAATCACGGACGCCAACTTCGCGCAAGAAACGGCGAACCTGAGCAAGGCGCAAGTGCTGCAGCAAGCTGGTATCTCGGTGTTGGCGCAAGCTAACTCGAACCCGCAGCAAGTTCTGAAGCTCCTGCAGTAAGAGCTGACGCAGTAACGGCGATGCGTCGCGCGCAAGCGGGACGCATCGCCGGTTTCAAACGACGGGAGGCATGCCTCCCGCTGTGCATTTCCATCACGCAGTGATGTAGCATCGCGCACCACCCAATACAGATTTTCAGACGCCCGGAGCCTCTGCATGTCCTCGATCTCAACCTCGTCTTCTACGGCAAGCGCCAACGCCGCGCTGCAGTCGGCTGCTCAATCGATCATCAGCGGCTCGACGGGCAATTCGTCGATGGACGTGTCGACGCTCGTCACGGCGCTCGTGAACGCGAAGACCGCAGGACAAACCGCGGCTCTGGCGGCACGACAAACCACCGACAACACCACACTGTCCGCCTACGGCGCACTGAGCTCCGCGCTGAGCGCATTGCAGTCGGGCATCACCAACCTCGCCAACGGCAACACGCTGTCGACCTTCGCGGCCACCGCGAGCGGCACCGGCTTGACCGCGACCGCGGGCGTCGGCGCCGTGGCCGGCAGCTACTCGGTTGCCGTGACGCAGATTGCCAGCTCGCAAGCCTTGTCGTCGGCGGCCTTCAGCTCCACGACGCAACTGGGCACCGGCACGCTGTCCATCTCGCTGGGCGGCAAGTCGATGGATATCAACGTCGACGGCACCAACAACACGCTCTCGGGCATCGCTTCGGCGATCAACGCGAGCAGCAGCAACCCCGGCGTCACGGCGACCATCGTGACCGGCACGGACGGCGCCCACCTCGTGCTGCGCGCGGCGAACACGGGGGCGGCGAACGTCATCAACGTCACGACCAGTAACGTCACCACCGACAACGGCCTGTCGAGCCTCGGCGTGACCTCGACCGCGAGCACCACCGGCGGCCAGTCGACGATCACCTCGGCCAATGCGGGCAGCGCCTGGACGCAGAGCGGTTTTGCCCAGGACGCGGAGTTCACGGTCGGCGGGATCGCGGCCAGCAGTTCGACCAATGCGGTGACGAGCGCCATTTCCGGCGTCACGATGAACCTGACGGCCGCATCCGCGGGCACCACGCAGACGCTGACCATTGCGCAGGACACCGCCTCGCAGAACACCGCGATCAACAATTTCGTGAGCCTGTACAACACCGTCGTCACGACGATGTCCACCCTCACCTCGTTCAGTTCCGGCTCGACGTCGCAAGGTCCGCTGCTCGGCGACTCCACGCTGCAGACGATCAAGAACACGCTGGCGAGCATCATCGGCGGCTCGGTTGGCTCGGGCAGCACCGGCACCACGCTGGCGGCAATCGGTATCTCGCTGAAGGACAATCCGGCGGACGGCACGCTGGTGGTCGACAATACCGCGCTGAATACGGCGCTAACGAGCAGTCCGGCCACGGTCGCATCGCTCTTCAACTCGACCAACGGCATTGCCGAGCAGTTGAACAGCAGCATCACCACGTTCACGCAGACCGGCGGCATCATCGACACGCGTAATACCGCGCTCAATGCCGACCTGAAGAGCATCACCACGCAACAAACCGCGCTCGCCGACTACACGACACAGTTGACGAACCAGTATCAGGCGCAGTTCACCGCCCTGAATACGTTGATGGCGACCATGAACAACAATTCGCAGTACCTGACCGCGCTGTTCGGCGGCACCAACAGCGCCGGCGCGCTGGCCACGAACAAGGGCTAAGCCATGAACGCGCACACCATGAATCAGACGGAACTGGTCGAGCGCGTGCTGTCGATCACGCGGGAAATCGAGCAGGCGGCCTCGCTCGCCGACTGGCCGGAAGCCGCCCGCCTGACCGAAACGCGCTCGCCGCTGCTGATGTCGCTCACCGCGGAGCAGGAGCCGGCCGCGCTGGAGATGATCCGCCAGATCCAGGCGATCGACGCGGCGCTGCTCGCCGACGCGGCACTCACCCAGAACGAACTGCATATCGAGTTCGACGCGGCAATCGGGCGCACCAGGGCCGCCGGCGAATATCAGCGGATGGCCCGCCTGTAGACATCACCCGGAACGCAGCCGCCTTGAGCGACATGCGCCCCAACAAAGCCGGTCCGACCGGCCGACCCGACAATAAGAACTACGTGCCGAAGTGAGGCGCGCTCGTTCCCTCAGCCCGCCTCGTGCGGGCTTTTTTCTTGTTTTCGTCCCGCTTTCCTCCTGTCTTCCGGCTTTCCGTCCTCCCTCTCCATACGCTAAACAGGCGGCCTTTTTACCGTCATCTCCGAGCATCGGAAACGCCCTCCCCGTCGCACAATTTCCGTCATAGACCATTCTGCGCTGAGACCATGACTCTCCTGTACGAGCAGCCGACCGCTGAACCCTTGACGCCCGAACAACAGCTCGAGCACGACATCGCACTCGTTTTGCAAACGGCGCTGGAGCACCACCACAAGGGCGAATTCGACGACGCCGAAGCGCTCTATCAGGCGATCCTCGACGCACAACCGCAGCACTCGGACGTGCTTTACAACCACGGCGTCCTGCTCGTTCAAACGGACCGTCCCAAAGACGCGTTGCCCCGTTTCGAGCTGGCGTTGGGCCAACAGCCGCACAACGGCCAGTACTGGGTGGCTTATATCAGCGCGTTGATCGACGCCGGCGAAACCGCTGCCGCGTGGCTTGCGCTGGAAATGGGCCAGAAACAAGGCCTGAAGGGCCCGGCGGTGGACGGCCTGATCGTGCGGATGGCGAATCCCGGCAAGATCGTCCTGACACAGCCTGCGGCAGACCAGAATCCACCGACAGCCAGCAGCGTGGCTGCCGCAACGGATAGCGAGACCGCAGAAGCCGCCGCGGACGCCGGCAAATCCACGATCGCCAGCGGACGGCGCGTGAGCCAGCAGGAAACGACGCGATTCACCTCGCTGTACAACAAAGGCCAGATCACCGACGCCGTCAAACTTGCCCGCACCCTCACCCAGCGCTTCCCCGCCGACGGTAACGCGTGGCGCTGGTTCGGGATTGCGCTGCACCGTCTGGGCCGTTACGACGACGCGCTCATGCCGTTGCGCAAAGCCGCCGAACTGCTGCCGGAAGAACTGGAAAGCCGCACCGTCCTCGCGGATACGCTGCGACTGAAAGGCTTGCATAAGGACGCCGAAGAAGTCTGCCGCGCGATCATCGCGATCAACCCGGCCGTTGCCGAAGCGCAACGGATCTACGGCATGTCGCTGGTTTATCAGAGACGCGTGGCCGAGGGGCTGGCTGCGGCACGGCGCGCGATCGAGCTGGCGCCGGACACGTCCGGCATGTACAACACACTGGGTGTGCTGCAGCTCGATCTGGGCATGGTGGCCGAGGCGCAGGAGAGTTTTAGCGTCGCTCTGGAGAAGGACCCGAAAGACGCGATCGCGGCGGACAACTATCTGTTTTCGCTCGCCCACAATCCCGAGGTCAAGCAGGACACACTGTTCGCCGAACACCTCAAGTTCGCCCAACAGCACGAAGCACCGGTGCGCGCGCAGTGGCCGCGTCACGTCAACAAGCGCACGCCGAATCGCAAGCTGAAGATCGGCCTCGTTTCCGGCGACCTGTTCCGTCACGCCGTCGCCTCGTATCTGCTGCCGATCATGGAACGCCTCGCGACCGATGCCAGCGTCTCGCTTCATGTGTACAACAACCACATCCTGGAAGACGACTACACCCATTTGCTGCGCAAGTGCGCCCATGAATGGCACCAGGTCACCGGCATGCCGGATGCGCACCTGGCGAACCGGATCCGCGACGACAGAATCGACATTCTGTTCGACTTGTCCGGGCACACGGGCCGCAATCGTCTCCTCACGTTCGCGCGCAAGCCCGCGCCGATCCAGGTCAGTTGGCTCGGCTACCCTGCCACGACCGGCCTGAGCGCGATGGACTATTACCTCGTCGACCGGTTCGGTGTGCCGTTCGGCGAGCCGGAGCGCATGTTCTCCGAGAAGATCGTCCATTTGCCCGCGAACGCGCCCTTCCTGCCGGAAAAAAGCGCGCCGCCCGTCAACATCCTGCCGGCCATGCACAACGGCTACGTGACGTTCGGCAGCTTTAACCGCCTCAACAAACTGCGCCCCGACGTGATCGCCCTCTGGGCGGAACTGCTTCACGCGCAACCGTCGTCGCGAATGTTGCTGGGCGCGATCGCAACCGACGAGGACGAACAGCTTCTCATCGACTGGTTCGCCCAATCGGGCATCGCGCGCGAGCGTCTGATGTTCCGCCGCCGCTCCAGCATTCCGGTCTATCTGCAGCAGCATTTTCACGTCGACATCTGCCTCGATACGTTCCCGTACACGGGTTCGACCACCGTGCTGAATTCCTTGTGGATGGGCGTGCCGACCTTGACGATTGCAGGCGACACGTTGCCGAGCCGCGCCGGCGCCACCTGGATGTCGCACGTCGGGTTGGAGCAGTTCCTTGCCAGGGACAAGGCGGATTTCGTCGCCAAGGGGGTCGCGTTGTCCTCGGATATCCCGGCGCTCGCCGCGCTGCGCACCGGGCTGCGCGAACGCTGCATGGCCTCGGCGGCATTCCGGCCTGAAGTGGTGGCCGCAGGTTTGTCGCGCGCGTTGCGAATCATGTGGCAACGCTGGTGCAACGAACAACCGCCGGTCGCGTTCGAAGTCACAGCAGAAGAAGCCATCGCCGCCACGGGCGACGCCACCACGCAGTCGAGGACGGGGGAAAACAAGTGAACGCTGCCTTACCGCTTGGGGCCATCGAGCCGCAGATCGACGAGCGCATTTACGTTACCCAGCCGCATCTTGCGCCTCTCGAAGAATTCATTCCCTATCTCCAGCAGATCTGGGACAGCAAGATCCTGACCAACGCCGGTCCGTTTCACCAGCAGTTCGAAGAGGCGCTGTGCAAGTACCTCGGCGTGCGTCATCTGGCGCTGTTCACCAACGGTACGCTCGCGCTGCTCACCGCACTGCAGGCGCTGCGCGTGACCGGTGAAGTGATCACGACGCCATATTCGTTCGTCGCCACCGCGCACTCGCTGGTCTGGAACGGCATCAAACCGGTATTCGCCGACGTCGATCCGTACACGCTCAATCTCGATCCCGCCAAAATCGAGGCCGCGATCACGCCGCAGACCACCGCCATCATGCCGGTGCATTGCTACGGCAAGCCGTGCGACGTCGAGGCGATTCAGAAAATCGCCGACAACTACAATCTGAAGGTGATCTACGACGCGGCCCATGCGTTCGGCGTGCAGACCGAGACGGGCAGTGTGCTCGAACACGGCGATCTCGCCGTGCTGAGCTTTCACGCGACCAAGGTGTTCAACACGTTCGAAGGCGGCGCGATCATTTGCCAGGACGCCAAGACCAAACAGCGCATCGACCATCTGAAGAACTTCGGTTTCGTCGATGAGGTGACCGTGGTTGCCTCCGGCATCAACGGCAAGATGAGCGAAATCAACGCCGCGTTCGGGCTGCTGCAACTGCAGCACATCGACGAAGCGCTGGCACGGCGCGCGCGGATCGACGCGATCTATCGCGAGCGGCTGCGCGACGTGCGCGGTATCCGCTGCCTGCCGAAGGAAGGCCAGAAAGTCGCGAACCACTCGTACTTTCCGATTCTCGTCGGCCCGGACTATCCGATCAGCCGGGATGCGCTGTATCAGAAATTCCGCGACCGAAACATCTACGCGCGCCGCTATTTCTATCCGCTGATCTCGGACTTTCCGATCTATCGCGGCCTGCCTTCCGCGCGTCAGGACAATCTGCCGGTCGCGCATGCCGCTGCGCAGCAGGTCCTGTGTCTGCCGATTTTCCCGGCGCTGACAGACGACATGCTCGATCGCATCATCGGGATCATCGCGGATACCTGAACGCCATGAAGCTCGCGATCATGCAGCCCTACCTGCTGCCGTATATCGGGTATTTTCAGCTGGCAGCGGCTGTCGACAAGTTCGTCTTTTACGACGACGTGAACTTCATCAAGAACGGCTGGATCAACCGCAACCGGATGCTGCAGGGCGACCAGGTGCGTTATCTCACCGTGCCGCTCAGCGGCGCGAGTCCGATGCTGAAGATCAACGAGGTGCTGGTCGAACCGCGCGAGCGCTGGCTGCGCAAGCTGCTCGAATCGATTCGGCACGCCTATGCCAAAGCGCCTTATTACCCGCAGGTGAGCACGTTGATCGGACGGATTCTGACGGAGCCCCTCGCGCCCATTTCACTGCTTGCCTCGCACACGGTGATGGAAATCTGCCGATACCTCGAGATCGACACCGAGTTCGTCCCGTCGTCGACGCAGTATGGCAATGCGCAACTCAAGGGCACCGAGCGGGTTTTGGACATTTGCATGAAAGAGCAAGCGGCCACCTATGTGAACCTGCCGGGCGGCCGCGAGCTTTACGATAGCAACGCATTCTCGGCACGCGGCGTGGAGCTCGCCTTTATCGAGCCGAATCTATCCCCCTATACGCAGTTCAACGACGACGCTTTTCATCCGGCTTTATCCATTCTCGACGTGCTGATGTTCAATAGCAGAAACAGCGTCAGAGATATGCTGTGCGTCGAGGTGAACGCATGATTTCGCGCGAACCGCGTGCAATCGGCGGATATTTCGAACTCGAACTGCCGCGAGTGGAAGCGCCGCTTCACGGCAACGCGCTGCGCTTTCAGTCGTCGCGCGCGGCGTTTCTTGCATTGCTGCGCGCCGGGCGGCCGACTGCCGTCTGGATGCCCTGGTACATCTGCGATGCGATGATCGAGCCGCTGCGCATGACCGGCACGCCGGTCAAACGCTATCGGCTCGACTCCGGCTTGCGCGTGCAGTCGGCCAATATCGCGCACGGTGAGTGGCTCGTCTACGTCAACTATTTCGGCCTGTGCGCTCACCAGATCGACGATGTCCTCAGCCGGTTTCCACGCGAGCGCGTGTTGATCGACAATGCGCAGGCGCTGTTCGCGCAGCCCGCCGATTGCCTCGCCACGCTCTACTCGCCGCGAAAATTTCTTGGCGTGCCGGACGGCGGGTATCTCGTCACACAGCAGCCGATCGAGTTGCCGCAAACAACTGACGATGGCTCATTGCAGCGCTGTGGGCATCTGCTGACACGACTCGCGAAAGACGCCGAAGCGGGCTACGCCGATTACGCCGCGGCTGAAGAAAGCCTGAAGCACCAGGAGCCGTTGCGGATGTCGGCATTGACCGAGCGGCTGCTCGCCGGCATCGATTACGACAGTGTGCGGGCACGCCGAGTCGAGAACTTCGCTTTTCTGCACGAGAAGTTGCAGCGCTACAACCGCTTCACGTTTCACTACGACGAACAGGCGGCACCGCTCTGCTACCCCTTCTTCGACGCGCCGGCCGGCGTGCGTGAAACGCTTCGCGCCCGGCGCATCTATACGCCCACCTACTGGCCGGATGTTGCGGACGCCGAAGGCGCGCCGGACTTCGAACGCGCTCTCCCGGGTTCGACACTTTGCCTGCCCTGTGATCAGCGGCTTACGCGCGACGATCTCGCGCCGATGGTGCAACACTTACTGGACCGGCTCACATGAGCGACAACACGATATTCCTGCGCGAGATCGAACGCGGCGACCTGCCGACCATCAATGCGTGGCGCGCCGACAAGGCACTGGTCAGCTTGCTGGGCGGCGCCTTCCGATATGTGGGCGCGGAGATCGACAACAAATGGTTCGATAGTTACCTCGGTTCCCGCGCGGGCAACGTGCGTCTTGCCGTATGCCTCGCCTCCACCCAGGAAGTCGTTGGCGTGACCTATCTGCTGGGCATCGACTGGGTGAACCGCTGCGCGGAGTTCTCTATTCAAATTGGCGCGCAGACGGCGCGCGGCCGAGGCATCGGCGAGGCCGCGACACGTCAGACGCTCGAACACGCATTCGGCGACCTCAATCTCAACCGCATTTCGTTGACCGTGCTCGCATCCAATGCGCGCGCCATCGCGCTTTACGAGAAGGTGGGCTTTCGTGCCGAAGGTCTGTTGCGCCAGGCCGCCTTCAAAGGCGGCCGCTATCTCGACGTCATTCCGATGGCCATCCTGGCCGATGACCGACGCTGAGCCCTTCATCTTTGCCGTTGCCTCGCTCCACTCATGAACATGATTGACGCTCAACACCACACTGCGCTTGCAACGGCAGGCTGGACCGTGCTTCCCCGCCTGATCCGCAGCGCATTGCTCGACACGCTGGTCGAGGCGCTGGGTCCTTCGCTCGCGTTGCGCGACGAAATCAGACGACGCAACGGCGTGCTGGAAAACAGCGCCGGCACCTTGCATCACCTGCTGATGGATGATCCGTGCTACGTCGAATTGCTGGCGGAGCTCGCGGCGTTGGAGCCGATTTTCAAAGGATACTTTGAAGGCAACTTCATCCTGAATTCGTACGGCGGCGTGATCAACGAGCGCGACTCGCGTTCGTACGTGCAGAACGTGCATCGCGATATCCGCTTCGGCTCGGACACGCGGCGCTTCATGGTGAACGCACTGGTGATGCTCGACGATTTCACGCTCGAGAACGGTGCGACGCATATCCTCCCGCACTCGCAAAACATCCAGCAGCAGCCCACCGACGAACAGTTCTACGCGCAGGCCGCGCGTGCGACCGGCGAGCGCGGCTCGGTTCTGCTGTTCGATTCGCGCATGTGGCATGCCACTGGGCGCAATACCACCGACGCGCCGCGCCGGGCGCTGACACTGACGTTCACCAGCCCATTCTTCAAGCCGCAGCTCGATTACGCGAGGCTGTTCGGCTACCGCCATCTCGACCGCTGTAACGCATGGATGCGCCAGGTGCTCGGCTTCAACGCCCGCGTGCCGGAGTCGCTCGATGAGTTTTACGTGCCGGTGGAGCAGCGGTTCTATCAACGCGGACAGGATTGACGACATGAGCAGAGACTACAACGCGGAAGCGAAAGACCATCCGGAACATCGCTACGCCTACGACTTCGATTACCTGATGCATGAGTACATGCTTCGGACATTCGAGCCCTTTCTCGCCAGCGATAACGCGCTCGAACTGGGATGCTTCGAAGGCAACTTTACGCGCCTTCTGACGCAGCGTTTCGCGTCGGTGGAAGTGGTCGAAGCATCGGCGGACTGCATTGCCGTTGCTTCGGATAAAACCAGGGGCGCCGTCAAGTTTCATCACTCGACGTTCGAGACCTTCGAACCGTCGCGACGCTACGACAACATTTTCCTCATCCATACGCTCGAACATCTCGATCATCCGGTCGAAGTCCTGCGCCGGATCGGCAGCTGGCTATCCGAGGGTGGCCGGCTGTTCGTCGCCGCGCCGAATGCGCGCGCCGGCTCCCGGCAGATTGCGGTCAACATGGGGCTGATCGACCATCACGCCGCCGTGACGCCAGCGGAAGCCGCGCACGGTCACCGGGTGACCTATTCGATCGATACGCTGCGGGCCGATCTGCGTGCCGCGAAGCTTCGCCCAGTGACTGAGGGCGGCGTCTTTTTCAAGGGTCTCGCCAACTTCCAGATCGATGCGGCGCTGCAGGCGGGCATTATCTCCAGAGCGTATCTGGACGGCTGTTTCGAGTTGGGGCGCGTCTATCCCGACTTGTGCTCCAGCGTGTATGCGGTATGCGAACGCGAGAGGGAGCATTGATCGGGGCGACTCCAGCCGTTGGGTCTGGTTTGCAGCCGGCCTGAGCCGGCCGCCGTCTGCCATCTACGGGCAGTGTGCGGCTCGAATAGCGCCGCGTCACTGAAAAGTCGCATTAACCGACAGTTGCACCGCATTGCCCTTCGGCCGGTTGCTGGTGTTGAACTCGTTGACCCAGCGCAGCGCGGCCGACACCGGCGTCTTCTGGATCTTGCCGGACCACGTGACCATGGGTCCGAGACCGACGGAATGTCCCTGACTGCCGCCGACGACGTCTGCGATGCCGCCGCTGTCGTTGCCGATCTGCTGAATGTAGCCGCCCACTACGCCGACACCCCAGCCGTTGCTGAAGCGCTTGAGCGCGAGCAGATCGAGCACGCTGACCGGCGCATTGTGATAATGGGTGTCGCTATTGGGCGTGTAGAACTCGAGGCCATAGTTCAGCGACAACTCGATGTTCTCTTTCGGAAGCAGTTTCGTATAGGCGATCGTCGGCGTGAAGGTCCACGTGTTCTGCCCGGCATTGGCGAGCCGGTTAGGGTTGTAGGCACCGGTCGGCGCATAGATCTGCACGCTCAGCGCGACATGGTCGGTCTTGGTCAGGTGATAGCCGGCGATGACCGGCGTGAAGAAGAAATCGGCGAACTGCGTGCCGTGGTCGTTCGGCAAGCGGCTATGAAACGACGAGATGTCGGTGTACTGGAGCGGCACGCCGAACGAGGACGCGAAGTTCCAGCCACCCACGGTAATGCCCCACGTCTTGACCGCGGCGAGAATGGTGTATTCAGCCGTCGCGTTGACGCCGGCCGTGACCTGTCCGGCGATCGGAATCGACTTGCTCGCGCCTAACGAGCCTTCGTAGTAGATCGTGGCGGCGGACACGATCCAGTCGTTGGTCGGCGGCACGACGCCGCCGTACGGCGTCACCTGCATGCCGGTGATCGGCCGGCCGATGCCGCCCTCGGTCGCCCACGCCGTTTGGCTGAGACTCACGCCCGCCGTGGTCAGAAGCGCGCCCGTGCACAGTCGGGCGGCCAGCCGCCTCGTCGGGAAGAAACGGTTAGGTTGACTCATCATCGTCCTCGTCAAATACAAGTTCGGCATTCTCACTCCCGTCGAACCGCTTTCGGACCGTCTGCGTCGCAAAGCCGCACACGGGCAACTGCGCGCATGCGTTGGCCTTCGCACACGATGGGCGGCGGCGTCCAGTCTTCATCGAGTACTGCTTGCCGCAGCCAGTTGGCGCGCAAGGTCAGAGAGAACTTTGCGATAGCGAACGCCGGCAACCAAGCAGCGAACCTGACTTCGCCGGCCGCGCGTTTTGCTCGCAAAAACGTGAGTAAGCCTTTTGCGTTGACCGTCAGGTTTTTGTTCTGCTTGGCGAGCGCGTAGCGATTCTGCGGGTCGAGTGAAAAAAAAGCGATGCCAGTTGTATATCGCAAGAGACCGGATGCCTTCGACGCCCAGCAGCCGATCTCCAGGGAAGCTCACAGTGTAGCGCCCACTGCCGTCAACCCTCCCCCCGGATGCGTCGGTATCCGAATAAAAACACTTTGTCCCGCTCGAGCGATTGACAAAGGTATTCGATGTCGTTCTCGCCATTTATTAGTCGGTGATCGGGCCTCGTCCATGGGTATTCCTAGCGGCGAGCGCCTGTTTTTGCCTGACGCGAAATCGTCCCAACGCAATGATGGCGTTCGCGTGTCCGATTCGAATCGATTTCATTTTGCGCGCGCGTTCATGCGGCAGGGCAGCCAGACACTGGCGAATGCGGGGCCGCGGGAATGAAGCGCGGCATGTCATCTGGACAGGCGGGAAAGGCGGCGTGGCGGGCTACGGGGGCTTGCATGAGCGCTCCTTCAAAACGAGAAACGCCGCATCAAACGAAGCATGCGGAAAGTGGATGATTCACCACGCTGGCATCGTTGGGAATACTAGCAACGTTTCCGGCAAGGACAGAGATAAATTTGTAACGCGGCTGAAGCGCCGGCCCAAACGAGGCGCCGCCCCGCCTTCGAATTATTTGATGGGTATTCATCGTGCCGGAACGGACTCCACCGCCCTGCCTGAAACATCCTGCCAAGGCTGCGATGAGCGCGTCGGCCCATTAGACTGACGCTCGCTCCCGCTTCGACCCACCGTTTTCGATGAGGCCTTCATGATTCGCACGCTGCACCGTTACTGCATTGCCTTCACCGTCGTCGCACTTTCCGCTTGCTCCGTTACGCCGCGCCAGGACGGGGGTGAATCGCAGGCAGGCGCATCGACGACCGCGACGTTGGCATCATGGAACGACACGAAGGCCAAACGCTCGATCGTCGATTTCGTCACGCTCGTCACGACGCCCGAGTCCAAGGACTTCATCCCACGCGCCGACCGCATTGCCGTCTTCGATAACGACGGCACACTGTGGCCGGAGCAGCCCGCCCCGTTTCAACTGGTGTTCGCGCTGCAACGGGTGAAGACCGTGGCCGCAAGGCATCCGGAATGGAAGCGTCAGGAACCGTTCCGCTCGATCCTCAAAGGCAATCCGGGGACTGTGGCGGCAAGCGGCGACGCCGGCTCCATGCGCATATTGGCCGCGGCGCACGCGGGCATGACGGGCGAGCAGTTCGCCGCGCTCGTGCACGAATGGTTCGACTCCGCGAACGACCCGCGCTTTAACCGTCCATATACCGATCTCGCGTATCAGCCCATGCTCGAATTGCTCGCCTACCTGCGCGCGAATGGCTTCAAAACCTATCTCGCGACGGGTGGCGATGTCGAGTTCGTCCGCGAGGCGGCTCAGCGCATGGTTGGCATTCCACCCGAGCAGGTGATCGGTAGCACTGTCAAATACCGGTACAGCCAGACCAATGGCGCGATCTCGCTCACGCGCCTCGCGCAGGTCGATATGCTAGCGGATGGCGCGGCTAAACCGCTCGCCATCGATCGCGTGATCGGCAGACGGCCGGTGATCGCGTTCGGCAACGCGGATGGCGACACGCCGATGCTCGAATGGACCTCGGCAGGCGACGGTCCGCGCCTCGCGGCGCTCGTGCATCACACGGATGCGCAACGCGAATACCAGTATGACCGCGCGTCGAAGAGCGGCAAGCTCGGCAAAGGTCTGGACGAGGCCGGCGCGAAGGGCTGGCTCGTCGTCGACATGAAGGATGACTGGAAGACGGTGTTCAAGCCGGCCAACGCGGCGACGTCAGCCGCGGCCGGCGCACCGGCCAGGTGAGCGGAAACGGGCGCAAACGCGGAAGGCGGCCGAGGCACGGCCTTCCGTGACTGTGTCGCCTGGCGCCGGATGAGGCGTTGAGCGGCGCGGCTAGCGGGTCAGCGTAATCGCCAGATACGTGACATACAGCACGCCGCAAACCAGCAACGCCCACACCGGCACGCCGCGCGCGCGTACATTGATCCGCAGCCAGGCCGCGGCGGCGAGTGTGATCACGATGCCGGTCACGACTTCGATACGCGGGGTCCATGGCGTCAGCAAGATGCCGATCGCGGGCAGCAAGGTGCCCTGGAACACCATCGCACCGGTAATGTTGCCGAACGCCAGCGTGTCTTTGCCGCGGCGAATCCACAGAATGCTGTTGACCTTTTCCGGCAGCTCGGTGGCGATCGGAATGATCAGCAACGAGAGCAACAGCGGCGACACGCCGAGCGCCTGCGACACGCCGCGCACACCGTGGATGAAGCCTTCCGCGCCCCACACCAGCAACGCGACGGCGAGCGCCAGCTGGACCACGATCGTCGCCATGTTGGTCGGCACGCCGAGGCGCGAGATCAGCATCTTGCCTGGCGCTTCGGTGCCGTGACCGGCATCGACCAACTCATTCGATGCGCGGAAGGTCATCACCACATAGGTGATGTACACGCCGACCAGCGCCACGCTGAAAAGCGCGCGCACGATCATCTGCTCGTGCGGCACGTACATCGCCGCGGCGGCCAGCACGAACGCGCACAGGAAGTAGTTGAGGTCGCGCGTGAAGCCGGTCCGCTCCGGCGCGACCCAGCCGCTCGCGCCGCGCGAGCCGAGGATCGCGAGCGTCATGAGAAACGTGGAGAGAGTGGAGAGCATCAGCGGCGCGCCCAGAATCGCGCCGACGCCGATCTCCTGATTGACCGCGCTATCGGCCGTACCGCCGGCGATCGCCAGCAGCGGCACGAGGGTCTCGGGCAAAGCGGTGCCGACGGCGGCGAATAGCGAACCTGTCACGCCCTCGGAAATCTTGAGGCGTTCGCCCAGATGCTCGAGCGCGTTGGTGAAGAGTTCGGCGGCCACCAGAATGACGACCAGCATGACAGCGAGTTCGAGCAATAGACTGGTCATGCGCGGCTCCCCGCAAGCACGCAGAAACGCCGGCGCGATGGACGGCCCAAAGGGGAGACTGGCGGGGCACAACGATGTGTCACGGGACAACTCCGCGGTCGGACGTAGATGACAAACCAATGACGCACCGCCACCCGTCCGACCAGAACGAGGCAGTGCGCCAATGGTCTCGCCAAACCGACACGGTCGAACGCGCCATGACCTATCGGCCAAGTATGTTGACGCGCTCTCCTTCATGGGATGAAGGAAGGCTACTCCCCAGTGACCGGGCGATTCTAACGGTTGGGGATGCTTTCAACAACCTTGTTGCGGTGAAAGCGGATCGGCAATGCGACGTTCCACGGGTTCGTCACGCGGCCGCGGCTCGCACCGGTCAATTGAAGTGATACTGGAGACCGATGATGAAACTGTTGTTTGTCCTTTTGGTGCCGTCGCAATGGCTGGTGTCGGTAGTCCATTCGCCTACCGCGCTGACGTGCCTGGCAAATTTATATTCGACGCCCAAACCCCAATGAAAGCGCGTGTCGGGATCGTCTCCCGTGAATCCAAGGCGGAGATAAGGCAAAACCTGATTGAACGGCATGCCGAATTTCGCGTCAATTCCGCCGTCCTTATATGTTGTCGAGCCGTGATGTAAATCGGAAAAGGCCTCGGCGCCCACAACGAACCGGTCGATGTCGAAGTTATAGCCTGCCGTGAAACCCGGGAAAACCGTGGTATGCGACGCTTTATTGATGACGCCGGATGCGTCGGAGTTATTCACGCCTACCTTGAAGCCCAGATAGGGACCGGCGAATCGGCTCGCAGCAGTGACAGGCACGACCGATTGCGCGTGCACGAGGCTGGATAGCATCACAATGGATGCGCTTAAAATAAATCGGGTTATTCTGGACATGATCTGCAAAATAAGCAGCTGGCGTGCGAATGCTTCGCGGCGCCTTTTATTAATTAGGGAAGCGATTGTTGAAATGCCGCTCCGGAAATGTCCACGCGTTATGCGATTTGCATGGTCAACGCATGCTAATTAAGCGGATAGGATGCGGCAATTGGAAATTTCAGAAGACGGGGTTTTTACGTCTGATTCTTAATCGATGATCGGAAGATCAAGGATGCTTCGGGATAATTCCGTCAGCACAGACCAGATCGTAGACGGACCGTCAACGCGCGTGTCCGTGGCTTATGTGGAAAAAGCGGGCTGGAGGGGCACGCAAGGCCGTGAAAAACAAAAGGGCTTGGCGCACAAAGCACAAGCCCTTGATCGAAAGCGATTCTTCTTGGCGCGCCCGGCTGGGATCGAACCAGCAACCCCTGCCTTCGGAGGGCAGTACTCTATCCATTGAGCTACGGGCGCTTCAACACGAAAGCGCGGCAACCAGGATGGATGCGACGCCAAAGCGAGACCGAAAGGATACCCGGTTTCGGCCATACCGTCCACCGGACGGCCTGAATGACGGCACCGGGCGCCTTCCGGCCGGTCCGTGCGATGCGGGTAAACGCCTGCTGAACACCCCGCCGCGCCCCTCGCCGCCGTCGAAATCTTGCGTCTATAATCGTCCGTGGCTGATTTAAGAACAAGAAGTTGCCGTCACGCTGTACCGCTCACATACCCACGGAGACGAGACAAGCATGAGCGAAGCACCACACGGAGCCCCGATCAAAACCCCAGCACAGCTCATCGCCGCGGTCATCGCCGGGTTTGCTGTCCCGATTGTCATCATCGTTCTGCTGGCGGTCTACGTCGATAACTCGACGCGCACCGGCGCCGGCACAGACTCTCTCTCCGAAGCCGAGGTCACCGCCCGCATCAAGCCGTTCGCCCAGGTCGACATTCGCGACGCCAATGCGCCGCGCGTCTACAAGTCCGGCGAAGAAGTCTACAAGGCCGTGTGCTCCGCGTGCCACGCATCGGGTGCGGCAGGCGCGCCGAAATTCACCAATACCGCCGACTGGGCGCCACGCATCGCGCAGGGCTTCGACACGCTGCTGCACACCGCGCTCGCGGGCAAGGGCGCCATGCCGCCGCGCGGCGGCACCAGCCCGGACGACTACAGTGACTTCGAAATCGCCCGCGCGGTCACCTACATGGCGAACAATTCCGGCGCGAGCTTCCCTGAACCGGCGCAGCCTGCGGCGGGCGCCGGGGCGGCATCCGATGCGGCCGCAGCCGCACCGGTCGGCGCTTCTGACGCGGGTGCGGCCCAGGCGGCCGCGGCCATGGCCGCGATGGCCAGCGTGCCGCAAGCGGCGGCGCCGGCAGCCGGCGGCACGCAAAGCGCGGATGCTTCGCAAGCCGGCAAGGCGCTTTACCAGCAAGTCTGCCAGGCCTGTCACGCGGCCGGCGTGCTGAACGCACCGAAGTTCGGCGACAAGGACGCCTGGGCGCCACGTCTGAAAGAGCCGATGGACACGGTGTATAACTACGCGCTGCACGGCAAGGGCGCGATGCCCCCAAAGGGCGGCTCGAATGCCTCCGACGCGGACGTGAAAGCCGCCGTCGACTACATGGTCAGCGCGGTGAAGTAAGAGCCACTGCCACGTCAGCGACGTCGCAAAAAAATCCCTGCCCACGGCAACGCGGCGCAGGGATTTTTCGTATCGGCCGCAGTGAACGCGGTAGCCGGATCGCCGACTTTGCCGCTCACGCCGCCGAACACGCGTGCTTCGCCAGATCCCAGCGTTCACAGCACTCGCTCAAGGCTTCTGCAACAGCGCCTTCAAACTCGCAAGCCGGTCTTTCGGCGACATCGGCGCTTCTTCGGGCGTCGGCGGCGGGGCGTCGTCGAGCAGCATTTCGGGAATGAAGCGCGACGGCTCGCACACCACCGTTTCGCGCGCGCGCTTGCGCTTCTTGCACCAGTTCAGATGCAAGCTGCGCTGCGCGCGCGTGATCGCGACATACATCAGCCGGCGCTCTTCTTCGATGCGCGCGTCGTCGATCGGCTCGTCGTCGGGACCGCCGCGATGCGGCATGATGCCTTCTTCGACACCCACCAGAAACACGTGCGGATACTCGAGCCCCTTCGACGCATGCACCGTCGAGAGCCGCACGGCGTCGGGGTCTTCCTCGCGGCCTTCGAGCATCGACATCAGCGCGACGGTCTGGATCAGACCGAGCAGATTCTTGCCGGTGTCGCCGAGACCGTCGGCGGTGTCGTAGCCGGTTGCTTCGTCGGCCGCGGCGCCCGCAGGCTCAGCCTTGGTGCCTTTGCGCTTCAGCCATTCCATGAACTCCAGCACGTTCTGCCACTTGGACTGCGCCTGACGTTCGTCGAACGCGTCGTACAGATACGCTTCGTAGTGAATCGCGTCCATCAATTCGTCGAGCAGCGGGCCGGCCGCGTCCTTCTCGGCGCGATCGGTGAGGCGCTGCATGAAGTCGCAGAACACGCGCATGGGTTCGATCTGCCGCGGCGACAGACGCGCCTCGATGCCGCCCATGTACACCGCTTCGAACAGCGACACCTTGGCCTGACCCGCGAACGAGCCAAGCGCCTCGAGCGTCGTATTGCCGACGCCGCGGCGCGGCGTGGTGATCGCGCGGATGAACGCGGGGTCGTCGTTCGCGTTGGCGATCAGACGCAGATAGGCGCAGATGTCCTTGATCTCGGCTTTGTCGAAGAACGACTGGCCGCCGGACAACACGTACGGAATCCGCTCACGCCGCAGCACCTGTTCGAAGATGCGCGCCTGGAAGTTGCCGCGATACAGGATCGCGTAGTCGCGGAAATTCGCGCGCCGCTCGAACTTGTGCGCCGACAGACGGAACACCACGGATTCGGCCTCGTGCTCTTCGTCGTTGCATGGCGTGACGGTGATCGTGTCGCCCATGCCGTGCTCGGACCACAGCTTCTTTTCGAACAGCTTCGGATTGTTCGCGATCACGTTGTTCGCGGCGGTCAGAATGCGCACCGTCGAGCGGTAGTTCTGCTCCAGCTTGATCAGATGCAGCTTCGGGAAATCCTTGCTGAGCTGCCCGAGGTTCTCAAGCGTCGCGCCGCGCCAGCCGTAGATGGCCTGATCGTCGTCGCCGACCGCGGTGAACGCCGCGCGCTTGCCGGCCAGCAGTTTCACCAGTTCGTACTGGCAGGCATTGGTGTCCTGATACTCGTCGATCAGCAGATAGCGCAGCTTGTTCTGCCAGCGGTCGCGCACCTGCTCGTTCTTCTCGAAGAGTTCGGCGGGCAGACGGATCAGATCGTCGAAATCCACCGCCTGGTATGCGTGCAGCGTGGCCACGTAATTGCGGTAGACGATCGCGGCCTGATGCTCGTCCTCGTTCGCCGCAATCGCAATCGCCTGCTCGGGCATGATCATGCCGTTCTTCCACAGCGAGATGATCGACTGGATCTTGCGGATGAAACCCTTGTCCGTCGAGCCGACCTGCTCCTGGATCATGCCGAAGCAGTCGTCCGAATCCATGATCGAGAACTGCGGCTTCAGGCCGACGTGTTCCGCCTCCTGCCGCAGAATCTGCACGCCGAGCGAGTGGAAGGTGCACACCGTCAACTGGTTGACGGGCACTTTGCGGCCTTCCTTGCCGGGCGTGGTGAGCGTCTTGCCTTCCAGCAGCTTGCCCACGCGCTCGCGCATTTCCAGCGCGGCCTTGTTCGTGAACGTGACGGCGGCGATGTGGCGCGGCTCGAAGCCCTTGGCCTCGATCAGATGCGCGATTTTCTGCGTGATCACGCGCGTCTTGCCGCTGCCTGCGCCGGCGAGCACGAGACACGGACCGTCGAGATAACGGACCGCTTCATTTTGAGCGGGGTTCAGGCCTGCGGACATCGTCTGTGGATGGGTGATGCGGTTAAAGCGGCGGTTGAGGGCGGGGCGGCGCGAAACGCCGGCCGAAGGCCCGTGGGCATGCCGCGCGGAGCCGGCTGCCGGAACAGGCACCCCGTGCGGCACGGAGGGCGTTCCGGCCCGCTTTGCAATCGCGCGAGAGGAGCGATGTTAACACGGATGCACGCCACCGTTGCCCACGTCCCATGATGCTCACCCGGACCCCGACGACGCTGCCGGTCCACCTCACGGGCATGCCACAATTGCAGTGTTGCGCGCCGCCGCCACGGTGGCAAAGCGGCGCGCCGTTTTTTGCAGGAAGACAAGCATGTCCGCATCGCTGAAGATTGGATTGATGGGTTACGGTTTCGCCGGCGCGACCTTTCACGCGCCGGTAATCGCGCACTGCGGCCGCGCGAGCGTCGCGGCCATCGCCACGAGCCAGCCCGGGCGCGCGCTCGCCGACTATCCGCATACCAAGGTGGTGGCCGACCTCGACGCATTGCTGGCGCTCGAAGAAATCGACTGCATCGTGATCGCCACGCCGAATGACACGCACTTCGAACTGGCGCGCCGCACGCTGGAAGCGGGCAAGCACGTGGTGGTCGACAAACCGGTCACGCTGAATGCCGCCGACGCGCGCACGCTCGCCAACATCGCGCTCGCCCGCGGCAAGCTCTTCATGCCGTTTCACAACCGTCGCTGGGACGGCGATTTTCTGACCGTGCGCGATCTGCTCGCGAGCGGCGAATTGGGACGGATCACGCAATACGAATCACATTTCGACCGTTTCCGGCCGGAGGTGCGGCAGCGCTGGCGCGAGGAAGCGTCGCGCGGCGGCGGCTTGCTGCTGGACCTCGGGCCGCATCTGGCCGACCAGGCGTTGGCGCTGTTCGGCGCGCCGCAGAGCGTGCTGGCCACGGTGCGCACACATCGCGACGAGGCCAGCGCGCCGGACTACGTGCATATCCAGCTCGGCTACGGCGAGTTCGAAGTGGTGTTGCACGCCAGCGCGCTGACCGCCCTGGTCGCGCCGCGGTTCACGATTCACGGCACGCGCGGCAGCTACATGAAATACGGACTCGACACGCAGGAAGATCAGTTGAAGGCCGGCCTGCGACCGGGCGACGAAGGCTTCGGCGCAGGCAATGCGGCGGGTGTGCTGCGCGTGCTGGAAGGCAATCAGGAAGTGGAGCGCGAGTTGCCGACGCGTAACGGAGATTACGTGGGCTTCTATATCGCCGTGGCCGACGCCATCCAGAACGGCGTGAAGTTCCCGGTCAGCGCGCAGGATGCCGTCGACGTAATGACAATTATCGAGCTCGCCGCCCGCAGTTCGGAAGAAGGCGTCCGGCTGCCGTTTGAACGGGTTCGCTAACCCGTTTGCCTGCGCGCCGGTACGGCTTGTGTACCTAAAACCGCACTCGCCGCCCGCGCCGCGCAGGCCGCAATCTAACAAGCCCGAAAGGAACATAACGTTACAAATAAGGCCGCGCTCCCGGTCAGCGTGGTCCGGCAGTCAGCCGTTGCTTTCCGAGTAGCTACACAAAACGACAACGACTTCCGGAGAGTTCATGCCCCGTTCCATCCGCGCGCTTGCCGCGTGCGCCCTGCTCAGTTCCGTCGCCGCCTGCGTGGTGGCGCCTCAACCCGCGCCGGCACCTCGTCCCAGCCCGCAACAGATCGCGGATCAGCGCCTGCGCCAGGTCGACGGCCGCATCGATAATCTCGGCCGCCGTATCGATAACCGCGTGAATCAGGGTTATTACCCGCCCCCGCAAGGCGGCGCGCTGCATCATCGCCTCGACGTGATCCGTCAGGAAGCGCACGACATGGCCGCGCAACACGGCGGCGGCCTGTCCAGCGAAGAACAGCGCGTGCTGAATCAGGAACTGGACAATGCGGCACACGCCATCGGCGAATAATCGCCGCGCGTTCGGGCTACGGAGCACCAAGAGAGCTGGCATCATAACCCGCGCTTTTTTGACGAACGCCAAAGCGCCGCGTCAGGTGCCATGCCGCTCGCGGGCCTTTATTTGACAAGCCCCCGGCCCTCGCGTACATTCGCCGCACGCGTCGGGAGAGCGTGCTGGCCGCAGAAAACCGCAGGCCGCGCCGCCGAAGGGGCACACCCGCAAACTCTCAGGCAAAAGGACCGACCGCGTCGAAAAACCCGCGTTGAGGCAACATCAAGGCACCGGTTTTTCGCACTCTGGAGAGCGGCAGTAGCCGTCTGCATCGTTCAATCGAGCGGATTGGCAGGCTGCCCACCGAAGGGGCGCGCGTTTCACCGTGACGGATTCACGTTCTCACGGCGACGCAATCTCTCAGGTATCGAGGACAGAGGGGCCATGCAACGCATCGCTCGCAGCCGTCAGGCCGCGAGGCGTAGCGCCGCATGGCCTTTTTTGTTTCGCGAGATGCCCGAGGCCCCATGACCGAACTCAAACACACCCCGCTCAACGCCACCCACCGTGCGCTCAATGCCCGCATGGTCGATTTCGGCGGCTGGGACATGCCCGTCAACTACGGCTCGCAGATCGACGAACATCGCGCCGTGCGCACCGACGCCGGCATGTTCGACGTCTCGCACATGTGCGTGGTCGATTTCACCGGCGAGCGCGTGCGCGCCTTCTTCGAATATGCGCTGGCCAATAACGTCGCCAAGCTGCAAACGCCCGGCCGCGCACTGTACTCCTGCCTGCTGAACCCGAACGGCGGCGTGATCGACGACCTGATCGTCTATTATTTCGGCGAAGATCACTTCCGGGTGGTCGTCAACGCCGGCACCGCCGACAAGGACATCGCCTGGTTCGGCCAGCTCAACGCCGAAGGCGGCTTCGGCCTGACCATCACGCCGCGCCGCGACTACGCGATCGTCGCCGTGCAAGGCCCGAACGCTCGCGAAAAAGTCTGGCAAACCGTGCCGGCTACGCGCGCCGCCACCGAGGCGTTGAAGCCGTTCAACGCCGCCCGTATCGCAGACACGCCGTTCGGTGAATTGACCGTTGCCCGCACCGGCTACACCGGCGAAGACGGCTTTGAAATCATCGTGCCGGCAGATCACGTGGAAGCGCTGTGGAACGCGCTGCTCGCGCAAGGCGTGCGCCCGGCCGGCCTCGGCGCGCGCGACACGCTGCGCCTCGAAGCCGGCATGAACCTGTACGGCCAGGACATGGACGACAACGTCTCGCCGCTCGACGCCGGCCTCGCCTGGACGGTCGACCTCACCTCGCCGCGCGACTTCGTCGGCAAGAGCAAGCTGGAGGCGGGCGGTTCGCAAGCCGCGTTTGTCGGCCTGATCCTGCTGAAGGAAAACGGCAAGGCGGCAGGCGTGCTGCGTGCTCATCAGAAAGTCGTCACACCGCAAGGCGAAGGCGAAATCACCAGCGGCACTTTTTCCCCGACCATGCAGGAATCGATCGCCTTTGCGCGCGTGCCGAAAGGCGTGCAGCCGGGCGACACCGTTCACGTTCAGATTCGTGACAAAAACGTTCCCGCAAGCGTGGTAAAACTGCCGTTCGTGCGCAATGGCAAGGTACTCGCGGTTTAAGCACACCGGCGCGTGCGTAGTCCACTTTTAAGTTATCCCCGAATCACACCGCATAGGAGCATCCGATGAGCATCCCGGCCGATCTGAAATACACCGAATCGCACGAATGGGTCCGTACCGAAGCGGACGGCACGCTGACGGTCGGCATCACCGACCACGCGCAGGAAGCGCTCGGCGATATCGTCTTCTTCGAAGTCCAGGAACTGGGCAAGACCGTGAGCGCGGGCGACACCGTCGCCGTGATCGAATCGGTCAAGGCCGCTTCCGATATCTATGCGCCGGTCTCGGGCGAGATCATCGAAGCGAACACCGCCGTGGCCGACACGCCTGATTCGGTCAACAGCACGCCGTACGAAAGCTGGCTCTTCAAGATCAAGCCGGCCGCGGACGCCGCGCTGGACCGTCTGATCGACGCCGACGCGTACAGCAAGTCGATCGGCGCCTGAGTCACCATTCATTAAAGTCAAACCGTCAGGTGCGGCGGCCGTCAGGCATGGCGCGCCGCACCGCCAGGAACACCCATGAAGCTCGAACACCCGGATCGTCTGATGAACCGCACTCCTCTCTCGCTCGCCGCGCTCGAAGTGCACGACGCCTTCGCCGAACGGCACATCGGCCCGGATTCGGCCGACCAGCAAGCGATGCTCGAAGCCCTCGGCTTCGCGTCGCGCGCCGCGCTGATCGACGCCGTTATTCCGAAGACGATCCGCCGCACCGAAACGCTGCCGCTCGGCCCCTTCGCGCAACCGAAGAGCGAAGCCGAAGCGCTTGCCGCGCTGCGCGAACTCGCGGACAGGAACCAGGTGTTCCGCTCGTACATCGGCCAGGGCTATTACAACGCCCACACGCCGACGGTGATCCTGCGTAACGTGCTGGAAAATCCGGCGTGGTACACCGCGTACACGCCGTACCAGCCAGAAATTTCGCAAGGCCGTCTGGAAGCGCTGCTGAACTTCCAGCAGATGATCGTCGACCTGACCGGTCTCGCGATCTCGAATGCGTCGCTGCTCGACGAAGCCACGGCCGCGGCCGAGGCGATGACGCTGCTGCAACGCATCGGCAAGCCGAAGTCGAACGTGTTCTTCGTGGCCGACGACGTGCTGCCGCAAACCATCGAAGTGGTGAAAACGCGCGCCACGCCGGTCGGCATCGAAGTGAAAGTGGGGCCGGCTGTGGAAGCGGCGAACGCAAATGCGTTCGGTGTACTGTTGCAATACCCGGGCGCGAACGGCGACGTGCGCGACTACCGCGCGCTCACCGAAGCGATCCACGCCGCGGGCGGCCACGTGGTGGTCGCCGCCGACCTGCTCGCGCTGACCGTGCTCACGCCGCCGGGCGAATGGGGCGCGGACGTGGCCGTCGGCAATACGCAGCGCTTCGGCGTGCCGGTCGGCTTCGGCGGCCCGCATGCGGCATATCTGGCCGTGCGCGACGAATTCAAACGCCAGATGCCGGGCCGCCTCGTCGGCGTGACCGTCGACGCGCAAGGCAATCCCGCGCTGCGTCTCGCGCTGCAAACGCGCGAACAACATATCCGCCGCGAGAAGGCCACCTCGAATGTGTGTACCGCGCAAGCGCTGCTCGCGATCATGGCCAGCATGTACGCCGTCTATCACGGCCCGCACGGCCTGAAGACCATCGCACTGCGCGTGAACCGCATCGCCGCGTTGCTCGCGGAAGGCGCGAAGCAACTCGGCTACACGCTCGCCAACGAAACCTTCTTCGACACGCTCACGTTCGAATCCGGCGCGCGCACACAAGCGCTGCACGACGCGGCGCAAGCGAAGCGCATCAACCTGCGCCGCGTAAGCGATACGCAAGTCGGCCTGTCGATCGACGAAACCACCACGCGCCGCGATCTGGCCGATCTGCTCGACGTGTTCGCGCAAGCCGCCGGCACGAAAGACGTGCCGCAAGTCGATACGCTCGACGAAAAGCTCGCCGCGTCGAACACCGCATCCGTGCCGGCCGCGCTCGAACGCACCAGCGCGTATCTCACGCACCATGTGTTCAACCGTCATCATTCGGAAACGGAAATGCTGCGCTATCTGCGCAGTCTGTCGGATAAGGACCTCGCGCTCGACCGCTCCATGATTCCGCTCGGCTCGTGCACGATGAAGCTGAACGCGACCTCGGAGATGCTCCCGGTCACGTGGCCTGAATTCGGCCAGATCCATCCGTTCGCGCCGGCTGAGCAAACCGTCGGCTACCGCGAAATGATCGATCAGCTTGAACAGATGCTTGTCGCGGCCACCGGCTACGCGGCCGTGTCGCTGCAACCGAACGCCGGCTCGCAAGGCGAGTACGCGGGTCTGTTGATCATTCACGCGTATCACGCCTCGCGCGGCGAAGCGCATCGCAACGTCTGCCTGATTCCCGCTTCCGCGCACGGCACGAATCCGGCGTCGGCACAGATGGCCGGCATGCAGGTGGTCGTGGTGGCGTGCGACGCGCAAGGCAACGTCGATATCGAAGACCTGAAGAAGAAAGCCGATCAGCACGCCGACAAACTCGCGGCGATCATGATCACGTATCCGTCCACCCACGGCGTGTTCGAACAGAACGTGCGCGAAATCTGCGAGATCGTCCATGCGCACGGCGGCCAGGTGTATGTGGACGGCGCGAACATGAACGCCATGGTCGGCCTGACCGCGCCTGGCCAGTTCGGCGGCGACGTGTCGCACCTGAATCTGCATAAGACCTTCTGCATTCCGCACGGCGGCGGCGGACCGGGCGTCGGTCCGGTCGCGGTCGGCGCGCACCTCGCGCAATTCCTGCCGAATCAGATCTCGTCGGGCTATGAACGCGCGCCGAACGGCATCGGCGCAGTGTCCGGCGCACCGTACGGCTCGGCGTCGATCCTGCCGATCTCGTGGATGTATATCGCGATGATGGGCGCGAAGAACCTCACCGCCGCCACGGAAACCGCGATCCTCAACGCGAACTATGTCGCGAAGAAGCTCGCGCCGCACTATCCGGTGCTGTATTCGGGCCCGGGCGGACTGGTCGCGCACGAGTGCATTCTCGATCTGCGCCCGATCAAGGAAACCAGCGGCATCACCGTGGACGACGTCGCCAAGCGTCTCGCCGATTACGGCTTTCATGCCCCGACCATGAGCTTCCCGGTGCCGGGCACGCTGATGGTCGAGCCGACCGAATCGGAATCGAAGGAAGAACTCGACCGTTTCATTGAAGCGATGATCGCGATCCGCGAGGAAATCCGCGCAGTCGAAGAAGGCCGCTCGGACCGTGAGGACAATCCGCTGAAGCATGCGCCGCACACCGCGGCGGTGGTCATCGCAAACGACTGGAAGCATGCGTATGCGCGTGAAACCGCGGCATATCCGCTGCCCACACTGATCGCGAAGAAGTACTGGCCGCCGGTCGGCCGCGCGGACAACGTGTACGGCGACCGCAATCTGTTCTGCTCCTGCGTGCCGATCGCCGACTACGAATAAGCGGGATCGCCGCCGCGCATCGCCCCGTTGTCTCGAAAAGAGGCGGCAGGGCGGTGCGTGGTTCTGTCCTCAGTTATCTGTCGCTCCTGGCCGCAAACGGCTAACATCACACACCGAATCAGCCCAACGAGGAGTTTCGCATGGCGCGAAAGGTGCGATCGATGCAAAGCCGGACCGAACCAGGGCGAGCCCCGAGATGGCGGCAAGCCTGCACATTGCTGTTGGCTGGCGCGGCCGTGCTGCTGCCGCTGCGGCAAGCGCAGGCCGCGATGAATTTTTGTGCGGCGCCCGCACTGCAAACCAGCGAACGCACGAACGCCGATCCCGGCGTGAAAGCACTGGTGAGCAACGTGCAGGCCCATCTGAACGACCAGCCGCATGCGCTGGCGAAACTGCATACCGAAGGCACGCTGCCGCACGAAGGCATTTACGACCAGAGCGTGGAAGCGGAGAAAGATCTCGATCTGTTGCGCGACGCCGCGCTCGCCTGGCGCGCCACTAGCGACGACCGGTATCTCAAGCTTGTCGACCGTTTGCTGTTCGCCTGGGTCACGACGTATCAACCGAGCTTCAATCCCATCGACGAAACGCGTTTCGAAGGGTTGATTCTCGCGTACGACATGACGGCGAGCGCGTTGCCCGTGAAGACGCGCAATGCGTCGATGGCGTTCCTCACGAAACTCGCCAATGGTTACATCGGGCAAGTCGACGCGCAGCCGCGGCCGCTCAAAGGCACGTTCAGAAACAACTGGCAGAGCCATCGGGTCAAGCTGATCGCCATGGCCGCATTCACGCTCGATAACCGCAAGATGATCAACGCGGCCCAGCGTCTGTTCGTCGAGCATATCGGCGACAACATCGAGCCCGATGGTTCGACTATCGATTTCACTGAACGCGACGCGCTGCATTACGTCACCTACGATTTACAGCCGCTCGTGACAGCCGCGCTGGCAGCGCGCCGCCATAACCGCAACTGGCTGCCGGAGAAGGGCGCGGACGGCGCCTCGCTGGAAGCGGCGCTGAACTGGCTGGCGCCGTACGCGGCCGGCAACAAGACCCACGAAGAATTCGTGCATTCGAGCGTTCCGTTCGATGCAAAACGTCGCGAGGCCGGCTTGCCCGGCTATTCAGGTCAGTGGGACCCGAAGAACGCGACCGAACTGTTTCACCTGGCGGCGCGCCTCGACGGCCGCTATACGCCGATCGCGCTACAACTCGCACCCACACCGCCTGCCTGGCTCGCCGTGTGTCTGCCGCTGCCGGCGCGATGAACCCACCATCTATCAGCAGGGAGCAGTAAATGGCAGTTAGCGTTTTCGATCTCTTCAAAATCGGCATCGGTCCGTCCAGTTCGCATACGGTCGGGCCGATGCGCGCGGCGCTGATGTTCGCTCAAGGGCTCGAACGCGACGGGCTGCTCGCTGCGAGCGCATCGGTGAAGGCGGAGTTGTACGGCTCACTCGGCGCGACGGGCAAAGGTCACGGCACCGATCGCGGCGTGATGCTTGGCCTGATGGGCGATGCGCCCGACACCGTGAATCCTGACACGATCGCCGAGCGCCTCGACGCCGTGCGTGTGTCCCGCAAGCTGGCGCTGCTCGGCACGCACGAGGTGCCGTTCGTGCAGAAAGATCACATTGCGTTTTATCGTCAGGCGCTGCCCGAGCATCCGAACGGTCTCAAGCTGCGCGCCTACGACGCGCAGGGCGAGACGTTGCGCGAGTCGACCTATCTCTCCGTGGGCGGCGGTTTCGTGGTGACGGCGGGCGCGCCGAACACGAAGGTGCTGAGCGCCGTCGATCAATTGCCGCACGCGTTTCGCAGCGGCAACGAGTTGCTCGCACTGTGCGAATCGACCGGCAAGAGCATCGCCCAGTTGATGTGGGAAAACGAGCGCGTCTGGCATACGGAAGAAGAGACGCGTTCCGGGCTGCTGAAGATCTGGGACGTGATGCAATCGTGTGTCGCACGCGGCTGCGGGATCAACAATCCGGACGCCGACGGCAACTTGCCCGGCCCGTTCCAGGTGAAGCGTCGTGCGCCGCAGCTGTATCGCGCGCTGTCGGGCAATCCTGAGCTGGCGCTGCGCGATCCGCTTTCGATGATCGACTGGATCAATCTCTATGCGATTGCCGTCAACGAAGAAAACGCCGCCGGCGGCCGCGTGGTCACGGCGCCGACCAACGGCGCGGCCGGCATCATCCCGGCGGTGCTGCATTACTACACGCGCTTCATGCCGGGCTCGAATCAGCAAGGCGTGATCGACTTCCTGATGACCGCTGCGGCGATCGGCATACTCTACAAGCTGAACGCGTCGATTTCCGGCGCCGAAGTGGGCTGCCAGGGCGAAGTGGGCGTCGCCTGTTCGATGGCGGCGGGCGCGCTCGCCGCGGTCATGGGCGGCACGCCGCGGCAGGTCGAGAACGCCGCGGAAATCGGCATGGAACACAACCTCGGCCTGACGTGCGACCCGGTCGGCGGCATGGTGCAGATTCCGTGCATCGAGCGCAATGCGATGGCATCGGTCAAGGCCGTCAATGCGGCGCGCATGGCCTTGCGCGGCGATGGCAGCCATTATGTGTCGCTCGACTCGGTGATCAAGACCATGCGCGAGACCGGCGCGGATATGAAGACCAAGTACAAGGAAACGTCGCGCGGCGGCCTGGCGGTGAATATCGTCGAGTGCTGAGTCCCGCGCTTCACGGCGCATGACTGCAAGGACGCGGGCTATCGGGCCCGCGTTTTCATTTGCGCGGCGCGTTATGCGCGAGCGCTCCGGTTGCGCTGCGCCGTGACAGCGCACGCGCTGCCGGCGTAAGCTGTCGAAGCGCCACGTCGGCCAGCGTCCGGTCGAAGCGGCTTCATCAGATCGCACTCACGCACTGCCTGGAGGCTTCATCGCAATGTCGCTGCCGAATGCTCCCGTTTCCGTTTCCGGTTCCGCCGCCGCCCAAACCACCGGCGCGCGGCTCGTGGTCGACGCTTTGCTGACGCACGGTGTCGAACGTGTTTTCTGCGTGCCTGGCGAAAGTTTTCTCGCCGTGCTGGATTCACTGCACGATGAAACCGAACGCATCCAGACCATTGTTTGCCGTCACGAAGCGGCCGCGGCGAATATGGCGGAGGCCGTCGGCAAATTGACCGGCCGGCCTGGCGTCGCACTCGTGACACGCGGGCCGGGCGCCACGCACGCGTCGATCGGTGTGCACACCGCGTTTCAGGATTCCACACCGATGATCCTGCTGATCGGCCAATGCGCACGCGAGCATCTCGACCGCGAGGCGTTTCAGGAGATCGACTACCGGCGCATGTTCGGCCAGATGGCGAAATGGGTCGCGCAAATCGACGATCCCAAACGCATTCCCGAATATCTCAGCCACGCGTTTCACACGGCGACATCCGGTCGGCCTGGACCCGTCGTGTTGTCGTTGCCGGAAGACGTGCTGAGCGACGCATGCGAGGTCGTGGCCGGCGCGCCGGCGTATCAGCGCGTCGCGGCGTCGCCGTCGGCGGCGCAGATCGAGAAGTTGCGCGTGTTGCTCGAAAGCGCCAAGCGGCCCATGGTGATCGCCGGCGGCAGCGGCTGGACGCCTGCTGCGTGCGCGGACTTTCAACGCTTCGTCGAAAACTGGCAACTGCCGGTCGGCCTCGCGTTCCGCTTTCAGGACACGCTCGACAACGAGCATCCGAACTATGCCGGCGACGTCGGCCTCGGTATCAATCCGGCGCTGGCGCAGCGTATCCGCGACGCCGACGTGTTGCTCGCCATCGGACCGCGTTTAGGCGAAGCGACGACCAATGGCTACACGTTGCTCGACATTCCGAAGACCAAACAAACCCTCGTGCACGTGCATCAAGGCGCGGAGGAATTGGGCCGCGTGTATGCGGCGGATCTGCCGATCGTCTCCGGCATGCCGGAGCTCGCCTCGCTGCTGGCGGCGTTGGCGCCTCCGTCCGACAGGCTCGCGTGGTCGGGCGCGGCAGAAGAGGCGCATCGCGCGTATCTCGAGTGGCGCAAACCACGTCAGATTCCGGGCGACGTGCAGATGGGCGAAGTAATCCAGCAGCTGCGCGCGCATCTGCCGGACGACGCGATTCTCACCAACGGTGCGGGCAATTACGCGACCTGGTTGCATCGGCACTTTTCGTATCGCCATTACCGTTCGCAGCTCGCGCCGACGAGCGGGGCGATGGGTTACGGCGTGCCGGCGGCGATCGCGGCGAAGTCGATGTATCCGCAACGCGCTGTCGTCGCGCTGGCCGGGGACGGCTGCTTCATGATGGCCGCGCAAGAACTCGCGACGGCGATGCAGTACGACCTGCACGTGCTCTTCATCGTGGTGAATAACAGCCACTTCGGCACGATCAGGATGCATCAGGAGCGGCATTATCCGAATCGCGTGCACGGCACCGGACTCACGAATCCCGATTTCGCGGCGTTCGCGCGTTCGTTCGGCGCGCATGGCGAGACGGTGGAGCGGACCGAGGATTTCCTGCCTGCGCTAAAGCGCTCGATGGACGCGAAGCGCGCGGCGGTGATCGAGATCCGCATGCCGCAGGAAGCGAGCACGCCAGGAGCGACGCTGGAGCAGATTCGCGAGCAGGGGAGGAAGCTGCGAGGGGAGTGACTGAGTTGCCGCGCGGTCGCCGCCTATCGGCACATATAGCGAAGCGGTAAACAAAAAGCCCTGTGGTTAGGAAAACCACAGGGCTTTTTTGAGTCCGGCGCTGCGTCATACCATCACGCCGCAGCCGGATGCCAAGGCAGCTCGGCTGCTTACTTGCCGCCCACGCTTTGCAGCGTCGTCCACTTGCCGTCGACAACCTTGTACAGCGTGATGCCGCCGTTCTTCAGGTCGCCCTTGCTGTCGTATGCGAGGTTCGACGACGTCACTGCCGGCATCGACGTCTTCGCCAGCATCGGCAGGTACTTGGCCGGATCGGTCGAGTTCGCCTTCTTCATGGCGTCGAACATGGCCATTGCGCCGTCATAAGCGTACGGCGAGTACGTTTGCACGTCTTCGTTGAAACGCTTCTTGTACTTCGCGACGTAGTCCTTGCCGCCCGGCATTTCTTCCAGCGGCAGACCGGCGAGCGAGGCCACCGTGCCGTTCGCCGCGTCACCCGCGATCTGGATGAACGTCGGCGTGTGGACCATTTCGCCGCCCATCAGCGGCGCCTTGATGCCCAGTGCCTTCATTTGCTTGACCATCGGTGCCGCTTGCGAATCCGCGCCGCCGTAATAGATCAGGTCCGGCTGAACCGCCTTCAGCTTGGTCAGGATCGACTTGAAGTCGACGGCCTTGTCGTTCGTGTATTCACGGTCGACGATCTGGCCGCCCGCCGCCTTCGCCGCCTTTTCGAACTGATCGGCCAGACCCTGGCCGTAAGCCGTGCGGTCGTCGACGATCACGATCTTCTTCATGCCCAGGGTCTTCACCGCGAACGTGCCGGCAACCGAACCTTGCTGCGTGTCTGACGTCATCATGCGGAAGGTGGTCTTGAAGCCTTGTTGCGTGTATTCCGGCGCCGTCGCCATGGCGATTTCGGGGATGCCAGCGTTCGCGTAAATGCGCGAAGCCGGAATCGTGGTGCCCGAGTTGAAGTGGCCGAGCATGCCCTTGATGCCGTCATCCACCAGCTTTTGCGCAACGGTCGTGCCGGTGCGCGGGTCGGCCTGGTCGTCGGCCGAATCCAGCACGAAGCGAACCTGCTTGCCGCCGATCACCGGCTTGGTCGCGTTCATGTCTTCCACTGCCAGCGTGATGCCGTTCTGGAAGTCCTTGCCGTAGTGCGCCTGCGCGCCAGTCATCGGGCCGGCAAAGCCGACCTTCACATCTTCCGTCGATTGAGCGTTGGCCGTCCCCGCCAGCGACATCGCCGCAACCAGTGCGGCGCCTGCCAGCTGTTTCATCTTGTGTTGCATAGCTTCTCCTTGGTACCAGGTGTGGATGGAGCGGTTTCGGGGTCGCCGTACCGCTTCCGTTTTATTGAGAAATCGCCGAGGTTCGCTCAACCGATCGTCATCAAATTCGCATTACCGCCCGCTGCTGCCGTATTCACGCTGACCGAGCGTTCCGTCAACAGACGCTCCAGCGCGTAGTCCTCATCGCCGCTTTCCAGCGCGCGCGCCGCGACGCCCTGCACCGACACGATCGGGCCCGCACGCTTCGCGACTTCCTTCACCAGCGCCAGCAATTCGTCGCTATCGCCTTCGAACAGCACGGCGTCGAACGGCGTATCGGCGTTCTTCTTCACGCTTGCGTGCGACTTCAGCGAGGCGGGCAATTGCGACACCAATTGTTCACCGGCCGCGCCTTCGAACAACGCGCGATTTCCCGTAGCCAGCGCCGCGGCAAACTGCACGCGCGCACCGCTCGCCGTCGACGCCATACACAGCACCGTGCCGCGCGCGCCCAGCGTATATGTGTTGCGCTCGCCGGTCGGTCCCGACAATACCGCCGTGGCGCCTGCCGGCACATGCGACAGATAGCCGTCGCAGCGCGCGGCCAGTTGCGGCTCGCGTTCGGTGATCAGCCAGTCGCGGTAAGCCGTCAACGCGGCGGTCGGATTGTCGCCGTTTTCGGCAGCGCGCGGTGCATCCGCGATCAACGCCTGCGCGAGCGACTTCGGCAAACCTGCCGGACGCGTGGCGAGGAGCCGCTGCAGATACAGCGCGCCGCCCGCTTTCGGACCCGTGCCCGACAAACCTTCCCCGCCGAACGGCTGAACACCCACCACCGCGCCGATCACGTTACGGTTCACGTAGATGTTGCCCACGTGCGCGCGGCTGATCACATGGGCGATCGTTTCGTCGATCCGCGTATGGATGCCGAGCGTCAGGCCGTAGCCGGTCGCGCGGATCTGCTCGAGCAGCTTGTCCAGCTGGCTGCGGCGGTAACGCACCACGTGCAGCACCGGACCGAACACTTCACGCTTCAGTTCGTCGATGCTGTCGAGCTCGATCAGCGTCGGCGCAACGAAGGTGCCTTGCGCGCAACCGTCCGGCATTGGCAGTTGTTCGACCTTGCGGCCCTTCTCGCGCATCGCCGCGATGTGCGCGTCGATACCGCGCTTCGCGTCGAGATCGATCACCGGACCGACGTCGATCGACAGGCGGTCCGGATTGCCCACGGCCAGTTCGCGCATCGCGCCGGTCAGCATCTCCAACGTGCGGTCCGCAACGTCGTCCTGCAGACAAAGAACGCGCAGCGCGGAACACCGTTGACCGGCGGAGTCGAACGACGATTGCAGCACGTCCGCCACCACCTGTTCGGCGAGCGCCGACGAGTCGACGATCATCGCATTCTGACCACCGGTTTCGGCGATCAGCGGAATCGGCTTGCCGTCCGGGTCGAGCCGGCTCGACAGCGTCTTGTTGATCAGGCGCGCGACTTCGGTCGAGCCGGTAAACATCACCGCGCGGGTGCGCGGGTCGGCGACCAGCGCAGCGCCGACCGTTTCACCGTTGCCCGGCAGCAGTTGCACCGCGCCCGCCGGCACGCCGGCTTCGCGCAGAATGCGCACGGCTTGCGCGGCGATCAGCGGCGTCTGTTCGGCCGGCTTCGCGAGCACGGTGTTGCCGGCGGCGAGCGCCGCGGCTACCTGGCCCATGAAAATCGCCAGCGGGAAATTCCACGGGCTGATACACACCACCGGACCGAGCGGACGATGCGTGTCGTTGGAAAACTCGTCGCGAATCTGCGTGGAGTAGTAACGCAGGAAGTCGATCGCTTCGCGGATTTCCGCGACAGCGTTCGCCAGCGACTTGCCGGCTTCACGCACCACGAGGCCCATCAGCGTATGCATCTGCGCTTCGAGCAGATCGGCGGCACGCGCGAGGCAATCGGCGCGCGCATCGACCGGCGTGGCTTGCCAGATCGGCGCGGCGGCCACCGCGTGTGCCAAAGCGGCGCTCACGTGCTCCGGCGTCGCTTCGACGACCGTGCCGACGAGGTCGCGATGATCGGCCGGATTGCGCACGTCGCGCGCGAGGCCCACCGCGATTTCGTTGTCTTCGAGCATCGGCGCGGCGCGCCACGGATGGTGCGCGCTCGCCAGCAATGCCGACGACAGCGACGCCAGACGATGCTCGTTCGACAGATCGAGACCCATCGAATTGAGGCGCTCCGAACCGTACAGATTGCGCGGCAGCGGAATCTTCGCGTGCGGCGCGCCGAGCGGGACGATCTTCGAGGCTTCGTCGACCGGGTCGGCGATCAGGTCCTTGATCGCGACGGTTTCATCGGCAATACGATTCACGAACGACGTGTTGGCACCGTTTTCCAGCAGACGGCGCACGAGGTACGCGAGCAGCGTTTCATGCGTGCCGACCGGCGCGTACACACGGCACGGACGGTTCAGCTTGTCACGGCCGGTGACTTCTTCGTACAGCGGTTCGCCCATGCCGTGCAGACACTGGAACTCGTACTGGCCGGGGTAGTAGTTGTTGCCCGCGAGGTGATAGATCGCCGACAACGTGTGCGCGTTGTGCGTGGCGAATTGCGGATAGACCGCATCCGGCGCACTAAGCAGCTTCTTCGCGCAGGCGAGGTACGACACGTCCGTATAGATCTTGCGTGTGTACACCGGATAGCCTTCCAGGCCGTCCACTTGCGCGCGCTTGATTTCGGTGTCCCAGTACGCGCCCTTCACGAGGCGCACCATGATGCGGTGACGGCTGCGGCGCGCCAGATCGATCAGGTATTCGATCACGAACGGGCAGCGCTTCTGATACGCCTGCACCACGAAGCCGATACCGTTCCAGCCGGCCAGCTCCGGATCGAAGCACAGCGCTTCGAGCAGATCGAGCGAGATTTCGAGGCGATCGGCTTCTTCGGCGTCGATGTTCAGGCCGATGTCGTAGCGGCGCGCCAGGATCGCGAGCGAGCGCACGCGCGGCAGCAGTTCGCTCATCGTGCGCTCCTGCTGCGAACGCGAGTAGCGTGCGTGCAGCGCGGAGAGCTTGATCGAGATGCCCGGGCCTTCGTAGATGCCGCGGCCGCCGGCGGCCTTGCCGATTGCGTGGATCGCCTGTTCGTACGACGCGTAGTAGCGCTGTGCGTCGGCTTCGGTGGTGGCCGCTTCGCCGAGCATGTCGTACGAGTAGCGGAAGCCGCGGGCTTCGTATTTGCGGCTGTTGGCGAGCGCCTCGGAGATGTTCTCACCCGTGACGAACTGCTCGCCCATCAGGCGCATCGCCATGTCCACGCCCTTGCGGATCAGCGGCTCGCCGCCCTTGCCGATCAGACGCGTGAGCGCCGACGAAAGGCTCGTTTCGCTATTGGTCGTCACCAGCTTACCGGTGATCATCAAGCCCCAGGTCGCGGCGTTGACGAACAGCGACGGCGCCTGGCCGACGTGCGATTTCCAGTCGCCCTTGCTGATCTTGTCGCGGATCAGCGCGTCACGCGTGGCGCGGTCGGGAATGCGCAGCAAGGCTTCAGCGAGACACATCAGCGCCACGCCTTCCTGGCTCGACAGCGAGAACTCGTGGATCAGACCTTCGACGCCACCACCCTTGCTCTTGGTGCGTAGCGTTTCGACGAGCTTGCCGGCCATGGCCTGCACGTCGCCCGCGAGGTTGGCGGGCAAGCGCGCCTGGCCCAGCAGGAACGGCACGCATTCCGGCTCGGGACGACGATATGCCGCCGTGATCGCGGCGCGCAGCACCGATTGCGGTTGCACGTTCTGCGCGAATTCCAGGAACGGATGCGAGGCACCGTCTTCCTCGTGCTCGACGGCGCTGCCGTCGGTCAGATCGGCCGAGCCCGCCACGCCCGACAGCTCGGGCGGCAACTGGCCGTGCTCGATCTTTTCGAGGTAAGCAAAAATGGCCTGCTTGATGAGCCAGTGCGGAGTGCGTTCGAGACGGGTAGCGGCATCTTTCAGCCGGGAACGCAGGAGGTCGTCGACCTTGACGCCAAGGGTGGTGCTAGCCATGTTTCCTTCTTCGGATACCAGACGAACGTGCTGGCAAAAGACTAAAAGTTGAGCGAATCGTACGCCTCCCAATAAAAAGGTGCAACCATGCCGGGTGCATGGTTGCACCTTGCGGGGAGCCTTATGGGACGGGGGTTTTCGCGCCATGGCGCCGCGCGGGAGGACGCCGGTTGCGATCAGTACTTTCCCTGGCGTGATTCTTTTTGCATTTACCCTTATCAGAACGGGTCGGCGCGCCGTTATACGGAACATAGCGGCGCGCGGCCTTTCTGGCACGCACAAAAAAACGGTACGGGGTTTTAGAGGACAGGCGAAATGGAAAAATGGCTGGTGGTAGTAGGCATCTGGGCAATGTGCGCGACTTGCGCGGTGCTGTTCATCCGTGGCGCGACAAGCGGCCCAGGCAGGCGCGAGGCGGCCGACGAGCGCACGCCCGCGGCTTCGCGTGCATCCGCGCGGGATCCGCGGACCGCGTTGAATGATTGAGCGGTGATGTCCGGCGTGGCGTGGCGAAGTTAGCCAGGCCGCTGTCCGGCTGAGCCAGCAGAAGACGGGCGCGACGCCCGGTTTGCCGCCACGGCGACGCGCAGCCCGCGTGTCACTTCCGCAGAACCGGCTCGAACCGCGGACAGGCGTCGCCGGGCGAAACGAGCTGGTCGTGCAGGCGGCAAAGCCGGCTGTCCGCGACGCTCGCGCCAAATGCGGAACCGAACACCGCGAGGCCAGGAATGCTCTGCTCCAACGCGTCCCGACTCTCAGCGCGATACCGGCAGCCGGCGCAGCACGGCGCGCACGCTTCGTCGCGTGCGTCAGCCGTGCTGGCGCAGCGTAGCGCGCCGCTCGTCATGAGCCCTGCCCCACGCTATTCCAGTACGGTGCGAACACGTGCGCGGACAGCGCGTAGCCGATGGCGATATTGACCACCACGCCCACCGTAAAGGCGAGGAACGGCCTCAAGCCGGTGGCGCTCAGCGCGCGCAAGCGCGTGGTCAGCCCGATGCTCAGGAAGCAGAAGGTGAACGCCCAGGTGCGCATCGCGGTGATCGGCGCGACGAATTCGGGTGTCACGACCTTGCGGTAATCGGCCAGCGAATAGTGGCTGGCAACCCACGTCACCAGCGCGGAAGCGATCACGAAGCCGACGACGAACTTCGGAAAGCGCGCCCAGATCTCGCCCGCGCGCGGCTTGGCTTTGACGCCGCTGTCCTGCGTTTCCCAGCGAGTCGTGGCGACGATCGCCAGCACGAACGCCCAGATGCCGATCCAGATATCGCGGCCGACCACTTTCATCAGCGTGAACGCCTGTAGCGACGCCTCGGGCGCGCCCGCAATCGCCCCACCCGCGTGTCTGGCGAAGTCGCCATAAGCTTGCGCTGCCGCGATCCCGGCGGCGTCGGCGAATTCGGAGGTGCCGATCCATGCGCCGGCGACCGCGGTCGACAGTCCGAGCGAGCGCGACGCGAACGGCAGCACGAAGATCATGACGATCGCCCATAGCACCACCAGCGTGATCGCCACCGAAGCCTGTTCGCGCTTGGCGCGCACCGCGCCGGCAATCGCGATCGCCGCCGAGACGCCGCATACCGCGCCTCCGACCCCGAGCACGGCGGCAAAGCGCCGGTCGAGCCCGAACGCCTTCGCAGCAAAAAAGATCACGAAGAACGTGACGAGCGAGACGATGCTCGCCTGCCCGACCGCCACCGGTCCGGCCCACACCAGCAGCGTGAACGGCAACGTCGCGCCGAGCAGCACGATACCGACCTTGATATAGAACTCGACGCGCAAGCCCGCGGAAAACCATTCGGGCAGCGTGAACATATTCGAGGTCAGCAGGCCGAGCGCCAGTGCGACGAGCGGCGGCTCGAGGTTGTACTTCGACGCGTTGACCCACGCGCCCAGTGTGAAGATCAGCGCCGACGCGATGAACAGGATCAGGAACGACCCGAGGAAAGCGCCGACCCGTTGCTTGAGCGCTGCGAGGCTCACGCCGAACAGCGATGCGAACACGACAAAGAGCGCAGCATAGTTCGGCAAATGCTTGCCCATGTCCTGCGCGGTCTGCCCCAAGCTCGACCATTTGGCTGGCGCAACCGCAAGCCACTTGATGCTGCTGCCCGACGCGAACAGGGCCCAGGCAATCACCACCACCAGCAGGCCGACCCAGACCGCCCACCAGTCTTCCGTCGAAAAAAGTCCGCCACCGTGCGTGCTTTGCCGGTTCGCCGGCGCCGCGCCGGTTGGTAGCGTTTGATTGGTATCGCTCATCGCCATGCCCCCGAGAGAGTTGAGGTGCGTCGGCGCCGGATTGTTGGAGTTTTGCTGGAATATGCGCCGATTCGGCGAAATATAGGCGAGCGGCGTCGCAAAACGAAACGACCATTCGCTCTATGAATATGACCGAAAGGAGTAACGGCGTGGCCGGCCTGGCGGACGCTCGTCAAATGTCGAGCGGATCGACTTCGAGATTCCAGCGCAGCACGCCCTTCATACCGCGCAGCAGCGGCTGCCAGGCACGCAAGGTCGCATGCAACGCGCCACGCGATGCACTTTCGATCAGCAGTTGCGCGCGATGCACATGCATCACCTTGACGATGGTGAGCGGCACCGCGTCGTAGACGGTCACGCGTTCGGCGGCGGGAATGCCGGCCAGGCCGGCCGCCGCCTGCTGCAGAAAGGCGAGCGCGGCCTCGAGCGTGCGGCCTTCGGCTCGCAACAAGGCCTGGTAGACGAATGGCGGCAAGTGCGCGTCGCGCCGCTCCGCGAGTGTGGAGTTGGCGAAGCCGACATAGTCGTGGCGGCCGAGCGCATGGTAAAGGGCGTGACGCGGATAGCGCGTTTGCACCAGCACTTCGCCGGGCAATCCCGCGCGGCCTGCCCGGCCGCTCACCTGCATCAGTTGAGCGAACAGCCGCTCGCTTGCGCGGAAGTCGTGGGAAAAGAGCGCGGTGTCGGCGTTCAGCACGCCGACCAGCGACACGCGCTGGAAGTCATGGCCCTTGGCAATCATCTGCGTGCCGACGAGGATATCGACCTCGCCCGCGTGAACGTCGGAGAACAGCGCCTGTGCGCTGCCCTTACGGCGCGTGCTGTCGGCATCGATACGCAGGACGCGGGCGCCGGGCACCGCGCTCGCCAGTGTTTCTTCGACGCGTTGCGTGCCGCGGCCCATCGGCGCGATGTCGACGTTGCCGCACTCAGGGCACGAACGCGGAATGCGCGCTTCCCAGCCGCAGTGATGGCAGCGTAGCGCCCGCTCGGGCTTATGCAGCACGACATAAGCGGTGCAACGCGGACAACCGGCGACCCAGCCGCAGGCGTCGCAGGCCAGCTGCGGCGCGTAACCGCGTCGGTTCAGGAACACGAGGCTTTGCTCGCCGCGTTCGAGCCGTGCCTTCAGCGCGGCGATCAATGGCCCCGACAAGCCTTCCACGGATGCCCGGCCGCGCCGCCGCTCTTCTTCCAGATCGATCAGTTTGACGGTGGGCAGCACGGCGTCAGCGACCGCTCGACGCGACAAGGTGAGCCGCTTGTAGCGACCCTGGTCGGCCTGCCACCAGCTTTCCAGCGACGGCGTGGCCGAACCGAGCACCACCGGCAATCCGAGTTGCTTCGCGCGATAGACCGCCAGATCGCGCGCCGAATAGCGCAAGCCTTCCTGCTGCTTGTAAGCCGGGTCGTGCTCCTCGTCGACGACGATGATCGCGAGCTTCGGCAGCGACGCGAGCACCGCCAGCCGCGTGCCGAGGACAATGCGGGCGCGGCCCGTGTGAGCGGCGAACCAGCTGCGGGCGCGCTCGCCTTCCGCGAGACCGCTGTGCAGCGTGACGATCGAAGTGCCCTCGAGCGCGGCGAAGCGGGCCCGGAAGGCCGCCTCGAACTGCGGTGTCAGATTGATCTCCGGCACGAGGACGAGCGCCTGGGCGTCGGGCTTCGCGGCGAGGATTTCGGCCAAGGCGCGCAGGTAGACCTCGGTCTTGCCGCTGCCCGTCACGCCGTGCAGCAGGAACGGTGCGAAACCGTCGGCGTCGCGAATCGCTTCGACGGCGGCGGCCTGCTCGTCAGTAAGCGTGGGCAGCGTGGGCGCGGGTGCATCGGACGATGCAGGAATAGCGAGTGCGGCGGCCGCCTCGATGATGTCGAGCGCGACCCAGCCTTCCGCCCGCCATGCATCGAGCGATGCGATCGCTTTGGGGTGCAGCGCGCGAGCCTCGGCGGCCAGCAGGAATTCGGTCTCGGCCAACGTCTGCGCGAGCTTGCGCAGCGCGCTGGCCCGGACCGGCAGTGCGTCGGGCAGTGCCGCGCGGCCCGTCGGCGTGAGGCTGTAGCGCTCTTGCGGTGCGAGAAGGCGCGACCAGCGCGAGGCATCGCGTAGCGCCTGCGGCAAACCCGGCAACGCCACTTCGCCGAGACCGCGCTGATAGTAATCCGCGGCGAAGGAGGCCAGCCTCAACCACTCCGGCGACAGGGGCGGACACGCGGTGCACACGCTATTGACCGGGCGAAGGCGGTCGGGCGGCACCTCACTGTGAGCGGTCACTTCGCATACAAGCCCCACTACGTCGCGCTTACCAAACGGCACGCTGACCAGCATGCCCGGCGCGACCGGCGCAGCCTGGTCGTACCGGTAGTCGAACAAGGTCGGCAGCGGATGATCCAGCGCGACGCGGACGAACACGTCACTCACGCGTGGCCGGCAATCAGAATAGCGGGTGCGACAGGACGCCGCATCGTGGTGCCCGGCGCATGGTCGGCGCTCATCCCGAAGTTAAAGTAAAACTTCAATTTCCGCGCTAAGTTTTGGATTCCGCTGAACAATTGCAATCGGCCCGCGTGCCTGTGGATAACTTTGTTGAGAACTTTGCCCGGAAGGGCCCGAAACCACCGCGCAGCGGCCTTTTGTGGGATTCCGTACATTCCGCACCGCCCCCGTCAAAGCCTTGCCAGACAAGGCTTAGATCAAATGCGCCTGCAATGTGCAAGGGTCGGAATGCGACTAAAGCTTCTACCGCGCCGCAGCGTGATGAATGTGCATAAGTCAAGTCTTGACTTTCTCAGGACCGCCATCCGACGGCCTGCTGACTGCAAATTTCCCCTTAGACCGAGAGCCCAGTTCGCTGCGTTGCAACAAAAATGGTAACGATTACGGCCTCATGTCGGTGCATGAGCGCCACTGCGAATAGCCCGGCTGTGGCGATGCACTTCGTCCACGAGTTCGGCGACGTGTTCCGGCGGCGTGAACTGCGAAATGCCGTGGCCGAGATTGAACACGTGGCCCGGATGATTGCCGAAACTGTCGAGTACGGCGCGCGCTTCCATGCGAATCGCAGCGGGCGGGGCAAACAGAACCGAAGGATCGATATTGCCTTGCAGCGCCACCTTTTCCCCCACGCGTTCACGCGCCTTGCCCAGGTTCACGGTCCAGTCGAGACCGACCGCATCCACGCCGATCTCGGCGATCTCGTCGAGCCACAGGCCACCGCCCTTGGTGAAGGTGATCACCGGCACTTTTTCGCCGTCGTGCTCGCGTTTCAACTGGCTCACCACCTGCTGGATGTAGTGCAATGAAAAGCGTTGATAGGCGCCGTCCGCCAGTGCCCCGCCCCACGTGTCGAAAATCATCACGGCTTGCGCGCCGGCTGCGATCTGTGCGTTCAGGTAAGCCGCGACCGAGCGCGCGTTGACGTCGAGAATGCGATGCATCAGGTCCGGACGCGCATACAACATCGACTTGACCGTGCGGAAGTCCGCCGAGCCGCCGCCTTCGACCATATAGCACGCGAGCGTCCACGGACTACCCGAAAAACCGATCAGCGGCACGCGCTGACGGCCCTGCGCGTCCGTGAGCGCGGTGCGAATTTCGCGCACCGCGTCGGTCACGTAGCGCAGCGTGGTGTCGATGTCCGGCACCGCGAGGCGCGCGACATCGTCTTCCGTTCGCACCGGGCGCGCGAATTGAGGTCCCTCGCCGGTCACGAATTCGAGCCCGAGACCCATGGCGTCGGGCACGGTCAGGATGTCGGAAAAGAGAATCGCGGCGTCCAGCGGATACCGCTCGAGCGGCTGCAGCGTGACCTCCGTTGCGAACGCCGGGTTTTTCGCCAGGCCGAGGAAACTGCCCGCGCGGCCACGCGTGGCGTTGTATTCCGGCAGGTAGCGGCCCGCTTGCCGCATCAGCCAGATCGGCGTGTAGTCGGTCGGCTGGCGCAGCAGGGCGCGCAGGAAAGTATCGTTCAGGAGTTTATGGGCCACGTTGCGTACGACTGAGGGCAAAGGGGCATTTTACCGGAGCGCGCTCGCCGCATCGCGCTCGATGCGGGCAATAACTGTAGCGCGCTTCGCTCGCCGCGGGTTTTCCATGGGGCGACGGCGGCGCCGTACCTGGCTGAAAGGCCAATGTTCAAGCCCGAACAGCCGCGCTATGATCGGGCGGACTTACCACACAATTACATACAACCAAGGAGACTCGATGAACAAGGCGACACTCGCGCTGCTCGGCACGCTAACCTGTGTTTTCATGCACGCAGGCGCGGCTTGGGCCCAAAGCAGCACTACCGCAGCGCCGTCCTCAAGACTCGACGAAATCATCGCACGCGGCACGCTGCGCGCCTGCACCACCGGCGACTACAAACCGTACTCGTTCTACAAGGCGGAGGGCCAGTTCGAGGGCATTGATATCGACATGACGGAGTCGCTCGCCAAATCGCTCGGGGTCAAGGCGGAGTACATCAAGACATCGTGGTCGAACCTGATGAACGACTTCGTCGCCAAGTGCGACGTCGGCGTGGGCGGCGTGTCGCCGACACTCGAACGGCAGAAGCGCGCGTTTTTCACCCAGGCGTACATGATCGACGGCAAGACGCCGATCGTTCGATGCGACGACGTCAACAAATATCAGACGGTGGCGCAGATCGACCAGCCGGCAACACGCGTGATCGTCAATCCGGGCGGCACCAATGAGCGGTTCGCGAAGCAGTACTTTTCGCATGCCAACCTGACTGTCTATCCCGACAACGTGACGATCTTCAAGCAGATCCTCGCCGGCAAAGCCGACGTTATGGTGACGGACGCGTCCGAAACCCTGCTACAGCAGAAGCTGAATCCAGGCCTTTGCTCGGTGCATCCGGACAAGCCTTTCCAGTATGGAGAAAAAGCCTGGCTGCTGCCGCGCGGCGACGTGGCCTTCCAGGAGTATGTCGACCAATGGCTGCACCTTGCGCGGGCAACCGGCGAGTATCAGGCCATTTCGGACAAATGGCTGAAGTAGATGACGCCCTTTTCGACCGCCGATTTTTCCCATTTTCTGGGCGAGGCCAGGCGGTCGAAAAGAGCTGAAGGATGTCGCTCTCGCCGGAATCATGTAACGATGCCGGGCCGAAATTAAGCAAAAGCGGAACGATGAAGGTGCATCGGCCATCGACGAACTGACCCTTTCACAGGCAATTGCACATTCAGCGAATGCTGCGAGGCAAAACGACCAGCTCAATTGCGCAGTTGAATACCCTGCCCATTCGCGAGAACCCGTAACACAAGCGGTTCTACACCTAAAAAGATGACTGTGCAACCATTTCATACGGAATCGACTGAACGGATTACGCCGCAATATGCGTCACGAATAGCATCAATCACGCGTATGAAATTGCGAGCCAGTCATCGGTAAAAATTACGTTTCAAACGACTTTTTTTGGCAATATGTCCTGCAACGCCTTATCCGGCGGGCGTTACAACCTGAAACACTTTGTTACCGCGCTCGTAGGCTAATTCGCCCACAATGCCCTCAACGGTTTCAACACGGATGTGGCTGGGTGCGTGGTGTGAGCGGATACGATGCACTTGCCGGTCGGCGCATGCCGAAGCCCTGTGAAGGGGCATCCCTGCTGGGGCCGTAGTCGGCGCAGGGTCGTCGTCTCAGTCGGTTCCTTCTTTGGTCTCCTCGCGCTAACCCCGTAGCGTGTGGTTTTTAGCGGGCTCCAGGCCCGCTTTTTTTTCGTCCTGCCAAACGTTTGCGCGGCGTAGTAACGCGCCGTTTTGAGCATGTTCGCGGTTTTTGGCGACTTCAGCTCAGCAAACGGTTTGTTCTGTTCTTTAAAGGCGGGTCCGTCGCGCCAGATGTGTGGCGCGACGGACCCGCCTTCGAACGTCACGCCGTCTTGTCTTCCCGCAGCTTCAATTCGCTGATCATCCGCTCGCGCATGATGAACTTCTGTACCTTGCCGGTCACCGTCATGGGCAGTTCATCAACGAAACGGATGTACTTCGGCACCTTGTAGTGCGCGATCTGGCCTTGGCAGAATTGCTGGATCTCTTCAGCGGTTGCCTGCTCGCCCGAGCGCAATACAACCCACGCACACACCTCTTCACCGTACTTCGAGTCGGGCACACCGAACACCTGCACGCTCTGGATCTTCGGATGGCGGAAGAGAAACTCCTCGATCTCTCGCGGATAGATATTCTCGCCACCGCGAATCAACATGTCCTTCAGACGCCCGACGATGTTGCAGTAGCCTTCGGCGTCAAGCGTCGCCAGATCGCCGGTGTGCATCCAGCCGTCGACAATGCTTTCGCGCGTCTTCGTCTCGTCGTCCCAATAGCCCAGCATCACCGAATAACCACGTGTGCAAAGCTCGCCGGTTTCGCCAACCGGGACGATGTTTCCAAGGGGATCGACGATTTTCACCTCCAGATGCGGCTGGATACGCCCGACTGTCGTCGTGCGCTTGTCGAGCGGGTCGGTGGTCGAGCTCTGGAACGAGACCGGGCTGGTTTCCGTCATGCCGTAGGCGATGGTGATTTCGCCCAGATGCATCCTCGAGACGACCTTTTTCATGGTCTCGATCGGACAAGGCGAGCCAGCCATGATGCCGGTGCGCAGGCGCGATAGGTCGCAGGTGGCAAAGTCCGGATGATCGAGTTCCGCGATGAACATGGTCGGCACGCCGTGCAGCGCGGTGCAGTGCTCTTCCGCGACCGCGGCCAGCGTGGCGGCCGGATCGAATCCTTCGCCGGGAAACACCATATTCGCGCCGACCGACACGCACGCCAGCACCGACAGCACCATGCCGAAGCAGTGATACAACGGCACGGGAATGCACAAGCCGTCCTGCTCGGTCAGCCGCATCGCCATCGCGATGTAGCGCGCGTTGTTGACCACGTTGCGGTGGGTCAGTGTCGCGCCCTTTGGATTGCCTGTCGTGCCGCTGGTGAACTGGATGTTGATCGGCTCGTGGGACGAGAGCGTGGCACCGATGGCATCGAGCCTCGCTACGTCCAGCGACGCGCGACCTTGCTCGATTACGTCTGAAAAGGTCAACATACCCGGCGTTTCCGTGTCGCACATGCGAATCACATAGCGCAAATCGGGTAATTTCGACGCATGCAACTCGCCCGGCGCCTGTGTGGCCAGTTCAGGCGCGAGCTCCTGCAACATCTCGAGGTACATGGACGTTTTGAAACGTTCCGCGGCAATGATCGCCTTGCAACCGACCTTGTTCAGCGCGTACTCCAGTTCCGCGAGCCGATACGCCGGATTGATATTGACCAGCACGGCGCCGATGCGAGCGGTCGCAAACTGCGTGAGCAGCCATTCCACGCGATTCGGTGCCCAAATCCCGACGCGATCGCCTTTCACTATACCGAGTGTGAGCAGACCGGCGGCCAACACATCGACTTCTTCCGCGAACTCCTTCCATGTCCAGCGAATACGCTGCTCGCGAAACACCACAGCCGGACGATCCGGAAAGCGCTCCGCCGTGTCGCGCAGGAACTGACCTACAGTCGCTTCGCTCAACGGGATGTCGGTCGGACCGCGGACGTACGACTGCCCGTCCTTGGGCTCGATGAGTGCACCTTCGCCTGACACGTGCGTTGCCATGGTGTTGTCTCCGTGAACTGAGCGGAAGCTCGCTTATTGAAATGAATTTGAAACCGATTGTGCCACCTGCATGAGTCCGCGAGGCATCAAGTCTTACCCGCAGCGCATCGCTAGACATCGAGGCGCGGCGCCATCGAGTCGATGGATACGATTCTGCTCACCTTTCCGTAAACGTCAAGTGAAGGTCAAAAAAAAGCAGCCACACGGGCTGCTTTCTCTCTGATACGTATTGCTTAGTGCTGACCGCGCAGCTTACGCAGACGCTGAATCGCAGCGAGCTGAGCCGTCGCGTACGCCAGTTCCGCTTGCGCGGTTGCGTATTCGAGGTTCGAACCCGTGTTCTGCAGCGCTTCTTCCGCGCGCTTGCGTGCATCTTCAGCCTTGGCTTCGTCGAGATCCTTGCCGCGGATTGCCGTGTCGGCGAGAACCGTCACAGCGCCCGGCTGGATTTCGAGGATGCCGCCGGCGACGAAGACAAACTCTTCTTCGCCATTTTCGGCTTCGATGCGCACCGCACCCGGACGGATCCGCGTGATGAGCGGCGTGTGGCCCGGCAGAATGCCGAGCTCACCTGCTTCGCCCGGCAGCGCGACGAACTTCGCCTGGCCCGAGAAGATCTGCTCTTCCGCGCTAACGACGTCTACCTTGATTGTTGCCATAAGTGTCGACTCCTGTTGCGACCAGAGTGGGCGCTTTAGCGCTTACTCTGGTCCCCTGCAAAGCTCGACGAGAGCGCACGCTTTAGCGCTGACTCTCGTCCCATGCAAGGCTGGGTTGAGCGTATTAAGAGGCGCTGGCTTCGGGATTCCATACCTTGATGGTATTCCTTCCACGCGGACGCCGGCGCCCGCTTCGTTACACCCGACCTTTACTGGATCTTCTTGGCCTTTTCAAAGGCTTCGTCGATCGTGCCGACCATGTAGAACGCCTGCTCCGGCAGGTGGTCGCACTCGCCTTCAACGATCATCTTGAAGCCACGGATCGTTTCCTTCAGCGGCACGTACTTGCCCGGCGAGCCCGTGAACACTTCAGCGACGTGGAACGGCTGCGACAGGAAACGCTGGATCTTACGAGCGCGCGCGACGGCGAGCTTGTCTTCCGGCGCCAGTTCGTCCATGCCCAGAATCGCGATAATGTCGCGCAATTCCTTGTAGCGCTGCAGCGTTTGCTGCACGCCGCGCGTGATCGAGTAGTGCTCTTCGCCGATCACGTTCGGGTCGATCTGACGCGAGGTCGAATCGAGCGGGTCGACTGCTGGGTAGATACCCAGCGAAGCGATGTCACGCGACAACACGACCGTTGCGTCCAGGTGGCCGAAAGTCGTAGCCGGCGACGGGTCGGTCAAGTCATCCGCAGGGACGTACACGGCCTGAACCGACGTGATCGAGCCGGTCTTGGTCGACGTAATACGCTCTTGCAGCTTACCCATTTCTTCAGCCAGCGTCGGCTGATAGCCCACTGCCGACGGCATACGGCCGAGCAGTGCCGACACTTCCGTGCCCGCCAGCGTGAAACGGTAGATGTTGTCCACGAAGAACAGCACGTCGAGACCTTCGTCACGGAAGTGCTCAGCCATCGTCAGACCGGTCAGCGCGACGCGCAGACGGTTGCCCGGCGGCTCGTTCATCTGGCCGTACACCAGCGCGACCTTGTCGAGAACGTTCGAGTCCTTCATTTCGTGATAGAAGTCGTTCCCTTCACGGGTACGCTCGCCAACACCCGCGAACACGGAGTAACCACCGTGTTCCTTCGCGATGTTGTTGATCAGTTCCATCATGTTCACGGTCTTGCCCACGCCGGCGCCACCGAACAGGCCAACCTTACCGCCCTTGGCGAACGGGCAGATCAGGTCGATAACCTTGATGCCGGTTTCGAGCAGTTCCGTCGACGGCGACAGTTCGTCGAACGCCGGAGCCTTCTGGTGAATACCGCGAACCACGTCCGAGTTGATCGGGCCGGCTTCGTCGATCGGGCGACCCAGCACGTCCATGATCCGGCCGAGGGTCGGCTTGCCGACCGGCACGCTGATCGGCTTGCCAGTGTTCTTCACCGTCGTACCGCGGCGCAGACCGTCCGATGCACCCAGACAGATGGTACGGACGACGCCGTCGCCCAGCTGTTGCTGAACTTCGAGGGTCAGTTCCGAACCTTCGAGAATGAGCGCGTCGTAAATCTTCGGCATGGATTCACGCGGAAATTCCACGTCGATCACCGCGCCGATGCACTGTACGATCTTGCCTTCTACCAAAGCAGTAGTACTCATCGCTTTTCCTTTAGATACTCAATTCTTCACTCGCGCAAAGGCGCAGTGTCGATGGGTGCGCCACGAAGGCGCACACGAAGCGGCATGCTTGACCGTTAAGGTCAGACCGCCGCCGCGCCACCGACGATTTCCGACAGTTCTTTCGTGATCGCGGCCTGACGGCTCTTGTTGTACACGAGCTGCAGTTCGTTGATGACCGTCTTCGCGTTGTCCGAAGCGGCCTTCATCGCGACCATCCGTGCCGACTGCTCCGATGCCATGTTTTCCGCGACGGCCTGATAGACCAGCGCTTCGACATAACGCACCAGCAGCTCGTCCACCACTGCCTGCGCGTCCGGCTCGTAGATGTAGTCCCACTGCGTGCTCGGCGTCGTGCCGTCTTCTTCCTTGCGCTCGAACTGATCTGCCGACAGCGGCAGCAGTTGCTCGATCACCGGCTCCTGCTTCATCGTATTGACGAAGCGCGTGTACGCCAGGTACACCGCCGAAACCTTGCCTTCCGAGTACAGGTCGAGCTGCACCTTCACCGCGCCGATCAGCTTTTCCAGATGCGGCGTATCGCCCAGATGCACGACATTCGACACCACCTTGGCGCGCAGACGGTTCAGGAAACCCAGACCTTTGCTGCCGATCGCGGTTGCTTCGATCGTCTTGCCCTGGCCTTCCAGTTCCTTGAATTTCTGCAGCGACGCGCGCAGCACGTTGGTGTTCATGCCGCCGCACAGACCTTTATCGGTCGTGACGAGGATGATGCCGGCCGTCTTCGCGCCTTCATTCGACACCATGAACGGGTGACGATACTCCGGGTTCGCACGGCTCATGTGTGCAGCGATATCGCGGACCTTGTCGGCATACGGGCGAGCAGCGCGCATGCGCTCCTGAGCGCGGCGCATCTTCGATGCGGCCACCATCTCCATCGCTTTCGTGATCTTGCGCGTGTTTTGCACGCTCTTGATCTTGCCGCGAATTTCCTTCATTCCAGCCATTGCTTGCTCCTTGATCGAAGCAGCGCGGGTTCAGTTGCCTGTGGGCCGCGCTGCTTCAAGGTCCGTTTATGCCTTGCAGGTCACTCGCGGATCAATAAGCGCCGGACTTCTTGAAGTCTTTGAGGGCCGTATGCAGCAGGCCTTCGTCGTCCTTCGAGAGTTCCTTCGTGTCTTCGACGCGCTTGATCAGGTCAGCGTGCTTCGACTTCAGGTAGTCGCGCAGGCCCTTTTCGAACGGCAGCACTTGCGAAACTTCCAGATCGTCGAGGTAACCGTTGTTCGCTGCGAACAGCGCGACAGCCAGTTCCCACACTTGCAGCGGCTGATATTGCGGCTGCTTCAGCAGTTCCGTCACGCGGCGGCCGCGTTCCAGCTGCTTGCGGGTTGCTTCGTCGAGGTCCGAGGCGAACTGCGCGAACGCAGCCAGTTCACGGTACTGCGCGAGGTCGGTACGGATACCGCCCGACAGCTTCTTCACGACCTTCGTTTGAGCCGCGCCACCGACGCGCGACACCGACACGCCGGCGTTAATTGCCGGGCGGATACCTGCGTTGAAGAGGTCGGTTTCCAGGAAGATCTGGCCGTCGGTAATCGAAATCACGTTCGTCGGAACGAATGCAGTCACGTCGCCTGCTTGCGTTTCAATGACCGGCAGTGCCGTCAGCGAACCGCTCTTGCCCTTGACTTCACCGTTGGTGAATTTTTCGACGTAGTCTTCCGAGACGCGAGCCGCACGTTCCAACAGACGCGAGTGCAGATAGAACACGTCGCCCGGGTACGCTTCACGGCCCGGCGGACGGCGCAGCAGCAGCGAGATCTGACGGTACGCCCAAGCCTGCTTGGTCAAGTCGTCGTAAACGATCAGCGCGTCTTGACCGCGGTCGCGGAAGTATTCACCCATCGTGCAACCTGCATACGGCGCCAGGTACTGCATGGCAGCCGATTCCGAAGCCGAAGCGGCCACGACGATCGTGTATTCCAGCGCGCCGGTTTCTTCCAGCTTGCGCACCACGTTCATGATCGACGAAGCCTTCTGGCCGATCGCGACGTAAATACAGAAGAGGTTCTTGCCCTTCTGGTTGATGATCGTGTCGACTGCGACTGCGGTCTTGCCGCACTGGCGGTCGCCAATGATCAGCTCACGCTGGCCACGGCCAACCGGCACCATCGCGTCGATCGACTTCAGGCCGGTTTGGACCGGCTCCGAAACCGACTTACGCCAGATCACGCCCGGAGCAATCTTTTCAATTGCGTCGGTCTTCTTCGCGTTGATCGGGCCCTTGCCGTCGATCGGGTTGCCGAGTGCATCGACCACGCGGCCGAGCAGTTCCGGACCCACCGGCACTTCCAGAATGCGGCCGGTCGTCTTGACGACGTCGCCTTCCGAAATGTGTTCGTACTCACCCAGAATCACGGCGCCGACCGAGTCGCGCTCGAGGTTCAGCGCGAGACCGAAGGTGTTGCCCGGGAATTCGAGCATTTCGCCCTGCATCACTTCCGACAGGCCGTGGATACGCACGATACCGTCGGTCACGGAGATCACAGTGCCCTGGTTGCGAACGTCTGCGCTCGCTTCAAGGCCCTGGATCCGGCTCTTGATCAGCTCGCTGATCTCAGAGGGATTGAGTTGCATTATTCGCTCCTGATAGTCAATTCTGTTGCGTGCCAGCCGCTTCAGCGCTTTAGGCGCTTCAGGCCGTCAGAGCCGTCTGCATGCTGGCAAGCCGCGCGCGGACCGAGGTATCGAGCACTTCGTCGCCGACCGTTACGCGCACGCCGCCGATCAACGACGAGTCGACTTCAACCGTCGGCTTCAGCTTGCGTTTGAACTTGCGTTCGAGACTTGCGACGAGGTCATTCAACTGCGCGCCTTCGAGCGGGAATGCGCTGACGATCAGCACATCGGCCGCCCCTTCGCGGGCGTTCTTCAACTCTTCGAACTGCACAGCGATTTCCGGCAGCAACGGCAGACGATGATTGTCCACCAGCATTTGCACCAGATTCTTCGCTTGCGCGTTGTCCTTGAGCGGCGACTTGACCGCGGTGAGCAGCAGTTCGCTGACCTGGGCGCGGCTTACTTTCGGGCTCGAGGCGATCGACAGCACTTCGGGCAGACGCGCAACCTGTGCCAGCTCCTGCACGAGCGTGGACCAGGCGGCGATGTCACCAGCTTCGGCCACGCCAAACAGCGCTTCTGCGTACGGACGGGCGATGGTTGCAAGTTCGGCCATGATCAGAGCTCGGCTTTCAGTTGATTCAGCAGGTCAGCGTGAGCTGCCTGGTCGACTTCGCGCTTCAGGATCTGTTCAGCGCCTTTCACAGCGAGTGCAGCGACTTCGCCGCGCAGCGTTTCGCGCGCTTTCACGACTTGCTGTTCCGCGTCGGCCTTCGCTTGCGCGATGATGCGAGCGGCCTCAGCTTGTGCTTGAGCCTTGATTTCGTCAGCGACTGCAACAGCGCGCTTTTCTGCGTCAGCAATACGTTGCTGACCGTTGTTGCGTGCCTGAGCGAGTTCCTGGTCGACGCGCTTGTGAGCGGCTTCGAGTTCTGCCTTGCCCTTTTCAGCAGCCGACAAACCGTCAGCAATCTTCTTCGAGCGCTCGTCGAGGGCGTTGATCAGCGGCGGCCACACGAACTTCATCGTGAACCACGCGAGGATCAGGAACACGACCATTTGCGCAAACAGGGTTGCGTTGAGATTCACGGTGTTTCCTTAAACGTTGCTAGTTCGGAAAGTGAAACGGCAAGGCGCTCATCGATTCTGTATTCGATCAGCGCCCGAGTGCCCGTTCCGCCCTGCACCTTTACCAGTTATAGCTCAGGCGCAAACTTCCGAGGAACCTCAGCCTGCCAGCTTCGACAGCAGCGGGTTCGCGAACGCAAACAGCATTGCCACACCAACGCCAATCAGGAACGCCGCATCGATCAGACCAGCCAGCAGGAACATCTTGGTTTGCAGCGGGTTCATCAGCTCAGGCTGACGTGCACATGCTTCGATGTACTTGCCGCCCATCAGGCCGATACCGATACAGGCGCCGATTGCACCCAGGCCGATGATGATGCCGATACCGATGGCGGTCAGACCCTGGATGTTGGCGATGAAAGCTTGCATGATCACTCCTTTGTGAAAAGTCTTTTAGAACTGGTTGGAACTGGGATTTAAAAAACGATGATTCTTTTGTCGACGGCGCAGTTTAGTGCGTGTCGTGTGCCTGGCCGATGTACACCAGCGTCAGCATCATGAAAATGAACGCCTGCAGCAGAACGATCAGGATGTGGAAGATAGCCCACACGCTGCCGGCGATCACGTGGCCGATGAAGCCAAGCACCGTCGTGTCCGCGCCGAAGCTCCAGATGCTGCCGAGCAGGGCAATCAGCAGGAACAACAGTTCGCCCGCGTACATGTTGCCGAACAGCCGCATGCCGAGCGAGACCGTCTTCGCGACGAACTCGATGATGTTCAGTGCAAGGTTCGGGATCCACAGCAGCGGATGCGCGCCGAACGGAGCGGACAGCAGTTCATGCACGAAGCCGCCGGCGCCCTTGATCTTGAAGTTGTAGTAAATCATCAGCGCGAACACACCGAGTGCGATGCCGAGCGTGCCGTTCAGGTCGGCGGTCGGGACGATGCGGTGGTGCGGGATGACTTCGGACAGACCCAGCCAGCCAATCACATGGCCCGGCAGGTCGACAGGGATAAAGTCGAGCGAGTTCATCAGCGCGACCCAGACGAACACGGTCAGGGCGAGCGGTGCGATGAAGGTGCGCGTGCCGTGGATCATCGACTTCGATTGATCCTCGACCATTTCGACAAGCATTTCGATTGCGCACTGGAAACGGCCCGGCACGCCGGACGTTGCCTTGCGGGCAGCGAGATGCAGGATGAAGATCGTGGCCAGACCGCAAACGATCGACCAGAAAAGGGTGTCCAGATTCCACACGTGAATGTCGAAAATCGACGTCTGGTGCGCGGTGGAAAAGTTCTGCAAGTGGTGCGCGATGTACTCGGACGGATCCATTGCGCGCGTGCCTTCGCTAGCTGCCATATCGTTAAAGCCACCCAAATTGTCGAAAATCGTCTGAGGCCGCTCCCGCCGCAATTCTGTATTGCGGGAACACGCCGGGTACGGACCGTGTCATATCCGCACTCCTGTTGCCGGCGCTGCGCGCCAGCCTGAATTTTTTGCCGCTACTTTTTTGCTACTACTTTTGTTGCTGCTACCTTAGCGCCAAGCCAAGGCAATCCAGTACGTCTTGAGCGCAATGAGGTAAGTCACGAGCAGCGGAACCCAGCGTACGTCGTGATACCAGAAGGCGATGGCTACGAACATCGCGATCGTTGTCCCCATTTTGAGCGCTTCGCCGATCATCCAGCTCATGACTGTTTCAGCGCCGCTCAGCGTTCTAAGTCGTGCCGCGAACAACGCGCCCGGCACCCAGCAGATCGCCCCTCCCAGAAACGCGGACAGCGCAGCAGCGCCCGGTGGCGTGTAAAACAGCCACCACACCAGCGTAGCACCCAGGGACAAAGCCATTTGCGCCGCCACGACCTTGAAAGGCGTAACGCGCGATGGACGACTCACGTTGGGACCAAACAGCTTTTCAGCTTCGGCCCGCGTGAGCGGAACGATATTGTTATCTTGCTGCTCGACATCCCACGCTTCATCAGCTGTTGCGTGCTGGCCGGTGGACGCAACGGAAACTTCGCGTTCAGCGGGGTGTCCGTCGTGCCCATTCTTCGGCGCTTGATTCGACGTTTTGACCGCCATCGCAGTGTTCCGAAAGTCTTGTTCCAGCCCGCGAGCTTTCGCTGCGCTTACGGGGTTGCCGTGCAATTAAATCCGGGCGATTGTAAGCGATAGTTGCAGGCAATTCAAGACTTTAGGCCGTTCAATAACCAGCGTGAAAAGCCTCCTCACGATGCGGGAACAGCGGTCTTGCGGGGCGAAACACGTCAAATGTAAGGCTGTCGGGGAATGTCAAAACATGCGATTTGAATCAGGCAAGTTTGCGCTCGCCTGCAACCCGATTTGACGCCGTAGCAGACGTCTCGAAAATGCAACAAACGTCGATTTTTGCTTGTGTGAGTGGACATATGGGCTGGCGCCAGCTATGAAGCCCCTCGCACGGTCTTATTCGTAATCTCGCGCGCAATGACGATAAGTGAACCCACCACAAAGTACGCCGTCCACGCCCGGACCGATGCACTTCGTGCAATGGCCTACGCTTTCGCCTTTTGCGTCAGGGTGTGCCCTCCTTCGTCAACTTATCCTGAGACCACGATCCGTGCTCCTTGGGAAGCGGACGCGAACCCGACGGCAACGTGCTCGCACCGCGACAACCGCGAGTGCGAACCAATATATCAGCGATCCTGATTATTTATCGTCGAATTTACTTAGGAATCCATGAAATAAGGGCCGCTTGTCGCTTGCAGGGCCTGACACAACTCTATGCGCGCTTGCAAATCGCTACGAAAACCGAGGTGCCGCGCCTACGGCGCCGAACCTGCGCTGCGCACCAGACAGCTTGCGATCGGCATTAAGCCTCGTCGCAAGCTTTGGGGCCGCTTCTATTCAATGCGCGATCATGCGGTGGCGTTACCGCGCAACCGTACCAGGATGCCTTCCAGTGCGTCCAGATCGCCGAAGTCCACCAGCACCTGCCCGCGCCCGCGTCGGCCGAGTTTGATCTTGACCGTCGCCGCCAGCAAATCGGACAACTCTTCTTCGAGCCGTCGCGTATCGCGGCCACCGTCCGGATTCGCACGCGCTTTCACCGCCGGCGCGGCTTTGGTCGTCGTCGTCACCAGTTTTTCGGTTTCGCGCACCGACATGCGCTTGTTGACGACCTGATTGGCCAGCGTGATCTGCGTCGCGGCGTCGACGGCCAACAGCGCGCGGGCGTGCCCCATGTCCAGATCGCCGGCCAGCAGCATGGTCTGCACAGGCGAAGCCAGATTGAGCAGGCGCAGCAGATTCGATACCGCACTACGCGACCGGCCGACCGACTCCGCTGCCTGTTCGTGCGTGAAATTGAATTCGTCGAGCAAGCGCTGGATGCCCTGCGCCTCTTCCAGCGGATTCAGATCTTCACGCTGAATGTTCTCGATCAGCGCCATCGCCGCGGCGGCCTGGTCCGGCACGTTCTTCACCAACACCGGGACTTCGTCGAGGCCCGCGAGCCGCGCCGCGCGAAAGCGACGTTCACCGGCAATGATCTCGTACTTGTCGGCGGACACGGGACGCACGAGGATCGGCTGCATCAAGCCCTGCGCGCGAATGCTGGCCGCCAGTTCCTGCAATGCGCCTTCGTCCATGCGCGTACGCGGCTGATATTTGCCCGCCTGCAACTTGCTGAGCGGCAGCACGTTGGGAGCGCCTTCGATCGCCACCGCCTCGGTGATATCCGCACTGCCCCCGAGCAATGCTTCCAGACCGCGCCCCAACCCCTTCTTTCTCGCTACTGCATTCATTGTGCTTCCTCGATCCGCTTAGGATGCCTGGGGCGCGTCATTCAATGCGCGCACCCGCTCAATCATTTCCGCGCCAAACTGCACGTATGCCTGCGCGCCGCGCGATGCCCTGTCGAATACCACGCCGGGTAGACCATAGCTGGGCGCCTCGGCAAGACGCACGTTGCGCGGGATCACAGCGTCGAACACCTTGTCGCCAAAATGCTCTTTCAACTGATCCGAAACCTGCTGCTGCAATGTGATACGCGGATCGAACATCACGCGCAGCAGGCCGATCACTTTCAAATCCCGGTTCAGATTGGCATGCACCTGTTTGATCGTGTTGACCAGATCGGACAAGCCTTCAAGCGCGAAGTACTCGCACTGCATCGGAATCACTACGCCGTGTGCGGCGCACAGGCCGTTGAGCGTCAGCAGCGACAAAGCCGGCGGACAGTCGATCAGCACAAAATCGTAATCGTTTTCGACCGCGGCGAGCGCGACCTTCAATTGACGCTCACGGTTCTGCACGCTGACCAGCTCGACCTCGGCGCCGGCGAGTTCGCGGTTCGCCGGCAGCATGTCGTAACCGACGGCTTCCGGCCGCACTCGCGCATCGGCCACCGCGACGCCATCCACCAGCACTTCGTAGACGGTGTTGGCGCACGCGGCCTTATCGATGCCGCTGCCCATCGTGGCGTTGCCCTGCGGGTCCAGATCGATGAGAAGGACTCGCTGTCCCTGCGCTGCCAAGCTCGCGGCCAGATTGACTGCGGTCGTCGTCTTGCCGACGCCGCCCTTCTGGTTCGCAACGCAGAAGATTTTTGCCATCGTTGGTGTGTCCCTTTTGCTGCTTGGATGAAGTAAAAATCGTGGGTGATACCGGGCGCAGCTGCGTCGACCACCCTAAGCAGGTATTAGCTGCCGGCATCCACCGAAACTTTGATCAGGTGCCGCTCGGCGTCGAGCGACGGCACATCCAGCCGGATAACCTGTTCCACGTGGGCGCCGGCCGGCAAACGTTCGATCTCGCCGTCCGGACGGACGCCTTTCATGGCCCAGATCGCGCCGTTCTCCGCAACCAGATGACGGGCCAGTGTAACGAAATCCGCGAGCTCTGCGAATGCACGCGAGACAATTACGTCGAACTTTGCCGGTACTTCGGCGCCCGGCTGCAAAGTCTCGACACGGCCGGTCACCACTGAGAGATTCGAAATGCCAAGCTCGGCCTTGGCCTGAGCCTGAAAAGCCGTTTTCTTGTGAACGATATCGTTCACGGTGACAGTCCATTCCGGTAGGACGATCGCCAGCACAATACCCGGCAAGCCACCGCCGGAGCCGACGTCGAGCACCGAGGACGGGCCGAGCGGCGCCAGATGCGGCACGATCGAAAGCGAATCCAGAATGTGCTGGATCAGCATTTGCCGCGGCTCGCGGATCGCCGTGAGGTTATAAACGGCATTCCACTTGGACAACAACGCGACGTAGTCGAGCAACTTGCCGAGTTGGGCCTCGCTCAAGTCGAGGCCAAGTTCGCGCGCACCCTCCGCCAGCAGTGGCGCCAACGCCTCCCTACCGCTTCCCTTCTGGCTTGCCGTCATTGCGTCACCGGCTTGCTGTCGGCGCCCGGCTCGGCGGGTTTCGTCGAGCGACGGCCCAGGCCACGCTTCAAATGGACCATGAGCAATGAAATGGCCGCCGGCGTAATACCGGAGATGCGCGACGCCTGACCGATGGTTTCAGGACGAAATTGCGTCAGTTTCTGGCGCGCTTCGAACGACAGGCCTCTAACTTCCGCATAGTCCAATCCTTCGGGCAGACGCGTGCTTTCGTGCGCCTCGTTCCGTTCAATTTCGCCCGCTTGGCGGTCGATATAGCCCTGGTACTTGATGCCGATCTCGATCTGCTCCTTGATCTGGGCGAGCAGGACAGCGTCTTCCGCCAACGCCTCAGGCGCGGCACACGTGCCTGCGCGCAACCCGCAGACGCCGTCGTACGACACACCCGGGCGGCGCAGCAGATCCGCGAGGCTATATTCGTGATCGATCGGCTTGCCGAGCAAAGCGGTCGCTTCGTCGGCCGGTAACGTCTTAGGATTGACCCACGTCGAACGAAGGCGCTCTGTTTCACGTGAAACAGCGTCGCGTTTGCGACTGAATGCGTCCCATCGAACATCGTCGACCACACCCAGTTCGCGGCCAATCTCGGTCAAACGCATATCGGCGTTGTCTTCGCGCAGGCTCAGACGATATTCGGCACGACTCGTGAACATGCGATACGGCTCGGATACGCCGCGCGTCACCAGATCGTCGACGAGCACGCCGAGATAAGCTTGGTCGCGGCGAGGGCACCATGCCTCCTTGCCCTGCACATACAGACCCGCGTTGATCCCGGCCAGCAAACCCTGCGCTGCGGCCTCTTCGTAGCCAGTCGTACCGTTGATCTGGCCGGCGAAGAACAATCCGTTGATCACCTTGGTTTCCAGCGACGCCTTCAGCCCACGCGGATCGAAATAATCGTACTCGATCGCGTAGCCGGGCCGAAGAATATGGGCATGCTCCAAGCCCCGCATGGACCGCACCAACTCCAACTGCACATCAAACGGCAGGCTCGTGGAGATTCCGTTCGGGTAAAACTCGTTCGTCGTCAGCCCCTCCGGCTCGAGGAAGATCTGATGCGATTCCTTCGACGCGAACCGATGAATCTTGTCCTCGATCGATGGGCAATAACGCGGCCCCACCCCTTCGATCACGCCCGTGTACATAGGCGAACGGTCAAGTCCGCCGCGAATGATGTCGTGCGTCCGCTCGTTCGTGTGCGTCACCCAGCACGGCACCTGCTGCGGATGCTGCTCGACGCGCCCGAGAAACGAGAACACGGGCACCGGATCCAGATCGCCCGGTTGTTCTTCGAGTTGCAAGAAATCGATCGTGCGGCCGTCGATGCGCGGCGGCGTCCCCGTCTTCAGCCGCCCTTGCGGCAGCTTTAATTCCTTCAGACGCGCCGACAGCGACACCGCCGCCGGATCGCCGGCACGGCCGCCGGTGTAGTTGTTCAAACCGACGTGAATCTTGCCATCGAGGAACGTCCCCGCAGTCAGCACCACAGCCCGCGCACGGAAACGGATTCCCACCTGCGTCACGGCGCCAACGACGCGGTCGCCCTCCACCATCAGATCGTCAACCGCCTGCTGGAATAGCCACAGGTTCGGCTGATTTTCCAGCCGATGGCGGATAGCCTGCTTGTACAGCAGACGGTCGGCCTGTGCGCGCGTCGCACGAACCGCCGGCCCCTTCGACGAATTCAGGATGCGGAACTGAATGCCGCCCTCATCCGTTGCGGCCGCCATCGCACCGCCGAGTGCGTCGACTTCCTTGACCAGATGGCCTTTGCCAATGCCGCCAATGGACGGATTGCAGCTCATCTGGCCGAGTGTTTCGATGTTGTGAGTCAGCAGGAGCGTCGTATTGCCCATGCGCGCCGAAGCCAGAGCGGCTTCCGTGCCGGCATGACCGCCGCCGACGACGATTACGTCAAATTCTGTGGGAAAGAGCATCGCGGATCTCACGCCAGATCATCGCGTGAGCCTTTCAAAGGAAATGTATGGGCGAATTATAACGGGTTCGGTTTAGGCCCGAATTTCGTCCGGATGACCTGTCCATAAAAAAAGCGGTGTGTTTCACGTGAAACACACCGCTTTGCACAACAGGAATCGGCGTCGAACCTGAGTGCTACGCCACCTTTTTAGCCAACCCGAGGTACGTCTCGATCACGCGCGGATTCTGCGCCAAGTCCGCCGCCGGCCCTTCCAGCGCCAGTTCGCCGGTCTCCAGCACATAACCGTAGTCGGAGATCTGCAATGCTGCCCGTGCATTCTGCTCGATCAGCAGCGTAGCTACGCCGGTCTGCCGCAGCGCGCTAATGATGTGAAAAATTTCTTTCACGATCAACGGCGCAAGGCCAAGACTTGGCTCGTCCAGCATCAGCAGGTCGGGCTTGCCCATCAAGGCACGGCCCACCGCGAGCATCTGCCGCTCACCACCGGATAAGGTGCCCGCAGCCTGCTTGCGGCGCTCCTTCAGCCGCGGAAACAGCGTAAACACGGGCTCCAGCTGGTCGAGAAAGTTGCGCTCCCCTGCCCGCTTACGCCGATAGGCGCCGAGGACGAGATTGTCTTCGACCGTCATCGAGGCGAACAGCTCGCGCTTTTCCGGCACCAGGCACATGCCACGTGCGACACGCTTTTCCACCGGCACGGCGCTGACATCTTCGCCCCGATACGAAACGACGCCCTTCGCATGACCCGTGGTCGGCAACGCACCCATGATCGCATTCAGCAACGTGGACTTGCCCGCGCCGTTCGGGCCGATCACCGAGACGATCTGCCCAGCCCGCACCTTGATCGCCGCGCCGTGCAGCGCCTCGACCTTGCCATAGCGGACCGACAAACCGTCCACGTCGAGAATCGGACCCGCAGCATTCATCGTGTTCTCCATCACTCCACCCCGCCGAGATAGGCTTCCAGCACAGCCGGGTCCTGTTGTACGTCCTGCGGCAAACCTTCCGCGATCCGGGTACCGAACTCCATGACCACCAGCCGATCGGTGAGATTCATCACAAAGTCCATATCGTGCTCCACCAGCAGCACGCTCATACCTTCAGCCTTGAGACGACGCAGCAAATCGGCCAACTGCAGCTTCTCTTGATAACGCAGACCGGCGGCCGGCTCGTCCAGCAACAACAGCGTCGGGTCGCAGCACAACGCGCGTGCGATCTCAAGAATTCGCTGCTGTCCCAAGGCGAGACTGCCCGCCTCGTCGTACATGTGTTGCTCCAGGCCGACGCGGCGAATTTGACGAGCCGCTTCCGCCATCAGCCGCGCTTCTTCCGCGCTGTTCAGGCGCACGACGCTGCGCCAAACGCCGGCCTGCCCGCGCAGATGCGCGCCGATCGCCACGTTCTCCAGCACCGTCATGCCCGGCAGCAGCTTGACGTGCTGAAAGGTGCGGCCAATCCCACGTTTGACGATTTCACGTGAACTCAACGAATCGATTCGCTCGCCGCGGAACGTGATCTCGCCGCTGGTCGTTTGCAGCACGCCGGTGACCAGATTGAAGGTCGTCGACTTACCGGCGCCGTTCGGTCCGATCAGGCCGATGATCTGCCCTGCCTTCACCTCGAAACTGACATCGTTCACTGCGACCAGACCGCCGAATTGCTTGCGCGCCTTGTTGACCGTCAACAGGTCTTCGCCGGCCGCCGGCTTGCTGCGCTGCGGCAATGGGTCAGCGTGATCGGCCAGATGAGCGCGCGGGCCCTTCGGGAAGAAGCGCGCAACGAATGGCCATACGCCTTGGCGCGCGTACTGCAGCAACAGCACCATCAGGATGCCGAACACGATCACTTCGAAGTTGCCGTTCTCGCCGAGCAACTTGGGCAGCAACGTTTGCAGATAGTCCTGCAGCACGGTCAGAATCGCCGCGCCCAGCACCGCGCCCCAGACGTGCGAGACGCCGCCCACCACGGCCATGAACAGAAACTCGATGCCGTGATTCAGGCCGAACGGCGTCGGGTTCACCGCGCGTTGCAAGTGGGCGTAGAGAAAGCCCGAGACCGAGGCCAGCACCGCTGCGTACACGAAGATCACCACGCGCATCCACCCGGTGTTCACGCCCATCGCTTCGGCCATCATGCCGCCGCCGCGCAGCGCACGGATCGCCCGGCCCGGCCGGCTATTAAGCAGATTCTGAACAGAAATCACCGCGCCGAGCACGACCAGCCAGATCAGGTAATAGATATGGCGCCCGGACTCCAGGTTGATGCCGAAAACATTCAGCACCGGAATCCCGTTGATGCCGTCGTACTTGCCCAGCATTTCAAGATTGCCGAACAGGTAAAACAGCGCCAGCCCCCACGCGATCGTACCGAGCGGCAGAAAGTGCCCGGACAGACGCATCGTCACCAAGCCGAGCATCAGCGCGATCAGCGCCGTCACCACCACGCCCGCAATCAGCGCGAACCACGGTGAGACGCCGTAGCGCGTCGTCAGATACGCGGTCGCATAAGCGCCGATGCCGACAAACGCGGCCTGGCCGAAGCTCGTCATCCCGCCGATACCGGTCAGGAGCACGAGCCCGATCGCCACGATCGCATACAGGCCGATGTAGTTGAGCAGCGTCACCCAGTACTCAGGCACGTGAATCGGTTGCGGCAACACCGGCAGCGCGAACAGCACCACGAGGAACAACCAGAAGAACTTGTTTTGCATGATCCGTTTCATCGCGTCACTCCTCTTCCTCTTCGGCGTGCGGGCTGGCAAGACTTCGCCAGAGCAACACCGGGATGATCAGCGTGAACACGATCACTTCCTTATAAGCGCTCGCCCAGAACGACGAATACGACTCCAGCAGACCGACCAGGATGGAACCCGCAGCCGCCAGCGGGTAGCTGACGAGGCCGCCGATAATGGCCCCCACGAAGCCCTTCAAACCGATCAGGAAGCCCGAGTCGTAGTAAATGGTGGTCAAGGGTGCGACGAGGATCCCGCACAGCGCGCCGAGGCCCGCCGCCAGCGTGAAGGCGAGGCGCCCCGCTTGCGTCGTGCCGATGCCGACGAGCCGCGCGCCGAGCCGGTTCACCGAGGTCGCGCGCAACGCCTTGCCCGAAATCGAGCGATCGAAGTACAGATAAAGCGCGCCGATCAGCACCACCGCCGTGCCGACGACCCACAAGCTCTGCCCGGAGATCGAAAGGCTGCGGACGTTGAAGGTCGCGTCGGAAAACGCGGTGGTGCGCGAACCCTCGGCACCGAACATCACGAGACCGAGGCCGACCATCGCGAAGTGCACCGCCACCGCCACGATCAGCAGCAGCAAGGTGGACGCCTCCGCGATCGGCTCATACGCGAGCCGGTACACATACGGCCCCATCGGAATCACGATCAGCAGCGTCAACGCGATCTGCGCGATCATCGGCAGCGAATGCGTGAAAACGCCCTGTGTGAGCGCGTAGACCGCGATCGGAAACAGCAAGTATTTGCCGACCAGCATGACCAGCGTGCGAGCCGCATGCCGGCGCCGTTCCGGGTGCCGCACCAGTCCTGCTATCTCGACGACGAAGCAGGCCGCGCCCATCGCCATCAGCAGCCAGCAGGTGGCCGGAAACTTTTGCGTCTGCAGTGCGGCGAGCGTCAACGCGCCGTACGAAACAAACTCCCCTTGCGGGATGAAAATCACCCGCGTCACGGAGAACACCAACACCAGCGCGAGTGCGAGCAGCGCGTAGATCGCGCCGGTGGTGATGCCGTCCTGCGCGAGGATCGCCGCAATTGATAGATCCATACTTCCTCGTCCTGAAGCGTCGAAATCGAAACTGGGAAACCGTCGTGGCGGCAGAACTCGCGGCCGTCCATCGACCCGCAATGTCAGAAAAGGCGACCGCCGCGCCGGAACACGGCGCGGCGGTCGATGCCATTGTCATCGAACAGAATGGCAACGCGGCGTCACAAGCCGCACGTTGCGCGAGAGGCGCGTACCGCTTTTGTTTTTAGTCGTTCTGCAGCTTCCACTTGCCGTCGACGATCTGCACGATCACGCGTGCGCGCTTGTCGAGGCCGTTGTGGTCGGTCGTGGTGGTGTTCATGATGCCGTGCGAGACCGGCAGTTCCTTGATGTTCTCGAGCGCGCCGCGCAGTGCCACCCGGAACGCTTCGGTGCCCGGCTGTGCGGTCTTCAGCGCGACGGGAATCGCTGCCTGCAGCATCTGTCCGGCGTCCCATGCGTGGCCGCCGAAAGTCGCCACCGAACCTGCGCCATACGCTTTCTCGTACGCCGCCTTGTACGCTTCCGACGACTTCTTCACCGGATTCGAGGTCGGCAACTGATCGGCCACGAGAATCGGACCGGCCGGCAGAAATTCGCCTTCGCAGTCCTTGCCGCACACACGCAGGAAGTCGTTATTGGCGACGCCGTGCGTCTGGTACACCTTGCCCTTGTAGCCACGCTCCTTGAGCGTCTTGGCCGGCAACGCCGACGGCGTGCCCGCGCCTGCGATCAGCACCGCGTCCGGGTTCGCGCCGATCGTCTTCAGCACCTGGCCCGTCACCGATGCATCGGTGCGGTTGAAGCGCTCGTTGGAGACGATCTTCAGGTTGTGCGCAGCGGCCGCGGCGGTGAAGACGTTGTTCCAGCCGTCGCCATAGGCGTCCGCGAAGCCGATGAAGCCCACCGTCTTCACGCCGTGATGCTCCATATAGTCGGCAATGGCGTCAGCCATCAGGCTGTCGTTTTGCGGCGGTTTGAAGGCCCATGCGCGCTTCGCGTCCATCGGCGAAATGATCGCCGCCGATGCCGCCAGCGAGATCACCGGCGTCTTGCCTTCGGCAGCGGCGTCGAGCATGGCCAGCGAATTCGGCGTCACGGTCGAACCGATGATCGCGTCGACATGGTCTTCGTCGATCAGCTTGCGCGTGTTTTGCACGGCTTTGCCGGTGTCGGAGGCGTCGTCGAGAATGATGTACTGCACGGTCTTGCCGCCGATCTCTTTCGGCAACAGGGCAATCGTGTTCTTTTCAGGAATCCCGAGCGATGCGGCCGGCCCCGTCGTGGAAAGCGTGACGCCGATTTTCACCTGGGCGAACGCCGCGCCCGCGCCGCACATCAACGCCATGGCGATGCCGGTGCGTACCCACTGCTTTGTCTTTTTCATTGCAAGTCTCCGAACGCTTTGAAGCGCGTATCTATAGTCCGGCTTACGGGCCGGGTGTCTGAATCTAGTTATGGGGTTCAGGCGTGCCAAGCATGGTTTTCCCTGCTCAGCGCGAATACCTTTGCCGCTTTGGGTGCCACTTTCTGCTGCGTACCACGACTGCAAACTGCTGCGATATCCTGTGAACAAAACACTAACATGTTAGTAGTATTGCGTTCTGCATGATTCACGGTCAATAGACCGCCGCCCGAATGCGGGTTTGTCCTGAAGCGGCGGAACCACACTTCTTCTCGCGACGCGGACAATAAAAAAGACGCGTCAACTGCACGCGTCTTTTTCAATAGGGTTCCGTATCGCTTCGCCTTCGCTCAGTCGCCGGACAACTTCCACTTGCCGCCGACAATCTCCACCATTACGCGCGCCCGCTGGTCGAGGCCAGAATGGTCATTCGCGCTCATGTTGAAGATGCCGTGCGACGCGGGCATGTCTTTGGTGCCTTCCAGCGCTGCGCGCAGTGCCTCCCGGAACGCAGGCGTACCCGGCTGGCCCTTCTTCAGCGCCAGCGGAATCGCGCGTTGCAGCAGCAAGCCGGCGTCCCATGCATGGCCGCCGAAGGTCGACACCGAGCCGGCGCCGTAAGCGGTTTCGTAGGCGCGCTTATATGCGAGCGCGCTCTTTTTCACCGGATTCGAATCGGGCAGTTGATCGGCAACCAGCAACGGGCCGGCCGGCAGATACGTGCCTTCGCAGTCCTTGCCGCACACGCGCAGGAAGTCGTTGTTGGCGACGCCATGCGTCTGATAGTACTTGCCCTTGTAGCCGCGCTCCTTGAGCGTTTTCTGCGGCAGCGCGGCCGGCGTGCCCGCGCCCGCGATCAGCACCGCGTCCGGATTCTGCGACATGACCTTCAGCACCTGGCCGGTCACCGATGCGTCGTTACGCGCGAAGCGTTCGTTTGCGACGATCTTGATCTTCGCGAGATCCGCGGCTTTGCCGAATTCCTTGAACCAGCTCTCGCCGTAAGCGTCGGCGAACCCGATGAACGCAACGGTCTTCACGCCGTGATTCGACATGTGCTGCGCGATCGCGGTGGCCATCAGAATGTCGTTTTGCGGCGTCTTGTAGACCCACGCGCGCTTTGCGTCCATCGGCTCGACGATGCTCGCCGCGGCGGCCATGGAGATCATGGGCGTGGTGGTTTCAGCGGCAACGTCGATCATGGCCAGCGAGTTCGGCACGACGGTCGAGCCGATCAGCGCATCCACGTGATCTTCGCTGGTGAGCTTGCGCGCGTTCTTGACGGCCTGAGTCGAATCGGTGGCGTCGTCGAGCACGATGTAATCGATTTTCTGGCCCGCCACTTCTTTAGGCAGCAGCGCAATCGTGTTCTTTTCCGGGATACCGAGCGACGCGGCAGGGCCCGTTGCCGACACGGTCACGCCGATTTTCACGTCCGCGAATGCATGGCCGCTCCATGCCGCAGTCATTCCGGTGGCGACCCATGCCGCGCTGATCCAACGCAATGCCGACTTCATTCCGCTCCTCTGTCTACCCCGTTATTCATTCGAATCTAAATCCGCGGATTTAAATCCCGACCCAGCGGTCGGTGAATGGGGAGTTTAGCGGACGCAAGCCACGCGCTGCAAGCGTTTTGCGGGGTTATGCGGTGCGACGTGGCGCCGCGTTTCTCGAATAAAAAAGGGGCGCCCAATTAGCCAGTCAATTCGAATGGTAAATACCAGAAGCACAAATAAAAAGCGCTGTTGGATATCAATCCAACAGCGCTTTCGTCTGGGCACTGAGTGCCTCATTGTCTCCTCGTTCTCCACCTGCAAATTTCGTGGTGCATCAGAACTGCATGAAGATTAAATGAGCACCCGGTCTACTACAACTAGCAATTACCCTAGTGGTGCACCGCGGCACTGAATTGGGGCACGTTTGCGCGCGCCTGGCGCCGCCAGCCGGTTGCGTTGTCAATGTCGCGCCGACGGCGTCATCCGTCCACGCCGTCACAATCTATCGGATACCGAAGCAATTGCGCATTCCACCGCGCGTCAGGCCCGCAGTGGCCGCACTCGCGCGATGATTTCGCCGACAATGCCGCGCCGGAACGCCAGCACGCAGGCAATGAAAATCACGCCGGTCACGATGGTCACCGATTCGCCTAGCGAGCGGAACCACTCCACGCCCGTCGACGATGCAAGCGCCCCGCCGAAATCGCCGAGCCGGTCTTCGAGTGCGACAATCAACGCCGCGCCGAGCAACGGTCCGAACAAGGTGCCCATGCCGCCAACGAGCGTCATCAGAATTACGAGGCCCGACATGGTCCAGTACGCGTCGCTCAATGTCTCGAAGCCTTGCACCAGCACCTTGAGCGAACCCGCGAGACCGGCAATCCCCGCCGACAGAATGAACGCGAGCAGCTTGAAGCGATCCGTATCGTAGCCGAGCGACACCGCGCGCGGCTCGTTTTCCTTGATTGCCACCAGCACCTGTCCAAACGGCGAATGCACGATCCGCACGATCAGCAGGAAGGCCAGCACCATCACCGCGAGCACGACGAAGTACAACGCCGTATCGGACGAGAGGTCCAGCACACCGAACAGCTTGCCGCGCGGCACACCTTGCAGACCGTCCTCACCATGCGTGAACGGCGCCTGCAGGAACACGAAGTAGACCATCTGCGCGAGCGCGAGCGTCACCATCGCGAAGTAGATGCCCTGGCGGCGAATCGCGAAGATGCCCACGACCAATCCGAGCAAGGTCGCCGCCGCGGTGCCGGCGAGCACGCCGAGTTCCGGCGAGAAGCCGAGCGTCTGCATCGCGTAGCCCGTGACGTAGCCGGCCGAGGCGAGAAACATCGCGTGGCCGAACGACAGCAGTCCGGTGTAGCCGATCAGCAGATTGAACGCCGCCGCGAACAGCGCGAAACACAGCACCTTCATCACGAAGAGCGGATAGATGCCGAGCACGGGCACCGCGAGAAGCACGATCAGCAGCAGACCGTAGAGCACTTTTCTCTGCATCATTTTTCCTTGCCGAAGAGACCCGCCGGGCGAACCAGCAACACGAGCGCCATGATCACGAAGACGACGGTCGCCGACGCTTCCGGGTAATACACGCGCGTGAGCCCTTCGATCACGCCGAGCATCAAGCCGGTGAGAATCGAGCCCATGATCGAACCCATACCGCCGATCACGACCACCGCGAACACGGTGATGATCATGGGCTGCCCCATCAGCGGCGAAACCTGGATCACCGGAGCGGCGAGCACGCCGGCGAACGCGGCCAGCGCGACGCCGAAGCCGTAGGTGAGCGTGATCATCAGCGGCACGTTGATGCCGAATGCTTCGACCAGTTTCGGGTTTTCCGTGCCGGCGCGCAGATAGGCGCCAAGGCGTGTCTTCTCGATCACGAACCATGTCGCGAAGCAAACCAGCAGCGAGGCCACCACGACCCACGCGCGATAGTTCGGCAGGAACATGAAGCCGAGATTGGTTGCGCCGGACAGAGCCGACGGCACATCGTACGGCTGGCCCGACGACCCGTAGATGGAACGGAACACGCCCTCCACCACCAGCGTGAGTCCGAAGGTCAACAAGAGCCCGTAAAGATGGTCGAGCTTGTAGAGCCAGCGCAGCATCGAGCGCTCGATCGCCATGCCGAACAGCCCGACGATCAACGGTGCCAGCACGAGCATCACCCAGTACGGCAGACCGAAATACGACAGGCCCATCCACGCGAGCATCGCGCCGAGCATGAACAACGCGCCGTGCGCAAAGTTGATCACATTGAGCAAGCCGAAGATCACCGCCAGCCCAAGACTCAGAATTGCGTAGAACGAGCCGTTCACGAGCCCCAGCAACAGCTGGCTCAGCATCGCAGGTAGCGGAACGCCAAAGATTTCCATTGAAGCCTTAACCCCTTAACCCATCGCCAAGGTGAGATCGGTCACGCACGATCCGGCCGGCGCACGATCAGCGGCAGCGTGGCCGATCGTGCGCGGCATGTGAAACGGTTCGCCGCCAGCTGTGTACCAACGCGGCACTGTGTTTTGCCCGCCAGTACAAGCAGACAGACGGCTATCTGGTTACGAATCGACGCTTATTTCCACAACGCGCAGCGCGTTTCCGTCTTGGTGGTGAACGCCTGCTCGCCGGGGATCGTCGCCGTGATCTTGTAGTAGTCCCACGGCTCTTTGGATTCGGCCGGCGTCTTGACCTGCATCAGGTACATGTCGTGGATCATGCTGCCGTCCTGACGGATGTAGCCCTTCGCGTAGAAGTCGTTGATCTTGGTCTTCTTCAGTTGCGCCATCACCTTGTCGGAGTCGGTCGAACCCACCGCCTTCACCGCGTTCAGGTAGGTCATGGTGGCCGAGTAGTCGGCGGCCTGCAGGCTCGACGGCATCTTCTTCATCTTGTCGAAATAGCGCTCCGCCCACTTGCGCGTCGTGGCGTCCTTGTTCCAGTACCAGCTGTCCGTTAGAACGAGGCCTTGGGTCGTTTCGAGGCCCAGGCTGTGGATATCGTCGATGAACACCAGCAGCGCGGCGAGTTTCATCGTCTTGCTGATGCCGAATTCCTTGGCCGCCTTGATCGAGTTGATCGTGTCGCCGCCCGCGTTGGCGAGGCCCAGAATCTGCGCCTTCGACGCCTGCGCCTGCAACAGGAACGACGAGAAGTCCGATGCCGACAGCGGATGACGTACCGCGCCGAGCACCTGGCCGCCGTTCGCCTTCACCACGTCGGACGTGTTCTTCTCGAGCGCCTTGCCGAACGCGTAGTCGGCCGTGAGGAAGTACCAGGTCTTGCCGCCCTGCTTCGTCACCGCCGAGCCCGTGCCCTTGGCGAGCGCCGTGGTGTCGTACGCATAGTGGATCGTGTACGGCGTGCATTGCTCATTGGTCAGCGTGTCGGCGCCTGCGCCGATGCTGATGTACACCTTCTTCTTCTCACCGGCCACGGTGTTCATCGACAAACCCGTTGCCGAGTTCGTGCCGCCGATCAGCAGGTCGACGCCGTCGCGATCGAACCACTCCCGTGCGCGCGAGGCCGCAATGTCCGCCTTGTTCTGGTGGTCGGCATACACCACCGTGATCGGCTTGCCGTTGACCTTGCCGCCGAAATCCGCCACCGCCATGCGGATCGCTTCGAGGCCGCCCTGGCCGTCGATGTCCGCATACAGACCCGACATGTCGGTGATGAAGCCGATCTTCACCGCATCGTCGGCCGCTTGCGCGCTGCCCGTCGTCAAGGCGGCGCCGGCGGCGACCGCGAAACAAAGTGTGGCAAGCCGCGCGAGTGGGTTCTTTTTCATTCCTGTCTCCTGGTTTCTTCGCTTGTGGTTATCAGAGGCAAATCAGGCGCTTTTTTATACGCCTAAAAGATCGTGCAGGATCGGCATCTTGGTTTCGAGTTCACTTGCCCCGAAGTGCTCGACAATCGCGCCGTGCTCCATCACGTAGAAGCGATCGGCAAGCGGCGCGGCAAAGCGGAAATTCTGCTCGACCATCACCACGGTGTAGCCGCGCGCCTTGAGCGTCATGATCATGCGCGCCAGCGCCTGAACGATGACAGGCGCAAGCCCTTCCGAGATTTCGTCGAGCAATAGCAAGCTCGCGCCGGTGCGCAGAATGCGCGCTACCGCCAGCATCTGCTGTTCGCCGCCAGAGAGACGCGTGCCCTGGCTCATGCGGCGTTCGTGCAGATTCGGAAACATCGAATAGATTTCTTCGAGCGACATCATGTGCGCCTTGTCCCCGACAGGCGGCGGCAACAGCAGATTTTCCTCACATGAGAGGCTCGAAAAAATACCGCGCTCTTCCGGGCAATAACCAATGCCGCAATGCGCGATGCGATGCGTGGGCAGATTGACCGTTTCGCGTCCGCCAATGCGGATCGAACCGGTGCGCCGGCCAGTCAGGCCCATGATGGCGCGCAGCGTCGTGGTCCGCCCGGCGCCATTGCGGCCCAGCAGCGTGACGACTTCGCCGCGGTTCACCGTCAGATCGACGCCATGCAGAATGTGGGACTCTCCGTACCACGCCTGCAATCCCTTGATGTCCAGCGCGGGAGCGGCGCCGTCCGTGCCGCTCACTTCGAGGCTTTCACGCTCGGCAATCGTATTCATGCGTGGGCTCCGGCGAGCGCCGCGTCGGCGCTGCCCATATAGGCTTGCATCACCAGCGGATTCTTCGACACTTCGCCGTAGCTGCCTTCGGCGAGCACTTCGCCACGTTGCAGCACGGTGATCGTGTCGGAGATGCCGGCGATCACGTTCATGTTGTGCTCGACCATCAGGATGGTGCGCCCGCTCGATACCTTTTTGATCAGCGCCGTGACGCGATCGACGTCTTCGTGACCCATGCCTTGCGTGGGCTCGTCGAGCAGCATGAGTTCCGGTTCCATGGCGAGCGTCGTGGCGATCTCCAGCGCGCGCTTGCGGCCGTAGGAAAGTTCGACCGTCAACACGTCGGCGAAATCGGTCAATCCGACCTGCGTGAGCAAGTCCATTGCGCGATCGTCGAGTTGGCGCAGCGTGCGCTCGCTCTTCCAGAAATGAAAGGCCGTGCCGAGTTGGCGTTGCAGGCCGATGCGCACATTCTGCAATGCTGTCAGATGGGGAAATACCGCGGAAATCTGGAATGAACGGATAATGCCGCGCCGGGCGATCTGCGCCGGACGTTCGCTCGTGATGTCGATGCCGTTAAAAACGATCTGACCCGCGGTGGGTTCGAGAAATTTGGTGAGCAGATTGAAGCAGGTGGTCTTGCCTGCCCCATTCGGGCCGATCAGCGCATGGATCGAGCCACGGCGCACGCGCAGGTTCACACCGTTCACGGCGATAAAGCCTTTGAACTCACGGGTGAGGCCGCGCGTTTCGAGAATCGTATCGCCGAGAATCATGTTCCCTTCCATACGGAGTAAGGCGAAGCATTACGATCTTCCGCGCGAACCGCTGCGCGACTTTTTATGACGGCGGCACCCCGTGCCGCTCGTTGGCGTGCTGCACCAATCCGGACGGTAATCCATGGGGCCACACGCAGCATGGCTGCCATTGTCGCGCCAATGATGCAGCGCATTCATTGGGATTTGCACTTAGTGGATGATGCCGGTCTCGCACGCAGCCCGACACATGAACTGCCCCACCGCGCAGGTCGGGCGAGTATCTCATGCGATCCTGATTGCGCCTGTCACACAGCGTACACGGACGCTGTCGAATTCGTCGGCGCCGCGGCGTTGCCGGCCGCGCGCGCACGGCGATCCTCGCGGATCATGTCGCTGGCGCGCTCCGCGATCATCAGCGTGGGCGAATTGGTGTTCCCCGAGGTGATGGTCGGCATGACGGATGCGTCCACCACCCGCAGTCCGTTAACACCGATAACTCGTAGCCGGTTGTCGACAACCGCGCCGGGGTCGTCGGTCGTCCCCATGCGGCAGGTGCCGACCGGATGGAAGATGGTCGTGCCCACCGCGCCGGCGGCCTGCTGCAACTCTTCCTCGGTCTGATACTGGATGCCCGGCAAAATCTCCCGCGGCCGGTAGCGCGCGAGCGCGGGCGCTGCGGCAATGCGGCGCGTGAGGCGCAGCGCATTGGCGGCCACGTGCCGGTCGTAATCGGTGGAAAGATAGTTCGGGGCGATCAACGGCGGCGCTGAAGCATCGGCTGATTCGATGTGGACGCTGCCGCGCGAAGTGGGCCTCAACTGGCACACGGACGCGGTGAACGCGTTGAACCGATGCAGCGGCTCGCCAAAGCGATCGAGCGAAAGCGGCTGGACGTGGTATTCGAGGTCGGGTCGCGACAGCGAGCGGTCATTCGGATCGGACTTGGCAAACGCACCGAGCTGCGACGGCGACATCGACATGGGGCCGCTTTGAAACAACGCGTACTGCATGCCGATCATCAGCTTGCCCCACCAATGCGCGGACGCCGTATTGAGCGTGCGCACGCCGTCGACTTGATAGGCCATCCGCAATTGCAAATGGTCCTGCAGATTTTCTCCGACACCACGCAGATCGTTGACGACCTCGACGCCCAGGTTCTGCAGACGCGCGCCGTTGCCGATCCCGGACAGTTCAAGCAATTGCGGCGAGTTGACCGCACCTGAACTGAGGATCACTTCGCAGCGGGCTTTGGCCAGATAGTCCGTGTTGTCGCCGCGATATTCGACGCCTGTGCAACGGCGTCCGTCGAATACGACGCGTTGCGTGTGCGCGCCGGTGATAACGGTGAGATTCGGCCGCTTGAGTGCGGGACGCAAAAATGCCTTCGACGCATTCCACCGAATGCCGCGTTTCTGATTGACGTCGAAGTAGCCGACGCCCGTGTTGTCACCGCGGTTGAAGTCGTCAGTGGCGGGAATGCCCGTCTCTTGCGCGGCGCGTGAGAACTCTTCGAGAATCTTCCATTTCAGCCGCTGCTTCTCGACGCGCCACGGTCCGCCCGCGCCATGCGACTCGCTCGCGCCGGCATAGTGATCTTCGCTGCGCCTGAAAACCGGCAGCACCGCGTTCCAGGACCAGGACGAGTCGTTGGTAACACGCGCCCATTCATCGTAGTCTTCACGCTGACCACGCATGTAGATCATGCCGTTGATGGACGAGCTGCCGCCCAGCACGCGCCCGCGTGGATATGAAAGCGCGCGGCCGTTCAGCCCGGGTTCGGACTGTGTTTTGTAAAGCCAGTCCGTGCGCGGATTGCCGATGCAATAGAGATAGCCGACCGGCACGTGAATCCAGTGGTAATCGTCCTTGCCGCCGGCTTCGAGCAGCAACACCTGCACGTCCGGATCTTCGCTCAGGCGATTGGCCAGTACACAGCCCGCCGTTCCCGCGCCCACGATGATGTAGTCGAACTCGCCTTCGAGCCGCCGCGCGGTTTCAGGCGTGGTCTGGGTAGCGCTCATTGTTCAGTCTCCTAAGCTTTTTTACCGACCGGCCGCATGGTTACCAGGCGACCGCGGCGTTGGGCTCTATTGTGTTTTTCCGCCTTTTTTTCTGCATGTTCGGCGCCCATTCCGCTACGGCCTTCGGCACGCCACCAGAAGCGCCGCCGAAGACCCCTGCTTCACCTTACTTGGCCACCGGCATCGTGAACTCCGCACCCTTGGCGATACTGTCGGGCCAACGTTGCATGATGCTCTTGTAGCGGGTGTAAAACCGCACGCCTTCTTCACCATACGCGTGATGGTCGCCGAAGAGAGACTTCTTCCAGCCACCAAAGGAATGCCACGCCATCGGCACCGGAATCGGAACGTTGATGCCTACCATGCCGATCTGGATCTGGCGCGAGAATGCGCGAGCGACACCGCCATCCGACGTAAACAGCGATACGCCGTTAGCAAACTCGTTGGCGTTGATCAGCTCCACCGCGGACGCAAAATCCGGCACGCGTACTACGCAGAGCACGGGTCCAAAAATCTCTTCGCGATAAATCTTCATGTCGGTCGAGACATCGTCGAACAAGGTGCCGCCGAGAAAGAAGCCCTTCTCGTGACCGCTCACCTGATGGCCTCGGCCATCCACGACCAGCTTCGCGCCCGCCGCGACGCCGGAGTCGATATAGCCCACCACTTTCTCGCGATGCACCGCCGTGACCAACGGCCCCATCTCGGCATCCGACTCCATGCCGTTAAGAATCTTCAGGCTCTTCACGCGCGGTGTGAGCCGTTCGACCAGCTCATCGGCGATATGCCCGACGGCGACGGCCACCGAAATCGCCATGCAACGCTCGCCCGCCGAACCGTACGCCGCGCCGATCAGAGCGTCGACTGCCTGATCGAGATCCGCGTCCGGCATCACCACCAGATGATTCTTCGCCCCGCCCAAAGCCTGCACACGCTTGCCGTGCTTCGTGCCTTCCGTGTAAATGTATTCGGCGATCGGCGTCGAACCCACAAACGACAATGCGCTCACGTCCGGATGCACGAGCAGCGCATCGACCGCGACCTTGTCGCCGTGCACGACGTTGAAGACGCCATTCGGCAAGCCTGCCTCTCTCAACAATTCCGCGAGACGGTTCGAACAGGAGGGATCACGCTCCGACGGCTTCAGCACGAACGTGTTGCCGCACGCAATCGCGACGGGGAACATCCAGCACGGCACCATCATCGGGAAATTGAACGGCGTAATGCCGGCCACCACGCCGAGCGGTTGACGCAGATTCCAGTTGTCGATGCCGCCGCCGATCTGATCCGTGAAGTCGGTCTTCAACAGATTCGGAATGCCGCATGCGAACTCGACGATTTCGATGCCGCGCATCACTTCGCCTTTCGCATCCGAAAACACCTTGCCGTGCTCCCGCGTGATCAGCTCGGCGAGTTCGTCGTGGTGACGGTCGAGCAGTTCCTTGAACTTGAACAGGACACGCGCCCGTTTGAGCGGCGCGGTTTCGCTCCAGGCGGGAAAGGCGTCTTTGGCCGCGGCGACGGCCGCATCCACTTCGGCGACGCTCGCGAGCGGCACGCGGGCGCTCACGCTGCCTTGCGCAGGATTGAAGACGTCGCCGAAGCGCCCGCTCGTACCTTCGACGGTCTTGCCGTTGATGAAATGCGTAAGCGCATTCGCGCTCGTCGCGCTGCGCACGGCTTCGTCCTGATATGTCTCGCTCATGTCGTCCTCTTTCCTGTGAAGTCTTCCGCCCCGGCGCCTGCGGCTTGATCAAGGCGTGCTGAAGGTGAAGCGTACGGCGCTTCGGGTCGACAAATCCAATGAGTAATGCTCAACTGCGTTATAAGGCGCGTTAATATCAGAATATGGATCTGACTCTGCTCCGGGCCTTCGTCACTGTGGCGCGCGAGGGCAACCTCACGCGCGCCGCGGTGCAGCTTCACCTGACCCAACCCGCCGTCAGCCTGCAAATCAAGCATTTGCAGGAGACGCTCGGCGTGACGCTATTCACGCGGACTTCGCACGGGCTCTCGCTGACCCGCGACGGCCAGGCGCTGCTGCCTCATGCCGAACGCGCGCTCGGCGCGGCGAGCGACGTGCAGCGCGCGGCGCAATCGCTGCGCCACGAAGTGCGCGGACGATTGCGCATCGGCACGATTCTCGACCCGGCGTTTCTGCGCCTCGGCGGCTTTCTGAAGCAACTCGTGGAAACCTGGCCGCGTATCGAGACGGCCTTGCGCCACGGCATGTCGGGCTGGGTGCTGGAGCAGGTTCGCGCGGGTGAACTCGACGTCGGTTACTACATCGGTTTGCCGTCCGAAGACGAACCGCGCGACGGCCCCGCCTTTCACGCCGTCACGCTGACTCACTTCCAGTACCGCGTACTCGCGCCCGCCGGCTGGAAAGACCGCGTCAAGGGCGCGCGCGACTGGCGCTCGCTCGCTGCCCTGCCGTGGATCTGGACGCCGCCCGCGTCGGCGCATAACCGCTTGTTGTCGCGCTGCTTCGACGAAGCCGGCGTGAAGCCAATCAAGGTGGCGGAAGTGGATCAGGAGCCCTCCATGCTGGATCTCGTCAAGTCAGGCGTGGGTCTCACGCTCGCGCGCGACGCCACCGCGATCGCCGAAGCGCATGCGCACGCGCTCACCATCGTCGAAGGTGTGACGGTGCCGACTCAGCTCAGCTTCATCACGCTCGCGCAACGCAAGGAGGAACCGGCGATTGCGGCCGCGCTGAAGTTGATCGAGCAGCAATGGGCGACGTAAGAAGCACGCGAATGGCGGTGGTGCAAAGCGATATGCCGTCAGCCTCAAAGAGCGCCAGGCGCGCGATATGAGCCGCTCTCATGACAGCCCGGAACGGCGCGCTCCTCGCGGCGGCCTTCCTGCGCAGCGCCCTCGCTGGACCCCGGCGATGAACACCCGCTGAACCCGATCACCCGCCGCGTCCTTGCGCCCCACATCTGAAACCACACCGTCACGCAGTTTTTGTTAGATTGAGGCTTCGCGCTCACGCGCCGGCCCCGCATTGTTTCCCGTTCCGCCTGACTTTGTCCTTCCCGGCAGCTTCGCCCCGGCAACACCGGAAGCCGCCGACCACTCCATCCCTCGACAGGAGCCTGACATGGCACGCAACATTGAAATCAAAGCCCGCGCCCAGCATTTCGAGCAACTTCGCGAGCGCGCGGCGCAGCTCGCGCCGGACGCGCCGCTGATCTTCCGCCAGCAGGACTTTTTCTACGACGTACCGCGCGGCCGCCTGAAGCTGCGCCAGTTCGACGACGGCACGCCGGCCGAGCTGATTTTTTACCAGCGCGACGACCGTGACGGCCCGAAGGCGTCTTATTACACGCGCAGCCCGGTGACCAACCCGGAAGCCATGCACGCGCTGCTCGCCACCGCGCTGACCACGCGTGGCATCGTCACCAAGGAACGGCATGTGTACTTGACCGGGCGCACGCGGATCCATCTGGACCGGGTGGACGGTCTGGGCGATTTCGTCGAACTCGAAGTCCTGCTTGCCCAGGACGACGACGAAGAAGGTGGCCACGCCGAAGCCCATGCCATGTTCGCCACGCTCGGCGTGCCGGAATCGGATCTGGTGGCCGTGGCCTACGTCGATCTGTTGAGCCCGGACAGCGAGCCGAAGCAAGCGGCGTAGTACCGGACGCGCCGCGGGCTACGGGCCGCGAACCGCGGGCGAAGTCCGCGCGAGCGCCGCCGCGCCCCTGCTGCCGCCGCATCAGGCGGCGGCTGTTCCCGGCGACAGATGGCCGAGCGGCAACGGCCCGTTGCGCTTGAAGGTGGTGAGCACGATATTCGAACGCACGCTATCGACGCCCGGCACGCGCATCAGCTTCTTCATGACGAACGTCGACAGATAATTCAGATCGGGAGCGACGATGCGCAACAGATAGTCGGCGTCGCCCACCACGGCATGGCACTCCAGCACTTCAGGCAGCACGTCGATCTGCTGCTGGAATTGCTCGATGATCGAATCGCCGTGGTGCTTCAACTTCAGACTGGTAAACGCCGTGACGCCGAGCCCGAGCTTTTCCGGCCGCAGCACGACGCGATAGCCGTCCACCACACCCGCCTGCTCCAGACGCTGCAAACGCCGCCCAATCTGCGACGGTGACAGCGGCACCTGCTCCGCCAGTTGCTGATGCGTTGCCCGGCCGAAGCGCTGCAGCACCTCCAGCAGCGCGAGATCGAAGTGATCCAGTTCTAACATGAAGAATACCCGCATTGAATAGTCGTTTCATGCACGATTATTGCATATCTCTGCATTAAAGCGCCAATATTGCGCCCTTTGCGCGCAGCCGCCGCTCTACACTTGAATCACCGATTCACCCCTGCCGGCCTCGTAGAGCGCTGCATCATGTCCACCGCCAATACCGCCAAACTGCAAGAGCAATTCGACGCCGGCCTCAAAACCCGTGCCGATTTCACCATCGATCAACCGACCGAACGCTACGGCGCGGTCGACCACGCCGTGTGGCAACAGCTTTATGCGCGCCAGACGGCGCTGCTCACAGGGCGCGTGTGTGACGAGTTTCTGGCGGGCGTCGAATGCATCGGCATGCCGGCCGACCGGGTGCCCTCCTTCGACGAGATCAATGCAAAGCTCACGCCCGCCACCGGTTGGCGGATTGTCGCCGTGCCCGGCCTCGTGCCGGACCAGGTGTTCTTCGAACATCTGGCCAATCGCCGCTTTCCCGTGACATGGTGGATGCGCCGGCCCGATCAACTCGATTACCTGCAGGAACCGGATTGCTTTCACGATCTGTTCGGCCACGTGCCGCTGCTGATCAACCCCGTGTTCGCCGACTACATGCACGCATACGGCCGCGCCGCGCTCGCGGCCAACGACGCCGGCGCCCTGCCGCTGCTTGCGCGTCTTTACTGGTACACCGTGGAGTTCGGCCTGATCCGCGACGCGGCAAGTCCGAACGGCGTGAAGATCTATGGCGCGGGCATCGTGTCGAGCAAGGGCGAAACGCTCTACAGCCAGCAGAGCGCCGCGCCGAACCGGCTCGGCTTCGACCTTGAACGCGTGATGCGCACCCGCTACCGGATCGACACATTCCAGAAAACCTACTTCGTGATCGACGACTTCGCGCAGTTGTTCAACGTGGCGCAAACCGATTTCGCGCCGCTGCTGGCGAGGCTCGCCGCCGAACCGGCATTCGCGGCCGGCGACGTCCTCGAACACGATCGCGTCATGACACGTGGATCGCGCGAAGGCTGGCTGGCGGACGGCGACATCTGACAGGCAACACCGGGCAGGCCGGCAGCGAGCGGGCAGCATCCGTGAAAAAATAGCGGATGCGCACGTCCACCGGCGTGCCTGTCCCGATTGAATGAGGTAGCACCATGGTTCACAAACTGACTTCCGAAGAACGCGCCACCCAGATCGCCGCGCTGCATGGCTGGCAAGCCGCAACGGGCCGCGACGCAATCCAGCGCCAGTTCGAGTTCGCGGATTTCAACGAAGCATTCGGCTTCATGACGCGCGTGGCGATCAAGGCGCAGGAAATGGATCACCATCCGGAATGGTTCAACGTGTACAACAAGGTGGAAATCACCCTTTCGACTCACGAGGCCAACGGCCTGACCGAACGCGACATCAAACTGGCTGAATTCATCGACAGTATTACGGCGTAATACAAACGAACAGGTAGGGTTCAGACGCGTTGATGGGCCGCATACCGAATAATTCGCCGGCACTGAAAGGGCATTGCAGGTAATCCCTTGTCGAAACCTTCAGTTCTACAGGCTATTCTTAAGCTGCACGTAAGAATCCCACGCCAGCTTCGCGGCCCCGTCCAATCGATCCGGTGATAGCGTGTGCTGACGCTGTACAATCATCAACGCATACGGCTTGGAGAGCGCGCTTGCCTCCTTGCACAGAACGAGTTCGTCGCCGCTCGAAGGTGAGCGGGTGCGCCAGAAGTTGATCGCGGCTTCCAGTTCGTGAATGCTTATCTCGGACATGACTTCGTGATCGCTCTCAAGAAAACGCCGGCCCGTCCCAAGTTTTCTTGCCCCTCGGGGAGACTGGCGCGAAGCGACAGATCCCGGGGCGCTGAGCAGGCGCTTCGAGAGTTCTCGATGCCTGCTTCGTGGCCGCTTCTTCGTGTCAGTCCGGTACGGCCACGCCGCACGCTGCCTGTGCAGCAGGCGCCCCGGCGAACCGCTTGCCCAAACGCCTAACCCATTGTACTTGAGCGAAATCCATGCGACTCCTTCTGATCGAAGATGACCGCCCCATCGCACGCGGCATCCAAAGCAGTCTCGAACAAGCCGGCTTCACCGTCGACATGGTCCACGACGGCATTTTCGCCGAACAGGCCCTGACGCAAAATCGCCACGAACTGGTGATCCTCGATCTGGGGCTGCCCGGCATCGACGGCATGACGCTGCTCTCGCGTTTCCGTCAGAGCAATCGTCACACGCCGGTGATCATCCTCACCGCGCGCGACGAGTTGAACGACCGCGTACAAGGCCTGAATTCCGGCGCCGACGACTACATGCTGAAGCCGTTCGAACCCACCGAACTCGAAGCGCGCATTCGCGCGGTGATGCGCCGCAGCGGCCCGCACGGCGACATGCCGCGCCCGGAAGTGTCGCTGGGCGGTGTGCGCCTGTCGGGCGTCGATCGCCGCATTTTCAACGACGACAAGCCGCTCGAACTTTCGCCGCGCGAATTCGCCGTGCTCGAAATGCTGCTGTTGCGTCATGGCCGCGTGGTCAGCAAGGCGCAACTGCAAGACCACCTGACGCATTTCGGCGGCGACCTCGGCGACACCGCGATCGAAGTCTACGTGCACCGGGTCCGCAAAAAGCTCGAAAGCTGCCGTGTCGAGATCGTCACGGTGCGTGGCTTCGGTTACCTGTTGCAGGAAATCCGCCAGGCCGCATAATCGCCATGAAGGCCGCAAACCGCATTGCGGCCTGACGGCGCCGGGCCGGCGCCGCGCACTCGGTGCGCAAGTCGCCGGCATCCGGCGGCATTTTGCGGTGCTTGCGCCGTTTGCCCTTTTCCCGTGCGTTCGATCATGCCCCAGCCGGCCGCCAATAGTCTGCGCCGCACGCTGCTGCGGCGCCTCGCTGCTCCCCTTTCGCTGCTCGCGCTGATGAGCGGCCTGATCGCTTACTGGCTGGCGTGGCAGTACACGCAGCACGTGGTCGACCGTTCGCTCGCCGATCTCGCCACCGCGATCTCCAAACAGATCCAGATTGCCGGCGCGGACGCCAGAGTCACCGTGCCGCCGCTCGCCCAAGCTATGTTCTCGGATCCGGTGGAACACCTCGTCTACCGGATCAGCACCGGCGAAACCGAAATCGCCGGCGACCGCAACCTCCCGCTGCAAGGCACGAGCGTGCGCCGCATGCATTACGCGTACGTATTCGAAACGCAGCATCAGGGCGTGACGGTGCGGGTGGCGCAGGTTCGGGTCGATCAGCCGACCGGCAATCCGATCGTCGTCGAAGTGGGTCAGCCGGTGCACCACCGGTTCCGTATCGCCGCCGAGTTTCTGGTCGCGATCATGATGCCGCTGCTGTTGCTGCTGCTGGCTGGCTGGGTGATCGTGTGGCGCGTGGTCAATCAGCAGCTCAATCCCCTGACCGATCTGGCGGACTCGCTGAACCGGCAAACCCACACGTCGCTCGAACCGGTCGACGAAACCTATGTGCCGGTCGAAATCCGGCCGTTGACGGGCGCGCTGAATGCGCTGCTCGGTCGTCTGAAAACAGCGCTCGACGGCCAGCGCAAATTTATCGCCGACGCCGCGCATCAACTGCGCACGCCGCTCACCGCCGTCAAGCTGCATGCGGAGCAGGCTGCGGTTGCACGCGACCCGCAGCAAACGCTGGCCGCGGTGCGTGAATTGCGCGCCGCAGCCGACCGCGCGGTGCGTCTCTCGAATCAACTGCTTTCTCTCGCGCGCGCCGAGCCGGGTGAACAGGCAGCTCGCTTCGTCAACGTCGATATGGCCGCGCTCGCATTCGATACCGGCGCGGAATGGGTGCCGCGCGCGTTGACGTTCCACGTCGACCTCGGCTTCCAGCGTCTGGACGATCCGACCAACGGCGAGCCGTTGATGGCGCGCGGCAATCCCGTGCTGCTGCACGAAGTGATCGCCAATCTGCTGGATAACGCACTCAAGTATGTGCCGCCGTCGCGCTTCGATGGCGGACGCATTACGGTGACGGTGTCGCAAACGGTGGTCGACGAACTGCGCATGGCGGAGATCGTCGTCGAAGACAACGGACCGGGCGTGCCGCGCAATCAGCAAGCCGATCTCTTCAAACGGTTTTTCCGCGGCGACGGTCAGAGCGATGCCGGCGTGGATGGCGGCGCCGGCCTTGGCCTCGCGATCGTTCACGACATCATGGTGCTGCATCACGGCAGCGTGCATTACGAAGACGCACCGGAAGGAGGCGCACGTTTCATCGTGCGCATTCCACTCGTGCCGATCAGCGTGCAAAGTGACGTGGCGCCCGAACCTCGGCGGCCGGCGAAAAAAACGGCGCACTCGGCGCCGGTGGATATCTAACGGTTCAAATGCTCGCCGGGCGGCCTGGGGCGTTCACATGGGTGAACGCCCCAGGCCGCCCGCATGTCATTTCTTCTTCGCTTTCTTCACGGTCGTCCCGGCCTTTTTGGCCGATTTCCCGGACTTGCCCGCGCCCTTCTCCTTCTCCTTCTCAGGCGGCGCCAGCATCGTGCCGCGGCACTTGCGCGCGCCGCAACGGCATTCATATTCCTTCTTCAGTTTCTTGGTCTGACGCGCGTCGATGACGAGGCCGTAGTCATAAAAGACTTCCTCGCCTTCCGCGATATCGCGTAACGCGTGCACATACACGTGACCGTCGATTTCTTCGGCTTCGCAGTTCGGCGCGCAGGAATGGTTGATCCAGCGTGCGCTATTGCCGTTCACTTTGCCGTCGATCACCTTGCCGCTGTCGAGCGCGAAATAGAACGTGTGATTTGGCTCCGCCGGATTGTGCGGATGACGGCGCAGCGCTTCTTTCCAAGAGATCCGCTCGCCCTTGTATTCGATCAGCCGCTCGCCGGCCGCAATCGGTTCGAGGGCAAACACGCCTTTGCCGTGCACACCCGAACGGCGCACGGCGATCCTGCGTGAACTCATTGAATGAATCCTTGTGAAGAACTTGAGGGTGAAGGTCGGCAGCTATCAGCAATGCCCGCGTCTGGCGCGCTGCTTTTTTCTGACGCGCATAGCAAACGCGGCGCCTTGCGAGCGCCGCGTCGATCTGCGACGCTCATGCGCCACAACCGGCATCGTACACGCTCACGGCGGCTTCCTTCAACCGTCAAAAAGACGCGCACCTATGACGGCTCGCCAACTTCACCGTTGTCCGAACGAAATGTCGCCGAACAGTGCCTTTTGCTCGCGCGGTTGGGAGCGCCAGTACTGCGGCGGCGCTTCGACCGTCGCGCCCAGTTGCGCCGCGGCGTGCCACGGCCAACGCGGGTTGTACAGCAACGCGCGAGCCAGCGCGATCAGGTCCGCTTCGCCGGCTTCGATCAGTTGCTCGGCGTGCAACGGGTCGGTGATCAGACCCACGCCAATGGTGGTAAGGCCGGTGGCCTCCTTGACCGCCTTCGCGAACGGAATCTGATAGCCCGGTTCAAGCGGAATCTTCTGCAACGGCGAGACGCCGCCGGACGACACGTCGATCCAGTCGCAGCCGCGCTTTTTCAACTCCTGCGCGAACGCAATCGTATCCTCGAGCGTCCAGCCGCCTTCCACCCAGTCGGTGGCCGAGACACGCACGCCGACGGGTTTGTCGGCGGGAAATGCGGCGCGCACGATATCGAAGATCTCAAGCGGAAAGCGCATACGGTTTTCACGCGAACCGCCGTAGTCGTCGTCGCGCTGATTGGCGATCGGCGAGAGGAACTGATGCAGCAGATAGCCGTGCGCGGCATGCACTTCCAGTCCGTCGATGCCGAGCCGCGCGGCGCGCCGCGCCGAAGCCGCGAATGCTTCACGGATCCGGTTCAGCCCGGGTACGTCGAGCGCCAGCGGTGGTTCTTCTCCCGCCTTGTGCGGCAACGCGGACGGCGCGTGCGGCAGCCATCCGCCTTGCGACACCGGAATCAGCTGGCCACCCTCCCAAGGCACATGGCTCGATGCCTTGCGCCCGGCGTGCGACAACTGCATCGTCACCTTGATGTGCGAATGCTTGCGAATCGCGGCGAGCACAGGTTCGAGCGCGGCTTCGGTGACGTCGTCCCACAGGCCGAGATCGCCGGGTGTGATACGTCCGTCCGGCTCGACCGAAGTCGCCTCGATGAATAGCATGCCGGCACCGGACAACGCCATGCTGCCGAGATGGATCATGTGCCACGCCGTTGCCTCGCCGCGATCGGCGGAATACTGGCACATGGGGGACACGACGATACGATTGGGAAGCGTCACGCTACGCAGCGTGAGCTGTGAAAAAAGCGCGCTCATGGATTACGCCCAGTAAAAACCCAAGAGCGACCGAGCATAGCACCGCAATGGATTTACTGCAGGCGCGCGCCTTTCAGGGTTTCGCCTCGACTTGATCCAGCCATTCGCCGAACATCCGGCACGCAGCGGCTTCGAGCGCCGGACCGAACTGCGCGGTCTCGGCCCGCAACTGGCGCGCGTCGATACCGTGACCCGCAAGCTCGCCGGCGTTGCCGATCAGCCAGGGTTCGAAACGATCGGTGCGAATCTCCGGATGACACTGCAAACCCAGCACGTGGCCGCCCCACGCGAACGCCTGGTTTTCGCACGCGGGCGTCGACGCGAGACGCGTTGCGTTGTCAGGTAAATCGAAAGTGTCGCCATGCCAATGCAGCATGGAGGTGTGCGCGCTATCGAGATGGCGCACCGGCGAAGCGCGACCGGCATCGGTCAGCGTCAGCGGTGTCCAACCCAGTTCCGTGCGACCCGCGGGGTAGACACGGGCACCGAGCGCACGCGCAATCAACTGTGCGCCAAGGCAGATGCCGAGTGTCGGCAAACCGGCCGCTATGCGTTTCTCGATCATGGACAGCAGCGGCACGAGCGTCGGGTAATGCGCGTCGTCGGTTGCGCTGATCGGGCCGCCGAGCACCACCATCAATGATGCGGCGACAGGGTTCGGCGCCTCGATGCGGGCAAAGCCGACATCGAGATAGCGGACCGGGCGCCCGCGCTCGCCGAGCACCAGCTCAAGACTGCCCAGATCCTCGAAGTGCACGTGGCGAATGGCCAGAACTTCGCGATTCATCGGCCTGTCCCACCTTCAGGTTGACTAAAGACTTGCCGCCACGCGGCGCCGGGCGACCGGCAGGCAGCCTGTGCCACCCGCCGGAGCCGGTTCGCAGTGTAGCGGATTGTCCCGGAAGAAGCCGCCTTATTGGGCGAAGATCTTCCAGGTCTTCTTCTGGGTGGCGACGTCGGCAGTCTCATACACCGAGCAATCAAGGCGCAGATCCGTATCCGACATCTTCAGATCGAGCAACGCGCAATGATGCGGCGTCTTCTTCGGGTTCTTGCTCGGTTCGAAATGCGTGCAGCTCAGACACATGCGGTGCGGCGGAATGGTGCCTTGCGCTTCCAGCTGATGAACGGTCTTGAGCAACGTGCGGTAGAACACGGCCTGCTCGTCTTCACGCAGCGTGCCGACCGCCTTGGCCAGAAAGTCCGGCCATTGCGCGGCGCGCTTCGCAGCCGTACGGCCACGAGCCGTCAGACGGACCGCGAGCGCGCGGCCGTCGTCCAGCGCACGGCGCTTTTCGACCAGTCCTTTGGTCTCGAGCGTGCTGACTGCATCGCTGGTCGTCGCGGCGGTAAGGGCCGTTTCACGGGCAATTTCGCCGAGACGCATCGGGCCTTTGCGCTGCATCAGCAGAACCAGAATTTCGCCCTGGGTCGGCGTCAGGCCAGCGCCTTCCGCCCATTCCCAAGCCTGGCTGCGCATCGCCGTGCTCAATCGCAATAGGCTGTGGGTCACCCGCCCGGTCGCCTGTTCTCCGTATACGCCTTCGCTCATAATCTTCGATTGGTTTATTTACAGCTTGCGTGCGATTCCGGCGAAAACGCTCGCCGACATGCGCCCGTAGCCTGTGTGGGGTAGCCTCGCCCAACTGCGGACAAGACGGTTTTCTACTATCTCAAAAATTTACCGCCTTGCAAGGCAAAGCAGCGAAAACGACATTCTATGCGAGAGCGGCGAATCGTACAGCTAACTTATCCAATGCAAGCTGTGGATAACCCCGGGAAAACGCAGGGACAGCTTGTGCGCCGATTCTTGATAAGCGGCGAGGCCTGCCTGTCCGTCCCGAAGTTGTCCTCGTATACCGGCGCCGACGCGCCCTCGATCAGCTCGGTTATGGTTTACGCAGCGCCTTGACTTTGCAGGGAATTATTCAGTTGTCCACAGGCCGACGCAATGCTTGTTAACTACTACTACGTCTGTATACGCTAACTTTAAAAAACCTAAGACAAGCCGAGCTGGAAATTTAATTTATGGAAAAAAACCCGCTCGAAGCGGGTTTCCTTACGATTTGCCGTGAGGCATCCCGTCTCCGGCTAGGCGCGCCACTGCAAACACTGTTGCCTGACGGCTTCGTGCAGGGACTTTTCCCGTTCGACGACACCGCGCAACCAGGTTGCATCGTTGACCTGGCTGCGGGCAATCGCACCGATTTCGGCCAGCGCATTGCCCGAACCCAACGCTTCGGCATGCGGAGCGATCCGATCCAGCGTCTCGAGAATGTCTTCGGAAATCGTCTTGCGCTCGCCCGTCTGCGGATTGATACAGGTGCCGGCAAGACCAAACCGGCATGCTTCGAAACGATTGAAGGTATAGACGAGGTAGTCGTCTTCCTTTGGCACGATCGGCTTGTCGAGCAACAGATGCCGGGCCAGCGTCTGGATGTAGCAGGCAATCGCCGCGGCGCGATCCACCGATAACGGCGTGTCCATCACGCGCACTTCGATCGTGCCGAAACCGGGCTTCGGCCGAATGTCCCAGTAAAAATCCTTCATGCTGTTGACCACGCCGGTGTGAACCATCTTCGAGAAATATTCCTCGAAACTGTCCCACGTCAACACGAACGGCGCGCGGCCCGACAACGGGAACGCGAACACGGAATTCAGTCGTGCCGAATGAAAACCGGTGTCGACACCCTGCACGAACGGCGACGATGCCGACAAGGCAATGAAGTGCGGAATGAAACGCGACATTGAATGCAGCAGATAGAGCGCGCTGTTCGGATCCGGGCAGCCGATATGCACGTGCTGGCCGAACACCGTGAATTGCTTGGCGAGATAGCCGTACAACTCGGACAGGTACTGAAAGCGCGGTGTATCGACGATCTGCCGCTCGCTCCATTGCTGGAACGCATGCGTGCCGCCGCCGCACAAGCCGACGTTCAGATGATCCGCGGCGGAAACCAGAGTGTCGCGAATCTTGCGCAAGTCGGCGACGGCTTGCTCATGCGTCGTGCAGATGCCGGTCGACAGCTCGATCATGCTTTCGGTGATTTCCGGCGTGATGTTGCCGGGGATCTTTTCGTCCTTGATGAGACGCAGCAGATCCGTGCCGGCTTTGGTCAGATCATAGTCGTGCGTGTTGACGATCTGCATTTCGAGTTCGACACCGAAGGTGAACGGTTTCGAATCGATGAAGGGTTCGAGTGACATGGCGTCCCCTAAGTCAGGTCGGCCGGGTGTGGGTCACGTGCCCGGCCGTTTTTGAATCGAATGTGAATCGGTTAAAGCGTAACGAGCGTCGAGTTTCGAGCCGCGCGATGCGCTGATTGGCGCGCTTACTCTTCGCGCCGCTCGGCCACGAGCGCGAGACTGCGATAGACGAGCCACGGCCCGAGAATCTGCAGCACGAAAATGGAGCACATCACGATCGCCCGCAGTTGCGGATCGAAGTTCGGATACAGGTTGTACGTATCGTCGACCAGCAGATAAGCGAGTGCCGACATTGGCGATAACGATAGACCGAGCGCCATGCCCTGCTTCCAGTTCAAACCGCTCGGCTTGGCGAAGGCCAGCACGCCGACCAGTTTCGCCACGAGACGCGCAACAATCAGACCCAACGCCGCGACACCGCCGAGCGCAATGTCTTTCCATTCGAACGACGTCAGCGTGAGCACGAACAGAATCACGGTCAACAACCAGCCGGCCGTGCCGAAATGCTGCGGCCACAACTGCGGACGCGCTTCATGATTCTTCACGATGATGCCGGCGGCCAGCAACGCGAGAATGGTCGACAGCTTGAACAGATGCGCCACCGCGATGGCCAGCAGCACCAGGCCGAACAGCGCGACAAACGAATGCTCGTCCTGCATGTTCAAACGGCGATAAAAGAACGTGCAGGTGCGCGCGAGCAGATAGGCGAGCACGAGCGAGCCGACCAGCAGATAAAGCGGCTGCAAAATGGTCGCGAATACGTTGCCGTACGCTTCCTGATGCAGCCAGCTCGACACGAGCTTTTCGATCACCACGGCGTACATGCTGTTCAACGCGGTCAAGGTCAGCAAACGCTGGGTCACCTGGCCTTCCGCGCGCAACTCGGTTTTCAGCTGAATCACCATGGCCGGCGAAGTCGCCATGGCAATCGCGGCGAGCACCGTGGCCACCATCAGCGGCACGTTCAGGAACAGCAAAACCGGCAAAACCAGCGCAAAGGTCAGCGTGGCTTCGGCCACGCTCGACAGAATCAGCCACGGATTGCGACGGATCCAGCGCAAATCAAGCCGGCTGCCGAGTTCGAACAGCAGCAAACCCAGCGCGACGTCGAGCAACGGCCGCGCGGCGCTCGCGGAATCCGCGTCGATCACACCCGACCCGGCGGCGCCGGCAACCAGGCCAATCACCGCATAGCCGGAAATGCGCGGCAAACGCCACGCGCGATAACAGAGCTCACCGCACAGACCGGCGGCAAGCAAGGCGAGACCAGCCCAAAAAATGGCGTCGGGTGAAAGCGGCCAGGCTGGAAAAAATGAAAACGCCGAATTCATCGTGATGGGTTCTCCTTTGCAGCAACGGCGGACGACACGAACCGGCGCAAAACACCGGCGAGCGGGTGGGCGCATGAAGCGCTCACTGTCGCGATCGCTTCGCATGACCAGCGTTGCGAGTTTTCAACGATCGGATGATCTGAATGCGCTGCAGCCGCAGCGAGCCTGACGCATTCGGGGTGCGGCCGTAGCAAACCGGCACGGTGAAAGAACGCCGTCGACTTTGAATCAGATTCTGATTGAGCGGCACCGTTCCGTTTGCTGCGTGTGCCGCCGTAGAGGCAAGGCACGACGCGGAAAAGAACGGCGATTGTGCCATAGCTTTTTCAGCCTCGACCGAAAAGACACGAACATGCTGGCAAAACGGTAAAAACGTACGTTATCTCGCCGACATGAGGAAAAAGCGACCGTTTTGGGCCCGAATTCAGCCGCGTGCGCGGATAGTTTGAACACGGTTGATGTGTTTTTCGGGACATAGAGGCGGCGAAGTTTTGCCGCGCGTTGTGGGGCCGCGGCTACGCCGACAAGCTTCGCTCCAGCCACGGCTTTGCTGTTTACAGGTTTACCGTATGTATACGTAGTAACAGTTAACAAGCTGCCTCGGTTTCTGTGGATAAGTCCGGTTTACCGAAACGAATCATCGGCTTGCCGACCGCATAACCGGATGCACAGCGTGTGCGGGAGCGGAGGGTATACGGGGGCAACTTTTTGCGATTTTCGGCGGAGGCCAAGTTACCCCGTTTACGTCCACAACGGTTCCACATGAGTTGCGCGGGTAAACGGTACGGTTATCCACAAGTTTCAGTGGATAACTCACCGGGCAAGTTTGCCGGGACGCCCGCGGTTAACACACCGTTAACCCGCTGTCCCTTGACGCAATGCGCGTAATAGGAAACGCGCGGGATCGATGTCTTCAGCCAGATCCCGCTCGAGCGGCCATGGTTCGCCTTCCAGTTGCGACGCGATCAGTTCCGCGCCGAGCGCGGCCCACACCAGCCCACGCGAACCATAGGCAAATGCGCCGTACAGGCCGTCCGTGCGCGGCAGATCGAGCGGCCATGCGCCGCGCAGACGCTGAGCGTCGCGCGCCGCGAGCGTTTCGTCGGCGAGCTGGCCTATCATCGGCATGCGGTCGCTGGTGACGCAACGGAACGCGACACGTCCAGCCAGCGCGGCCGGCTCGGCGCGCTCGACCACGCCCGCAAACGCCGGCAGCATCTGCGCGACGCGCTCGAGGTTTTCCAGATGGCCGCTCGCCCGCAGCGAAGTGTCGGGGTCGTCGAGTTCGTAAGTGGCGCCCGTCAGCGTGACGCCGTCGGCAAGCGGTACCGCGTAGCCTTCGCCGATCACCGGCATTTCGAGCGGCGGCTGCACCGCGCCGGCCGGCAGCAAGGTGAGTTGGCCGCGAATGCTGCGGGTCGGCGCGTGCTGCAGACCGGCGATGCGCGCGGCGTCGTGAGCGCTCGCGACGATCACCACGGGCGCCCGCGCGACCGCCTGCCCCGCAGTGTCGAACACGGTCCACTGAGCGCCAGACCGCTCGATCCGTGCGACGTCTACAGCGAAGCGGCGTTCGAGCAACTCATCGGCGGCGGCGCACTGAGCGGCGCAGAGCGACGCCGGGTCGATCCAGCCGCCGTGCGCGAAGAACCAGCCGCCGCGCGCGAGCGGCATGCCGGCGAGCCGCTGAGCTTCGGCCGGCGACACGGGCCGCACGTAGTCGGACGGATAACCCGATGCAGCGATCGCATGACTGATCGAGCGGGCTTCCTCGTCGTCCGCGGCGATCTGCAGCAGGCCCTGACCGCCGCGCGAGAGCCCGGGACCGCGCTGTTCGAGCGCGGCCCAGCGCCTGAGCGAATACAGAAAGCCGGCGCGCGTGACGCGCGAGGCGACGCTGTCGTCGCGCGAAATCATCGGATGGAACACGCCGGCGGGATTGCCCGATGCGTCCTGCGCCACCGAAGCATGCCGTTCGAGCGACGTGACGCGCCAGCCGCGCGCGGCAAGCCGTTCGATCACCGCACAGCCCGCGAGCCCTGCGCCGATCACCACGGCATGCCGTTCGTCGAGCGCGAGCGGTGCGGGCGGCTCATGACGCCGCACGCGCCAGCGCGGGGCGAAGTGGCCGACCAGCATCGCGCGTTTCCAGCCGAAGCCGTCCACCTTGCGGTATTCGAAGCCGCACTGCGTCAACGCCCGTTTGATGTCGCCGGCGCTGCTGTAGGTGGCGAGGGTGGCGCCCTCGCCCGCCAGCCGCGCGAGCGCCTTGAAGATTGCCGGCGTCCAGAGTTCGGGATTCCTGGCCGGCGCGAAGCCGTCGAGGTAAAACGCGTCGGCGCGCAGCCTCAGCGCCGGCAGGCTGTCCTGCGCGTCGGCGAAAACGAGCGTGAGCACGACGCGCCCTTCTTCGAATTCGAGCCGATGGGTGCCGGGAACGAGCATCGGCCACGCATTTGCGAGCGTTTGAGCGAGGCCCGCAATCTCCGGATCGGAAATCGTCGCCGCAATCACTTTGCGTAAATCGCTGGCGGTAAACGGATGCTTCTCGGTCGAGACGAAATGCAGCCGCTCGCAGCGCGATGAGTCGGCGCGCCACGCGGCCCAGGTCATCAGAAAATTGATGCCCATGCCGAAGCCGGTTTCGAGCACGGTGAAAATGCGGCGGCCCTGCCACCGCTCGGGTAGCGCATTGCCGCGCAGGAAAACATAGTGAGCCTGTTCGAGGCCGCCCACGGCACTGTGATAGATGTCGTTGTAAAGCGGCGAAAAAGGCGTGCCATTGTCGCGAAAGGCGAGGACGGCGGGAATCAGCGGATCAGTCATGCGCGACGGAAAATGACGCTCGGAAAGATGCCCCCAGAGCCTGCCGTTTCCCGACAGGACCCCCGAGGGGGTGAGAAAATTCGGACCGGCCCGGCGTTCTCGCACGCGGGTCGAAGGTTGCCGCCCGCGCGTGCAGCTCGCCGGACGGCGGAAAAGACGCGCCGAACGTTGGCAAAAACCAACGCCAGGCCCCGTCCGTACTGGGTTTCAGCCCTCGGTTGGGGTTGCCGGGAGCAAAAATGGCAGTTTCGTTGCAATATCCGCTTCGTCACCGCGCAATTCTTCGAAACCCTTATCCTGATTGGGTTTGCGCTGCGCTATCATAGCAAGCGCCGCGAAGGGAGCGGCAGCTCGGCCGACGGACGCTTATCTGTCCGGCGCGATTGGTCCGGAGGGGATCCGGAGCCGGAGCTGCTCGACGGCGCGGCCCGCGCACGTATAATCGGCGCGTTCGCGCTGTTCGTGTCAACCTAAACTCAGAAAGGAACCTTAATGAACAAACAGGAACTGATCGACGCCGTCGCAGGACAGACGGGCGCCAGCAAGGCTCAAACCGGTGAAACGCTGGACACGTTGCTTGAAGTGATCAAGAAGTCTGTGTCGAAGGGTGATGCGGTCCAGTTGATCGGCTTCGGCAGCTTCGGTTCGGGCAAGCGCGCAGCACGTACGGGTCGTAACCCCAAGACCGGCGAAACTATCAAGATCCCGGCCGCCAAGACCGTCAAGTTCACGGCTGGTAAGGCGTTCAAGGATGCAGTCAACAAGCGCTAAGCAGACTACTGCCAGGCAGTTGACACCCGCCAACGGCGGGTTTTTTTTCGCCTGCGCGTTCTTTGTCCGCGCACGGCGCAACGGATAGCGGCGACGAGCGTCGCGGCTATCTCGCCGTTAGGCTAAGCCGCTCAGTCGTGGCGATGCACGATTTCACCGTGGCCATGACCGTCGTGATCGTGGTCATGATGGTTGTGATCGTGGTCGTGGTCGTGGTCGTGGTCGTCTTCGTCGAAGTCCCAGGCCGGGAACGGATCGGCGAGCTTTTCCCAAGCCTGCGGTCCCTGCGCGTATTCGTCCTCGGTCAGCAGACACGCGTCGAACTTCGCCTGCCAGACAGCGGGGTCGATGCCGACGCCGATCATGACCAGTTCCTGACGGCGGTCGCCAATGCTCAGATCGTCCGGGTCGCCGTACCAGTCCGCGGCGATTTCGGCGGCCAGCTCGTCGTCGCCGTCGGGCCATTCGCTGCGGTCCTGAGCGGCCCACCACATGCCTGCCGGACCGTGGCGGCAAGCGCCGCCCGCCTGCGAGAGCGAACCGGCTATATCGTTGCGGGTGGCGAGCCAGAAGAAGCCTTTGCTGCGCAAAACGCCCTTCCACTCCTGATGCAGCAGCGCCCACAAGCGTTCCGGATGAAACGGCCGGCGCGCCCGGTAAATGAAAGTGCTGATGCCGAATTCATCCGCCTCACCGTGATGCGCATGGCCGTGCTCGTGGTCATGCTCATGATTGAGCGACGCCAGCCAACCCGGCGCGCTCGACGCCTCGTCGAAATCGAATCGGCCGGTGTTCAGCACTTGAGCAAGCGGCACGTCGCCGAAACGGGCGGCCACCTGCACCGCGCGCGGGTTGATCCGGCCGAGAATGCGCTGCAGGCGCGTGAGTTCGTCCGCGCTGACAAGGTCCGCCTTGTTCACCACCAACACGTCGCAGAATTCGATCTGCTCGATCAGCAATTCGACCAGCGTGCGGTCATCTTCCTCGCTCGCCGCGATACCGCGCTCGGCTAGCGCGTCGGCCGAGCCGTAGTCGCGCAGAAAGTTGAACGCATCGACCACCGTCACCATCGTGTCGAGCCGGGCGACGTCGGAGAGCGACGCGCCTTCGTCATCGACGAAAGTGAAGGTTTCCGCGATCGGCATGGGTTCGGCGACGCCGGTCGACTCGATCAGGATCGCGTCGAAGCGCTGCTCGGCAGCGAGGCGCTTGATCTCGACCCGCAGATCGTCGCGCAACGTGCAGCAGATGCAGCCGTTCGACAGTTCGACGAGCTGCTCCTCGACATGAGAAAGCGCAGCGGCATCGCGCACGAGCGCCGCATCGATATTGACGGCAGCCAGATCGTTGACGATCACGGCCACGCGCAAACCGGCGCGATTGGCGAGAATGTGATTCAGGAGCGTGGTCTTGCCGGCGCCCAGAAAACCGGAGAGCACGGTGACGGGCAATAGCGGCTGGTTCATCGCAGTACGGAAAGCTAAGGGATTGGAAGGCGTGCCGGGCCTCGCGCTGCATGACTGCGTGAGCTGCACGACGCGCGAGCCTCGACGGCAGCACGAAGCCGCATTGTGCATCAAAACGGGTGGTGGCCGCGCAATGGGCCGGATCAAGCCGGATTGGACCGCGCTAGTGCGCAGCCGGCATCAGATTCCACTTGCGCAGGATCGCGACGATCTGCTGCGCGTACTTGTCCCGCAATGCCGGCGTTTCGGAGTGGTACGCGCCGATTGCCTGCCAGGTGTTGCCGTACTTGTTCATCTGGCGGCGCAGATGCCATGCCGCGATATAGACGTTCTTGCACGGCTCCATCAGCGTGCCTTGCGAGATACCGTACTGGGCGAGCGTGGGCAGATGGATCGAATTGATCTGCATGACGCCGTAGTCGATCGAGCCGTTGGCGTTTTTATGCTGTGCGTCGGGACGATTATGTGACTCTTGCCACGCGATTGCGCGCAGAATCAGGGGGTTGACCTTCTGATACTTCGCCGCTTCGTCAAAGCAATCGGCGCGCGCGGACCCTGCTGCTATCAGCACGGCGAGTCCTGCGGCGAAGGTGACGAAGGGACGATTCATCGGTCAAGACCACTAAGTAAAGCGCAAGAGTAAGGTTGGGCAAGAGACCGCGTCGGCCATACTTCAGCCGCTGACAGCCGCCGAGCCACGCCAGCCGGGTGTGCGCCGGACATCGGGAAAACCCGCGTCAGCAACCCGCAACCAGGGACTCGAACGGCTCGTATCATACCGGCAGGCGAACCTCCGTCAAGTTGGCTAACCGACATAAATGCGTAGAAAACGAAGCCTTTTCTCGCTCATCAAGACCCATTTCATTAGCTTTCAAATGCTTGACAAAAGGGGCGGAACTTTAGAGGAATCGCATGGCGCAGTCTGTTTTGTGACAAATCCGACATGAAAAACTGGTACTGTTCATTTTTTTCGGGCATCGGGCGGCGGGCAGCGAGGGCGGTAATCGCTCGCGAGGCCGGCCGGCAGACCGACAGGGCGGCGGCCTGCTCCCATGTCCGCACAGCATGACAGTCGGCGGCTGCGGCCGTCGGCATCAATACCCTATTTCATGAGAAGAAATCGTATGGCTTTGCGTCGCGTCGCAACGGCGCTGCTGGTGGCTGGTTTGATCACCGCGCAGACAGCACAGGCTCAGGTGACACTCAACTTCGTCAACGCCGACATCGACCAGGTGGCCAAGGCGATCGGCGCGGCAACCGGCAAAACGATCATCGTCGACCCGCGTGTGAAGGGTCAGCTGAATCTGGTGTCGGAAAATGCCGTGCCTGAAGATCAGGCGCTGAAGACCTTGCAGTCCGCTTTGCGCATGCAGGGCTTCGCGCTCGTGCAAGACCACGGCGTCCTGAAAGTGGTGCCCGAGGCCGATGCCAAGCTGCAAGGCGTGCCGACCTACGTGGGCAACGCGCCCACCGCGCGCGGCGACCAGGTGGTGACGCAGGTGTTCGTACTGAAGAACGAATCGGCCAACAATCTGCTGCCGGTGTTGCGCCCGCTGATCTCCCCGAACAATACGGTGGCGGCCTACCCCGCCAACAACACGATCGTCGTGACCGATTACGCCGACAACGTGCGGCGTATTGCGCAGATCATTGCCGGTGTGGATACGGCGGCGGGCCAGTCGGTATCGGTGGTGCAACTGAAGAACGCCAACGCGATCGACATCGCCACGCAACTCTCCAAGATGCTCGACCCGGGCGCGATCGGCAGCACCGACGCGACGCTGAAGGTCTCGATCACGGCCGACGCGCGCACCAACTCGCTGCTGATCCGCGCGTCGAACGGCGCGCGTCTCGCGGCGGCGAAGCAACTGGCGAAAGAACTCGATACGCCGACCACGATGCCCGGCAACATTCACGTCGTGCCGCTGCGCAACGCGGACGCGACGAGGCTCGCCAAGACTTTGCGCGGCATGTTCGGCAAAGGCGGCGAGACTGGCTCGTCGGCGACCTCGAACGATGCGAATTCGTTCAATCAGAACGGCGGCGGTGGGCTGGGCGGCGGCAATTCGACGGGCGCCTCGGGTACGCCGCCGCTGCCGTCGGGCGGTCTCGGCAGCAGCTCGATGGCCTCGCCGATGGGCGGCGCTGGCGGCGGCTACGGCGCGGGCGGCGGCGCCAATTCCGGCGGCCTGCTAGGTAACGAGAAGGAAAAGGGCGACGACAATCAGCCGGGCGGCATGATCCAGGCGGATGCCGCGACCAACTCGCTGATCATTACGGCGGCCGAGCCGGTGTACCGCAACTTGCGCGCGGTGATCGACCAGCTCGACGCACGGCGCGCTCAGGTTTATCTCGAAGCGTTGATCGTCGAGTTGAATTCGAATACGAGTGGCAATCTCGGCATTCAATGGCAGGTCGCGAACAATTCCATCTTTGCCGGTACCAATCTGCAGACCGGCAGCAGCAACAGCATCATCAATCTGACCGCGGCGGCCGCGGCGACCGGCGCCACGGGCGGTCTGGCCGGGGCGCTCGCCGGGCAAAGTCTCCAGCAGGGCCTCAACGTCGGCTGGATTCACAACATTTTCGGTGTGCAGGGACTCGGCGCGCTGCTGCAGGCGCTCTCGCAGACCGCCGATGCGAACGTCCTGTCGACGCCTAACCTCATTACGCTCGACAACGAGGAAGCCAAGATCGTCGTCGGCACCAACGTGCCGATCCAGACGGGTTCGTATTCGAACCTCACGAGCTCGACCGCGACCTCGGCGTTCAATACCTACGATCGCGTGGACGTCGGTCTGACGCTGCACGTCAAGCCGCAGATCACCGACGGCGGCATTCTCAGGCTGCAGCTCTACACCGAAGATTCGGCGATCGTCACCGGCACGAACAACGCCGCGACCAACCCGGCCGGCCCGGAATTCACCAAGCGTTCGATCCAGTCGACGGTGCTCGCGGACAACGGCGAGATCATCGTGCTGGGCGGCTTGATGCAGGATAACTACCAGGTCAGCAATAGCAAGGTGCCGCTGCTCGGCGATATTCCGTGGATCGGCCAGTTGTTCCGCTCGGAACAGAAGACCCGCAACAAGACCAACCTGATGGTGTTCCTGCGCCCGGTGATCATCAACGATCGTGGTACGGCTCAGGCCGTGACGTCGAATCGCTACGACTACATCCAGGGCGTGCAGGGCGCGTACAAGCAGGACAACAACCTGATGAAGGACAGCGACGATCCGGTGGTGCCGCCGATGCCGATCGGTCCGAGCCAGGGCGGTTCGCCCGAGATGAATCTGTTCGATATCGACAAGATGCGCCGGCAGAAGATGGCGCCGCCGCCCGCCAACGGCGGTGCGGTGACGAACGGCGCCGCGGCCACCAGCGGTGCGGCGACCACCAACGGCGCCGCCGCGCAGAGCAGTCCGGCCACCGTTGGCCCTGCCGTGCAGAGCAACCCCGTCACCGTGACGCCGTCCACCGCGTCGCCGGGAGTGCGGCCGTGAGCACGCCGTCGACGCCGCCGTCAGCGTCCGCTGCGCCGGCAGCAACGCGAGCCGGGGCAGCGGCACAAGCCGCCGCGATTCCGAATGCGGGCGTGACCGAGCATGCCGGGCGCGAGGCGCCGTCGGCGATCGCCGCGCGGCTCGTGCCCTACGGCTTTGCCCGCGCCGGCCAGATTCTGGTTGCGCACCAGCATGCGGACAGCCTCGAAGTCTGGATCAGCGAACGCACGAGCGACGCGGCGCTCTCCGAAGTGGCGCGTAACTTCGGCGCGGTGTCGATCGTGCGCGTGCCCGCCGACGAACTCGCGCAGGCGATCAACCAGGCGTATGCGCGCCAGGACGGCAGCGCCGCGCAGGTGGTCGGCGAAGTGGAAGGCGAAGTCGATCTCTCGCGCCTCATGCAGGACATTCCCGAGGTGGAGGATCTGCTGGAGTCGGAAGACGACGCGCCGATCATCCGCATGATCAACGCGTTGCTCACGCAAGCGGCGCGCGAGCAGGCATCGGATATTCACATCGAGCCGTTCGAGAATGCCTCTGTCGTGCGCTTTCGCGTGGACGGCACGTTGCGCGATGTGGTGCGCCCGAAGAAGGCGCTGCACGGCGCGCTGATCTCGCGGATCAAGATCATGGCGCAACTCGACATTGCCGAGAAGCGCCTGCCGCAAGATGGCCGCATCACGCTGCGCGTGGGCGGCCGCCCGGTCGACGTGCGGGTCTCGACGCTGCCGACCGGTCACGGCGAACGCGCGGTGCTGCGTTTGTTGGAGAAGGACGCGTCGCGTCTGAATCTCGAAGCACTCGGCATGGCGTCCGACACGCTCGTCAAGTTCGACAAGCTGATCGGCAGGCCGCACGGCATCGTGCTGGTGACCGGCCCGACCGGTTCGGGTAAAACCACCACGCTGTATGCGTCAATGTCGCGGCTCGAAACGGCGACCACCAACATCATGACGGTCGAAGACCCGATCGAATACGACCTGGCGGGCATCGGCCAGACGCAGGTCAACGAACGGATCGGCATGACCTTCGCGCGGGCGCTGCGCTCGATTCTGCGGCAGGACCCGGACGTCATCATGATCGGTGAAATCCGCGACCTGGAGACCGCGCAGATCGCGGTGCAGGCGTCGCTGACAGGCCACCTCGTGCTGGCCACGCTGCACACCAACGACGCGGCCTCCGCCGTGACACGTTTGACCGACATGGGCGTGGAGCCGTATCTGCTGGCGTCGTCGCTGCTCGGCGTGCTCGCGCAGCGGCTCGTGCGGCGCTTGTGTCCGGTGTGCCGCGAAGAGCGAGTGGAAGAAGACGGCAGCGTGCGCTGGCATCCGGTGGGTTGCGACCGGTGCGGCCACTCCGGCTACGCGGGACGTCGCGGCGTCTACGAACTGCTGCTGATCGACGACGACATCCGCACGCTGGTTCACCGCAACGCGGCCGACGCGGAAATCCTCGCGGCCGGCCGCGCGCAAGGCATGCGTACGCTGCGCGAGGACGCGGACCGCTGGCTCGCCTCCGGCCTTACATCGCTCGAAGAAGTGATCCGCGTCACGGGCGGAGCATAAGCGCATGCCGGCATTTCGTTTCGAAGCAATCGACGCGGCGGGCAAGGCGCAAAAAGGCGTGCTCGACGCGGACAGCGCGCGCGGCGCGCGCACCAATCTGCGTTCGCAAGGGCTGACGCCGCTCGTCGTCGAACCGGCGGCCACGCGCACGCGCGGCGAGCGCAATCAACGTCTGTCGCTCGGGCGGCGCCTGTCGCAACGCGAGCAGGCGATCCTGACGCGCCAGCTCGCCAGCCTGCTGATTGCCGGTCTGCCGCTCGACGAGGCGCTTGCCGTGCTCACCGAGCAATCGGAGCGCGATTACATTCGCGAACTGATGGCGTCGATCCGCGCGGAAGTGCTCGGCGGCCATTCGCTCGCCAATGCGCTGACGCAGCATCCGAAAGACTTTCCCGAGATCTATCGCGCGCTGGTCGCGGCCGGCGAACATACCGGCAAACTGGGTCTGGTGCTGTCGCGGCTCGCGGACTACATCGAACAACGCAACGCGCTGAAACAGAAAATCGTGCTTGCGTTCACGTACCCGACCATCGTCACGATCATCGCCTTCGGCATCGTCACGTTTCTGTTGAGCTATGTGGTGCCGCAGGTGGTGAATGTGTTCGCCAGCACCAAGCAGCAACTGCCCTTTCTCACGATCATGATGATGGCGCTCTCCGGGTTCGTGCGGAACTGGTGGTGGGCGCTGCTGATCGGCGTGGCCGTGCTCGCGTACCTGGTGCGCTCGGTCCTGAAGCAGCCCGGCCCGCGCCTCGCTTTCGACCGCTGGCTGCTGACCGCTCCGCTGCTCGGCAAACTCGTGCGCGGCTACAACACTGTGCGCTTTGCCAGCACGCTCGGCATTCTGACGGCAGCGGGCGTGCCGATTCTGCGGGCGCTGCAAGCCGCCGCCGAAACGCTCAGCAACAACGCGATGCGCGAGAACATCGACGACGCTATCGTGCGGGTTCGCGAGGGCACGTCGCTGTCGCGCGCGCTCGGCAATACCAAGACATTTCCACCCGTGCTGGTGCACCTGATCCGGTCCGGCGAAGCGACCGGCGACGTGACCACGATGCTCGACCGTGCCGCCGACGGCGAAGCGCGCGAGCTCGAGCGCCGCACGATGTTCCTGACGAGTCTGCTGGAACCGTTGCTGATTCTGGCGATGGGTGGCGTGGTGCTGGTGATCGTGCTGGCGGTGATGCTGCCGATCATCGAGTTGAACAACCTGGTGCAGTAAGGCCGGGAGAGGGTCTGGATGGTGCGATGCCGCGCGTCGGTTAGCGGCGCGGCCGCCGCGCAACCGGTGACGACAGGCGGCGGAGAAGCGGCCGACCGGCGCCGGGCTTTAGCGCACGTAGATTGTGGGGCCGGCGGGATTGGCCGGCAGGAACACTTCGGAGTGCGCGCCATTGCGGTCGATGATGATCGAGCGGGCGCGGACCTCGGAGAGTTTCGCGCCTTGCATCAGCGCGCTGCCGAGCGACACGGCGTGCGGCGGTTCGCCGCCGACGCTGACGATGGCCGCGGCGCCTTCCCGCAAAGCGAGGATGCCGAACAGTCGCACGTCCTGGTTGGCGCCGCGCGTAAGCTGGCCGCCGAACAGCGTGGCGGCCTGGTCGGTCGAGACCTGCGCATGCGCGGCGGCGGCGGGCAACGGCGCACCGGACATCGTGCTGAGCGTGACGACCCAGTAGGTCAGCGTCGCGCAGAACACGGCAAACAGCGCGAGCGACAGAAGGCGGATTTGGATGGCGTTCATGCGCATCATTGTACGGACTATTGTGAAGATTGCGTTGGGTTGAAAGCGCTCTCTCCGCCGGGCGCCGCGCGCCAGATCCCGAGGCGGTGAGCAAAGCCGGGGCGGCCCGGCGTTTTCTCACGACCCTTCAACACCATGACATTAAAATGACCGGCCGGACGTGTTCAATGGCACCCTGATTGCTGAAATATGAATTCCGCCCAGTCGAAAATTTCACCTGAAAAGAGGTAGCAAGCTATGCAACTGTCGACCACTCGCCGTCATGAAATCGCGGGTCCACGCAGCCGCCGCCAGCGCGGTTTCACGCTGATCGAAATCATGGTCGTGATCGCGATTCTGGGCATTCTGGCCGCGTTGATCGTGCCGAAGATCATGAGCCGTCCCGATGAGGCGCGCCGGGTCGCCGCCAAGCAGGACATCGGCACGGTCATGCAGGCGCTCAAGCTTTACCGGCTCGACAACGGCCGCTATCCGACGCAGGAGCAGGGCCTGCGCGCGCTGATCGAAAAGCCGAGCACGGACCCCGTGCCGAACAACTGGAAGGACGGCGGCTATCTCGAGCGTCTGCCGAACGATCCGTGGGGTAACACGTATCAGTATCTGAACCCGGGTGTGCACGGTGAGATCGACGTGTTCAGCTACGGCGCGGATGGCAAGGCGGGCGGCGAAGGCAATGATGCCGACGTCGGCTCGTGGCAGTAGGCAGTCAAGCAGTTATAAGCAGTCGATGACTCTCATGCGAGCGGCGAGTCCAACCCCGCGCGTTCCCCGATGCATCGTCGTTTGAATTTGGGTTGATCGTTCCTGGCCGGCACTATGCGATTGTCCGCTTGCAAGTCCCGTGTGGACACGCCGTGTACGGCTTCGTTGCCGCGAGCGGCGTGTGCCGGCGCGCGCCATCGCGGCGCGCGGCGCTCACGTGACGCGGGCACGCGTGGTGGCCGCCGACGCGCGGCGGGTTTCACGCTGCTGGAAATGCTGGTGGTGCTGGTGATTGCAGGCCTGCTGGTGTCCTTGACCGCGCTGACGATCACGCGCAATCCGCGCACCGATCTGAACGAAGAAGCGCAACGTCTCGCGCTGCTCTTCGAATCGGCCGGCGACGAAGCGCAGGTGCGCGCGCGGCCGATCGCCTGGCAACCGGTCGAAGGCGGCTTTCGTTTCGACCTGCGCACCGAAGATGGCTGGCGGCCGCTGCGTGACGATCTGCTTGGGCCGCGTCGCTGGGAAGGCGGCGTGACCGGCGTGAGCATCAGCTATCCGGGTTCGGATGCGCAGCCTGGCCGCATCGTGTTCGGCACCGAGGCGATCGACGTGCCCGTGCAGATCACGCTGTTTTCGGCGGCCGGGCGCGCGACGATCGTCGGCACCGGCAATGGCCGCTATGAGGTGCATTGAGATGCGTCGTTGCAGGAGCATGGCGGCCCGTGCGCGGGTCCACAGCGCGCAGCGCGGTTTTACGATGATCGAAGTGCTGGTCGCGCTGGCGATCATCGCGGTGGCGCTGGCGGCATCGTTGCGCGCGGTGGGCAGTCTCGCGAGCGGCGAGGCCGATCTGCACCGCCGGTTGCTGGCGGGCTGGAGCGCGGACAATACGCTGGCGCAATTGCGTTTGACGCATGCCTGGCCGAACGTCGGCTCGACGAGTTTCGATTGCTCGCAGGGCAACTTGCAGTTGATCTGCACGGAGCATGTGACGGCCACGCCGAATCCGGTGTTTCGTCGTGTGGAAGTGATGGTGACGACGCCGGGTGGGTCCGGCAATCTGGCTCAGATGGTGACGGTGGTCGCGAATGAAAACAACCGTTCGCTCTGAGCGCCGCCGCCGCCGGGCGCGCGCGCGTGGTTTCACGCTGATCGAATTGCTGGTGGCGATTGCGATTCTGGCGGTGATTGCCGTGCTGTCGTGGCGCGGGCTCGACCAGATCATTCGCGGCCGGCAGACCATCACGAACGCCATGGAAGACGAGCGCGTGTTCGCGCAACTGTTCGACCAGATGCGGATCGACGCGCGCCAGGCCACATCGGATGACGAGGCTGGGCAGCCGGCCGTGTCGGTGTCCGGCAGCGTGTTGCAGATCGTGCGGCAGGTCAACTTGCCGGGTACGGCGCCGCGCTTGCAGGTGGTGCGGTATCGGGTGTCCGATGGGCGGGTGGTTCGCTATGCTTCGCCGCCGTTACGCAATATCGGCGAGTTGCGGGGGGCGTTGCGCGGCGGCGAAGGCGAAGGATGGAGCGGCTTGCCGTTGATGGGCGGTGTTGGTTCGATTTCGGCGCAGCTTTATGTGCCGAAGGTGGGCTGGACGACGCAGATGAGCGATGTGCAGAGTGCCATTACGGAGGCGGACAATAATCTGAAGGTGCCGCAGCTTGGGAGTGCGCCGCTGCCGCGGTCGGTGACGGGGTTGCAGGTCAGTATCGGGGCGACGTCGTTGGCGCGGCCCGTTACGCGGGTTTTTCTCGTCGGAGAGTGAGATGAAGGGTTTTCTTTTGACTCCGTCGGTTTGGGTTTTGGGTGTTGGGCTTTCTTTTGGCCTTTCCTTGATTTCGCGGTGGTCTATTGGCGTTGCCCCTGTGCGGGGCGGCAATTACTTTCTTTGCCGCCGCAAAGAAAGTAAGCAAAGAAAGCGGCTTCACACCGCTAACGTACCAGCGGGCCCCTCGCGCAGTCACGGTAGTGGCGCGATTGACGAACGGTCCCTCGCGCAGCAAACGCCTGTGACCAGGCAGTCATCCGTTCCGGCGGCGCTGCGCGCGCCGAGCGGTCCGCTACAAAACCATCGGTGTTTCGCTGCATGTCGCAGTACGTCTGACTTTCTTTCAGCCGCCTCCGCTTCCCGCCGAGGCGGAGCCGACGGCGCCCACCAAGGCGGGAATACGCCACGGTGTTCCATGCAGGCCGTTCCGGTGAGCACGCAGTGCGAGGCGGGAGGTATGACTGCCTTGTCACTGGTGGGGAATGTGCGAGGTGACGGATTTCAGATGAGCCACTCTCGTGGCTGCGCGGGCGAGCTGCTTAGCATCGGCGGTGTAAAGCGGCTTTCTTTGCCTACTTTCGTTGCTGCTGCAAAGAAAGTAGGTGCCGCCCCGCACAGGGGCAACGGCAATAGACCACAAAGATTTCAAGGAAAGGCCAACAAAAACAAAAACCAGGTAACCCAAAAAGGCGTAGCCATCATCAGCGCGCTACTGGTAGTCGCCCTATCAGCAATTCTGGTCTCAGGCATGCTCTGGCGCCAGCAGGTGCAAATCCGCCGCATCGAAAACCAACGCCTCCTCTCGCAAGCCCAATGGGTAGCACGCGGCGCGTTGGACTGGACGCGCCTGATCCTCCGCTCGGAGGGCGACACCTCAGCCGGCATCACCTACCTGGGCGGCCTATGGGGCGTCCCCATCGCTAAAACTCGCCTATCCGATTTCCTCGGCCAGATCGGCGAAGTACGAGCCGAACAAGGCGCAGCAACCTACCTGTCAGGCTCAATCGAAGACGCCCAGGCAAAATTCAATCTCCGAAACCTGGTCGAAAGCCCGGCCCCCGGCGTGATGCAACTGGACATGAACCAGGTCGGCGCCTATCAGCGCTTGCTCGTATCGCTCGGCCTGAACAGCCAGTTGGCAAAAGCCACCGCAGTCCAGGTCCGCGCGAGCCTCGCACAATCGGCCACCCGTTTCCAGACCGTCACGTCCACCAACGGCACGACCGCGACCCCGCAGGTTCAAGGCGGCGCCACCGGCGGCAGTTTCACCGACAAACCCGGTATCGAGGACAGCAACGACAGCGCGGCCAACGCGCCGCTGCAAATGATCAGCGTCGACTCGCTGCTCGACATTCCAGGCTACACGCCCGAAATGATCGCGCGCCTGCGCCCCTTCGTCACCGTGCTGCCGACCGTCTCTGCAGTCAACGTGAACACGGCCTCCGCCGAGGTGATCGCGGCGGTCGTGCAGGGAATGAGCGTGTCGACGGCGCAAGCCTTCGTCGCGCGCCGGCAGACGGTGTTTTTCCGGAACGCGGGCGACGTGCAACTCGCGTTGCGCGGCGCCGGCGTGCAGTCGACGCCGATCGATCCGAGCGAACTCGACGTCAACTCGAATTACTTTCTGATCCACGGGCGCGTCCAGCACGAACGCGCCGAGGTGGACCGCACGACCCTCGTCTATCGCGACGCATTGACTCACACTACGCGTATCGTGCGAGTAGAAGACCAATTATGAATAACGCCTTTCCCAGAGAGAGTGGCCTTTGAGCACGCTGATCGTTCTACTGCCGCCGCGTGATCCGGCGGTGCCGTCGCAGGAGTGGCAACTGCCGGAGCTGCCGTTCGTGCTGCTCGACAAGTCGGGGCGCACCCAGCGCGCCGGCCGTTCGGCGCTGGCGCTGCTGCCGCGCGCCGCCACGACGGTGCTGATGGTCGCCGCGCGCGACCTGCTGATGATGCCCGCCACGCTGCCGCCGCTGCGCGGCCCGCGGCTGCGTCAGGCGCTGCCCAACATCGTCGAGGATCAACTGATCCAGGACCCGCAGACCTGCCACATCGCGGTCGACCCGAAACCGGTCGCGGGCGGCCGGCAATTGCTGGCGATCATCGACCGAGGCTGGTTCCGCTTTATCTGCGAATCGTTCGCTAACGCCGGTCACCGCAGCTTGCGCGCGGTGCCGGTCACGCGGTGCCTGCCGCAGGCCGCCGCGCTCGATGTCGACGCGCCCGCCGAAGTCGCGGAAATGGTGAACGCCGGTGAGCCGGCCATGGCGGGCTCCGCCAGTGCGGCGACGTCGCTGCCGGGCGTCGCGCCGGTGGTGGCGCCCGGCGTTGCGTCCGTCGTGCCGATGGTGGCCGCCGTGCTCGGCGCCGTGGTGCAGACCGCTCCCGCCATGCTGCTCGAAGGCGCGGTGGAAAGCGTCGCGGGCAACGGTGTGCCGCGCGTCGAACTGGCGATCGCGCGCGGCGTGCAGGGCGAAGGGCTGGCCGTGCCGGCCAGCGCGGTGAACGCGACGCTCGGCGCGCTCGCCGGCGCGGCGCCGGTCTCGCTGTATATGCTCACCGAAGTGCCCGGCAACGAGCCGAGTCTCGCCCCGAATAGCCCGGCGCGGCTGGCGGCGCATATCCACGGCGCGAGCCCCATGCCGTTCGAGCAGCTCGCCCGGCGCGCGCTGGAGTGCCGCTTCGACCTGTGCCAGTTCGAGTTCGCGTCGCAGCCGTGGCGGCTCGACCGCGCCACCCTGCGGCGTCTGCGTCTGCCGGCGCTGCTCGCGGTCGGCGCGCTGGTGATCGCGATTGTCGGCGCGAACGTGCAGTGGCTGATGCTCGCGCGTCAACGCGATGCGATCAATACGCAGATGACCGAACTGTTGCTCAATACTTTCCCCAAGACGACCGTCGTGCTCGATGCGCCGGACCAGATGGCGCGTCAGTTGCAGCAGTTGCGTGTCGCGGCCGGTGAGTTGTCGCCGGATGATTTCCTGCCGCTGGCCGACGGCCTCGCGCGCTCGCTGGCGCCGGTGCCGGTCAACGGCATTGCCGCGCTCGACTATCACGACAGGCGGCTCGATGTGACCTTCAAGCCGGAGGTCAAGCTCGATCCCGACTTCTCGAAGCGCCTTGGCCGCAACGGCCTGAGCGGCGCGATCGACAGCAATACCGGCAAGTGGACCATCAGGAACGGACAATGAAAGCTGAACTCGCTCAAACATGGGCCGGATTCTGGGACCAGCGCACCGAGCGCGAAAAAACCCTGCTGGCGTGGGGCGGCGGTGTGCTCGCCGTGGTGATCGCGTGGTCGGTGCTGTGGGCGCCCGCGCAGGAGGGGCGCGCGCATCTGCGCGAGTCGCTGCCCACCTTGCAGCGGCAACTGGCGCAGATGACCGCGCAAGCGAACGAAGCGCGGCAATTGTCGGCGGCGGCGCAAGGCGTCGCGCCGACCGGCGCCGCGCTGAAGGATGCCCTTACCGCTTCGCTCAACGATCATGGCCTCGCGGCGACGCAGGTCCAGGTGATCGGCAACGCGGTGCAGATCCAGTTGAAGAACGCGTCATTCCCGGCGTGGACGAACTGGGTCGACGATGTGCGCAAGCAGTTCAAGGTGCAGGTCTCGGAGGCGCACGCCACGGCGCTCAAGGAAGACGGCCAGGTGGATCTGACGGCCTCGCTGCAGCCGTCCACCGCGAAATGAAGATAACCGCGCCCGTGCCGCCACAGGATCTCGCATGACTTACTGGATGCGGCGCCTGCGCGTCGCGCTGCCCTGGCTGGTGGTGGCGGTGCTGTCCGCCGCCGTCGTGCTGCTGGCGATGCTGCCGGCCGCCTGGATCACACCGCAGTTCGCCAAACAGACGCGCGGCCATGTCAATCTCGTCAACCCAGCCGGCTCGCTGTGGCACGGCTCGGCGACGCTGATGCTGGCCGCGGGCTCCGATATGAGCGCGGCCACCCTGCTGCCGGGCCGGATCGAGTGGCACACGGCTTTCTGGCCGCTCTTCGCGGGCCGCGTGCGCATGACCATGCGGCACAGCGAAGCGATGCCGGAGCCGATCACGGTCGACGCCACGCCGCGTACCGCGACCGTCACGGCGGGTACGATCGCCGTGCCGGCTTCCCTGCTGAGCGGCCTCGGCGCGCCCTTCAATACGCTCGATCTGCAGGGCAATGTGCAACTGTCCTGGTCGGACTGGCGCAGCTTCAACCGTGAAGCGTTCGGGCAACTGACCGTGACACTTACCGACGTCAGCTCGCGTGTCTCGCTGGTCAAGCCGCTCGGTTCGTACCGGGTGCTGTTTCAGGCTCAGGGCGAGTCGTCCACGCTCGATCTGACCACCACCAAAGGCCCGTTGATGCTGACCGGCAACGGCACGGTGTCGGCGGCGTCGACGTCGTTCCACGGAACGGCCAGCGCCGCGCCCGATGCGCGCGACAACCTGGCGGGATTGTTGAACCTGTTAGGGCGTCCGAACGGACCAGATACGGTGGCGTTGACGTTCGTGCACTGATGCGCGCCGGCCGTCGCGTCTACTCGTTGTGCATCCGCGATGGCGTTACCGTCCCGCTTTGCGCGACAGGCGTGGCCGACGCCGCCGGCGGTGGCGCGGCCACATCGCCCGTTTCGCGATTCATTTGCGACACGTCCCAGCCGCCGCCCAACGCTTTCACCAACCCCACCGACGACACCATCCGCTGCCCGGCGATGCTCTCCAGCTTCTGCTCGGCCGTGAAGGCGGTGGTTTGCGCCGTCAGCACGTTGACGTAGCCGACCGTGCCCGCCTTGTACTCGTTCGTGACGATGGCGAGCGCCTGACGCGCCGAATCCACCGCCTGCCGCTGCACGACGATTTCCTGTTCGAGAATGCGTTGCGACGCGAGATTGTCCTCGACGTCCTGGAACGCGACCAGCACCGTTTGCCTGTAGCTCGCGACATCGCCGTCGTATGCGGCGCGCGCGGCCTCGGTCTTGGCCTGGCGCAGACCGGCGTCGAAGAGCGTCGCGGCGAGTTGCGGGCCGAGCGTCCAGAAACGCGACGGTGCGGTCAGCAACTGCGAGAACACCGAGTTTTCGAAGCCGCCGGAGGCCGACAGCGTCAGCGACGGGAAGAACGCAGCGATGGCGACGCCGATCTGCTCGTTCGCCGCGGCCGCCTTGCGTTCCGCCGACGCGATGTCCGGCCGCCGCTCGAGCAGCGCGGACGGCATCTGCGCCGGCACGGCGGGTGGGGAGGCCGTAAGCGGCATCGGCGCGATGGCGAAGGTGGAGGCCGGTTCGCCGACCAGCACGGCGATTGCGTGCTCGTCCTGGGCGCGCTGGACGCCGTTGTCGATCGCGGCGGCCTGCGCCGACTGCAATTGCGTTTGCGCCTGAATCACGTCGGAGCGCGCGGCGACGCCGGCGGCGTACTGGTTCTGTGTGAGTTGCAGCGAGCGTTGGTAGGCCGCGACGGTGTCGTCTAGCAACTTTTGAGTCGAATCGAGCGCGCGCAGCGAGAAATAGGTTTGGGCAAGCGTGGCCTGGGCGGACAATCGCGCGTTGGCGAGGTCCGCCGCGGCGCCTTGCTGGCCCGCTTTCTGCGAATTGACCGAGCGGGTGACCGAACCCCACAGATCCGGTTCCCAGCTGGCGTCGAGTTGCACGTTGAAGCTATTGCCGACGCCGGAGCGGCTCGTCCCGGTCGAACTGCCGCCAGAGGACGTCCCGCTGCCCGAACGCGTGGCGGCCGCCGATGCGCCGATGGTCGGGAAATACGCCGCGCGCGCCTCGCCTACCAGCGCGCGCGCCTGCCGATAGGCGGCGGCAAATTGGGCAATCGTCTGGTTCGCGGTGTTCAGCTTGTCTTCGAGCGCGTTGAGCTGTGGATCTTCGTAAATGGTCCACCAGTCGCCGCGATCGTGTTGATCGGCCGGTTCGGCAACTTTCCAGCCAGGCGCGGCTTCCTTATACGACGCCGGAATCTCGGCGCCGGGACGCTTGTAGTCAGGCCCGACCGCGCAAGCGGCCAGCAGGCTGGCGAGTGCCGCAGCGACGGCCATAGTCAGGGCGCGAGGCGCAAGCGTCCGCGCGCGCGAGATTCGATCAGACTGCATGCAATGAATTCCTTCTGGACGCTGCGGCGCGGCCTATCGCGGCACCGCCGGCCGGGCGAGATCTTGGTCTGCCGGAATGTTAGCGTATGAGCCCGCTGGGGCGCGGGAAACTGAAAGGGTAATGGGAGGAAGGAGGCAGGTGTGTTACCGAGGGTGTCGCGAAGGTTACGCGCCGTTACCGGCCGGGCCGTTAAACCCGCGATTCCGTCGACTTGGCTTGCCGGAGCAGCTTGCCAGCCGCGGCACGGCACGGCGCGTCGCCGCGCGCCTGACAGGCGCCGCCGGGAGCGGCATGCTTGTCCGCACTGGTGGCCGCCAGGGCGGTGTTCAACGTGGGAAGCGGCGCCGCCGGCAATTCGACCTTCGTCCCTTCGACGCCCTTCTGTCCCCGCCGATGCTCGGCCCACGCAAGCACCGCCACGCCTACCGACCCGCCGGGCAGCACGAAGAGCACGGCAAACAACGCGAGTTTCCACCAGCGGTGCGGCCCTTGAAAGGTGCTCAGTGCGGAATCGGTCAGCGAGCGGCTCAGGCCGCCAAGCGTGTTTTTGAGGTACAGCATGGGGGAAATCCTTTTTTGCGCGTCGCTCGCGGCGTGCAGGCAATCGGTCAGAACATGGTCTCGGGCGGCGCGGGTCGCGCGTAACTCGTTGCCGGGAATAATATTGACTATGCAACCAAATTTCAAGATACTTTGGTCCGCGTGCGTCCGATGTGTTGTTTTTCCGACGTTCGCACTACGCGAAATCCAGATTGACTTGTCTGCTTAGGCAGCTAAAATCCGTTCTGCGTGACGACGTTCCCGGATACACGATGACTGACGGTCCCTACAAGGCAGACGAGATTCACCTCGAATCGAGTCTTGGCTACTACCTGACGAAGGCTCGCAATGTGCTGGTCGAGCGGACGGATCGCGCCGTCAAACCGTTAGGGCTGACCACGCAGCAGATCGGCGTGATCCTGATGCTGTCGTCGCGGCGCGCGAGTACGCCGTTCGAGTTGTCGCGCGCCATGTCTTATGACAGCGGGTCGATGACACGTCTGCTCGATCGCCTTGAAAAGAAAGGCTTTATCGTTCGGACGCGCAGTGAAACCGACCGCCGGATGGTGGAGCTCGAGTTGACGCCGCAAGGCCACGAAGCCGCGCGGCAACTCCCCGGCCTGGGCGCGGCCGTGCTCAACGAGCAGTTGCGCGGCTTTTCCGCCGCCGACCACGCCACCTTGATCGACCTGCTCGGCCGTTTCATTGCAAACGGGATCGACGCGGGAGCAAGCGTGGGATGCGGCTTGGGGCCGCAACAGGAATCGCAGGACGAATCACCCGACGAGTCGCCGCCGGAACACGGCAAACGCTAACCAACACGCGCTTTTTCAGGAGCGTCATTGTCTGAGGATGTCTGTCTGGGCAGAGAATGATCCGGCATGTAAGCGTGCGATGTTGCGCGCGCGATAAAGCTGCCGTGACAAGCTTTCCCGGCTGAGGAGAAGAATTGATGGACGCCACCGCTTCCGCCGCTGCCCTACCCGCCGCCGAACCCGCCCCGCTCAAAGGCGGCGCATTGGCCCTGCTCACGGTCGGGCTCGCGCTCGGCACGTTCATGGAGGTGCTCGACACGTCGATTGCGAACGTCGCGGTGCCGACTATTTCCGGTAGCCTCGGCGTGGCGACCAGCCAGGGCACCTGGGTGATTTCGTCGTACTCCGTCGCCTCCGCGATTGCGGTGCCGCTGACGGGCTGGCTGGCGCGCCGGGTCGGCGAAGTGAAGCTCTTTACGCTGTCCGTGCTGCTCTTCACGATTGCCTCGGCGCTGTGCGGCTTCGCGCACAACTTCGAGTCGCTGATCGCCTTCCGGCTGGTGCAGGGGCTTGTTTCAGGGCCGATGGTTCCGCTTTCGCAAACCATCCTGATGCGCTCGTATCCGCCGGAAAAGCGCGGCCTCGCTTTGGGCCTCTGGGCGATGACGGTGATCTGCGCGCCCATCTTCGGGCCCGTGATGGGCGGCTACATCACCGACAACTACACGTGGCCGTGGATCTTCTACATCAACGTGCCGATCGGCCTGTTCTCGGCGGTGTGCGCGTTTTTGCTGCTGCGCGGCCGGGAAACGAAGACCACGAAACAGCGCATCGACGCGGTCGGCCTCGCGCTGCTCGTGATCGGCGTGTCGTGCCTGCAGATGATGCTCGACCTCGGCAAGGATCGCGACTGGTTCAATTCGACGTTTATCGTCGCCCTCGCCGTGATCGCGGTGGTGTCGCTCGCCTTCATGCTGGTGTGGGAGATGACGGAGAAAGAACCCGTCGTCGATCTTTCGCTGTTCAGGGATCGCAACTTCGCGCTCGGCGTGCTGATCATCTCGTTCGGGTTCATGGCCTTTTTCGGCTCGGTGGTGATTTTTCCGCTCTGGTTGCAGACCGTGATGGGTTATACCGCCGGGCTGGCGGGTCTGGCGACCGCGCCGGTCGGCCTGCTCGCGTTGTTCCTGTCGCCGATGATCGGCAAGAACATGCACCGGTTGAACCTTCGCGTGGTGGCGAGTTTCGCGTTCATCGTGTTCGCGTTCGTCTCGTTCTGGAACTCCACGTTCACGCTCGACGTGCCGTTCAATCACGTGATCTGGCCACGGCTCGTACAAGGGATCGGTGTGGCGTGCTTCTTCGTGCCGATGACCACCATTACGCTTTCCAGCGTGCCGGATGAGCGTCTGGCGAGTGCCTCCGGCCTGTCCAATTTCTTCCGGACCTTGTCGGGCGCGATCGGCACGGCGATCAGTACGACGTACTGGGAGAACGACACGATCTACCATCACGCGATGCTGACCGATTCGGTCAACGTCTATGCCGGGAATACCAATGCCTATACGAATGCCCTAGCCGGCATCGGACTGTCTGGCGACAGCATTACAGCGCAGTTGAATCAGGTGGTGACCGCGCAGGCTTATATGATGGCCACCAACGATTTCTTTCGCATTTCCTGCGCGGCGTTTCTCGTGCTTGCGGTGCTGGTCTGGATTACCAAACCACGCAAGGGCGTGGGTCCTTCAATGGGACATTGAAGCTCGACGACGATGCCTTGAGCACGCTCGCCGAAGCGATGCCTTCCCATCGGCGCTTCGCACGCGTCGTCCGCTTGTCTGGTTTTCTATTGCGTGACGGCTTCGTTATTTGCCGCCGGGATCGATTGCCCCTGCATGGCATCCGGATGCGCGCCATTAGGCTCGGTTAGCGGAGGCTTGCCGCCACTCGGCTGCGCGCCCGCTGCGGCGCCTCGCACGTATTGCTTGAAGTCGGCGCCGGCTTCCCAAGGGTTCGGCTTGCAACCCATCGAGCCATCGCAATGCGCGGCAAAGCCGATCGTCGCGGTGCCGTCGGGGTTCGCCGCGCGCGTGATCTGATACGCCAGCGCGCGCTTGCCGCCATCGGGGCCGGCAGTCTGGATCAGCGTCTCGGTCGACGCTTCGATCTTGTATTTCGAATGGCTCGACACCCACGCTTGCGCCCGTTGCCACCAGACATCGCATTCTGTTTTGTTCGAACACGTCAACGGCGTTGTCGCGATCTGCATGACGTCCGGGTCGACCTGGCCTTGCGTCGAACATCCCGCTGCCGCTACGCACAGCATGGCCAACAGACTTTTTTTCATCGCGTTGAATCCTCCCTCTGTGATGCGCGTCATGTCAGTTTGGACCACCGCGTCGGGGCGGTGTTTCATCTGGATCAGAGAATCGTCGCAACGTGCGGAGAATTTGCCGATGCCGTTCGCAAAAGATGGGCGCCCGGCGTAGACGTTACCTGCGCATAAAAAAAGCGGCCTGATTGACCGCTTTCTTCTCACCGTACCGGCCCGCGTTGTTCAGACGCTGAACCGGTTCAACGTGTACGCCCGATAAGCCGCGACAAACGCGTCGAACGAACCGACTTCTTCCCGTTCGAGTTTGGCCTGTTCTGCGAGCGACTGCGCGGCGAGATCGGTGAATGCCCTGGTCTGCTCCGCATCCAGCGGACGCGCGCGGAAATACGCGGCGTGCGCTTCGCTTTGCGCGAGGCCGAAGGCGAGGAAGCTCTGCTGCTGCTCGCGCATGGTCTGCAGGACGCGCGCCGACGGCGTCAGCGATACATCCGCCAGCTTCGCGCGTTGAACCGCGACGGCGCGCGCGTGTGCGTCGCCGCCATGCAATGCGTCGAGCGTGGCCGCGGCCGCGTCGATCTTGACGAGCAGTTCGTTTGCCCAATCCGCCATCGCCACGGGGCGGCCGTCGCGTGTCAGTTCGAGGCAGGGCTTGCGCCCTTCCATCGTCACGCGGCCGAAGTTCAGGTTGGCTTCGGCATAGGCATCGGGCGGCAACAGCGCGCTGTCGTCGAGCGCGCAGACCAGCAGGTAGGCGTCGAGAAAGCGTGACGTCTCGAGCGAAATGCCGGTCGGCTCGAACGGATCGATGTCCATGCAACGGACTTCCACGTATTGCACGCCGCGCGCGGCCAGCGCGTGCAGCGGACGCTCGCCCGGATACGTGATGCGCTTCGGACGGATCGTCGAGTAAAACTCGTTTTCGATCTGCAGTACGTTCGTGTTGATCTGCACCCACTCGCCGTCGCGCTGTGTACCGATCGCCTCGTACGCCGGATACGGCTGGCTCACGGCTTTCGCGAGCGCGTCGAGGTAGCCTGGCAGCGTGTCGTAATCGGCGTGCAGTGCAGCTTGCGCCGTGGTGTTCGAATAGCCGAGGTCGCTCATGCGCAGGCTGGTCGCGTACGGACGGTAGAGCGTGTCGGCGTCGAACGTGTCGAGCGTGTGTTCGCGGTTGCGCAGGAAACGGCGATCCAGCGCCGGCGACGCGCCGAACAGATACATCAGCAGCCAGTTGGTGCGGCGGAAGTTGCGGATCAGCGCGAGATAGCGGTCGGACTGGAAGTCGACGGCGTTCGCGGTGGATTGCTGATCGGCATGCAGCAGGCGCCACACTTCTTCGTTCAGCGAATAGTTGTAGTGGATGCCGGCAATGCACTGCATCGTGCGGCCGTAACGGAGCGCGAGACCGATCCGGTACACGTACTTCAGTTTGCCGATATTCGAACTGCCGTATCGCGCGATCGGAATGCCTTCGTCGGTGTCGGGCAGCAGGCCCGGCATGGAGTTGTTCCACAGGATCTCGTCGCCGAGTTCCGCGTAGACAAAACGATGCAGCGTGTCGAGTTTGTCGAGCGTGATTGCGACGTCTTGCTCAGCCGGCGTGATCAGTTCGAGCAGCGCTTCGGAATAGTCCGTGGTGAGCGACGGATGCGTGAGCGCCGAACCGAGCGCCGGCGAATGCGGCGTCATGGCGAGCTTGCCCTCGTGCGTCACGCGCAGGCTTTCCTTTTCGATGCCGCGCAGGCCGCGTATCAGCGCGGCGCGCTGCGGGCCTGAGGTCAGCACGGACAGGCGGTGCGAGAGCGCGTCGGTCGTGCGGGAAGGTGTCGTGTTTGGCATTGATGCGAGTCGGGCGTTGTCGGCCGCCATGTGCCGCAGCACTGCGCGGTTGACAACGTTCGGCGGAATTTTCAGTAGCGGGCACTTTAACATCTCGCCACGACGGCTGCTTGAGGCCGCTCTGGTGGCCTAACCGGACACTCCGGGCGGCCGCTTTTCCGGGTCAATCCGCCTGACTTTTGGGCCAATCTGTCGGCTGTGGGTCACGTCACTTTACCCACCGCGGGCCTCGCCCGCGATCCGCTTTGCTCCCCGTTCGGCGCCAGGCTTTAGCCGCCACGCGCGGCGCCGGCGCGGTCCGCCACTTCGTTCCACAGATGCATTGCCGCGTACGCGCGCCACGGCCGCCACGTGTCGGTGCGGGTGCGTTGCTGCGTGGGCCGCACGAGCGACGGATCGCGCGCGCAGATCGACTGCATCAGCACGAGGTCCCATGCGGGCCACGCGTCGGGGTCGCGCCATGCGCGCATCGCCACGTACTCGACGGTCCACGGGCCGATGCCGGGCAGCGCGAGCAGCGCGGCGCGCAGGCTGTCGGCGTCCGCCGTGCTGCTGTCGAGCGGCACGTCGCCGGTGGCAACCGCATGCGCGAAGCCTTGCAACGCCGCTACACGTTTGCCCGGCATGCCGATCTGCGCGAGATCCACGGCGGCCAGCGCGGCGGGCGTCGGAAAGCGCCAGGCGGTGTTCTCGTGCGGATGCCCCTCGATGCGCTCGCCGGCGCGCTGCACCAGCCTGCCGATGATCGTGGTCGCCGCCTTCACGCTGACCTGTTGCCCGACGATCGCGCGCACCACCAGTTCGAAGCCCGACCACGCGCCCGGCACACGCAGGCCGGGCACGGCTTCGACGAGCGGCGCGAGCCACGGGTCGGCGGCGAGTTCGGCGCCGATCTTTTTGGGATCCGCATGCAGATCGAACATCTTCGCAATCGGCGCGGCGAGCGCGTCGGCGTGACGGCTCACCGGCCCTTCGATGCTGGCGACAAGGCAGCGCTTGCGCGGATGCAGGCGCACGCTGAGCGTGCCGCCGTGGCCGGCCCAATCGATCGCGCGACGGTACGCGCCGTCTTCCACTGCTTCGACGCCGGGCGTCGCGCGTCCGCCGAAGAAGCGCAGCAGGCGCGGCCAGTCGAAGGGTGATTTAAACGGCAATTCGAAAGTAGCGACTTCGTCAAGCGTGCTCACGCGGCGTGGTCCAATTTTTGGTGGTGGTGTCGTCGTCGATGTCGGCGCCCGCAAGGGCGCGCTCGTCGAGCCTTGTCTGTCCGCGCGAAAAATCGCCGGCATGTTGCGCCTCGTTGTCGAGCAGCGCGGCCTTGCGCGGCAAACCCCAGCGATATCCCGCCAATGCGCCGCCCTTGGCCACCACGCGATGGCAAGGAATCGCCAGCGCCACCGGGTTTGTCGCGCACGCGCTGGCCACTGCGCGCACCGCACGCGGGGTGCCGAGCGTTTCGGCGATCTGCGAATAGCTGCGCGTCTCGCCGTAGGGAATGCGCCGCAGCGCGTCCCAGACACGCTGGCGGAACGCCGTCGCGGCGATATCGAGCGGTAGGTCGAAGTCCTGGCGCGTGCCTCGCAAATACGCGTCGATCTGCGCGATGAACGGCGCAAGGTGTTCGGTATCTTCCAACAGATCGGCGTTTGCCAGTTCGCCGCGCAGGTCGTCGGCGAGCATGGCGGCGTCGTCGCCGAAACCGATCTTGCAGATGCCCTTGTCCGTGGCCGCGACCAGCACGAAACCGAGCGGGGTCGACGCGCAGGCATAGCGCACGGTGAGTCCCGCGCCCTTGCGGCGATAAGCGGACGGCGCCATGCCGAGCTCCGCCGACGCGCTGTCGTACATCCGCGAGGGCGAGCCGAAGCCCGCGTCGAGCGTGGCGCGGGTGACGTCAGAGCCGCTCCGGAGCGCGTCGCGCAACGCGGCGCCCCGTTGCGCGGCCTGATATTGACGCGGCGACACGCCGACTACGCGTTTGAACAGGCGCTGAAGGTGAAACGGGCTGACATGCACGGCGTCGCTCAACTGCGCGAGCGTGAGACGTTGTTGCGGGTCGGCGTCCAGTGCGGCGCACGCGCGGTTCACGATTTCCAGCTCGCGCGGCAGACCGCCGGGCTGGCAGCGCTTGCAATCGCGAAAGCCCGCGGCGCGAGCGGCCGCGGCGTCGGTGAAGAACGCGACGTTCTCGCGGCGCGGCTGGCGCGACGCGCACGACGGGCGGCAGAACACGCCGGTCGTTTTGACGGCGTAGAAGAACGCGCCGTCGGCCTGCGGCTCGCGGCGTGTGACGGCTTCCCAGCGCTCGTCGTCGGAAGTCCAGCTGGCGGCGCCGGAGGTGGTGTCGGCAGGATTGCGGTTCATGATGGTCCCGGTCGGGCGGTGTCGATGCTCACCAATGTAGGCCGCATGCCGACACACTACGCCCCGGTTCTTGCTCTGTCATTGCGCTTCTTCGTAACCCTGAAAGCCATGCCAGGCAATCGTCTTGCCGCAAAGTGCGACAATTTGGCCCGATATCGGGTTTTCCCTTAAAAAGTTATTGCGTCGCATCAACCCCATGTGTATATTAGTACTTGTCTCCTCCATGTCTCCTCCTGATATGGATTCAGCCCGCTCCACATAGAGCGGGCTTTTTTTCGTCTGGACCTCTCTGATGCGGCCCTCATTCGCAGCGCCGTCCTTTCTTCTACACTGGCTATTCACCCATTCTTCGAAGCGGCCAAGGGGCGTTCGACATGAAAATCCACATTCGCGAGATCGATCACATCGTCATTCGGGCGACGAATGTCGAGGCCATGGCGCGTTTTTATTGCAACGTGCTCGGCTGCAGCGTGGAGAAGGAGCAGCGCGATCTGGGCCTGACCCAGTTGCGCGCGGGGCGCTCGCTGATCGACCTGTTGCAGGTCGGCGCGAAGCTCGACCATGCCGAAAACGGTGTGCCGGGCAGCGGGCGGAATATGGATCACGTGTGTTTGCGCATCGATCCGTTCGACGCCGAGGCGCTCAAGACGCATCTGGCCGAGCACGGCGCGCGGCTGGGCGAACTGGGACTGCGCTATGGCGCGGACGGTTATGGACAGTCGCTGTATCTGTTCGACCCGGAGGGCAACATGGTCGAACTCAAGGGGCCGCCGGAAGCGGCGCGGGTGACGTCGCTCTAGGCGCTTGCGGCGTCAGGCGTTGGCGGGCGCTTTCAGCACCGTCCATTCGATCTTCACCGCATCGGCTTCGGCGCTGCCGAGCCAGGCTTCGCCGTCCTGCACCGTGCATTGCAGGCGCATGGTCCGTTCGGCCAGCGAGCCGAGCGCCGTGGCGACATCTTCGCCGAGCGTCCACACCGTCACGTTGCGCATGCGTTCCACCTTGTTGCGCACGCCCTGCCACCAGATGTCCGACGCGCGGCCGCCGTAGGCGATCACGATCACTTCGTTCGAGCGGCCGCTTGCCTTGGCGATACGCCGCTCGTCCGGCTGACCGACTTCGATCCATGTTTCGATCGCACCGGTGAGGTCCTTTTCCCACAGGTCCGGTTCGTCCACGTCCGACAAACCTTTGCAGAATTCGAGGCGTTCTCGCGCGAACAGCGCGAACGCGGCGACGCGGACCATCATCCGTTCGTCGGTTTCCGAGGGATGGCGGGCGATCGTCAGCGAATGGTCGGCGTAGTAGTGCCGGTCCATGTTGGCGATCTGCAGTTCCGCCTTGTAAATCGTCGATTTGAGAGCCATGCCGTTGCTAAACCAGGCGCTCGCTCCACCGGAGCGAACTGAAAAAGAATCGTCGACGGCGCGTTGCCGTTTTCCGTGTTTGTGATACATCGTCTGTCCCTCCCGCGCCGTCAGTCGGCTGCTATTGCCACGGGAGAAGCATTTATCGCGCCACTGCCGGCTCGAAAGCCGCGCCGTAGACCTCGCCAGCGGCTTCCCGCAAGGCTTCGAGCACGACCGAGGCCGCAGGTGAAAGCAGGTGCGACTGGCGCGTGATGATACCGAATGTATCCATCCTGCACGGTAAATCGATCGGCAACCGCTTCAGCACGCCGTACTGTTGGTACTGACGCGCCACTTCGTCAGGTAAAACCGCCAACATGTCGCCTTGGAGCAGCAAGCTCGAAATCGCCAGAAAATTGTTCGTATTGACCACGTTTTGCGGCGGATTCAACCCGATCTGCGAAAACATCAGATCGAAGCGATGGCGCAACACGCTGCCCGGCGGATGCAGAACCCAGCTGGCGTTCACGATTGCACGCAGCGTCAAACCTGTCTCATTTTCGAGATGGTGGCCGGGCCGTGCCACGACGCAAAGCGGTTCGTCCGCGAGGGGTTCGTAGCGGACCTCGGTTTTGAACTGGTTTTGCCGCTCCAGCACGCGGCCGATCATGATGTCCAGTTCGCCTTCCGCCAGCCGCGGCAGCATCACGTCGGAGGTTTCCACCTCGACCCAGACCTGCAATTGCGGATAGCGCTCTTTCACGCTGGCAATCGCGCGCGGCACCATGGTCGCTGCCGCCGCCGCGATGACGCCGATCCGCACCTGCCCCGCCAGACCGGCGCGCAACGCCGAGATTTCGTCGTGCGCGTGGCTCAGATTCGACAGCACCATGCGCGCGTGACGGATCATCACTTCGCCGTACAAGGTGGCATGCATGCCGTGCGGCGTGCGGTCGAACAGGCTCACGTCCAGCATGTCCTCGAGCTCTTTCAATAGACGCGATGCGGCGGGCTGGGTCATGCCGAGCACGTCGGCGGCCCGACGCACGTTACCCTCCTCTTCCATCGCTGCGAGCAGCAGCAACTGCCGCGTCTTAAGTCGCGCCCGCACGAACCAGTTCGAGTAGCTACGCGTCATGGCTTGTCTCCACCCTGTTTTCCGATGAGGCGGCTCGATGCCGTCTGCCGGGCGATGTGCCGGGCGCATGCCTCCATCATGCCATACCGGAATTGATATCGGGACAGCCTAAAAAGGGATTGGAAAGTTATTGGGACGGCTCATACCATTCGTGGACTTTCCGAGCTTCCTTTATGTGGCGCCCTTTCCGTCGATGAACCGCGATCCCGTCCCACTCGTTGCAAGTGCTTTGCGCCACTACATCAATGGCGCATGGGAAACGGGCGCGACCACCGGCGTCTCGCTCAACCCGTCGGATCTCGACGAACCGGTCGGCGAATACGTGCGGGCCGATGTGCGGCAAACCGATACGGCCGTCGAAGCGGCGCATGCGGCCTTCCGCGAGTGGTCGCTGGGTTCGGCGCGGCGCCGCGCGGACGCGCTCGATGCAATCGGCAGCGAGGTGCTCGCGCGCCGCGCCGAACTTGCCCGGTTGCTCGCGCGTGAAGTCGGCAAGACGTTGCCCGAGGCCTTGACCGAGGCGACCCATGCCGGGCAGACCTTCAAGCTCTGCGCTGCCGACGCTTTGCGCGCCGCTGCCGAGCCCGGCGGGAGCGCGCGCGCCGGCGTCGAGGTCGACGTGACGCGCGAACCGCTCGGCGTGGTCGGCCTCATCGCGCCGTGGAGCGCGCCGCTGGCGATTGCCGCGGCGAAGATCGGTGCCGCGCTCGCCCACGGCAACTGCGTCGTTTTCAAGCCGGCCGAGTCGACGCCGGGTTGTGCGGTCGCGCTGGCGTCGATCATCAGCCGCGCCGGTCTGCCCGCGGGCGTGTTCAATCTCGTGATGGGCAGCGGCCGGCAGGTCGGCGCGCGGATTGCCGCGCATCCGCTGACGGCGGCGATCAGCTTCACCGGCTCGGCTGAAACCGGCACGCGCGTGCTGCAAGCCGCCGCCGCTCGCCAGGCGCGCGTGCAACTCGAAATGGGCGGCAAGAATCCGTTCGTGGTGTTGGCCGACGCCGACCTCGACGGCGCTGTCGAGGCCGCGTTGACCGGCGCCTATGGCTCGGCCGGACAACGCGGCACCGCGGCGGCGCGGCTGATCGTCGAGCGCGCGGTGTTCGAGCCGTTCGTGGACGCCTTGCAGGCGAAACTCGCCAAACTCTCGATCGATCACGCCTTGAAGCACGGCACGGACATGGGACCCGTGGCGAACGCCACGCAGTTGCAGCGCAATCTCGACTATGTGCGCATCGGTCAGCAGGAAGGCGCGCACCTGCTGCACGGCGGCCGGCAACTGGAACGTGCCACGCGCGGCTATTTTTTCGAGCCCGCGCTGTTCATCGGCGAATCCGAACACCGTATCGCGCGGGAGGAGATATTCGGCCCGCTCGCCGTCGTGCTGCGCGCGGACGATTACGACCACGCGCTGCATCTCGCGAACGACACCGCATACGGTCTATGCGCCGGCATCTGCACGCGCGCGCTCGAGCGCGCGCGGCATTTCCGCCGTCATGTGCATGCCGGCCTCGTCACGATCAACCTGCCCACCACCGCCGTCGAGTATCACGCGCCCGGCGGCGGCCGCAAGGCCTCGGCCTATGGCGTCACCGACGCAGCCTTCTGGACGGCCGTGAAGACGGCCTACGTGGCGGGCTGACGGTCATGAGATCCCTTTACGCCGTTACATCCCTTAACGCTCGTTCACGTCCCGGCTGACGTCGCCGTGCATCGCCCGCTGCAAATAAACGAAATCAATGCAGCTTTTCAACCTCAGGAGACAGATATGACCAGCAAGCTTCGCCGTTTGACCCTATCCGCCATAGCGGCCGCGGCGCTCGCCGCACCCTTTGCCGCGCAGCTTTCCGCGCACGCGGATCAGCCGCTCAAGGTCGGCTTCCTCGTGAAGATGCCGGAACAGGCGTGGTTCATCAACGAACAGAAAGCCGCGACGGCGCTCGGTCAGAAGGACGGCTTCTCGGTGGTCAACATCGGCACGCCCGATGGTGAAAAAGTGCTGGCCGCGATCGACAACCTCGGCGCGCAAGGCGCCAAAGGCTTCGTGATCTGCGCGCCCGACGTGCGTCTCGGACCGGCGATTCAGGCGCGGGCGAAACGCTACAACATGAAGTTCGTCACCGTCGACGATCAGTTGGTCGACTCCACCGGCAAACCGCTGCCGAACGTGCCGCATCTGGGCATGTCCGCGTTCAAGATCGGCAATCAGGTCGGCACCGCGATCTCGGAAGAAATGAAGCGTCGCGGCTGGAAGCCCGAAGAAGTCGGCGCGCTGCGCATCACGAACTACGAATTGCCGACCGCGAAACTGCGCACCGACGGCGCGACGCAAACGCTCCTCGCCGGCGGCTTCAAGAAGGAAAACATCTTCGACGCCCCGCAGAAGACGACCGATGACGAAGGCGGCTTCAATGCGTCGTCGCCGGTGCTCGCGCAGCATCCGAACATCAAGAAGTGGGTGATCTTCGCGCTCAACGAGGAAAGCGTGCTGGGCGGCGTGCGCGCAACCGAGCAACTGCATATTCCGGCAGCGGATGTGATCGGCGTCGGCATCAACGGCGCGGGCGAAGCGTTCGCCGAATTCCAGAAGAAGGAACCGACGGGCTTCTACGGCACGATCGCCGTGAGCTCGACGATGCACGGCAAGGAAAGCACGGAGAACCTCGTCGAGTGGATCAAGGACGGCAAGCAGCCGCCCGCCGACACGCAGACCACCGGCAAGCTGATGGTGCGCGGCAACTGGCAGGACGTGCGTAAAGAGCTCGGCATCTAAGCGGCTTTTATAAGCGGCATTCGAGTCTGCACGCTGCGGGCCGTTTCGCGCAAACGCGAAGCGGCCCGCACAGGTTGTTCACCCGCTTGAGGTTTTTCGATGATGTCTTCACACACCGAGTCCCCCCCCGGCGAGCCGGCACTTTCGTCTGCGCTCGCGTCGACCGAGCCGTACCTGCAACTGGACGGCATCACCGTGCGTTTTCCCGGCGTGCTCGCGCTCGATCAGGTGTCGCTCGAAGTGCGGCGCGGCGAAGTGCACGGCCTGATGGGCGAAAACGGCGCCGGCAAATCGACGCTGCTCAAGGTGTTGTCCGGCGTGAATCAACCCGCGGCGGGCACCCTGTCGCTCGATGGCGTCGAGCAGCAGTTCACCACGACCAGGGCGGCGATTGCCGCGGGCGTGGCGATCATCTACCAGGAACTGCACCTGGTGCCGGAGCTGACCGTCGCGGAAAACCTGATGCTCGGCGCCCTGCCCAATCGTTTCGGTGTGCTGGACGAAAAAGCGCTGGTGGCGCGCGCCGTGCGAGAACTGGAACGGCTCGGCGAAAAGATCGAGCCGTCGCAGCAAGTGAAGAATCTTTCGATCGGCCAGCGGCAAATGATCGAAATCGGCAAGGCGCTGATGCGCGACGCGCGCGTGATCGCGTTCGACGAACCGACGAGTTCCCTCTCGTCGCGCGAGACGACGCAGCTGTTCCGGATCATTCGCGCACTGAAGGCCGAAGGCCGCGCGATCATCTACGTCACGCACCGGATGGATGAAGTGTACGAACTGTGCGATCGCGTGACGGTGTTTCGCGACGGCCGCCGCATCGATACGTTCGAAGCGGGTGAAGGACTCGACCGCGATCGCCTGATCAGCTGCATGGTGGGCCGCTCGATTGCCGACGTGTACGGCTACCGCTCGCGCGACCTCGGCGACGTGCAGCTCGACGTCAAGGATCTGATGGGACGCGGCTTGCGTGAGCCGGCTTCGTTCACGGCGCGTAAAGGCGAAATCGTCGGTTTCTTCGGACTGGTCGGCGCGGGGCGTTCCGAATTGATGAAGCTCATCTACGGCGCGGTCAAACCGGTTGGCGGCGAGATCACGCTCAACGGCAAGCGCGTGCGCTTTGCCACGCCGCGCGACGCGGTGCGCGCGGGCGTGGCGCTGTGCCCCGAAGACCGCAAGCAGGAAGGCATCGTCTCGATCGCCTCGGTATCGGACAACCTCAATATCAGTTGCCGCCGCCATTTCAGCCGCTTCAACGTGCTCAACGGGCGCAAGGAAGCGCAGACGGCAAAAGAGTTCATCGGCAAGCTCGCGATCAAGACGCGCAACGGCGACACGCCGATCGGCACGCTCTCCGGCGGCAATCAGCAGAAGGTGATTCTGTCGCGCTGGCTCGCCGAAGACATCGACGTGTTCCTGATGGACGAACCCACACGCGGTATCGACGTCGGCGCGCGCAGCGAGATTTACGGGCTGCTGTATGGGCTCGCCGAAGCGGGCCGCACGGTGATCGTCGTGTCGAGCGATCTCGCCGAAGTGATCGGCGTGGCGGATCGCGTGATCGTGATGAAGGAAGGCCGCATTGTCGGCGATCTGCCGAAGGCGCAGGCCACGCCGGATGCGCTGATCAAGCTCGCCCTGCCCCGCTGACGCCGCCGCGCCCCCTCCGGCAAAACGAAAGCCACTGAATCGAATTGCGCCATTGAAACGGAACACACACCATGCACACACCCTCAACCGATTCCTCGACCCCGGCCGTCCCCTCAGCGGGCCTGAGCGCGCGCGCCGCGCGCACCTGGGACCTGATCAACAAGTCCGGCATCGTCATGGTGTTCGTGATTCTCTTCGCGGTTCTGTCGTTCACCGTGCCCGACTTTCTGAGCTCGCGAAATATCCAGGGCTTGCTGCTCTCCGTCACGCTGATCGGTTCGATCTCCGTCACGATGATGTTCGTCCTCGCCCTCGGCGAAGTGGATTTGTCGGTGGCGTCGATTGTCGCGTTCGCGGGCGTGGTGGCATCCACGCTGATCACCGCGACGCATAGCGTGATGCTCGGCATCGCGGCCGGGGTGCTCGCGGGCGGCGCGGTCGGACTCGTGAACGGCGTGCTGGTCGCGCGCTACAAGATCAATTCGCTGATCGTCACGCTCGCCATGATGGAAGTCGTGCGCGGCCTCGCTTACATCACCTCGAACGGCGACGCCGTGATGATCTCCGAAGAGCGTTTCTTCGACCTCGGCGGCGGCTCGTTCCTCGGCATTTCGTATCCGATCTGGAGCAACATCGTCGGCTTCGTGCTGTTCGGTTTTCTGCTGAAGAAAACCGTGTTCGGCAAGAACGTGCTGGCCGTCGGCGGCAATAGCGAGGCGGCGTTGCTGGCGGGCTTGCCGGTGACTCGCATCAAGATCACGGTGTTCGTACTGCAAGGCCTCGTGACCGGCTTCGCGGGCGTGATGCTGGCCTCGCGCATGAGTCTGGGCGACCCGAAAACTTCGGTCGGTCTGGAACTCGGTGTGATTTCGGCATGCGTGCTCGGCGGCGTGTCGCTCACGGGCGGTGTCGCGACGATTTCCGGTGTGCTGGTCGGCGTGCTGATCATGGGCTCCGTGCAGGACGCCATGAGTCTCCTGAACGTGCCGACCTTCTATCAATACCTGATTCGCGGCGGGATTCTGCTGCTCGCGGTGCTGTTCGACCAGTTCCGGCGCAGCAAGCGCGTGCACTGACGCGCCCCGCTCCACCTATTTGCCAACAGGAGATTTCATGGCTGATTCGAACCAGACTAAAAAGCCGCTGCGCAGCCAGGCGTGGTTCGGCCTCAAGGACCGCGACGGCTTTCTGCATCGCTCGTGGATGAAGAACCAGGGCATTCCACACGACGAATTCGACGGACGCCCGGTGATCGGCATCTGCAATACGTGGTCCGAACTGACGCCGTGCAACGCGCATTTTCGCGAGCTCGCCGAGTATGTGAAAAAAGGCGTGCACGAAGCGGGCGGCCTGCCGCTCGAGTTCCCGGTGATGTCGCTCGGTGAGACCAACCTGCGGCCCACCGCGATGCTGTTCCGCAACCTCGCCTCGATGGATGTCGAGGAATCGATTCGCGGCAATCCCATGGACGGCGTGATCCTGCTGGTCGGCTGCGACAAGACCACGCCCGCGCTGCTGATGGGCGCGGCGTCGTGCAATCTGCCCGCGCTCGCGGTATCGGGCGGTCCGATGCTCAATGGCCGCTTTCGCGGCAAGAACATCGGCTCCGGCACAGGCGTCTGGCAGATGTCCGAAGAAGTGCGCGCCGGTACGATGACGCAGGAGGAATTCACCGAAGCCGAGTCGTGCATGAACCGCTCGCGCGGCCACTGCATGACGATGGGCACGGCCTCGACGATGGCCTCGATGGTCGAATCGCTCGGCATGGGCTTGCCGCACAACGCGGCGATTCCCGCGGTCGACGCGCGCCGTCAGGTGCTCGCGCATCTCGCGGGGCGCCGCATCGTCGATATGGTCCGCGAGGATCTGACGATGGACAAGATCCTCACGCGTCAGGCCTTCGAAAACGCGATCCGCACGAATGCGGCGATCGGTGGCTCGACCAATGCGGTCGTCCATCTGATCGCGCTCGCCAAGCGTATTGGCGTGGAGTTGTCGCTGGAGGACTGGGAGCTGGGTTCGGACGTGCCGTGTCTCGTGAATCTGCAACCGTCGGGCGAATACCTGATGGAGGACTTTTACTACGCGGGCGGTTTGCCGGCCGTGTTGAAGCAACTCGGCGAACAGGGACTGCTGCATAAGGAAGCGCTGACGGTAAACGGCAAGACACTCTGGGACAACGTGCGCAACGCCCCGAACTATGACGAAAAGGTCATCACGACGTTCGCCGAGCCGTTCAAGCCGAAGGCCGGCATCGCGGTGCTCAAGGGCAACCTGGCGCCGAATGGCGCGGTGATCAAACCGTCGGCGGCGACCGCGAAGCTGCTGAAACACCGCGGCCGCGCCGTGGTGTTCGAGAACATCGAGGAACTGCACGCGAAGATCGACGACGAGTCGCTCGACATCGACGAGCATTGCATCATGGTGCTCAAGGGCGCCGGGCCGAAGGGTTATCCGGGTTTCGCCGAAGTCGGCAACATGCCGCTGCCGAAAAAGGTGCTGCAAAAAGGCATTACGGACATGGTGCGCATTTCCGACGGTCGCATGAGCGGCACGGCGTACGGTGCCGTTGTGCTGCACGTGTCGCCGGAAGCGGCCGCAGGCGGCCCGCTCGCGTTCGTGCGAACCGGCGACATGATCGAACTCGATGTCGAAGCACGGCGCCTGCATCTGGACGTCAGCGACGACGAACTCGCGCGCCGGCGCGCCGCATGGCAGGCGCCGGAAGCGCCCAAACGCGGCTACTACAAGCTCTACGTCGAACACGTGCTGCAAGCGGACCAGGGCGCCGATCTCGACTTCCTGGTGGGATCGAGCGGCGCGCCGGTGCCGCGCGATTCGCACTGATCGACGCGGCTGCGCGCGCGACGAGCCAACGGTTGTTTCCTGCGCTTTGCGAGAAGGCGTGCTGCCGATGCGGATCGACATCATCCGCATCGGCTTTTTTCTGTCCGTTCAACGTCAAGCAAGCACGCGCAAATAAAAACGGCTAGGCATAAGATGCCCAGCCGATTTTTAACTCACAGGTTCACCGCCGCCGGCTTTTTAAAGCCAGAGGATCGACGCATGAAAAACCCCATTACGGCCTTTTGCCGGAATGACGGCGTTCAGCTTATTGCTTGATGAATCGATCGTTTGCCCAAAGACCTTGCGTGTCGCTATTACCGGAATTCACGAATTCGACGTCGTGGCCCACCACGCGCACGACGCGGAAACTCGAATTTTCCGGTGTCGAAACACATTGATATCCGGAGAAGAATTCCTGCATCTTTTGCTGTTCACCGGCCTGCGCGTGCTGGTCGGCGGCGTCGAGTTTATCCTTCGACAGGCAGCCGTACGCATTGGCCTTGAACTGAATGGTCTGCTGCGGCTTGATCATGACGTCTTGCGCCTGAACAGTTGCGGCAGCCAATCCCGCAATGGCGAAAACAAGGGCGATTCGCGTTTTCATATTTTCCTCCGGGGCGGGTCGATACTCAGGTTAGCTATGTATTTAACTTTAACGTTGAACCCGCACCTTGCACTTTAGGAGAACGCGAGAGAACGACAAGCACATCTTGTGTGCGGTCGCAACAGCGGCGAATTGTCGCACCTGCCTTTTGACCGGCTTAATCGTTGAGCAGTGACTCAAATAGACCGGGTTTCAATGGATAAATAAGAGACGTGCATGGCGCGCCGCTTTAACCAGTAAAGCTTTGCGACGCGCATTAGCGTAAACGAGAGGCGTCACTTAAGCGAGTTACTACATTTATTCCGTGCGCTTGGTGCGTTGCACACAAAGTCATTCGACTGACTAAATAAGAAACACGAAATAACGGTGCAGTTGCAGAAGATAAAGAGTGCCAGGCATCAAACGGTGCGCCGATCGGCTGACCAATGAGAGCGCTGCGCACCATCGCAAGCTTAGCCGAGGCGCCGCTTGAGCTCGAAGAAGTCGTCCTGGAACATGCACATACGCAAGGCGTTGTGATAGCTGCCGTTGCCGAAGAATTCCTCGATCAGTTCGGCTTCGTGCCGGAAGCCGCACTTCTCGTAGATGTGGATCGCCGATGTATTCGACTTGTCGACGATCAGATAGACCTTGCGCAAGTTCAGCACCGAAAACGCATAGTCGGTTGCAAGTTCGGTGGCCAGAGTGGCATAGCCGCGCCCTTGCGCATGGGGCGCGATGATGATCTGAAACTCGCCACGCCGATGGATATAGTCGAGCTCGATCAACTCGACCACGCCGACGGTTTGCCCCTCGTTATCGATCGCCACGAAGCGCCGTTCGCGCAGGTCGTGCACGTGCTGGTCGTAGAGCTGCGTCAGTTCGGAAAACGTTTCGTACGGCTCTTCGAACCAGTAACGCATGATTTTGGCGTTGTTGTTCACTTCATGGACGAAGCGCAGATCGGTGCGTTCGAGCGGGCGCAACGTGAGTTCGCTGCTGCGTTCGGTAGTCATTGGATTCCCCTTGAGAGCTATTGGCCTGGCTGCGTCCGCGCCGTAGCGGGTCGAGTGCTTTTCAGTTAGTCAGAACCCGGTGCGGGGAGTTCTTGCAAACGCCTGCGCCCCTGCACAACTTTTTTGCGGCACGCAAGGTGGCGTGCGGGTTAGCCAACCCCGAGGCGTCGGATTGCCGCAGGCTCGGGATCGAGCGCCGCCGGAGCGATTGTGCGTGGCGCGGCACGGTGTGGGTACGCGCGGTGCTCTACAATGAAATCATGCTCTTGCGACCGGAGGCCACCGTGATCGAGCACTTGATATTGGGCGTCTTTCTGGTCGTTCCGCTCCTCATCGTTGCGTTTCTTTTCTCCGACGAATTGTGGCAAGAACACCGGCTTCTGCACGACATGCGACCCGCGCAGTTGAAGCCGCGCCGCATCGACTGGCGGCATCCGCTGCGGCGCTCGCGGCATCGGCTCTAGCGCACCGCGTGTGCTCGTCAATGCCCCCGTTGCGTGGTGAAGCGCGCGAATAATCACGGCCCGTACGCCGCGTGGAAACGCTTGCGGCTCACGAACGTGGCACTCAGTCTGCGCGCCAATGAGCCCGAATGCGCCTGGCAAGCGCCTCGAGCGTTTCCGCATCGGCGACATCGCGCGCATGCATGCGTAGCGGCTGACCTTCCCAGCGCGGAATCACGTGAAAATGCACATGCGGTACGGTTTGACCCGCGGCGGCGCCGTTGAACTGCCCGATGAACACGCCATCCGGACGCAACGCCGCGCGCACTGCAATGGCGAGCTTTTGCGTCATGCGTATGCACGCCACGGTCGAGGCATCCGACAGCTCGAAAATCTCCGCCACGGCTTCCTTCGGCACCACCAGCAGATGACCGTCGGCTTGCGGCATCAGGTCCATGAAGGCGAGGGCCGCACCGGTTTCGGCCACTTTGATGCAGGGTAATTCGCCACGCAGAATCCTCGCGAAGGGATTGCTGTCGTCGTAGTTCATCGCGTTCCTCTCATGGTGGAAGGTCATCTCGGCTGTTGCCGCGGTTGGCGATATTGTCCATCACCTGTGTTACACCACGCGCGCCGCGCGCTTGATCGCCTGCGGCGGCTGGCCGAACGCGCGCAGAAACGCGCGCCGCATCCGTTCGGTATCGACGAAGCCGGTTTCCGCCGCCACCGCCTCCATGGAATGCCGGCCCGCTTCCAGCATGGCGCGCGCGGCTTCGACGCGCAATGCCTCGATGGCTTTGGCCGGGGACTGGCGGGTTTCGTCGCGAAACGCGCGGCTGAACTGGCGCGGGCTGAGATGCGCGACGTCGGCGAGCTGTTCGACCGTCAACGGCTCACGCAAATGGCTTTTGGCGTACGAGAGCGCGTTCTGGATCCGGTCGGATTTGGGCTCCAGGTCCAGCATGGCCGAGAACTGCGACTGGCCGCCGGTGCGGCGGTGATAGACCACGAGCTTCTTGGCGATGGCGCGCGACACCTCGACGCCGAGATCGTTTTCAACGAGCGCGAGGCACAGATCGATGCATGCGGTCATGCCGGCCGACGTCCACACCGAGCCGTCGACGATAAAGATCCGGTCTTCGTCCACGCGAGCCTGCGGGAAGCGCTGTTGCAGATCACGCGCGTGAATCCAGTGGGTCGTGGCGTGGCGGCCGTCGAGAATTCCGGCCTCCGCCAGCACGAACGCGCCGGTGCAGATGCTGGCGGTGCGCCGCGAGGCGGCGAGCGCGTCGTTCAGGAACGCCAGCAACCCCGGCGACGACGGCGCGATCTGCATCGCACCGGTGACCACCACGGTGTCGTACGCCGGATCGCCGAACGGCCGGGTGGCGATCTCGACGCCGGCCGAGCTGCGCACCATGCCGCCATGCTCGGAAACGACCTCCACTTCGTACTCGGGCCGGCCGGCCTCCAGGTTCGCGAGTTCGAACACCGCGATCGCCACCATGTCGAGGATCTGGAAGCCGGGGAAAACCACCACGCCGACGTGTCTCATTGTGATGTCCTAAAACGAGGTAAATACGACATTTGAGACAGAAGGTTACGCGCCTACACTTGCCTCGTCAACCCCGCAATGCGACGCGAAACGGCGCCGCGGCGGAGGTTTCGGGTTTTCCCATTCATCGGACAGGGCTATGGCGCAACGCGTCGCGCCCGCAAGGAGAGATTCACATGGCAACGCAAGCAGGCAAAGGAACGGCATTGGTGACGGGCGCATCGTCGGGTATTGGCGCGGTGTATGCGGACCGCCTCGCACGGCGCGGTTACGACCTGATTCTCGTGGCGCGCGACGGCGAGCGGCTGAACGGTCTGGCCGAGCGCTTGGCGACCGATACCGGCCGCCGCGTCGACACCATCGCGGCGGACCTCACCGTCAAAGCCGACGTACGCCGCATCGAAGAACGGCTGCGCACGGACCGCGCGATCACGATGCTGGTCAATAACGCGGGCGTCGGCGCGACCGCCTCGCTGATCGACTCGGACGTGGACGCGCTCGAACAAATGATCGAGCTGAACGTGACGGCGCTCACGCGTCTGACGGCGGCCGTGGTGCCTGGCTTCGTGGAGCGGGGCAACGGCATCGTGATCAATATTTCGTCGATCGTGGCGTTGTCGCCGGAAACGTTGAACGGCACGTATAGTGGCACCAAGGCCTACGTGCTCAACCTCACGCAGTCGCTGCATCACGAAGTGGGCGGCAAGGGCGTGCAATTGCAAGCGGTGCTGCCGGGCGCGACCAGCACGGCATTCTGGGACCGTGCGGGTCTGCCGGTCGAGCATCTGCCGACGCAGATCGTGATGACCGCCGAAGACATGGTCGACGCCGCACTTGCCGGTCTCGATCAGGGCGAACTGGTGACGATCCCGTCGTTGCCGGACGCCGCCGACTGGGAGCGTTTCAACAGCGCGCGCCAGCATTTGCAGCCGAACCTGTCGCACAAACTGCCGGCCGCCCGTTATAAGCAGGTTCCGGCAACGGCGTAACGGCTGGAGAGAGTACTAAACGCGGAGAAGTGCAGGGTGGCTGAACGCAGTTCGCTCACGCCCTTAGCGCCAGTCAGTCGCCACGTCGTCGGGATCGACCAGCGTCAATCCCGACGACGGCAGCGGCAGCGCCGTCTTGTAACGCACCTGCTTGAGCGCAAAGCTCGAGCGGATATTGGAGATGCCCGGAATCTTCGTCAGATGATCGACGATGAAGCGTTCCAGCGTCTGCATATCCGGCATGACCACGCGCAGCAGATAGTCGGCGTCGCCGGTCATCAGATAGCACTCCATCACTTCGGGACGCTCCGAAATCGCCTGCTCGAAGCGCTGCAGCGCGTCTTCCACCTGCTTTTCCAGACTCACCTGAATGAACACGTTGATGCGCAGCCCGAGCGGCTCCGGATTCAGCAGCGTGACCTGCTGCTTGAACAGGCCCAGTTTTTCGAGCGCCCGCACGCGGTTGAAACACGGCGTGGCCGACAGATTCACCGAGCGCGCCAGATCCGCGTTGGTGATGCGCGCGTTCTGCTGCAACTGGCTCAGGATGCCGATGTCGATGCGGTCGAGCCGTCTGGGTGGCGTGGTCATAGTAGAAATATTCCGTGTCATGGGCGAATATCGGAATAAATAGCCTATCGCAGCGCACGAATGCAAGCAATTAAGTCGCTCATTTTGCGAGCACATGGTTACCATTGACTCACTCGATCCTGAGCCGAACGTGTCGATGCGGGAGTGGTGCCATGACGGATTTATCCAGCGGTAGCAAGCAGTTAGGGTTTCTGAACCCGCAACGTACCGACACCCCGGAGCAGGCGGATACCGATCCGCAGGAAACCGCCGAATGGCTGGAGGCGATCGACGGCGTGGTCGCCCATGCCGGCCGCGATCGCGCGCAGTTTCTGTTCGACAAGCTCGCGAGCCACGCGCTCTCGCTCGGCGTGGAATCGGCACGCACGAATGTGACGCCGTATCAGAACACCATCCCGTTCGAGCAACAGCCGCGCTATCCCGGCAATCTCGAACTCGAAGAACGGCTCGCCGCCGCGCTGCGCTGGAATGCGCTCGCGATGGTGGTGCGCGCGAACAAGGCGTATGGGGAGCTCGGCGGCCATATCGCGAGTTACGCGTCCGCGGCGGATCTGTTCGAGGTCGGGTTCAACCATTTCTTCCGCGCCACCGCGCCGGGCGGCGAGGAGGGCACGGCCGACCTCGTCTACTTCCAGCCGCATTCGTCGCCGGGTGTCTATGCGCGGGCGTATCTGGAAGGCTTTCTCTCCGAGCAGAACCTGCAGCACTACCGGCGCGAGATCGGCGGTCCTGGCTTGTGCTCGTATCCGCACCCGTGGCTGATGCCGGACTTCTGGCAGTTCCCGACGGGCTCGATGGGCATCGGCCCGATCAATGCGATTTATCAAGCGCGATTCATGCGCTATCTGGCCAATCGCGGCCTCGTGCAAACGGAAGGCCGCAAGGTGTGGGGCTTCTTCGGCGACGGCGAAATGGACGAGCCGGAGTCGACCGGCGCGCTCTCGCTCGCCGCGCGCGAAGGGCTCGACAACCTCGTGTTCGTGATCAACTGCAATCTGCAGCGCCTCGACGGTCCGGTGCGCAGCAACGGCCGCATCATCGATGAGCTGGAGGCGCACTTTATCGGCGCCGGTTGGAACGTCATCAAGGTGATCTGGGGTTCGGACTGGGACGCCCTGTTCGCGCGCGACCGCACCGGCGCCTTGCTGCGCGCGTTCGCCCATACGGTGGACGGCCAGTTCCAGACCTTCTCGGCGAACGACGGCGCTTACAACCGCGAACGCTTCTTCGGCCAGAACCCGGAGCTTGCCGCACTCGCCGCGCAACTGAGCGACGAGGACATCGACCGCCTGCGCCGTGGCGGCCACGACGTGCGCAAACTGCACGCGGCCTATGCGAAGGCGCTGGCGCACCAGGGCCAGCCGACGGTGATCCTCGCGAAAACGATGAAGGGCTTCGGCATGGGCGCCTCGGGCCAGGGCCGCATGACCACGCATCAACAGAAGAAGCTCGATTTCGACGACCTCAAGGCGTTTCGCGACCGCTTCCGCCTGCCGTTGACGGACGAGGACGTGGAACAGGTGAAGTTTTACAAACCAGCGGAAGACAGCCCGGAGATGCAATACCTGCATGCGCGCCGGGCTGCCTTGGGAGGCTATCTGCCCAGAAGGCGGCGAGTCGCATCGAAGGGGCTGATCGTCCCGCCGGTGTCCTCCTGGGGGCAATTCGCGCTGGAATCCAACGGCCGCGACATGTCCACGACCATGGCGCTGGTCCGCATGCTGACGGCGCTGCTCAAGGACCCGGAAGTCGGCCCGCGGGTCGTGCCGATCGTCGCCGACGAGGCCCGCACTTTCGGCATGGCGAACATGTTCCGCCAGGTCGGCATCTATTCGCCGCTCGGGCAGTTGTACGAGCCGGAAGACCTCGGCTCGATGCTGTACTACCGCGAGGACACCAAAGGCCAGATCCTCGAAGAGGGCATTTCGGAAGCGGGCGCGGTGTCGTCGTGGATCGCGGCGGCGACGTCGTACAGCGTGCACGATCTGCCGATGCTGCCGTTCTACATCTACTACTCGATGTTCGGTTTCCAGCGCATCGGCGATCTGATCTGGGCGGCGGCGGATCAGCGCGCGCGCGGTTTCCTGATCGGCGCGACCGCGGGCAAGACGACGCTCGGCGGCGAGGGCCTGCAGCATCAGGACGGCACCAGCCATCTGGCGGCATCGACGATTCCCAATTGCCGCGCGTACGACCCGGCGTTTGCCTACGAGGTTGCCGCGATCGTCGACGAGGGCATGCGCGAGATGGTCGAGCAGCAACGCGACGTGTTCTATTACGTCACCGTGATGAACGAGAACTACGCGCAGCCGTCGGTGCCGGGCGGCAACCTGGAGGCGCTGCGCGAAGGGATTCTCAGGGGCATTTATCAGCTCGCCGCGCAAGCGCAGGCGAGCACGCAAGCCAAGGTGCAATTGCTCGGCGCGGGCGCGATTCTCGGTGAAGTGATCGCGGCGCAGCAGATGCTGAGGGACGATTGGCAGATCGACGCCGCCGTGTGGAGCGTGACGAGTTTCACCGAGTTGCAGCGCGACGGCATGGCGGCGGAACGGCTCGCGCGGCTTGGCGAAGAGACCGGCACGCCGTATGTCACGCAGGCGCTCGAGGCGTCGCACGGCCCGATCATCGCCGCGACGGACTATGTTCGCGCCGTGCCGGAACTGATCCGCGCTTACGTGCCGCGCCGCTACGTGACGCTCGGCACCGACGGTTTCGGCCGCAGCGACACGCGTCAGGCGTTGCGGGCGTTTTTCGAAGTGGACCGCAAGGCGATCGTGATCGCCGCCCTCAAAGCACTGGCGGACGAAGGCGCGATCGAGGCCAGCGTGCTTGCCGAAGCGCGCCGTCAGTATCTCGGCGACGCGGCGCTCGGCGCGGCGTCCTGGCAATGCTAGGACAGCGCGCCCTGAACGGTCAGTCGCTCACCGCGACCTGGTTCTTGCCGTCCCGTTTCGCGCGATAGAGGCCGACGTCGGCGGCTTCGATCAGCTTCGTCACCGGCTCGGTGATCGACGGCACGAGCGTCGCCGCGCCGATGCTGATCGTCACCACGCCGGTCGCAGAGCCCGAATGCGCAATGGCCAGGTCCTCGATGGCAATGCGGATCTTTTCCGCAAGCAGACGCAAGCCGCCCGCCGAGGTGCCCGGCACCACCACCGCGAATTCCTCGCCGCCGAAGCGCGCCGCGAGATCGGGCGAGCGTCCGAGGCATGCTTCGACGGTTTGCGCGACCCGTTTGAGCACTTCGTCGCCGGCGACGTGTCCGTAGGTGTCGTTGTAGGCCTTGAAGTTATCCACATCGATCATCAGGAAGCCGAGGCCGGTCTTGTCGCGCGTGCCGCGCCGCCATTCGGCGGCCAGATATTGATCGAGGTAGCGCCGGTTCGACAGACCCGTCAGGCCGTCCGAATGCGTGAGGCGCTGCAGTTCCAGATTCGTCGCGAGCAATTGCTGCTGCGATTGACGGAGCGCCTGGTAGGCCTCGTCGCGTTGCAGCAGGTTCAGATACGAGCGCGAGTGATAGCGGATGCGCGCGATCAGCTCGATGCGATCCGGCAGTTTTACCAGATAGTCGTTGGCGCCGGCCGCGAAGGCCGCGCTCTTGACGAGCGGTTCTTCCTTGGTCGACAACACGATGATCGGAATGTCGCGGGTCGCCGGATTTTGCCGGTATTGGCGCACGAGGGTGAGACCGTCCGTGCCCGGCATCACCAGGTCCTGAAGGATCACCGTCGCACGCGTTTCCGCGGCGCAGCGCAGCGCACCTTCAGGCGACGCGCAGTAGTGGAAGTCGACGCTCGCTTCGTCCGCCAGCGCCTGGCGGACCGCCTCGGCGATGATCGCCTGGTCGTCGACCAGCAACACCATGATCGGACACTCGGCAGCGGGCGGATTGCCGAGGATGCGCGCGAGTGCGTCGTCGACCGCGAGATTGGCCGCATCCACCGCGTCCAGCGCCTGTGCGTCGCCTTCCGCGCGATCCCGCGCGGCGATGATCTGATGCGGTTCAGGAGTGTCCATGTCGTTCAGCCAGAAAGGATGTCATTGAATCGAAGCGGGTCATGGGTGGCGAATGCACGGCTAGCGCGCGTTGACCACGCTTGTGAGCGCGGCGGCAATGCGCGGCAACGGCAGGATGGCGGCGGCGGCCTCGAGCGCGGCGGCTGCTTTCGGCATGCCGTACACGGCGCTGGTGGCTTCGTCCTGCGCGATCGTGTGATAGCCCTTGGTGCGCATCGCCTTGAGTCCGATCGCGCCGTCGCGGCCCATGCCGGTCAGCAGCACGCCGACGGCGCGCGCCGGCCAGCGGGCCACCACGCTGTGAAAGAACACGTCGACGGAAGGGCGGTAAGGCGTCTCTTCCGGGACGCGCGTGTAGCCGAGTACGTTCGGCAGTTTCAGATGCAGATGATCGTCGGTGGCGGCGAGCAGCACGACGCCCGCTTGCGGCCGGTCGCCTTCGCAGGCGATTCGCACCGGCAGCGCCGATTGCTGGTTCAGCCAGTCCGCCATGCCGGCGGCGAATGCGGCGTCGACGTGCTGCACGATGACGACGGCCGCCGCAAAGTCCTTAGGCAGGCCGGCGAGCAGCGTGGCAAGCGCCGCCGGTCCGCCCGCCGACGCGCCGATCGCCACCAGCGGCGTGTCGCGGTTCGTCGCGCAGGCGGGCGTGGCCGCGGCGGCCGCGCCGGGTGCGTTGCGCTCCTTGACGAGCGCCGCGATACGGTCGATCTTCGCGATCAGTGTGGCGATGCTCTTGTGCGCGTCGGGACCGCTCAGCGACGGCGTATCGACGGCGTCGAGCGCGCCCGCGCCCATCGCTTCATAAACGCGCCATGCGTTCGCGCCCACGTCGACGGTGACGATCAGGATCGCGCAGGGCGCGCGCGCCATGATGCGCCGCGTGGCCTCGATGCCGTCGACATTCGGCATCACCAGATCCATCAGCACGATGTCGGGCCGCTGCGCGGTGCAGAAATCGACCGCCTGCTGGCCGTCCTGCGCGATCCACAGCACCTCGTAGTCACGGCGCGCCGCGAGCGCGCGACGCAGCGCCTCGACGGCAAGCGGCATGTCGTTGACGATTCCGATTTTCATCCGTTTTACCCGTGGGTTTAACCGTAAGCTTCGCCGATCAGATCACGCACCGCATCGAGCAGTGCTTCGTCATGAAAACTGCCTTTCGCCAGATAGTAGTCCGCGCCCGCATCCAGCCCGGCGCGGCGGTCCTCTTCACGATCCTTGTACGACACGATCATCACCGGCAGCGACTGCAACTGCGGATCGCGCTTGATGAGCGTGACGAGTTCGATGCCGTCCATGCGCGGCATGTCGATGTCGGTGATGACGAGGTCGAAGCGTTCGCCGCGTACCGCGTTCCAGCCGTCCATGCCGTCGACGGCGATCGTCACGTCGTAACCGCGCATGGCCAGCAGCTTGCGTTCGAGCTCGCGCACAGTGAGCGAATCGTCGACGACCAGCACGCGGCGCGTGGCGCGCTCAGCCGTATGCGCGACGCCGTGTTGCATGTGCCTGAGATCGCCGCCCGCCACGAGCCGTTCGACGGAACGCAGCCAGTCGTCGACATCGGCGATCAGCACCGGGTCGCCGTTCTCCATCAACGCGCCGGCGGTGATGTTCCTGATCTTGCCCAGGCGCGGATCGAGCGGCTGCACCACCAGCATCCGCTCGCCGAGAAAGCGGTCGACTACCACGCCGTAGGTTTGCGGGCCGTCGCCGATCACGATCATGCTGACGGCGTCGCTTTCATTCGCGGGCGGCGCGGTGTCGAGAATCTGATGCGCGGTGACGACGCCGATGCGCCGGCCGGAAAAGGCGATGTGCTGATGTCCTTCGAGCCATTCGATCTGCGCGCGGCTCACGTGCAGCGTGCGGTTCACGTGCGCGAGCGGCACCGCGTACGGCTCGCCCGCGACTTCGATCAGCAGACTGCGGATTACCGAGAGCGTCAGCGGCAATTGCAATTGCACGCGCGTGCCGAGACCGGCCTCATGCGTGATCCGCACCGTGCCGCGCACGCGTTTGACGACGTCGTGCACCGCGTCGAGTCCGACCCCGCGGCCGGACACGTCGGTCACCTGATCGCGTAACGAGAAGCCCGGCAGCAACAGGAATTCGAGCAGCTCGGCTTCGGACAGACGCGTGACCGTTTCCTCGCTCGCGAGCTTCTTGCGCACGATCGACGCACGCAAGGCGTCGAGATCGATGCCCGCGCCGTCGTCGGACACGGTGATCAGCAGCGCGCCGGCCGTATGCCGCGCGTCGAGCGTGAGCGTGCCTTCTTCCGGCTTGCCGCGTGCGAGACGCACGGCCGGTGCTTCGATGCCGTGGTCGAGCGCGTTGCGCAGCATGTGGCCGAGCGGCGCTTCGAGCAGATCGAGAATGTCGCGGTCCACCTGGGTGGATTCGCCGACCAGCTGCCAGCGCACCTTCTTGCCGAGCGATCGCGCGACGTCGCGCACCATCCGCGCGAGTCCGCCGGTGCCGTCGCCGAACGGGCGCATGCGGCATTGCAGGGCGGCGTCGTAGAGCTGTTGCGACAGATGCGTCGAGCGGCGGTCGAAGCTCTCCAGATCGGCGAGACGCTCGGCCAGCAGATGCTGCGATTCGGCGGTGAGGCGGCGCACTTCTTCGAGCGCGGCCTGGGCGCGCGGATCGAGTTTCAGATCGGCAAGCGTTTCGTGCAGCTGGTCCAGCGCGCGGGTGCTGTCGCGCTGCACGCGTTTGACGCGCAGCATCGATTGCGCGAAGGGTTTCAGCCAGCGCGATTCAACCAGCGATTCGCCGGACAACGACAGCAGGCGGTCGAGGTTGTCGGCGCGCACCCGCAACATGCGGCCGGATTCGGCCGCTACGTTGCTCGTGCCGCTCGCCCCGCTCGTGCTGTTCGATGCGGACGGCCTCGCGGGTGCGGGGCTTGGTGCGTGCTGTTGCGTGGCCTCGGCGCGCAGCGCATCGGCCAGCAGGTTGAAGGCCGCGTCCGGGTCCGGGCTCGCGTCTGCGCTTGCGCTGACAGAAGGCGGGGGCGGGGGCGGGGGCGGTTCGGCGGCGACGTCCGGCACGGGTTCGGACGCCATCGCGGCCGGCGGCGGCGCCTCCCGCCGCATTGCAGCGCCATGTGGCGTGACGTTGGCCATACGCGCCTGCAACGACGCCACGCATGCACCGACTGCGTCGCGCGCCGACTCGTCTTCGTCATTGCCGATGCGCGCGACGATATCCACGCCGCGCAGCAATTCGTCGATCCACGCCGGATCGAGCAACGCACGCCCTTCCTGCGCGGCGACGAAGCAATCCTCCATGGCGTGCGCGAGTTCGACGCCGACCTGCACGCCGACAATGCGCGCGGCCCCCTTCAACGAATGCGCGGCGCGCATGCAGGCTTCGAGCGCGGCGGCATCGCGCGGCGCGCGGTCGAGGGCGAGCAGGCCGTCGTTGAGCACGCGTGCCTGGGTCCGCGCTTCCTCGCGGAACAGATCGATCAGCGACGGGCGGCGTGGCTCGTCCGTCATCCGAGACTCCGGTTCAAGGTGTCGAAGAGCGTGTCGGCGTCGAGCAGGCCAACGCTCATGCCGCGCCATGGCGCGACGGCGCGCGTATGCGCGGCGGCCGCTCGCGAGAGCGTGGCGGGTGGCGCGCAAAAGCTGGCCACCTCGATCCGGTGCACGCCGTCGACCTGGTCGACGGGGAACACCGCGTGTTCTTCCGCGCGCGAAACCACCAGCAAACGCGGCAGATCGTGACGGGCGCGGTCGTCGCGCGCGGCGGCATCGGTTTCGAAACCGAGCAGGTGCGCGAGCGACAGGCACACCAGCAACTCGCCTCGCACGTTCACCACGCCGAGCACCGCGCGATGCTGCCGATGTGGCAACGTGTGAATCGGCCGCGTCTGCACGATGCGCTTGAAGATCGGCGTGGGCAGCGCCAGCCATTCGTCGCCGATACGAAAGACGAGGAACGATTCGCTCGCGCCTTGCACGTCATGCTGCGCTCGTGCCGGCGCGCGAACCTCATGCTGCGAGAGATCCACCTTGGGAATCGGCCGCTCCAGCAGTTTGGCCGCGGCCGTTTCGAATACCGGGCAATTCAGGCAGCGCACATGCTCGACCAGACGCTCGCACGACGAATCGCCGCGCACGCCGATGCGATTCCAGCAATCGTCGAAACTCACCGTATGCGCATCAGCCACGTTGCGCTCCCTGTGCGCGCGCGGCGCGTTGCATCAACAGGCGCGCGCCGTCGCGATCGCCTTCGAGTTCGAGCAAGGTCGCGAGATGCGCAAGCGCTTCCGCGTGCCGAGGATCGAGATACAGTGCCTTGCGATAGTGGCCGCGCGCGAGCTGCGCAGCGCCGTTGGCATCGGCCAGCACGCCGAGCAGGTAGAACGCGTCGGCGAGCGGGGCGTGATGTTCGAGATAGGCGTTGATTGCCGACTCGGCTTGCGCGAGGCGGCCGGCGTCGGCGAGCGCGCGCGCGGCCTGCAAGGTGTCGCGCGCCGCATCGGCCGTCGCGGGGCTTGGCGGCGACAGCGGGTGGTGCACCGGCGAGGCGGATATCGACATCTTGCGCATGCACGGCGCGACGCTGCCACGCGGCGCGAACGGCGTGGCGCCATTGGCCGGCGTGCGCGCAACCCGGACGGGCCACGCGGCTGGCTGCGTGGACGACATGGGCGGCCGCGCAAGGGCCGGCAACTGTGACGGCGCCATCGCGAGCGCCGCGGCGGCGGGAAGCGATGCAGTGTGCCAGCCGCTCGACGGCGTTTCGTCGAGCGCGGCGCGGTGAAATGCGAACGCCAACGGGATTCTGGCGGACTGCATGCCGTAGCGCATCAGCAGCCCGGTCTCCGCAGGCCCGACGAATAGCGTGCCGTTTTCGGCCAGCATGCTATTGAGCGCGTGCAAGGCTTTTTGCTGGGCGTCGCGGTCGAAGTAAATCAGCACGTTGCGGCAGAACACGAAGTCGTAGACGCCAAGCGCCGACGCGTCGAGTTGCATCAGATTGGCGCGCGAGAATCGCACCGCTTCCACGACGCGCGGCGCGAGACGCCAGCCGTCCCCGGTGCGCGTGAAGTGCGCGTCGCGAAACGCAAACGCATTGCCGCGAAACGAATTGCGTCCATAGACCGCGCGCTGCGCGACGGCGAGCGACCGGTCGCTGATATCCATCGCGTCGATGCGCCACTGCGCGGGGTCGATGCCGGCGTCGAGCAGCGTCATCGCGATCGTGTACGGTTCTTCGCCGGTCGAGCAAGGCAGGCTGAGGATGCGCAGCGGCAACGCGGTGCCACGCCCGACGAGGCGCTCATGCGCGAGCCGCGCGAGTGCCTTGAACGCGTCGGCGTCGCGGTAGAACCAGGTCTCCGGCACGACAACGGTTTCGATCAGCGCCTGCACCATCGCCGGCGAACTTTGCGTGGCGTCCCAATAGTCGGTGAGCGTGGCCTCGACGTGACCGTCCGCGTACCAGGCCGCGGCGCGTTGATCGACGGCACGCTCGATCGCGCTATGACCGAGCGACGCCGCGTCGAGCCCCATGGTCCGATGCAGCAGATCGGCAAAGCGCTGATAGAGCGGCGCGTTATCGTGATGCGCGTTCATGCGTGCACCTCGGGAAAGAGGAGCGCTTTCACCTCATCGGGCAGCAGGTGCTCGACGCGGATCCACTGCACGAGCCCGCCCGCTTCGCTCGCGACCGGGCCGAGATAACGCGCGTGCGGCATGTCGAGACCGGCACCCTGAAACGCCGCCGCGTCCAGGCGAATGGTGCGTGTCGCGCCTTCGAGCAGCAGCGCGAGCAGACGCGTGGTGCCGGCGTGCGGATAGCGCACCAGTACTACGCGTGTGGACATGAGTTGCGCGGCGGGACGGCCGAGCGCGAGCGCCGGCAGATCGATCAGCGGCAGCGGCGAGCCTTCGTGATCGAGCACGCCCGCGACCCACGCGGGCGCGCCGGGAATCGTTTTCGGCGGCGAGTGCGGCGTGAGCGGCATCAGACGCTCCACCTGCGTCGCGTCGATCACGTACCGTTCGCTATCGAGCGTGAAGAGGATGAAGAGCATCGGCGTAGGCGGGGCGATGGATGAGCGTGCGAGTGCCGGCTTCGAACTGCGCGGTGGCGCGTCAGGCCGTCACCTTGAAGCGCGACACGCCGGTGCGCAGACTGTTGGCGACGTGCGTCAGATCGTCGATCGCCTGGGTGGACTGGCGCAGCGACTCCGCGGTCTGTTGCGCGGCCTCCGAGAGTTGCGTCAGTGCCTGGGTGATCTGCTCGGCGCCGGTGGCCTGCGTCTGCATGCCTTCGTTCACCATCGAGAAGCGCGGCGCGAGTTGCTGCACCTGCTGGATGATCTCCGTGAGATGGCCGCCGACATTCTGCACGTCGAGCATGCCGCGCCGCACTTCTTCCGAGAACTTGTCCATGCCCATCACGCCCGCGGCCACGGCGGACTGGATCTCCTTGACCATCTGTTCGATGTCGTAGGTCGCCACGGCGGTCTGATCGGCAAGACGGCGGATCTCCGTCGCGACGACCGCGAAACCGCGACCATATTCGCCAGCTTTTTCCGCTTCGATCGCGGCGTTCAGCGAGAGCAGGTTGGTCTGGTCCGCGACCTTGGTGATGGTGGCGACGACCTGATTGATGTTGCTGGCTTTCTCGTTGAGGATGGCGAGCTTCGCGTTGACCGAGCCGGCCGCCTCCATCACGAGGCGCATGGTCTCTTCCATGCGCGCGAGCCCGGCGTGACCGGTGCCCGCGAGCACCGCCGACTGGCCGGCCACTTCCGAGACTTCGTTCATGGTGCGCAGCAGATCGCGCGAGGTCGCGAAGATTTCACGCGACGTGGCGCCGATCTCTGTCGTGGTGGCGGCGGTTTCGTTCGCGGTGGCTTGCTGTTCGCGCGAGGTCGCCGCGATTTCCGTCACCGAGGTGGTGACCTGAACCGCCGACTTCTGCGCCTGGCCGACCAGCGCGGTGAGTTCGTCGGTCATGCGGTTGAAGCCCGCTTCGAGCGCGCCGATTTCGTCGGCGCGATTCAGTTGCAGGCGTTGCGTCAGGTCGCCCGTGCGCATCACGTCGACGACTTGCAGCACTTTGGCCATCGGCATGGTGACGGCGCGCAGCAGCCAGTAACCGGCCAGCACCGCGGCAACGGCGGCGATCAGCAGCATGACGAGCAGCACGATGCGAGTCGTTTCGACCGAACTGCGGATGCTTTCAGCGGCCTGGTCGGCGTAACTCTTATTGTTCTCGACGAGCTTGCGCACGGAGAGCCGGCCGGTTTCCCAGACCGGCGTGAGTTGCATGTTGAAGAGACGCGCGGCGTTGTCTTTCGAAGCCGGCAAGTTGTCCAGCAGCGCTGCCTGGATCGGCACGTACTGCGCGTGTTGCTGGCGGAAATCGTTGAAGAGCTCGCGATCGACGTCGCGGAAAATCGTCACGCTATAGTCGCTGAGGAGCTTCTGGAGCGTTTGCTGGGTTTCCTGCAAACGTGCGGTGTCGCGCTTGACACTCTCGGGGTCGGCGTCGACATAGATGAGGCGCTGTGTGACGCTGTAGTTCTCGAACCATGCTGCGCGCATCGCGGTCGCATAGTAGAGGCCGGGCATCGAGTCCTGCTGCTGGCTCTTGGCATCGCGGTCGATGCCGCCGAGCTGCTGGAAGGTGACGATTGCCATTGCCAGCATCACGATCAGCACGATCCCGAAGCTGCACAGAATCCGTTGCCGGATGGTCCATTGTTTCACGCGAACGCCCCTTACTTTTGGCTTTGTCTCGACCTGGGTCGTCGACATGATCTGTCTTACGACCGACGGTCGGAAAGCTTTACAGTTCGTCAGATTCATCCGACGAGTTATGGGGTGAATTTTACATTGATCGGGCGAATGGCTGGCGAACGAAGGAACGGGGAGGGGGAGGGGGAGCCCGTTCGCGAAGCGCGCCGGCCGGCGCGTTACAGGGGTAATGTCCCGTTACCACTTGCAGCATCTATTTCCATGCGCGCCATCCACAATGGCTTGCATGCCTGAACGGCGGGGAGTCAAACATGAAAAAGATCGCAGTGGCGTTGGTGATGGTGGGAAGTTTGAGCGTAGCGGGGCAGGCGTCGGCGCACGGCAATGGCGGCGACGTGGTGGGTGCGCTGATCGGCGGCGCGGTGCTGGGAGCGGTGGTGAGCTCCGCGCTGAATCCGGCGCCGGTGGTGGCGTACCCGCAGCCCGTGTATGCGCAGCCGGCATATCAGCCCGCGCCGGTCTACGCGCAGGCGCCGCCGGGATACTGCTATGACCAATACCAACGCGCGTATGTGGCGTGCGGTGCGCCGCCGCCTGCGCAATACGGATATCCGCAGCCTCAACCGGGTTGGTAATCGCGCAGCGCGCACGTTGTGCGCGCCACAGACAAAAAGGCCGTCGCCTTACGCGACGGCCTTTTATTTCGTGCGCCGTTCAGTGCCTGTGATGCAGCCACTCGGCATAGTGCGTGTCGAGCCAGCGCTCGCCTTTTTGCGGCCTGGTCTTGCGATGGTAGTGCGACGCGGCCCAGATAGCCACGCCGACCAGCAGCATAACGGTAGGCCCCAGCAAATAAGCCAACAGTGATTCAGACATGGGAGCCTCCGTTTCGGGTTGCGAGCACCCTTCAGTTTAGGCGATCAAACGCGGGAAAAAAATGGACCGCATGATGTGATCGCGATGCGGGCATGGGCGGCGTTGAATCACTCACTTTTGAAACCTAGTGAGAAAACGAATTCTGCATTTTGACCAATGGCTTAGCGCAACCATTGATGATTCCGTGTACCAAAGAAGCGGTTTGACGTGACGAGCGGCGGAACGGGGCCGGGAAGGCCGCGCTGCCCTTTAAGGCGAGGCGATCAACGCTCCGCGGGTGCCGTTGATCTGCTCGTCGACGAAGTCTGCCCACCGTTGCATGACTCGACGCTGATCGGCCGCGCTTTCCGCAATCGCGCCGTGTTCGATCCGCGCGGGCGCTTCCAGCGCATTCGGGTCGGGTGCGTCCGCGTGCTCCATCTCGCGCAAGTGCGCCGCCGCGGTGCGTCGGAAGTCATGCAGGACGAAATGCTCGACGTCGAGGCCAAGCGCCTTGACCGCCTGGTTCAACGTGCTCTTCGCGATCGGCCGATCGTCGCCCCGGACGCTCGGGAATACGAAGTGTTGGCTGGCCTTGGCCTGGTGCAACTCGCGCAGCATGGAAACCGCCTGACGGGAGAGCGGCACGCGCTGATCGCGGTCTTTTTTCAGACGCGCGGCGGGGATCTTCCACAGCGCTTTGTCCAGATCGAACTCGGACCACGTCGATTCGACCAGGTCCGATTTGCGCACCATCGTCAGCACCAGCAGATGCAGCGCCAGTTTCAGGGGCCGGCGGATGCTCGACGCGTCGATCGAGCGGAACATGGCGCCGATTTCGTCGCCCGACAGCACGCGGCTGCGGGTCTCGAAGGTGGCGATGGAGCGCGCCGGAACGACCTCGGCCGGATTGCTGAGCGCGAGTTGCCGGGCGATCAGATACTCATAGAGGCGCTTGATCACATTACGCGTATGCAACGCCATCTTCGGCGACCCACGGCTTTTGATTCTGTCGCAGACCGCGACGATGTCGGCGGCGGTTACCGCTTTGATCGGCATGTGGCCGATGGCGGGCAGGACATCCTTATCCAGCGCCCGCCGCGTGGTACGCCGATATTCCGCCGATTTGCCCGCCATTTCCGTCGCGAGATACAGATCGGCGGCTTCGCGCAGCACGTCGGCTTTGCTTTCCGCACCGCGGTCGCGACGCGCCGTGGCGACCGGCGAAATGCCTTGCGCGACCATCTCCGCATATTTTTGCGCCTTGGCCCGCGCGACCCGCAGCGAGATCATCCGATAGTCGCCGATCGTGGCGAGCGGCTGGCGTTTGCCGTTCAGCGAATAGCGGAAGCGCCAGACCTTGGTGCCGGTCGTCATGACTTCGATGACGAGGCCGTTGCCGTCAGCGACGCAATACCGGGTGGCGCGCGGTTCGAGCGCGCGGATCTGGGCTTCGGTGAGGGGGACGGCTAGACGGGGCATGCTCGGATCGTTGAAACGCGGACAGCGGCGATTTTAAACCTCAGTTGGCTGTGTACCAAAAATTTCGCAGGTTTTGGGTCAACCAACGAGGGTTATACGACCACGATGGCGCGGCGGGAATCGCATGAAGCCCATAAATATAGGCTTTGTGGCGTAGCTCACGATCCGCGTTCACTTGCCGATACAGAACCTACTAAAAATCACTCCGAGCAGATCATCCGAACTGAATTCGCCCGTGATCGAATTCAACTGGTCTTGAGCGAGCCGCAGTTCTTCAGCGAACAGATCAAGCGCCTGCGAGTTCTGATCGGCATGCGCGGCGGCGGTTGCCAGATGCTCTTCGGCGGCGCGCAGTGCAATCAGATGCCGCTCGCGCGCCAGATACACGCTTTCCGCGCCCGCCTGCCAGCCGGCGATCCTCAACAACTCGTCGCGCAACAGCGCCACGCCGTCGCCTTGTTTCGCCGAAAGCCGCACTTCGCTCAGGTCGAGCTCTGCGTCGAGCACTTGTGTGGCGGGCGCGAGACCGGTCAGGTCCGTCTTGTTCAATACGCGCACCACCGGCACGCCGGCCGGAAAGCGTCCGGCTATCACCTCATCTTCGGCCGTCATGCCGGTGCGCGCATCGAGCAGATGCAGCACGACATCCGCGCGCTCGATCTCGCTCCACGTGCGCGCAATACCGATCTTTTCGACTTCGTCCTCGGTATCGCGCAGGCCGGCGGTATCGATCACGTGAAGCGGAATGCCTTCGATCTGAATCGTCTGCGCGACCTTGTCCCGCGTCGTGCCGGCGATCGGCGTGACGATGGCCAACTCCGCGCCCGCCAGCGCGTTGAGCAACGACGATTTGCCGACGTTCGGCTGCCCGGCCAGCACCACCGAAAGGCCTTCGCGCAACAACGCGCCTTGCCGCGCCTCGCTCAGCACGTGCGCCAGGCGCTCACGTATCCGTGCGAGCTTGCCGCGGGCGTCGGCGGCTTCGAGGAAGTCGATCTCCTCCTCGGGAAAGTCGAGTGTCGCTTCGACGAGCATGCGCAGCGTGATCACGTCTTCGACCAGCGCGTGAATGTCGCGCGAAAACGCGCCGTCGAGCGATCGGCCCGCCGAGCGCGCGGCGGCTTCGGTGCTGGCCTCGATCAGATCGGCGACCGCTTCGGCTTGCGCCAGATCGAGCTTGTCGTTGAGGAACGCCCGGCGCGTGAATTCGCCCGGTTCGGCCAGACGCAGACCGAACGCGCGGCCGGCGTCGATGCAACGTTGCAGCACGAGTTGCAATACCACCGGGCCGCCGTGGCCCTGCAGTTCGAGCACGTGTTCGCCGGTGTAGGAATGCGGCGCCGGAAAGTACAGCGCAATGCCACGGTCGAGCGCGCTGCCGTGGGCGTCGAGGAACGGAACGTAGCTGGCGTGACGGGCGGCGAGTGTCTGGCCGGTGAGCGCTTGCATCAGCGGCTGAGCCGCCGCCTCGCCCGCTCGTCCGAACGAAATCCGCACCACGCCGATACCTCCCCGGCCGGGCGCGGTGGCAATGGCGACGATCGGATCGGAATCGGTGGTGAGCATAGAAAACGTGGCAGGAAAAACAGAGAGGAGGGCAGGTTGCCGCCGGTCAACGCGGCGCGAGGCATTGTAACGCGGCAGTGTGTGAAGGCTGACCGGCGGCGCGGCGGGAGCCGCCGCTTTGCTGACTCGGCGCCGAATTTAGATTTATCTCACAAAAGCTAAATTCTGCCGCATTTTTTTGAGAATAACCGAGACTGCACGAGAGGGCTAAGCGCCGATCAGACTGTAAAAAAGAGAAAAAAGCGCGTATTTTTCAAAATCGCGGCGTATCACGGCTGGCGCCGGTCAAAGCTAAAAAGTAGATTAATTCCGTTAGTTGTTAGCCTGATTGGTTGAGAACCCATGACTCGGGCGCTTGCACAATCCGATGCATGACGACCAAACAACTGAAAGCCGCGTTTGCCGAACGATTGAGCCGCTCGATGAAGCGGCGCAATATTTCCAACGGGGCCGAGCTCTGTAGAAGATTCAATCTCCTTCACCCTGGCGCAGAGGTGACGGATCAAGCCATATACAAGTGGCTCGACGGAAAGACGATGCCGCGTCCAGACAACCTGCGGACCTTAGCCAAATTGCTGGAGGTGGATAAGCATTGGCTGGCGTACGGACTGTCGGAGGGTACGAAGGCAAAGCCGCTTGCGCCCGGCGAGAACTATCCGCTTTCGGCCGAGACGATCGAGTGGGTGCCGAAAATGGGCGCGCTGATATTGACAATAAACCTGGAGGACCGCGCAGGGTTCCAGGAGGTGACCGTCCGCGTTGCCAGCCAGAAGGGCGAAGAAAGTTAGCGGGCGGGCTGCTTGGTGCCCACCGGCCTCGTACTGCCGGGTCGTCTCTACCTAAGCTCGGGACGACTGCGCCGCCTGATGGGCTGCCTGATGGTCATTCTTGCCGGCGAGTCAGATTTATCTCATGCAAGCTAGGATTGCTACCGCAGGATTTGCGAAAAAATAGGGCATCGCGAGATCTTGGGTTCTGCGCTGGTCTATCGCACAACGAAAAACAACAAAAAATGACAACTCGGCAGGCGCTTTGTTCGGCGGCGCCTGCAAGCTAAATGTATCTCAAATAAGCTATAAGTAAGCTTGGCTGGTTGTCAACTGGTTGAACGTTGAATTGCACAATCCGGCCCATGCCGACCAACAAAGAAAAAGCCGCCTTCGCCAAACGGCTGAAGGACCTGCTAGAGCCGCTGAAAATTCGCGGCGGGACCAAGCTCGCCCAGCAATTCAACCTTCGCTACCGGGGCGAGCGGGAAGTGACGCCGCAGACCGCTCACAAGTGGTTATCCGGTACGACGATCCCAAAGCCCGATAAGTTGCGCACGTTGGCCGAATGGCTGAACGTCAAGGAGCATTGGCTTCACTATGGGCCGCCACCCGGCACGAACGCGAGGCCGCTGGCGCGCGGAGAGAAATATCCGCCCACGCCCGAGACGATCGAGCTCGCTTCGAAGATCCAGTCGCTGACGCCGAAAGACCGCTTTCTGGTCGAAGAGATGATCGTGCGCTTTTACGGTGAGGATGCGGAAGGAGAGTAACGACAGCATCGCCGATTCGGCGCGTTTGAGCCCGACCATAAAAAATGCCGCCCGGTTCGCACCGGGCGGCATTTTTTTCGCTGCTTCGTTGTCAGCCAGCGTTGGCTTGCATCAGCCTGCTAGCGGGCGTTGCCGCCCGTTTCAGCGGGGATATCAGGCCGCTTTGGTTTTCGCCTGGCCCATCATCCGCGTGATGTAGTACTGCTGGGCGATCGACAACACGTTGTTCACGACGTAGTAGAGCACCAGACCGGCCGGGAAGAAGAAGAACATGACCGAGAATGCGATCGGCATGAACATCATCATCTTGGCTTGAACCGGGTCCGGCGGCGTCGGGTTCAGCTTGGTCTGCAGGAACATCGAAACGGCCATCAGCACCGGCAGGATGAAGAACGGATCCTGTTGCGACAGATCGTGAATCCACAGAATCCACGGCGCGCCGCGCATTTCGACCGACGACAGCAGCACCCAGTACAGCGAGATGAACACCGGAATCTGGATCACGACCGGCAGACAGCCGCCGAACGGATTGACCTTCTCGGTCTTGTACAGCTCCATCAGCGCGGCGTTCATCTTCTGCGGATCGCCCTTGAAGCGTTCGCGCAGTGCTTGCATGCGCGGCGTGATCGCCTTCATGCGTGCCATCGACTTGTAGCTCGCAGCCGACAGCGGGAAGAACACCGCCTTGATCAGCAGCGTGAGCAGCACGATCGACCAGCCCCAGTTGCCGACATAGCTGTGGATCTTCTCGAGCAGCCAGAACAGCGGCTTCGCGATGATCGTCACCCAGCCGTAGTCCTTCACCAGTTCCAGACCCGGCGCGATGCCTTCGAGCATGCGCTCTTCTTCCGGGCCGGCGAACAGGCGCGCGGACACGTCGACGGTTTGGCCCGGGGCGATGGTCGCCACCGGTTCCTTCACGCCCACGCGATACAGCGCCGGATCGATTTTCTCGACGTAGATATCGCGCTTCGCGCCTTGCTGCGGAATCCAGGCCGACGCGAAGTAATGCTGGACCATCGCGATCCAGCCGTTGTCGGCCGAGGTCGCGTAATCCTGCTTGTTCTTGTCGATGTCGCCGAACGTCATCTTCTGGAAGTGATGCTGATCGGTGTAGACAGCCGGTCCGATAAACGTGTGCGAGAAGCGCGGCGTTTCCACCGGCTGATCGTCACGCACCAGTTCCATGTAGACCGACGGGCTCACCGGCGTCGTGCCGACGTTCTGGATCTTCGTGTCGATGCCGATCACGTAGCTGCCACGCGTGAACGTGTAGGTCTTGATGACCTTCACGCCACCCTTCACCGGCGACTCGAAGCTGAGCTGGAACGACTTTGCGTCGCCCGTCAGATCGTGTTGCTGGTTCGGCACCGGCGTGTAGATGTCGTTGTGATTCGGGAAATCGCCGCCGAGCAGGCCCGTGCGCGCCAGATACGTGTGGTTCGCGGTGCGGTCGAACAGCGTGATGACGAGATCCGGTTGCTTGCCGTCGCCTTGCTTGACGAGCGACAGCTTCGACAGCGTGCCGCCGCGGGTGTCGATCTCGCCGCTATAAACGTCGGTGGTGAACTTGATCAGCTGCGATTGCGTGGCCGCCGGCGCGTTGCCCGGCGCGGCTGCGTTCGTGGCCGGCAGATCGGCGGGCTGGGTTCCCGGCGTCGTGGTTCCCGGTGCGGCGCTACCGACGGTCTTGGTCGGCGTGGCGCTCGGGAAGAACATCGACGGGCGTCCGTGGTCGCGTTGCCAGTTGTCGAACAGCATGACCGCTGACATGAAGAAGATGACCCATAGGACGGTGCGTTTGATATCCATGCGTTGTCTCAGTGTCGATGGAACGGCGCGTCAGCGCTTTTCAGAAGTGGGAGGCGGGACGAGATCGATGCCGCCCGCGGAAAACGGGTGGCAGCGGCAAATACGCCTGGCGGCGAGATAAGTCCCGCGCGCGGCGCCATGATACTGGATTGCTTCGCGCGCGTAATCAGAGCAGGAAGGGTAAAAACGGCACCGGTTGCCGAGCATTGGGCTCACGGCAACCTTGTAGAAACGCAATAAAGCGATGAGTACCGTTTGCATGGCTGGTGCGGCCGGACGGCGCCGCGCAACGTGGAGTACCGGGCGACGCCCGCGAAGCGTGGCCGCCGGAGCGGCCTGAACTGCAAAGCGGGCGGTCACTTGAGCGTCATTCCGTCTTGGGCGCTTCCGCGGGCGGCGCCTCGCGACGGGTCACTTCGCGCGCGGCCTTGTCGAGCAGCGCCTCGATTTCACTGCGGCACAGCGCCCTCAACGGCGGCGACGAGGCGCTCGGCAAAGCTTTCTTGTCGAAGCGCGTGTGCAAACGCAGCAGCACATCCCAACCGCCGAATTCCGCGCGACGCAGCCGGAAGGCTTCACGCGCGATGCGACGTACCAGATTACGCGTGGCCGCGCGCGGCGCATACTTCTTGCCGATCACGAGGCCTAAGCGGGCTTCGTTGCCGGTGGGCCGGCCGTACACCACGAAGTGCGCGGTGCGGCGCCACGGGCGCAAACGAAAAACGGATGAAAATTCATCCGTTTTCAGCAGCCTTGCGGCTTTGGGGAAGGCGGCTTGCGCTCGCAACGGAACCGAGCCCTGTTGCTGCGCCTCAGCCGTTCCCGCATCACCGCGGGCTTCACTACCCGGCATAAGCGTCGCGTGCAACGCCTGCCTTAGATGGCGAGGCGCTTGCGGCCCTTCGCGCGACGTGCGTTGATGACCTTGCGGCCACCTGCGGTCTTCATGCGAACGCGAAAGCCGTGGGTGCGCTTGCGACGGGTAACGGAAGGTTGGTAAGTACGTTTCATGTTGCTCTCACTTGATCGAAAAATAACCGCGCGATCATCGCTGAAAGCGCAATGGCCGGAGGTTTGCTGAATTGGTTTTCGCGGAACCCGCTATTTAAACCGGTTTTTCGTTGACCGTCAATAGTTTAGCCTAGTTCGGCCTGGCCCCATGAGGAGCAAGCCTCGTGATCCGTCCCTGTGGATAACTCCCTTGCGGGTCCGTTTTGGCGTTAGAATCTCGCCTTACTTCCCAAAAATCCTGCACGCCGCTCCGGCTCGCTTGCCCCGCAAACCCTTGTGGCACAAGCGCCTGGAGCCATTGCGCCTGGTTAGTCTGGCTGCTCAGGGCCTTGTTGCGCGCGCGCGACAGGGGCAGCGGCAACCGCCGTGCACACCATAACGACAGCAACTCGATGAACGATTTCTGGCAACACTGTTCCGCATTGCTGGAGCGTGAGCTTACGCCCCAGCAGTACGTGACGTGGATCAAACCGTTGGCCCCGGTCGCCTTCGACGCCGCTGCGAACACGCTTAGCATCGCCGCGCCGAACCGTTTCAAGCTCGACTGGGTCAAGAGCCAGTTCTCCGGCCGCATCGCCGATATGGCCCGCGATTTCTGGCACGCCCCGGTCGACGTCCAATTCGTGCTCGACCCGAAAGCCGGCATGCGCGCGCCCGTGGCAGCCCAGCCGGCACCGGCGCGTCCGGCTTCTGCGCCTGCCTCGATGGGCGGTAGCGCCGGCAATGGCGCTGCCGTGGACGCGGCCGTCGGCGCCGTGCAAGCGGCGCAGGCCGCGCGCACCGGCGGTACGAACGGCGCGAACAACGCGATGGCCAACCTCAACGCGAATGCACGCGCCGCAGCCGAGCAAAACGCGAACGCGCGCGCCGCGGCAGAAGATTCCGCCGACCTCGATCTGCCCAGCCTCGACGCGAACGAAGCCGCCGCCGCCCGCCGCACGTGGCGTCCGGGTCAAAGCGCCGGCTCGAACGGCAACGGCGAGACCGACTCGATGTACGAGCGCTCCAAGCTAAACCCGGTTCTGACTTTCGACAACTTCGTGACGGGTAAGGCCAACCAGTTGGCGCGAGCCGCGGCGATTCAGGTCGCGGACAACCCCGGTATTTCGTACAACCCGCTGTTTCTGTATGGTGGCGTCGGTTTGGGCAAGACCCACCTGATCCACGCGATCGGCAACCAGCTCCTGATGGACAAGGCCGGCGCGCGGATTCGCTACATCCATGCGGAGCAGTACGTGTCCGACGTCGTGAAGGCCTACCAACGCAAGGCGTTCGACGATTTCAAGCGCTACTACCACTCGCTCGACCTGCTGCTGATCGACGATATTCAATTTTTCTCAGGCAAGTCGCGCACACAAGAGGAATTCTTCTACGCGTTCGAGGCGCTGGTCGCCAACAAGGCGCAGGTGATCATCACCAGCGACACGTATCCGAAGGAAATTTCGGGTATTGACGACCGTCTGATCTCGCGCTTCGACTCCGGCCTGACCGTGGCGATCGAGCCGCCCGAGCTGGAAATGCGCGTCGCGATTCTGATGCGCAAGGCGCAATCCGAGTTCGTGAGCCTGAATGAGGACGTCGCGTTCTTCGTCGCGAAACACTTGCGTTCGAACGTGCGTGAGCTCGAAGGCGCGCTGCGCAAGATCCTCGCGTATTCGAAGTTCCATGGCCGCGAAATCACGATCGAAGTGACGAAAGAAGCGCTGAAAGACCTGCTGACGGTGCAGAACCGGCAGATTTCGGTGGAAAACATTCAGAAGACCACGGCTGACTTCTACAGCATCAAGGTCGCGGACATGTATTCGAAGAAGCGTCCCGCGAACATCGCGCGGCCGCGGCAGATCGCCATGTATCTGGCGAAGGAGCTGACCCAGAAGAGCTTGCCGGAAATCGGCGAGCTGTTCGGCGGACGCGACCACACCACCGTGTTGCACGCGGTGCGCAAAATTGCCGACGAACGCAGCAAGGACGCCCAACTGAACCACGAACTGCACGTGCTGGAGCAGACGCTGAAAGGCTGAGCGGGCTGTCTGGAAAAATCGACCTGTTTATTTCCGAAGTCGCCCCCATTTTAGTGAGGCGCTTCCGTTTTCAGGCACAATACAGGTTTAACCGCCCGGCGGCCGCGGGCGGATTTCACGCCGTGACAGGCGCTGCGTGGCGCCGGCGGGGAGCCACGGCTGCGCGCGGGAACGCTGTCCTGGCAAGGCGCGCAGGCCGTTATATCAACGAAGGAACTCTATGCAACTGGTCAAGACCGAACGCGATAACCTCCTCAGGCCGCTGCAAACCGTGAGCGGCATCGTCGAACGCCGCCATACGTTGCCGATCCTCGCCAATTTGCTGATTACCAAGAACGGCCCGGACGTGTCGTTCCTGTCGACCGACCTCGAATTGCAGATCACCACGCGTGCGGATTTCGGCGTGGGCGGCGATTCGGTGGCGACCACGGTGGCAGCGAGAAAGCTCCTCGACATTCTGCGCGCCATGCCCGACGGGCAGGTCACGCTCACGCTGAACGACAAGCGTCTGACCGTGCAATCCGGCAAGAGCCGCTTTGCGCTGCAAACGCTCGCCGCAGACGAATTCCCGACGGTCGCGCAAGCTAAAGACTACGGCGCGAACCTCGTGGTTCCCCAGAAGACGTTCCGCCAGTTGCTCGGCATGGTCCATTTTTCGATGGCCCAGCAGGACATCCGCTACTACCTGAACGGCATGCTGCTGGTGGTGGACGGCGACCAGCTGATGGCGGTCGCGACCGACGGCCACCGTCTGGCGTTCTCGTCCATGAAGATCGAAGGCTCGTTCCAGCGCCAGGAAGTGATCATTCCGCGCAAGACGATTCTGGAACTCCAGCGTCTGCTGGAAGACATCGACGACACGCTGAAGATCGACATCGCGCAGACGCAGGTCAAGTTCACGTTCGGCCAGGTCGAACTGGTGTCGAAGCTGGTGGAAGGCAAATTCCCCGACTTCCAGCGCGTGATTCCGAAGTCGCACAAGAATCAGTTCGTGATCGGCCGTGAAGAACTGCAGCGCTCGCTGCAACGCGCCGCGATTCTGACCTCGGACAAATTCAAGGGCGTGCGCTGCATCATCGAGCCGGGCCAGTTGAAGATCATGTCGACCAACGCCGATCAGGAAGAGGCGCAGGAAGAACTGGAAATCGCATACGACGGCGACAGCGTCGATATCGGGTTCAACGTCACGTATCTGCTCGACGTGCTCGCGAACCTGAAGGTCGACACGTTGCAAGTGAGCCTGGGCGACGCCAGCTCCAGCGCGTTGATCACGATTCCCGAGAACGACGAATTCAAATACGTCGTCATGCCGATGCGCATCTAACGCGTCCAACACCAAAGAACACACCAAGGGGCGCAGCGCCCCTTTGGCGTTTTTATGGTGATTTGAAAAGTCCCGAGCAGCAACCTTGCAGCAACGCAGAACCGGAAAAAATCCATGACTGAAACGAACAATTCGCAACCCGACAACAGCTACGGCGCATCCTCGATTCAGATCCTCGAAGGTCTGGAGGCGGTGCGCAAGCGGCCCGGGATGTACATCGGGGATACATCGGACGGGACCGGTCTGCATCACCTCGTATTCGAAGTGCTGGACAACTCCATCGACGAAGCGTTGGCGGGGCATTGCAACGACATCCAGGTGATCATTCACGCGGACAACTCCATTTCCATCACCGACAACGGCCGCGGCGTGCCGACCGGTCTGAAGATGGACGACAAGCACGATCCGAAGCGCAGCGCCGCTGAAATCGTGATGACCGAGTTGCACGCCGGCGGCAAGTTCGACCAGAACAGCTACAAGGTGTCCGGCGGCCTGCACGGCGTGGGCGTGTCGTGCGTGAACGCATTGTCCGCGTGGCTGCGTTTGACCATTCGCCGCGACGGCAAGAAGCACTTCATGGAATTCCACCGTGGCGTGCCGCAGAACCGCATTATCGAAGAGATCGACGGCGTGGCTGTTTCGCCGATTCAAGTCACCGGCGAGACCGAGAACCGCGGCACCGAAGTGCACTTCCTCGCCGACGAGACGATTTTCGGCAACATCGAATATCACTACGACATTCTGGCCAAGCGGATTCGCGAACTGTCGTTCCTGAATAACGGCGTGCGAATCAAGCTGACCGATCAGCGCACCGGCAAGGAAGAAGATTTCGCGTTCGTGGGCGGCGTGAAGGGCTTTGTCGAGTACATCAACAAGAACAAGTCCGTGCTGCACCCGAACATCTTCCACATCAGCGGCGAGAAAGACGGCGTGGGCGTGGAAGTGGCGATGCAGTGGAACGACAGCTACAACGAAAACGTGCTGTGCTTCACGAACAACATTCCGCAGCGTGATGGCGGGACGCACTTGACCGGTTTGCGTGCGGCGATGACGCGCGTGTTGAACAAGTACATCAACGATCACGAAGTCGCGAAGAAGGCGAAGGTTGAGACGTCTGGTGACGATATGCGTGAAGGGTTGTCGTGCGTGTTGTCGGTGAAGGTGCCTGAGCCGAAGTTCAGCGCGCAGACGAAGGACAAGCTGGTGTCGTCGGAAGTGCGCGCGCCGGTGGAGGATGTGGTCGCGAAGGCGCTCGAAGAGTTTCTGCTCGAGACGCCGAATGACGCGAAGATTATTTGCAGCAAGATTGTCGATGCCGCGCGCGCGCGGGATGCGGCCCGGAAGGCGCGTGAGATGACGCGTCGCAAGGGTGTGCTCGACGGCGTGGGTCTGCCTGGGAAGCTGGCGGATTGCCAGGAGAAGGATCCGGCGAAGTCCGAGATTTATATCGTCGAGGGTGACTCGGCAGGCGGGTCGGCGAAGCAGGGTCGGGATCGGAAGTTTCAGGCGATTTTGCCGCTGCGCGGCAAGGTGCTGAATGTGGAGAAGGCAAGGTATGACAAGCTGCTTTCTTCGGAGCAGATTGTTACGTTGATTACGGCGCTTGGTTGCGGGATTGGTAAGGAAGACTACAACCTCGATAAGCTGCGTTATCACCGCATCATCATCATGACCGATGCTGACGTTGACGGTGCGCACATTCGGACGCTGTTGTTGACGTTCTTCTATCGGCAAATGCCGGAGATGATCGAGCGCGGGTATATCTATATCGCGCAGCCGCCGCTGTTCAAGATAAAGGCTGGGAAGGATGAGCGGTATTTGAAGGATGAGGCTGAGGTTAATGCTCACATTCTGAAGCTGGCGCTGCAGGGGTCGGAGTTGTTGGCTTCGGAAGGGGCTACGCCGATTACCGGCGATGCGTTGGGGGAGTTGGCTCGGGCTTATTTGCTGGCGCAGGCTGTTGTTAACCGGTTGAGCCGGTTGTATGACGCTGGGGCGCTTGAGGCTGTGATGGATGGGATCGTTATTGACCTGTCTAGCGAGGAAGCGGCTGATGCGTCGGCTAAGGCTCTGGAAGCGAAGTTAAGGGATGATCCGTTGAAGCCTGAGGTTAAGGTTACGACGATGTATGACCCTGTGCGTGAATTGCGCTCGTTGCGGGTTGCGAGGACGCATCACGGGAATCAGAAGATTTCTGTGTTGGATCAGGATTTTCAGCTCACCGCTGATTACCAGCAGCTGATCAATACCGCTAATACGTTTAAGGGGTTGATTGGTACAGGCGCTGTCATTAAACGTGGCGAGCGGAGTATGGCTGTTACTGACTTTAAGTCGGCTATGAAGTGGTTGTTGGCTGATGCTGAGCGGAATATTTCGAAGCAGCGCTATAAGGGGCTCGGTGAGATGAATCCTGGGCAGCTTTGGGAGACTACGATGGATCCGACGGTGCGTCGTCTTCTTCGGGTGCAGATTGAGGATGCTATTGCTGCCGACGGCATTTTCACTACGCTCATGGGGGATGATGTGGAGCCGCGTCGGGCTTTCATTGAGTCGAATGCGTTGCGGGCGGGGAATATTGATGTTTGACGGCCGTCGCTAAGACAGTTGAATGAGTTAAGAATATAAGACCCTTAAGTTGAGAAACTTATGGGTCTTTTTCAATGGATCGGACTCTCGACAGTCCCGCTGAAACAGTAGTATTCACGAAGAGACAAATTTGTCTGACCTCGGATTGTTACATGAACCGGGGGCTCCGAGTTTTGGATAGGCACATAGATGGCAAAAGAAAAGAAAGATATTGCTGCAATATTTCGCTACATGGGGCCTGCGTTAGACGCGCTTAGGACTCTCGGTGGGTCCGGCACCCCAGACGAAGTCGTGGAGCGTATTGCGCAAGACCTCGATCTTTCAGATGAGGCACAGAATGAGGTCTTACCGTCAGGAGAAGGACGTTTCCGGAACCGTGTGCGATGGGCACGGCTCTACCTTGTGCGCGAAGGGCTAGTCGACTCGTCCCGACGGGGAGTCTGGGCGCTCACCGACGCCGGACGTCACACGACTCTTTCGATTGAACAGGCACGCGGCGTAGCTACAAAGTGGAACCGTATTTTTGGAGAAGAGCGGCGAGCGAGAGCGGGCAGCACAGAGCTTATATCGGCCGAAATTTCAGATCCCGCGGGTGCAGCCACAAGTGACTATCGATACGAACTCATTCAAATACTGAAAAATCTACCCGCATCGGGATTTGAGCGGTTGTCTCAGCGACTTCTTCGCGAAGCTGGCTTCGTACAAGTTGTCGTGACTGGGAGCAGTGGTGACGGAGGCATAGACGGGTATGGCACGCTGCAAGTCAACCCACTTGTTTCGTTCAAAGTTCTGTTCCAATGCAAACGCTACGCGAAGTCGGTGTCGCCGTCACAAGTTCGTGATTTTCGAGGAGCAATGTCGGGTCGAACCGACAAAGGCATCATCATCACGACCGGCACATTTACGGCGGAATCGCGTCGCGAGGCCGGCCGTGACGGCGTCCCACCAATCGAACTGATTGATGGCGAAAAGCTTGTCGACATGCTGGAACACTTAGAACTAGGATTGAAGCCAGTACGAACCTTTGCCGTCGATGCGCAATTTTTTGATGAATTCAGGAGCTAGTGCAGCGTTCAGCCGCTGGCCTTCTAGAAGGCGCGTGGTTTCCGGGGGACCGACTGCAGTGGGCCTGTCAGGAATTTCGTGTTTAAGGCATAACATGCTCTCAAGGAGAATTTATGCCTCGCAAACCGAAAGCCCAACCGGTAGACCTGCCGGCGATTCCCGCCGAGCTGCTTGAGCAGTTCGGCAACGGTCCGATGACGGCTGAAGCCATCAATGCTGCGACGATGGCACTCAAGAAAGCGCTGATCGAGCGTGCACTGGGGGGCGAGATGAATCACCATCTCGGTTATCCGTCGGGCGCCGCCAAACCGGCCACGGTCACCAACCAGCGCAACGGTCGTGGCGCCAAGACAGTGCTGACCGAAGACGGTCCAATGCGTATCGAAGTGCCGCGCGACCGCGATGGCAGCTTCGAACCGCTGCTGATTCCCAAACACGAACGTCGCTTCACGGGCTTCGACGACAAGATCGTCGCCATGTATGCCCGGGGCATGACAGTGCGCGAGATCCAGGGCTTCCTGCTTGAGCAGTACGGCACCGAGGTTTCGCCCGACTTCATCAGTTCCGTGACCGATGAGGTGATGGCCGAGGTCACTGCCTGGCAGGGCCGGCCGCTCGAGCCGATGTATCCGGTCGTGTTCTTCGATGCGCTGCGGGTCAAGATCCGTGAAGATGCCGTTGTTCGCAACAAGGCCGTCTATCTGGCGTTGGGCGTGCTGCCCGATGGATCGCGCCACATCCTCGGCCTGTGGATCGAAAACACAGAAGGCGCCAAGTTCTGGATGAAAGTGTTCAACGATCTGAAAACACGCGGCGTCCACGATGTCCTGATCGCGGTGACCGACGGCCTCAAAGGCATGCCTGAGGCCTTGGCCGCGGTGTTCCCGGCGACCACGCTGCAAACCTGCATCGTCCACCTGATCCGGAACAGCCTCGATTACGCGAGCTGGAAGGACCGTAAGGGATTGGCTACCGCAATCAAACCGATCTACACGGCACCCAGCGCGGAGGCGGCTCAGGCCGAACTGGAGGCGTTTGCTGAAGGACCCTGGGGCCAGAAATTCCCGCCCGTCAGTAACGCCTGGCGCAATGCCTGGGATCGCGTGATTCCGTTCTTTGCGTTTCCGCCAGACATCCGCAAGGTTATATACACTACGAATGCCATTGAGAATATCAACTCGCAACTGCGCAAGATCATCAAGACGCGAGGGCACTTCCCGACCGATGATGCAGCGACGAAACTCATCTGGCTGGCGCTGCGCAACATCACCGCCGATTGGGGACGCGCAGCCAAAGATTGGAAAGCGGCCATGAACCAATTCGCTATCCTCTACGCGGATCGATTCGTTCGCCCGTCCGTGTGATTCTCAACCCGCCTTGAACACGGAAATTCTGACACCCCCACTGCAGTCATCAACGATGCCGCACTCAGGCGATACATGGCCGAACTATAAGCGCGCCACCAATGCGCACATCACCATCCCACCCGCCCACCGTCCACGCCAACCCACCGTCCCAATCACTCCCCCAAACCACCAACTTATCCACATCCCCCTCTGGACAACTTTTGTAAAACCCACCTGACACGTTGTGGGCGAAACCTTGATAAAAACGCGCCATCGCCAGGCCGCACAAAAGTTTTCCCTGGCTCCGCGTTTCTGTCCGCCCACGTTCCGCAGGGTTATCGATTCCGCATCGCCTTGATCCGTAAAAGAACTTTCAACTTATCCACAGCCGAATGCGATGCTTGTTAACTATTACTACGTATACATATACAAAGATTATAAAAACCAGAGAGCCACGCCCACAGCACGCCGCACAACCGCGCACCGGGCAAGCAAACCCTCAAACCAACGGCAAACAGATCTCCGTAATGAGATCAGCAGGCGCCGTATCCTTCGGGCTATTCAGATACTCCTCGAACACCGGCGCATCGGCGGCTTCTCGCCCGGATTGCACGAGCCACGTTCCGTACAGCCACTCATACGCCGCACGCATATCGCTATACGGTCCTTGATGTTGCAACACCGCGTACTCGCCCCCTTTCACATGCGCCACGGAAACCGGCGGACTCACCGTCACGGACGCCTGAACCGGATGCGGCAATAACACCCCGGCCTTAGAGCGCAACTCACTCTCCGCAACAACACCCGGATCGTCGTAGTAAACGCCGATCATCCGCATCTGCGCCGCGAGCAAATTATGTTTTGCCAGCCAGCCGAACAGCGCATCGAATGCTTTGCCTATCTGCATATACGGTCCAACGTGATCGACCGACAACACCTCCATCGGCTCTACGTGGCGAATCACTACTTCACGCAATGTCATTTGATCGTCTCCTGATAGCACCGGACGAAACCGGCTATGTGTGCCTTGCTTGCGATACTGCGCCGGCGGCATGCCGAACACAGCGCGAAACGTGCGGGAAAAAGACTGCAGACTGCTGTAGCCGGAGCGCTCGGCAATCTCCGCAATCGGCATCGACGCGTTAGCCAGATAACCCGCCGCGCGATGCAGCCGTAAACGCCGCACCGTGGTGGCGACCGTCTCGCCATACATTGCCTGATAAATCCGGTGCCAGTGATACGGCGACAGGCAGGCAATTTCCGCAAGACGATCAATGTCCAACGGCTCATCGAGATGATCGTAGATATGGTCGAGCACGCGGCCGAGCCGGGTTTCGTATCGAGCTCGATTACCGGCTTCATTCATGGCTGGGTCAACGTAAAGAATATCGAACAGATGCGGGCCAAAGTATCACGTCCGCGTTTACCAAATCCTGCGAAATTCGCCAGAATCCAGCGGTGAATACGCAGCGGAGTTAAGCGCCCACTAACACCGCACAGCCCCAGAACTTTGCCGAATTTCGATAACACCTCGAATAATGGCTCACTACTATCGGCTGAAACCTGTCCGCCCATGCCCCGCAAAGCCTTGCGGCGTCGAGCTGGCGGCACCATCAGGGAGCATCCGATGAATTCAGAGTCCAAAAGTCAGCACGTCGGCAAAGTCACGCATCACGAGTTGAAGCAGACGCTCGGCACGTGGCAACTGTGGGGCATCGCGGTCGGTCTCGTCATTTCCGGCGAGTATTTCGGCTGGAGCTATGGCTGGGCGAGCGCCGGCACGCTGGGCTTCGTCATCACGGCGATTTTCATCGCCGCCATGTATACGACGTTCATTTTCAGTTTCACCGAGCTCACCACGTCGATTCCGCATGCGGGCGGCCCGTTTGCCTACGCCCGTCACGCTTTCGGCCCGACTGGCGGCTACCTGGCCGGCGCGGCGACGCTCGTCGAATTCGTGTTCGCGCCCCCAGCGATCGCGCTCGCCATCGGCGCTTATCTGCACGTGCAGTTTCCGGGTCTCGAACCGAAACACGCGGCGATGGGCGCGTATCTCGTGTTCATGGCGCTGAATATCGTCGGCGTGCAGATCGCCGCGGCGTTCGAGTTGTGCGTGACGCTGCTCGCGATCTTCGAGTTGCTGGTTTTCATGGGCGTCGTGTCACCCGGTTTTCAATGGTCGAACTTCGCCAAGGGCGGCTGGTCCGGCGCCGACACCTTCAGCATGGGCTCCTTTCACGGCATGTTCGCGGCGATTCCGTTCGCGATCTGGTTCTTCCTCGCGATCGAAGGCGTGGCCATGGCCGCCGAAGAAGCCAAGAACCCGAAGCGCTCGATTCCGATTGCCTATGTCACCGGCATTCTGACGCTGGTGGTGCTTGCCATCGGCGTGATGGTTTTTGCCGGCGCGGCTGGCGACTGGACCAAGCTGTCGAACATCAACGATCCGCTGCCGCAGGCGATGAAATTCATCGTCGGTGAACATAGCGGCTGGATGCATATGCTGGTGTGGCTCGGCCTGTTCGGACTGGTGGCGTCGTTTCACGGCATCATCCTCGGCTATTCGCGGCAAATCTTCGCGCTGGCACGCGCAGGCTATCTGCCGGAGTGGCTCTCGAAGGTGCATCCGCGCTTCAAGACGCCGCATCGCGCGATCCTGGCGGGCGGCGTGGTGGGCATCGCGGCCATCTACAGCGACGAGCTGATCCAGTTCGGCGGCCAGACGCTGACCGCGAACATCGTGACGATGTCGGTATTTGGCGCTATCGTGATGTATATCATCAGCATGTTGTCGCTGTTCAAGCTGCGCCGCGCCGAGCCGAACATGGAGCGCCCGTTCCGCGCGCCGCTGTTTCCGTTCTTTCCGGCGTTTGCGCTGGTGGCCGCGGTCATTTGTCTGGCAACCATGGTCTACTTCAACTTTCTGGTGGCGATCGTGTTCGCAATCTTTCTCGCGCTGGGCTATGTCTACTTCCTGATGACGCGGCACCAACGCGAAGCCGCGCCAGCGGACGCCCTGCTCGAAGAATGACGGATCGAGCCGCTGCGCGGGCAGCGGCGATGGAGTCGTAAAGATGAGCTACACCGAGACGATCGGCAGCCGCACCTACCGCTTTGCCGATCTGAAGACCCTGATGGCGAAAGCCAGTCCGCAGCGTTCCGGCGATCAACTCGCGGGCGTCGCGGCGGCGAGCGAGGAAGAACGCGTCGCCGCCAAGATGGCGCTCGCGCAGTTGCCGCTGCGCACCTTCCTCAACGAAGCGCTGATCCCCTACGAAAGCGACGAAGTCACGCGCCTCGTGATCGACGATCATTCGCCGCAGGCATTCGCCGAGATCGCGCATCTCACGGTCGGCGATTTCCGCAACTGGCTGCTGAGCAGCACGACCGATGCCGAGGCGCTCACGCGTATCGCCGCGGGCCTCACGCCGGAGATGGTCGCGGCGGTATCCAAACTGATGCGCAATCAGGATCTGATCGCGGCGGCGCGCAAACGTCCGGTGATTACGCGCTTTCGCAATACGGTCGGTCTGCCTGGACACATGTCGGTGCGCTTGCAACCGAATCATCCGACCGACGACGTCAAAGGCATCGCCGCCTCGATGCTCGACGGCCTGATGTACGGTTGCGGCGACGCAATGATCGGCATCAATCCGGCCAGCGACAATCTCGCCGCGATCACCAGGCTGCTGCTGATGATCGACGACTTCCGCCAACGCTATCAGGTGCCGACGCAATCGTGCGTGCTGACCCACGTCACCAACACGATTGCCGCGATCGAAAAAGGCGCGCCGGTCGATCTGGTGTTTCAGTCGATCGCGGGTACGGAGAAAGCGAACGCGGGCTTCGGCATTTCGCTCGCGCTGCTGCAGGAAGCGTATGAAGCGGGCCTTTCGCTCAAACGCGGGACGGTCGGCAACAATCTGATGTACTTCGAAACCGGCCAGGGCAGCGCGTTGTCGGCGGATGCGCATTTCGGCGTGGATCAGCAGACTTGCGAAGTGCGCGCCTACGCAGTCGCGCGCAAGTTCAATCCGTTCCTCGTGAATACCGTGGTCGGTTTTATCGGACCGGAGTATCTGTACGACGGTAAACAGATCACGCGCGCCGGCCTCGAAGATCACTTCTGCGGCAAACTGCTCGGCGTGCCGATGGGTTGCGACATCTGCTACACGAACCATGCCGAAGCCGATCAGGACGACATGGACAATCTGCTCACGCTGCTCGGCGTAGCGGGCATCAACTTCATCATGGGCATTCCCGGCGCGGACGACGTCATGCTCAACTACCAGAGCACGTCCTTCCACGACGCGCTTTACGTGCGCGAGGTGCTCGGCTTGCGCCGCGCGCCGGAGTTCGAAGAATGGCTGGAATCGATGCAGATCACCGACGCGCGCGGTGCGTTGCTGAGTGCCTCGACACAACAACCGCTGCTGGAAGGCGCGCCCGACTGGATGGGCATTGCATGAGCGACTTCCTCGAAAAGAATCCATGGAACGCGCTGCGGCAGTTCACCAATGCGCGCATCGCGCTGGGCCGTGCGGGTAATAGTCTGCCGACCGCGCCGCTGCTGGCGTTCAACCTGTCGCACGCGCAGGCGCGTGACGCTGTGCATCATCCGCTCGACACGGACGTGTTGCACGAGCAGTTGCGTGCGCAAAACTTCAAGACGCTCGACGTGCATAGCGCCGCGCCGGATCGCGAGCATTACTTGCGGCGTCCCGATCTCGGGCGACGTTTATCGGAAGACAGTCGTGCTGCCCTGGCGGCGGTCCCGAACGATTCGCCCGAGGTGGTCTTCGTCATCGGCGATGGTCTTTCGGCGTTCGCCGCATCGAAACAGGCGCTTCCTCTGCTGCAATCCGTCACGCCGCGTCTAGCGGATTGGAAGGTCGGTCCGGTCGTGGTCGCGCGTCAGGCGCGCGTCGCGTTGGGTGACGAGATCGGCGAGTTGCTCAATGCGAAGCTGGTGGTGATGCTGATCGGCGAGCGGCCCGGGTTGAGTTCGCCCGATAGCCTCGGCATTTATCTGACGTACGCGCCGAAAGTCGGCTGCAGCGACGCGCAGCGCAACTGTATTTCCAATGTACGCCCTGAAGGATTGGACTATCCGCTGGCCGCGCACAAACTGCACTATCTGCTGACGCACGCAAGGCGTTTGGGTCTCACCGGCGTCGGCCTGAAAGACGATAGCGACGCGCTGCTGGCAGAGACGCCAGCAACACCGTCGATCAGCGACGATTCAAACCCAAGCGCCGCATAGCAGATTGCAAATCGGATCAAGCATCGGCCCGCTGCACCGGATGCGTTTCCAGCCATGCGTTTTCGTCGTCCTCGAATAGACGGGAGCGCGTGAGGAAACGCAAACCGCTTGGCCGCTCCAGAGAAAACATTCCGCCATTGCCCGGCACCACGTCGATGATCAACTGCGTGTGCTGCCAGTATTCGAACTGCGATTCGCTCATGTAGAACGGCACGCTCGCAATCGTGCCGAGTTTCACATCGGACGAACCCACCATGAACTCGCTTTGCGGAAACATCATCGGTGCGCTGCCGTCGCAGCAGCCACCGGATTGATGAAACAGCACGGCTCCGTGCTCCGCGCGCAACTTGTCGATCAACTCGATAGCGGCCGGCGTTGCGATTACTCGGGCGACTTCCTTCTCATCAGCCATCACATGCCCTCGCGAAAAAAAAGAGCGAGCCGCACCACGCGGCCCGCTCGAACAGGAGCACGACGCTTAGAAGAAACCGAGCGGCTTGTCGCTATAGCTGACGAGCAGATTCTTGGTCTGCTGATAGTGGTCGAGCATCATCTTGTGATTCTCGCGGCCAATGCCGGACTGTTTGTAGCCGCCGAACGCCGCATGTGCCGGATAGGCGTGATAGCAGTTGGTCCATACGCGGCCCGCCTGAATCTGCCGGCCGAAGCGATAGGCACGCGTGCCGTCGCGCGTCCACACGCCCGCGCCGAGACCGTAGAGCGTATCGTTGGCGATTTCGAGCGCTTCTTCTTCGGTCTTGAACGTCGTGACCGACACCACCGGCCCGAAGATCTCTTCCTGGAAGATGCGCATCTTGTTGTTGCCGCGAAACACCGTCGGCTTCACGTAGTAGCCTTTGCTCAACTCACCGCCAAGCGTGTTGCGTTCGCCGCCAATCAGACACTCGGCGCCTTCCTGTTTGCCGAGATCCACATACGAGAGGATCTTTTCCAGTTGTTCCTGCGAGGCCTGCGCGCCGATCATAGTTTTGGTATCGAGCGGATGCCCTTGCGTAATCGCCGCGACGCGCTTCAAAGCACGTTCCATGAAGCGGTCGTAAATCTTTGGTTCGTCAGTAAAAAGTGTGGGTTGTCGGCGGCTCGGGCAAATTGCCAAGTGCATGATATAGCGCGATTTCCGTCGTTCGAAACGTCCGGAAGCCGTACGCTTTTCTCATGGTGACTTTGGCCTTGTTGTTCAAACCCTCGACGATTCCGCTGGAGAACTGCTTGCGCGCATGAAAGTAGTTGAGAATCAGTTCTCGATGGGCGCGCACGGTGCGTGCGAACTTCTTCATTGGTTCGATGCGTGAGCGCATGACCCGGGTGCACCACTGATCGAGGAACTTGCCTGCCCAGACAGGCGAGATGTAATCCCAGATCTGCTGGAACTCCTCCTTGAGAAGATAGGCGCGGACACTGCGCAGGTTGTAGTGCAGCAGATCGCGCAGGCGCAGTCGCTGATTGTCAGTAAGGTTCTCTGGCCGCTTGAGCAAACACCAGCGGGACTTCTTGAGGACTGGCTCATAGCCGTCGCGGGTCATGCGGCGAGCTTCCTCGGCGCGAACCTCGTCGATCGCCTTGTTCATTTTGGCAACGATGTGGAAGCGGTCGAGGATGTTCAGCGCGTTGGGGCAATGTAGTGCGATCATCTCGATGTAGGGCCGCCACATGTCCGAGCAGACGAACTCGACCTGCTCGCACAACCGTTTGCCGATCATGACGAAGAACTTTGCGAAGCTTTCCTTCGTGCGCTCCTGGCCAACCCAAAGCAGGCGCACGCAGCTGGCCTCGATCTGATAGACCAGCGTGAGATAATTGTGCCCTCGGCCATACTGGATTTCATCGACGCCCAAAGCGCGGATGGTGCCGAGTTCGCGATGGGCCAGCCCCCAGTCGACCACCCACTCCACCGCCTGGGCAACCTTCTCCCAACTGGTGCGAAAGCTTTGCGCTGTCTCTTTCCAGGAGAGCTTGCGTGCCCACTGCGCGAGAAACAGCATGTAGGCCTTGGTCAGCGTGTGCTTGCCGATGGCCCACGGCACCGTCTCGACCTTCACGCCGCACTCACGGCAGTCGACGCGGCGCATGGCGTACAGCAAAATCACCGCGAAGCCCCAGATCGGAATAAATTCGAAACTACGCGATGCGAGCGTGTCATAGCCGCTGCCAGGCCGGTTGCAACACGAACAGATCGGCTTCGAACCCTTGCGTGGCCGCACGTCGATCTCGATGGTTTTGGACTGCTCGCACAGTCGGGCACTTTCATAGACGAAGCCGGGAAAATGATGGCAGGCATTGAGCAGGCGGGTCAGCAACATGGTTAGCAAGCGCGCGGGAATCAGTAAAGACGCTATTGTTACCTCAGATCCGCACGCACTGGAGCGCTACGTCCCGGACTTGCAGAACTGGCCTGCCTCATGGCGCTTCGAGGACGAGGACATCCCATTCGGACAGGCGCTCGTGAAGGTCTTCACACCTTTCCTGCAACACCTGCTGACCCACGGCTATGCCCGCAAAACGTTGCACCGCCACCGCGATCACCTTTGGATGCTTGGTGGCCATCTCATCGAAGTCCGTCACGTCGATCCGGACTTAGCCGCCATGGATGCCCGCACACTGCTTCTCAATGAGATCCACGAGTTCGGTGGCCCGCTTTCGAGGCACCTCTCCGAGCACGAGCAGAACGCCTTTGACGCTACCTGCAAGAAACTCTATCGCTTCCTCTGTCCCTCATGAATCGCATCAAACCACCCACAGATTCCGCCGACGAGCCAAATCTTTTCATCGATCAACACGCGCGACGGACAGGTGCACACTTCGCCCTGATTCAGCGCAAACATCGCGAAGCCTTCGAGCGCCTTGTCGAAATAGCTGTCGTCCTCAGCCATCACGTCGGCGAAGAAAATATTCGGACTCTTGCCGCCGAGTTCGAGCGTGACAGGAATGATGTTCTGGCTTGCGTACTGCATGATCAGGCGGCCGGTCGTGGTTTCACCGGTAAACGCGATCTTGGCGATACGCTTGCTCGATGCCAGCGGTTTGCCGGCTTCGAGACCGAAGCCATTCACCACGTTCAGCACGCCCGCGGGCAGCAGGTCCTGAATCAGTTCGACCAGCACGAGAATCGAAGCGGGTGTTTGCTCGGCCGGCTTGAGCACCACGCAGTTGCCGGCGGCAAGCGCGGGCGCGAGCTTCCACACCGCCATCAGGATCGGGAAATTCCACGGAATGATCTGGCCCACCACGCCGAGCGGTTCATGAAAGTGATACGCCACGGTGTCGTGGTCGATCTCCGAGAGCGAGCCTTCCTGTGCACGCACGGCGCCGGCGAAATAGCGGAAGTGATCGATGGCGAGCGGAATGTCGGCGGCCATGGTTTCGCGCAGCGGCTTGCCGTTGTCGATCGTCTCGGCCACGGCGAGACGTTGCAGGTTCGCTTCCATCCGGTCGGCAATGCGGTTCAGGATATTCGCGCGATCGGTGGTCGAGGTCTTGCCCCACGCCGTTTTCGCACGATGCGCGGCGTCGAGTGCGAGTTCGATGTCGGCTTCGCGCGAACGCGGAATCGACGTAAACGGCTCGCCGGTGATCGGCGACACATTGTCGAAGTACTCGCCGCCGACGGGCTTCACCCATTCGCCGCCGATAAAGTTCGCATACTGCTTTTTGTACGGGAATTCGGTGGTCAGAAATTGCATCTCTGCATGATTCATCTGTGTGCTCCTCACATGTTGGAATGGGCTATATTCGGCGCGATATTTCGCTTGGCCGCGACAGGCTAGAGCCAGAAGCGTGCCAATGCACCGCGCTGGTGATGCGTGCACACGCGGCAGGCACTTGCGCACGGAACCGCGCGCAAAGTTGTTCCATCGGCGTCCAGCGAGCGTCACATTTCTGAGCAATGCGCGCCCTGCTGTTCATCCATTGAACAGTGGGCTGGGCAGGTGACGTACGATTCGGGTGGGCAGGGTGCCGGAGGCGTTCGGCATGGGAATTGCCTTTCCCTGTCACCCCTCTCTTCCGTTTGCGCAGATCCGGTATGACGATTCACACTTTCGGTGACAATCTGCCAGCTTCGACACTCACGCCGCAGCCGAGCTTCTGCGTGCAGACCCGGGTCGCCCATGATGCGGACGAGCAGGCGCGCAATCTTCATGGCTGGAGCCAGATCTACGACCAGCTGACGGCCGGGTGTTTTGTCGGCGGCCTGACGGAGTTGTGTCTCGACCACATGCAGGTGTTCGTCGAAACGACCAGCCATACGCTGCGGCAAACCTGCGAAGTGCAGAAGGACGCCTACTGGTTCGGCATTCCGACTTGCCCGGCGGGTTCGGGGCGCATCGACGCGCAGGTGATCGGCGGCGACGCGCTCGCGTTTCGTCCGGGCGGGATCGAATTCGAACTGCTGACGTCGGCGGGCTACGAGATTTTCGGCGTGGTGGTGAAAGGCGAAGTGCTGCGCCGCTACGCGGCGCAAGTGGAGCGCGTCGGTCTCGCCGACCCTGTGCCGAACACGCAGGCGGTGGCGCTCGGCATGGCGCGCAAGCAGCAGTTGTGCGCCACGCTGCGCCAGTTGCTCGACGACGGCGCGGCGCGCGGCACGCCGCTCTCTTCGGTGGCTCGCAACAATTTGCAGGCCTCGGTACTGGCTTCACTGTTCGACGTGGGCGCATTGCCCGTTTCGGAGCCGGTTGCGATGCCGGCGCGTCCGCGCCGTCAGTCGATCGTATCGGAAGCGCGCGACTATGTGCTGGTCAATCGCGACCGCGCGGTGAGCGTGCCGGAGTTGTGCGAGCAGTTGCATGTGAGCCGGCGCACGCTGCAGTACTGCTTTCAGGACGTGCTCGGCATGGCCCCCGCCACGTATCTGCGCGCGATTCGCCTGAATGGCGCGCGGCGCGATCTGTCGAATGCGTCGCGCGAATCACGCTCGGTGCAGGACGTCGCGGCGGCGTGGGGCTTCTGGCATTTGAGCCAGTTCGCGACCGATTACCGGAAGCTCTTCGGCATGCGGCCCTCGGAAACACTGAAGGCCGCGCTCGGCGCTCGCGACGATATGGCCGGCGCGGCGGACGCGATCGCGTCGGCGCACTGATCCGGCCGGGCGCAATCGCGGTACGCCGCGCCGCGCGTCAGGCCGCAAAGCTCGCGACAGCGTCACTTGCGCAATAGCCGCAACCCGTTCGCGACCACCAGCAGGCTCGCGCCCACATCGGCGAATACGGCCATCCACATCGTGCCGAGACCGATCACGGTCAACGCGAGGAACACGCTCTTGATACCCAAAGCGAGCGTGATGTTCTGCACCAGCACCGCATGCGTCGCCTTCGACAGCCGAATGAACGACGGAATCTTGCGGAGGTCGTCGTCCATCAACGCGACGTCGGCGGTCTCTATCGCCGTGTCGGTGCCCATCGCACCCATCGCGAAGCCGATGTCCGCGCGTGCCAGCGCGGGCGCATCGTTGATGCCGTCGCCGACCATGCCGACAGTCGCGCGCTCCTTGGACCACTGCGCGATCGCGTCGAGCTTGTCTGCCGGCAACTGATTGCCGCGCGCTTCGTCGATGCCGACCTGCTGCGCGATCGCGTCGGCGGTGTGCGGGTTGTCGCCGGTGAGCATCGCCGTGCTCACGCCGAGGCGATGCAAGTCGGCGATGGCGGCGCGGCTCGTCTCCTTCACCGTATCGGCGACCGCGAACAGGGCGAGCACGCGTTCAGCGTCCACCAGCATCACGACGGTTTTGCCCTGGCGTTCGAGCGCGTCGAGCCGTGCCTCGAGCGACGCCGAACAGCGTCCGAGTTCTTCAACGAGCCGGTGATTGCCGAGCCAGTACGGCAAGCCGTCGATCTCGCCGCGCACGCCGCGTCCCGCGAGCGCTTCGAAGGCGTCGACCGTCAGATGGGGCACGCCGTCGGCTTGCGCCGCCGCCGCGAGCGCCATCGATACGGGATGGTCGGAACGTCCCGCGAGGCTTGCCGCAAGCGTGCGGCAACGGACGGCGTCGACCTCGGCAAGTCGCTCGAACTCGGTTTGCACGGGCTTGCCGTGGGTGATCGTGCCGGTTTTGTCGAGCGCGAGCCGGGTCAGCTTGCGGCCCTGTTCGAGGTAGGCGCCGCCCTTGATCAGAATGCCTTTGCGGGCAGCGGCGGCCAGACCGCTGACAATGGTCACCGGCGTCGAGATCACGAGCGCGCACGGGCAGGCAATCACCAGCATCACCAGCGCCTTGTAGATCCATGCTTGCCACGATCCGTCGATGAGCAGCGGCGGCACGATGGCCACGGCGAGCGCGACGGCGAACACGATCGGCGTATACACGCGGGCGAACTGGTCGACGAAGCGTTGCGTCGGCGCCTTGGTGGCCTGGGCTTCTTCGACGGCATGGATGATGCGCGCGAGCGTGGTGTTGCTGGCGGCGGCGCTGACGCGGTAGTCGAACGAGCCGGCCTGATTGATCATGCCGGCGAACACCGCGTCGCCCTCTGCCTTGTCGACCGGCAGGCTTTCGCCGGTGATCAGCGCCTGATTCACACTCGAGCGGCCCGCCACGATTTCGCCGTCGAGCGCGATCCGCTCGCCCGGTTTCACGCGAACCACCGCACCGGGCGCAATCGCCTCGAGGTCGGTTGCGCGCCAGCTGCCATCGGGCTGCTGCACGCTGGCCTGAGCGGGCGTGAGCTGCATGAGGCCCTGGATCGCATTGCGGGCACGATCGAGCGACTTCGCCTCGATCAGTTCGGCGATGGTGAAGAGCACCATCACCATCGCGGCTTCCGGCCATTGCCGCAGGATCAGCGCGCCGGTCACCGCGATGCTCATCAGCGCGTTGATGTTCAGGTTGCCGTTGCGAATCGCAAGCCAGCCCTTCCTGTACGTCGTGAGGCCGCAGGAGAGGATGGCGAGGGTCGCCAGACCCGCTGGCAGCCAGGCAGGCGCATGAAGCCAGCTGGCGGCCTCTGAGCCGGCCGCAGCCACGCCGGCGAGCGCCAGCGGCCACCACGGCTTGGGCGGTGCGTGCGGAGCGGCGGTGGGCGCGGCGTGCGCAGCGGGGTCCGCCAGCTCCGGCGTGAAATCGAGCGAGCGAAGCGCGGCGAGGATCGATTCGAGCGCCTCGGGCGCGTGCACGACCGTCAAGACCCGCTGCATCAGGTTGAAGTCCATGCTGCGCACGTGCGGCATGCGGCTGAATTTCTTGCGGATCAGCGCTTCCTCGGTCGGGCAATCCATCTGCATGATGCGGATGGCGGTGCGCATGTCGCTGCCGACGGCTTCGGATCGGGGCAGCGGGAGCGGGGCGGACACGGTTGCCGCGGTCGCGCAACAAGCCGCGTCGGCGTGACTGTGAGCGTGGTCGTGGCCGTGGTCGTCCTTGGCGTGGTCGTGGTCGTGCTCGTGATGGCCGTGGCAGCAGCTCGCGTCCTGACCATGAGCCGGTTCATGCGCATGAGCATGGCCGTCGTGCCTGTCGGTACAGGCTTTCGCCGGTTGCGGGCGGTCGGCTTCGGCGGGGTTGGCGTGAGGCATGGTGGCTTCCTGGTTCGATTTGTGGTCTAGTAAACACCTTGAAGCCACTACAAGGTCAAGGCCGCCTTCCGGAGGGTCCATGAAAATCGGCGAATTGGCGAAAATCGCCCATTGCACGACCGAAACCATCCGCTTCTACGAAAAAGAGAGCCTGTTGCCGGAAGCGGAGCGCACCGAGGCCAATTACCGCAGTTATACGGCGAAGCACGTCGAACGGTTGCGTTTCATCCGTAATTGCCGCGCGCTCGACATGACGCACGACGAAATCCGTGCGTTGCTGCGCCTGACCGACGCACCGGCCACCGGCTGCGGCGGCATCAATGCCTTGATCGACGAGCACATCGCGCACGTCGACACCCGTATCGAAGAACTGAAGCAGTTGAAAGTGCAACTGACCACGCTGCGCGAGCAATGCCATGGCGAACAGGCCGTGGAAGACTGCGGCATCGTGCAGGGTCTCAACGAAATGGATGTGAGCGCGCCGCGTGCGCGGCATACGCATCTGGGTTGATGTGCTTCAGCCGTCGTCAGCTCGACAGCGGCCACCCATTCACGGCCGGGCCATTCAAGCGGTCCGCCAGATCAACAATCGAATCAGTTGGAGAAGCAACGTGTTTACCTGTAGAAACCAATCCTGCGAAGCGCAGTGGGAACAATCGGACGTCGTCATCAAGAACGAAGGACAGGGCCTCCTGTTCCGTTGCCCGATGTGCGGCGCGCGCAATTACGTCGAGCGTTTCGACGGCGACGACGGCTCGGTGCTGTACGAGCAGATCGAAGGCCGTCCCGCCGCCGGTCCCATGGCCGAATAGGTTTGCCCGCGGCAGCCTTTTTGCCGCGCTTGCAGCCTCTTGCCGCTTCCAGCGGATTCCAGCCGCTTTCAGCCGCTTTCAGCCGTTTCCAGACGTTCCAGCCGATTCCGAGCCATCACACCTATGAACAGTCCCACTCCCGCGGGCGCGCCGTTTAGCCAGCTCCCGCTGCCGCCCGCCACGCTCGCCAACCTGACGCAGCTCGGCTACGTCGAGATGACGCCGATTCAGGCCGCGAGCCTGCCCATCGCGCTCGCCGGCAACGATCTGATCGCCCAGGCGAAAACCGGCAGCGGCAAGACCGCGGCGTTTTCGCTGGCGCTGCTGGCGCGCCTCGACACGCGCAACTTCGCCGTGCAGGCGATGGTGCTGTGTCCGACGCGCGAGCTCGCCGATCAGGTCACGCAGGAAATTCGCCGCCTCGCGCGCGCCGAAGAAAACATCAAGGTGCTGACGTTGTGCGGCGGCACGCCGATGCGTCCGCAAACGGCCAGCCTCGAACACGGTGCGCACATCGTGGTCGGCACGCCGGGCCGCATCATGGATCACCTGGAGCGCGGCAGCCTGCAACTGCAGTCGCTCAACACGCTGGTGCTCGACGAAGCGGACCGCATGCTCGACATGGGTTTCTTCGACGATATCGCCACCGTCGTGAAGCAGTGCCCGAAAGAACGGCAAACGCTGCTGTTCTCGGCGACGTATCCCGAAGGCATCGTCAAACTGAGCCAGCAATTCCTGCGTAATCCGAAAGAAGTCAAACTCGCCGAGCGGCATGACAACACCAAGATCCGTCAGCGCTTCTATGAAGTGACCGAAGACGGGCGTCTGCACGCGGTCGGCCTGCTGCTGAACCACTATCGCCCGGTGAGCACGCTGGCGTTCTGCAATACCAAGCAGCAATGCCGCGATCTGCTCGACGTGCTGCGCGCGCAAGGATTTCATGCGCTCGCGCTGCATGGCGAACTCGACCAGCGTGAACGCGATCAGGTGCTGATCCAGTTCGCCAATCGCAGTTGCTCGGTGCTGGTAGCGACAGATGTCGCCGCACGCGGGCTCGACATCGCGCAGCTCGAAGCGGTGATCAACGTGGACGTGACGCCGGATCCGGAAGTACACGTGCACCGCATCGGCCGCACGGGCCGCGCCGATCAGGAAGGCTGGGCGCTGAGTCTCGCGAGCATGAACGAGATGGGCCGCGTCGGCAGTCTCGAACAGGCGCAAAAGCGCGAGGTCGAGTGGCACAAGCTTTCCGAACTGACAGCGGCGAGCAATGAGCGACTGTTGCCGCCCATGGAAACGCTGCAGATTCTCGGCGGACGCAAGGAAAAGATCCGTCCCGGCGACGTGCTCGGCGCGCTGACCGGCGAGGCAGGTTTCGCCGGCTCGCAGATCGGCAAGATCAACGTGACGGAAATGTCCACCTACGTGGCGGTGGAGCGCAGTATCGCGCGCGAAGCGTTGCGCAAGCTCAGCGCCGGCAAGGTGAAGGGCAAGAAGGTCAAAGTGCGCCTGATGGACGACGCCTGATGGTCGACGCCTAGGGCAAGGCCGGCCGCGAGCGCTCCGCTCGTGGCCGGGCGCATCACATTACGTCATACCTCCGCAGTTTCACGCGTTCTCCACGCGGCCTCGTTTCTTCCCCGAAAGCACCGATCTGACAGGCTTCGCCCGCGGCGGCGCGAGTTCGCGTCAGCCATGACGTAAACGCATGCGGCGCATGACAAAGTTTCGATTGTGACGGTTCTTTGGCTGATGCCTAATCACCAAACCAGAAGGGACCGCCGCGCAGCTGGCCGTCCGTGAATCCGCTGCCGGTTGGAGAAAGGGAGAAAGCCTTATGCAGAGCGCCACACAAGCCCGCTCGAAGTTGCCTGATGTGGGCACGACGATTTTTACCGTGATCGGTCAACTGGCCGCGCAGCACGATGCGCTGAACCTGTCGCAAGGCGCGCCGAATTTCGCGCCGGACGCCAAACTGATCGATGGCGTCGCCCAGGCCATGCGCGCCGGTCATAACCAGTACGCGCCGATGGCCGGCATCGCCGCGTTGCGCGAAGCGCTAGCCGACAAGGTCGCCACGCTGTACGGCGTGCGCTACAACCCGGCGAGCGAAGTGACCGTGATCGCGAGCGCGAGCGAAGGGCTGTATTCGACCATCAGCGCATTGGTGCATCCGGGCGACGAGGTGATCTACTTCGAGCCTTCGTTCGACAGCTATGGCCCGATCGTCCGCCTGCAAGGCGCCACGCCTGTGCCGATCAAACTCTCCATGAGCGACTTCCGCGTGGACTGGGACGAGGTCGCCGCGGCGATCACGCCGAAGACCCGCATGATCATCATCAACACGCCGCACAATCCGACCGCCACCGTGTTCAGCGAAGCGGACGTCGAGCGCCTGAAGGCCATTACGCGCAATACCGATATCGTGATTCTCGCCGACGAGGTCTACGAACACGTGGTGTTCGACGGCGCGAAACATCAGAGCATGGCGTGCCATTCCGAACTCGCGGAGCGCAGCGTTATCGTCTCGTCATTCGGCAAGTCGTATCACGTGACCGGCTGGCGCGTCGGCTATTGCCTCGCGCCCGCCGCGCTGATGGACGAGATTCGCAAAGTCCATCAGTTCATGGTGTTTTCTGCCGATACACCGATGCAATACGCGTTCGTCGACGCATTGGCCAATCGCGAGAGCTACCTCGGTTTGTCCGCGTTCTATCAGAAGAAGCGCGATCTGCTGACGGATGCACTGCGCGATTCACGCTTCGAGTTGCTGCCGAGCGAAGGGAGCTTCTTCATGCTCGCGCGTTTTCGCGGCTTCTCCGAGGAAAGCGACAGCGATTTCGTGCTGCGCCTGATTCGCGACGCCCGGGTTGCGACGATTCCGCTGTCGGCGTTCTATACCGATGGTACGGACTCCGGCTTGATCCGCCTGAGTTTCTCGAAGGACGATGCGACCTTGATCGAAGGCGCGCGCCGTCTGTGCGAGATCTGACCAGGTGAGTAGCGACCGCGCGCGACGGCGGCATTTTTGACCGCAGTATGATCGTCGCGCCGACACGTATCAGCGCGCCGCGGAGCGGCGTGACAATAAATCGAAGGGAAAGGGACCTGCTATGAAATTGCTCAAGCCTCTATTGGCGCTGGCCTGCGCATTCGCGTCGCTTGCGGCGTCGTCTGCCGTGAACGCTGCCGAGACCTCGACGCTGCGTTTCGGCCTCGAAGCGCAGTATCCGCCGTTCGAATCGAAGGGCCCGAACGGTGAGTTGCAGGGTCTGGACATCGACGTCGGCAACGCGGTCTGCGCCGCTGCGCATATGACGTGCAAATGGGTCGAGACCTCGTTCGACGGGCTGATTCCCGCGCTGCAGGGCCGCAAGTTCGACGCGATCAATTCGGCGATGAACGCGACCGAACAACGCCGGCAGACGATCGATTTCACCACTGTCGTGTACCGCGTACCGACGCAGTTGATCGCGAAGGGCGACAGCGGTTTGCTGCCGACCGCGGCCTCGCTGAAGGGCAAACGCGTGGGCGTGCTGCAATCGTCGATTCAGGAAACTTTTGCGAAGGCCCATTGGGAACCGGCGGGCGTGACGGTCGTGCCGTATCAGGACCAGAACCAGGTTTATGCGGATCTGGTGGCGGGCCGTCTCGACGCGACGCTGGTGCTGGCGCCGGCCGGACAGACAGGCTTTCTGTCGAAGCCGAACGGCAAAGGCTACGCGTTTGTCGGCGAGCCGGTGCGCGACGACAAGATTCTCGGCAGCGGCATTGCCTACGGGATTCGCAAGGGCGATACGGCATTGCGTGATCGCCTGAATGCCGCGATCGCGAAGGTGCAGGCCGACGGCACGGTGAAGACGCTGGCTACCAAGTATCTCGGCAATATCGACGTGACGGCGAAGTAATCTGTCGCGTTTCCGTTGTGCCGCGCTGTTCATCCGGTTCGTGAGTCAGCTTGTTGACGATGCGTTTGGCGGCTACGATACATAGGCCCTGCTGCGGCAAGGCCTATGCAAATATCGGAGAGCGCACAGATGAGCGGGATCACGCAAGCGGCAATTCACGCGAAAAGCGCTTCGGCGCCGCGATTCTGGCGCAATGACGCGTTGCCGTTCATCGAGGTGCGCTCCATCGAAGATGGCCGCGAAGTCTGTTACGCCAAACACTCTCACGAAACGTTCTCCATCGGCGCCGTTATCGGCGGACGCAGCGTCTATCTGAATCGCCACACGCGTGAGTGGATCGGCGCGGGCGCGGTCGTCATGATGAACCCGGACGACGTGCATGCCTGCAATCCGGTTGCCGGCGAGCGCTGGTCGTATCGCATGATGCATATCGATGTGGCATGGCTCACCGGTCTGCAACACCAGCTGGGTTTCAGCGAGAATCACGCATTTCGCGCGTTCTCGCAGACCCTGTCCACGGACGCGGCATTGTTCGGCGGCTTGAACCGGCTGCACGCGATTCTCGTCGATAGTGACACTGATATGTTGCGCAAGGAAAGCGCGGCCATCATCTTCTTCTCCGATGTGCAAGACAAGCTGAATCCGGCGCTCTTGCCGGATTACGACGCGAGCCGCCAATTGGCGCGCGCGGCGGAATTCATCGCTGAAAACTGCACGCGTTCGCTGAGACTGGACGACATTTGCGAGGCGGCCGGTCTGTCCGCGTCGCATCTGATCCGCGCGTTCAAGCAACGCTACGGCATGACGCCGCACGCTTACCTGATCAACCGGCGTATTCAGTACAGCCGCGCGCAACTCAGGCGCGGTCGTTTGATCGCGGACGTCGCGCTCGACGCCGGTTTCGCGGACCAGGCGCACTTGCAGAGAATCTTCAAGCGGCTAGTCGCGGCGACGCCGGGCCAATATCGGAGTTGAAGCCGCAGTGGCGCAGTGCGTCAGGCTGCGAGCAGATACAGCGCGCTTGCCGCGAGGAGCGCCGCCATCACGCGATTGAAAGACCTCACCCGCTGCGGTTGCCGCAAGTATTTGCGCAGGAACGTGCCGGCGTATGCCCAACTGGCAATCGATAGATAGCAGATCACGAAGTACACCGCGGTGAGTTGCCAGATGAGCTTGCCGTCGCCGTCGGCCGCATACGCGCCCATGCCGGCCAGCGATGCGAGCCAGGCTTTCGGGTTGAGCCATTGCATGGCCGCGCCATAGGCGAACGACGGTCCGCGCGCCGGCTTGTTCGCGCCGAGTTGACCATCGTCGGCGGCGAGCGTGTAGGCCATGTAGAGCAAGAAGCCCACGCCCGCCCATTTGACAATGGTGATCAGGTCGGGGAAATGGGCAAGCAGTTCATGCAGGCCCAGGCCGATCAACAGAAGCAGCACAGTGAAACCGACGGTCGCGCCGGTAACATGCCGCATGCTCGCGGCCAGCCCGTGTTGCGCGCCGGCGCTGAGCGCGACGACATTCACCGGGCCGGGAGAAATGGAACAGGCCAGCGCGAACGCGGCCATGGAGAGTAAAGCGGTCATCGGATGCCTCGATACGGAAGTGCGCAGGATCTGCGACGCTCAAAGGTATCGGGCGAGGGTGGTGGCTGTATTGAAGGAAATTGCTATGGCCGGCCCGTGGCGCTGCGCGCCGGGCCACGCGGATTTAGCGCTGTGTGATGCGGCACCATTGGTAAGGAAAGACGCCTTGGCCGACGTAGGCCCGGTACGTGGTGCAGGAGCTGGCATCGATGGTGAAGCCATGCCGCTCCAACGTGGGCCGCGTCTGTTCGACTAGCTGCGCATTCTCCGCGGCCACATCGCGTTCGTCGTCGTGCCGGACGTCGAGCCGGCACATGCGCTTGTCGGCGGCGTTGGGGGTCCATTGCAGGCTCGCATGAAGGTGCAGGTGGGTGATCGCGGCTTGCATCGTGCCGCAGCCCTTCATGCCGTTTGTCAGGCCGATTGCGTTTGCGAACCGATCCATCTTCGCTACGTTGTCGACGCGCCAGTTATAGCGGGCCGCGATGATTGCATAGGCAGGACCGCCGCGAGAACGCACCATGTCCGCGATGTGCCGATCGAATTGCGGCGAGAATGGAAAGCTGCCGTCGATTTGCGTGAACGCCACCGACACGGGAAAGAACTGCACGATCCAACCCCACGGCGGATCCCCGCCGACGATCACCGCCGTCGTGTTTTGCGGGCTAGCCAGGAGGGGCACTTCGGCACGGTAGGCCGCTCTTGCCCAGTGCTCGTGCCCCCAGGTTTCGACACCTCCGGCCACGACAACCAACGTCGTGATAGAGAGCAGCCACGCGGCGACGTGCCGCGCCGTCAGGTACGGCAGAAGCCGCTTAAGCAGCAGATACGCGACGAGTGGCGTGAGCGTTTCGATTGGAACAACGTAGCGGTAGATGCTGAACAGAATCATCCAGAGAAAGTAGCCCAGCGCCACGAAGGTCATGACGTATACCGCTCGCGAATTCAATCGCCGCGTTCGGGTCCGGCCACGCACCCGTTCCGCGATCCGCGTTGCGGCCAGCGTGAAAAAAAGCACGTACACCACAGGCCAGATGATCTGATGCAGGCGCGCTTGTCCGACCCGCTTCGAATCGAATGCAAAGACGAAGGGCCAGAGAATGTATTCGCGTGCGTTTTTCGGCAGCCACGATTGATCCGCGACGCCGCTCGGCGGAGTGAGCGGATTGGGGAAGATCGCGCTGAATTGTGGAAAGAACGGGTTGCCGAACGTGTGCCACATCACCGCCATCCAGTAGCCGCCCGCGGCCAGCAGGCCGGCGAGGGCGCCCACGCCGAACAGGAACGCTGCGCGCACTCGTGCGAACGGCGTGGCCGGCAATAGCAGCAACCCCGCGCAGAGTGCGACGGCAAACGGCGCGTTGGTCAGCTTGAGGCCCATGCCAAGGCCGGCGATCAGGCCGGTGCCGACCAGCGCCGCCGCGGTGGCCGCCGACCACGTTGCCAACCTGTCCCACAGATGCAGGACGAGAACGAGCGAGGCGAGCACGAACAGCGTGGTCGTGTCGTCGCCCATGGAATTGCCGAAGCCGGACAGAAAATTCGCTGTCAGGATGCCCGCTGCGGCAAGCAGTAACGGCGTGCGGTTCGCGTCTTCGGGCGCAAGCTCCGGCAGGGTTCGCCGGATGATCGACAGCAGCAGCACGAAATTGAGGCCATGCAGCGTACCGATGATGAATCCTACCAGTGGCGCGGCAAATGCCCGGTTCAATGCGTAGTAGAAGACGTCGAGCATCGGATTGAAGTAGCTCTGCATGCCGGCTGGTGCGAAGTCGGTATGCAGCTTGTCGTTCAAAAACGCGAAGCCGTTGTACTGGTGATAGTTGAACCCGTCCCAATTGCGGTCCTGTCCGAGGAAGAGCGACCACAGGCCGAAGAGGATCGGAACCCACACGCGCGCGGCGGCTGTCAGGCGAGGGTCGTTGAGATCCCGCGACAAGGTCCGCTGCCAGAAGGAGCGGCGAGCGGGGTGGTCGATCATGTTCATGTTCTTTGTCGGTGCGGGAAAATGCAAAGCTTTGCGCCGCGCGCGGGGTGGCGCGGGCAGCCGACATGGTATCGGAAGGCGAACGCGCCTGGTTCAGCACGCTCGCGGCGCGCGCGATCGGGCAGCCGGAAGCGCTCAAGCCGATCAGCGAATGCGTTCATACCGTTTCATGGTTTACAGAACGCGATCGTGGCATTCAATGCCGAAAAAATGGCAAAACTAAGTTTCGAGAGAAATGCCTTGGCGAGACATCGTGGCTATTTACCTGTGCTCGTTGCATCGACGAATGCTAACCCAGTAGACTCTGAGACGCCAGCGTGCCATGCACTAGAAAATTCTTAAATAACTCGCATGCGTAGGAAAATTCTAAGACATTTCCCTTTGATGAATCGATGTTTTGTGACAGATATTTTATTTGAATAGAAATCAATGTTTTTTGACAGATATTAAGGATTGACAAATACAAATGGATCGTGAGCTAATGCGTCGGATTTTTTTGGGCTACTTATAAGATTAGTTGTCCGTTGTGTATTGACGGATATCAAAGCGATCGCGCACGACAACATGAAAGTTTTATCGATCTTCGAGCGGGATGTGGTGGCTCAGCAGCGGGCCAAGCCATGCGTGCCGCGGTCTCGTGCGCGAAGTGACGCGTCGCAGACGCCGACGTGTGCGTCCGGTATGCAGGATCGAGCATGACGCAATCAACTCAACCCAATCGCGCTAAACACGCGGCAGGCTCACCGCGCCGTGCCGACAGCTACTTGCTGCCGACACTGTTTGACCGTCTGCGCGACGATGCACCGCATCGGCAGACCGAAGTGCCTGGCGAATATGCCGTCACGCGTACCCAGTTGCGCGACATCATCCAACGCGATCTGGCCTATCTGTTGAATGCGACCAATCTGGGCGATCTCATCGACCGCAAGCGCTATCCGCTCGTGGAGGTATCGACGGTGAATTTTGGCGTGCCGCCTCTTGCGGGCGCGTTCATGGCCTCGCGCAAGTGGTCCGATATCGAAAGAACAATCAAGGACGCGATCGAGCGATTCGAGCCGCGGCTGATACCCGAGTCGCTTCGGGTGGTTCCACGCAGCGACAGTGATCGTCAAGGCCGTCACAGCCAGGTGGCCTTCGAAATTCATGGGATGGTCCGCATGGAGCCGTATCCACTCGAATTCATGGTGCAAAGCTCGCTCGATCTGGAGTCGAGCCGCTTGCATACGGATCTAAAGCGTATCTGAACCAGGACATCAACGGAGCTGAAGCGCTCGCATGGACCCGCGACTACTCGAATACTACAACCAGGAATTGATTTACCTGCGCGAGAGCGCGGGTGAGTTCGCGCAGGCGCACCCGAAGATCGCGCGGCGCCTGGGCCTTCAGGCGGGTGAGATGACCGATCCCTATGTCGAGCGCTTAATCGAGTCGTTCTGCTTTATGGCCGCGCGCATGCGACTCAAGCTCGACGCCGAGTTTCCGCGCTTTACGCAACGCCTGCTCGAAGTCACTTACCCGAACTACGTTGCGCCCACGCCATCAATGGCCGTGGCGCAGTTTTATCCGGCTCACACGAAAGGCGATCTGACGGACGGTTTTTGTTTGCAGCGAGGGAGGAGACTCAAGACACCTACGCCCGGTAACGAGCATACGTCATGCACGTTTCGTACTACGCAGGATGTCGTATTGTATCCGCTGGAAATCGCCAGTGCGAGGTTCACGGGCGTTCCTCCCGACATTCCAGGAATCGAGCGCTATGTCCCGGCGCATTCGCAAGTGTGCGGCGCACTAAGGCTGCGCATTCGAACCACGAACCAGGAGAAGATTGCCTCGATCGGAAATCTGGATCGCCTGCCCGTCTATCTAGCGGGCGATGAGCAGGTTGCATCAAACCTGTTCGAGCTCGTGCATACGGCGGGCATTGCGTCGGTCGTTGGCGAGCCGGGTAAGTTCAACGCACCGAATCGTCCCTTCGCGGCAGTGACGTCAAAGGCCGTCGTTCACGAAGGGCTCGATCTCGATCAAGGCATGTTGCCGCTCACATGGTCGAAGTTTCACGGACACAATCTCCTGCAGGAGTATTTCGCGTGCCCGAGTCGCTTCTACTTCTTCACGCTCACGGGTCTTCAGGATGGCCTGAAAAAAGCTGAGGGCGAAGAAGCCGAGATCGTGGTGCTGCTCGACCGCGCGCCGGATCGGCTCGCCAGCCTCGTCGACGCATCACGCTTCGCGCTCTTTTGCACGCCGGTTATCAATCTGTTCCCGCAAAGACTGGAACGTATCGAACTGGCGGAGGCGAGCACGGAGTTTCATCTGGTGCCCAAACGTCAGGCACCGCTCGACTACGAAGTGTTCTCGGTTGAGGCGCTGCATGCCCAAGTAGGAAAGAGCTCGGCGAAGTTCGAATTCCGGCCGCTCTATCAGACACTGAACAACGACGAAGGCAATCACGGCCAATACTTCTCGGTGCGCCGCGAGCGACGTCTGCCTTCGGATACGTCGCGACGCTATGGCACGCGTACGGCCTATGTCGGCACCGAGACGTTTGTCTCGCTCGTGGATCAGCGGGCAGCGCCATATCATGATGGCATTCGCTATCTGTCCGCGGATGCGTGGCTGACCAACCGTGATTTGCCTCTCCTCGTGCCGCGCAACGGCGTGAACGATTTCATGCAGCTGGAAAGCGGCGAACCGGTTGCAAGCATCGGTCTGATTCGCCCACCGAGCGCGCCGCGGCCACCTTATGCGGAAGGCGAGACCGCGTGGCGATTGATCCGGCAATTGAACTTCAACTATTTGCCGCTCGAGGACGTCGATCATCGTCCCGGCGGCCAGGGCTTGCGCGACATGCTGCGGCTCTTTCTGAGCAGCGAAGACACTGAGCACCAGCGTCAGGTCGAGAGCCTGTTGGGCGTGAGGACCCGTTCCGTGACGCGCAAGCTTCCGGGCAATGGTCCGCTCGTGTTCGGGCGCGGCATTGAATGTCAGCTGACCGTCGACGAGACGGGGTTCTCAGGCACCAGCCCCTACCTGTTGGGGCTAATCCTCGAACATTATCTGGCGCGGCATGTATCGATCAATTCGTTCACGCAGACCGAATTGCATTCGATGCAGCGCGGCTGCATCATGCGCTGGCCCGTGCGCATGGGTACGCGAGGCGTGGCGTAATGGAGCGCAGCTTCGACACGCCGTTGCAGCGCGAATCGACGCTCTCTCCCGAGATGATCGAAGGCCTGCGGACCACGCCGTGGCGTTACGGGTTTTTGTCGCTGATGCGGCGCATCGGCGCGGATCCTCGCATCGAACCCGTCGGCACCGCCGCGCGCCCGCGGGCCGAGCCGTTTCGTCTGGGACAGCAGCCGAGCCTCGCGTTCGCCCCGCGCGAAATCGCCAGTGTCGGCGAGCTCGATGGACGCCTGCATGTGCGTCTGTTCGGTCTCGGCTCGCTCGGGCCAAACGGGCCGCTACCTAGCCATGTGACCGAGATTGCTCGAGAGCGGGAGGAAAACCGGGGCGACCGGACGTTGAGCAATTTTCTCGACATCTTTCATCACCGGTATCTCGCGCTGCTGTATCGGGCGTGGGCATCGGCGCAGGCCGCGGCAGGGCTCGATCGAGCCGACGACGAGAAGTTCTCGTTCTATATCGCCAGTTGGACGGGGCAAGACCTCGACGAGATCGCCGGCCGTGCGCTGCCACCGCATGCGCAGTTGGCCGCATCGGCCAACCTCGTGCGCGAGGCGCGCGATCCCGATGGGTTGCGCATGACGCTCGAACAGTATTTCGGCGTGCCGGTCCGCATCGCTGAGTACCAGTTTCATTGGGTCAATGTAACGCGCGAAGAACAGACGCATCTCGGTGAACCCAGCGCGGCCTCGGTCATGGGTGAGGGTGCCATGCTCGGCGAGTTGGCCCCGGATCGGCAGTATCACTTCAGGGTGGTGATCGGGCCTGTTCACCTGGACGAATACCTGCGTTTCACGCCGCGTGGCGCTGCGTTGCCCGAACTCGTGGATTGGGTGCGCAGTTTCGTCGGCCGGGAGTTCCAGTGGGAGCTGGAATTGCGCATCAAGGCAGAGAGCGCGCCACCCGCGGTGCTGGGTGGCGAGCAACAGTTAGGGTGGTCAGGATGGCTCGGCCGGTCGTCCGACGGCAAACCGATTACCGGCATGCTTTTCGAGCCCGAGGAGTACGTCAAGTGCGGTGCGCGATTCAATCCGGACGCAATGCGGCGTAACGCCGTTCAGGGGGTGGCATGAGCACGAAACGCAATTCGACGGCCCAGCACAAACCGTCGCACGACTGGATGACGCCGGTCGACCCGTCCGCTCCCTGCGGCGTAGACCTCGAATACGATCCGGAATTCGTGGTGTTATCGGCCCAGGTGGCGGCAAAAATGGATGCGCAGTATGGCGACTTCGTAGGCTCACCGGAGCCGATCAACTGGAGCGACGTCGAGCGCGATTGCCGACGGCTCATGATGCGCAGCAAGGACATCCGGCTTGCCGTGCTATTTACACGTTGCCGCACGCGTTTAGGCGCGGCGCCAGGATTGGCCGAAGGGCTGGGTTTGCTCGCTTCGTGGTTGACGGTCTTTGCCGACACCGTCCACCCGCAACCCGGCGTGGATGACGATAAAGACGCGGCGCTTGAAATTCGCATGAACGCGCTCCAGGCATTGACCGATACGGACGGGCTGCTATCGGACGTGCGCGATATCGCGCTGGCGCGCTCGTCAGCCACGCGTTTGCAGGTGCGCGACGTGGAGCGTGCGTTTGCCCAGCCGCGCCCGAGCGATGCGCTATCGGTGGAGTCTGTGACGCGGCAGCTTGAGGATGTGCGCGTTCAGCAGCCCGCTTTGATGGCGGGCTTCGACGCGGCGCTTGAAAGTCTTGACGTGATCGACACGTGGAATCGGGAAAGGCTCGGCGAGTTCGCGGCGGATCTCGCTGCATTGACGCGCATGCTCGAGCGTGTGGTGGGTGAAGGTTCCGATGCCGCGCATGCGGTATCCCTGTTGGAAGGCGAGATCGCCTCACCTGAGTTCGACGGGGTGCCAGCCACGGCCGCACTCGATGCCGCCACGCCCGAATCGCCGCAGCAGGAGGCGCAAAGCGGTGTGGCTGGACGAACCTTATCGGGCCGCGACGCGGCATTGCAATCTATTCGCGACGCACGACACTGGTTCGAAAGACATGAACCCAGCAGTCCGATTCCAATTCTGTTATTTCGTGCCGAGCAGTTTGTCGGTAAGCGCTATGTAGAAGCGGTGAAGGCGATTCCGGCTGAATTGATTGCTGAATGGGCAAAAGATGAATAGCACTTCAGCATGGATTATCGGAATTGCCATTGCGGCTTCGCGGTGCCGTTAGTGGTGTGAGTTGCAGATCAATGTCTATTTTCCGAGGTTTTGCGTCGTGCTGAAATCCTTGCCCCGCACTGTAACCATGCATGGTGCGGCACTGCCACGCACATCCACGGGTGAGCCCGCGTTGCTCTTGCGAGCCATCCTGGGAGAGGAAGCGCTCTCCCAGATATATACGTACACCCTCGACTGTTGCATACCGCTTGCGTCGGTTATGCCGGAGCAGGCCGCGGCAAACATCGACTTGAAGTCGATGATCGGGAAAGAATTGACCGTTAGTCACCCTCTCCCTAGGTGGGTGTTATCCAACAAGTGTTGAATCTGAAGGAGCGCGAAGACGAGCGGTTCGTCGGGCGTTTTATACCGCGTCGCGGCTGATCGCGCCCATTCCGGGTGGTAGCTGTTGCCCTCCGTAGTGAACGGCGCACATAGAAAAAGGTTGGACGGCCGGCTACCCTCGATGTTGGGCCAAGCGTGCTGCTCATTCCCGGCGCCGCTCACTGCGTTAACACTCGTCCCGAACACCCGTCCCGTCAGCCTCTGAGGGATCACGTCCGCAGGGCCGACCCGCGAACGGGTCACGCGGGCCTCCGGGCCTTCTGCGAGAGCTGCAAGGTGGCGAAATACAGCGACGGCTCGGCTGGACAGCGGAAGGATTGGGGGTACGCCCTTGTTCTCCGTGCCACGGCAGTCGGTGGGAAATGAAGGAGGCGACCTGCTAGATCGAGCCATTCCCACTGCACACTGAAGAGAGCCCCTTGTCGCAGGCTCGTTTCGATTGCCAGCTCGAACGCAAGCGCCGCCCACAGATTGCCGCTAGCCGATAGGCGCGCGTGCAGCATCTCGAATTCGCCGGGACGTAAACGGCGATCCCTTGCCTCGCTGCCGGATGGCTTTCGGATGTTCTTCAAAGGATTCGTCAGCGCTTCCATGCCCCATTCCTTGCGGGCGATTTCGAAAAGGTGGCTGATGACCTGAAGTTCGAGCCGAATGGTGTTTTCTGCGCGCCCGGCTGCCCGGCTGCCCGGCGTTCGTCTTGATACTTCGCGAAATCTGCGCCGCGCAAGTTGGCTAGAGTTCGATGCGACAGATCGTTGTCGATCCAGCGTTGGATGCGTCGGTTTTCTTGATACGGGTGGCGCTTCTCGGGGACGATCTCGCGGCGGTACCGCTCCAACGCTTGGCGGAGCGTGGTTCGCTCAGCTTCCGTACGATCGACGTACGCCCGGCTGTCCATCTCCGACTCCACCCGCCTCGCCCATTGCTGCGCCTGCTGCTTCGTATCGAATGTGCGATAGACAGGTTTGTAGCCGCGCCGACGAATTTCGGCACGCCAGTACGCGCCGCGCTGACTGATGTATGCCATTTCCAGACTCCATGCGAAAGGGTTGAGATCGCTTGGTCTGGATTCTTCCGTTCCGGCAGATTTCCGGCAAAGGCCAGTTTTTGACGCTGCCGCACGCCGACGACGGACGAAAAAAAAGCACCGCGATCGCTCGCAAGTGCTTGATTTTCAACAACAGAATTCGATGGTGGGGCGTGAGTGACTCGAACACTCGACCTACGGATTAAGAGGGTACGGGTCACAAGAAATCTCTTTTAAAATCAATATCCTGCTTCGCTTGCCAACATCAACCATAGTGCTAGACAGTGCTGAATCAAGGCATTTGCGTTCAGCGTAGCTACGTGGCAGCTACGTTGTCCTTGGACGGACATGCTGGCGCCTGTTCGCCCCAGATAGACAACACACGTTGTGCGTTGTCAGCTTCGATCTAAGCTGTCACCGGTCCCATAGTGCCGACGACAGCAGAGCAATATCGGCTTTCGCAAAATAGCAACAACGGGACTCGACCTGAATGGGATCTATTGCGACGCTCAAGAGTTCAACGCAGCTGCACCTGAGATCGGCTCAACTATGATCAGAGTACCTAGTAGTGCGCCTGAGTAACGTAGTTGATGGTATAACGATTGCCTCAACTTTATAGTAGTACGAGTCGGGTTGGGGGTGCGACGTGAACAAAATTGACGCCACGGAAACCGGGGAGAATAGCTGTGCCAAGGGTTGAATATCTTATTACCGTTGACCAGAAAGAAGCTTTTTGCAAGTCCGTATCCTCATTTAATAATTTATTGAGAACAATCGACGGAGTATCGATCTCAAAAACTGAGATGAAATTCGGTTCTCTCGTCATGCGTTATGAGATTCAATGCGGTGAAATTGAGCGCGATAAGCATCGCTTTTTTCATCTAAAAATTTCAGTCGATGATGAATCGCAAAATCGTGATTTTGAGGGGTTTTTAAAGAATATCAGAAGCCTCCTGCATAAGGCGGCAGCGAAACCTCCGCAAATATTGTGGGATGACGTTAGTTTTGGCTACGCGAAGACCGCTTACCCGATCGTGCATGAAATAGAAAACACGATGCGTAAGCTGATAACGAAATTCATGCTAATTAATGTCGGCGGTGGCTGGGCTAAAGAAGCTGTTCCGAAAGAAGTTCTAGAATCTGTTCGTTCGAAAGATGCAAAATTAGATCAAAATTATTTGTATGAAGTCGACTTTATTCAATTGTCAAATTTTTTGTTTAAAGAATATGCAAATATAAATCCAGCCGTTTTGATCGAGAGGCTGAAAAAAGCGGAGAAACTTGATGACTTGAATTTATCCGAGCTTAAGCTTGCAATTCCGCAATCAAACTGGGATCGATTCTTTTCAAAAATAGTTAACTGCGAAAGCGAATACCTTCGGTCAAGGTGGGAGCGCTTATACGAGAGACGCAATCAGGTGGCGCACAATCGCCCGGTGACTAGGGGGGATTTTGAAGAAATAGTCGCGCTGCGTGATGAACTCGCGCCGAAACTGCAACACGCGATCGAAAATCTAGATCAAGTGACAGTCTCAGAGGATGAGCGTGAAATGGTTTCTGAAAATGTTGCTCTTACGAAGGGGGAAGGCTATTACGAGTTCTTATCCGCATGGAACGAGTTTCACGAAAACTTGCTTATTTTGGTCGATCAGCTCCTCGAATCGGAGGGGAAGCATGAGTCTAGGCCAGATCCAAACAATATTAGATCGCTGGTAAATGTCGTCACCAAGCGATACCATTTATTAACATCGGACCAAAGGTCGGAGATTCAAGATTTAGTTCGGCTGAGGAACTATATCGTTCACGAGCCGTCCGTGATCGTTCCCTCGCAAGTGCTATCTCGGCACTTGGAAAGTGTTCTTGGTTACACACGCTATTTGAAAGACAAATTAAATGGGATCGCGAGGAGTGGCGCCCCTGTACGCAATTTCACGGGCGACAAAGATGATGACGATCAGCTCGAGAGTCCACAAATGCCAACCTGACTGCCTAGCGAGACCTGAGATGTAGCATCAATTGATCGCCGGTCGGAAGACCGGCTCCGCTGGTGCTGCGCACGGAAACTGGAGAGGCGAAACCGCAAAAGCGTACAGCGAGGCAAGTCCCCACCAATCTCGGTGATCGTCACGCGGCCATCGACGAATTTGACAGGTGATCCACCATTGTGTAGCGGACTAGGCGCTTCATTTCTTGGAGGCTGATGTCGGCTACGCTGATTGACTCTACTCCGGCCTCTACGATACGAATGCCATGACGCTTCGCCAGTTCCGCCCGCGTAACTTTCTTTGTTCCGTCCAACGGGTCCGGCAGCGTGTCCTTGAAAATCTGCTTGACCGCTTTGCTCCGTACTGTAACGGGCGAGTGTTCTTCGTGCACTAGAAGCGTGATGCCCAGCAGATACGGCGACGGCATTAACCCCAACGTCTCGGTCCAAGGTTCGTCGCTGTCGGGCTCGATCGTCAGATAGATTCCATAAAGAGCGTCTTTCTCCTTCGCCAACTTTTCTTCCAAGATCTGCTTGAGCCGCGATTCTCCTAGAGCATCGTTGAACTCATCCGGAAGCGCGACACGGGTGTAGCTTCTACCCATCCAGCCGGAAAAATTGTCGAGCCACTGATCCTTTAATGATCCGGCTTGGTTGACGCGATCTTTGATGTGAAATTCTGGCGCCGGAAGCAACGCAAGGCAGTTTCGAGGCAGCCACTTGCGCTTTTGAATGTCCACATTCAGGGCCATCTTGAGGTCTGCGGATTCCGCCTCCACGTGAAGAACGCGGGGATCGTCGCCCTTCACCTTTGCAGGGCTGCATTCGTCCACTCCGTAGGCTCCGACCACCTCGAACACGGGCACTTTCTCGAAGGACGGGTTATATAAATTGCACGTTTGCGAAGCAACGATCCAGAAATCGGCCTCGTCGCAAGGATGACCAACAGCAGCCAGTTGACAGGATTCAATAACCGAGCCCTGCCACCATCCTTGATCCCTTATTCGAATCAAAACGGTGGCAGGGTCGTCAGAAGGAGTCGCTGCGGCGGTCGATGTCTGAGAGGCTCGATTCTCCGACGTAAGCTGACGCGCGCCGGGACGACCTAGTCGTTGCAGACATTTCCGCAGAAAGTTCATTCAGCTTTGCCACCAGGGCGGCCGTGAGATCGGGACCCGATAGCGTATCACTTTGGAGCGTAGACCGGAATGAACCACTCGGCAACGTGATATTCCAGACCGCCTTTAACTTCTTAAGGTCTGTGTCATCGAAACTGCCAAGCGCGTCCGCCAGCGAGTTGATACGGCCAATCATAGTGGGTCGGGGGGCGGCACCTTCATACCAATCGTAGACTGCCTTCCTTGTGACGCCAAGCAGATCGGCAAGTTGCGTGACGGAAATTCCGAGGCGCGTCTTCACCATGTCCAATTGGCCGGGGGTTGACAGCTCTGCGGCTGATTGGCCCGATGCTCGCTCTTCAATAGAAGCTTGGAGGGTAACCATCAACGGCTTGCCATCGATGACAAAGAGCAATGCCTTTTGTCCAGAGACACCGGCCGGCGCAGTTGCTAACGATTCGCTACCATTAAGCCATTCCGACTCAAACGAAGCTGCAGAAAACGTGCCGAGCGGAAGCTCCTGCCACCCCGGAACTCTAAGGGGCATTGAGCTATCCCATTGCACATTAATCGAGGGCGGATTGATGTCGATCATGCTATTTCTCTCCTCGCCATACTTCGAACGCAAAGTCTGTACATACCGCATCATGCCTAAAGAATGCATTAGCATTCTTATGCAAGTTATCGAGCGTTTTCTCGATTTCCTTTAGATCCTGACGTCGCGGCTGCGAGAAGTTGAGTACCGAATCCATGTCGAGCAGCATTTCATCTCGCTGCAATTTCGTCAGGATCAAGGGATTTTCTGGCCCTTGGATCGTTGCGATGAGTCCGATCAAATCAACCGGAATAGACAAAGCCTCCGCACTGAACACACTCCGCACACGAAGTTGACTTTCGCCAGCGCCGTAAATGTATTGTGATACGCCGCCAATTGGATCGAAAGTTGGAACAGGAGGCGTCAGAAAGTCTTCCGCGACGTAGTCAGCCAAGGTTTCCCCTTGTCGCGGCTTGATATGATCGACGTAGCGAACGCCAGTGCCGGTAACGTCCAAAAACTTCATATGCTCGAAGAGCAAGCCCAAGCAACGGGTGATGAACTCCCCGAACGCAGCGAACCTGCTGTATCTGCGGGCAAAGAATAGCACCTGTTCTGTCCCCAACTGCACACCGAACGACCGATCGCTAGCCATGATGAGCCAAGCCTGCGTAGACGATTCAGCAATCGGAGTTGCGCCGTGGGTCATCACCAACTGCGTCTGCTGCTGGACATTTTGCAAAAGAGGCGTCGCATCCCGTAGTTGCTCGTGTATTTCCGGGATCTTGGACGGTAGCAGCGGCAACGGCGCAAACCGAACCGATGCGAGAGCATACAGCAGAGGCGAATGTGGAAGGATGCCGCTGCGATCGGTCATGTCATCTTGCCTATCGATGTGTTTTCAAGTTAACCGCGAAACTATACATCAAACTATACAACACGTCGCGCTTCTCACAAGTGACTTTTCGTTGCTACCGACGGCGTCCTTCGCTACAAGCGAAGCGGTAAAATCTTCCTCTTGATCGCTCAACTTCGTCGGCAATGCTCGACCGGCGTTACCCACCGAGCGTATGAGGATCCGAACGTGACCTACCGATGCTCAGCCTCGGCGGGCCGGCGCCTGTATTCGTCGAGAAGGAAAGAAACGGTGCCTTCGGGATGTTGGATTGCGTTGCTGCCGCATGTTCTAAGCTGCTGAGGTTTGTCGGCACCCACCGCGCGTTCAAGGGCTTTCTGGTCACCACTCTCAACGGCGCTCATAACCGGATTGGTGAAGTCATCCATACAGTTCTGCATTTGGAAAATTTGGCGTGTCCATCGCCACACCCATCCCAATTCGTTTGTCGGCATGCCCAATACCAGCCCTACTAGTCCGAGACAAAGGATCGTCTTGCTACGAAGGGACAGTCCAGACCAAAAGGCATCTAGAATCCAGAGCACTTTCATCGCACTTATCCAAATCCGATAATGGTGATCTGGATAACGGCAGCTATCGCGGCCCTCTTTAGACCCAACAGCGGCAATGGTTGACTAGCCTTGTACGGTGTCGCCCCATCGACCCGCTCTTTTACCGTGGAGGTGGGTTTGCAACAGCCTAAGACTGCGACTTATCTATAGCCCTGCCGCTTATAGGTTACGGTTAGCTGAGTCCGCAAAACATCTGTATCGTGATTTTTGCGGACCAGGTCGCTAATGAAATTTACTGCTTTACGCCATTCGATTGTCTCTTCAACGCTTTGTGCCATCGCTAGTTCTGTTGTTTCCATGATTTTTGAGCCGCGTTTCAGCTTTCTTTGGGTGCGTTCAAACCCGCGATAAAACCAGCCGTTGATATTCATGGCATTTAAAACATCTTCCATCAAAACGTGAGCTGCGAGGCGGGCCATGTGGCGATGGTTAGTTCGATGCAATGGCGGATCCGGCAGTAAGCGGCCTACAAATGGGCTCATCTCCGCCAGCCATTCTTGGACGACCTCACTAGGCAAGTCCAAAATTGCTCTCGCTTCGACGGGGTCGGGATTCAGCCAGCCCTTCTCAAGAGCCGTATTGACTACGCGGTCGATAGTGAATGGTTCGGCAAGCCGTTTCGCGTTGATCCAGTACCGCCATGCGTGGCCCCGCCTTTCCGGTGCTGGTGCTCCCGTTTGACCAGTTCCAATGTGAAAGATCTGCTCAAGTTCACGTGGAAGCTTGTTGCCAGATTCTCGGGTAATTACCCTGACAGCAGTGGCCCACGCGGCTCGATGTCGATTCTTGCCCACTGAGTTTTCGCCTTCTCTCATCCCGTGCCTCGCATCTGTTGGGGCATTTCGTGTAACAGCTTAACGTGGGATGTGCGACTTTTCCTCGTGATGATGGATGCGAGACATGACCGCGCCCTCCGTGGGCGGTTATGCGATCTCAAATCCATGTACCGAGAGAAAGGAGCGCCGATGACCGCGATTTTCCATATTCATCAATCAAAAAAGTACACACCTGCGCAATCTGCGATTGCCTCGGCTGCCCCGTCTGGCCGGGGTAGTGCGTGGCCACGTTTCTTTCCGGCACTTGGCCACAAAACCGCTAACCCCTTGATTTTTCGGGGGGTGTAATGGCACGTCGCAATTTCCTCAAGACCGCCGTGACTTGCGCCCAGTTCGATGCGATCCGCAAGCGAGCCGATGCCGAAGGCTTGACAGTTTCGGCATTCATGCGGGCCGTGCTCGATCGCGCTGTTGAAGGGCTCGGCGTCGTGGACGCGATTCGCGACATCGTCTCGACTCAGCCTGCGACGGCAACCCCTGACGCTTGGCCCGCGATCCAGGAAACACTGCAACTGGTGCGTTTGATGGCCAGTCATAGCCACCCACAGGCCGCCGCGCGCATCACAGCATCCTGCAACCAGCAGTACCGTCAGGAGGGACTGTGATGGCTCATGATCCTTTAATGCAGCAAGTCCACACCATCCTAGTGCGTGTGGTTTACTTTGTGGCGTTCGCGCTCGTTCAAAGCGTGCTCTTGTGGGTCGCATGCTGGCAACAGCTTGGCGATTCGTGGCTCGATGCGTTGATCCGGCTTTCGGGCGTCTGGCCGCTTTCTCCCGGATCGATTAATAGCCTCCTCGCGATGCTGATTGTATGGGCTAGCGTTTTGCAGACGACCATTCTGTTTCTCATTATTGGTCGCTGGTGGGCTCGCAAAACAAATGTCATGCATCGCCGCGGCAGTCGCTTCATCGATGAGCGGGGAGGCTGAGCCCATGCGCATGCGTCCTGCCATTCTCGGCGGGCGTGCTTCCCAGCGTGCCGCTATCACGCTGGGAGGTGTCAGCCTCCCGCCCAAAAACGAGACCCTTCATACCCTGCTCGTCGGCTCGACAGGAGTCGGCAAGACCACTCTAATTGATGAGGTCTTGGCGGGCATTGTCTCCCGTGGGGATCGCGCCATCGTGGTTGATCCTAGTGCGCATCACCTGACCTACTTCGGTGGCGACGACGACATCATCCTGAATCCGTTTGACCGGCGCGGGCAGGGGTGGACGATCTTTAACGAAATCCGGAAAGATTTCGATTACTTCCGGTTGGCAAAATCCCTCATTCCCGATGGTCACGGCCCCGACGCGAGTTGGCATTTCTATTCGCAAATCCTCGCTGCCGAGGGCATGCGTGTGCTGATGCGGCAGGGGGAAAACACGACCATGCATTTGCTCGACAGGCTGACCAGTGCGACTGTCGAGGAATTGGCGAAGCTCCTCGCGGGAACCCAGGCTCAGGGGCTGTTCGACCGCGATGCGGGCCGGGCGCTGGCCAGCACCAGATTCATTCTGACCACATATCTGAATTCCCACCAGTATTTGCAGCCAGGGGGCTTCAGCCTTCGCGACTGGCTGGCTGACGGAGATAGCAATCTGTATATCACCTGGCGAGAAGACATGCAGGCAGTCATGCAGCCCCTGATCGGCTGCTGGGTCGATCTGCTGTGCAATGCCGTGTTGAGTCTTCAGCCGTCCCCGGATCGCCGGTTGTGGTTGCTGCTTGATGAGCTGGGAGCGCTGGGCCATTTGAGTTCATTGGAAGGCGCACTTACGCGGGGGCGTAAACATGGTCTCTGCGTGATCGCCGGGTTGCAATCGACGGCCCAGCTTGACCGTGTGTATGGGCGCGAGACGGCCATCAGCATTCGCTCGTGTTTTCGTAATCTGGTGGTGTTGTCGCTATCGAGGAGCGATCCCGATACCAGCGAAATCCTCTCGAAGGCGCTTGGAGACCGTGAAATCGACCGGGTGCAGTACAGCACTCAATCCGGTATGCAGGGAATCTCTCGCGGAGAAAGCTTGCAGCGTGCGACGGAACGTCTGGCATTGCCAAGCGAGCTGACCCAGCTCGCCGATTTGACCGCCTATGTTGCTCTGGCAGGTAACGAGCCTGTGCGTCAGGTTGGATTTTCCCCGGTGCCCCGGCCAGCCGTGCAGATACCGTTCATGGAGGGCTCATGCTGAGCATTGCTATCGTAAAAAATAGTGGTGCTGCGAGCACCTACTATGCTGAGGCTGACAACTACTACACCGGGGATCGTTCACCATCGCGGTGGATGGGAGCTGGTGCAGAGCGTATGGAGTTGGCCGACGATGTGGACGCAACGACGTTTACACGCCTTCTTGACGGGCATCTGCCAAATGGAAGCCATATTCACAATGCTGGAGATGGACGGCGGGCGGGCGTCGATCTGACATTCTCTGCCCCGAAATCGGTATCGATGCAGGCGTTGATTGGTGGAGATATCCGCCTGGTCGAGGCGCATCAAACCGCTGTGGGACGAGCACTCGATTATGTACAGGGGCTTGCTGCGTATCGTGTAACGGACGGAGGGCAAACCGAGCTTCAGAAAAGCGGCAATCTGTTGATCGCCAGTTTTCTGCATGACCTCTCGCGCGATACCGACCCGCAATTGCATACGCATGCGGTGCTGATCAATGCGACGCAGCGGGCTGACGGTGAATGGCGGGCGCTGGAGCCGGGCGAAATCCTGCGCCAGAAAATGCTTGTCGGTGCACTGTACCGTTCAGAGTTGGCGCTGGAGGTCCAGCAGCTTGGGTATGACGTACGTTTGACCCACGCCGATGGCCGGTTTGAGCTTGCCCATATTTCCGATTACCAAGCCCAGGCGTTCAGCCAGCGCAGCCAGGCAATTACCGCTGCACTTGCCAATGACGGTCTGACAAGGGCGGATGCGACCCACTATGAGCGGCAGCGGGCAACGCTGGCCACGCGTGAGGCCAAGGGCGAGGTGAATCGAGCTGTATTGCTCGAAACGTGGAAAGAGAAAAGCCATGAACTGAGCATCGATTTTTTATCGAGGCACGCCCGGGAGCTGTCCACGGTCCAAATTGATCCGGCGAGTACACGGGAAGCCGTCGCGCATGCCGTTGCACATACGACCGAGCGCCAGTCCGTCGTGACCGACGCGCAGATTTTGCGCGCCGCATTGGAGGTGGGAACGGGTAGTACCAATCTTGATGCGATTCGGGCCGAAATCTCGCATCAGCTTGCCGATGGCCTGTTGATCGCGCAGGATGGACGCTATACCACGCCAGCGGCGCAGCAGCGCGAGCGCGAGATTCTTGCGATGGAGTTGCGCGGCCGAGCAGCCGTTGAGCCGATCATGGATGTACAGCAGGTTGGGCGCATCTTGTCCGCTTCGAATCTGCGCTCGGGGCAGCAGGCGGCAGCGGCGCTCATGCTGGCGACGGATAGCAGGGTGAGTGCCATACAGGGGCTGGCCGGAACGGGGAAGACTGCCATGCTGGGCGTGGCGTCGCTGGTCATGCAGCAACAGGGCTACCAGCTTGTCGGTATTGCGCCGTCTGCTGCGGCAGCCCGGGAACTGTCCGGGGTGGGTATCAAGAGCGAGACCATTGCGGCATTCATTAACCGCGAAGCGTCGGGGCTCACGCCGCAAACCGTACTGATCGTGGACGAAGCCGGTATGGTTTCGGCCCGAGACATGCATGCCATCCTGTCCCGTGTTGAGCAGGCTAATGCGCGGGTCGTACTCATCGGCGACGTGCAGCAGCTCCAGGCTATCGAGGCGGGCCGACCATTCGCACAGCTTCAGGAGGCGGGCATCGCACGCGCGGAGATGGGTGAAATTCTCCGGCAGAACGATGCGCGTCTGCGCCATGCCGTGGAGCTGGCTGCACGTGGCGATGGTGCGCGCTCGCTGTCGGCGCTCTCCCGGAACGTGATCGAAATCAATGATGGCCGCGAGCGCCACCAGGCCATTGCGCGAGAATTTTCCGGACTGTCGCCGGATGAGCGTAAGGCATCGTTGATTGTCGCTGGCACCCGCGCGGCTAGAACCTCTATCAACGAACAGGTTCGGACAGCGTTGGGGCTGGCGGGGCATGGGGTCATGGTCGCCACGATGGAGCGTAAGGACCTGACGATGGCACAGGCCCGCAGTTCCTTGTCCTATCAAGCTGGCGACGTTGTCCAGGCTCAGAAATTGTACGCATCGCTGGGAATCGGCCGGGGAGACTGGGCTCGGGTTGAGGAGGTATCTCAAGGGCGCGTTACGCTGCTCCGTAGTGATGGGGGGCGAGTTGAGTGGCGTCCGGCCATTCAGAGCAACCTGAGCGCGTATCAACTGGTTTCCCGGGAGCTGGCGTTGGGCGATGCTGTCCGGCTAACGGCGAACGATTACGGACGTGAAATTGCAAACGGAGATCGGGCAATCGTCACGGGCATCGATGCCGAACGGCAAACAGTGACGCTCGGCCGGGAAGACGGTCGGCAACTGATACTCGATGCGTCGCAACCGCTGCATCTCGATCATGGCTACTGCGTGACGGTTCATGCATCCCAAGGGCAAACCGTCGATCGTGTATTGGTCGAGGCCGACAGCCACAGCATGACGATGAACGAGAACGCGTGGTACGTCGCGATTTCGCGCGCTCGGGATGAGGTCACGATTTATACCGATGATCGCTCCATGTTGTCCGATGCCGTATCGCGTGAGAGCGCCAAGGGCGCTGCGCTGGAGCTGGATTCAGCCGGTCGGCATCGGCATGACGGCCCGGAAATCGGGGGCTGATGCATGGAGACGTTCACCCTGCAACAGGCCGCCGAGTTCCTGAAGATTCATCCAGTCACGCTGCTGGAAAAGGCGAAAACCGGGGCTGTCCCTGGTGCCAAGATCGGCAAGCGCTGGGTTTTTCTCAAAATTGACCTGATCGAACACATCCGGTCACAATATACGCGGCGAGCGTTGCAGGGTGACACTGCAAGGAACGATATATGTCACTCTTCAAACGCAAGGACTCCCCCTATTGGTGGGTCAAGCTCACGCCACGCAGTGGACCGGCAATACAGCGAAGTACTGGGACTGCTGACAAAGTAGCGGCTCAGGAATATCACGACATGCTGAAGGCGTCGCTGTGGCAGCAAGAACGTCTTGGGGTTAAGCCCAAGCGTTCTTGGCGTGAGGCGGTTGTTCGCTGGCTGGAGGAAACCTCGGAAAAGGCCACGCATAAAGAGGACAAGCGGAAGCTGGTATGGCTGCATGCTTATCTTGGTAGCCTGAATCTCGATGAAATCACGATGGATGTGATCGATCGAATCAGGTCCGCGAGGCTTAAAGAGGGTTCGAAAGGCACATGCAACCGCTACCTGGCACTGGTTCGATCCATTCTTCTTCGGGCACGAGACGAATGGGAGTGGATCGACAAGGTGCCCAAGGTCAGGCTCTTTAAAGAAGCAAATAACCGTGAACGGTCGTTGACTCCGGAGCAGGCCCGCAGCCTGCTCCAGGAGTTACCGGAGCATCAGCGCGATTGCGTGCTGTTTGCCTTGGCAACGGGTTTGAGACAGAGCAACGTTCTCAAGCTGGAGTGGGCGCAGGTGAATCTGGAGCTGCGCCATGCCTGGGTCAAGGGTACGCAATCAAAGAACCGCCGCCCTATTGCGGTTCCGTTGAGCGAGACGGCGATGGATGTACTCAAGCGACAGATTGGGCGGCACCCCCAGCGAGTTTTCACTTTCAGGGGGCGGCCGATCAATTCAGCTAATACGAAGGCTTGGCGAGCTGCCTTGATGCGGGCTGGCATCGAGGACTTTCGCTGGCATGACTTGAGACATACCTGGGCGACCTGGCAGCGGCAGGCAGGAACGCCGACCCATGAGCTACAGAGATTGGGTGGGTGGAGAACCGGGGCGATGGTGGAGCGCTACGCTCACTTGGCACCGGATCACCTTGCCGCCGCAGCATCGCGGCTGGATTCCGTACTCGTAGATGCAGCTACGCTGTAGCTACGGCGCCAGAAACGAAAAAGGCTCCCGAACGCTCGGGAGCCTTTTGAATGCTTGGTGGGGCGTGAGTGACTCGAACACTCGACCTACGGATTAAGAGTCCGCTGCTCTACCAACTGAGCTAACGCCCCCAACAGAAGCGAAATTATGCAGAAATTTTTCGAGCTTGCCAAGCCCCTTTAGCAGATTTCTTAAAAAAAATTTGCATTGTCGGCCCCGAGGCATTCCTCGACGGACGCGCTGTCGTCAAAAACACGCTGGCGATATCGTCCCGGTATCATGTCGCGGACACTTTGCCGCGCGACACATCGTGCGGCTTTCGACCGGGGATCGCCATGGATGACAAAGAGATTATCGAATTGCTCGACCGCATCCTCGCGCCGTGGGTCCGCGCGCTCACGCTGACACCGGTCAAGGTCGATGAAGAAAGCGCCACGCTGCGCCTGCCGTTTTCGGGCGGGCTGCGTCATGCGGGCGGCGTGATCTGCGGTCAGGTCTTCATGGCCGCGGCCGACACAGCCATGATCGTCGCCATTTCGGCCGCGCTCGGCGGTTTCAAGCCGATGAGCACGGTCTCGCTCAACATCAATTTCATGCGCGCGGTGCGCAAGGGCGACGTGCTGATCACCGCCCGCGTGCTGCGCATGGGCCGCAACCTGGTGTTCGGTGAAGTCGAACTGTTCGACGAATCCGGCAACATGGCCGTCCACGCCACCACGACCTACGCACTGCTCGACTAGTACGGGTCAGAGAGCCGCATAAGAGGAAGAATCAGGATGTTCGATCAGGTCGTATTCGCCGGCGGCGGCAATCGCTGCTGGTGGCAGGCGGGTTTCTGGGACGTGGTGCAGCCGGAGTTGCGGATCCGGCCGCGCGTCATCACCGGCATTTCGGCCGGCGCCGCCACGGCGTGCATGCTCTACACGCGCGATTCCGACTGGGTAATGCGCTATTACGAGGACGCGCTGCGCCACAACACCCGCAACGCTTACTGGGGCAACCTGCTGCGCAGCGAGTCGGTGTTTCCGCATTACCGCATCTACCGCCAGGCGCTGCTCGACATCTACGGCGAGAAGTTTTCGACGCTCGCCGACGCGCCGGAAATCCGCATCGGCGTGTCGCATCTGCCGCGCTGGCTCGGTGCGCGCAGCGCGGTGGCAGCCGGCCTGATCGCATACAACATCGAAAAGTACGTGCGCAAGACGCTGCATCCCACGCTCGGCCAGACGCTTGGCTTTCATCCGGAGTTCGTGCGCGCGCAGGACTGCGCAAGCGTCGAGGATCTGGCGGACCTGATCCTGCAATCGTCGAGTACGCCGCCGTTCACGCCGGTTTTGCGGCGCAACGGCCGGCCGGTGCTGGACGGCGGGATGGTCGACAACGTGCCGGTCGGCGCACTCGACGCCGAGGCGCCCGGCAACGTGCTGGTGATGGTCACCCGCCTCTATCCGCGACCGCAGATGTTCGTCGTGCCGCACGGCGTGCAGCAACGGCTTTATGTACAGCCGTCGCGCAAAGTGCCGATTTCCAGTTGGGATTACACGAGCCCCTCGCAGATGGTGCACGCGTATAACCTGGGCCGCGCCGATGGCGAGACCTTCCTGGAACGCATGCCCGATCTGCTGGAAGCCGCCGCGCACGAAGCGGCGCGATGAGGTGAGCGCCGGCGGCGTGAAAACGCTCGGCGCTGCACGCGCCGCGATGATCTGTCCGCCAGCGGGAGGCGTTTAACGCCGGCGGCCGCCCTGCAAGGCTTCCGGATTGGCCACGCTGGCGGTATTGCCGGCGTCGAAAGCCAGAATGTTGTTGAACGCCGCGGTGAAATACTGCTCGTAGCTTTCCCGTTCCACATAGCCGATGTGCGGCGTGCAGATCACGTTTTCCATGCGCAGCAGGCTGTAGCCCTGCAAAATCGGCTCGCTTTCATAGACGTCGATGGCGACCATTCCCGGACGATTGTGCGACAGCGCGTTGACCAGCGCGTTTTCGTCGAGCAGTTCGGCCCGGCTCGTGTTCACGAGCAGCGCGGTGGGCTTCATCCGCATCAGGTCTTCCTGTTTGACGATGCCGCGGGTGTCGTCGTGCAGGCGCAAATGTAGCGACAGCACGTCGCTTTGCTCGAACAATGCCTCGCGGCTTTCCGCCACGCCATAGCCGTCGGCACGAGCGGCTTCGCGCGAATGCTCGCGGCCCCAGATCAGCACGTTCATGCCGAATGCCTTGCCGTATCCGGCAAGCAACTGGCCGATCTTGCCGTAACCCCAGATCCCCAGCGTCTGGCCGCGCAGCACCTGGCCCAGCCCGAAGTTCGGCGGCAATGCCGACGTCTTCAAGCCAGACTGCTGCCAGGCTCCTTGCTTAAGGTTTGCTACGTATTGCGGAATCCGCCGCTGGGCCGCCATGATGAGAGCCCACGTCAACTCGGCAGGCGCGAACGGCGAACCGGTGCCTTCCAGCACGGCAATGCCGCGCTCGGTACAAGCCGCCAGATCGATGTGGCTCGAAACCTTGCCCGTTTGGCTGATCATGCGCAAACGCGGCAATTTGTCGAGCAGTTGTGAGCTGATGCGCGTGCGTTCGCGAATCAGGACGAGTGCGTCGACTTCGGAAAGGCGGCTTGCCAACTGGCCGAGACCGCGGACGGTGTTGTTGAAAACCTTGACCTCATGGTCGGCCAGCAATTGAAAGCAGTCGAGCTTGCGAACGGCGTCCTGGTAATCGTCGAGGATGGCAATCTTCATGGTATGTGTCTTGCGACGCACCTTGGTGGTGCGGAACGGAGTGTTATGCTGACTGTCCCAGCATGTGACCTAGGTCACATGCCGGTCTGGCTGGATGCCTTACCGTAGCAGCTACCGCACAGAATGAACGGCAGCGCACGGCAAGGCCGATTGACATCGTTTTTAACAGTTTGTTGCGTGTTGAGGCAAGCCGCTTTACAGACGGTTGCAGAAGCCCCGTCGGCTGGCGCCTCCGCTCAACGGGCTGTGTGGCCCGGAATGACCTGCACGATCGCACGTCGGGTGGCAGCATCCCCGGCGTGAAGAATTGAATGCCTCTCGCATGCAGCGTCGCTGGGCTTGTACCGTTTTTCTATTGCTTTCAAAACGGAGACAAGTCGATGAACCATCCCTCATTCGAAGGACAGCCCACTATCGAGGCGCCCGCGTGGGTCAAAAACCGGAAGCTAGTCGACTGGGTGCAGCGGGTCGCCACCATGACCAAGCCGGACAGGATCGTCTGGTGCGACGGCTCGCAGGAAGAATACGACCGGCTTTGCGCGCAGATGGTCGAAGCGGGCACCCTCAAGAAACTCAATCCCGCGAAGCGCCCGAATTCCTATCTCGCATGGTCCGATCCATCCGACGTGGCGCGCGTCGAGGATCGCACCTTCATCTGCTCACAGCAACGCGAAGACGCGGGGCCCACCAATAACTGGGTCGCTCCGGCCGAGATGCGCTCGACGCTCAACGGCCTGTTCGAAGGCGCCATGCGCGGCCGCACCATGTACGTGGTGCCGTTTTCGATGGGGCCGCTCGGTTCGCCGATCGCGCACATTGGTGTGGAACTGAGCGACAGTCCGTACGTGGTCACCAACATGCGAATCATGACGCGCATGGGCCGCAAGGTGTACGACGTGTTGGGCGAAGACGGCGAGTTCGTGCCGTGCGTGCACTCGGTGGGCGCGCCGCTCGCGGCGGCCGCGAAAGACGTGCCGTGGCCGTGCAACGCCACCAAATACATCGTCCACTTTCCCGAAACGCGCGAAATCTGGAGCTACGGCTCGGGCTACGGCGGCAATGCGCTGCTCGGCAAGAAGTGTTTCGCGCTGCGCATCGCCTCGACCATGGGCCGCGACGAGGGCTGGCTGGCCGAGCATATGCTGATTCTCGGCGTGACCTCGCCGGAAGGGCGCAAACATCATGTCGCGGCGGCGTTTCCGTCGGCGTGCGGCAAGACCAATTTCGCGATGCTGATCCCGCCGGAAGGTCTGAACGGCTGGAAAATCTCCACGATCGGCGACGACATTGCGTGGATCAAACCGGGCAAGGACGGCCGCCTGTACGCGATCAATCCGGAAGCCGGCTACTTCGGCGTCGCGCCGGGCACGAGCGAAAAGACCAACTTCAACGCAATGGCGACGTTGAAGGAAAACGTGATCTTCACGAACGTCGCCCTGACCGACGACGGCGACGTCTGGTGGGAAGGCATGACGGACGAAGCGCCTGCGCATCTGCTCGACTGGCAGGGCAAGGACTGGACGCCGGCCAGCGCGAAGGAAAGCGGTCGCAAGGCGGCGCACCCGAACGCGCGCTTCACGGCGCCGGCTTCGCAATGCCCGTCCATCGACGCCGACTGGGAAAACCCGACGGGCGTCGCGATCGACGCGTTCATCTTCGGCGGACGCCGCTCCACCACCGTGCCGCTCGTCACCGAAGCGCGCAACTGGGTGGAAGGCGTCTACATGGCGGCGACCATGGGCTCGGAGACCACCGCCGCCGCGGCCGGCCAGCAGGGCGTGGTGCGCCGTGATCCATTCGCGATGCTGCCGTTTTGCGGCTACAACATGAGCGACTACTTCGGTCACTGGCTGAAGACCGGCGAGCGACTGAAACAACTGGGCGCAAAGCTGCCGAAAATCTTCTGCGTCAACTGGTTCCGCAAGGGCGCGGACGGCAAGTTCGTCTGGCCGGGTTTCGGCGAGAACATGCGGGTGCTCGGCTGGATGGTTGGCCGGATCGAGGGGGCGGCTCAGGGTGAGGAGCATGCTTTCGGCATGTCGCCGCGCTACGAAGACATCGACTGGAGCGGGCTGAATTTCAGTCGCGAGCAGTTTGAGCAGGTGATTTCGGTAGACGACGCGGCCTGGCGCGACGAACTGGCCCTGCACGCCGAGCTGTTTGACACATTGCAGCAAGGCTTGCCGCCTGCGCTGACGCAAGCCAAACGTGCGCTTGAAGGCAAGCTTGCCGCCTGATCACGTGAGTATTCACTTCGCATGAAAGCCGCCTTCGGGCGGTTTTTCTTTTGGTTCGATCGCGTGGCGATATTTTCTGATTCCGCAACGTCGGCACACCCTTTGACGTCTGTTCGCGCAAAAATGGCGCTACAAGGTGCATTGCAGCAGATTGTTTCTTTTGGCGGAACAATCGATGATCGTGCACCATGTTAAGGCGCACAGTCGCGCAAATATCGACAATATTTCCGCTTTTGCGGGCAACTTCCACACGATTGCGCGAGTCGTAGGAGAATTCCAAGTTCGCTTCACTGGTTTTCACCAATTGTCAGGAAGCAGTAACACGGCAGGAGTTGTCCCATGGATCATTTGCAGTCGATGCGAGTTTTCGTCAAAGTGGCGGATCTCGGCAGTTTTGCCCGCGCTGCGAGCGCGATGGATATTTCCAATGCAGTTGCCACCCGTCACGTTGCCGACCTCGAAGGCCGTCTCGGGACGCGACTGCTTAATCGCACCACCCGCAGCTTGTCTCTGACCGAATCCGGCCAGGTTTATCTCGAGCGCGCGCGTCAGATTCTCGACGAACTGGAAGACGTCGAGCAGATGGTGGTCGCGCGCAATCACGAACCCGTCGGCACGTTGCGAATCGTCGCACCGGTCGTGTTCGGCTTGCACAATCTCGCGCCCGTGCTCCAGACGTACGCGGAGCGCTATCCGAAAGTCATTCCCGACGTCACGCTCGTTGACCGCCAGGTCGATCTCGTGGAAGAAGGTTTCGACGTGGGCATTGTGATCGCGCGGCAAATGCGCAGCGCGAGCATCGTCACGCGGCGTCTCACCACGGGTTGCATGACGGTGTGCGCCACGCCGGCTTATCTGGAGAAGCACGGCATGCCCACGCGTCCGGAGCATCTGCTCGAGCATCCGTGCCTGAGCCTGCCTTCCGAATACTGGGGCGACGAGCGTGTGTTCACCGGTCCGGAAGGCGAGGTCCGCGTGCGTCCGTCGAACGTGATCGTCGCGAACAACACGGAGATGCTGCGTCAGTTTGCGTTGCTCGGCATGGGCATCGCGATCCTGCCGAGCTATCTGATCGGCCGCGACATGACGCGCGGCAGGCTCGTGCGTCTGCTCGGCGACTATCGGCTGCCGCAGGTCGAGATCAACATTGCCTATCCGAGCCGCCGCCACTTGCCGGCCAAGGTGCGCACGTTCATCGACCATCTGGTTGAGCATTTCAGCCAGACGCCTAACAGCCTGCTGGGCGAACAGTGGATCAAGGAGGACGGCCTTGGCCGGACCGTCATGACGACGGCGCCGGATTCGGCGGATCCCATGCCCCCGGAGGCGTTCGACGGTGCTGAGCCGCTCTCTCGCCTGCTGGACAGCGAGTTATCGCCGCTGCCGAAGGCGCTGGCAAAGACGACGCCCCGCAACCGGCCCACGGCTTTGTCGCCGCTTTAAATGCCGGATTGAGAAAGCCGGCAACGCCGCAAGGGGCGCTTTCTGGCGAACAAATAAAAAGGCGCGATCACACCGAGTGATCGCGCCTTTTTTCGTGGCAAGTCGCAAATGAACCCGGCCGGAAGCGATTCACCTTCCAGCCGTGGTTCGATTACGAGCCGGTTTTGCGTGCCGCCGCTTTCTTGGCGGGCGCTTTCTTGGCCGCCGCGGTCTTGGTAGCGGGCGCTTTTTTCGCCGCCACCTTTTTGGCTGCCGGCGCGGCCTTCACCGCGACCGCCGCGCCGTCCTCGTCGGTCTCCGATTCCGCCGCCGCTGCCTTGGCAGCCGACTTGGCCGCCGCGGTCTTCGCGGCAGTCTTCGCCGACGGCTCCTTCTTCTCGAACTCGAAACCGATCTTGCCGTCGTTCTGCTTGACGAGGAACGCCTTGAAGTTCCGGCCGGTACGCGACGACTTGAAGTTCGTCAGCAGGTCCGTGCGGCCTTCTTCGAGCAGCTTGGCCATCTGTTCACGGGCGATTTCCTGCTGCAGGATGACCTTGCCCGAGCGGAAGTCGCAAGTCTTCGGATTGGCGACCGAGTTCTCGCAGACGTAGCTCATACCGTGCTCGAACACGCGGCCCTTGCATTTCGGGCACGCGCCGACCGGCTGCTGATCGGAGAAGTCAGGCGGTTCGCCGTCTTCGCCGCCGGCATCCTGGCCGAAGTCGAATTCGAGCTTGTAGTTCTTGATCTCGTCGTCGAACGAGAGCTTCAGGATCGCCGAGAACGGCCGGCCCATCTTGCTGCGGAAACCCGACAGCGGCCCGATCGTCTTGTTCTGCAGCAATTCTTCGACTTCCGGAATTTCGAACTGACGTCCGCCCGGAATCTTCGAAATCGAGAACTCGCACTTCGAGCAGGCGAAGCGCCGGTAGTTCTCCTTCACCTGACCGCTGCAATTCGGACACGGCGTTTCCAACGTTGCGTAATCGCCCGGGATCGTGTCGGAATCGTACTCTTTCGCGCGCTTCACGATGGTCTGTGTCATGCGGGCGATTTCCTGCATGAACGCGTCGCGCGGCAGGTTGCCGCGTTCCATTTGCGAAAGCTTGTACTCCCACTCGCCGGTCAATTCCGGCGCGGTCAGTTCCTTCACGCCGAGACCGCGCAACAGCGTCATGAGCTGGAAAGCCTTGGCGGTAGGAATCAGATCGCGGCCTTCGCGAATCAGATACTTTTCACCCAGCAAACCTTCGATGATCGCCGCACGCGTGGCCGGCGTGCCGAGCCCTTTGGCCGCCATGGCCTCGCGCAACTCGTCGTCTTCGACGAGCTTGCCGGCGCCTTCCATGGCCGAGAGCAAGGTGGCTTCGTTGTAGCGTGCGGGCGGTTTCGTCACCAGTTGTTGCGCGGCGATCTTGTCCGTCTTGACCTTCTCGTCCTTCTGCACCGGCACGAGGTTCGCGTCTTCGCCGCTGATCTCGCGGCCGTACACCTGCAGCCAGCCCGGTTCGACCAGCACCTTGCCTTCGGTCTTGAAGTGATGGCCGACCACCTCTGTGATCCGCGTCGTCACCTTGTATTCGGCGGCCGGGAAGAACACCGACAGGAATCGCTTCACGACGAGGTCGTAGAGCTTCTGTTCCGGTTCGGACAGATTCTTCGGTGCTTGCAGTGTCGGGATAATGGCGAAGTGGTCGCTGATCTTCGAGTTGTCGAAGATGCGCTTGTTCGGCTTCACCCAGCCCTTGTCGAGCACCTGCTTGGCGAACGGCAGATAGTTGTTGCTCTCCTTGAGCATGCCGAGCGTCTCTTTGACCGTATCCATATAGTCTTCCGGCAGCGCGCGCGCGTCGGTACGGGGATAGGTCAGCACCTTGTGCTTTTCGTAGAGCGCCTGGGCGAGGCCCAAGGTGTTCTTCGCCGAGAAGCCGAAGCGGCCGTTGGCCTCCCGCTGCAAGCTGGTCAGGTCGAAGAGCGCCGGCGACAGTTGCGTGGACGGCTTCGATTCCTCGGTCACGGTGCCGATCTGGCCGCGGCAGGCAGCGACGATCGTTTCGGCCGCGGGCAGCGCCCATAGACGCGAATCGCGTTTTTCCGGATCGAACTCGTCGCGCTTGAATTTCGGATCGAACCAGCGGCCTTCGTAGAAGCCGGCCGAGCAGACGAACTCCGCCTTCACTTCCCAATAGTCGCGTGGGACGAAGCGGCGAATCTTCTCTTCGCGCTCGACCACGATCGAGAGCGTGGGCGTTTGCACCCGCCCGACCGTGGTCAGGAAGAAGCCGCCGCCCTTGCTGTTGAACGCGGTCATGGCCCGCGTGCCGTTGATGCCGACCAGCCAGTCCGCCTCCGAGCGGCAGCGCGCCGCATCGGCGAGCGGCTGCATTTCTTCGTCGCTGCGCAGACGGGCGAAGCCGTCGCGGATCGCGCCGGCCGTCATGGATTGCAGCCACAGGCGCTGCACCGGCTGCTTGGCTTTCGCGTGCTGCGCGATCAGGCGGAAAATCAGCTCGCCCTCGCGCCCCGCGTCGCATGCGTTGATCAGACGGTCGACGTCTTTGCGCTTGAGCAGCTTGGTCAGCACCTTCAGGCGCGACTCACTCTTGGCGATCGGGTTGAGATCGAAGTGCGGCGGGATGACGGGCAGGTTGGCGAAACTCCACTTGCCGCGCTTGACCTCATAGTCTTCGGGCGCGGCAATTTCCAGCAGGTGGCCGACTGCCGAGGAAAGGACGTACTCGTCGCTTTCGTAGTATTCGTCATGCTTGGTAAAGCCGCCCAAAGCGCGCGCGATGTCGTTCGCGACGGAAGGCTTTTCGGCGATGATCAGTGCTTTGGACATGACTCGATGTGAGGTTGGTAGATCAGGGTTGATGGCCGTGAGTGCGCTTCAATGAGCGCGACCCTCGTTTGCGACCTTTGCGACCCATTAACGACCGCTTTATAGCACACGGCGCGAAAGCGGCGTGTCAAGTGCCATAAAGCGCGCCATCATAATTGCGCGCTCAGGCATTGGGCAAGTTGCGGCGAACGCCATGTGCGCCGCTCGCAACGCCCGGGCCGCCGGGCTCGCACGCCGATCGCCCGGATCAGGTGGCAGCCAGTGCGGGCCGCAGCTTGGGCGCGCCGCTGACGCCGGGCACCGCCGTCAGATCAGACAACATCCGTTCCACAATCGCCGCCTGCGGCAGAACGGTGCCGAAAAACCGCGTCGTATGCGAATCTTCGATCAGTATGGTCGGAAAATTCTCCACATCCAGATCCTCGAAGCGATCCGCATGGGTTTCGATGTCGATCCATGCGAAGCAGATTTCCGGGTGCCGGTCGGCCAGTTTGTCGAAAGCGTCCCGATACTCGCGGCAGGTTCCGCACCATTCCGCGCACAGGCAGGCAACGAACAGCGTCTCGGGTTCGTTGACGCGCTCGGCGATCCGGTCTTGGTCGGTGTCGAGGTTCAGCGCGGGCATGGTGGTTCCTTACGTGCTTTTGTCAGGTGCTTTGGCGCGAATGTAGCATGGCCGATCCCAAACGGTCGTTGAACCCGATCAATGCGGGGTCAGCCGTGGCTCGCCCGCATGAAGCGGCCGCCGGGCAGCGCGGTGATCTGGCCGGCAAGCTCGAGCTGCAGCAACGTGCTTTGCAGGGCCGCGTCCTCCATCTCGGTGCGGGTGGCGAGAATTTCAAGCGTAGTGGGCGAGTGGCCGAGGGCGGAGAGGAGGCGTTCGGCTTCGGGATCGACTGGTGGGCGCGGCGGCGCGGGGGCGTCTGCTATGGCTGAGTCGGCCCGAGATGCGCTCGCCGCCTGCGCCGCGGCGGACTTTGGCCGCTCCGCTGTCGCGCCTCTGACCTCCGGTGCAATCGTTGGGTCGGCGTCGCCCCAGAGAACGGCATGCGCCGAACTCGGAACCGTCCGCGCGGCGCCCCGGCGCGCAAAGCCCAGTTCCTCCAGCACCTCATCCGGCGTTTCGACCAGCTTCGCGCCTTGTTTGATGATCCGATGACACCCGCGCGACAGCGGCGCGTGAATCGAGCCGGGCAGCGCGAAAATATCGCGTCCCATCTCATTGGCGAGCCGCGCCGTGATCAGCGAACCCGAGCGCATTGCCGCTTCGACGATCACCACGCCGCTGACGAGCCCGGCGATCAACCGATTGCGTTGCGGAAAATTGGCGGCGCGCGCGGGCGTGCCGAGCGGCCATTCGGAGACAATTGCACCTTGCACCGCGATCTGCCGCGCCAGCGCGTGGTGCGCCGACGGATACACGAGGTCCGCGCCGGTGCCGATCACGGCGACGGTGCCGCCGATGCCCGCCAGGCTGCCGCGGTGCGCCGCGCCGTCGATGCCCAGCGCGAGCCCCGACACGACGGTCACACCGGCTGCCGACAACTCCCGCGCGAAACGCTCCGCGTCTTCGACGCCCTGCGGGGTAGCGCTTCGGCTGCCCACGAGGGCGACCGCTCGCGTATGCAGCAGATTCAACCGGCCCTTTATATATAGCAGGGGCGGCGGATCGGGCATGGTCAGCAGGGCAGGCGGGTAAGCGGGGTCGTCGAGCGTCACGATCTGATTGCCGGATTGCTCCCGCCACGCCATCACCGCGTCGAGCTGGGTGTCGAAATCGGCGCCGGTCGGCGCCAGCGCTGCGCGCGCGGCCGCTTCACCGGCAATCGCGGCGAGCGCCTCGGGCGTTTGTTCGAAAATCGCTTCAGGCAGCCCAAAAGCCTGTAGCAGCAGGCGCAACGCCGCGGGTTTCAGCCCCGGCGCGAGCGAAAGCCGCAGCCACGCGGCGAGTTCAATTTCCGTTGCGGGCAAGGTGTGCATTGCGTGTCGATCCTCTTGCTGGGCCAGCGGGCAGGCGGGCGCCATGCTAAAATTTTCATCATCCGAAATAACCGCAGCGCCGCGCCCACCCGCGCGGGCTCGTCGTCTAGCGCATCTGGCGCGTTGAATCGAACCGGTTCGACACCATCTATCCTGTGCGTAACGCGATGAGCCCACAACCTGGCCGAATGGCCAACGCGAGCCTTCCACCGGTCAGCGGCGCCTGAAAATCACACTCGAAATCATGGCTTTACTGAACATCCTCAACTACCCGGACAAGCGGCTGCATAAGATTGCGAAGCCGGTCGAAGCGGTCAACGACCGTATCCGCCGCCTCGTCAAGGACATGGCCGAAACCATGTACGCCGCGCCAGGCGTCGGCCTCGCCGCGACCCAGGTGGACGTGCATGAGCGCGTGATCGTGATCGACGTCTCGGACGACCACAACGAACTGCTCGCTTTCATCAATCCGGAAATCATCTGGTCGAGTGACGAGAGGAAGCTGTCGGAAGAGGGCTGTCTCTCGGTGCCGGGCATTTACGACAATGTCGAGCGCGCGGAGAAAGTGCGCGTGCGGGCGCTCAACGAGAAGGGCGAAACTTTTGAGATGGACTGCGAAGGCTTGCTCGCGGTGTGTATCCAGCACGAAATGGATCACCTGATGGGCCGCGTGTTCGTCGAGTATCTGTCGTCGCTGAAGCAGACGCGCATCAAGAGCAAGATGAAGAAGCTCGCCCACGCCATGTAATGCGCGTTCACCTCGCCCACCGCCCCCATTCATGAGTCATTCGTTGCGCGTCATCTTTGCCGGTACGCCGGAGTTCGCCGCGGCCGCGCTGGCCGCGATCCACAGCGCCGGCTTTCCGGTGCCGCTCGTGCTGACCCAGCCGGACCGGCCCGCCGGGCGCGGTATGAAGTTGCAGGCGAGCCCGGTCAAGCGCTACGCGCAGGAGCATGGGCTCGCCGTCGCCCAGCCTCCTTCGCTGCGCCGCGCCGGCAAATATCCGGCCGAAGCCGCCGCCGCGATCGAGCAACTGCGCGCCACGCCGCACGACGTCATGGTGGTGGCCGCTTACGGCCTGATCCTGCCGCAGGAAGTGCTCGATATTCCGCGGCTCGGCTGCATCAACATTCACGCTTCACTGTTGCCGCGCTGGCGCGGCGCGGCGCCGATTCATCGCGCAATCGAAGCGGGCGACGCCGAAACCGGCGTCACGCTGATGCAGATGGACGTCGGCCTCGACACCGGGGCGATGATCTCCGAATCGCGCACGGCAATTTCCGCCGACGACACGACGGCCACGTTGCATGACCGGCTCGCGCAAGACGGCGCGAAGCTGATCGTCGAGGCGCTGCTCGAACTGGAGCGCGCCGGCAAGCTGGCGGCGACGCCGCAACCCGCGGACGGCGTCACCTACGCGGAAAAGATCGGCAAACATGAAGCCGTGCTCGACTGGCGCCGCCCGGCGGCCGTGCTCGCACGCCAGGTGCGGGCGTTCGACCCGTTCCCCGGCGGCGTTGCCACGCTGGAAGACGGCACGTCGATCAAGATCTGGGCCGCGATTCCCACGGATGCCAAGACCGACGGCGCACCCGGCACCATCGCCGGCATCTCCGCCGAAGGCGTGGTCGTGGCCTGTGGCGAAGGCGCGCTGCGTCTCACGCAACTGCAGAAGCCCGGCGGCAAACGCCTGCCGGTGCGGGATTTCCTGGCCGGCTCGACGCTGGCCGTGGGACAGCGCTTCCAACTTCCCGCCGCACATTAACGCGTTGCGCATGACCTGAACATCGCCCATCCGGCCAATGTTCAAAGCCCGCTGGACACGCCGGCCGCGCGTTAGAATCCTTTATGCGACTGCCCGCATTTCAAGGATTTCCATGTTCGGCATCACCCATTTCGAGTTTTTCGTCGCCGCGGTCTTTCTTCTGAATGTGACGCCCGGTCCCGACACGGCTTATATCGTCGGGCGCAGCGTCGCTCAAGGCCGCAGCGCGGGGCTCATGTCGGCGCTCGGCATCTCCGCGGGCTGCTGCGTTCATTCGCTGGCTTGCGCATTCGGCTTGACCGCACTGCTGGCCGCGTCGGCCACCGCGTTTACCGTCATCAAGTTCGTCGGCGCTATTTATTTGATCTATCTTGGCGCACGCCTCATTTTCGCCAAAGCAGCAGCCAACCAGACGGCGGGCGGAGCGCGCGCGGCCGGGGCGCCCAAGTCGTTGCGGCAGGTTTTCCTGCAAGGGTTCTGGACCAACGTACTGAACCCCAAGGTGGTGCTGTTCTTCGTGTCGTTCTTCCCGCAATTCGTGACGGCCGGCAGCGGCCACCAGGCGCCTGCTTTCCTTACGCTGGGCGCGGTGTTCGTCGTGATGAGCATGGTCTGGAACAGCTTCGTCGCGTGGATTGCGGGCAGCGTGACCCGGCGTTTCTCCGGGCAGCCGCTGGTGAAGCAATGGCTGGATCGCGGCGTCGGCAGCGCTTTTGTCGGCCTGGGTATCAAACTCGCCACCGCATCAAGATGATTGAATTTTCCTCGCACGCCCATATCTAACAATTCGCTTACAATCACGCGTCGCGATCAAGCGGCGCAGATATGAACCCCGCGTTAGGGCAAGGAGTTGCAGACATGTTCAATTGGGTCAAAACCGCGATGTTGATGGCCGCGATCACGGCCCTTTTCATCGTGATCGGCGGGATGATCGGCGGGTCGCGCGGCATGACGATCGCGCTCGTGATCGCCCTTGGGATGAATTTCTTTTCGTACTGGTTCTCGGACAAGATGGTGCTGCGCATGTACAACGCGCAGGAAGTCGACGAAACCAGCGCGCCGCAGTTCTACCGGATGGTGCGCGAGCTTTCCACGCGCGCCGGCCTGCCCATGCCGCGCGTCTACCTGATCAATGAAGACGCACCGAACGCATTCGCCACCGGCCGCAATCCGGAGCATGCGGCGGTTGCCGCCACCACCGGCATTTTGCGCGTGCTGTCCGAGCGCGAAATGCGCGGCGTCATGGCGCACGAACTCGCGCACGTGAAGCATCGCGACATTCTGATTTCGACCATCTCGGCCACCATGGCCGGTGCCATCTCCGCGCTGGCGAACTTCGCGATGTTCTTCGGCAGCCGCGACGAGAACGGCCGTCCCACGAACCCGATCGCGGGCATTGCCGTCGCGCTGCTCGCGCCGATCGCCGGCGCGCTGATTCAGATGGCGATTTCGCGCGCGCGCGAGTTCGAAGCCGACCGCGGCGGCGCGCAGATTTCCGGCGACCCGCAGGCGCTCGCTTCGGCGCTCGACAAGATCCATCGTTACGCGAGCGGCATTCCGTTTGCCACGGCCGAGCAGCATCCGGCCACTGCGCAGATGATGATCATGAATCCGCTGTCGGGCGGCGGTATCGCGAACCTGTTCTCCACGCATCCGGCTACCGAGGAACGCGTCGCACGTTTGATGGAAATGGCGCGCACGGGTCGCTTCGAATAACGTCGCATGGCGCTTGCGCGGTGTGCAGAAAGGCGAGTCCGCGGGCTCGCTTTTTTGTGCCGATTGCAGGCCTGCAAAGCAAGGGCCGGCGCGATGCCGCTGCGTGATGACGTGGGCATCAACCGGTTTCACGACGTCTGAAGGCCCACATCGCGCCGCACGCTGAAACTGCGCTTCAGGTCAGGCCTGTCCAGTTCGCGGTGCCTGCATTAACGCCCACTCGATCCGCCGCTGGCTGGCCGCGGCGGCCCGCGCTTCGCGCCACGCTACAATGTGCGTTGATTGCGTCGCGCGCTCCGCGCGGCCCGCCCTAGCCTTCTTCATGACCATAAAGCCTTCTTCGCGTACTGCTTCCTCATCGGCGCGTCCACGCGAATCCCGTTTGTCGATGCTGCATCTCGCGCCCGAATCGCTCGGTTTCGCGCTCGACTGCGCGGGTCAGGCAGTGGGCGCCGTGCGCCTCGGCGCAGCGTTGCCGGCCGCGCTGCAAGCCGTCTTCGTGTCCGCGCCCGAAGGCAGCATTGCCACCGCGCGCGGCGCGGTGCAGGACATCGCGTACCGCACCATGCGGCGTCTGGCCACTGCTGAGTGGCTGATCGCGAAGCTGGTGAAAAAGGCGCCGCCGCCACACGTCGGCCACGTGCTTGCGTGCGCCCTGGCCTTGCTCGTCGACGACGAAGCGAGCGCCGCCTACGCGCCGTTCACGGTGGTCGATCAGGCGGTGAGCGCGATCGCCGCGCGTCGTGAATTCGCCTTCGCCAAAGGGCTGGTCAACGCCGTGCTGCGCAATTTCCTGCGCGAGCGTGACGCGCTGTTGAGCAACGCGCAAGCCGACGAAGTGGCGCGCTGGAACTACCCGGCCTGGTGGGTCGATGCGGTCAAGCGCGCATGGCCCGACGCATGGCAGGCGGTGCTCGCCGCCGGCAATACGCAAGGCCCGCTGACGCTGCGTGTGAACGCGCGTCGTTCAACGGTCGACGCCTACCTGCAAGTGCTGCAAAACCATCACATTGCCGCAAGCAAGGCCGGCGACTACGCGGTCAAGCTCGCCACGCCGATGCCGGTCGACCGCATTCCGGGTTTTAACGACGGCGTCGTCTCGGTGCAGGACGCGGGCGCGCAACTCGCCGCGCAACTGCTCGGCGTGCGCGACGGCATGCGCGTGCTCGACGCGTGCGCGGCGCCGGGCGGCAAGACTGGCCATCTGCTCGAACTCGCCAATCTTCAGCTCGTCGCGCTCGAAAGCGACGCATCGCGCGCGCGCCGTATCGGCGAAAACCTGCGGCGCCTCAAGCTCGAAGCGGAAGTGCGAATCGGCGACGCGGGCGCGCCCGCGAAGTGGCACGACGACATCGACCAGCCGTTCGATCGAATTCTCGCCGACGTGCCGTGTTCGGCGTCGGGCATCGTGCGGCGCCATCCGGACATTCGCTGGCTGCGCCGCGCGTCCGACATTCCCGCACTGGTCGCCGAGCAGCGCCGCATTCTGGATGCGCTGTGGCCGCTCGTGAAGCCCGGCGGCGAGTTGCTCTACGTTACGTGTTCGATCTTTCCCGAAGAAGGCGAGTTGCAGGCGCAGTGGTTTGGAAACAAGTATCAGGATGCGGTACGATTGGACGCGCCGGGGCAGCTGTTGCCTTCAGCCGCTCGCGCGCCCGCCGACACATCGGCCGGTTCCCATGCCGGACAACCCGCTGAAGACAGCGCCGGCGCGAACTCAGACCACGACGGATTTTTCTACGCGCGCTTCCAGAAACGGTGACCATCAAACGCTTCTTCCCGCTTCGGCTCGCTGCCGTGCTCTGGATCGCGCTGGCCTTATGGCTCGCGGCGCCGGGCGCGGCGCACGCTGACTCGATCGCGGTGCAGCGCGCGTCGCTGCAAGCCGACAACACCGGCTGGAACCTCGACGCCCGCTTCGACTTCGACCTGAACAGCAACCTCGAAGATGCGGTCAATAAAGGCATCCCGCTCTATTTCACGACCGACTTCGAATTGAGCCGGCCGCGCTGGTACTGGTTCGACGAGCAGCCGGTGAGCGTGTCGCAAAGCATCCGCCTGTCGTTTCAGCCGCTCACGCGCGAATACCGCGTGTCGAGCGTATCTTCCGGCGGCTTGCAGCTCGGCTTCACGACGCTCAAGGATGCGCTCGCGGTCATCAAGCACATTACGTCGTGGCACGTGATCGATCGCAATGACGTGCATGCCGGGGAGAACTACACCGCCTCTGTGCGTATGCAACTCGACATCGCGCTGATGCCCAAGCCGTTCCAGATCGACGCGGTGAACAACCGCGACTGGAACCTCGCCTCCGAATGGAAGCGCTTTACCTTCACGGTGACCGAACGTGCTAAATAAAGTGCGCTCCGCCACCAGCGTCAGCAGCATTGTCGTGCGCGTGCTGGTGTCCACGGTCGCGGTCACGGCCGTCTTGCTGCTCGTGCTGCTCGCCGCCGCCAGCGCGAACACCGAATTCTTCGACCGCTATTACCAGTGGCTCTACGCCGCCAATCTCGCGGTCGCGATGATCTTCTTGCTGGTGGTGGCGACGCTCGTCATCATCATCATCGCGCGGCTGAGAAAGGGTAAGTTCGGCACGCGGCTATTGGCGAAACTTGCGTTCTTCATGGCGCTGGTCGGCGTGGTGCCGGGCGGGATCATCTACGTCGTGTCGTATCAGTTCGTGTCGCGCAGTATCGAGTCGTGGTTCGATGTGAACGTCGAAACCGCGCTCACGTCCGGCCTGAATCTCGGCCGCGGCATGCTCGACGCGTCGCTGTCCGATCTGCAGACCAAGGGCCGTTTGATGTCCGAGCAGCTGGCGAGCGCGGACGCCGCCGGCACCACGCTCACGCTGCTGCGTCTGCGCGATCAGTTCGGCGTGCAGGATGCGACGATCGTCGAACCCACGCGCAGCATGTCGGGTGCGACGCCCGATATGCACGTGGTCGCGCAGGCATCCGGCAACTACGCGACGCTCGTGCCGAACGATTTGCCTACACCGCTGATGATCGATCAGGCGCGCGGCCGCGGCTATGCGGCGATCGAAGGCGAAGTGGACGGCGATCCCCATGCGCATGGCAGCAAAGGCGTGCTGCGCCTGCGCGTGGTGCAACGCATTCCCGACTCGAATGCGTCGCTGCTGCAGCCCACCGAACGCTTCCTGCAGCTCACGCAGCCGGTGTCGCCCTCGCTCGCGCGCAACGCCGACGCGGTACAGCGCGCTTATCGCGAGTACCAGGAGAAAGCGCTCGGCCGCACGGGTCTGCGCAAGATGTACATCGGCACGCTGACGCTTGCGCTCTTTCTCGCCACCTTCATCGCAATGATGCTGGCGCTCGCGCTCGGCAATCAGCTTGCTCGGCCATTGTTCCTGCTGGCGCAAGGCACCAAGGAAATTACGGAAGGCGATTACACGCCGAAGCGTGAAATCAAATCACGCGACGAATTGGGCTTTCTCACGCAGTCGTTCAACGCGATGACGCGGCAGTTATCCGAAGCGCGCGCGGCGGTCGAGAACAACCGCATTGCGCTCGAACATTCGAAGGCATATCTGGAAAGCATTCTCGCCAACCTGACTGCGGGCGTGTTCGTGTTCGACCGGCAGTTCAGGCTGACCACCGCGAATCGCGGCGCCGAGCGGATTTTCCGTCAGCCGTTCCAGGCATTGATGGGTTCGGCGCTGGATCAGATCGGCGTGCTGAGCGAATTCGGCGGCATGGTCCGCAAGGCGTTTGCCGATCGCGAAGCGGCGAGCGGCGACGGTCACGACGATCGCGGCCACTGGCAGCAGCAGTTTTCGGTGCAGGTGCCGGGCGAAACCGAGCCGCTCACCTTGCTCGTGCGCGGCGCGCGGCTCGTCTCGGCGACGGACCGCGACGCGGAAGACATGCAGACGTCCGGCTACGTGGTCGTGTTCGACGATATTTCCGACGTGATCTCCGCGCAGCGTTCGATCGCGTGGGGCGAAGTCGCACGGCGGCTCGCGCACGAGATCAAGAATCCGCTCACGCCGATCCAGCTCTCCGCCGAGCGTTTGCAGATGAAGCTCGCCGACAAGCTGTCGCCATCCGACGCCGATGTGCTCAAGCGCGGCGCGACCACGATCGTCAACCAGGTCGCCGCCATGAAGCAGATGGTCGACAATTTCCGCGACTATGCGCGCACGCCGCCGGCGGTGCTTGCGCATCTGCAGCTGAATGAACTGGTCAGCGAAGTGCTCACGCTGTACGGTATCGAAGAGGGCAAGGGCGCGATCCAGGTCGAACTCGCCACCTTGCCGGCGATTCGCGGCGACGCGACGCAGTTGCGTCAGGTGATTCACAACCTGCTGCAGAACGCGCAGGATGCGGTGGCGGACCTCGAGCATCCGCGTGTGTTGCTCGAGACGAGGACAGTAGAATACGGAGACCCCGACGCGGAAGGCAAAGTCCGCGTGGCGGTGCGTCTGACGGTGTCGGATAACGGACCGGGCTTCCCCGCGCGTATCCTCACCCGTGCATTCGAACCTTACGTGACGACCAAGGCCAAGGGTACGGGCCTGGGTCTTGCGATGGTCAAGAAGATCGTCGACGAACACGGCGCGCGCATCGACATCCGCAATCGCATGAAAGCGGGCGATGTGATCGAGGGCGCGCAGATTTCGATCCTCTTCCTTCAACTGGCAGACGATGCCGCGACACCTGGAACAGGGCCGCGTGCGGCGCACGGCGGTGCGTCGCAGGGAAAGACAAAAGCAACAGTGCAGACAAGGGCAGCGTAAATGGCAACCATCCTGGTGGTAGATGATGAAATGGGCATCCGGGAATTGCTCTCGGAGATCCTGAGCGACGAAGGGCATGTCGTGGAGGCCGCGGAAAACGCGCAGGAAGCGCGCGAGTTCCGTTTGCGCCAGGCGCCCGACCTGGTGCTGCTCGACATCTGGATGCCCGATACCGACGGCGTGACCTTGCTCAAGGAATGGGCCGCGCAAGGGCAGCTCACCATGCCGGTGATCATGATGTCCGGCCATGCGACGATCGACACGGCGGTTGAGGCAACCAAGATCGGTGCGCTCAATTTCCTCGAAAAGCCGATTGCCTTGCAGAAACTGCTGAAGGCCGTCGAGCAGGGCCTTGCGCGAGGCAACGCGGGGGGCGCGCCGGGCGGCGCCGCGGCCAAGCCGGTGTTGCCGGTGAGTGCTTCGGCAGTGGCTTCGGCGGCGGCATTGCCAATGCTCTCTACCGACGGCCTCGGCAGCGGCGCGCTGGCTGCGCAAACGGCATCGATCTCGTTCGATATTCCGTTGCGTGACGCGCGCGATGCGTTCGAGCGCGCGTACTTCGAATATCACCTTGCACGTGAGAACGGCAGCATGACGCGCGTGGCGGAGAAGACCGGCCTGGAGCGCACTCACTTGTACCGCAAGCTCAAGCAACTCGGCGTCGATCTTGGCAAAAACAAAGGCGAGTGAAGGCAGTGACGAGCCAGTGACAGGCGCAAATGAAGGCGGTGCTCAGCGCGCAGATTTCATTTGCGCAGATTTTTTCGACAAGGGGCTTGCCCTGCTGCTGACCCTTTGATATCATTTCGTTCTTCGTTGGCCCGGTAGCTCAGTTGGTAGAGCAGCGGATTGAAAATCCGCGTGTCGATGGTTCGATTCCGTCCCAGGCCACCAGGATTCAGCCCCAGGAAATCGCAAGATTCCTGGGGCTTTTCCTTTTTGCGTCGCCTATTGTGTGACGGGCATCATGGACATCACGGGCGTCCGTTGCTTCGGCTTGCACGTGCCGTGTGGCAGGGCGCACTCGGCGGTGGTCGGCGCCGCATGATAAAATCGCGCCAGTTCAAGGACTTGCACATGAGTGCCGCGCGGCAACGCCGCTACCTGCACCGAACCCTTCGCCCGACGATTAACGGTATAAGCACCCAGCGACTCTGCATGCGGAAGGCGCGGCCTATACTGCTTTGGGCCGGCAGCAGTGCCGGCACGCGTCGCGCCGCGTTGCTTGCATGGCGCACCTCGCGCAGCGCGACGTGGCACTCTTCATTCACGGAGTTTCACGGTGATCCGCAACGACGCTAAACGTAGCGCTCTGGTGCTGTTTTCCGGCGGCCAGGATTCCGCCACGTGCCTCGCCTGGGCGCTCGAACGTTATGAAACTGTCGAGACACTGGGCTTCGACTACGGTCAGCGGCACCGCGTCGAACTGGAATGCCGCGAGGGGTTTCGCAACGCCGTCGCGCGCGCCTTTCCGGCTTGGGCCGAGCGCCTCGGCGACGACCATATGATCGATCTGTCGGTGCTCGGCGCGATCAGCGATACGGCGATGACGCGCGAGATCGAGATCGAAGCCACGGCCAACGGTTTGCCGAACACGTTCGTGCCGGGCCGCAACCTGATGTTCATGACCATCGCTGCGGCAATTGCGTATCGGCGTGGTTTGCAGGTGCTGGTCGGCGGCATGTGCGAGACGGATTTCTCCGGCTATCCGGATTGCCGCGACGACACGATGAAGGCATTGCAAGTCGCGCTGAACCTCGGCATGGACACGCGCTTGCTGCTCGAAACACCGTTGATGTGGCTCGACAAGGCCGACACCTGGCGCCTCGCCCACGAGCTCGGCGGCGCCGAACTGGTCGAGCTGGTGCGCGTCGAGACGCATACGTGCTACGTCGGCGAACGGGCTGAATTGCATGCGTGGGGCTTTGGTTGTGGCGAATGCCCGGCGTGCCGCTTGCGCAAGCGCGGTTACGAAGCGTACCTGGCCGGCGAGAAGGTCACCGAGCCAGTCTGACGTTTCTCGCACCGGCGCAGTTGGGGCACGAAGCTCAGACGCGCAGTTCAGGCGTACAGATCGAGCAACCATTTTCAGGAACAGGGCAGACAGCAGCATGACTTACGCGGTCAAGGAAATCTTCTACACGTTGCAGGGCGAGGGCGCGAATGCCGGGCGTCCGGCTGTCTTCTGCCGGTTTGCCGGCTGCAACCTGTGGTCGGGCCGCGAGGAAGATCGTGCCGAGGCGGTATGCCGCTTCTGCGATACCGATTTCGTCGGTACCGACGGCGAGAACGGCGGCAAGTACCGCACGGCTGAAGAGCTGGTGCAGATGATCGCGTCGCAATGGCCGCAAGGCGAGGGCGAGCGCTTCGTGGTGTGCACGGGTGGCGAACCGATGCTGCAGATCGACCCGCCCCTGGTCGACGCGCTGCATGCCGCCGGCTTTGAAATCGCCATTGAAACCAACGGCTCGCTGCCGGTGCTCGAGACGATCGACTGGATCTGCGTGAGCCCGAAGGCCGACGCGCCGCTTGTCGTGACCCGAGGCAACGAACTGAAGGTCGTGATCCCGCAGGACAACCAACGCTTGTCCGAGTATGCGAAGCTCGACTTCGAGTATTTCCTCGTCCAGCCAATGGACGGCCCGTCGCGCGACATCAACACCAAGCTCGCGATCGACTGGTGCAAACGCCATCCGCAATGGCGCCTGTCGATGCAGACCCACAAGTATCTGAACATTCCCTGATTTGCCGTGCTGACGATTACACGAAAACTCGAATTCGACGCGGGTCACCGCATCCCCGATCACCGCAGCCAGTGCCGTAATCTGCACGGTCATCGCTACGTGCTCGAAATCACGCTGCAAGGCGATCTGGTCGACACCGAAGGCGCGCCCGATCGCGGCATGGTGATGGACTTCGCCGACGTGAAGTCGCTCGCCGTCGAGCATCTGGTCGACAAATGGGACCACGCGTTTCTCGTCTATGAAGGCGACACGCAGGTGCGCGGTTTCCTGGAAACGATGGCCGACCACAAGACGGTGGTGCTCGATCGCATTCCCACCGTCGAAAACCTGGCCGCCGTCGCGTTCGACGTGCTCGCGAATGTCTACGACGCCCATTACGGCGTGAATCTGCGTTTGCACAAGCTGCGCCTGTACGAGACGCCGAATTGCTGGGCCGACGTGGTCCGCGACTAAGCGCAACATCGCGGCGCGCCTCCCGCGAAGTCCCGTTGGGACCGTCCAACCCTCGCGTTATTGTCACGGTATGATCGCTCCGATAACCACACGGAGCGAGACATGCCGGTCACCGCATTGCGTCGCAGCAGGCATCCGGGCCGCCACGGCCTGAGCCATCGTTTTTGTCTTTCCACCGCCCATCACGCCGGCATGCTGTCGCGCGTTTCGGGCGACGCATTTCATCGGCGTCACGGAGCGCGGCGATGAGCAGCTTGACCAATCCCCTCAAGACACGTTTGAAAGAAACCGAGCCGCTGTTCGGCCTGTGGCTCTCGCTCGGCAGCGACGCCGCCGCCGAAGCGCTCGCGCACGCCGGCTACGACTGGCTGCTGATCGACATGGAGCATGCGCCGAACGATAGCGGCGACGTCGCCTCGCAATTGCGCGCGATCGGCGCTGCGCATCTGCCGAGCGAGCCGGTCGTGCGCGTGCCGGCCAGCGAGGCCTGGCTCGTCAAGCGCGTGCTGGATGCCGGCGCGCGTACGCTGATGTTCCCGAACATCGAGTCCGCTGACGAGGCGGCGCGCGCCGTGCGTCTCACGCAATATCCGACCGCCGGGGCGCTCGACGGTGAACGCGGCGTCGCTGGCGTGGTGCGCGCCGCGGCCTACGGCATGCGGCGCGACTACGTGCAGACGGCCAACGCGCAGATCGCGACCATCGTGCAGATCGAGTCGGCGCGCGGCCTGCAGGAGGTGGAAAAGATCGCGGCGACGCCCGGCGTCGATTGCCTGTTCGTCGGCCCCGCCGATCTTGCGGCGAGCCTCGGTCATCTCGGCGATTCGAAACATCCGGACGTGCAGGCCGCGATGGCGCGCATTGTGAGCGCTGCGGACAAGGCGGGTATTGCCGCCGGTATTTTTGCTATGGATGTCGCGAGCGCCAGGCAGCATCGCGACGCCGGTTTCCGTTTTATCGCTCTGGCCGCCGACGTCATGTGGATGTTGCGCGCGACTCGCCAGGCGTTGCAGGAGGTGAGGTCATGAAGGGGATGGTGCAGTGCGTCGTGGTGCGTCTGGCGGTCACGGCGGCGTTGATGGCGAGTGCGGCTGCGTACGCGCAGAGCGGCGTGGCGAAGTCGAACGACCCGCAGACGCAAACCGCGGTCGCCGACTACAACGCCGGCAATCTCGGCGCGGCGCTGGCCGAGTTCCGCAAGGCTGCCGAGCGCGGCAGCCGGCTCGCCGAGTTCAACTACGCGATGATGTTGCTCAACGGCGAAGGCGGCCCGGCTAACGTCGATGAAGGCAAGAAATGGCTGCGCAAGGCCGCCGACGCCAATATGTCGCACGCGCAGTACGTGTACGGCAAGATGTACGACGACGGCGAGTTCGTCGGGCGCGATCCGGTCGAGGCGCACCGCTGGTTTCTGAAGGCGGCCCAGCAAGGACACGTGCAGGCCGAGTTGGCGCTCGCCAATCAGTTCCTCGATGGACGCGGCACCGAGCGCGACAACAAGCAGGCGTTCGTCTGGTACAAGAAGGCGGCGCAAGGCGGCGACATGACCGCGCAATACGTGACCGGCTCGTTCTACGAGCGCGGCGGCGACGGCGTGGACCAGAATCTGAACGTGGCGCGCGCCTATTACGCCGCCGCGGCGGCGCAGGGCGATCCGGCGGCGCGGCTCAAGTATCAGCAACTCAGCGCGCAGTTGCGGGATCAGAAGGAAGTGAAGCCGCAGTAAACGAAAAAGGGGCGCACCGTGATGACGGTGTGCCCCTTCTGCTATTGATCGCCTTGTTTCAGGCCTGGTTCGCCGACCGACCCGACGCGCTAACTCTGCATCAACCGCTTTTGCCGCGCGACACTCATGATGAGGCCAATCGCCACACCCAGCGTGGTCAGGGCGGTGCCGCCGTAGCTCATGAACGGCAACGGTACGCCGACCACCGGCAAGATACCGCTCACCATGCCGATGTTCACGAAGGCGTAGGTGAAGAACGCCATGGTCAGCGAGCCGGCCAGCAAACGTCCGAACAGCGTCGCACCATTGGCCGCGATATACAGCCCACGCGCGATCAACAGCATGTACAGCGTGAGCAGCACGATACCGCCCGCCAGCCCGAACTCTTCGGAGAACACCGCGAAAATGAAGTCGGTGTGCTTCTCGGGGATGAACTCCAGATGCGCCTGCGTGCCCTTCAGCCAGCCTTTGCCGAGCGGACCGCCCGAGCCGATCGCAATGACCGCCTGGATCGTGTGGAAGCCCTTGCCGAGCGGATCCGAGGTCGGATCGAGCAGCGTGCAGATGCGGTGCTTCTGATAGTCGTGCATCAACGGCCATTGCACTTCGGGCTGACAGATCTTGTCCTGAAAGGCGGCGATCGAGCCGACCGCGATCACGCCTGCAATCAGCACTGGCACGATCAGCTTGAAACTCAGCCCCGCGAAGTAAATCACGAAGAAGCCGGCCGCGAACACCAGCACGGCCGTGCCGAGATCGGGCTGTTTGGCGATCAGGCCGACCGGCACCGCGAGAATCAGCAGGCCGACCAGGTAGTCGTACCAGCGCATCACGCCTTCGCGGCGCTGGTAGTACCACGCGAGCATCAGCGGCGTGGCGATCTTCAGGATTTCCGACGGCTGGATCACCACGCCGACATTGATCCAGCGCTTCGCGCCCTTGCGTGTGAGGCCGAACAGCGCCACCGCGACCAGTAACGCGATCCCGAACGTATAGAGCGGAACCGCGAAGCGCATCAGCGTGGTGGGTGGAACATTGGCGAGCGCCCACATCAGCACGAACGTCAGCATGATGTTGCGCAACTGGTCTTCCACGCGGCCCGGGACGTCCAGACTCGCGCTGTACAGCGTGACGATGCCGACGCACAGCAGCAGAAACACGATCAGCGCGAGCGGGCGATCGAAGCCCGCGAACATCCGCTTGATGCGGTCGAGCCAGGCGCGCTTGTCGAATTGCATGCCTTTTCTCCTTACTCGTCGATGCCGCCGGAAACCGGCTGGCGTGGCGACGTGGCCTGGGTGCCGTCATCGCGCGACGGTGCCGCGGCGCTCGGCGCCGGCTCGCTGGCCGGGCGGGGGTGATGCGGGGCGCCGGACTTACGCGGCGTCGGATTCTTTGCGGCGGCCGACGTGGAGGCGGCAACGGGCGCCGACGCGACAGCGGGCGCGGACGCAACTGCTGCCGCGGAGGCCGCCCTCGCCGCCGCCGCCGCAGCGGAGGCCGCCGCTGCCGCCGAAGCCGCGCCGGGAATCGGCAGGGCAGTGAAGCCCGCCGCGACCTTGACCGGCTGAGCCGAGTCCTGTGGCGACGGTGCGCCGCCGACTTCGGGCGCGGACGCGTCTTCGGTCGCGGACGCCGCGGCTTCGATAGCCGCTTGCTGCGCGCCCGGCTTGTTCTTGCCGACGAGGTAGTAGTCGAGCACCTTGCGCGCAATCGGGCCCGCCGATTCCGCACCCCAGCCGCCGTTTTCGACGATCAGCGCGAGCGCGATCTTCGGCTGCTCGACGGGCGCGAAGGCGATGAAAAGCGCGTGGTCGCGCAGATGTTCGGCGATTGCGTGGCCTTTGTAGTTCGCGCCTTGCAGCGAGTAGACCTGCGCCGTCCCCGTCTTGCCGGCCGCCTGGTATTGGGCGCCGATAAACAGTTTCGACGCCGTCCCATTGGTCACGACGCCTTCCATGGCGCGCTTGATGATGTCGATGTCCGATTGCTTCACCGCGATTTTGTCGCTCGGATCGCGCACGACCGCACGGGTGTCTTTCGTGATCGGGTTTTCGATGTCGCGCACGAGGTGCGGCTTCATCACGACGCCATTGTTCGCGAGCGTGGCCGTGGCATGAGCAAGCTGGAGAATGGTGAACGAGTTGTAGCCCTGGCCGATGCCGAGGCTGATCGTTTCGCCTTCGTACCAGCGCTGCTGTTCCGGCTTGCGGTATGCCTTGCGCTTCCATTCGGTGGACGGCAGGATGCCGCGCGCCTCGCCCGAGATGTCGATGCCGGTGATCTGGCCGAAGCCCCACGGCTTCATGAAGTTGGCGATGTTGTTGACGCCGAGATCGTGAGCGAGCATGTAGAAATACGTGTCGTTCGACACCACGATCGCGCGGTTCATGTCGACCCAGCCCTGGCCCGAACGCACGTCGTTGCGGAACGTGTGGCCGCCGAAGGTGTACGAGCCCGGATCCTGGAAGCCCCAGCCCGGGGTGCGCTTATGCAGCGTGAGCGCGGCGAGCGCCATGAACGGCTTGTAGGTCGACCCTGGCGGATAGGTGCCGTGCAGCGGCCGGTTGAGCAGTGGGTGGTCGGGTGAATTGTTGAGGTCGTCCCAGGTCTGCTGATCGATGCCGTCGACAAACGAATTCGGATCGAAGCTCGGCGCGGACACGAACGCGAGCACGTCGCCCGACGATGGCTCGATCGCGACTAGCGCGCCGCGCCGTCCCGCGAAAGCCTGCTCGGCAACCTGCTGCAGCCCGATATCGAGCGACAGCACCAGGTTGTTGCCCGGCGTGGCCTGGGTGCGCGACAACGTGCGCACGGGGCGGCCGCCGGCGGTCACTTCCACTTCCTCGAAACCGGTCTGGCCATGCAACTCGGTCTCGTAACTCTGCTCGACGCCGATCTTGCCGATGTAGTCGGTGCCCTTGTAGTTGTTCGCGTCCAGACGCGGATCGTAGTGGTCCGGATCGCTGTCGTTCTGGTCGCTGGCGTCGTCGATGCGGTCCTGATCGCGCTGTGAAATCCGCCCGATGTAGCCGATCACGTGCGCCGCCGTCGGTCCGAGCGGATATTGGCGGAACAGGCGCGCGCGCACTTCCACGCCAGGAAAACGGAAGCGCTGCGCGGTGAAGCGCGCGACTTCGTCGTCGGTCAGGCGGGTGCGGATCGGCAGGCTCTCGAAGTTCTTCGAGTCTTCCTGCAGCTTCTTGAAGCGGCGGCGGTCGCGCGCGTCGATCGAGACGACCGTGGCCAGGTTGTCGATCACGTTTTCGAGCGAGTCGTTCAGCTTCGACGGGGTAATTTCGAGCGTGTAGGCCGAGTAGTTCTTGGCCAGCACGACGCCGTTGCGATCGGTGATGATGCCGCGGTTCGGCACGATCGGCGCGACGGAAATGCGGTTTTCATCGGCTTGCAGCGAGTATTTGCTGTAGTGCCAGACCTGCAGGAACAGGAACCGGAAGACGATCAGCCCGAAGCAGACGAACACGAACAGGCCCGCCGCCGCGACGCGCAGGCGGAACTTCGAGAGCTGTTGCTGGGTGTCCTTGAATTCGGTCATGCGATTCTGCAAAAGGCCGGATGACGGCCATCATGAGTGTGCGCCTATTCCGGCCGGAACCGGAAGGCATGAACAGCGACGCGCGTCGAGCGGGCCGGCAAAGCGGGTTCCATCAGAACGGCCGGCGGCCCCGATGCGTGATCAAATTGGCCGGGTATCGTCCGGGTCGGCCGGGCGGCGCTGCGGCATCAGCAGCAGCATGCTGGTGACCGGCCATAGCGCGGCTTCGACGAAACCGTCGATCAGATAACCCCAGCCTGGAAACGCCGCGCCCGTCAGCAGACGGATCACGAACGGCACCAGTTGCGCGACGACCAGCAGCGGCATGACCGCGAAAGTCTGCACGCCGAGCGACATCCACAGCACGCGGCGGTGGATGGTGATCGCGCCGTACGACAACAACGTATATGCCAGCGCGTGCTCGCCGAGCAGGCTGGCGTTGTGCACGTCCATCAACAAACCGAGCGAAAACGCGATACCCATGCCGACTTTGCGCGGCTGATGCACGTTCCAGAACAGCAGCACGAGCGCCACGAAGTCCGGCACGCCGACAAGGCGCCCCCAAGGCATCAGGTTCAGCAGGAACGCGGCGGCGAGGCTGAACGAGATGAAGTACGGGTTGACCGGCTGCAGAATGTATTGCGGACGGTTCATGGCTGCGCCCCCGGTGTGGCTGGCGGCTTCGCGTTCTTTTCAGCGGCCGGTTTCTTTTCGGTGGCGGCGTTCTTTTCAGCGGCCGGCTTCTTGTCGGAAGGCTTCTTCTCCGCGGCCGCCGGTTTGGCTGGGGCTTTGTCAGCGGGCCTGGCCGCCGCGGGCTTCTCGGCGGCGGGTTTTTCGCCTGCTTTTGCCGGAGCTTTGTCCGCCGCGGCCTTGGCGTCCGCCGGCTTGCCGCCCTTCTTCGCTTTCGCGTCTTTCGCGGCGGTGGCCGCGTCTGGCTCTTCGGCGGGACGCGGCGGCACATTGTTCACGTAATGCAGCACCAGCAACTGACGTGCGCCGCGCACCGGCGCGATCGGCAGGCAGATCACGCGCGCGAACGCCGTATCGGCCTGTTTGTCGACCCGCACCACCCTGGCGACCGGCAGGCCCGGCGGATAGACGCCGTCGAGTCCGCTCGTGACGAGTTCGTCGCCGGACTGGATGTCGGCGCTGATCGGCACGAAGCGCAGATCGAGCGTGTCGCCCTTCGGCGTGCCGTAAATCACGCTGCGCAAGCCAGTGCGCACGATCTGCACGGGGACAGCCTGATCCTTGTCCGTGAGCAGGGTCACTTCGGCTTGCAGCGGGAAGACGCGTGTCACCTGGCCGATCACGCCGTCTTCGTTGACGACCGGCGAACCGTTCTGGATGCCTTGCTGCGCACCGCGGCCGATCACCACCTTCTGCGTGAAAGGATCGCGCGTGTCGTACTGAATCTCGGCGGGCAGCGATTCAGTGGTGGAACGCTGGGACAGTTGCAGCAGCGCGCGCAAATGCGCGTTTTCGGCGGCCAGCTCGGCCGCCGTATTGGCTTGCTGCGAAAGCTGCAGATCTTTGCTGCGCAGTTTGTCGTTTTCGCTGCGCAGCGTGGCGCTGGTCACGGCCAGGTCGGCCGCGCCCACGAACATGTCGCGCGGCACGAGCGCCGCGCGTTGCAACGGATAAAGACCCGCGCCGAGCACGCCACGCACGATTTCGAGCGTTTTGAAGCGAGCGTCGGAGATCAGCAGGGCGAGCGCCAGCACGACGAAAAACACGAGTCGGGCGAGGGCGGACGGTCCTTGCTTGAACAGGGGCGGCGGACTGTATTCCATGGTCGGCGCCGGGGGCGTGAGCGGTTGGGTGAGACGGCGGCGCGCGAGGGACGCGCGTTCAGCGCGCGAAGGCTGGCAGGCCCAGCCGACGGCAAACCGGCCCGCAAGGGGCCGTTTGCCAGATCCGCGCTACTGACATGGAGACGGGCTCGCTTACTCGTACGAGAAGATGCTGCCCAGCTTGTCCATGCGTTCGAGCGCCATGCCCGAGCCACGCACAACGCAGGTCAGCGGGTCTTCGGCGACGAGCACCGGCAGGCCGGTTTCTTCTGCGAGCAGGCGGTCCAGATCGCGCAGCAGCGCGCCACCGCCCGTGAGCATCATGCCGCGCTCGGCGATGTCCGCGCCCAGTTCCGGTGGCGTCTGTTCAAGCGCGATCTTCACCGACGACACGATCTGGTTCAGCGGATCGGTGAGGGCTTCGAGAATTTCGTTGCTGGAGATCGTGAAGCTGCGCGGAATGCCTTCCGACAGATTGCGGCCCTTCACTTCCATTTCCTTGACTTCGGAACCCGGGAAGGCGGAGCCGATTTCCTTCTTGATGGCTTCGGCGGTTTGCTCGCCGATCAGCATGCCGTAGTTGCGGCGGATGTAGTTGACGATCGCTTCGTCGAACTTGTCGCCGCCCACGCGCACCGAGCCCTTGTACACGATGCCGCCGAGCGAGATCACGCCGACTTCGGTCGTGCCGCCGCCGATGTCGACGACCATCGAGCCGGTGGCTTCCGACACCGGCAGGCCGGCGCCGATCGCGGCAGCCATGGGTTCTTCGATGAGGTAGACCTGCGAAGCGCCCGCGCCGTGCGCGGCTTCCTTGATCGCGCGGCGTTCGACCTGGGTCGAACCGCACGGCACGCAAATGATGATACGCGGCGACGGCGAGAACATGCGCGATTCGTGAGCAGTTTTGATGAACTGCTTGATCATCTGCTCGGTGACGGTGAAGTCGGCGATTACGCCGTCTTTCATGGGGCGGATCGCTTCGATGTTGCCCGGCACCTTGCCGAGCATCTGCTTGGCTTCCTTGCCGACTGCCTGGATGGTTTTCTTGCCGTTGGGACCGCCTTCCTGGCGGATCGAGACCACCGACGGTTCATCAAGAACGATGCCCTTGCCACGCATGTAGATGAGCGTGTTGGCCGTGCCGAGGTCAATGGCCAGATCGTTGGAGAAGTAGCTGCGCAAAAAACCGAACATTCAAAATCCTGTCTCGCTTGGGGCCGGGCCTCGCAACGTATGCGCAGGGCGGCAGCGGAAAAAATAACAGCTTCAACCGGGCGGAAGCGGCGCCACAGGAACTTGAAGCTGCGAGGGAGTCTACCGGAGGCCGGTGCAAAGCCAGGTCAGAAAAATCCGAACGATCTTGGGGAATCGTTCAGAAAGGCCTTGGTAAGTCGGTCCGGGTTTGGGTCGAACGCGTAATGATACCTTATAATTTTGGATGTTTTGAAGGAAACGGACGGCACTTTTTGCCGCCGCTGGCCCCTTTTTCGAGGGCTTCCTCCAGCGTCGTAACCCGCTGTCGCAGCGCTGTTTTTTGCGTGCTGCGGCGGTCCACCACATTTTCCGGTGACTGCATGGCTCTGACCCTGACCGATGTAAAACGCATCGCGCATCTTGCGCGGCTCGAACTGGCCGACGCCGACGCTGAGCACACCCTTGTTCAGCTCAACGATTTTTTCGGCCTCGTCGAGCAGATGCAGGCGGTCGATACCACCGGCATCGCCCCGCTTGCCCACCCGATCGAGCAGATCGAAGACGTCGCGCTGCGTTTGCGCGACGACGCGGTGACCGAAACGGTCGAGCGCGAAGCTTTCCAGCGCCCGGCGCCGGCCGTGCAGGACGGCCTGTACCTCGTGCCGAAGGTGATCGAGTAATACCCGCGCATCGCGCCCGGCGCGGCGTGCGAGCCAGCCCCGGCGATGTGCCGACCCGTGCGGCATATCGACTCGTGGTCCCGGCGCTCGCGTGACCGTCGTCTCCGGCTTTCCCGGCCCGGCTAGCCGGCGGGCAGCCGAACGCCTCCACGGCAGCGTGACTGCGCTGCCGCGCTCTTCAGGATAAAACGCAATGCATGAAAAAAGTTTGAGCGAACTGCGCGCCGCATTGACGGCCAAGGAATGCTCCGCAGTCGAACTGGCGCAGCTCTATCTGAAGCGGATCGACGCGGCCAATAGCCTGAACGCATTCATCCAGGTCGACCCCGAGCTGACGCTCGCGCAGGCCAAAGCCGCGGACGCGCTGCTCCACACCGGCCACGCCGGCCCGCTGGTCGGCCTGCCGATCGCGCACAAGGATGTGTTCGTCACCAAGGGCTGGCGCTCCACGGCCGGCTCGAAAATGCTGTCGAACTACGAGAGCCCGTTCGACGCGACCGTGGTCGCGCGTCTGCAGAACGCCGGCATGGTGTGCGTGGGCAAGACCAATATGGACGAGTTCGCGATGGGCTCGTCCAACGAGAATTCGTACTTCGGTCCCGTGCAGAATCCGTGGGATGTGCAGGCTGTGCCGGGCGGCTCGTCGGGCGGCTCGGCCGCGGCCGTGGCCGCACGCCTCGCGCCCGCCGCGACCGGCACGGACACCGGCGGCTCGATCCGTCAGCCGGCGTCGTTCTCCGGCATTACCGGCATCAAGCCCACGTACGGCCGCGTGTCGCGTTACGGCATGATCGCGTTCGCCTCGTCGCTGGATCAGGGCGGCCCGATGGCGCAAAGCGCCGCGGATTGCGCCACGCTGCTCAACGCCATGGCCGGTTTCGACGAGCGCGATTCGACCAGCCTCGTGCGTGACGACGAAGACTACACGCGCCACCTCGGCAAGCCGTGGAAAGAAGCCGGTGCCGACAAACCGCTCGCCGGCCTGCGCATCGGCCTGCCGAAAGAGTATTTCGGCGCCGGTCTCGCCGACGACGTGCGCGCGTCGATCGACGCCGCGCTCAAGCAATACGAAGCGCTCGGCGCCACGCTGGTCGAGGTCTCGCTGCCGAAAACCGAGTTGTCGATCCCGGTGTACTACGTGATCGCGCCGGCTGAGGCTTCGTCGAATCTGTCGCGTTTCGACGGCGTGCGCTTCGGCCATCGCGCCGCGGAGTATCGCGATCTGCTCGACATGTACAAGAAGTCGCGCGCCGAAGGCTTCGGTCCGGAAGTGAAGCGCCGCATTCTGGTCGGCGCCTACGTGCTGTCGCACGGCTACTACGACGCGTACTACCTGCAGGCGCAGAAGATCCGCCGCATCATCGCGCAGGACTTCCAGGAAGCGTTCAAACAATGCGACGTGATCATGGGGCCGGTCGCGCCAACGGTGGCATGGGACCTCGGCGCGAAGGGCGACGATCCGGTGCAGATGTATCTGGCCGACATCTACACGCTGTCGGTGAGCCTCGCCGGTTTGCCGGGCATGAGCGTGCCGTGCGGCTTCGGCGCGGGCGCGAATGCGCAGCGTCCGGTAGGTCTGCAGATCATCGGCAACTATTTCAACGAAGCCCGGATGCTGCAGGTGGCCGACGCGTTCCAGCGCGCGACCGACTGGCACCGCAAAACACCGGCAGGAGTGTGAGCACCATGACCAAGCAATGGGAAGTCGTGATCGGTCTGGAGACCCACGCGCAACTGTCGACCCACTCGAAGATTTTTTCGGGCGCCTCGACGCAATTCGGCGCGGCGCCGAACACGCAAGCCTGCCCCGTCGATCTGGCCTTGCCGGGCACCTTGCCGGTGATGAATCGCGGTGCTGTGGAGCGCGCGATCCAGTTCGGCCTCGCGATCGGCGCGACGGTGGCGCCGCGCAGCATCTTCGCGCGCAAGAATTATTTCTATCCCGATCTGCCAAAGGGGTACCAGATCAGCCAGTACGAAATCCCCGTCGTGCAAGGCGGCCAGGTGACGATTCAGGTGCCGGCCAACGAAAAGACGGGTAAGGAAGCGTACGAGAAGGTCGTCAACCTCACGCGCGCCCACCTCGAAGAAGACGCGGGCAAGTCGCTGCACGAAGACTTCGCGGGCATGACCGGCATCGACCTGAATCGCGCCGGCACGCCGCTGCTCGAGATCGTCACCGAGCCGGAAATGCGCAGCGCGGCCGAAGCGGTGGCCTACGCCAAGACGCTGCATACGCTCGTGACGTGGCTTGGCATCTGCGACGGCAACATGCAGGAAGGCTCGTTCCGTTGCGACGCTAACGTGTCGGTGCGCCCGGTCGGTCAGGCCGAATTCGGCACGCGCGCCGAGATCAAGAACCTGAACTCGTTCCGCTTCCTCGAAGAAGCGATCCAGTACGAAGTGCGCCGTCAGATCGAATTGATCGAAGACGGCGGCACGGTGGTGCAGGAAACGCGTCTGTACGATCCGGACAAGCGCGAAACGCGTTCCATGCGCAGCAAGGAAGACGCGCACGATTACCGCTATTTCCCCGATCCCGATCTGATGCCGCTCGTGATCGACGCGGCGTGGGTCGAGCGCGTGAAGAGCGAGATGCCGGAACTGCCGGTCGCGATTCAACAACGCTTCGTCACGCAATACGGTTTGACGCCTTACGACGCCAACGTGCTGACCTCGAGCAAGGCGATGGCGGCGTACTACGAAGCGGTGGTGAGCAAAGTCGGCCCGTCCAATGCGAAGGCTGCGGCTAACTGGCTGATGGGCGAAGTGTCGTCGCAGTTGAATCGCGAAGGCCTCGACTTTGCAGCAAGTCCGGTGTCGTCAGCGCAACTCGCGTTGCTGCTGCAACGTATCGCCGACGGCACGATCTCCAACAAGATCGCCAAGGAAATTTTCCTCGCGATCTGGGAAGAGAAAGCCACCGACGAAGCCGCTGCCGATCGCATCATCGAAGCGAAGGGCCTGAAGCAGATTTCGGATACCGGCGCGCTCGAAGCGATCATCGACGAAGTGCTCGCTGCGAATCAGAAGTCGGTCGAGGAATTCCGCGCCGGCAAGGAAAAGGCGTTCAACGCGCTGATCGGTCAGGCAATGAAAGCGACCAAGGGCAAGGCGAATCCGGCGCAGGTAAACGAACTGCTCAAGAAGAAGCTGTCCTGAGTTGAAGCTGAGTTAAAAAAGCACGGCCTAAGCGTTCGCGCTTTGGCCACCGCGGGCTGTTGCCGGAAACGAAAGTGGGGCAGCGGCCCGTTTCATTTGCGGGACCGTTTAAACGCAGATCACGGAGTGTGTGGATGGCCAGGCAACCTGAACTCGACGACTTCCGCGTGCCGTATTTCGACGACGGCAAGAAGAAAAACAAATTCTCGCTCGACGGTTTCGATCCGGCTGCAAAACCCTTTTCGGCCGGTTCGAAAGACGCCGACAAAGCCCGCCTCCTGGAGATCGGCGAGAAGCTCGACTCCCAGCAGGAGCGCCTGCATGCGCAGCAGACGCGCCGCGTCCTGCTGGTGCTGCAGGGCATGGACACGAGCGGCAAGGACGGCACGATCCGCGCGGTGTTTCACGACGTCGATCCGCTGGGTTTGCGCATCGTGCCGTTCAAGGCGCCGACGCCCGTCGAACTCGCGCACGACTTTCTCTGGCGCGTGCATGCGCAAGCGCCTGCGGCGGGCGAACTGACGATCTTCAACCGCAGTCATTACGAAGATCTGCTGGTGCCCACGGTGCTCGGCAACCTGGACGCGCCAGCCTTCGCGCAACGCTGCCGCCACATCCGCCAGTTCGAAGCATTGCTGGCAGATAGCGGCACGACCATCATCAAGTGCATGCTGCACATTTCGAAAGAAGAGCAGCGTGTGCGTTTGCAGGCGCGTATCGACGATTCGACCAAGCATTGGAAATTCGACGTCGCCGATCTCGAAGCGCGCAAGCAGTGGGACAAATATCAGGTGGCCTATGGCGAGGCGCTCGCCGCGACATCGACCGAATACGCGCCGTGGTACGTGATTCCGGCGGACTCGAAGACGCATCGCAATGTGATGGTGGCCGAATTGCTGTTGCGCGCATTCGAAACGCTGAAGCTCGAATTTCCGCCTGCCAAAGAATCGCTGAAGGGCATCAAGATCGCGTGAGCGTGCCCCTTTGCTTCAGAAACGAATCGACCATATAAGGAACGACATGTTGCGTGTGATTACCGCCAACCTGAACGGTATCCGTTCAGCGGCGAAGAAGGGCTTTTTCGACTGGTTCGGCGAACAGAAAGCCGACGTGCTGTGCGTGCAGGAAATCAAATGCTCGCAAGACGACATGACGCCGGAATTCATGGCGCCACACAACTTCACCGGCTATTTCCAGCACGCCGTGAAGAAGGGTTATAGCGGCGCGGGCGTGTACACGCGTCACGAACCGGACGAAGTGGTAATCGGCTTCGGCAGCGAGGAGTTCGACCCGGAAGGGCGCTATGTTGAACTGCGTTTCGGCAAGCTCTCGGTGATTTCGGTGTACGTGCCGTCGGGCTCGAGCGGCGACGAACGCCAGCAGGCCAAATACCGTTTCATGGACGAGTTCATGCCGCATCTCGCGGAACTGGCTCAGGAGCGCGAAGTGATCGTGTGCGGCGACGTGAACATCGTCCACAAGGAAATCGACATCAAGAACTGGAAGAGCAATCAGAAGAACTCGGGTTGCCTGCCGGAAGAGCGCGCATGGCTCACCAAACTGTTCGACGAAGTGGGTTACGTCGACGTGTTCCGCACGCTCGACCAGCGGCCGGAGCAGTACACATGGTGGAGCAATCGCGGCCAGGCCTACGCGAAGAACGTCGGGTGGCGGATCGATTATCAGATCGCGACGCAGGGTATCGCGAGCAAGGCGAAACGCACTGACGTGTTCCGCGATATCAAGTTCAGCGACCATGCGCCGCTGACGGTCGATTACGACCACAAGCTCAAGAAATAAGCAGAGTCCGCGTTCTGGCAGAGGGCGAGGCCAAAGTAGCCTCCCCACAACGGCGCGCTTCGCCACACAAGAGCTGAGCCGCGCCGGGCTCGGCCTGCGCCGCTCAGTTGCGGGCCGGTGTGCGGCGCGGGCGGCCCATGCCGCCGTAGTCCGGCAGCGCATCGACCGTTTTGCCGATCGCTTTCGCGTAGAGCGGCAGCATGTCGGGCAGACGTTTGATGATGTCCTGGCGGCGCGCCGGCGTGTACGGATGCACGTAGATGAAGCCCTGATCGCGATTGCCGCGCGTGGCCTGCGCGAGCTTGTCCCAGAGCGTGACCGCCGCGCGCGGATCGAAGCCGGCGCGCGACGCGATATCACTGCCGATCACGTCGGCTTCGGTCTCGTCGGTATTCTCGTATTTCATTTCCAGGAGGCGCGAGCCGATGCCGAGCGGCGCCGCGCCGAGGTCGGCGAGTCCGAACAGTTGCGGGATCGTACCCGACGAGTCGAGCTGGCTCGCCTGCAGTTGGCCGAGCCGCTCGCGCGCATGTTCGCGCAGCGCGTGCGCGATCTCGTGGCCGATCAGCATGCCGAGTTCGTTGTCGTTCAAACGCGCGCGGTCGAGCAGCCCGCCATACACGACGATCTTGCCGCCCGGCAGACAGTACATGCGGATATCGGGCGAGCGCACCACCGCCACATCCCACTTCCAGTTCTTGGCCCGCTCGTTCCATTTCAGCGAGTACGGGATCAGCTTGTCGACGATCGAGCGCACGCGCGTGACGTGTGCGTCGGCGTCGCCATACAGCCGGTTCGCGTGCTCGGCGCCGTAGGCGATCTGGTTGAACTCTTCGGCGGCTTGCGCCTCGAGCATCGGCGAAGGAATCAGGTTGCGGAACACCAGATAGCCGCCGTAGCGCAACTGCGTGTTCGTCAGGCTGTACGGTGCGGACGCTGCGGCAGGCATTGATGTGCCGGCGGCCGCTTTGGCGGCTGCGGACGGCGCCGGCGTCCTCGCCGTGACCGGAGCCGGCGGCGATGGCGTCGACGGCGTCGACGGCGCCGCCGAGGGCGGTGTGGCAGTGGCGGGCGCACTGCCGGCGCCAACGGCGCTGCCCGCGTTGGTCGTGCCTTGCACCGCCGATGTCGCGCTTTCTTGGCTCGCGGCGGCCGCTGCGGCCTTCGCCGTTGGCGCGGCCGATGTGGCGGGTACCGGCGCAGCAGCGGGTGCGGCCGTGCTGGTAGCAGTGGCCGGCATGGCGGTCGCGTAGGCGCTCAAAGGCGCGGCCAACGTCAGGCTCACACAGCCGAGCGACCATACCGTGTGCAGAGCCGCGCGTCTCGCGTTGCGCGCAGGACGCCGGGATGTAATCGGGCGCAGTACGGCCTTCGGGAGAAGCGCCTTCACGACCGCGTCCTCCACGGCGCGATACGCAGCAGAAGCACCATGCCGGGCAAGGCCAGCGCAGTGCAAACGATGAAGTAATCGAACCAGCCGATCTGCGCGACCACATACCCGCTTGCGGCCGAAGCCAGCGTGCGCGGCACCGAAGCGAGGCTCGTGAAGAGCGCGAATTGGGTAGCCGTGTAACGCGGATCGGTGGTGCTGGCGATATACGCCGTGAAAGCCGCCATCGTCAGACCGGTGGCGAAGGTTTCGAAGCCGTAGACGAGCGCGAGAGCAACTGAACGCGGCTCGAGCTGCACGGCCCAATCGATGCCCACCAGCGCCAGCAGCTTCGTCGTGCCCTGGCTCAGCCCGACGGCGATGTCGTAAATCGCCGTGAGACCGGGCGAAGCCGGCCCGAGATGCGCGAGCCACGCGAAGCCGAGCGTCGACACCATCTGCAGGATGCCGAAGATCCACAAGCCCCGGCCGATGCCGATTTTCATTAGCCAGATCCCGCCGACGATCCCGCCCGCCAGACTGGCGCCGAACGCCGTGGTCTTCGCGATCACGCCGATCTGCGTGCGAGAAAATCCGATGTCCAGAAAGAACGAGGTGGACAGCGTGGTCGCCATCGTGTCGCCGAGTTTGTACAGAAAGATGAAACCGAGCACGAACAGCGCGCCACGCCAGCCGTCACGCTGAATGAATTCCTTGAACGGCTGCACGATCGCTTCGCGCAGGTCCCTGGGCGGCGTGCCGTGTACTGCGGGTTCGCGCACCACCAGTGTCATGACCATGCCGGGCAGCATGAACGCGGCGGTCACGATGAACACGGTGCTCCACGGCAAATGGTCGGACAGGATCAGCGCGAGCGAACCGGGCACGAGTGCCGCGATCTTGTAGGCGTTCACATGCACCGCGTTGCCGAGCCCCTGCTGCGTATCGCTTAGCAACTCACGCCGGTAGGCGTCGATCACGATGTCCTGGCTGGCGCCGAAAAACGCGACCAGCGCCGTCAGGGCCGCCACCGTCCAGATCGACTCTTTGGGCGAGACGAACCCCAACGTTCCCATGGCGCCGGCCACCAGAATCTGTGTGACCAGCATCCAGCCGCGCCGTCTGCCCGGACGCCAGCCGGGCAAGCGCGGGACGTAGCGGTCCATCAGCGGCGCCCAGATGAATTTCCAGGTGTACGGGAATTGGATCAGCGCAAAGAGGCCGATTTCCTTCAGGTTGACGCCTTCGGAGCGTAACCATGCCTGCACCAGATAGACGAGCGTGAACAGCGGCAATCCCGACGTAAAGCCGAGAAAGACGCAGATCAGCATGCGCGTATTCAGGAACGCGCGCCAGCCGGGATGTTCTTCGTGAGCGGTAAGTGCAGGCGCCTCGTGCGGCGGGTTCGACATGTGGATAACTTGCGTTAGCTTTTCTTGACGCGATAGACCGCAAGACTACCACGCCAGTTCACCCCCCACCGCACGACCTGACCCTCGTGCAGCACGACCCGGTCGAGAATCTCGATGCCGACTTCCGGCGCGAGCGCCTCGAAATCCTTGATGGTCAGCACCCGCACGTTCGGCGTGTTGTGCCATTGATAAGGCAGCGACTTCGACACCGGCATGCGGCCGCGCAGCACCGAGAGCCGATGCGCCCAGTAGCCGAAGTTCGGAAACGACACGATGCATTCCTTGCCGACCCGCACGGTCTCGCGCAGGATCGCGGCCGTCTGATGAATGGTTTGCAGCGTCTGCGACAGAACTGCGAAATCGAAGCTGCCGTCTTCGAACAGGCGCAGGCCGTCTTCCAGATTCTGCTGGATCACGTTGACGCCGTTTTGCGTCGACGCCAGCACGCCCGCGTCGTTGATCTCGATGCCGTAGCCCAACACATCCAGTTCTTCGGTCAGCAGCGAGAGCAGCGAGCCGTCGCCGCAGCCCAGATCCAGCACGGTGGCGCGCGGTTCGACCCAGCGGGCGATCGCGCGGAAGTCGGGGCGCAGCGCCAGATAATCCAGGGCTCGCTGGTTCATGCGTTCACCTCGTTCGCAATACGGTCGTAGTAGGCGCGCATCAGGTTGTGATAGCGCGCGTCGTCGAGCAGGAAGGCGTCGTGGCCGTGCGGCGCGTCGATTTCCGCGTAGGTGATCGTGCGCTTGTGATCGAGCAGCGCTTTCACCAGTTCGCGCGAGCGGGCCGGCGCGAAACGCCAGTCGGTCGTGAAGCTGGCGATCAGATATTTGGCCGTGGTGTGCGCGACCGCGGCCGTCAGATCGCCGTCGAACGCCTTGGCCGGGTCGAAGTAGTCGAGTGCGCGGGTAATCAGCAGGTACGTGTTCGCATCGAAGTAGTCGGCGAATTTGTCACCCTGGTAGCGCAGGTACGACTCCACCTCGAATTCGACGTCGAAGTTGAAGTTGTACGCGTCCCGCGCGCCTTCAGCGCGGCGCAGCGAGCGGCCGAATTTCTCGGCCATGTCGTCGTCCGACAGATAGGTGATGTGGCCGATCATGCGCGCGACGCGCAAGCCGCGCTTCGGCTTCACGTTGTGCGCGTAGTAGTTGCCGCCGTGAAAGTCCGGGTCCGAGAGAATCGCCGAGCGCGCGACCTCGTTGAACGCGATGTTCTGCGCCGACAGCTTGGGCGTGGACGCGACCACGATGCAATGAGCGACGCGCTCCGGATACATCATGCTCCACGCAAGCGCCTGCATGCCGCCGAGACTGCCGCCCATCACCGCGGCGAAGCGCGTGATGCCGAATTGATCGGCGACGCGCGCCTGGGCGTTGACCCAGTCTTCCACCGTCACGACGGGAAAGGTCGCGCCGTACGGATTGCCGGTAGACGGATTGATGCTCATCGGCCCGGTCGAGCCGAAGCACGAGCCCAGATTGTTCACGCCGATCACGAAGAATTTGTCGGTGTCGAGCGGCTTGCCCGGCCCGACCATGTTGTCCCACCAGCCGACGTCCTTGGGATTGTCGGCATACACGCCCGCCACGTGGTGCGAGGCGTTGAGCGCGTGGCACACCAGCACCGCGTTGCTACGCGCGGCGTTGAGCGTGCCGTAGGTCTCGACCATCAGGTCGTAACCGGCGAGCGAGCTGCCGTTCTGCAACGGCAGCGGCTCGGTGAAATGCATTTTTTGGGGAGCGACGATACCGATCGATTCCATTCATTCCGCCATTTAACAAAACAGGGCGGCTAGACGGCGTCGGCGAAGCACGGAGGAGAACGGCTGTGTGCGCGGCTGACGACCTCTTTAGCCGCACTTATAGTGAACCGCGGGAAACGTTCCCGGCAGTTCGCGCGCCCGCAATCGAGTCAGCAAATCGGCGCGTCCAAGTGTTTGAAGCAGGTGCTCAGGGTGTTGCGGATAGCGGCTCCCGATGCATCGCGGCGCCGCAGTCAGGCGCAAAGTATAGCGGAAATTTTCGTGCGGCAACGCCGCGGGCGCAGCCACAGCGCGGCGCAGGCCGCCCGGACTACTGAAGAATCAGGAGCAGTTGCGCGTCGGCGTGTTCGGCGGGCGGCCGCGCGAAGCCGCTGCGCACATAGCGGTGCCAGCGGCCGATGATATAGCTGAGCAGCAGACTCGCGCGGAGCGCGGGATCGTAGCCGGCAGGCAATGGAACGGCGGCGTGCTGCGCGGTGGCGTCGTCCCTCGGACTCGCGCCGGCGTGCGCCTCCATTTGCGCGAGCCGCAGGCATTGTTTCAGCGACGCCTCGACGCGCTCCAGCATCTGATTGACGCGTTCGGTCAGGCGTTCGTGTTCGCCGACCAGCGCCTCGCAGGTCAGCACGCGCGTCATGCCGGGGTTCTTCGCGGGAAAGTTGAGCAGCATCAACGCGATCGCGCGCGCCTGCAGCACGCCATTGCTTTCCTTGTCGGCAATCTGGTTAATCAAACCGAAGATGGTTTGCTCGATGAACTCGATGAGCCCTTCGAACATTTGCGCCTTGCTGGCGAAATGCCGGTAAAGCGCGGCTTCCGAGAGACCGAGCCTCGCGGCTAGCGCCGCGGTGGTGATCTTTTCGCCCTTTGGCGCTTCCAGCATCGCGGCGAGCGTCTGGAGAATGTGCACGCGGCGCTCGCCTGGTTTCAGGCGCTGCGCGCGCGGGGCGGCGAGCGTGGCGGTCGGTTCGTGTTCGGCTAAGACTTCGTCAGGCTTGTCGATCGGCTGCATGGCTGTCGTCCCGTCTGCTGTCTCTTCAATCGAACCGAGCGGGTGCTCAGTCGTAGCGATTTTAACGAACGAATGGTCCGGTCGACATAGTGCGGCCGGCCGGTGCCGGGCAGGCGCGTCGGTATGCCGTCCGCGTGCGGCTTGCGCGGCAGATGGCCGGTGATCCACACCGTGCGGATGCCGAGACGCCGATAGTTCTTCAGATGCGAGCGCGTGTCTTCGACGAGGATCACGTCCTTGAGCGAAACGTGGGCGTCGCGCATGGCTTTGCGCAACATCGCGTGGTCGGGCTTGGCGCGCCAGTGGCGGCGATCGCGCATGTGTTCGATGGCGATCACCTGTTCGAACAGGCCCTCGATGCGCAGTTCGGCGAGCACCGCGCGCGCATACGCCTCGGGTGCGTTGGTCAGCACGATCTTGCGGCCCGGCAGCGCCGCCACGAGGCGCGCCACGCCGCGTTCGTGGCGGATCATCGAGCCGAGATCGGGGAACGTATGCACGACCTTCAGGAAGTCGTTCGGATCGAGCGGATGGTGGCGCGTGAGGCCGAGCAGCGCCGCGCCGTAGCGCTGCGTGTAGCCCGTGCGCAGACGGTTCGCTTCGTCGATGTCCACTTGCAAGGCGTCGATGATGTACTGCGTCATGCCTTGATTGATCGCCGGAAAGATTGCGTGCGATGCGTGGTGCAGCGTGTTGTCGAGATCGAACAGCCAGACCGGACGGCCTCCTGCGATATGCGGACGACGGCGTCGGGAAGTGGGAGTGCGCATGATGGAGTACGCCGTTCAGGCGCGAACCGTCGCCTCGCGCGGCGAACGCGAACGGTTCACGGTGCGGATGGCGAGAATAGTAGAGGAAGCGGGGCGGTGCGCGGAGGCGGCGCGTTGCCAGCCGCCGTGGACGCCGTGGACGCCGTGCGCGCCGTACGACTGTGTAGCGCAACTGCACGGCACACATGACACGTCACGCTGACGTGCCATGTGTGCCGGATTTGAGGCTGGAATCAATGCGAACGGATCATGGTGCCGAACGGCTGCTCGGTGAGAATCTCCAGCAGGACCGAGTGCTCGATGCGGCCGTCGATGATGTGCACCGAACGCACGCCGCTCTTGGCCGCGTCCAGCGCCGACGAGATTTTCGGCAGCATGCCGCCGGAGATCGTGCCGTCGGCGAACAGGCCGTCGATTTCGCGCGCCGACAGATCGGTCAGCAGATTGCCTTCCTTATCCATCACGCCGGGGATGTTCGTCATCATCACGAGCTTTTCGGCGTTCAGCACGACCGCCAGCTTGCCCGCGACCAGATCCGCGTTGATGTTGTACGACAGGCCGTCTTCGCCGAAACCGATTGGCGAGATCACCGGAATGAACGCGTCGTCCTGCAGCGCTTTCACGACCGCCGGGTTGATTGCCTCGACTTCGCCCACCTGGCCGATATCGACGTACTGGCCGGGATTGTCGCGGTCCGGCATCAGCATCTTGCGTGCATGGATCAGGCCGCCGTCTTTGCCCGTCAGGCCGACCGCGTGGCCGCCGAAGTGGTTGATCAGCGTGACGATGTCCTGCTGCACTTCGCCGCCGAGCACCCATTCGACGACTTCCATCGTCTCTTCGTCGGTGACGCGCATGCCCTGGATGAAAGTGCCCTGTTTGCCGATCTTCTTCAGCGCCTGGTCGATTTGCGGACCGCCGCCGTGCACGATGACCGGATTGATGCCGACCAGCTTCAGCAGGATCACGTCGCGCGCGAAGCCCTGCTTCAGGCGCTCCTCGGTCATCGCGTTGCCGCCGTATTTGATGACCACGGTCTTGCCGTGATACTGGCGAATGTAGGGCAGCGCCTCGGCCAGGATTTCAGCCTTCAGGGTGGGCGCAATCTGCGAAAGGTCAGGAAGCTCGGACATGGCGGCAGGCTCGGGCACGGAACAGTTGAATCAGGGCGAATTGTACAGGACTGGCGCGCTGCAACAGGGTTTTCGATACCTGCGCAAACGGTGGGTGCCGCGGGCTTTGCGCACCGCGCAACGACAGCCGCCGACGCCAGCCGACGATCGAGCGTAACGCGGCGCGGCAGTGCCTGTGAATTAGCCGAACGGACGACTCACGGCGGTCCGCCAGACGTGGCATCATTTCCTGATCCAGGCTGAAGCGAGACCATCCGGCCCGTCATGAAACCGTCCGCCGCCCGCTCTTCAAGCAGCGCGCGCTGTCCGCGCTGCGGCAATACGTTCGATTGCGGCAAACATGCGCAACCGTTCGAATGCTGGTGCCGCCAAATGCCGTCGTTGCCGGCGGACAGGCTCGATCCGGCGGGACGTTGTCTGTGTCCCGAGTGCCTTGCCGCGGAGATTGCGCGAGCGGGCCAGGCGCCGCCCGGCGTGTGATTGACGCCCGTGGCTGACGATCAGGCCACCGCACGATCCCCTGTCTGAGCGAAGCGCGGGCGGCTTACGCCGCGCGGTGCTGCAGCGCCAGCCCTCGCAAATCACGCGCGACGGCTTCCAGCGCCGGCTCCCAGTGACCGAACCGCGGCTGCCGGTACAGCGTGGCGCTCGGATACCACGGGCTGTCGCGACGATCGAGCAGCCAGACCCAGTGCGGGTTGACGTCGAGCAGCACCCAGGTGCGCTGGCCGAGCGCGCCGCTCAGATGCGCCGCCGACGTGCAAACCGTAATGACGAGATCGAGCGCGCCCACGAACGCGGCGGTGTCGTCGAAGGTCGCGAATTCGGCGGTGTAGTCGGTCATTGCCAGGCCGGCTGTTCGTGCCGCCGCGACGTCCGCTTCAGCGCCCGGCTGCAATGAATAGAAGGCGACGTCTTGCATACCGCCGAAATGAGCCGCATAGCGCTCCCAGCCCACGCGGCGGAATGGATTGCGCTGATGGCCGTGACTGCCGGTCCATGTCAGCCCGACTTTGAGCCGGGGTTCGCCCGCCAGCCGTGTTCGCCACGACTCGCTGGCTGCAGGGTCCGCGTGCAGATAGGGGGCCGCGGCCGGAATCGTTTCCTCTCGTGTATCGAATATCAGCGGCAGGCTCAGCAACGGAATCTCGTAGTCGAACGCCGGTAGCGATTCGACGCCGCCGCCGGCTGAAAACTCGTCCGCGTGAGCGGCGAGGCTGCGCGCGAGCAGCGCGCCCATTTGCGGAAACGTGTTCCAACTGAGCCTGCCGCCTTCACGATGCACGCGCTCGGCCAGCATGGGGATATAGCGGCAGAACTGCAGGACGTCGCCCATGCCCTGCTCGCCCCACACGAGCAGCGTCTTGCCGGCCAGCGGCTCGCCACGCCAAAGCGGCGCCGGCATGACCGGGCGGTTCCCGCCCAGTTCCGCGGAGCCGTCCCAGCGCGCCTCGTGCGATGCCCAGCCATGCGCGTAACCGCCACGAATGAGTTGCAGCATGGACAGATTGGAGCGCAGGCTGGCGTCTTCCGGGCCCAGCGCGCAGGCGGTCTGGGCGGCTTGCTCCGCGTCGTCCCAGCGTTGCGCCTCACGTAGCGCCAGCGCATAGTTGTTGTGCGCCAGCGGGCTATGCGGTGCGCATTGCACGGCTTGGGCGCCGGCTTCGAGCGCTTGCGGCAGATCCCTGTTCATGCGGTACGCGTTGGTCAGATTGGTCCAGCCGTCGCCCTCGCCGGGCGCATCCCGGACGGCGCTTTCCAGTAGCGCGATCTGTTCGCCCGGGTCGCCGCCGGTGCGCGACAGCGCGCCCGCAAGATTGCTGCGCAGGCACGGCAATCTCGGGTCGATGGCGAGCGCGTGGCGATAGGGTGCGATGGCCTCATGATGCCGGTTCGCTATCTGCAGCGCGTAGCCGTGACGAAAGTGCGCATGGGCGCGGTGCGGATCGAGTTGGGCAATAATGGCGGCGAGTTCGATCGCGTCGCTGACGCGATGTTGCGTGAGCAATGCGGCGCTGAGCGATGCGAGGGACGCGTCGTCCAGTGAATGGATTCGCGCCGCGGCGTCGAGACAAGCGGCCTCGGCTTGCGCCGTGCCACGGTGCCGGGCCTCCGCGGCGCGTCGCAAGAAAGTCAGGAAAGCTGATGAGGCGTCGGCCTCGCAGTCGGAAGCAGGTAGCATGGTTAAGCTGCGCGACGGAGGAACCGGTGTAGGGATCGGCCCGTGCGGCGCTGTCGCGAAAAATTTCCATGTTACTGGCGCAAGGTCGCGAGGTCAGTCGGACGAGTCCGAACAGGTAAACTAAAATCATGCATCGAATCACCAACACCGGCCGCGTCAATCTCGGGCATCTGTTCTGGCTGCGCAGCCTCGCGATCATCGGCCAGTTGATGACGATTGCGTTCGTGCAGACCTTCATCGGCGTGCACCTGCCGTTGCCCGCCATGCTGCTCGTGATCGCGCTCGAAGTGATCTTCAACGGACTCACATGGTGGCGCGTTTCGCAGCAGCGGCCCGAATCCAACATGGAACTGTTCGGCCAGATCTGGGTCGATCTGGGCGCGTTGTCCGCATTGCTGTTTCTGTCCGGCGGCACCACCAATCCATTCGTTTCGCTCTACCTGCCATCTCTTGCCATTGCCGCAGCCGTGCTGCCGTGGCATCTGATGGCCTGGCTCGCGGCCTTCGCAGTGGCTTGCTACGCAGTGCTGGGCTTCGATTCCGTGCCGCTGAATCTCGATAATCCCGCGAACCTGTTCGACTACTATCGCGCCGGCATGTGGGTGAACTTCATGGTCAGCGTCGGCCTCATTGCATGGTTCGTTGCACGCATGTCGCGAGCACTGCGGCTACGTGACGCAGCGCTCGGAGACGCGCAGCAGCGCTTGCTTCACGATGAACGTGCGGTCGCGCTCGGCGTGCAGGCCGCCACCGTCGCTCACGAAATCGGCACACCTCTGTCTACAATTGCAATGTTGTCCGAGGAATTGCGCGACGCCGCGCGCTCCGACAAGGGCCTCGCGCCGTACACAGCCGACCTCGAACTACTCGAACAGCAGATGTCGCTCTGCACTTCGGCTCTTGCCCGGCTGCGCAGTCGGGCATCGACGAGCGCCAGCCGCCAACCGGTCGGCGAGTGGCTCGAATCGTTCGGCGAGCAGTGGCGCTTGCGCCATCCGCATGTGAAATTCGAGCGGATCGGCGTGCCGCCCGCGGACGTCAGTCTTGACGATACCGTGGCTGTGAGTCAGATTCTCACGATTCTGCTCGACAACGCCGCGCGTGCGAGCCGCGATCACGTCACGCTGTCCTGCTCGCTTGCGGCGCGTGGAGATCAGATCGTATTCGAAGTCTGCGACGCAGGCCCGGGCATTCCGGCCGCGTTGCGCGGCTCGCTGGGTGCGGTGCCGGTCGAGAGTACGCAAGGCGGCCACGGCGTGGGCCTCTATCTGGCATTTTCGGCGGCGGCGCGTCTGAAGGGATCGATCGAACTGACCGATGTCAGCACGATCAAGCCGCGCGGTACGCGTGCGGTCCTGAAACTGCCGCTCGCCGGGCGCAAACTTTTTGGCTCGGGCCGTCACGGTGCCGAGCCATCCAACACGGAGAAACAAGTATGAGTGAAATGAATTTTCTGGTGATCGACGACGACGAGGTGTTCTCCGGCATCCTCGCACGTGGTCTCACCCGGCGCGGCTACACGGTGAGCGAAGCGCACAACGCGGATGAGGCCATCAAGCTGGCGAATCAGCAGAAGTTCAGCCAGATCACGGTGGATCTGCATCTCGGTAATGACTCCGGCCTCACGCTCGTCGCGCCTTTGCGCGATTTGCAACCCGACGCGCGCGTGCTGGTGCTGACCGGCTATGCGAGCATCGCCACCGCGGTGCAGGCGGTGAAAGACGGCGCCGATAACTATCTGGCCAAGCCTGCCAATGTGGAGACGATCCTGTCGGCGCTGCAAAGTGAAGCAAGCGCATTGCAAGCGGAAGAGGCGATCGAGCATCCCACGCCGTTGTCGGTTGCGCGTCTGGAGTGGGAGCATATTCAACGCGTGCTCGCCGAGCACGGCGGCAACATCTCGGCTACGGCGCGCGCGTTGAATATGCATCGGCGAACGCTGCAGCGCAAGCTGGCGAAGCGGCCGGTCAAGCAGTAAGCATGACCTCCTGACTCCGCTTGCCGCAAGCAAATGAAAACGGGCTGCCTGTTCAAAGGCAGCCCGTCTTTTCATGCGCGTCGCATCCAGTCGGTCTCAAGCCGTGGATCTGAACGCTCGAGGCGACCCGGCATCGATATCACAGCACGTAACGCGACAGATCCTCGTCTTCCGCCACTTCGTTCAGCGCGCGATCGACATAAGCCGCGTCGATCTGCACAGTGCGGCCCGAGTGGTTGCCGGCCGAGAACGAGACTTCTTCGAGCAGCTTTTCGATCACCGTATACAGGCGGCGTGCGCCGATGTTCTCGGTCTTTTCGTTCACCGAGTACGCGATCTCGGCGAGGCGGCGAATGCCGTCGTCCGCGAATTCGAGGTGCACGTCTTCGGTGGCGAGCAGTGCCTGGTATTGCTTGACGAGGCTCGCGTCCGTGGACACCAGGATCGATTCGAAGTCGTTGACCGACAGCGAATCCAGTTCGACCCGAATCGGAAAGCGGCCTTGCAGTTCCGGGATCAGATCGCTCGGCTTGGCGAGGTGGAATGCGCCGCTGGCAATGAACAGAATGTGATCGGTCTTCACCATGCCGTACTTGGTGTTGATCGTGGTGCCCTCGACGAGCGGCAACAGATCGCGCTGCACACCTTGACGCGAGACTTCGCCGCCGCCCGCTTCGTTGCGCGACGCGATCTTGTCGATTTCGTCGAGAAACACAATGCCGTTCTGCTCGACGTTCTGCACCGCCTTGGTTTTCACCTCTTCGTCGTTCAGCATCTTGGCGGCTTCTTCGTCGGTGAGCGCCTTCAGCGCTTCCTTCACCTTCATCTTGCGGCGCGTTTTCTTGCCGCCGCCGATGTTCGCGAACATGGAGCGGATCTGCTCGGTCATGTCTTCCATACCCGGCGGGCCCATGATGTCCATGCCGACTTGCGGCTGTTCCACGTCGAGCTCGACTTCCTTGTCGTCGAGCAGGCCTTCGCGCAGACGCTTGCGGAATGTCTGGCGCGTGGTGCTGCCTTCGTCCACGGTGTCCGCGGCGCTCGAACTCGCGCCGAAGCCGACCGGGCGCGCGCTCGGCAGCAGAATGTCGAGAATGCGGTCTTCGGCCTGATCTTCGGCCTTGGTCCGCACCTTGCGCATTTCCGTTTCCCGGGTCTGCTTGACCGAGATTTCGATCAGGTCGCGCACGATGCTGTCCACGTCGCGGCCCACGTAGCCGACCTCGGTGAACTTGGTGGCTTCGATCTTGATGAATGGCGCGTCGGCCAGTTTCGCCAGACGCCGCGCGATTTCGGTCTTGCCGACGCCGGTCGGTCCGATCATCAGAATGTTTTTCGGCGTAATTTCCTGACGCAGCGGCTCTTCGACCTGCTGACGACGCCAGCGGTTGCGCAGCGCCACAGCCACCGCTTTTTTCGCGCGGCCTTGGCCGATGATGTGTTTGTCGAGTTCCGAGACGATCTCGGCAGGGGTCATGGTGCTCATCGTGGGTCCTTACTCGATCGTCTCGATAACGCGGTTATGGTTCGTGTAGATGCACATGTCGCCGGCAATCTCCAGCGACTTTTCCACGATTTCGCGCGGCGACATCTCGGTGTTGTCGGCGAGTGCTTTCGCGGCGGCTTGCGCATAGGCGCCGCCCGAACCGATCGCGCAGATGCCGCCTTCCGGATCGAGCACGTCGCCGTTGCCGGTGATGACGAGCGTAGTGGTGGCGTCCGCAGCGATCAACATGGCCTCGAGACGGCGCAGCATGCGGTCGGTGCGCCAGTCTTTGGCGAGTTCGACGGCGGCGCGCGTCAGGTTGCCCTGATGTTTTTCCAGCTTCGCTTCGAAACGGTCGAGCAGCGAGAAGGCGTCGGCCGTGCCGCCGGCGAAGCCGACCAGCACCTTGCCGTTATAGATGCGCCGGACTTTCTTCGCACCGCCTTTCATGACGATATTGCCCAGCGTCACCTGACCGTCGCCGCCGAGCGCGACCTTGTCGCCGCGGCGCACGGAGACGATCGTCGTGCCGTGAAATTGCTCCATATGCGTTCCTCTTTGCAAAACGGGTAGGACGCGGCAGCGCGATGCGCTACCGCGTGAATCCTGAAAGCGGACGACGCGCGACGCTGGAAACCGAACCGCCGGCGCGCGCTCGTGCAGCGCATGTCCGGTTTATTTTAGGGCGTGCGCGGTCATATCAAGAGCCGGCAAATGGCATAGGACAAAAAACACGCGATTCGGTGCGGGAGGGGCGCGATGCGGTGTGCGCGAGCGGGCAAGGAAGAGGCCGAAGAGGCGCAAGAGGCGCAAGAGGCGCCACGTCGCGTCTCCGCCGGGTGGTCACGCAAAACCATCGTCACGGCAGCGCCCAAAGAGGCGTCGCACAAAAGAAAAAGGCGCACGGACCACCGTGCGCCTCTCGACGAAGCAGCGTTTCAGGGCGCGGAGCCGAAGCCGCGCCGCAGGCGTTCAGTCGCCGAACAGCTTCTGGCGCAGTTCGCGGCGTTCCTGCGCTTCGAGCGACAGGGTGGCCGTGGGCCGTGCGAGCAGACGCGGGATGCCGATCGGCTCACCGGTTTCTTCGCACCAGCCGTAGTCGCCCGAATCGATGCGCGCGATCGACTGCTGCACCTTCTTCAGCAGCTTGCGCTCGCGGTCGCGCGTGCGCAGTTCGAGCGCATGCTCTTCCTCGATCGTTGCGCGGTCGGCCGGATCCGGCACGATTACGGTCTCGCGCAGGTTCTCGGTCGTCTGGCCGGCATTGCGGAGAATATCCGCCTGCAGCTGTTCGAGCTTGTTCTTGAAGAAGGCGAGCTGATCCTCATTCATGTAATCCTTGTCGCTCATCTTCAGGATTTCGGCTTCGGTCAAGAGTCGTTTCGTCGTCATCTGGCTAACTTCTTCAATGTGAGGCAAAACTCTTACGTCGTGCCCGCACTTTCGTATTGCCCGCAAAGGCACCTCGAGGACGCGGAGCGCCAGGGCGGGCACGGACGGTGGACTGTCGTGACGCCGAAGCGCCTGGCGCCCACACGCCGGGCGTCGCAACGCCAATGCGGGGCCGAACTCCTCTGGAAACCGATTTCTCAAATGCTCCTGAGGCATTGCTTGCCGACAGCGCGCCTTTTCAGACCGTGCCAGCCGGCATTGTCGGCGTATTGTCCGGATAAGATTTTCCGGCGCCGCTTCAGGCCCGGCGCGGATACGCGCTGACCGGGCAATTCGTTGTCATTCTCCAGTGGGCACGTATTGTAACTGAATCACAATCTCGCACCGCAACTGGTGAAAATCCCCCTGCGGTGCGCCGATATCCCGAAAATATAACGCGCGCACGACCAAAAAGCGATGGTCGTGCACGCTTTAATACAGCAGGGTTTTCACGCGTTTTTCACACGCGAGCCTTTTCAACCCGCTTTCAGCGGCCGTCCGTCATATTCTGCAGATGTTTATTTCGGGCGCGGCGTTCAAACGCGCGTTGCCGCGCAAGCACGATGCTCATCGCAATATCGGTGCCTGGCGAGCAGAAAGAGAGCCCCGGCCGTGCCGGGGCGTCATGCCTAGACGAGGCAGGCGTCCAGACCGTCGGTGATCAGGTCTTGCGGCAGCTCGATACCGATAAACACCATCTTGTTGGTCTTTTTCTCGATCGGCTGCCATTTGGCGGCCAGATCGCTGCCCATCATCTGATGCACGCCCTGAAACACGACTTTGCGGTCGACGCCCTTCATATACAGCACGCCCTTGTAGCGCAGCAGGCGCTCACCGTAAATCTGCAGAATGCCGCCGAGGAAGTCCTCGAGCTTGTTCGGATCGAACGGGCGGTCGTTGCGGTAGACGAACGACTTGATCTTGTCGTCGTGGTGCGCATGGTGGTGATGTCCATGATCGTGGCCTTCGTGATCGCACTGGCCGTGGTCGTGATCGCAGTTGGCGTGATCGTCATGGGTATGGCCGTGCTCGTCATGCGCGTGAGCGTGGCTGTGCGCATGCTCGTCTTCCACGAGGAAATCCGGATCGATCTCGAGCTTCGAATTCAGGTTGAAGCCGCGCAGGTCGAAGATTTCCTTGATGTCCGCTTCGCCGAAATTGACGACCTTGATCGCCGCCCGCGGGTTCATGTGCAGCAGGCGGTGGCGCAGATCGGCGAGGTGCTTCTCATCGACCAGATCGGACTTGGTGATGAACAGGCGGTCGGCGAACCCGACCTGGCGCTGCACGACTTCGTGCTCGTCCAGCTGGTGGTTCGCGTGCTTCGCGTCGACCAGGGTGATGATCGCGTCCAGCAGGAATTCGCTGGCGATCTGGTCGTCCATGAAGAATGTCTGCGCGACCGGGCCCGGATTGGCCAGGCCGGTGGTTTCGATCACCACACGGTCGAAATCCAGTTTGCCGGACTGTTTCTGCGCCGCCAGATCGCCCAGCACACGCGAGAGGTCGCCGCGGATCGTGCAGCAGATGCAGCCGTTGCTCATCTGGATGATCTGCTCGCCGGTGTCCTGCACGAGAATTTCGTTGTCGATGTTTTCTTCGCCGAACTCGTTCTCGATCACGGCGATCTTCATGCCGTGCTTTTCATTCAGGATGCGCTTGAGCAGGGTGGTTTTGCCGCTGCCGAGAAAGCCGGTCAGGATGGTGACTGGAATCATAGAGGTCGCCTGTATTGTCGTGAAACGGTGCGTAGTCGAAGCCTGAACCGGGCGCGCCAGCCTCATGGCGCGCCGCCCGGCCCAGCCGGTTATTGGAACATATTCGCCAGGGCGGCGCTGGCGCACGGTTCGGGCCCGCTTTTTTGCCCGTGCCGGCGGCGCCGGGAAATAATCCCCAAATTATGGGCGATCAGGCGATTTGCAACAGCAGGCCCTTCAGATACTCGCCTTCCGGGAACGCCGTCAGCAAAGGGTGATCCACCCCGGCGCCGAGCCGCTTGAGAATCCGGGCGTCCACGCGCGCGTCGGCGGCCGCGCCGGAGACGATCTTCTGGAACAGTTCGGCGTCGATCGCGCCGGAGCACGAATAGGTGAAGAGCAAGCCGCCCGGGCGCAGCAATTTCAGCCCGGTCAGGTTGATGTCCTTGTAAGCGCGCGACGCCCGGTCCACATGCTCACGCGACGGCGCGAATTTCGGCGGATCGAGCACGACCAGGTCGAAGCGCTCGCCCTCGTCGTAGAGACGGCGCAGCGTTTTGAAGGCGTCCGCGTCGAGCCAGGTGGCGCGTTCGGCGTCGAAACCGTTGGCCGCCACGTTCTGCTGGGCGATGGCCAGCGCGTCGCCCGACGAATCGATCGACACCACCCGTTTGGCGCCGCCTTTCAAGGCAGCCAGAGAGAAACCGCCGGTGTAGCAGAAGCAGTTCAGCACGTCGCGATCCTGCGCGAGCTGCTGCACCAGCAAGCGGTTGTCGCGCTGGTCGACGTAGAAGCCCGTTTTGTGTCCGTTGCGCACGTCGACGTGATAGCGCACGTCGTTTTCGCTCACGATCAGCGTTTCAGACGGCGCCTCGCCCGCCAGCACGCCGGTGATCTGTTCGAGTCCTTCCTTCTGACGAATCGACACGTCCGAGCGTTCGTAAACATTCGGGCAGCCGGTCGCGCCGGTCAGCGCCGCGACGATCGCTTCTTTCCAGGCCTCGACGCCCGCGGCCATGAACTGGCAGACCAGCTGGCTGCGCTGGCCTTCGTCCTCGGCCACGTAGTGATCGACGATCAAGCCGGGCAGGCCGTCCGCTTCGCCGAAAATCAGCCGTACCGCGCCGGTGTCGTGAACCATCGTTCGACGATGCGCGAGCGCGCGCTGCACGCGGCGCTTGAAGAACGCGTGATCGATCGGCTCGGTTTCGTCGAAGCTCCACACCCGGGCGCGGATCTGCGAATGCGGGCTATAGGCTGCGCGCGCGAGAAAACGGCCGTCGTGCGCGCGCACCAGCACGGTGGCGCCGGCAGCGGGATTGCCGTCGATCCGGTCGATCGCGTTCGCATAGACCCACGGATGGCGGCGCAGCAGCGATTTTTCTTTCGACGGTTTGAGCGTAACGGTATTCATCAGGGTGTCAGAGAGCAATGGGCCGCGCGGCACAGTGCGCGCGGCAGGTGAAGCGAAGGCGGAGACTGCCCGCCGCGGGTCGCGGCATCAGTCGCGTTTTTTGGCGCGCGGATGCGCCTGATCGTAAACGTGCGCGAGATGCTGGAAATCGAGCGCGGTGTAGACCTGCGTGGCGGTGATGCTCGCGTGGCCGAGCAGTTCCTGCACGGCGCGCAGATCGCCGCTCGATTGCAGCACGTGCGTGGCAAACGAGTGCCGCAGCACGTGCGGATGCACGTTGGCGGGAATGCCGGCGGCCAGCGCCGCGCGTTTCACGCGCTCACGGACCACGTTCGGCGACAGGCGATTGCCGCGCGTCGACAGAAACAGTGGATGCGGATCGTGCTTCACCATCTGTTCGCGCACGGCGAGCCACGCGCTCAAGGCTTCCAGCGCCTTGCTGCCGACCGGCACGACGCGCCGCCGGTTGCCCTTGCCGAGCACTTCGACCTCGGCCGAGTCGAGCTTGAGCCAGCCGGCCGAGCGGTAGCCGTCGGCGTCGGCGAAATGGGCGTCGAGGCCGACCAGCTCCGCGAGTCGCAGGCCCGACGAGTAAAACAGTTCGAGCATGGCGTGATCGCGCAAACCTTCGGGCGATGCGACGGGTGGATTCTCCATCAGCCGTGTCGCGTCGTCGACGGAAAGCGCCTTGGGCAGCGTTTTGGCCTGTTTCGGCGCGCGCACGGTCGCGACCGGATTGGCGGGCAGATCGACACGGCCGGCGAGCCAGCGGTAAAACGCGCGCCACGCCGAGAGCCGGTGGCTGATCGAACGCGCCGACAGGCCGCCCGCATGCGCCCGCGAAACCGCGCCGCGAATGTCCACGGCGCTCAGGCTTTCGAGCGGCCGGCCTTTGGCCAGCAGCTTGAGTTCTTCCAATTCGTGGGTGTAGCCGCGCAGCGTATGCGCCGACAGCCGCCGCTCGTGTTCGAGATTCGACAGATAGGCGGCGATCGGGTCGGCGGCGGTCACGGTGGTGGGCTTTGGGCGGGCGCTAGGCGGATCGCCGCTCAGCGCGGCAGCAGACGGCTTAGCGCGGCGCTTGCCAGCGCGCCGATCTGCGTCAGGAAGTCGGTCGCCATGCCGTCGTGGAAGCGGCGCGCGTCGGGCGAACCCATCACGAGGAGGCCGAAGGTGGGCGCTTCATCGTTGCCTTGCGGGTCGCGCAGCGCGAGCAACGCGATCGATTCGGTGGCGTGCGCCGATTCCGAGGCCGCCTGGCCCGTGCTCTCGTCGCTCACGGCCGCGATCGACGGCACCAGCCATTGTGCCGCCTCGAAGCCGGTATTCGCGCCGCAATACGGCGTGGTCAGGCTATTGGCGAAGATGCGCACTTCCTCGCCGACGTGCCGCGCGAAGTCGGCTTGGGCATACGGCTCGGCGACATCCCACACGCGCAGCGCCGCTTGCGGTACGTCGAAAATATCGCGCAAGCCGGTGGCGATGGTGCGCGGCAGCGCATACGGATCACGTTCGGCTATCACGCGAATGGTCCAGCGGTTGAATTTCGACGCGATGCTGTCGTTCTCGTGGCCGTAGCGCAGGAGTTCGGCGAGGCGGCGTTCGAGATGCTTGTTCTTGTCCCGCAGCATTTCCATCTGCCGTTCCTGCAGCGACACCGCGGCTTTGCCGTGCGGGTTCGCGAGCCGGATCGTCGCGAGCATCTCCGCGTGTTCGGCGAAGAATTCGGGGTTGGCGAGCAGGTATTCGGCGACTTCGCGATCGTTCATGGTTTCGGCTAAGGGACTACGGGGCGACGCCTCGGGGGCGGCGCATCGGTCATTGAGTTCAAGCGGCCTGTGAAGCCGCCAATGAGTCGGGCAGCTCTATCTCGCCTTCGAAAACGGTCACGGCGGGCCCGGCCATCAGCAGCGGCTCGCCCTCTCGCGTACTGTCCCACGAGATGGTCAGATTGCCGCCGTGCGTGTGCACGAGCACCGGCGAGTCGAGCAGCCCGCGCCGGATTCCGGCCGCGACCGCCGCGCATGCGCCCGTGCCGCACGCCAGCGTTTCGCCCGCGCCGCGTTCGTACACGCGCAGCCTGATCTCGCTGCGGCCGACGATCTGCATGAAGCCCGCGTTCACCCGCTGCGCGAAGCGCGCATGACGCTCGATCACCGGGCCTTCGACCGGCACCGGGAATGCTTCGACGTCGTCGACGACCTGCACGGCGTGCGGATTGCCCATCGACACCACCGAAATCCAGCGTGTCGTGCCGTTCACGTCGAGCGGCCAGAGCGTATCCGCGCCCTCGCGGCGGCCTTCGAGGCCTTTGGTGGCGAACGGCACGCGTTCCGGCTCGAACACGGGCATGCCCATGTCGACCAGCACTTCGCCGTTCTCCTGCATGGTCAGCGTGATGGTGCCCTTTTGCACCTGCACGCGTACGCTGCGCCGATCGGTGAGGCCGCTGTCGCGCACGAATTTGACGAAGCAGCGCGCGCCATTGCCGCAATGCTCGACCTCGCCGCCGTCGCAATTGAAGATGCGATATCTGAAATCGACGCCGTCTACCGTGGGCTTTTCGACCAGCAGCAACTGGTCTGCGCCGACGCCGAAATGCCGGTCCGCGAGCGCGCGCACCTGCGCCGGCGTCAGGTTGACCGGTTGGGTGTAGCCGTCGAGCACGACGAAGTCGTTGCCCGCGCCGTGCATTTTGGTGAATTTCAGTTTCATCACGCTATTGTAAGTGACGCGCTCGCAGGTAAGCCGAACGCCGAGTTTTTTCCGCGTCCGGCCGCTTTTCACAGGCCGCGTGGGGCGGCCGTTCACGTTCAATACACGCTCGGATCGCCCGGCGGCCGGGTCTTGAAGCGTTTGTGCACCCAGTAATACTGCTCGGGCATCAACGGAATCTGCTCTTCGAGAAAAGCGTTCATGCGACGGGCGTCCGCATCGTCGTCGCCCGTCGGGTAGTTCTCCCACGGCTTGAATACTTTGAGCCGGTAGCCTTTGTAGTTCGGCAGCACCTCGCCGATGAACGGCACCACCTGCGCGTGGCCGACTTTGGCGAGGCGCCCCACCGCGGTCAGCGTGCAGGTCGGCACGCCGAAGAACGGCACGAAGGTGGAATTGCGCGCGCCGTAGTCCATGTCGGCGCCCAGCATGACCGGCTTGCGCTCGCGCAGCCAGCGCAACACGACGCGCGCGCTGTCGGCGCGGCTCGCCATGTCCGCGCCGAAACGCGCGCGCGCCGCTTTGGCGACTTCCTCGAGCTCCGGATTCGACATCGGCTGATAGAGCGAGCCGCATTGGCGCTTGAGCGAATAGTTCAGGAAGATCGAGCCGGCCTCGATACCGACGAAGTGAAAGCCGAGAAACAGCGTGGGCGGCAGATTCGGGTCGGTCAGGTCGATCGCGCTGTCGAGCTGGATCAGCTTCTCGAGTTTCTTCGCCGAGCCGAACCACTGCACGCTGCGCTCGAGGTAGCTGCGGATCGCGTGGCGGAAATGCTTCTGCGCGACGTCTTCGCGGCGCGCGTCGCTCCATTCGGGGAAGCACAGTTTCAGATTGATATGGACGATGCGTTTGCGCCGGCTCGGGATCTGATACAGCAACCAGCCGAGTCCGTCGCCGAGACGGGCGATCAGGCCGTAAGGCAATAGTGCAAACAGTTTCAGCAGCCCGATCGCGAGTTTGGCGCCATAGCGGCTCAGCATGCCGCCTCCTGAAAAGAGGCGCTAAGCGTGACGGGCTTCAGGAAAGCGGAAGAATTGACGTAATACCGCACTCGTAGACACTCTGTGACAATCAAAGGAAGTCGCTATAATAAGGGCTTCGCCGAGTTAATAGACAACTTGCGGGGCGAAGCCGGTGGCTGCAAACCATGTGATTTGCGCCTTTCGGTAAGGTAATCCGCTAAAGCGTCGCCGCTTCAAGGCTCCCGAAGCTGGCTACGTGAAACTCAACCGTAACCACAAAACAGGAGTCTGCAACGTGGCAAACGACTATCTCTTCACTTCCGAATCCGTCTCCGAAGGCCATCCCGACAAAGTCGCGGATCAGATTTCCGACGCCATTCTCGACGCCATTCTGGCTCAGGACAAATACTCGCGTGTCGCCGCGGAAACGCTGTGCAACACGGGTCTCGTCGTGCTGGCCGGTGAAATCACCACCACTGCGAACGTCGATTACATTCAGGTTGCGCGCAACACGATCAAGCGCATCGGCTACGACAATACCGACTACGGTATCGACTATCGCGGCTGCGCCGTGCTCGTCGCGTACGACAAGCAATCGCCGGACATCGCTCAAGGTGTGGACCGCGCGCACGACAACAACCTCGATCAAGGCGCCGGCGACCAGGGCCTGATGTTCGGCTACGCGTGCGAAGAAACCCCGGAATTGATGCCGCTGCCGATCCACCTGTCGCACCGTCTGGTCGAGCGTCAGGCGAATCTGCGCCGTGACGGCCGTCTGCCGTGGCTGCGTCCGGACGCGAAGTCGCAAGTCACCGTGCGTTATGTCGACGGCAAGCCGCATTCGATCGACACCGTGGTGCTGTCCACGCAGCATTCGCCGGACATCGATCTGGGTACGCTGCGCGAAGCCGTGATCGAAGAAGTCATCAAGCCGACGTTGCCGGCCGATCTCATCAAGGGCGACATCAAGTTCCTCGTGAACCCGACCGGTCGTTTCGTGATCGGCGGTCCGCAAGGGGACTGCGGCTTGACTGGCCGCAAGATCATCGTCGACACGTACGGCGGTGCCGCACCGCACGGCGGCGGCGCGTTCTCGGGCAAGGATCCATCGAAGGTGGACCGCTCGGCGGCTTACGCCGGTCGTTATGTCGCGAAGAACATCGTGGCCGCGGGTCTCGCTTCGCGTTGCCTGATTCAGGTTTCGTACGCGATCGGCGTCGCCCAGCCGACTTCGGTGATGGTCAACACGTTCGGCACTGGCCGCGTGTCGGATGCGACCATCACGCGTCTGGTGCAGGAGCATTTCGACCTGCGTCCGAAGGGCATCATCCAGATGCTCGACCTGCTGCGCCCGATCTACGAGAAAAGCGCAGCCTACGGTCACTTCGGCCGCGAAGAGCCGGAATTTACGTGGGAATCCACGGACAAGGCGCTGGCGCTCGCCGAAGCCGCCGGTACGGAACCGGTTGCCGCGCTCGCCGAATAAGCAGCGCGAGCGTCCGCTCTAGCAAAAAACCCCGCCGGCGTAGAGCCGGGCGGGGTTTTTTTATTGGACTCGCCAGTTCGTGAGCTGCGTTGCCACCCGGTCGCCCGACGGCTTCACCGGCCGGCAGTCATATCCCGTCGTCAATACGACGCCTGGCGGCGCTTGAGCCGCGCTCGCTTTTCAGGACGCTCTGCAACCGCCTTACCGGCTCGCAAACGCGAACGCGAACCAGCCGGTGCTGCCGTTCGTCGACATGCGACGCGGCCGGCGGCTCGTGTTCTGCGGCACGGCGAGCGCTGCGCGCGGCGCGGTGAGGCGCAGCGGCGTCGGCTTGCGCAGCAGCGTACGCAGCGAAAAGCGGCGTGAACTGCCTTGCAGGCGCAGCGCGGAGAAGAACGTATTGAACCAGGTGCGAATACCATCGACGGCTTTGGCATCGCGCCAGTGTTCGCCCAACGCGCGAGTGCGCGTAGCGTGGTGACGCAGCGCGCGCACGACATGGCGACGCGCGGGACGGGCCGCTTTCAGTGCGGCGCGGGTAAGACGGGTGCTCAGAAGAGTATGCATGGCTTCACTAGTAGGCAACGTGTCGCGCGACGGGATGTGCGCCATCAGGAGCACCAAATGTGCCAATGGCGGCGTCGCAATGAACGGCGCGAAAGCCTTGAATTCGATGGAAAGGTGCACGGAGTACAGCGGAGCCGGCCGTGACGGCCTCGACGCGGCGCAGAAGTGCGGGAATGGCGATCAACATGCAGGGGAGGTTACACGCGATTCATGACGTCAGAAAGTCGGTTTTTACCCTGCGAATACGGGTTTTTACGGAGAAAATCGTGAATCGGCGCGGCAACGGTCGAACCCTTTGAGGGCGATTATCGTGCGTGTTTGCCCATTGAATGTGCCGGGAAGCCGGGCGCCGGGCATGAAAGTCGTGCGTAAGGCTGCGGCTTCCAGATGGTGAAACAGCACGCGGCGCGATCGCGCCCGTTTTACAATCGAGCATCAGCTAGTCGACAGTAACGGAACGCCATGTCACTTCATTCCAAGAAAGAGCAGATTCAAACGTTGCGAGAGCAGGGTTTTGTCGTCGTACCCGGATTGGTGTCGCCTGAGCGGTGCGAGGAGCTGAAGCAGATCGCGCAGCGCCAGCTGGAGGAAGCGGTCGCGCCGATCGAGTTCGAAGCGGATTTGCAGTATCCCGGCGCGCCGGCGTCCAAACAGGCGCCGGGCGGCCACACGGTGCGGCGGCTGCTGGATGCGTATGGACGTCATCCGAGTTTTGCGCGCTGGGCGACCGCGCCGGAAATTCGCGGCTGGATGGAGTTGTATTTCGGTGAAGAGCCGCGCCTGTCGCGCGCGCACCATAACTGCATGATGACCAAGCACCCTGCGTACGGCAGTTTGACCGGCTGGCATCGCGACGTGCGCTATTGGTCGTTCGAGCGCGACGATCTGGTTTCAGTGTGGCTCGCGGTCGGTTCGGAAAAGGTGGATAACGGCGCGCTATGGCTCGTACCGAAGTCGCACACCGCCGCGTTCACATCCGAGCGGTTCGATCAGGCCAAATTCTTCCGCTCTGATCTGGAAGAAAATCAGGAATGGATTCGCACCGCGGTGTCGCCGGAACTGCAGGCCGGCGACGTGGTGTTCTTCCACTGCAATACGCTCCACTCCGCGGGCAAGAACATCACCGATCAGGTGAAGTTCTCGCTGGTGTACACGTACCACGGCGCGAGCAACGTGCCGTTGCCGGGAACCCGTTCGGCTGCGAAGCCCGAGGTCGCGTTCTAGAGGCTTCGGTCGCTCGCGGCGCCTTGGGTTTTCCTGCTCGAAGCTCGAAACGCAAAGTGCCGCATGGCCGCGCCCGTGTTTAGCGCCTGCGTCCCGACAAAGCGATGCCCGTCAGGCCGGCGATCGTGGCCACGACGCCGCCCACGATCAGCAAGATCGCTTTGTTGGTCGGCGAACCGGTAAAGACGCGCGAGACGTCGCTGCTCACCGAATTGAACGCCTGTCCGCCGAAATACAGCAGCACGATACCGCCGACAATCAACGCGATGGAAATCGCCTTCGTCATTGACCTCTCCTATAAGCCTGAATCGGGCAGAGTGTAGGGGACCCGCAAGCAATCGTCCATCCCGCATACTGGGCGTCTGCATGCATCACGTCGATTCGCTACCATAGCGGTCTGGCCGCATCTCCGACCTATAAGAAAAAAGGCGGCACGCCTCCCGCAGCATGCAATTGCCCATGCCCGCACTGATCGGGCGCCTTTACCATCAAGGACACTAGCAATGGCTTACGAAGCAGCTTCAGAACGCTATTCGGATATGCAGTACCGCGTCTGCGGCAAGTCGGGTCTCAAACTGCCGGCGCTGTCGCTCGGACTGTGGCACAACTTCGGCGACACCACGCCGATCTCCACGCAACGCGACATTCTGCGCACGGCTTTCGATCTGGGTATCACGCACTTCGACCTCGCCAACAACTACGGGCCGCCGTACGGCAGCGCCGAAACCAACTTTGGCCGCCTCTTCAAGGACGACTTCAAGCCGTACCGTGACGAGCTGCTGATTTCGTCGAAGGCCGGTTGGGACATGTGGCCGGGTCCGTATGGACAAGGCGGCGGCTCGCGCAAATACGTGCTCGCGAGTCTCGATCAGAGCCTGCAGCGCATGGGCCTCGACTACGTCGATATTTTCTATTCGCATCGTTTCGACGCGGATACGCCGCTCGAAGAAACCGCCGGTGCGTTGGCGAGCGCCGTGCAGCAGGGCAAGGCGCTGTACATCGGCATCTCGTCGTATTCGGCCAGCAAGACGCTCGAAATGACGAAGCTCCTCGCCGAGTACAAGGTGCCGCTGCTGATTCATCAGCCGGCGTACAACATGCTCAACCGCTGGATCGAACACGAGCTGCTGGGCGCGCTGGAGCAGGTCGGCGCGGGTGCCATCGCGTTCACGCCGCTGGCTCAGGGGCTGCTCACCGGGAAGTACCTGAATGGCGTGCCGGAAGACGCGCGGGTCAACAAGCCGGGCGGCGGTTCGTTGAAGCAGGAGCATCTGAGCCCGCAGAATATCGAGCATGTGCGCAAGCTCAACGACATCGCGCAGCGTCGCGGTCAGAGCCTCGCGCAGATGGCGCTCGCGTGGGCGCTGCGCGATCCGCGCGTGACTTCCGTGCTGATCGGCGCAAGCCGCTCGGAGCAGGTGCGCGAGAACGTCGGCGCACTGAAGAACCTTGCGTTCTCGAAGGACGAGCTGGCCGAGATCGACCGCTACGCGACCGAAGGTGGCATCAATCTGTGGGAAAAGCCGTCGACGGATCAGGCGATCTGATTCCAGCGTCGTCTGCCACGCCGCAGAAGCAGAAAAGCCGCCTACGGGCGGCTTTTTTCATCTAGACGAGCGCCGGCAAACCTTCGACCAGCACGACCGCGAACACCACGCCGATCAGCGCGCCGAGCACGCGCAGCGCGTTGTGCCGGAATTCCGTCTTGCAGGGAAGCGCACCGACAAACAAAGCCCCGGCCAACGCCATCGGAATGACCAGGATGAAATCGCCGATCGTGAAGTAGGTCGTCATTCTCGTCTCCTTTATATTTCCGGCGCAGCCGGCGGCTCGATTTATGGAGTCATGCACCGCCCACGCACGATTCGAGTATAGGAGACAGTCAGGCCGCCATAACGGCGCTTTGCGGCGCCGCAGCGGCTATTCGCAAGCCGCTGAACCCCGGCGCCGCTTGGGCCGCCGCGATTGCCGCGTCGCAGCAAATAAGCTGGAAAACATGAAGTGTTGGTTTACGCCGACCTTACTTTTCGGCGTCGTTCAATGCGCCATGGGTCATCAAGCGCTCATGCGCGGGATTGCTCCCGTTTGCGCAAACGCGCCGCAGCAAAGAGGCCGATGACGAGCAACACGCCGACCAGTCCAACGACGCCGTTCCATCCATAATTTGCCCACATGTGGCCGCCATACGAGCCGACCACGCTGGAGCCGATGTAGTACGCGAGCAGATACAGCGCGGCGGCCTGACCTTTCGCTTCTTTGGCGAGACGTCCTACCCACCCGCTCGCCACCGAATGCCCGGCGAAGAAGCCGAACGTGACGCAGGCGATGCCCGCCACGATCGCCGTCAGCGGATGCAGCATGGTGAGCGCGACACCGAGCGCCATCAACAGCAAGCTCCCGGTGAGCACGCGTGCGCGGCCGAACGTATCGGCCATGCGTCCCGACCACGGCGACGCGACGACCCCGGTCAGATACACGACGAAGATCGCGCCGATTTCCGTCTGATCCAACCGGTACGGCGGCGCCAGCAACCGGTAGCCGAGGTAGTTGTAGAGCGTGACGAAGCTGCCCATCAACACGAAGCCGAGCAGGAACAGCAAGGGCAAGCCGGGTCGTGTGAATTGCTTGAGCAGGGCGCTACGGTGATGCGTGAAGCCGAGTCCGCGCCGCGGCACGAAATGACGCGACGGCGGCAACAGCGCGCGAAACGCGAGCATCGACAGAAGGCCTAGCACGCCGATCGTGCCGATCGCGACGCGCCACGAAAACAGATCCGCGACGACGCCGGTAATCACGCGCCCGGCCATCCCTCCAATCGCCGTGCCGCCGACATAAAGCCCCATCGCAAGGCCGAGCCCGTCGGGATGAACTTCTTCCGCGAGATAGGCCATCGCGACGGCGGGCACGCCGCCGAGCGCGAGCCCTTCGAGCGTGCGCAGCACGAGCAATTGATGCCAATGCGGCGCGATCGACACCGCGATCGTCGCCAGCGCGGAAACGGTGAGCGAGAGCGTCATCAGCCTGTGACGGCTCCAGCCTTCCGAAATGAAGCCGGCGACGAACACGGCAAGCGCGAGTGCCGCCGTGGTCAGCGAGAGCGACAGGCTGCTTTGTGCAGGCGTCACGTTGAACGCGGTGGAAAACGACGGCAGCAGAGGCTGCACGCAATAGAGGAGCGAGAACGTCGCGTAGCCGGCGAACAGCAGCGCGATGCTGGCGCGCCAGTACGCGCGCGTGCCGCGTTCCAGGTAGGGGATGTCGGACACAGCGCAAGCGGTTGATGAAGTGGGCGAAGCAGGAGCAGCCGAAGTAGCGGTCCGGTCGGAGTCCGGCGGCGGGGTCACGAAAAATTCTCCTCGGGGATGCAAAGGCACAAAAGAGTTAAGGATACGCTGAAAAACACGCGCGGGTCGGCGCGGTGCGTTGCGGGCCGCCAGGACGGCGTGACTTGCCGACGCGCCCGCCCGCCATTTTTGCGGGACCGCAAGTACGACGCTACCCGTGTGCTTGCGCGCCGCTCGCGGGTGCGGAGGGATGCACGATCTGTTCGTCCGTCGGCAGGACGGCAACATGGCCACATGTGCAGTCGGCGAGCTCGCCGCCGCTGCGCCCGACGCGGCAGGCACCCCTTCGCCGCCTGCCGCTGCGCGCGAGGCACCCACCGCCGCCTGGCTGCTGGCCGCTGCGCCCGCCGCCCCTTCGTTGGCTGCCGCTGCGCCAGAAGCACCCGTCGCCCCACTCGCCTTCGCCGGCACAATCCGCACCGGCGCGCCGTCGACGATCGAGTCCTGCGGATTCAGGATCACCTGCTCATCGCCTTGCAAGCCGGACGCAATCGCCACACGTGTGCCGAAGTCCGTTCCGAGCGACACGGCAATCAGCTTCACCTTATGCTGCGCGTCGACGGTCGCGACCCTCACGCGATCCGCGCGGGAACAGCAGTGAGCGGTGTGTCGAGAAAGGCCTGCACGTTGCCGGGCAGCACGAGATCTAGCCCGGTGGTCGACTTCTGAGGGCGCACGACTTCGACACTTGTCTGGCTCGCGTGCTCGGCATCGCGTTCGAGCGCCGCGTGTGCGTCGTGACGCGACCAACTACCTTGTGCCGCAAGCGCGACGACCACCACGGCCGCCGCGACGCCGATCCAACGGGCGCGTCTGGCCTTTGCCGGATCGCGCGCGGTGCCGGAACCATTTGGACGTTGTGCTTCCATCAACCTTCCCCCTGTCGACCCGAGGTGGGGCTCACTCCGGTCCCTTGCAAAATGGTTGCCATGAAGATGCCCGGGCAGTCCATGCTGCCTCTCGTGCTGCCTGCTGTGGTTGCTGACACGCTCGCGGCGGCGCCGTACGTCATGGCTTCTGCACCACGTGTTCGGCTGCGCGCAGGCGGCGTGCCGCGAGTCGCCGGTAGATCATCGAAAACACCACCGGCACGAAGATGAGCGTCGCCAGCGTGCCGATCGTCAGCCCGCCGATCACCGCGCGCCCGAGCGGCGCATTCTGCTCGCCGCCCTCGCCGAGTCCGATCGCCATCGGCACCATGCCGATCACCATCGCGAGCGCCGTCATCAGCACGGGACGAAAGCGGGTGAAGCCCGCTTCGATCGCCGCGCGCGTCGCGTCGCCGTGTTCGAGCAACTGCTCGCGTGCAAAGCTGATCACGAGAATCGAGTTGGCGGTGGCGATGCCGATACACATGATCGCGCCCGTGAGCGCGGGAATCGACAGCGTGGTGTGCGTGAGAAACAGCATCCAGACAATACCCGCGAGCGCGCCCGGCAATGCGGTGATGATGATGCTCGGATCGAGCCACGACTGGAAGTTGACCACGATCAGCAGATGCACCAGCAGAATCGCGAACACGGGACCGGCGAACAGACCCGAGAACGATTCGTTCATGGTCTGCACCTGACCGCGCACTTCGACGGTCGAGCTTTTGGGCAGACCGGCTTTGACGTCGTCGATGATCTTGCGGATGTCGTCGGACACGCCGCCGAGATCGCGGCCGTCGGCGGTGCCGAAAATATCGATGGTGGTTTGCGCGTTGTAGTGCGTGAGTGTCGCGTTGCCCGCTTCGCGCTTCATGGTGGCAAGCGAGCCGAGAATATTGCTGCGGCCGTTCGCGCGTTGGCGCGGGCGCGTGATGCGGATCTGCCGGTTTATGGTGATATCGCAGCAGATATTTCGCGAGCGTGGGCACGAGCGTTCGTGAGGAAGTGCGACGCCAGCATCGCGAATACCGCCGCCTCGGCGAGCGGAATGAACAGATAGTGCGCGACGCCTGTTAGCAGAAACATCGGCACGAAGACGATGCAGATGGACAAGGTCGACACCAGCGTCGGAATGGCGATCTGATGCGCGCCGTCGAGAATCGCCTGTTCGAGTGTCTTGCCCTGTTCGAGTTGATGACTGATGTTTTCGATCGCCACCGTCGCATCGTCCACCAGAATGCCGACCGCGAGCGCGAGCCCGCCGAGCGTCATGATGTTGATGGTTTCGCCGAGCAGGGAGAGCGCGATGATCGACGTGATCATCGACAACGGAATCGACACGGCGATGATCAGGGTGGCGCGCCAGTTGCCGAGGAACAGCAGGATCATCAGACCGGTCAGGCATGCCGCGATCAGCGCCTCGCGCAGCACGCCTTGCACCGAAGCGCGCACGAACAGCGACTGGTCGGCAACCGGGTCGATATTGAGCGAAGCGGGCATGAGATTGCACAGCGTCGGCATCATCTTCTTGATGCGATCGACGATCTCGAGCGTGGATGTATTGCCGCTCTTGTTGATGGTGAGGAGCGCCGCGCGCTGGCCGTTCACGCGCACGATATTGGTCTGCGGCTGGAAACCGTCGCGCACATGAGCGACGTCGCGGATATACACGGTGCCGTTGGCGGTGGATTTGATCGGAATACTGTTCAGGCCTGCCAGCGAATCCGGGCTGCGTTCATTTCCACCGAGTACTCCGTCGAGCCGATTTTCGCGGTGCCCGAGGGCAGGATCAGATTTTGCGCGCTGACCGCGTTGACGACGTCCATCGGCGAAAGATTGCGCTCCTGCAGTATGCGCGAATCGATATCGGCCATGATCTGCCGCTGTTTGCCGCCGTAGGGCAGGGGCGCGGAAGCGCCGGGCACGGTGGCGAGCTGCGTTTTCGGAAAGTTGTTGCCGAAGTCGAACAGCTCCTGCTCGGTGAGCGATGCGGAGGAGAGCGCGAGGCGCAGGATCGGCACCGTGGAGGCGTTGTAGCGCAGGATATTCGGCGGCGTGATGCCCGGCGGCAGCGAGCGCAATTGCGTTTGCGACAGCGCGGTGACTTCGGCGAGCGCCTCGTCGATATTCGCGTGCGGCTGGAAATAGATCTTGATGACCGCGATACCGTTCAGCGAAGTCGACTCGGTGTGCTTGATATCGTTGACCGCAACCGAAAGCCCGCGCTCGTAATTGAGCACGATGCGCTTTTCCATCTCGTCGGCGGGCAGGCCGTTATACGACCAGATCACCGAGAGCACCGGAATGTCGATATTGGGGAAGATGTCGGTGGGCGTGCGCAGGATCGTCAACGGTCCGACGATCAGCAATAGCAGGGCCAGGACGACGAACGTATAGGGGCGGCGCAGCGCGAGACGAACGATCCACATGGTCGGCTCAGCCGCTCAAAACCGCGCGGGGAGCGCCCCGCGCACGGCGCGCATAGCGGAACTGACGCGCACCGCGGCGGCCTGATCGGGCAAATGGTCTAGTTGGTGCACGTTTTTGATATCTCACCCCAGCAGGGTTTATGATGGGCTCGTTGCGACGCGTTACGCTGCGAATCATCGGTCCGCCGCGCCGTAATGGGAATAGGGCGAAACGACGGGTGAAGAGCCTCCTGTTCGCTCTTTCCCCGGCCCCGAAAAACGGGAACAATGACTCGAACCTCTCACGCGTATCACGCGCAGCAGATTGGGTGCGTACGCAACGTTATCGACGGAGCGACGCTTTTATCATCACCTTGACCGGCATGGAAACCATAAAGCCGGCTATGGGAGAAACGGGGAAACATCATGCAAATCGGTTCCATTGTCCGATCGGTGCATATCGCCGTGCCGCAAGGCGCGCGCGGGATCGTCATGCGCATTCTCGGCGACATGGCCATGGTGGCGTGGTATGCCGGCGAGCCCGGCGCTTCGCTGCAACTGAACACTGAACCCTTTTTCCTTGAAGACCTGATCGATACGGGCGAGCTGGTGCGGCCGTCGAGCGCGCAGATGCATTGAAGGCAGTTTGAGTGCAGACCGTGTGCGCGTTGTAAGCCGCGGGCTGTTCCGCGCCGTGTGCTGTCGCCCTCGTCTTTGACGGCGGCGCGGCGCACAATGCGGGCATGAACGACGACATCCTCGATCCCCTGGACAGCGCGGACAGCGCTGTGCCTTTCGCCCGGCTCAAGCCGGAAATCGTGCTCGACGCGCTCGACAGCGTGCTAAGCACAGTCGGCGTGCGCACCGATGGGCGCATGCTGCCGCTCAACAGCTACGAGAATCGCGTGTATCAGGTCGGCGTGGAAGACGGCCCGCCGGTGGTCGCGAAGTTTTACCGCCCCGAGCGCTGGAGCGACGCCGCCATTCTCGAAGAACATGCCTTCGTTGCCGACCTCGCGGCGCGCGAGATTCCGGTCGTGCCCGCGCGCGTTTTCGAAGGCCGCACACTGCATACGTTCGACGGTTTCCGCTTTTCCATTTTCGAGCGTCGCGGCGGCCGCGCGCCGGATCTCGACCGGCCCGACACGCTGGAATGGCTCGGGCGTTTCATCGGCCGCATCCATGCGGTGGGTCAGACGCAGAATTACATCGAACGTCCCACTCTGGACATTCACACCTTCGGCTATGAGCCGCGCGACTTTCTGCTCGCCCACCGTTTCGTGCCGGACGACGTGCGCACCGCGTGGGAAACCGTGGTGAATCTTGCGCTCGAAGGCGTGGAGCGTGCGTACGAGCGGGCCGGCGATATCCGCATGTTGCGAATGCATGGCGACTGCCATCCGAGCAATGTGTTGTGGACCGACGCGGGGCCGCATTTCGTCGACTTCGACGACAGCCGCATGGGACCGGCGGTGCAGGATCTGTGGTTGCTGCTGCCGGGCGAGCGCGGCGAGGCATCGCGCGCGCTGGCGGATCTGCTCGCCGGCTATGAAGATTTCTGCGACTTCGAGCCGCGCGAACTTTATCTGGTCGAAGCGTTGCGCACGCTGCGGCTGATTCACTATCAGGCGTGGCTCGCGCGCCGCTGGGACGACCCGGCATTCCCCGCGGCGTTCCCGTGGTTCAACACGCAGCGTTACTGGGAAGACCGCATCCTCGAGTTGCGCGAGCAGCTCGGCGCCATGCAGGAAGGGCCGCTCTGGCCCGTCTGAGTGACGTCTGGCGCATCGCCGTTCACGCCATGCGCGATTCGCCGCAGGCGCTCAAGGCGCCTGCGACGCAACGCTCGACGACTCCACCAGCGTCGATCTGACAATCAATTCCGCGCGCACGTCGCGCCCGATGGCTTCGAGCGCGGGGCGCATCTGCGCGAAGTCGCCGGGCGTGCAGACGTCGCTGTCGAAATGCGTGGCGCCCTCGCGGGTCATCGTGACGACGTTGCTGAGCGGATCGAATGTGTACTGCGACTGGAAATCGACGAAGCGGTCCTGAGTCCGCTTCGCTTCCGGCATATCGAGCACGCGAAAATTGGCCGGCAACTCGATGCGCGCGCGTTCATGCAATGCCAGGTTGTGACAGACGAATGGCTGCGAGCGCTGCCGCTCGCCGAGCCAGTAACGCGTATCCGCCGCGAGGCCGCCGGCGAGACTCGTCAGCGCCGGAATCGATGCCGCCGCGCCCGGCACCACGAGACTTTCCAGCGTGCCTTTCATCGTGATGGTGAGCGGGCCGTCGGCAACGGTGAGGTCGTTCGTGGTAAGCGTGGCGGTGCCGCGCAGGTTGGCGCTGCGCAATTCGGCCTGAATCGATTCCTCACGTTGCGCGGGCGTCTGCGTGCGCAACATGGCGCGCGCCTGCTCGGCGGAAGCGCCGGCCGCCTCCAGCCGATAGGTGAAGCTTGCCGAGCCATCCGGTTCGACCTTGATCGACAGATCGGTGCTGCGCGTCATGAGCGCGGTGGCGGGCGTGCGCGACAGCACGCCCTCGCCGACGAGCACGGTCGGCCGGTTCATATCGGACGACGGCAAGAAGCCGAATTCGACATTCGCGGCGGTCGAGTCCGCGTACTGCTGCAAATCCGGCAACCACGTGATGATGTGATTGATGACGCCGTAACCCGGCACGCTCGGCAGCGAGTAGATCGTGCCGCTGCTGATCAGCGCCGGCTCGTTGCGCACGCCGGCCGCGTCGAGCAACGCGCCGTAGAGCGCGACATGGTCCTTGCAGTCGCCGTAACGGTTCGCGAGGACCGCGCTCGCGCTGTGCGGCACCACCGCGCCGCGTCCGACGTTGATCGCCACGTAGCGCACGTTGCGGCGCACCCAGTCGTACAGCGTCTTGGCCTTGTCGCGCGGCGTGCGGTCGTGCACGGTGAGCTGTTGCGCGAGGCGGGTGAGGGCGGCGTCTCGCGCGCTCGGGTCCGCGGCGGATTCCCGGTAGGTTGCGGCGAACGCGGCATAGTCGGGGAAGGTCGAGACCATCAGCCGGTCGCCATACGATACATAGGCCACCGAGCCACGTTCCAGGCGGCTGAAATGGGCCTTGTCGTAGCGATATTCATAGCGCGTGCGGCCGTCGCGCGTCACGGGTTGTACGACGGTGAAACCGCGCGCGTCGGCATAAAGCGGCTTGCCGGCGGGCAGATCGTAGATCAGGCGGAAGTTGTGCGTCGGTGCGAGATCGGGCGGCGTGAAGTCGCTGAATTCACCCGGCACGATCGGCTGCTTCTGTGTCTTGCGATAGGTGAGATGCACGCGCGCGCCTGGCTCCACGGCGGGAAACACGATCACTTTTTCCTGAATGTCCTGAAACATCGGCGCGTCGAACGAGCGGGCTTCCTGCACGTCGCGAATCTGCTCGGGCTGCACGTCGTGGCGCACGCCGTCGGCGGTGGTCGTGTACGCCTCGAGAACCTGCACGTCCGCCATGTTGCGGTTGAACCAGACGTATTGCTGCGCCACTCGCGCGACGCCCGCTTCGTTGTTCACGTGCAGCGTCATCGAATCGAGCTTCGAGTAGGAGCCATCGGCATTGACGGTGAAGGTCTGCGTCTCGCCTTCGTTGGTGTACGGATCGTCCAGTCTCGCCGCGACGCTCGCGTGCGCGCCGTGGATGCCGGCAAGCCAGCCGAAAGAGGCAAGACAGACCACGGAAAAAAGGCGCATGGCAGGGAGGTGTCCGGGCGTGACGTTGACGGAGTCGCCAGTTAGAGTCGGTTTGCGCCGCGCTAATGTCAAGCGGATGCCGCGCGTTGTGATTGAGCAAATGGCCTGTTTGTGTAATGATATCCATTCTCAATTGAAAGGCGCCGCCAGCTTTCCGTCACATCTCTCCTCTGTGACCGCCAGCCAGCCTCTCAGCCGGACCGCCTGGACCGCAAGCCGGGTCGTCCGGCACTCCCTTCCCGATATCTCTTTGACCGCTGTCAGGTGAACGTGCGCTGTATCGCCGCGTGCCCCGCGACGGATCATCTTGCTGCGCCTGGAGCCCCGATTTGAATGCGCCTGACTCGATCGATATGCAACCCGCCGCTGGTCGCGGCACGCAGTACACCGTCCATACGCCGGAACGCGGACATCATCTGATGGACGACGCGGAGCAGGCGGCGCGGCGCCAGCGTTCGCGGCGAGCGAATTTCATCAAGTGGCTGCGCAAGGTGCATGGCTGGGTCGGGCTGTGGGGCGCGGTGCTGGGTTTGCTGTTCGGCGCGACCGGCTTCCTGCTGAACCACCGGGGCGGCCCCTTGAAGGTATCGTCGGGCGAGCCGCAGGTCGAGGAAATGCAGATTCCCGTGCCGCAAAAACCGCTGCGTTCGCCGACGGACATGGCGAAGTGGCTCAAAACCGAGCTGAAGATCGACGGCAAACCGGGCCGGATGAAGCGCGAGCCGGCGCATCCGGTGGCGTGGGGTGATCGCAGCACGATGCAGCCGGAATTCTGGCAGGTCGGCATCATGGGACCGTCGCAGAGCGTGCAGGCCGAATACTGGGTAGGCAATGGCTTCGTCGCGGTGAAACGCACGCAGAACTCGTTTCTCTCGACGATGAACAACCTGCACAAAGGCGTCGGACTGAGCGTCGGTTGGGTATTGCTGATCGATACGATTGCCGGCAGCATGATTCTGCTTTCGCTGACCGGTGTCCTGCTGTGGACCGAGTTGAATAAACGCCGCGTGGTCGGCGTCGTGCTGGTGGGCGGGTCGGTGATCGCCGCGGTGGTTTGCGGCTTGATGTAAGCGGGGTGCTGCGTCGCGCTGCGCGGCGGCGGCCGGGCAGCAGCGCCGCGCGCGCAGACAAACTTCCCCGTTAGACGCTACAAGGCGCGCCGCCGGAAGCAGCAATTTCCCGCGCCGCCTTCGCGCCTTCGACCTGCAGCAAGGTTGGCAGGGACACACCGTTCTTGGCCGCCGTTACCTCGGCAAGAATCGAAACCGCGATCTCGGGTGGCGTTCTGCTGCCGATGTAAATCCCAACCGGTCCATGCAAGCGGGCCAACTCGGTATCGCTCAGATCGAACTCCTTGAGGCGTTCGCGCCGCGCCTGATTGTTCCTGCGCGAACCCAATGCGCCGACGTAAAACGCCGGCGTCTTCAAGGCTTCCATCAGCGCGAGATCGTCGAGTTTCGGGTCGTGCGTGAGCGCGATCACCGCGCAGCGCTCGTCGAGCTTCATCTCGATCACCGTGTCGTCGGGCATGGTTCGCACGATCTTCGTGCCGGGAATGTTCCACTCCTCGGTGTATTCCTCACGCGGATCGCACACCGTGACCTGATAATCGAGCCCGACCGCGATATGGCACAGATAGCGCGACAGTTGCCCCGCGCCGATCACCAGCATGCGGTAACGCGGGCCGTGAATCGTCAGCAGACGCTCGCCGTCGAAATGCACGCCGTCTGTTGCCTGCGCGTCTTCCAACCGCACCGCGCCGGTTGCCATATTCACTTCGCGGGCCACGAGCCGGCCGTTCTCCACCGCGTGGCACAGTTCGGCAATGCCGCTTTGCGACGTCAATGGCTCGAGCACCAACTGGATCGTGCCGCCGCACGGCAGGCCGAAGCGATGCGCTTCCTCCGCGGTGATGCCGTACTTGACCGCTTCGGGCCGCGCCTGCTCGATACCGTGCTGCCGCACGCGGTCGATCAGATCGTCTTCAATGCAGCCGCCCGACACCGAGCCCACCACGAGCCCATCGTCGCGCACCGCGAGCATCGCGCCCTCGGGACGCGGCGACGAACCCCATGTCTTCACCACCGTTACCAGTAGCGCGCGATGCCCTTCTTCCAGCCAGCGTGCGCTGGACTTCAGGACTTCGAGATCCACGCTGTCCATGATTTCTTCCTTTTCGTTGCGTCGCCGCCGGACTCGCCGTCCGCGGCCTCATTCGATGCTGTATTGTCCGGCGCCGTCTGCTCGGCTGCATTTTCGCCGCCTTTCGGCGCCGCCGTGCCGTCACCCTCGTCGCCGGCGCCTAGCCGGGCGCCGAAGCGCTTGAAGAACTCGCCTGCGATTTTACGCGCCGCGCCGTCGACCAGCCGCGAGCCGATTTGCGCGAGTTTGCCGCCGACCTGCGCGTTCGCCGTGTAGGTGAGCTTCGTGGCGGTGTCGCCGTCGGCTTGCAGCGAAACGTGCGCATTGCCCTTGGCGAAACCCGCTGCGCCGCCCTGGCCTTCGAACACGATGCTGTACGAGGTGGGCGCCTCGATATCGGTGAGTTGCATGCGTCCCTTGAAACGCGCCTTGACCGGGCCGACCGCGGCGCTCAACGCCACCAGATAGGCGTTTTCACCGTCCGGGTCGATGCTTTCGCAGCCGGGAATGCAGCCGCGCAGAATCTCCGTGTCGTTCAGCGCCTCCCACGCGCGTTGCTGCGAAACGGGTAACGTATGGGTTTCAGTCAATTCCATGGTGTCGCTCCTGCGGCAGCCCTGACGCCGGCGCTGCGGCGAGGCGCGCGCGTGAGTTGCGCGAGGTCGCGGCCGAACGCCGTCAGGCTGTCTAGATTATGAACCGGGCGATGCGCGTCGACATGCGGCAGGATCGCCTGCACGCCCCGCGCCTTCGGAGAAAAACCGCTGAAACGCAGCAGCGGATTGAGCCACACGATACGGTGCGCGAAGCGGTGCAGGCGGGCCATTTCGGTGTCGAGCACATCGATCGCCTCGTGATCGAGACCGTCGGTGACGAGCAGCACCGTCGCACGTCCGGTGAGCACGCGCCGTGCCCATCGGCGGTTGAATTCGGCGAGCGCCGCGCCGATCCGCGTGCCGCCGGACCAGTCCACCACCTGCTCGGTGAGCGTCGCAATCGCCACATCGGGATCGCGCTCGCGCAGCGCGCGGGTGGCGTTGGTGAGGCGCGTGCCGAACAGAAACACCTGCAAGCGTTCGCGCGACTGCAGGAGCGCGTGGCAGAAATACAGCACCGCGCGCGAATAGCTGCTCATCGAGCCGGAGATATCGAGCAGCAATACGAGCGGCGGTTTGCGTTCGACCGCCGCGCGATACTTCCAGACTGTCCAGTCGCCGCCCGCGCGTACCACGTGGCGGGCGCTCGCGCGCAAGTCCGCATGCGTGCCGTGCGACGCGGCTTTCAGGCGGCGCGTCGGCTCGGTCGCGAGCGGCAGACGCTGGCCACGAATCAGATGCCGCAAGGTGCGCCATTCGTCGGCGGAAAGCGTGTCGAAATCGCGATGACGCAGGCGCTCTTCCGCGCTGAAGGTGGCATGCGCACGCAGTTCGTGCTGTTCGGTTTCCTGCGGCGGCCGGCTGTGCGGCGACGGCGGCGCGCGCACGGCCAGCGCGTCGGCGAGACGGTTGTTGCGTTTCGGCGGCGGCAGGCCGTCGCGAACCTTCGGGAGAAGCAACGCGCGCAGCTTGCCTTCCCAGTCGGGATCGCGCCAGAACAGCTCGAACGCCGCGTTGAACAGATCGCGCTCGTCGGGCGCGGAGACCAGCGAGGCGGCGAGCGCCGCGCGCACGTCGTCGCGCCGGCCCAGATCGATCCAATGCAGCGCGGCAAGCGCATCGACCGCTTGCGCGGGCGACATCGGCAAGCCGGCGCCACGCAGCAGCCGTACAAAATGGACCACGTTACGGGCGAGCGTGGGTGTGTCGCCGGGCGGTGAGGATGGACCGCCAGACGCGCCCGGCGTCGCCTGTTTGCCAGGCAACCCTATGCGTTGGCCTGAGGCGTCGTCGTTGCCGGCGTGCATGGAGTTCGTCATGCTGGCTATCCGGGTGCGGCGAGACACTGCGCGATCTGCGCGGCATCGACGCGCGCCAGATCGTCCTGATACTTGAGCAGCACGCCGAGCGTGTTATGCACGGATTGCGGATCGAGCTCCGTCACCGACAAGGCCTCCAACGCGCGGCACCAGTCGATCGTTTCGGCAATGCCGGGCGCCTTGAAGAGATCCATGCCGCGCAGTTGATGAACGAAATCCACCGCACGCCGTTGCAATTCCGCCGACGTTTGCGGCGCGCGAGCCGCAACGATTTCCAACTCGCGGTCGCGTTCTGGATAACCGATCCATTGGTACAGGCAACGGCGTTTCAAGGCGTCGTGCACTTCGCGCGTGCGGTTCGAGGTCATCACGACGAGCGGCGGCTGTTCAGCGCGAACTGTGCCGTATTCGGGAATCGATACCTGAAAGTCCGAAAGCAGTTCCAGCAGAAAGGCTTCGAATGGCTCGTCGGCGCGGTCGATCTCGTCGATCAGCAACACGCGCCGTGCGCCCGGATGATGTTCGTCCGGCATCAGCGCTTGCAGCAACGGACGCTTCAACAAAAACTCGCCGCGGTACAAGGTGTCGTTGTCGGGACGCTCGCCGGCGGCCTCGGCAAGACGCAGCGCCATGATCTGGCGTGGATAGTCCCATTCATAGAGCGCGCTCGCCGTGTCGAGACCTTCGTAGCATTGCAGCCGCAACATCGAGGTGCCGAGCATGCCCGCCGCGGCCTTGGCCAATTCGGTCTTGCCGACACCAGGCTCGCCTTCGACGAACAGCGGCCGGTCCATACGCAGCGCGAGATAGAGCGCGGTCGCCAGCTCGCGGCTGGCGAAATAGCGCTGGGCGGCGAGTTGGGCGAGGGTGTCGTCGATTGAAGCGGGCTGCATGGCGTTCCTGAATCTGCGCAATGAAGCGAGGCCAACGAAGCGAAGCGCCATTGGCCCACGTGAGCGAATGCGGCTGACGCACCCGTGCGAGCACAGGCCGTATCAGCCGCGAACCGCGACCAAAAGCTAAGCGTTCGCCTTCGTCACCGCGCGCGCGGCCAGCACCGGAATCAGATGCGCGCGATATTCGGCGCTCGCGTGCATGTCGGTGTTCAGGTCGGCGGCCGACACGCTCACCGCGCGTGCGGCCTCGGGCGTGAAGTTCGCCGACAGCGCGCTTTCCAGTTCCGGCACACGAAACACCGAAGACGCCGCGCCCGTCACCGCGACGCGCACCCCGCTCGCGAACTTCGCGACGAACACGCCGACCAACGCGAAGTGCGAAGCCGGATTGCGGAATTTCTCGTACGCCGCGCGCTCGGGGACGGGAAACTCCACCGCGACGATCAGCTCGTCGGGCGCCAACGCCGTCTCATACATGCCGACGAAGAAATCGCTCGACGCAATGCGCCGCCGGTCCGTGACGATGGTCGCGTCCAACGCCATGGCCGCGGCGGGATAGCAGGCGGCTGGGTCGTTGTTGGCGAGCGACCCGCCGATCGTGCCGAGCGCGCGCACCTGGCGATCGCCGATATGCGCGGCGAGATCCGCGAGCGCCGGCGATACGCGCCGCAGTTCCGCATGATCCGCCACGTCGGCATGACACACGGCGGCGCCGATCGTCACCGTTTTCCCGTCGACGGTGATCGACTTGAGCGCGGGAATGCGCGTCACGTCGATCAGCTGCGACGGCTGCGCGAGACGCAGCCGCATGGTGGGCAAGAGGCTTTGGCCGCCGGCCAGAAACTTCGCGTCGCTGTCGGCGGTGAGGAGGGCGGCGGCCGCTTTGGGATCCGTCGCGCGTTGATACTCGAATGAATACATGTCGAATGCTCCGCTCAGGATCTCAATGGGGTTGCCTGGCCGCGTGAATCGCGGACCACACGCGATGCGGCGTTGCCGGCATTTGCAGGTCGGTCACGCCGAGCGGCGCGAGCGCGTCGAGGATCGCGTTGATCACCGCCGGCGGCGAGCCGATCGCGCCCGCTTCGCCGCAGCCTTTCACGCCTAGCGGATTGTGCGTGCACGGCGTGCCCTTGACGGTTTCGACGGTGAAGTTCGGCAGATCGGACGCATGCGGCATCGCGTAGTCCATGTACGAGCCGGACAGCAACTGGCCGCTCTCGTTGTCGTACACGCAGCGCTCCAGCATCGCCTGGCCGATGCCCTGCGCGAGCCCGCCATGCACCTGGCCTTCGACGATCATCGGATTGATGACGTTGCCGAAATCGTCCACTGCGGTGAACTGCTGGATGCGGCACACGCCCGTTTCCGGATCGACTTCGATTTCGCAGATGTACGCGCCGGAGGGATACGTGAAGTTGGTCGGATCGTAGAACGCGCTTTCTTCGAGGCCCGGTTCGAGCATGTCGAGCGGATAGTTGTGCGGCACGTACGCGGCGAGCGAGATCTCCGCAAACGCCTTGGTGCGATCAGTACCCGCGACGCGGAATACGCCGTCCTTGAACTCGATGTCTTCCGCCGCGGCTTCGAGCAGGTGGGCGGCGATCTTCTTCGCCTTGGTTTCGATCTTGTCGAGCGCCTTCATGATCGCCGAGCCGCCGACCGCGATCGAGCGCGAGCCATACGTGCCCATGCCGAACGGAATGCGGCCGGTGTCGCCATGGACGATTTCGACGCTTTCCAGCGCAATGCCGAGCCGGTCGGCCACCACTTGCGCAAAGGTCGTCTCGTGTCCCTGGCCGTGACTGTGCGAACCCGTGAACACCGTGACCGAACCGGTGGGATGCACGCGAATCTGGCCGACTTCGAACAGGCCGGCCCGCGCACCCAGCGCGCCCGCGATATTCGACGGTGCGAGACCGCAGGCTTCGATATAGCAGGAATAGCCGAGGCCACGCAGTTTGCCGTTCTTTTCGGATTCCTGTCTGCGCGCTTCAAAGCCTTTCACGTCCGCGAGTTCGAGCGAGCGGGCGAGGATGGTCTCGTAGTCGCCGGTGTCGTAGGTCAGGCCGACGGGCGTCGCGTACGGAAACTCGCGGATGAAATTGCGGCGGCGAATCTCGGCCGGATCGAGCTTCATTTCGCGCGCGGCGGTTTCGACGAGGCGTTCCACCACATACGTCGCTTCGGGGCGGCCCGCGCCGCGATAGGCATCGACGGGAACGGTGTTGGTGAAGACCGCTTTCACTTCCGCATAGATCGCGGGCGTGGCGTACTGGCCGGCGAGCAGGGTGGCATACAGAATGGTCGGCACGCTCGAGGCGAACGTGGACAGATACGCGCCCATGTTGGCGGTCGTATGAATGCGCATGCCGAGGAATTTGCCGTCCGCGTCCAGCGCCAGTTCGGCTTTGGTTACGTGATCGCGGCCGTGCGCGTCGGAGACGAAGGCTTCGGAGCGCTCGGCCGTCCACTTGACCGGACGGCGGATCTTCTTCGATGCCCAGGTCAGCGCGACGTCTTCGGCATACAGGAAGATCTTTGAACCGAAGCCGCCGCCCACGTCCGGCGCGATCACGCGCAGTTTCGATTCCGGCAGCGACAGCACGAATGCGGCCATCAGCAGGCGCTCCACGTGCGGATTCTGATTCGCCACGTAGAGCGTATAGCTGTCGTCCTGGCCTGAATAGCTCGCGTTGACCGCGCGCGGTTCGATCGCGTTCGGAATCAGCCGGTTGTTGACGATGTCGAGCGTGGTGACGTGCGCGGCTTTGGCGAAGGCGGCGTCGGTCGCGGCTTTGTCGCCGTGACCCCAGTTGTAGCAGACGTTGTCCGGCACTTCGTCGTGCACGGCGGGCTGGCCCGCGTCTGCGGCATGGGCGGTGTCGACCACGGCCGGCAGCACGTCGTAGTCGACTTCGATCAATTCGGCGGCGTCTTTGGCGGCCTTGATCGAATCGGCGATCACGAGCGCGACCTGGTCGCCGACGTGACGCACTTTCGTATGCGCGATGATCGGATGCGGCGGCTCGTTCATCGGCTTGCCGTCGGTGCTGTGAATCAGCCAGCCGCACGGCAGGCCGCCGACGTTGTCGGCCGCCATGTCCGCGCCGGTGAAGACCGCCACCACACCGGGCGACGCTTTGGCCGCGGCGGTGTCGATGCTGTTGATCTTCGCGTGCGCATAGGGCGAGCGCAGGAATACGGCGTAGGTTTGCTGGGGCAGGACGATGTCGTCGGTGTACTGACCGTTGCCGGTCAGGAACCGATAGTCTTCCTTACGTTCGACGGAAGTGCCGATCAGATGGGTGTCGGGTGCGTTCATCGTCGACTCCTCAGGCGGTGGCCGGTGCGTTGGCATTCGCGGCGGCGGCGGCCGTGCCGGCGGACTTCATGCCTGCGGCGCCTTCGAGCACGGCTTTGACGATGTTGTGATAACCCGTACAGCGGCACAGATTGCCGTCGAGCTGGGCTCGGACGTCGTCGCCGGTGAGATCCGGCTGGCGCTGTACGAGCGAGACCGCGCTCATCACCATGCCGGGCGTGCAGAAGCCGCATTGCAGGCCATGGCAGTGTTTGAAGGCTGCCTGCATGGGGTGCAGCACGCCGTCTTTGGCGAGCCCTTCGATGGTGGTGATGTCCGCGCCTTCGGCCTGCACGGCGAGGATGTTGCAGGCTTTGACCGCGCGTCCGTTCAGATGGACGGTGCATGCGCCGCACTGGGCCGTATCGCAGCCGACGTGCGTGCCGGTGAGGCGGAGTTGATCGCGAAGGAACTGGACTAGCAGGGTGCCAGGGTCGATTGAGGCGCTGATGGGCGCGCCGTTCACCGTCAGACTGATGCTGATCGCCATGAAGTTGTCTCCTTATGGGGTGAGACCGGACCTTCCGTTTTGTTGTTCGCCTTCAGCTGCCTGTTCGTGGGTCCGATGAGGGTGCTGCGGTTTTTTATGGGGCTGCCGAAAAGTAAAGCACAAATTGGGCTGGGGCGCTATGAGGGGTTTTTTGCCTGCTCGGCGGGTTTGGGCTGGGTTCTCTTTGGGTGTTGGTCTTTCCTTGCTTTCTTCGTGGTCTATTAGCGTTGCCCCTGTGCGGGGCAATGCTCTCAACTTAAGCCCCGCTGCATCAAGCGAGTTTGTACGCGAGATGGAAGTGGGGCTTGGCTTTTCTGGGTGCTCTTGGATAGGAGCGTGAGGGCTGTATCCGGCATCGGGTCTGGTGGATCACTTCCAGCACACCGACGAGGCCGTCCAGACAGCGCTGGATGCGCAGAAGACACGCGCCGAGGATGGGCTTGAGTGCGCCCAGTGCATACACCCGATTAGGACGGCTGGCATGTCTGTCGTCGTGCGGCGCATCGAGATCGCTGAGCAGGGTCAACAGGTTGTTGGCGAGGATTTTTGCGCCGAAGTCCTGCTGTAACGCCAGATAATCGAGGCCTGTGACGGCTTCCAGCCGCAGACGGTGCATCGACGCGCATGCAGAACGGGATTTCGCGCTGTGCGAGCGCCGCCACCATCGCGTTGCCGATATAGCTCGCGATCGAGCAGCGGCAGGTCGGTATGCGGTTGCAGTACATCGAGGGCTTCGAACAGCATCTGCCGCTCGCCGCCGTCGGCGGGATGAAGTGTAGCGTGCAGGGTCAGTTCGGGGCCCGGCAGGGACAGCGCAAATGCGTAGTGATCGGCGCGCAGCTCATGGCCGCGACGCGTGCCCACACGCAGGCGGCTGCCGTCAGCGGCGACCAGCCTCAGGCCGTGCCAGCGCATCGAATCGATATGGGGTTGGGCCAGCGAAATCAGGCGGGCGCGGGCCAGCTCGAACAGTTCGGCAGACACTCCCCGTCACGCCTTGCTGAAGGCCTGTGCGCTGACAGCGCGGGTGCGCCCGCTGCTGCTTTCCAGTGCGCCGAATAGCGCGTCAAGTTAGGCCTGCACGCTGGCGCACATGCCGGACATGCCGGACATCATCAGCGCGGCCATGCGCGGCAAGGTCAGTGTGCGATTGCGGGTAAAGGCGGTGGGAGAACGACGCACGCGATCGGCGAGCGCCGGATCGAACAGGAATTCGGAGAACTCAGCCAGAAGCCGCGAGGACGCTGGTATTTGAGTTCATATCGTTGATTAATCAGTGAGTTACGCGATGAAGTTTACAGGGGCAATGCCTCGTTTACAAGCTCTTTGGGGCTTAAGTTGAGAGCATTGCCCCGCACAGGGGCAACGCTAATAAACCACCAGGAAATCAAGGAAAGGCCAACACCACAAAAAAACCACCCGCAAACCGCCGAGCAGGCCCCCCAAAAAATCACTTACTCAACTTGGAATGCCTGCGTGAATACCCAAAATAAATAACCATCCCCACGAGCAACCAGACAACAAACGCCACCCACGTAACAGCCTGCAGATTAACCATCAAGAACAGACAGGAAGCGACCGCCAGCACCGGCACAACCGGCACCCCAGGACACCGAAACGCCCGCGGCAACTCAGGATGCGTTTTCCGCAAAACGAGAACCGCAATCGACACCATCGAAAACGCGGCCAACGTGCCGATATTGATCAACTCTGCCAGCACATTCAACGGCACCAGCGCCCCGATCAACCCGAAGACGATCCCCACGAGCCACGTAGTAAAAAACGGCGTGGCAAACCGCGGATGCACGCGCGAAAGCCGCTCAGGCAACAACCCATCGCGCGACATGGCGAAGATCACTCGAGTCTGGCCGTAAGCCATCACCAGAATCACTGTCAACATACCCAGCACGGCGCCGAGATCGATAAAACCCGCGACCCACTTTTGTCCTGCAACCTGCAACGCATACGACACCGGGTGCGAAATGTTCGCAAACTGCGCCGACGGCACGATGCCGGTGACGACCGCCGCCACCGCCACGTACAACACCGCGCAAACGCCCAGCGACGCAATGATCCCGATCGGCAGATCGCGCTTCGGATCCTTCACCTCTTCCGCCGCGGACGACACCGAGTCGAAACCGATGAACGCGAAGAACATCACCGCCGCCGCGCCGAACACGCCGTTCCAGCCGTTCGGCATGAACGGATGCCAGTTGGCCGGCGTCACATGAAATACACCCACGCCGATCACCAGCAACACCACGATCACCTTGATCGCCACCATGACGTTGTTGATCCGCGCGGACTCGCGCACGCCAACCGACAACAGCGCCGTGATCGCCATCATCACGAGGAACGCAGGCAGATTGAAGAGCGTATCGTGGCCGGGCAACGCACCCGGCGCCGCTGTCAGCGCAACCGGCAACGACACGCCGAAGCCCGACAGCAAGGATTGCAGATAGCCCGACCAGCCCACCGACACTGCGGAGGTGGCAAGCCCGTATTCGAGCATCAAGTCCCAGCCGATGATCCACGCAGCCAGTTCGCCGAGCGTCGCATACGAGTACGTGTAGATCGATCCCGCCACCGGAATCGTCGAGGCGAATTCGGCGTAGGCGAGCGCGGCGAAGCCGCAGGCAATCGCCGCGATCAGGAACGAGATCATCAGCGCCGGGCCGGCCTGCACGGCGCCCGTGCCGGTCAGCACGAAAATGCCGGTGCCGATAATGGCGCCGACGCCGAGAAAGGTCAGATCGAGCGCGCCGAGCGCTTTCTTCAAGCCGGCGTTCTGAGCACTTGCGGCGATCATGTGCTCGACGCTCTTCTTGCGAAACAGGGACATTGGCGGGGGTCTCCAGTAGTGCACGCGTGTTGCGCGCCGAATGTCGGGGAAACCCTCGATTTTAACGGATACGCACTCCGCGCCATGGCGGCGAGTGCATTTCCGGGGCCTAGGCGCGGGGCTGAAATTTCCTGCCAGGCGTCACTGGAGCGGGACGTTCCCCGGTTGCGCGGCGAAGGCCGCAAAGCTTTCGCGCGATGCGCGGTCGACCAGGAGGGAATCGCTCTCTTGCAACCTCGCCGTGTCGGCGTGCGCGCTATTCAGCGCGCAGCGCCGGGGGCGAGGTGCCGTCAACCCGCCATTGCGGGATTGAGATCGATGAGCCGGTTGCTCATCACATAGAAGGTCAGTTCGGCGTTATTGCGCAGCTTCATCTTCTCGAGCAGCCGGGTGCGATACACGCTGACCGTCTTCACCGAGAGCGAGAGCGTCACGGCGATATCCGTCAGCCGCTTGCCCGACGCGAGCATGCACAGGGTCTGATATTCGCGGTCGGAGAGCTTTTCGTGCGGCAACTGCTCGCCGTCGAAGGACACGTAATCGGCGAGCGCCTCGGCCATCGCCGGGCTCACGTATTTGCGGCCTGCCGCGACCTGCTGGATCGCGCCGATCATCTGCGCTGCGTCGACGGTTTTCGACAGGTAGCCGGCGGCGCCCGCTTTCAACGCGCGCACGGCGTACTGGTCCTCGCGATACATGGAGAACATCAGCACGGCCACGCGCGGCGCCTTGCGCTTCATGCGTTTGAGCACTTCGACGCCGTTCATGTCAGGCAGCGAAATGTCGAGCAGCACGATGTCGTAGGTGAACCGGGCAACCGCGTCGAGCGCTTCGGCGCCGTTCTGCGCTTCGGTCACTTCGCGCGCCACGCCGCGATCGAGCAGCAGCTGGCGGACGCCCTGGCGAACCACCGCGTGGTCGTCGACGAGCAGAATGCGCAAGCTCATGACAGCGTGCTCACGATTGCAGCGCGTGCCGTTGGGCGCGCGGCGCCTGCGCCAGCATGGCGTCCCAGGCGAAGCGCGCACGAACGAGGGTGCCGCGCGACGGTGTGCCGCAGCCGTAGCCAGTGTGGCCGTGCTCCGCACCGGTGCGGCGGGCGCTCACGCGCAGCGTGCCGTCGAAGGCCGCGCAGCGCGCCTGCATGCCGCTCAGGCCAAAATGGCCGCGGCGGGTGCGGGCGTTGCGCGTGACGCCGATACCGTCGTCGACGATGATCAGCGTGAGGTGACGGCGGCTGGTTTCGATCCGCACGTCGGCGGATTCGGCGCGCGCGTGCTTGGCAATATTGTTCAGCGCTTCCTGCGCGACGCGGAATACCGCCAGCGCGGCATCGGCGGGCAGACGGGTGAGGCGCAGGTCGGCGGCGCAGACGAAACTCGTGCGAAGTTGCGTGCGCGCGGCGAAGTCGCCGGTCCAGTGCGCCAATGCGCCGACAATGCCGGCCTCGAGCGACGGCGCATGCAGTTCCGCGACAGCCTGGCGGCTGGCTTCGCACACGGCGTCGAGCGAGCGGTTCGCCACGGCGAGCGCGGCGGCACACTGCGGCGGCGCATCGGCGGGCAGCCACGTTTCGACGCCGGCGAGCGCGAAACGCGTCGCCGTCAGCTCGGCCCCAACGCCGTCGTGCAGTTCACGCGCCACATGGCGGCAAGCGGTTTCCTGCGCCTGAACGAGCTCGGCCGAGAGTTCACGCACCCGGGCGCGCAACCGTGCGACTTCCTGTTCGGTCGACGTGGACGGCGCGGCGGACGCATCGAGTCCCTCACGTTCCAATGACGCGGGAAGATGGGCGGCGAACGGGACGACAGTCGACGTATCCATGACCTTCGTTCTCAGAAAGCCGTGCGGACGGCGGAGCAGGTGCGCATCGGCGGCGCGAAGACGAAAGAACGCATACGGGTCTCAGGCCTCCAGGTGCAAGACGTCGCGCTTAGGCGCAACAGGCTGATCGCTAACAGTGCGACGTAACGAAATTTACATTCAGTAACATCGTGGCGACACCACGACAGACGTGTCAATTCGACTGATGATGCGTCGCGATGATATCTCATAAAAAGAAAAAATGCAGGCGCACCAAGGGTTAGCGGCCTTATTTCACGCAATGGTTGATGATTTGCAACGCCATTTTTGTAGGAAGAATACCGACATCGAATGTTAGATCGACGGCGCGGATTTGTAACCTTGAAATAAAAAAGGAGCCCGAAGGCTCCTTTTTGCTGATTCTGCGGCGCGAGCCGCAAAAATCGGAACGCGGCGTTAGCCGACGAAGGCTTTTTCAACCACGTAGTGACCCGGCGCGTTGTTGCTGCCTTCCTGGAAGCCCAGGTCGTCCAGCAGCTTGCGCGTGTCGCGCAGCATGTGCGGGCTGCCGCACAGCATGATGCGGTCGTTTTCGAGCGAGAAGCCCGGTACGCCGAGGTCGGCGAACAGCTTTTCGGTTTCGATCAGTTCGGTGATCCGGCCACGGTTCTGGAACGCCTCGCGCGTGACCGTCGGGTAATACAGCAGCTTTTCCTGCACCAGCTCGCCCAGATGCTCATGCGCCGGCAGGTGGTCCGTGATGTATTCCTTGTACGCCAGCTCGTCGACGAAACGGCAGGTGTGCGTGAGCACTACGCGCTCGTAACGGTCGTAAATGTCCGGATCCTTGATGATCGACATGAACGGCGCGAGGCCCGTGCCGGTGGACAGCAGCCACAGTGTCTTGCCCGGCAGCAGGTTGTCGGCCACCAGCGTGCCGACCGGCTTCTTGCCGATCAGGACTTCGTCGCCGACCTTCAGATGCTGCAAACGCGACGTGAGCGGGCCGTCCTGCACCTTGATGCTCAGGAATTCGAGGTGCTCTTCGTAGTTCGCACTCGCGAGGCTGTAGGCGCGGATCAGCGGCTTGCCGTCGACTTCGAGGCCCACCATCGTGAACTGGCCGTTTTCGAAACGGAACGACGGATCGCGCGTGCAGGTGAAGCTGAAAAGCGTATCGGTCCAGTGATGGACGCTCAGGACGGTTTGTGGATTCAGGTTGCTCATGGCTTCTTGGATAGTGCGAAAACAAAGGCGGCCAGTCGTTTTGAGCCGGCCGGCACGGCAAGGGCGATGCTGCGCTAACCCAGATGGGAATCACGCGCAATCCGCTATTTTACCGCGCCCGCTGCCGGAGGGCTGCGGCGCGGCGATTGAGCGTGGTCAAGCGGGTGACCGGACCCGGAAGCGTCGGCGCCGGCTGTCGGTAAAACCGGGCGCCGCGAAGTACGTTGGCATGGCTGCGGCCGCGCTTCGGTAAGGTACGGCGATGAGCGAAAGCCGCGCACGGCGGCCGCCATCGGTTGTCCGGCATGCGCCGGATAGGCGCGTCGCGCGGGCAACATTTTCAGGATGATACCGAAACCCGCCATGCGCTGCAGCATTGACCCTGCTGATAAAACTGGCAAGAGAGGCTGAAGCGAAGAGGGATAAGAGGGTGTCGAGACGCGGCCCATGCTCCTGCGGCTATTTCCAATCCGACCGGCGCTGGCGTCGCCGAGTTGGTACACAAGGATGGGGGAATCGGCGTTTTACATGCCTCAAACCCAATTGGAATAAGGCTTCTGGTAATGACTGTTTCGATCACTCCGCAGCGCTAAAGAATGGCGCGAGCGGCGGCGAACCTGAACCGCTGGGCCGTCGCGCCACATTGATCGGCAAGGCCCCGGCAATGTGCCGGTCATGCCGGAGCCGCGGCCCGCTTTTCCCCGCGTTGTTTGAGCACACGAGCCTGCAATACGATCACCAGCAGCAGGAATACGCCGCGAATCACCGACTGCCAGTGCGCCGACAAACTGATCAAGCCCAGCCCGTTCTCGAAGTTCAGCAGGTTGAACACGAGACCGAGCAGCAATGCGCCGGCAACGACGCGCGTTTCGCCCACGCGCTGCACGGCAATGCGTGGCGGCGTTCGTGGCAAGTGGGCGCGCGCACGGAAAGCTCGGTGAAATTGCACTTCGAACACGAACCGGATTCGCGCGTACCCGGCGACTGGCCGTTTCGATATCGCGCGGGGCAGCGTATCGAGTTGATCGGTAGCGCACTGCGCATCATGCTGTCCGCGCAAAACCTCGCCGAGCGGCCCATGCCGTTCCGCATGGGCCATCACCCGTACTATCCGCGCACGGCGCAAACCCGCTGGTACGCCGAAGTGGCAGCGATGTGGCACGCCGACGCCGAGGTGCTGCCGACGCATCTTGGTCCGCATTCGGCAGTGGACGCATTGCGCGACGGCATGCCCGTCGACGCCTTCGATCTGGACAACAACTTCGCGAACTGGTCGCGCGAGGCGACCATTGCATGGCCCGACGAACACCGTCGACCGACGATGACCGCCGACGCGCCGTTCGATCACATGGTAGTGTTCGCCGGCCAGCGATGCGCAACTGTGCGTGGAACCGGTGACCAACACCACCGATTGCTTCAACGCGGTCGGCATGCGTGAACATGTGGGCGGTTGCGTGTTGCAGCCGGGCGAGGAGATTGCCGCGTCGCTGCAATGGACGCCGCACAGAAACTAGCGTGCGGCGCGCGCGCTCACTCGATCCGCAAGCGGGCCATATACGGTAAGTGATCCGAGAGCCACGCGGTTTCCTGCGTCGGCTGGATCCACTCGACCGGCTTCATGCCGCGCACGAACATCTTGTCGAGCGCAAGCGCGGGCGAGAAGGCGGGAAAGGTGCGGCCCGACTCGCCGAGCAGCGTGGCCACTTCCTGCAAACCATGCTCGCCGAAGAGCGGCACAGAATCGTTGCGCCAGTCGTTGAAGTCGCCGGCCAACACGAGCGGACCTTGCGGCGCTTCCTTCGCGATCCAGTGCGCGATCCAGTTCATCTGACGCAAGCGGGCCGAGCGCGTGAGCGCCAGATGCGCGCATAACAGCGTGACCGAGTGACCGCCGAAGGTTGCGCGCGCCACCAGTAATCCGCGCTTTTCGAAGCGGTGCGCGGAGATATCCCAGCGTCCGCCCAGATCGAGCGGATGCGGCGACAGGATCGCATTGCCATGCCGCCACGACGGTTTGAAGACGTTCGGTCCAAGCGCGATTTCGAGTTCGAGCGCGCGTGCAATTTCAGTCGCCTGGCAATGCCAGACGTCGCTCAACGGATCGGTGAGCGGCGCGCCGAAACTGCTTGCGAGCACCGGCGACGGCATGCGCCGCGCCATTGCTTCCTGTAAAAAATACGCGTCCGCGTGGGTGGATTGCACCCAGCGCTGCATGGCCTGCCAGGCCTGAAAGCCGAGCGGCGTGCGGCCTTTGTGCAGGTTCCAGCTCACCGCAATGAAATCCTTGGGCGCTACGCTCTCGCGGATCAATTCTTCGGGGTTTCGCATGCCGCGTTGTCCACGTGTTCTGTTTGGGGGCGTTGGTTGTTCGCGTGCTGATGGCGTGTGCTCTTGCGTGTGCTTTGCATCGGTTCGATCAGTTTGCCGTGCTTGCGCTGTCCGCGAGACTCGCACGCACGCGGTAGACCAGGTTCGGATCCTTGTCGACGATGGTCCAGCTGACCCATTGCCCCGCCGTCACCTTCAGACCGGGATGGCTCGCGCTCACCTGGCGCGGTTGCGGCGGCAGCTTGCAACCGGTGTCCGTCTGGCGCGCGGCGTCTTCCTCGAAGGTTTCCTGCGCTTCGATCGACAGCGTGACACCGCTCGCATCCGCCTGGAGCGGCGAGACGGTCAGCGTGCGCGCCAGATCGATACTCCCGCCCGGCTGATCTTTACAGCCGACGTTATGTTGCACGATCTTGTGATGCGTGTCCGTGCGCGCCTGGCCGACGGTGGTGGTGCCGTCGAACGCGTCGATCTGCTGGCCGTCGCGCATGACCTGCAGTTGCCATTTCACGACCTGCTGCGCGGGCCGTTGCTGGGCGCCTGGTTGTGTGCCTTGTTGCGCATGGGCAAGCAGCGAAGTGCCGAGCAACACGGCCACAATACTGGTTTTCCACATAGAAAAAGTCTCCGGTCACCGGATCCGGCGGCATGGTCAGAGGGCCATCTTACGCCTGATGGGCGCAACGCCTTTCTGACACGCCAAACGGGGCCGGGTTCAGCAACAATCCATTTCAGATAGGGTTGGGAATCGCCAAAAACAACCCGCTGTTAGCAGCAGAGCGGCACGACTGCTGGCTTGCGCGTGAATATGTCCTCGCTACACTGGATCTGAAACGGCGCCCACCAGGTGCCGTAGCAGCAAGACCAGCCAGACGGGGTGAGCGATGACAACAGCAATGGTCAAACAGGAAATCGCCGTGGCGTCTTTCAGTCGGGTGTACGACCTCGATCAGGTCGAGACCGCGCTGAACGATCTCGGCGAAGGCGCGAACGAGGCATTGCGCGCGACATACGAAAAGATGCTGAAAACCGGCAATCTGCGCTTCTGCGTGAAGCCGAACCGCATGCCTTCGATCGACGATCTGATCGACGCGCTGCCCAACTTTTCAGCGCCGCTCGACGACATCCGCAAGCAGGTTGCCTTGTGTCTCGAAACCGAAGACCGCCTGGAACTGATGCCGATTCTGCTGCTCGGCGACCCCGGCATCGGCAAGACTCACTTCGCGAAGCAGTTGGCGCGCCTGCTCGGCACCGCGTATCAATATGTGGCGATGAGTTCGCTGACGGCGGGGTGGATTCTGTCGGGCGCCTCGTCGCAATGGAAGAACGCGAAGCCGGGCAAGGTGTTCGACGCGCTCGTGAACGGCAGCTACGCGAATCCGGTAATCGCCGTCGACGAAATCGACAAGGCCACCGGCGATTCCCAATACGATCCGCTCGGCGCGTTGTATGCGCTGCTCGAGCACGACACGGCGCAGACCTTCATCGACGAATTCGCCGAAATTCCGATCAATGCCGGGCATGTGATCTGGATTGCGACGGCGAACGACGAGCGCTCCATTCCCGAGCCGATCCTGAACCGCATGAACGTGTACGAGATCCCTGCGCCGGATCACGACGGCGCGCGCCGCATCGCGCAGGCGATCTATGACGAGATCCGCTCGGCGCACAACTGGGGCCTGCGCTTTCCCGAGGTGCTCGGCGACGCCGCGCTCGATGCGCTGATGCGGGCATCCCCGCGTGAAATGCGTCGGGCGATTCTGAACGGCTTCGGCGCGGCGCGCATCGACAGGCGCGACCAGATCGAGGCCGGCGACATTCGGCTGGATTACGGAAATCGACGAAAACCGATTGGTTTTTGAGCCTTTTTTGCCCGTTTTCAGCGCGAAATCCGCCCTCGTGGCGGATTTTCTCATCCTGAAAGCGGGTATCTCTACCAAAAATGGAGTAAATGCTGCGGCAACTATTGCTGCGAGTGACGCGCCGGGAAACGAGCATTGTCACCTTCGACGGCGTACACTGATTCAGTCCGGCCGATACGTTTTGAGACCTGCGCAAGACCGAGTGCCCGCAGTGGTTGCCGACTGCGGGCATTTCTGTCTGTACGGCGTCATACAATTTTGCGTAGCGGTTGCGAATGGACAGGAGCGTTCGACAGCGCGCGGTGTTCGGCACGCGTCAGCCGCATCCTGTCTTCATCTTGATCGGGCGAACGAGGCAGCGCGCGGCGAAGTCGGCCGCGTCAAGGGACATGGACCAAATCGAATGTGTAGTGATCGGCGCAGGCGTGGTCGGTCTTGCAGTGGCGCGCGCGTTGGCGGCGCGCGGGCGCGAGGTGATCGTGCTGGAGGCGGCGGAAGCGATCGGCGTGGGCACCAGCTCGCGCAACAGCGAGGTGATTCACGCGGGCATCTATTATCCGCGCGGGTCGCTCAAAGCTGCGCTTTGTGTACGCGGCCGCGAGATGCTCTACGACTACTGCGTCGAGCGCAAGGTGCCGCACTCGCGTTGCGGCAAATTACTGGTCGCCACTTCGCGTAACCAGATTCCTCAGCTCGAAAGCATCATGGCCAAAGGCCGCGATAACGGCGTGCTCGACCTGATGCGAATCACCGGCGACCAGGCGCAAGCGCTCGAACCCGCGCTCGAATGCGTCGAAGCGGTGTTCTCGCCGCAGACGGGCATCGTCGATAGTCATCAGTTCATGCTGGCGCTGCAGGGTGACGCCGAGCGCGACGGCGCGGTGTGCGCGTTCCACGCGCCGGTGCAGGCGATCGAAGCGAGCAATGGCCGCTTCCTCATCAAGGTGGGCGGCGACGCACCGACCACGATCAGCGCCGCCTGCGTGATCAACAGCGCCGGTTTGCAGGCAAATGCACTGGCCCGCAAGATCCGCGGACTCGACGCGCGGCATGTGCCGCCGCTCTATCTCGCGCGCGGCAACTACTTCAGCATCTCCGGGCGCGCGCCGTTCAGCCGCCTGATTTACCCGATGCCGAACGACGCCGGTCTCGGCGTGCACCTGACCATCGACCTGGGTGGCCAGACGCGTTTCGGTCCCGATGTCGAATGGGTCGATGCGATCAATTACGATGTCGATCCGCGTCGCGCGGAATCGTTTTACGCGGCGATTCGCGCCTATTGGCCCGCGCTGCCGGACAACGCATTGCAGCCCGCGTATGCGGGGATTCGTCCGAAGCTTTCCGGACCCGGCGAACCCGCGGCCGACTTCGTGATTCAAGGTCCGGCCGCGCATGGCGTGCGTGGGCTCGTCAACCTGTTCGGGATCGAATCGCCGGGATTGACGGCGTCACTCGCCATTGCGCAGCGAGTGTGCGAGCTGAGCGGACGGGCGTAATCCGGACCTGGCTCACGCCGCTCGCGCAAGCGCGGTGAATTCGCTGCGAGCGTCGATTCGCGCGCAACCGGCTCGCCTTTGCTCGCGACATTCAGGCGCGCTCGCGTAGCAATTCGGTTATCTCTATCATTTGAGTCGTCACGCGCGGCGGCTTCATTGATATCCTTGGGGACCGCTGTCATCAGAACGGCGATCAGTTCAATACAAATGGAGTGAGTCCCCATGAAATCATCCCGTCGTACGTTTTTGATCACCAGCATTGGTGTGGCATCCACGTTGGCGCTGTCGCGCCAGGCATTCGCCGATGCACCGAAAGTCTCCGAATCCGACCCGACCGCGCAAGCGCTCGGCTATAAGGAGGACGCGAGCAAAGTCGACAAGGCGAAGTTCGCCAAGTACGCGGCAGGCCAGGACTGCGGCAATTGCAGCTTCTACCAGGGCAAGCCGACCGACGCCTACGCTCCTTGCCCGATGTTCGCCGGCAAGCAGGTCGCGGCGAAGGGTTGGTGCAGCGCATATAACAAGAAGGCCTGATTAGCCATCAGCCGCGCGCGCAAACGGTATTGCGCAAAACGCGCCGCAACATGGCGGTGTGCAGTCGAGGTCCCATCATGCAGGCGTCTGCCGCCCCGCGCGGCAGACGCCTTTTTGCTGCTTGAAAACGGCTTGTGCGCTCTTTACACTCCAATGCGGCCTCAGCGGCTAGCGTTCTATTTCTGATTCGCACTTTTACGCCATTGCATTGAAACGGCGCACCACGGGATACTTTTCGCAGGCTGGAGATTCGAATGACACCAGCGTCAAGGAGTCTTCATGCGCGGGCCGTCGTCGCGGCTGTGATCGGCAATGCGCTCGAGTGGTACGACTTCACCGTGTTCGGCTTTCTGACGGTGGTGATCGCGCAATTGTTCTTCCCGGCCAGCAACGAATTCGCATCGTTGCTCCTCACCACCGCGACGTTTGGCGTCGCGTTCGTCATGCGGCCGATCGGCGGCATCGTACTCGGGCTCTATGCGGATCGCGCCGGACGCAAAGCGGCGTTGTCGCTCGTCATCGCGCTGATGACGCTCGGCATTCTGGTGCTCGCGATCGCGCCACCGTATTCCGCAATCGGCATCGGCGCACCGTTGATGATCGTAGTCGGACGGCTGCTGCAGGGTTTTTCCGCCGGCGGCGAATTCGGCAGTTCGACGGCGTTGCTGATCGAAGCAGCGCCGTTCTCGAGGCGCGGCTTCTACGGCAGTTGGCAGATGGCAAGCCAGGCGGCGGCCTTGCTGCTCGGCGCGCTGATGGGTGCATTGATCACGCGCGGGCTGTCGCCCGACGCGCTGAAATCCTGGGGCTGGCGCGTGCCCTTCGTGCTGGGTTTGATCATCGGCCCGATCGGCTTTTATATCCGCCGAAACCTCGCCGATTCCGAAGCGTTTCTGCACGCGAAAAAGACCGCGCGGCGCGTGACGCTCGGCGTAGTCTTCAAAAGCCATAGCCGCGACGTGCTCTGTGGACTCGGCTCGGTGATCGCCCTCACGGTGACGATCTACGTGCTGATCAGCTATCTGCCGACCTTCGCGGTCAATCAACTGAAACTGCCCTACGCACAATCTTTTTACGCGGTCATTGTCGGCAATCTGCTGTTGACGGTGCTTTCGCCATTGACCGGCGCATGGTCCGACCGGATCGGGCGCAAGTGGTTGTCGCTGTGGTCGCTGGTGATCACGTTCGTGATCATTTATCCGTTGTTCGCGTGGCTCGCGGCGCAGCCGAGCGTGTCGAAACTGATTCTCGTGCAGGCGCTGCTGTCGATTACGCTGTCCGGTTATTACGGGCCATTCGGCGCGTTGATCGCGGAACTGTTCCCGGCGAATGTGCGCTCGGTCGGCTTATCGATTGCGTACAACATCGCGGTGATGGTGTTCGGCGGCTTTGGGCCTTTCATTGTGACGTGGCTCATCAACACCACCGGCTCGCCGCTCGCGCCGACTTATTCCGTGATGGGCGGCCTGGCGCTGTCGATCGTCGCGGTGGCCTGCATTCCGGGTAAGCGCCACGCGGATCTCGACGCGCAGCGCAAACCGGCTTGAACGGCGGTTCGGATCGAACCAGGCGTTACGCCTGCTGCGGGACCTGCAGTGAGACCTCATTGCCACTTCGAATCGACGCGTTTTCCGCGTTCTTCCCCGCAGCCGGCGTCTTCGTTCAACTGCGCGCCTGCATCAACGGCGGCCGCCTGTCGAACCACGGGCGCGCCATTTCGAGCTGAGCGGCCAGACGTAAAAGCATGGCTTCGCCACCTTCGCGCGCGGCAAACTGCACGCCGACCGGCAGCCCGCGCGCATTCCAGTAGAGCGGCACCGACATCGCCGGCTGGCCACTCAGATTGAACAGTTCGGTGCAACCGGCCCACGTAAATGCCTTGTTGGAGGCTTCCGTCAGCACCTTCTTCATCAGCGCTTCGAGCGGCATCGCGGTGACGGCGCGCATCTGCATGCGCTCCGCGGCGGTGGGCTGCATCTCGCCGATCTTGATCGGCGGCGCGGCCAGGGTGGCGCACAGAATCACGTCGTAGCGATTCAGCAGGTCGCTGAGCCGTTCGGTGATGCGACGCTGTTCTTCGAGCGCGGCGGGCAGCCCGCGTTCGCCGAGTTTGCGGCCCACGTGCGCCATGGCCCACGTCGAAATTTCGAATTCGGCGCGCAGCGGTTTGCGGCCGCTGATCCGCTCGGCATTCAGCACGAGATCTTCCGCGGTGACGGACCAGAGCGTGAGGAACGCATGGCGAACCGCCGCGAAGTCGATGCCGAGCGACACCGGTTCGATGTTGTGGCCGAGCGAGCTGGCGAGTTGCGCGGCGTCTTCGAGCGACGCGCGCGAGTCGGCGGACAGCGAGGGCGCCAGCATCGGCTCGGTGACGTATGCGATGTTTAGCGGCTTGCACGGCTCGCGGCTCGCGCTCAGAAACGTGCCCGGCGCGCCCAGCGGTCTGTCCGCATTGCCCGCGAGCAGATCGAGCAGCAACGCGCTGTCGCGCACGCTGCGCGACACCGCATGATCGACGCCGAGTTCACCGGCAGCCGCTGCCGCTGTCGCGCGCGGCACACGTCCGCGGGAAGGTTTGAGGCCGAAGAGTCCGCAGCACGACGCCGGAATGCGGATCGAGCCGCCGCCGTCCGACGCATGCGCGAGCGGCACGATGCCGGCTGCCACCGCCGCCGCCGCGCCACCGCTGGAGCCGCCCGGCGTATGGTCGAGATTCCACGGGTTACGGCACGCGCCGAACAGTTCGGGCTCCGTATAAGGCATCTGGCCGAGCTCGGACGTGCTGGTCTTGGCGAAGATGTTGAGCCCGGCCGCTTTCGCGAGCGCGACCACGGGCGCGTCCTCGGCAGGAATGAAATGGCGGTAATGGCGGCTGCCCATCGCCATGCGCAGGCCGGCGACCGGTGCGCCGAGATCCTTGATCAGATACGGCACGCCCGCCAGCGCGGTCTGCGCGCTGACGCTATCCGCATGGCTCGCGCCGTTCGCCCGGCTTGCGTCGTCGCGTGAAGCACGCTGCCGGGCTGCATCGTAGTCCTTCAGGACAATCGCGTTGATCGCGGGATTGACGGCTTCGGTGCGTGAGATCGCGATGTCGAGCAACTCGCGCGCGCTCGCCTCGCGCTTGCGTATCAGTTCGGCGAGGCCGGTGGCGTCATGGGCGAGATAGTCTGATTGCACGACGATGAGCCCTCGCTATCGAATGTCGGGTCGGCGGGTTGTCCATGCGCGCGATCGGCCATTCTGCCGGAGAAGACGTCGCCCGGACGGATCGCTATCCATGGAAGAAGACGGCATGCCGCTGACATGCCGTTTTTGACAGAGTAACTGAGTTATGCGCGCGAGTTATTGACGCAAACAAAAAGCGCCAACAAAAAAGACCCGTTGACGCGCGCGGACAGGCCGCGCGAACGGCGGCGCAAAGAGGCGCAAAGAGGCGCGCCAATGAGAAGGGCAAGTTACAGACGCTCGCCGAGGAAGGTCAGCGTGCGGCCATGCGCCAGCGCGGCGGCGCGCTGGTTGTACGACGCGCGGTCCGAGCAGTTGAAGCCGTGATCGGCGTTCGGGTAGATGTTGAATTCGGCGTCGGTGCGGCCGGCGAAACGTTCCTGAATCTGACCGACCGCCGACAATGGGATATGCGCGTCGAGTTCGCCGTAGTGAAACTGCATCGGCACCTTGATCTTCGCGGCTTCCTCCAGCTGATTCTGGATGCCGCCGCCGTAGTAGGCAACGGCTGCGTCGAGCGTGCCTTGCGCCGCGGCGAGATACGCGAGCCGGCCGCCGAAGCAGTAGCCGATCGCCGCGATCTTGCCGGTCACTTCCGGCATGGCGCGCAACGCGGCGGCGGCGGCGCCGATATCGGCCACGGCCTGATCGACGTTGGTCTTCTGCATCAGCTCGATGCCCTTCTCGCGATCGGCGCCGTCATACGTCAATTCCACGCGCGGCTGCACGCGCCAGAACACGTCCGGTGCGAGCGCGACGTAGCCGTCTTGCGCATACTGATCCGCGACCGAACGGATATGGCTGTTCACGCCGAAGATTTCCTGAATGATGATGACGGCCGGTCCCTTGCCGCCTTTGGGCAGCGCCAGGTAGCCGCCGAAACTGTCGTTACCGGCGGGGATGTCGATCCATCGGGAAGTGATGCTCATGTTGCTCTCCATTGACTCGCGCGGCTGGGCGAGGTCGGTCTGAATGAATGCCAGAGGCCTGGATACCTGAAGCGGGGCGGTCAGTTTGCCATCAAAAGAAACGCGCTGCAGAGCGGTCCCATGTGGCGGAAATCTCGTAAGGCGATTGAAACGTTCTCGATAATTCATTTCTCCGGCATGTAGCGCGTCGGTACAGTCCAACGTATCGGCTCGCCTGTTGCGGCGAGCGCATGGCCGGAAGAGGAATCCATCATGAGTGAAGTCAATTTTGTGACGCCGTTCGCGGAGCGTTTCGCGTTGCGCGTGCCCGTCGTGCAGGCGCCGATGGCGGGCGGCGCGACGACGCCGGCAATGGTCGCCGCGGTATCGAACGCGGGCGGCCTCGGTTTTCTGGCGGGCGCGGCGCTCTCACCCGAGAAGATCGCGAGCGAAGTGGCGGCGATCCGCGCGCTGACGGATCGGCCGTTCGGGGTGAATCTGTTCGTGCTCGCACCGGCCGCGCCGGACGATACAACGGTGCGTACCGCGCTCGAAGCCATCGACCCGCTGCGCAAGGATCTCGGCTTACCGCCGGGTGCCCCGCTCGCTCGCTACGCGCCGGATTTCCGCGCGCAACTGGACATGCTGATCGAACTGCGGGTGCCGCTGGCGAGCTTCACGTTCGGCTTGCTCTCCGCCGCCGACGTCGCCCGCCTGCATGCCAACGGTCTATATGTAATAGGCACCGCGACGCATGTCGCCGAAGGATTGGCGTGGCGCGACGCAGGCGCCGATGCAATTGCCGCGCAAGGCGCGGAAGCGGGCGCGCATCGCGGCACGTTTATCGGCGCGTTCGAAGACGCATTGATCGGCACGATGGCGCTGGTGCCGCAACTCGTCGACGCGACCGGGCTGCCGGTGCTCGCCGCCGGCGGCATCATGGATGGACGCGGCATCGTCGCCGCGCTCGCACTCGGCGCGCAAGCCGCGGTGATGGGCACCGCGTTTCTCACCTGTCACGAAAGCGCGATACCGCAGGCATGGAAAACCCGCGTGCGGGCCATGTCCGACACATCGACCTCGGTGACGCGCGCGATCACCGGCCGCCATGCGCGCGGCATTCGCAATCCGTTGATGCAGCGTTTGAGCGAGACACCGCGGAAGATCGCACCGTACCCTGTGCAAAATGCGTTGACGCAGGAACTGCGGCAAACCGCGGGCCGCGCCGAAAACGGCGACTATCTGTCGTTGTGGTCAGGCCAGGGTGCACCCTTGGGCCGTGCGCGCCGCGAAGGTCTCGGTGCCGCCGAACTGATGAGCCAACTCGAACACGAGTGGCGTGAGGCATCGGCGCGTATCGCCGGGCGCGAACGCTGATTCCGCATGATTCGGACGTCATCCGGGCGCGCCTCGCATCAGTTGCGGCGCGCCTGTTTTTTAGGCAAAAAGTCTATTCGGATGATTAACGGTTTAACACGCTAAAACCTTTAGGCCCTGCTGTCAGACGCCGACCTCACATAGCGGAAACCCGCATGGGCTGGTGCTTTCGGGTCAGTCTCTCCAGCCGGATTCGGCGCCTGTTGGATAAACGCTATTAGTGTTCATCCCACTTCCTCAAAAAAGTCCCACAAATTAATTTGATAGCCTACACTTGCGCGCAAGTACGGTTTGCCGCCTGCCACAAACAGTCCGGCAATCCTGCTGGCCAAGTGCATGAACGATGCAACCGGCGTGGTCGTCCACGGGACTGAGCGACACGTGTTGGGGAAGCGGGGGCACAGGGCGATTACGTTGTTTTTGGGACCGAAACTGGAGACTTACATGAACATCAAGATTCAAAAGCTGTTGCCGATCAGCGCTGCGGCGATGCTGTTCGCGACGTTGGCAACAACGGCTGCAGCCGACACGGTCGTCAAGATCGGTCACGTTGCACCGCTGACTGGCGGTATCGCTCACCTGGGTAAAGACAACGAAAACGGCGCGCGCCTGGCAGTTGAAGAAATCAACGCCAAGGGCCTGACGATCGGTGGTCAGAAAGTCACGCTGCAACTCGACGCGCAAGACGACGCAGCCGACCCGCGCACGGCAACTCAAGTCGCGCAGAAGCTGGTCGACGACAAGGTCGTCGCAGTGGTTGGCCACTTGAACTCGGGCACGTCGATTCCGGCTTCGAAGATCTATAGCGACGCTGGCGTCGTGCAGATCTCGCCGTCGGCAACGAACCCGGCCTACACGCAGCAAGGTTTCAAGACGACGTACCGCGTCGTGGCGACGGATGCGCAACAAGGTCCGGCACTGGCCAACTACGCAGCGAAGGGTCTGAAAGTGAAGAGCGTCGCGATCGTCGACGACTCGACCGCTTACGGCCAGGGTCTGGCAAACGAATTCGAAAAGACGGCGAAATCGCTGGGCCTGAACGTGATGTCGCATGACGCGACGAACGACAAGGCTGTCGACTTCCGCGCGATTCTGACGAAGATCAAGGGCGAAAACCCGGACGCGATCATGTACGGCGGCATGGACGCCACCGGCGGCCCGTTCGCCAAGCAAGCCAAGCAGCTCGGCCTGCGCGCGAAGGTGCTGGCAGGCGACGGCGTGTGTACCGACAAGCTGTCGGACCTGGCCGGCGACGCAACCGACAACATCGTCTGCTCGGAAGCCGGTATGGCGCTCGAGAAGATGGCTGGCGGCGCAGCGTTCCTCGCCAAGTATCAAAAGCGTTTCGGCCAGCCGATCCAGATCTACGCTCCGTTCACGTATGACGCTGTGTACATCATCGTCGACGCTATGAAGCGTGCCAACTCGACCGATCCGGCGAAGATCCTGGCAGCCATGCCGGCGACCGACTACAAGGGTGTGATCGGCGAAACCACGTTCGACTCGAAGGGCGACCTTCAACACGGCGTGATCTCGCTGTACAACTACAAGGCAGGCAAGAAGACGCTGCTCGACGTCGTGAAGATGTAAAAATCGCGTGAGCGAAGGCAGCTCGGTCTGCCTTCGGTTGCATGATAAAAAAGGCACGCGCGCCGCGAGGTTCGCGTGCCTTTTGTTTTGCCGGTTCTTTTGCCGCTCTTTTCTGCGGATCCGCACTGGATGGAGAACATGCCGTGACCACTGTGACCCGTTCGTTCGACGACGCATGGCGCCGCTGGATTGCCGAGAATCTGCTGCTCGACGCACCGCCCTCGGCGCTGCATGGCGCGCTGGTCGGCCACGGTTTCGAAGCGAACGAAGCCGCGCGGGAAATCGAAGCGGCACTCGCGAGTCCTTACTTTCACGGTGCAACGCGCTTGCGCAATCGTTTGCGTAAGCGTGAATGGATATTGTCGGTGTACAGCGAGTTGAACCGCATGCGCCCGCAGAGCGGCGTAATCGAACGGCGCGAACGCTTATCGCGCGACGGGTTCTTTGAGCAGTACTACTGTCAGAATCGTCCGGTCATCATCACCGGCGCCTTCGATTTCTGGCCCGCGCGTTCGCGGTGGAATTGGGACTATCTCCGCGAGCGCTGCGGCGATTGCGAAGTGGAAGTGCAGTTCGGCCGCGAGTCGGATGCGAATTACGAAATTAATCAGCCCAAGCTCAGGCGCATGATGCGTTTTGCCGATTATGTCGATCTCGCCGAGCAAAGCGGGCCGACAAACGATTTCTATATGACCGCCAATAACACCTCGCACAATCGCGCGGCGCTTGCGGCGTTATGGTCCGATGTGCCGCCCATCGACGAATATCTCGACGCCGCATCGCCCGACACCGGTTTCTTCTGGATGGGACCGGCTGGCACAAAGACGCCGTTTCATCATGATCTGACCAACAATTTCATGGCGCAGGTGATCGGCCGCAAACAGATCACTCTCGTGCCGCTATCCGACACGCCGCATATGGCGAACCATCTGCATTGCTATTCGCAAGTGGATGGCGGGGCGATCGATTACGACAGTTTCCCATCGATGCGGCAAGCGCAATTGATCGAATGCACGCTCGCGCCAGGCGAGTTGCTGTTTCTGCCGATCGGCTGGTGGCATTACGTGGAAGGACTCGACGCATCGGTGACGATGACGTTCACCAATTTTCTCCGCGGTAACGACTTCTCGCGTCGCTACGATACGTATCACGAACTATGACGTGCGGGTGAATCGCGCGCCGCTGGCTGAAGCGGCGCGGCTGGAGGCCGGTGCGGGTGACGGGAGGCGCGGATAAAAAAACAGCGAGCCGGTTGCCCGGCTCGCCGCCCCCCTTCGGCGCTTGTTTTTCGGCGCCGTTATTTGCTGTCGTTATGCTGGTTCGTCACTTCTTTGTCGTCAGCGTGCCGAGACCGCCGAGCAAGCCGCCGCCGGTCGTGCCGCCGGCGGACGTCGCCGTGCCGCTCAAGGCGCCGGTGACGGCGGTCAACAGACCGGTGATCGGTGCCAGCGGGTTGCTTGCGCCGCCGTTGCCCGATCCCGCGGCCGAGCCCAGCGCGCCGGTCAGCGACGACACGGCCGAGGTTACCGGCGCGAGCGGATTGCCGCCGCTGTTCGTCGCGCCGCTCAATGCACCGGTGACCGAACTCACGACGCCGGTAAGCGGCGCAAGCGGACTGCCCGAGCCCGTGCCCGTGCCGCCGAGACTGCCGGTCAAGCTGCTGACGACATTGGTCAAGGGCGCGAGCGGGCCGCCGGCGCCGCTGCCGCCCGTCAGGCCGCCGCTCAGGGTGCCGGGCAGCGCGGTGAGGATGCTGGCGAGCGGTGCGAGCGGCGAGCCCGTGCCGGCGCCGCTGCCCGGATTCAGAATGCCCGTGATGCCGCCGAGCGGATTGCCGCTGCCGCTCCCGCCCGCCGTCAGCAGGCCGCCAGCCGAGGTGACCGTGTCGCCGAGATTGCTGACGACGTTGCCGAGGTTCTGGCCGATCGGATTGCCCGTCGCGGAACTGAGCTTGCCGCCGGCGGTGTCGAGGCCGTGACCGATGGTCGAGAGCAGGCCGTTCAGCGGTGAACCGAGACCGGTCGTGTCGCCGACGGTCTGGGTCGTCTGCGCGAGCGTGCTCGTGATCGGCGTGATCGCCGTGGAAACGGTCTGCGTGACTTGCTGGATCGGGCCGTTCGTCAACTGCGAGCCGAGTTGGTTGCCGAGGCCGCTCACCGCGTTGCCGACCGTCGAGACCGTGCTGCCGAGCGGCGTGGTCAACGGGCTCAGCGGCGCGGTGGGTCCGCTGCCGAGGCTCGTGACGAGCTGGCCGGCGCTATTGACGGCCTGGCCCGCGTCGTGGATCAAGTTGCTGCTGCTGGCGAGCGTCGTGCCGAGCGGATCGGTGGAATTGCCAAGCTGGCCGAGGCCGCTCGCCACGCCTGTGCCGACGGCGGTCACGCCGTTGCCGAGATTCGACACGACGTTGCCGAGCGCCGTGGTGGTTGCTGGATTCGCGCCGGGAATCGGCGTAAGACCGATCTGGCTGCCGATGGCGGAGACGGTTTGGCCAGCGGCGGTGACCACGTTGCCGGTGTTTTGCACGACGACGCCGACGGGGTTGGCGCTGGTGGGTGTTGGCGTCGGAGTTGGAGTTGGAGTCGGCGTCGGCGTCGGCGTCGGCGTCGGGGTTGGTGTCGGCGTCGGCGTCGGCGTACCGCCGCCCGAACCCGATCCGCTTCCCGCGCCGCCCGGCACGCCCGGCCTGTTCAACGTGCTTCCGCATCCCGTCAGGATGATCATCGACGTGACGCACATGGCGATCGCCGTCAGCTTGAATTTGCGATTCATGGTCTGCTCCCCCGTAGTTTGAACACTGCGGAGAGCTAACTGCAAGGCCTATGCCATTTTTATTCGCACGTCCGTCGCGTGAAATAAACGTATATAAATCATGACGTTGGAGGTGCGCAAGACACCCCGGGGCGGACTCCGTTCCACCGACGTGTCCCGGAACACAGCCGTGGGCGATGGCCGCGTAACGTAACGCGAGGCGCGCCCGCTTCGTATGACGCCGTGCGCGCCGACTCAGCCGCGGCGCGCTTGCGCGTCAGATCTTCAAACGCCGCAGCACCTTCGGGCCAGCGAGTGCGATCAAGGCGCAACAGAGGGCGACCACTGAGAGCCCGATCGGCAAACTGCTCACCTGCGTCACGGCGCCGATGATCACCGGACCGAGCAGCAGCCCGAAGTACGCCAGTCCGGCAACGTGCGCGAGTCCTTCAGCCGCGTGAATGCCTTTGACGCTTGCCGCCGCGGCGAACAGCACCGGCATCATGTTCGCGAGACCGAGCCCCATCAGCGAGAAACCGATCAGCGCCGCAACCGGATTCGGCAGCAGCAGCGCTCCGACCATGCCGACGCAGGCGAGCGCCGCGCTTGCCATCACCAGTTGCGGCGCGCCGAAGCGGGCGCGCACCGCGTCGCCGGCGAACCGCGCGGCCGCCATGCCGCCCGAAAACGCCGCGTAGGCCGCACTCGCGAGCGCGGGCGTGGCCAGTACGACATCGCGCATATAGACGGTGGCCCAGTCGTACATCGCGCCTTCCGCAATCAGCGCGACCAGCGCCATCGCGCCCAGGGCCCACAACGCCGGCGAGCGCCAGCGGTTGGCGCGCGGCGTGGCGGAGTCGGGATGGTCGGCGTGCGGCACGTGCGGCAGCACCGAAGGACAGGCGGCAATCAGAACGAATGCGCTGACCGTCGCGGCTAGCGCAAGATGGACGGCGGGCGCCATGCCGCGCGACAGCAGCGCGCCGCCCACCGCCGCACCGGCCATCCCGCCGACACTGAACATGCCGTGCAGCGACGACATGATCGGCTTGCCGAGCGCTTTTTCGACGGCGCTGGCTTCGGCGTTCATCGCGACATCGAGGGTGGCCAGGCCCGCGCCGAAGGTGGCCAGCACGACCAGCAGCAGCCAGTAAGACGGTACGACCAGAATCAGCGCCGCGCACACCGCCATCACGAGGCCGCCGGCGAGGCAGGCGCGGCGCGTGCCGACTCGCGCGATCCACGAAGCGTTGGCCGCCATCGCGCCGATCGAGCCGCCGGCCACGGCCAGCAGCGCAAACGACAGCATTGCCGCGTTGAGATGGAAGCGGTCGCGCACCGTCGGCACATGCACTCCCCACGACGCGTACATCATGCCGGCGATGAAGAACACCGCCATCGTGGCGATACGGGCGCGCTGCCGCGCGGTATCGGACAGGTCGCGGTGAGCGGCGGGCAGGGCGGTGACTTCGGAAGAGCGGTCTGACACGGAACTCTCGAGGAGGGACGCGCAAGAAAGCGCGCTGAAAGCGAAATTCCGATTCTAACGAAGCGGGCTGTTTTATGCTGGAAGGTGGAATTCGCCTATGCGCGGGTCGTTCGGTTTGGCGCGAGGCTCCGCGGCTTGGTTTGGCTGGACTGCACTGGGCTGCGCTGGGTTTGGTTGGGTTCGGCCCGCAGTGGCATGGCATGGTGCGGTTCGAGTTAGCCCCGCCCTTGGGCTCCACGGCATGGGCGCGACCCGTGCCGTGCGGTTCACGTGCCGCCTGTCGTGATTCGCCACTGATCTATCAAGGAACGCACACTTGAACATTCCCGCTCACGCTCCGCTGCATCTGCTGCACACGGCCGCCGTCGGTACGCTCGCCACGCACGCGCGCCAGCCGGAAGGCTATCCTTATCCGACCGTGCTGCCGTTCGCACCTGACCCGCGACATCGTCCCACCATCCTGGTGAGCCGGCTCGCCGAGCATACCCATAACCTGCACGCCGACCCGCGCGCCGGCTTTCTCGCAGTCGACGCCCCCGACGGCGACGTCCTGAGCGCGCCACGCGTCACGCTGCTGGGCGCCTTCGAACCGGTCGACTCGACGCCCGAGGTCGTGCAGCGCTATCTGCGCTATCACCCGGAGGCAGAGCGTTATCTGGTGCTCGGCGATTTTACGTTTTGGACAATGCGGCTCGAAAGGCTGCGTTATATCGGCGGCTTCGGCGCAATGGGATGGCTCGACGGCGCTGAACTCGATCCATTGCCGCCGCTCGCTTTCGATGAAGAGAACACGCTCATCGCGCAATCGCCCAGTCACGCCGGCCGCGCGGCAGGATTTCAAATTCTTGGCGTCGACCGATATGGCGCGGACCTGAAAATGAATGGGGCACGAAGCCGTTTTGCCTTCGACGACGCGAAACTCGATACCGCAAGCTTGCGCGCGTCGCTCGAAGATTGCATCCAACGCTACGCTAATTAGGCTTTTACCGATGCTTTGGGGAAAACACTCATCCGTATTAAACGCACGGAACGCCGTGTAGCAATATGTTACGACCTTGTCTGCGTAAGCTTTCATGGCATGAAATGTTGGCCTCGAACGGCGCACTTAATTTTCATTTCGTGATAGTTAATTCCATCATTGCCGATGCCCTCTGTATTTTCAGCAAAATCCGAAATTAGCTATTTGAAAGGGACTGGTGTGACATGGGGGCGCAGCGAAATTTTTTGAAACGAATTCGGATTAATTCCGCGCACGCGCTTTTGTAATCTTTCTATTTTGTGTTAATCTCGCAAACAAATTCCGAGGCATGATCCACCTTCAAAGGGCAAGCTGGCTTAAGACTGGCAGTCATTTATCCAAACCACAAGGGAACCTATGTCTTCCTACAAGGAACTACTCGCTCAGCGCGAGAAGCTCGAAAAGCAGATCGAAGAAGCGAAGTCGCGCGAATACGCGGAAGTGTTGAATGAGATCAAGCAGAAAATGGCCGACTACGGCATTTCTCTGACCGAACTCGGCGGCGGTCGTGCCGCCAAGGGTGCCAAAGCCGCTCGTCCGCGCGCCGGTGTCGCACCGAAGTACCGCGACCCGGAAAGCGGCAGCACGTGGTCCGGCCGTGGTAAGCCGCCGCGCTGGATCGCAGGCCTCGATCGCGAGAAGTTTCTCATCGAGAAGTAAATGCATCGCCCTGCGGGTAATGCAGCCGGTCGTTAGTTAATACGAATAAGTTCAATCAGATGCGGCCATAGCGTCTGACGTCGTAAGAGAGAACCGCGTACCGTCGAGGGCGCGGTTTTTTTTATTGCCGCGACAAAATGCCTTTTTTGTCGCATGGGTTCCAGGAAGCTTGAACGCGAATGCTTTTCGTTTAGATAAGCGGCTGATTTAAAAGGAATTTTTTGGGTGTCTCCGACGCGTTTCGGGACGCGCCGGGTAGAATACTCGGATTGAACTTTTTCAGTCCACTTCTACCATGCCTGCCGCCGCCGCTGCACAGTCCGCCGAAAAACATCGCATTGCGCGCAAAAGTACTTTTGTCAGTATTGCGCTTAATGCGGTGTTGATGACGCTGCAAATCGTCATTGGCGTGTTCGCTCACTCCCAGGCACTGGTCGCCGACGGTGTGCATTCCCTTGCCGATCTGGTTTCCGATTTTGTGGTGCTGATCGCCAATCGGCACAGCGGGGCGAAGCCCGACGCAGATCACAATTACGGGCATAGCCGCTATGAAACCGTGGCGTCGTTATTTCTGGGCGCGCTGCTGATCGCAGTGGGCGTCGGTATGTTGTGGCGGGCCGGAACGCGGCTCGCCGACTTGCAGAACATCCCGCCCGTGCATATGAGTGCGCTCGTGGTCGCGGTGCTGGTTCTGGTTTCCAAAGAGAGTCTGTTTCGCTACATGCTGCGCGAAGCGCAACGTGTGCGTTCGGCCATGCTGATCGCCAACGCCTGGCATGCGCGCTCTGATGCGGCGTCGTCGCTGGTGGTCGCGATCGGTATCGTCGGCAGCCTCGCCGGTGTGCGGCTGCTCGATCCGATTGCAGCGGCGATTGTCGGTTTCATGGTGGCGCGCATGGGGTGGACGTTCGGCTGGGACGCGCTACAGGACCTCTCCGACCGCGCGCTCGACGACGCCGCCACGGCGGACATGCGCGCGTTGCTGCTCTCGACACCCGGCGTGCGCGACGTGCACGAGTTGCGCACGCGCAAGATGGGCGACTTCGCGCTCGTCGACGCGCACATTCTGGTCGATCCGCTGATCTCGGTATCGGAGGGGCACTACATTGCCGAGGCGGCGCGCCTGCGCGTGCTGACGGATAGCCGTGTGCTCGACGCATTGATTCATGTCGATCCGGAGAACGATGCGGTCGCGCACCCGCCCGTCGACCTACCTACCCGCGAACGAGTGACCGCGGAGGTGGGCGCCGCACTGGCACCGCTCGGCATGAAAGCGGCGGCGGTGAATATCCACTACCTGAGCACGGGACTGGATGTCGAGGTGGTGCTGCCCGAGGCGTCGTCGCGCGTGCTGGATAGCGACAGGCCACGGCTCGGAGGACTTGACCTGGCCGCGCTGAAGGCACGCCTGGGCGCGCGCAGGCTGAACGTGTTGCAGGAACTGGGCGGATCGACGGTCGACACCGCTGCGAAGACCGGCGCGAACCCGGGCGCGGCCGCTGATCGCACGAAGGCTGCGGAGCCGCACAGCGCCACCTGATGGCGGCATCGCGCGAGCATGCTGCTGCCCGGCGTTCGGCGTTCGGCGTGTGTCGAACGGTCAGCGGTTCACAGCGGCAACTGCGTATCGAATTTGATTTCGCGCAGCACGACGCTCGTGCGAACCTGCGCGACGGCGGGAATCTTGAAGATGCGTTCGTGCAGGAAGGTGTCGTACGCCTTGATGTCCGGCGCGACGATCTTGAGGATGTAATCGGACTCGCCGGTCGTGCTGTAGCACTCGGTGACTTCCGGGCAGGTGGCGATTTCCCGCTCGAACTGTTCGACGCCACCTTCGGTGTGGCGCGTGAGGTGAATATGCGCAAGCGCGCAGACGTGCAGCCCGAGCTTTTCCCGATCCAGCAGGGCGGTGTAGCGCTGGATCACTCCCGATTGCTCCATGTCCTTGATGCGCCGCCAGCATGGCGTGCTCGACAGGCCGACCTGATCGGAAATCTCTTGCACCGAGCGGCGTGCGTCGAGCTGCAGTAGGCGCAGGATTTTTTGAGAGAACGTATCGAGTGTCAACTGCGCCTCCGTTTGCGTCGCCGTATCAACGCATGGTAGAGGGGGCGAAAACGAAACGCAATGTAAAACGGCCTCGACGAGGGAGATTACCTAATTTGCCGGTTCCTCGGTGGTGTTTTGTCCTGTGCCGTCCCCATCTTTAGCGACCGCCAGCGTGATCGCCTGACTTGCTCGCAGATCCTTCAACATGTTGCAGAAAAGCGCGCCCTGTTCGATCGCGTCGTCGAGCGCGACATGGGTATGCGGATGTTCGTCGAACCAGTGCTTCGGAAAGCGCGGCTTGATGTTCTTGCGATACGGCAAGCCGGTCATGGCAAAGGCCAGCGTCTTGATGTCGAGCGCCGACCAGGAAAACGGACAGCGGCCGACGAACCGCATCATGTACCAGAACATGTAAGTGAAGTCGAAGCCGGCCGGCATCGCCACGAACACCGGCTTGCCCGGCAATGCCTCGACCCAGTCGACATATGCGGTCAAAGCGGCCACGGGCGTTTGCAAATCCTTGCGGCACGCTTCCCATGCTTCGGGCTGCGTCTTCCACCATGCTTCCTGCACCGGATGCGGCTTGGCCTCGTCGAGCAGTTCGAGATTCGCCGAGAAGGTTGCGATCAGGCGCTTGTCTTCGGTATAGGCGGCGGAGGCAAAACTGAGCATGGAATGCGGGCCGGGAATCGGGCCGTCCGCTTCGACATCGGTGCTCACGTAGATTTCGCTGCTCATGCCTCGACTCCATCGGCGACGTACGGATTGGTGCGGCGTTCGGCGCCGAACGTGGAAGTGGGACCGTGGCCTGGAACGAAAGTGACGTCGTCGCCGAGCGGCCAGAGTTTTTCGCGGATCGAGCGCACGAGATCCGCGTGGTTGCCGCGCGGAAAATCGGTGCGTCCAATCGAGCCGGCGAACAGCACGTCGCCCACCAGCGCGAGCCGGTGCGCGCGGCTGAAGAACACCACGTGGCCTGGCGTGTGGCCCGGACAGTGATAGACCTCGAGGATTTCGTCGCCGAATTGCACGGTCTCGCCGTTCTGCAACCAGCGGTCCGGTTCGAACGCCTGGGCGGCGGGAAAGCCGAAGCGCGTGCTTTGATCCGGCAACTTGTCGAGCCAGAAGCGTTCGTCAGGGTGTGGGCCTTCGATCGGTACGCCGTAGTGCGCGGCCAGCGTTTTCGCGCCCGCGCAGTGGTCGATGTGGCCGTGGGTGAGCAAGACCTTTTCGACCGTGACGTTCTGCCGCGCGACTTCGCCCTGGATGATGTCGAGGTCGCCGCCCGGGTCGACGACAGCCGCGTGTCCGGTCGCCTCGCAAACGAGCAGCGAGCTGTTCTGCTGGAACGGCGTGACGGGGATCAAGGTGACTTTCATGGATGACGGCGCCGCTGGAAAAGCGTTGATTGTACCGGCCTCTCGCCCACCCTCGCCGAGCCGCTGAAGCCCCGGCGCAGCGGGCTTCCGGCTGCTCATTTTTGCAGCGAGAGTGAAAATTCATCAAGGTTTTCAATCGCTTGTCATCCCGAAATTCTGTTTTAGGTATAATGGACCCCATGCACAGAGAATTGTGCTGCCACAGGGCGATGCGTCCCCATCAAAAATGGGCACGCGGATCGCCACTCAAGTATGGGCTGTCGCAGTTATGGGCGGCCATCAAGTATCGATGCATTCGATGCACACGTCTTGCCCAGCCAGGTGCCACGCGCCTGCTACGGACTTAACTGCCGTGACGCTGGGTGGGGCCTACGCCGCCGTTCCTGCGCGCTGAGCTTCGCGCGCAAGAACGTGTTTGCCACGTTCGATGGCGGCATGTGGGGTCTGGTCAGGCTGCCGGGGACAGGTTGCGCCAGACGTGAAAATTAACCGTGCGGTAGCGGCTGAGTGAGCCGCATCCGGGCTTTGACGTACTGCGCTCAACTGCGCGGCGCGTTGTCGTCCATTGCCGCCGGAGTCGCAGGCAACACGCCCAACATTCGCGTGATGCGGCTCGACAATGTGATTGCACGTCTTATGAAAACTCGGTTATCCCGTGGTCTGGGGACTCTTTTTGCCTTTTTTGTGCTGGCGGGTTGCGCCACGCCTCCGGGCGCCGGCAACACGTCGGATAGCGGCGTGCCGCAGAGCACCAAAAATACGCAGGCGGGTTCCTTCGGACCGCAAGCTTTCGGTAGCGCGCCGGCCTCCGGCGTGTCCGCCCAAGGCTCGTCGCTGGCCGATGCAAAGCCCCTCACCGATGATGGCTCCGGCATTTCGGACTTTCATCAGACCGGCCGCGCGTCGTGGTACGGCCGTGGCTTCCATGGCCGCCGTACCGCCAATGGCGAACGCTACGACATGCACGCGCTGACCGCTGCGCATCGTACGTTGCCGCTGGGCTCCTATGTGCGCGTGACCAATCCGGCTACGTCGCGCTCGGTCGTCGTGCGTATCAACGACCGCGGCCCGTATGCGCGTGGCCGCGTGATCGATCTGTCCATGGCCGCCGCCGCCGTGCTCGAGATGCGCCACGCCGGCACGGCGCGCGTCCAGATCGAAGGTCTGACGCAGCAGGAAGCCCGTGCTGCGCGCGACGAAATGCTGGCGTCGAACTCGGATTCGACCGCCCAGAAATGATGTAGCGGCGGGCGTGCTTCAGGCGCGCTCTACATAGCGCCGTGCAGCATGACGGCCGCTCGTATCACGTTCGCAGAAAAATGAAGGGCCGCATCGTGCGGCCCTTATTGTTTGCCCGCTGGCTTTATTCTTCGTCTTTCTTCAGCGCCAGCGCGCGCGCGTACAGCGCGTTGCGCGACGCCCCGGTGATGGCCGCCGCCACCTTGGCCGCGCTGCTCACTGTTAACTCTTCCAGCAGAATCCCAAGCAGCGCGTCGTGATCATGTTCGCCAGCCGCTTCCGGTTGCGCGCCTTCCACCACCAGCACGAATTCGCCGCGTTGCCGGTTCGGATCGGCGGCGAGCCACGTTGGCCCTTCGGCCAGGGTGCCGCGGTGCAGCGCTTCGTGTAACTTCGTCAATTCCCGTGCGATGAGCAGCTTGCGCTCGCCGCCGAATGCGTCGGCCAGTGCCTGCACGGTTTCGACTATCCGGTGCGGCGCTTCGTAGAACACCATCGCGTGAGGGTGGTTCGCGAGCGACTGCAACGTCGCGGCGCGCGCCTTCGCCTTCGGCGGCAGGAAGCCGAGGAACGAGAACGTCGCGACCCAGTCGCCGGCCGCGCTCAACGCGGTCGCGAGGGCGCTTGCGCCGGGCAGCGGTATGACGGGAAAGCCGGCTTCACGGACCGCGTCGACGAGTTTCGCGCCCGGGTCCGAGATGCCCGGCGTGCCCGCATCGGAGACGTAGGCCACACGCTCGCCCGCTTGCAGATGCTCGATCAGGCGCAGTGCCGCGGCCCGTTCGTTGTGCTGATGCACCGCGACGAGCGGCTTCGAGATGCCGTAACGCGCGAGCAGTTGGCCCGTGTTGCGGGTGTCTTCAGCGGCGATGCGGTCCACCAGTCCGAGCACATGCAACGCGCGCAGCGTCACGTCGGCAATGTTGCCGATCGGCGTGGCGACCACATACAGCGCGGCAGCCGGGTACTGCTGCCCTTGCGCGAGTTCGGAGAGAGGAGTCATGAGGCAGAAGACGCAAACAGACAGAACGAGGCCGCCATTGTGCCACGCGGGGCCGCGCGAATCGGCTGGCCGCGAGGCCATGCGCGCAGTGGCGACGAGCGGTGCTTCCACGGCGCCGCACAACTTTTCGGGACTCGTCGGGTCCAAACTCGTCGGCGCGGCTTTCGAGGCGCGCGCGCAGGCGTTTTTGCAGCGGCAGCGTTTGCGGTTCGTCGCGCGCAATGTGTCCTGCCGCGGCGGCGAGATCGATCTCGTCATGCGCGAGCGTGACGGCGCGCTGGTGTTCGTCGAAGTGCGCGCGCGTGCGCAGCGCCGGTACGGCGGCGCGGCGGCTAGCATCGGCTGGCAGAAGAGGCGGCGGATCGTGCGTGCCGCGCAGCATTATCTGGCGACCCGTGTCCCGCAATTGCGGGATCAGCCCGCGTGCCGGTTTGACGTGATCGCGTTCGAAGCCGGCCGGCTCGTGTGGCTGCGCGATGCGTTTCGTGCCGACGAAGTCTGACGCCGTGCGCGGCGAACCCGCGTGAGTGCGATAAACTTGCGCTCGCGTGCCGACCGCGGGATAGCGCCGACAACACGGGAAGCAGCGCAATTCGTGACGGTTTTGCCCACATGCACTGCGTTGCCGGTCAGGTTTGTCGGAGCGGCACGACTTCGCATTACGACTTCACAACACGGCCGCGCATTGCGGTCCATTCGCGGTAGAAGATAGAGACTCGATGTCAGTCGAACGCATTCAACAACACTTCCGCGACAGCGCGGCAGTCAAACTCGAAGCCCTCGAAACCCTGTCGATGCCGATTGCCGCTGCGATCGACACGATGTTCGCCGCGCTTGCCAACGGCAATCGGATTCTTGCGTGCGGCAACGGCGGATCGGCGGCCGATGCGCAACACTTCGCCGCCGAGCTGATCGGCCGCTTCGAGCGTGAGCGGCCAGGCTTGCCCGCGATCGCGCTGAGCACCGACACCTCGGTGCTGACCGCCATCGCCAACGACTATTCGTTCGAACAGATTTTCTCGAAGCAGGTCTGGGCACTCGGCCAGCCGGGCGACGTGCTGCTGGCGATTACCACGTCCGGTCATTCCGCCAATGTGCTTGCCGCGATCGAGGCCGCGCACGAGCGTGAAATGATCGTGGTCGCGCTGACCGGCAAAGGCGGCGGGCGCATGCAGGACGTGTTGAGCGATACCGATATCCATGTGTGCGTGCCGTCCGAACGCACCGCGCGTATTCAGGAAGTGCATTTGCTGACCATCCATTGTCTGTGCGACGGCATCGATGCCATGTTGCTGGGCGAAGACTGAGACCGATTCCGAAGGAGAGCTAGTTGATGAGCGTATTCCGCGTCAAGAAGACACTGGTGAGAACCGTGCTGGTGGTTGGGTTCGCGGCGGGGCTGTCCGCAACATTGCAGGGTTGCTTTCTCGCCGTTGCCGGCGCGGCGGGCGGCGGCGCGCTGGTGGCGACCGACCGGCGCACGCTCGGCGCGCAGACCGAAGATCGCGAGTTGCAGGTGAAGGCGCTCTCGCAGATCAGCCAGAACTTGCCCGACAACGCGCACGTCAACGTCACGGTGTTCAATCGCCGCGTGCTGCTGACGGGTGAAGTGGCGGGGGATGTGTCCAGGCAGCGCGCGGAGACTGTCGTGCGTGGCCTGAACAACGTCAGCACGATCGTCAACGAACTGTCGATCATGCCGGCGAGCTCATTCTCGTCGCGCACGAATGACACTTACCTCGAGACGCGTGTGAAGACCGCGCTGATCGCCGAGAAGAACATTTCGGCGAACAATTTCAAGGTCGTGGCCGAGCGTGGCTCGGTGTATCTGATGGGTCTCGTCACCATGGACGAAGGCAATCGGGGCGCGGATGTCGCGAGCCGGGTGCCGGGTGTGGTGCAGGTCGTGAAGGTGTTCCAGTACATTCAGCCGCAGGAAGCCGTGGCGGCGGCAGCGGCAGCGGGGACGGCGCCCGTGGCGGCGTCGCAACCGGACGCGAGCGCGGCGACCGTCGGCGCTATTCCTGATTCGTCGGTGAGTTCGCGGCCGCTGGAGCAGCAGGCGCCCGCGCCGGTCAGCAATTCGAACTCGGTGCATCCGGGTAATCCGAAGGCGACGACGCCATGATGCGAGGTGTTGCGCGCGCAGTGAGCGCGCTGATGCTTGGCGCGCTGGTCAGCGTTGCGGCACCGGCCGCGCGAGCCGCGGATGCGCCACGCGGGCAACGGGTTGCCAACGCGAATGCGTGCATGGGGTGTCACGCGGTGGACCGCAAACTGGTTGGTCCGTCGTTCCAGCAGATCGCCGCGAAGTACAAGGGCGACGCCCAAGCGCCGGTGAAGTTGGGGCGCAAGGTGAAGGAGGGGGGCTCCGGCGTGTGGGGCATGATTCCGATGCCCGCGCATCAATCGATGAGCGACGCGGATATTAGCGCGGTGGTGGATTGGGTGCTCGCAGGTGCGCCGTCCAAATGACATTTTGCTGCCCTTGAGGGCTTGGCAAAATGGAAAATGCCTGTGCTAGAATTGTTTGCACGTTGGGGGGGTAGCTCAGCTGGGAGAGCGTCGCGTTCGCAATGCGAAGGTCGGGAGTTCGATCCTCCTCCTCTCCACCAAACGGTTTCATCAAAGCTCTACAGGTCAAAAAGACTTGTAGAGCTTTTTTGTTTTTGGCCTTCAAACGACCCAACCCCAAGGGACGCAGTCCAAGAGCAAAAACACATCCGCAAACCCCTGAATCATCCGCTCCACCGCGCAACCCCGATCAAGCGCCTTCAACCCCCGCCTGGCTGACGCACCGTCGGTCCCGCAAGCGACGGCGGGACCTCCGCGCAGAATGCGTGTGCTGCGAACCGGGTGAAAGACGCCGATTTCGCCGAACGGCGAGGACGCGCATGCCGCGCGCCTTTAAAAGCAACCCGCCCCGTGTGCGTGCGCCGCCGCTACAGGCGCGGCGCTCAGTCGGAAAAAAGCGCTCAGAACTTATCCCACTCGTCATCCGCACCGGCTGCAACCGCCGCCACGGCTGCCATCGCCGGCACGGCGAGCGGCGCGGCAACCGTCGCACCTACCGGCGCAGGCGTCGCGCGGACGACGCGCCGGACCGGCGCAACAGCCGGCTCGCGTCGCGGCGTCACCTTATGCAACGGAGCAGCTGAAGCAGGCATCGTGGCCGCATCGCTACTCAGAATCTGAAAGAACGCCACCGCCTCATTCAACTGCTGGCCCTGATCTTCCATCGACCGCGAAGCCGCCGCTGCTTCTTCCACCAAGGCGGCATTCTGTTGCGTGACGTTGTCCATCTGCGTGATCGCAAGATTGACTTGCTCGATGCCACGGCTTTGTTCACTCGACGCCGCCGCGATTTCCGACATGATGTCCGTCACCCGCGCCACCGCCTGAGTGACTTCGGCCATCGTCTTGCCGGCTTCGCCCGCGAGCACCGAGCCGTCGCGGATCTTGTCCACGGAGCTGGCGATCAAGTCCTTGATCTCCTTGGCCGCGCTCGACGAACGCTGCGCGAGGCTTCTGACTTCGCTCGCGACCACCGCGAAACCGCGCCCCTGTTCGCCGGCGCGCGCCGCTTCGACGGCTGCGTTCAGCGCAAGAATGTTCGTCTGGAATGCAATGCCTTCGATCATGCCGGTGATGTCCGCGATCTTGGTGGAGCTGTCGCTGATATCGTGCATGGTGCTCACCACCTGGCCGACCACTTCGCTGCCTTTCTGGGCGACCGACGATGCATTCGTCGCCAGCATGCTGCCCTGCTGCGCATTGTCGGCGTTCTGCCTCACGGTGGACGTGAGTTCCTCCATGCTCGACGCCGTTTCCTGCAACGAGGCCGCCTGCTGCTCGGTGCGCTGGCTCAGGTCCATATTGCCCGCGGCGATCTGGCGTGCCGCGCCGGCAATGCTCGTGCTGCTGTCGCGCACGCGGCCGACGATCGCCGTCAGCCGTTCGTTCATTTCGCGCAACGCGCCCAGCAGCTTGCTGGTCTCGTCGCTGCCGCTCACGGTGATGCGCGCGCAGATCGCCTTCCGACACGGTGCGCGCGACGTCGATCGCCTGGCGCAACGGTCCGGTGACCGCGCGCGTAATCACTACGCATGCGCCGATCGCGAGCGCCACCGCGATCAAGCTGATCGCGATCAGCAGATTGCGCTGGTTCTCGTAGTGCGCCGAGTAGTCGTTGATCAGCTGTTCCTGACGTGCGTGCGTGTAGTCGGCATACGCGTTGGTGGCGCGAACCAGCGCGGCGAGCAACGGCCGGCATTCATCGTCCATCTTGACGATCGCCTCGTCGCGTTTGTTGGTCAGCGCGAGATTGACGATGCCGGTGGCGACCGGGCCGTACGCGGCCTCCACCCGATTGATCTCGGCGACGAGACTGCGCGCTTTCTGCGACGTGTCCGTCGCCGTGGCGATCATGTCGTTGAGTTTCTTCAGATCCGTTTGCACATCTTCGTGTGCGCGCAGCACATCGGCTTTCTCCAGGTCCAGGTCCTGAGGTTTGGTCACCAGCACGAGATTGCGCGCGGCGATGGCCCGTCGGTCGACGGCGGTTCGCACCTGCATCGCCATGTCGGCACGCGCGTTGATACCGTGCACGAAGCTGGAGAAACCATCGGTTGAGTCGCTGAGTGCCTTCAGGGAAAGCGTGGAAACCGCGACGACGATAAGAGACAGCATGCCGAAGCCGGCAACGAGTTTGGCCTTGATGGTGAGGTGTTTTAATGTCACGATTTTTCTCCAATAACGAAACGTGAATGCGTTCGCAATGGACTCTCAGGTCCGGACATGGGAGCGTCTGTGTGACCGTCGTGCATTGCGGCGGCCCCGCGCTGTTTACCCATTGATGTCTACGTCGGGCACCTCACTTACCGGGCATCGACGTCGGACACAAAATAGGTATCCCATTTGCGGAATATCGGATCGCGCCGTGGAATACTGAGGGCAACACGGGTATTTCTCTATAAAGGTTGCGTGCAACGACCAGAAAAAGTGAAATTCGGTGCGAAACGAATATATTCAGTCATGGCGTGAAAACATCGCATCACATTTCTGTTTGATATTGCGCACGTGGGGTGCGAGTCATGCAGCCACGTCCAAGAAGCACGTCACCACGCCGAACCGGGCGGCATGAAAACCGGCTGGGGCAATGCCCGGCGATCATGGAGCAGGCATCATGAAGGTTCTTGTATTCGGCGCGACCGGCATGGTGGGACAGGGCGTATTGCGCGAATGCCTGCGCGCGCCCGATGTCGAAGCGGTCCAGACAGTCGGCCGCACGCGCAGCGGTCAACTCGATCCACGGCTCATCGAAGTGATTCAGCCGGACCTGATGGACTATCGCGCGGTCGAAGCATCACTCAAGGGTTTCGATGCGTGCTTCTTCTGCCTGGGTGTGTCGTCGGCGGGGATGCGGGAGGCCGAGTATTCGCGGCTCACCTACGACCTGACGATGACAGCGGCACAGACGCTCGCCCGCCTCAATCCGCAGATGACCTTCGTCTACGTGTCCGGTGCGGGCACCGACAGCACGGAGCAGGGCAGCAGCATGTGGGCACGCGTCAAGGGCAGGACCGAGAACGCGCTGCGGCGGCTGCCGTTCAAGGGTGTCTATCTATTCCGTCCCGGCGTGATCGAACCGCTGAACGGCGCGCGCTCGAAGACCCGCTCGTACCGGCTGTTCTACATGCTGGCAAAGCCCTTCCTGCCGACCCTGCGTGCGCTCCTGCCCAACCGGATTCTGAGCACGGAAGACATAGGGCGCGCGATGCTGGCCGTCGCGCGCCATGGCGCCGACAAAACGGTGCTCGAAACCGCCGACATCCGCGCCCTGAGCCGCTCGGCCCGCGGTCCCGTCCTCGACCTGCACACCGGCTGAATGCAGGCGAACGCGTCCGCCTTCGCCCGGGCCGGCAAAAAACCCGCTTCGTCGCTTATCCGGTGCGCCACCGCGTCTGGTAGGCTACCGGTTGACGGTGCGCGCCAGCCGGGACGCGGCCCTCCTGCTCACGCGCGTTGGTCCGCGCATGCTCGAACAAAAAACCATGGTGACGCGCCGACCGAACATCGTGATTGCGATCAGTATCGTGCTAGCCAGCGCGATACTCGCGATCGCCGTGTGGGTGCTGGCGCAGATGCGCGACGACGCATTGCGGCGCGCCCAGGATTCGGTGTTCAACGTGTCGCTGCTGGTCGAACGCGACGTGTCGCGCAATCTCGAGATCTATGATCTCTCGCTGCGCGCGGTGATCGAGGGGTTGAAACAGCCCGGCGTGCTGGATCTGACGCCGGCGATCCGCCAGATGGTGTTGTTTGACGGCTCGGCAAGCGCGAAATACATGGGTTCGATTCTCGTGACCGACGAGACCGGCAACGTCCGGTTCGACTCACAGGCCTCGCCGCCGCGCCAGATCAATTTGGCCGACCGCGATTACTTCAAGGTGCAGCGGGACTCGCCCAATGTCGGCCTGTTCATCAGTCACCCGTTCGTGCCCAAGGTGACCGGCAAAGACGTCAGCATCGCGCTGAGCCGGCGGATCACGCGGCCGGACGGCAGTTTCGCCGGCGTGGTGGTGGGCACCATGCGCCTCACCTATTTCCACAGTCTGTTCGCCGGCATGCATCTCGGCGCCGGCGGGTCGATGGCGCTGATGTTGAGCGACGGCACGATGCTGATGCGGCGTCCCTACGATCCGAAGATCATCGGGATCAATCTGACTGGCACTGCCAACTACTCACGCTTCACCCAGCAGCCGAGCGGCGACTTCTTCGGCACCGCGGCGATCGACGGCGTCGAGCGCTGGTACGCGTTCCGTCATATCGATATGTATCCGCTGATCCTCGACGTCGCGCTCTCCACGCGCGACATCTTCGTGGAGTGGCGGCGCCGCGCGTGGATTATCGGCACGCTGATCGCCGCGCTCGATGTGACGATCATCGCACTGGCCGTGCTGTTCTCCCAGCAGATGCGGCATCGCCGCGCGGCCGAAGAAGAGTTGCGCGTGCTGGCGCGCACCGACGGGCTGACCGGCCTCTTCAATCGCCGGACCTTCGAGGAAGAGGCCGAAGAAGAGTGGCGCCGCGCGCAACGCAACGCATGGCCGCTGTCGATGCTGCTGATCGACGTCGACAGTTTCAAGGGTTTTAACGACCTGTACGGCCATTCGGCGGGCGACGAAGCGCTTATCGGCGTGGCCCGCTGCATCTCGCAGAGCGTGCGCCGCCCCGGCGACACGGCGGCGCGCTACGGCGGCGAAGAATTTGCCGTGCTGCTGCCCAATACCGACGAAACCGGCGCAATGCATATCGCCGAGAAGATTCGCGCCGCGATTCAGGCGCTGCAGCTTCGGCACGTGGCGAGTTCGCATCACGTGCTGACCGTGAGCATCGGCGTGGCGACCGCGCGAGGCGCGACCTTCGCCACGAACCGCGCCCTCGTGAATGCCGCCGACGAAGCCCTCTATCAAGCCAAAGATGCGGGCCGCAATCGCGCGCTGTGCTATGGTGCGACGACCCGTGCGACGCACAATGCCGCCGTTGCGGCGGGGCAGGACACCAAAGCGAAGAATGCCCTTTGACGCGGACGAAAAAAAACCGCTCACGCCGGGGGGCGTGAGCGGAAAAGTCGGAGAGTTACAACATCGCATGCGCTTACTCATGGGGACGAACGTCATGGGGACGAACGTCATGGGGACGAACGTCATGGGGACGAACGTCATGGGGACCAACGTCATGGGGGTCAACGCAGCAGGCTCAGTCTAAGCGTTCGCGTCCGCCCCACATATCAGACGAATCCCAATAATCGTTGCACCGACTTGCCGCTCGCGCGGCCTTCCGCGATCGGCCCTCCTTGCGCGAAGCATGGTTTACAACATCCTGTCCCGGTTATGCCTGGCATTTCTCGCATCAAGTCGCTGCGCCCGCCGCCGTAAATGAGGTGGGTGGGTCGCCGCGCAACCGAAAAATCGCGAAATGTTTCGCGATGGCGTGGCGGCGCGAGCGTCCCGACGTGACTCGTGAAGGATGGTGAAATGAAGTGGTTCGACCGTATGCCTGTGTTCAGGAAACTGCTGCTGGCGTTTTCCGTTGTGATCGGGTTTTGCGTCGTGATCGGCGTGACTTCGCTGAGTACGCTGTCGTCGATGCACGACATTACGGACACCATCTGCAATAGGCACATGAACGGCCTCTACTGGATGGAGGAGGCGAACCGCCATAAGATCGATTCGGATCTGGCCGCCGCGAACCTCGGCTACGCCGCCGACGACGCCGGCCGTCAAAAGCTGAAGGACAGCATTGTCGGCTCGCTCAAGGAGATGCGCGGCGCCTACGACCAGTATCGCGCGACCATCGAGACGAGCAAGGGCCAGCAGATGTTCGACGACGTGCTGCGCAAGTCGGCGGTGTGGGAAGGCATCGTGCATCAGCAGATCGGTCTCGAACCGATTCCGGCCGGCGTCGACAACAACGAACTCGTGCGCCGCGCGATTGCGTCGAGTGAGGCGCTGCGCGATCGCATCACGGCGCTGATCGACTATCGCCGCGAACAGGCCAACGAAGCGCAGCAGCAAGCGTCCGCCGGTTATCGGCATATGCGCATCGTGATGAGCGCGCTGGCGCTGGGCGCGATCGTCGCGGGCATGCTGCTCGCCATGGTGATTGCGCGCCGTCTGTCCGGGCAACTGGGCGGTGAACCCGATTACGCGATGCAGATCGCCAACCGCATCGCGGCCGGCGACCTGAGCGTGCGCGTCGAAACCCGCGCCGGCGACACCCACAGTTTGCTGTTCGCGTTGCGCAATATGCGTGAGCGGCTGGCCGGCATTGTGTCGGGCATCAGCGAATCGAGCGAGTCGATCCTGATGGCGTCGGGCGAAATCGCGCAAGGCAATACCGATCTGTCGCAACGCACCGAAGAGCAGGCCGCCGCGCTGCAGGAAACCGCGTCGAGCATGCAGGAGCTGACCTCGACGGTGAAGATGAACGCCGAGAACGCGCAGCAGGCGGGCGGCGTGGCGCGCGGCGCGTCGGAAGTGGCGGCGCGCGGCAGCCAACTCGTCGGCGACGTGGTCGAAACGATGCGCGAACTCGCGGCCGGTTCGAAGCGCATGACGGACATCATCGCGGTGATCGAAGGAATCGCGTTCCAGACCAACATCCTCGCGCTGAACGCGGCAGTGGAAGCGGCGCGCGCCGGCGAACAAGGGCGCGGCTTCGCGGTCGTGGCGGGCGAAGTGCGCTCGCTCGCGCAGCGCAGCGCGGTGTCGGCGAGGGAGATCAAGGAACTGATCGAAAGCTCGACGACGCGCGTGGGCAGCTGCGCCGAACTGGCCGAGCGGGCCGGGCAGACAATGGCTGAAGTCACGCACGCGGTCAAACGGGTGACCGACATCATGGGCGAGATTTCGTCGGCGTCGCAGGAGCAGAGCACCGGCATTGAAGAAGTCAACCGCGCGGTCGCGCAGATGGACGACGTGACGCAGCAGAACGCGGCGCTGGTGGAGCAGGCGGCGGCTGCCGCGGCGTCGATGGCGGATCAGGCGAGGCAGTTGCAGGCGGCCGTCACGGTGTTTTCGCTGGAGGCGCGGCACGGCTAAGCCCGCCAGGATCTTCATGGGCACGGCAGAGCGCGCCTGGGTCCTCACTGAGCGAGGGGCGCCATCGCCGGCGGCGCGGCCTGCTCGCACCGCGTGCCGCGGTATTCGCCGCTTGCCCGCGCCGCGCATTTCCCCGAGCTTGCCAGGCCCAATGGCACTCCGTACACTCGCGCGTACTTCCTGGGCGGCGCCTTGTTCCGGCGCCGTCCACCATAAATAGCGCCGAACAGAGGAGAACCCCCGCCATGGCCGATTCCTACTTCCCCCGCTGGCGCACCCAGCCCGCGCCTGCCGAGGGCCGCATTGTCGGCACTGACGAGCGGCTCGCATGGCCGCAGATGTTCGCCATGGGCGTGCAACACGTCGTCGCGATGTTCGGCTCGACCGTGCTCGCGCCGTTGCTGATGGGCTTCGATCCGAACCTGTGCATCTTCATGTCGGGCATCGGCACGCTGCTGTTTTTCGTGCTGGTGGGCGGGCGTGTGCCGAGCTATCTCGGCTCGAGCTTCGCGTTCATCGGTCTCGTGATCGCGGTAACGGGATACGGCGGCCACGGGCCGAACCTGAACATTCCGGTGGCGCTCGGCGGGATCATCGCGTGCGGCGTGGTGTATGCGGTGATCGGCCTGATCGTGTCGGCGGTCGGCACTCGATGGATCGAGACGCTGATGCCGCCGGTCGTGACGGGTGCGATCGTCTGTGTGATTGGTTTGAATCTGGCGCCGATCGCGGTGCATGGCGTGAGCGGCAGCAACTTCGATTCGTGGATGGCGCTGGTCACCGTGCTGTGCGTCGGCGCGGTCGCGGTGTTCGGGCGCGGCATGCTGCAGCGTCTGCTGATTCTGGTCGGCCTGCTGATGGCGTATGGGATCTACGCGATCGTCACGAACGGCCTCGGCATGGGCAAGCCGATCGATTTCTCCATTGTCGCGAACGCGGCGTGGTTCGGCATGCCGCACTTCACGGCGCCGGTTTTCAACATGCAGGCCATGACCCTGCTCGCGCCGATCGCGGTGATTCTGGTGGCGGAGAACCTCGGCCATATCAAGGCGGTGAGCGCGATGACGGGCCAGAATCTGGACCGCTACGTGGGCCGCGCATTTCTCGGCGATGGACTCGCGACGATCGTGTCCGGCTTTGCCGGCGGCACCGGTGTCACGACGTATGCCGAGAACATCGGCGTGATGGCCGTCACCAAGATTTATTCGACGCTGGTTTTCGTGATCGCCGCGGTGATCGCCTTGGTGCTGGGCTTTTCGCCGAAGTTCGGCGCGGTGATCCAGACCATTCCGGGGCCGGTGCTGGGCGGCGTGTCGATTGTCGTATTCGGGCTGATCGCCGTGACCGGCGCGCGCATCTGGGTCGTCAACAAGGTGGACTTCTCCGACAACCGCAATCTGATCGTGGCCGCGGTCACGCTCGTGCTCGGCGCCGGCGATTTCTCGTTGAAGCTCGGCGGCTTTGGTCTGGGTGGCATCGGCACCGCGACCTTTGGCGCGATCATTCTCTATGCGCTCCTGAGAAGAAAGCCGGTGCAAGGTCAGGTAGCCTGATCTTCCTTTTTCGTATCCATCGTTTCGCCGCCGGCAGGGCTACTTCTTCCGAGATGTCTTATTCGAAGCAAGCTCTGACCGGCGGTCCCGCAGCCACGCTACGCATCATCGCCTTCGCGCCGTCAGCGCAGTCTCGGACAGATCCACTTCGCGCATGAGCTTGTTCAACGTCTCGTCGTTGATCTCCTGACTGCTGCGCAGCGCCAGCAGCGTCTTGCGCTCGGCTCTCATGGCCGCGAGCTTCATCCTGAACTCCAGCGCATCGGCGCGGCGCGCCAGCTCGCGGGGTTCCTGCTCTTCATCGAGCGTGGCGAGGCGGCGCCGGTAGAGATCCATCACCCGCGCGGTGACATCCGCCGCATACGCCGAGGCCGACTCGTCCAGATCCGCGCACTCGGTGTCGTGCACCTCGTCGACCGCGCGAATCGCGGCTTGCGCGGCCATCGTGCGCGCGAGCAATTCCTCGGCGGCGTGCGGATCCTTGCCACGGCGCCAGCCGTTCAGCAACAGCGGCAGCGCCACGACCGCCACCAGCAGCGAGAGCAGAATCACGCCGGACGCGATGAAGATCGCCAGATCGCGGCCCGGCAATGGGATGCCGCCCGGCAACAGCTCCGGCAACGACAGCACGCCCGCGAGCGTCACGGCGCCGCGCACCCCGGCCACCGTCGTGATCGCGACCATGCGCAAGCCGGGTACCGCATTCGACACGCCGTGCTTCGCGGCGCCGCGGCTCGCGAACCAGCGCAGCAGCCAGACCCATATGAAGCGCATCGTATAGAGCGCCACCGCCACTGCGGCGATATAGCCGATCAGCAGCCAGACCTGCGTATTGCTGGTCTCGTGCGCGTCGAGCAATGCCCGGCCGAGAATGTGGGGAAACTGCAGCCCCAGCAGAATGAACACCATGCCGTTGAAGACGAACTCGATCATCGTCCACGTGCTGTTGGCGCGCACTCGCGATGACACCGACCCGGCGTTCGCGATCGTCGCGTAGTTCATCATCATGCCGGCGGCGACCGCGGCGAGGATGCCCGACAACTCGAAGCGCTCCGCGATCAGATATGCGGCGAACGGAATCAGCAGCGTCATCACGACGCCGGGCGCCGGATCGCCTTCTTCCGTGAGATTCAGGAAGCGCGCCGACACGAAGCTGAACAGCCAGCTCACGGCCGCGCCGGTCACGACACCGCCCACGGCGATGATCACGAAACTGATCGACGCATCGCGCAGCGAAAACACGCCCGTCAGCGCCGCGGCAATGGCGAATTTCAGCGCGACCAGTCCGGAGGCGTCGTTCATCAGCGCCTCGCCTTCCAGGATGTGCATGAGCCGCCCGGGGATCTTGCCCTTGCCGACGATGCCGGACAGCGCCACCGCATCGGTCGGGGACAACACCGCGGCGAGCGCGAACGCAACCGGCAGCGAGATCGACGGCACCAGCGCATGCACGAAGTAGCCAACCACCACTACCGTCATGAAAACGAGGCCGAGCGCGAGCATCAGGATCGAGCGGCGCGCCATGAAGAATTCGCGCTTGGGGATGCGCCATCCGTCCGCGAACAGCAAAGGCGGAATGAACAGCATCATGAAAATGTCCGGGTCGAAGGTGACGTGCAGCCCGAGCCTCGGCCATGCGAGGAACGCGCCGATCGTGATTTGCACGAGCGGCAGCGGCAAGACGATTGGCAGGAGACGGATCACGACGCCGGACGCGGCGACGGCGAGCAAAAGAATCAGTACGGTAAAGACAATGTCCATCGGTCTATTTCTGGGGATATAACGGCGTGGCTTCGGTGAGCTTCGGCGATGCGGCCGCGCGACGCTGACGAAGCGTAAGGCAGAAGTTTAGCCCGATGACGTGTTACGCCAGTGGCAGGCCGGCATGAGCGCGGCCAGACGCGACGCGCATGACCGCCTAGACGAGGCGATGCACCTTGACGGTGCAAGCCACGCCCACAGGCGGCGCATGCTCCCCTCGGCGGGCGCAATCTTTCGGATAAATTTCATTGGAATGTGTGTCAGCGTGCGCATGGAGCTTGCTTAAGGTATATCGATAAAGCACATTTGAGAAACGGCGCCGAGGTTGTTCGCCTCCGCGTTCGGACCGGGCCGGGTCTCGCGTGAGAGGACTGCATGACGATTGCGCAACAGGAAAGGACGGCCAGCGCGCCGCATGGCTTCGAGGTCGAGATGACGTCGGGGCTCGAACGTTTTACGGTGCAGCATGGCGAGCTCACGCTAAGCAGCGTGTTTCAGCCGATTTTCAGCCTGTCTCATATGCGGGCGGTCGGTTACGAAGGGCTGCTGCGGGCGCATGACGCGCTCGACCGGCCCGTGTCCCCGCTCGATGTTTTCGGCGAGGCCGCGCGCGTCGGCGACGTACTGCAGGTGGACCGGCTGGCCCAGACGCTGCATCTGGAAAATTTCAAGGTGCTCGGCGCCGAGCGGGAATGGCTGTTCCTGAACGTGCATCCCGGCGCGCTCACCGATCCGTATCTCGCCGCCGCCTTGCTGGCCACCCTGAAGCGGCTCGATCTGCCGCCGCGGCGCATCGTGCTCGAGGTGCTCGAACATCGCGCGGAAGATCTGGAGCGTCTCGCCGACGCGGTGCGCCAGTTCCGCGAGCGCGGGTTCCTGATCGCGCTCGACGACTTCGGCGCGGGCCACTCGAATGTCGAGCGGATCTGGCAATTGAATCCGGACATCGTGAAGCTCGATCGCGTGATGCTGTCGCACGCCGCGCATCGCGCCGACATGGCGACGATCCTGCCGGGCCTCGTTGCGCTGCTGCACGAAGCGGGCAAGCTGGTGCTGATCGAAGGCGTGGAAACGGAGCATGAAGCGCAGATGGCGCTCGCCTGCAACGCGGACTTCGTGCAAGGCTTCTTCTTTGGCCGTCCGAATCCGGGCGCGGCCGACGCGTTGCACGCGGCGACGTGCATCAGCGAACTCACCGAGCGTTATCGTGACCAGGTCGAAGCGCGCGAGCGCCGCAATGCGAGCCGCCTCGCGCCGTACTTGCGGGCTTTCGAGCGGGCGGCGGAGCGCCTCGCGGCCGGCGAACCGCTCGAGGAAGTGTGCTGGAATTTTCTCGCCCTCGACCATGCCGCGCGCTGCTTCCTGCTCGATGCGAAGGGCAAGCAGGCGGGGCGCAACGTCGTGCTGCGCGCCGATCGCGCGGCGCACGAAACGCGCTTTCTGCCGCTGGCCGACGCGCAAGGGGCGAACTGGCTGCGTCGCCCGTATTTCCGCGATGCGATCAATGCGCCGGAGCGCGTGCATGTGACGCGTCCCTATCTGTCGATCAACGAGGCGTTGCCGTGCGTCACGCTGTCGGTGGCAACGCGCGTCGGCGAGCAGACCTGTGTGCTGTGCGGCGATATCGACTGGGTGGACGAAGAGCGCTTTTGAATGCCCCCGGACTGGCGCTTTGCGCCAGTCCGCCAAGGGGGATAAAACTACTTTGGGATGGCCCGGCATGTTTCTGGGAGATCATGTCGTCTTCAACGACTCCCAGCCGTGCTTATGTCCGTCCTTCTAGAAGTCATTGCCACGACCGTTGCCGATGCGCGCCTCGCCGCGCAAGCGGGCGCCGACCGTCTCGAACTTGTCACCGCGATGGGCGAGGGCGGCCTGACGCCAAGCCTTGGCTTGATCGAAGCGGTGGTGGCGGCGGTCGGCATTCCCGTCAACGTGATCGTGCGGCCGCATAGCCGCTCGTTCGTGTACGACGCCGACGACTACGCGGTGATGCTGCGCGACGTGCGGGCGCTCAAGACAGCAGGCGCGAACGGTATCGTGATCGGCATGCTCGACGCCGCGGGCGAGATCGACCGCGAAGGTCTCGCACGTGCGATCGACGCGGCCGACGGACTGGCGATCACCTTCCATCGCGCATTCGACGAAGCGCGTGATTTGGGCGAATCGCTCGACGTGCTGCTTGGCTTTCACGCCGTGACGAATGTGTTGACCTCGGGCGGACAACCTTCGGTGCTGCAGGCGCAAGCCACGATCCGCGAGCTGGTGCGGCAAGCGGCCGGTTCGCATTTGACGGTGCTGGCCGGCGCGGGTTTGACGGTCGACGCCATCGCCGGTTTCGTGAGCAGCACGCAAGTCGAGGCGGTGCATTTCGGCTCGGGCGTTCGTGTGGACGGCAAGGGTCTCGCGCCGGTCGACGCGTCCCGAGTCGCGAAGGTCAGAGCGCTGCTGGATGCGCACGTGAGCGCCGCATCGCGCAGATAAGTCGTCGGGCAAAGAAAATGCCGCTTCGAGAACGCTCCCGAAGCGGCATCGATTTACGCCTGTCCGCGTGCGAACAATCTACTTCGCCACGACCACCGGAATGCCGCGCAGCTGCCCCGCGCCCTTCACCTCGTCGAGCGATTTGCGCACCGACTCACCCGTCGCCGCTTCGATCTGCAAGCGTGCGGCCAGATCGCGCTCGCCACGCTTCACACCCGCCAGATTCGCGAGCTTCACGTGGCCATAACCGCGCACGCGTGCGTGCAGATCGGCCAGCTTCGCCACGTCTTCCAGGTTGCCGGTATGGAGCTTTGCCAGCGCACGTTGCAAGGTGGTTTCGTAGTCGCCGGCGAGTTCGCGCTCCATCTTGCGCTCCAGCGTGCGGCCGAACGGGTCGAGCATCGTGCCGCGCAGACCGCGGACTTTCGCCAGCGCGCCGAGCACCGGCCACATCCATTGACCGAAAGTTTTCTTGGCCGGATTCTTGCCGGGTTCCGGGCGCGTGAGCGTCGGCGGCGCGAGATTGAACTTGATGCCGAAGTCCTTGCCGGCCACCCCTTCGAATTGCGCTTCCAGCGCTTCACGGAACGCGGCATCCGTATGCAGGCGCGCCACTTCGTATTCGTCCTTGACCGCGAGCAGACGATAGAACGTGCTCGCCACCGCGCGCGTCACGCGCTCGCTCGGCGCGTCCACGGCGGTTTCCGCGCGGCGTGCCGCATCGACCAACGCGCGATAGCGCTTCACATAGCTGGCGCCGCCGTAAATCTCGAGCCGGCCTTCGCGATGGGCGATCAGTTCGTCGAGCGTATCGACGCGCACCGCCTGCTTCGCCAGATGCCGTGCCTGCCACAGCGATTCGAGCGCGGCCGGATCTTCGGCCGCGAGGCGGCCGATCGAAAACGCGAGCTGGTTCATCGGCACCGCCACGTTGTTCAATTCGATCGCGCGCATCATCGCACCGAACGAGACCGGCACCAGACCGAGTTGCCAGGCATAACCGAGCATCAGAATGTTCGCGCCGATGGTGTCGCCGAGAAAGCGTGTGGCGAGTGCCTGCGCGTCGCACGTCGACATGCGCTCCGCGCCGGCCGCGTGACGCATCTTGTCGATCAGCGCGTCGGCGTGCAGGGTCGCGTCCGGGTTCTGCACGAACGTCGCGTTCGGAATCGCGTGCGTGTTTACGACAATGCGCGTGCGGCCATGACGCACCGTTTGCAGCGCATCGGCGCTCGCGCCGACCACCATATCGCAGGCGAGCAGCACGTCGGCCTGCTGCGTGTCGATACGCACCTGATTGAGCCATTCGTCACGCGCGGCGAAACGCACGAACGACAGCACCGAGCCGCCCTTTTGCGCGAAGCCCATGAAGTCGAGCACCGACGCGCTCTTGCCTTCCAGATGCGCCGCCATGCTGATCAATGCGCCGACCGTCACGACGCCCGTGCCGCCGACGCCCGTCACCAGAATGTCGTACGGTGCGGCATCGAGATGCGTGGCGGGAACCGGCAATGCATCGACGCGCGCAGCGAGTGCCGCCGGATCGAATGCGGCGCCCGCGGCCTTCTTCAGCTTGCCGCCTTCCACCGTGACGAAGCTCGGGCAGAAGCCGTTCACGCACGAATAGTCTTTGTTGCACGACGATTGATCGATGCGGCGCTTGCGGCCCAGTGCGGTTTCAAGCGGTTCCACCGAAAGGCAATTCGACTGCACACCGCAATCGCCGCAGCCTTCGCAGACTTCCTCGTTGATGAACAGACGCTTGTCCGGATCGGGAAATTCGCCTTTCTTCCGGCGCCGGCGTTTTTCCGCCGCGCAGGTCTGGTCGTAGATCAGCACGGTCACGCCGTCCGTGTCGCGCAATTGGCGCTGCACGGTGTCCATCTCGCTGCGATGGTGAAACGTGGTGCCCTTCGGGAAAAGGTCGTGATGGCCGTCGTATTTCTCCGGCTCGTCGCTGACCACGACGAAGCGCGACACGCCTTCGGCTTCCACCTGACGCGCGATCTGCGGCACCGAGATGCTGCCGTCCACCGGCTGGCCGCCCGTCATCGCGACGGCGTCGTTATAGAGAATCTTGTAGGTGATGGTGGTTTTCGCGGCCACGGCCTGACGGATCGCCAGAATGCCGGAGTGGAAGTACGTGCCGTCGCCGAGATTCTGGAATACGTGGCGCGTTTTCGTGAACATGGAATGCGAGGCCCAGTCCACGCCTTCGCCACCCATCTGGATGAGACCGGTCGTGTCGCGCTCCATCCACGACGCCATGAAGTGACAACCGATGCCCGCCTGCGCGATCGACCCTTCCGGCACTTTGGTCGACGTGTTGTGCGGACAACCCGAGCAGAAGTACGGCGTGCGCTTCACGCCGTCCGCCGCGTTCGAGAGGATCTGCGGCGCGACCAGATCGACCACGCGTTCGCGGCGATCGAGCGCGGGCTTGTGCCTCGCGAGCCAGTTGGCAAACACCGGCAGAATGCGCGACGGCCGCAGTTCCCCGAGCGACGACAGCAGCAGCGTGCCGTCCTCGGCGTGCTTGCCGACCACGATCGGCCGCGTGCCCTGCGTGCGGTTGTACAGATAGTCCTTGATCTGCTGTTCGATGACCGGGCCTTTCTCCTCGATCACCAGCACTTCGGACAAGCCGGACACGAATGCGTCGATACGCGTCATCTCGAGCGGAAACGACAGTCCGACCTTATAGATCCGCACGCCGGCCGCTTCCAGATCGGCGACCGTCAGATCGAGGCGGCGCAGCGTTTCCATGAGGTCCAGATGCGCCTTGCCGCACGTCACGATCCCCACGTTCGCATGCGGGCTCGGCGCGATCCATTTGTCGATGCTGTTCACGCGCGCGAAGTGGCGCACCGCGTCGAGCTTCGCATGCATCCGCGATTCGATCGTCAGGCTCGGCAGATCGGGCCAGCGATTGTGCAGGCCGCCTGCCGGCGCTTCGAAATCCTGCGGCGTGGCCCAGTCGGTGCGCAGCACGTCGAGATCGACCGTCGAGCCCGATTCGACCGTTTCGGAGATGGCCTTGTAGCCGACCCACGCGCCCGAGAAGCGCGACAGCGCCCAGCCGTACAAGCCGAACTCGAGCATGTCCGCGATGTTCGACGGATTCACGACTGGCATATGCCAGGCCATCATCGCGAAGTCGCTCTGATGCGGCATCGACGACGATACGCAGCCGTGGTCGTCGCCTGCCACCACCAGCACGCCGCCGTGCGGCGACGAGCCGTAGGCGTTGCCGTGCTTGAGTGCGTCGCCGGCACGGTCCACGCCCGGGCCCTTGCCGTACCACATCGCGAACACGCCTTCGACGGTGCGCTCCGGGTCGGATTCCACCCGCTGCGTGCCTAGCACGGCGGTGCCGCCGAGCTCCTCGTTGATGGCGGGCAAGAAGCGGATATCACTCGCCGTGAGCAGTTTTTTCGCTTTCCACAACTGCTGGTCGACCATGCCGAGCGGCGAGCCGCGATAGCCGCTGATGAACCCGGCGGTGTTCAAGCCGCGTGCCTTGTCAGCGGCGCGCTGCATGAGCGAAAGGCGCACCAGCGCCTGCGTGCCGGTCAGGAAGATCCGGCCGCGCGTCGCGGTGAGGTTATCGGACAGCTTGTAATCGGCTAGTGCGGGCGTGCCGTCGATGGGCAGGCGAGCGGTCATGGGTGAGTCTCCGTTGTCGATCGGAGTGGGCACTGCGGCGCTCACTCCGATCCCATGCAACATGGTTTTGGGATTCGCATCCGCGCCCGGTGGTGGGGACCATGAAAATGGCGCAGCGAAAGAGACTCTATTTTTTAGCGCCGATTAGAGTGAATTTTTTCTACTTTGGCGGGCAGCTCACGAATAGGCGAGAAGAGCCACGCGTTTTAACGGAGTTTTGAGATAGATCTGCCACGCCGGGGCGGCGTTCGGGTATGCCCTGGTGCGTTGCGAGCGGTCTATCGGACCGGAGCCGTTGCTCTCGGGGCCACGACGGGCGCTTCGTCGAGCGGCACGATCTCGTTGAAATACGCGTAGTCGATATGGCTCACGCCGCTCTCCTCGCTCATGATGTCGACGAAACGGTGGTGCCAGTAGATCTGGTCGCACGACCACATGTGACGCGCCTGCATGGTTTGGGAGGTCGACTCGTCCACGCCCTCCAGCGTGAGAATCAGCGACGTGTCCCGGTGCTTGAGCGTTTCGGCGGTTTCGCCGAACAGCGGGCTGCTTTCGTCGATGATGTGCATGACCGTCCAGCCGAGTTTGAACACGGGGTGCTGATCGCGCACCAGCGTCAGGTCATAGAGCTTGCGCAGCGTATAACCTTCGGCCGTGGTTTCCTGGCGCAGAATACGCAGCCTTGCGTGGGCCTCGGCGATCACATTCTGACGCGCGTTGGCCGAGCGCACCATCAGTGTCATGCGGCCGTCGAGCGGCCGGATCACCGCGTAACGGGCGAACATGATCTTGGCGTGCGGGCGCGAAAAGCGCGCGAAGATCAGCCCGGTCGCCAACGCGATGCTGGACATGCCGACGAAAATTTCCAGTGTGGCGATCCAGTGCGCGTAGACGGTTTGCGGATGCATGTCGCCATAGCCGACCGTCGCGAGCGTTTCGACACTGAAGAAAAATGCGCCGCCGAAACCGGCTGGAAACTGATTGGCGATCGGCGCGTCGCCGAGCATGTAGAGTGCGGCGAAGGTGGTGTTGAGCAGCAGGAACAGCACCGCGAGCGAGACGAAAAACGTCGGCCAGCGAACCGCCAGGGCGCGGTGATAGAGATCCTGCCAGAGCGGTGTCGGCATGCCGTGGGCAATGACCACGCGATCGTCCAGACGCAGTTCGCGGCTGCCGCGCGCGCGGCGCGCCTGCGCGCGTGCTTCGCCGCTGCCGAAGCCTGAAGGACGGTCTGTCGGTTCTGTCGCCATTGCAGGATCGTGGAAATGAAAACGGCCAAAGCGTAGCATGCCGCCTTGTCCGCGGAAGGTGGTTTTCGGCGGGTGGGCGGGTGAATGCGTGCCGCGGCCGTGTGCTGCCGTGTGCCGCGGCGTGCGCGTGCGACGTTCGGACACTTTGCGCTGTCTGTGCTGTCCTGCGCGTCTGCGACGTTGGACACTGCGTGCGCCGCTGCCCGGCAGCGACGCGGTACGCCATGAAATGCGCTCATTTGGGCATGCCGACGCAGCGTCGTCACGCTTCGCGCTGCGGGCTAATGCAATCACCACGCGCCCACGCACGCAATCACGCAATCACGCAATTACTCACACACGCAATCACACACGCAATCACACACGCAATCACACACGCTACGGCCTGCGCGCCTTGGGCTTACGGAAAGGCGCGCGGCTTGGGAATGCCTGCACCGTGTTCGATGTCGTCGACCGCCTGCTGATGGGCCGCCGCGACAGCTTCGGTCACGGCACCGTAGCCGTTGTCGCCGCCTACCGTCGTCCACGGTTTGACGGCTTTCTCGCGATGGCGGATTTCATATTCCGCATCCCAGCGCGCGGCGCTGAGTTCGAGCGGGCGGACGTGAATCGAGTACACGCCGTAGAGGAAGAGCTGCTCAGCCATGGCCGCCTCCAGCCTGTTGGTCCAGCGTGGCGCAACGCGAACGCGAAAGCAAGCTCAAACGCGAAAGGCGCGGCGCCGGTCTGCCTAGAGTTCGATTTCCCCGAGGATGCGATGAGCGAGCGCCTTGGCTTCCTCGAGGGCTTCCTCCGGCGTCGACGAAGTGGCTTCGACTTCGTACACCGTGGTTTCCTGATCGGCGGTTGCGTCGCCTTCGTCGCGCGAGAGGGTGACCACGCCCTGCCACGTGTCTTTTTCTATTTCTCGTGTCGAGGCCGTGGCTGTGTAGATGCCTTTGGTGTAGGTGATGTCGTCCATGGCGTCTCTCCGTCTTCCAAAGGTTTCGGTTTTTTCATCCTAGCACGATGACGGAGCTTCGGTTCTCCACCCTGCCGGCGCGCCATGCCGCTGACCATGCGCGCCGCACAAGGCAGCAGAATTACAGCAGCGCGACAACTTCGTCGAGCGACGGCGCGTGCGCGCCGGCGTGGCGGCACGCGGCCGCGCCGGCCGCCAGCGCGAAGGCCAGGTGTTCCGGCCACGCCCGTTGCGGCGCGGTCATCAGGCTGAACAGCAGGCCGCCGATCGACGCATCGCCCGCCCCGACCGTATCGACCACTTCGACGCGCGGCGGCCGCGCCTCGGTCACCATGGCGCCGTCGATCAACACGGCGCTCTCCGGCCCGCGCGTCACCAGCACGGTGGCGGCCGGATTCATGGCCTGCAACTGCGCGAGGGCGCCGGCCTCGTCGTCGGTCTTGAACAGCAGGCGCAAGTCTTCGTCCGACACTTTGATGAGATCGGCAAGCGCGGCCATCTTGCGCAACGTGGGTTCGTAACCGTGCTCCATCAGGTTGCGGTAGTTCGGATCGAAACTGATCTTCACGCCTTGCGAACGCAGCTCGGCGGCCAGCGCGGCGAGCGTGGCGCCGATCGGCTGCCGCACGAGGCTGATGCAGCCGAAGTGCGCCCACTTCACCTGGCCCATCCAGCCCGCCGGCAGACGTGCGGGATCGAAGGCCAGATCGGCGCTGTTCTCGCCCATGAAGAAGTACGCGGGCGGATGCGTCTGATGCACGATGGCGAGCAGGGGCGGGCGGTCCACGCGCTGCATGAAGCGCATGTCGAGCCCCGCGGCGACGCTCGCGTTCCACAGTTCATCGGAGAAATTGTCGACGCCTAGCGAGCCGGCGCACGCGGTGGGCAGGCCGAGCCGCGCCACGCAGCGCGCCACGTTCCAGCCGGCGCCGCCCGGACGCGAAAGCCATTGCGAAGGCCCGGTGCGGACCAGGTCGGTGAGGATGTCGCCGGCCGAGACGAAGACGGGAAGTTCGCTGTTCTCGCTGGGATTGCTCATTTTGTTTGCTCCGCGGATTCGGACGCAGCGGCCGCGCCGTCGGGCAGCGCGTGGACCAGGACCTCGTAGCAGGCGCCCATGGTGTGGTAGTCGGTCTTGCCGGCCGGACTCTTTTCGTCGCTGTACTTGCGGTTGTCGCAGGTGAGGATGCGATACCACGCGCCATACTTGTGATCGACGAAATGCGCCCAGCTATAGCGCCAGATCTCGTCGTACCAGTCCCAGAAGCGTTCGTTGCCGGTGCGCTTGCCGAGCAGCGCGGCTGTCGCGAAGGTCTCCGCCTGGACCCAGAAATACTTGTCGTGGTCGCACACGGTGCCGTCGGGGCCGAAGCCGTAATAGAGACCGCCGTGGTCTTCGTCCCAGGCGTGCGTCATGGCGGCGTCGAACAGTTCGATGGCGCGCGGCAACAGCCACGGCAACGGACGGAAGCGCTCGAGAATCAGCAGCAGCTTCGCCCATTCGGTCTGATGCCCGGGCTGGAAACCCCACGGGCGGAAGATGTTCGAGCTGTCTTCCTCGTTGTAGTGCCAGTCGACCGACCAGTCGGCGTGAAAGTGTTCCCACACCAGGCCCTGCGACAGCTTCGCCTGGCGCAGTGTGATATTCGACGCCACCCGTTCGGCGCGATCCAGATAGACGAGATGGCCGGTTGCTTCGTGCGCGGCGAGGAGCGCCTCGGTGGTGTGCATGTTCGCGTTCTGCCCGCGATACGAACTGACTCGCCATTCGGGCGATGCTTCGTCGGCATACAGGCCCGCGGCGGCGTCCCAGAAGCGGTGTTCCATCAACTCGAAGGTCGCGCCGATCATGGGCTTCGCTTCCTCGATGCCGGCCATCGCCGCATGCGAATAAGCGAGCAGGACGAACGCGAGGCCGTAGCAGTGGCGCGTCGCGTCGAGCGTGCGCTTCTTGCCGTCGTGCCATTCGAGTTCCCAGTCGTAGCCTTCGTGCTGGGCATCCCAATGTGCCTCGCGCAGGAACTGCAAACCGTGGCGCGCGTATTCGAGATGTTGCGGGTCGCCGAACTGCCGATACGCCATGGCGTAATTGAAGACGTAGCGGCAACTGCTTACCAGATGCCGCGTGGTCCTGTCGTAGACCGAACCGTCGTCGCGGAAGAAATGGAAAAAGCCGCCGCTCGGATCGAACACGTTCGGCGCGTAAAAGCGCAGGGTGTCCTGCACATGCGAGAGCAGAAAGTCACGCTTGCGAAAGCTCTCGACGGGCGGCACCGCAGCGGCGCCGTTGGCGGGGTGAAGCGGATCGGATTGCGTCATGGTGTTTTCACCAAAGTGCTGGCACGGGCAATGAGATGGACGGGCAGGCGGACTTCCAGTTCGGCGGGTGCGTCTTCGAGCAGAAGCTCGACGCCGCGCCGGCCGAGCGCTTCCTTGTCGACCGAGATGGTGGACAGCGGCGGCGTGGCATGCGCGGCGGCGGGAATGTCGTCGAAACCGATGATGGCGATGTCCTCGGGCACGCGCAGGCCGCGCGCGAGGCATGCGCGCAGCGCGGCGAGCGCGGCGGCGTCGTTATAGGCGAACACGGCGTCGGGGCGCGGGCCCGGCGCGTCGAGCAGTTGATGCATCGCGCGCGCGGCGCCGCTGTCGGCGTCGAGGCCGGCGTCGATGGTCACTTCCAGCGACGGGTCGAACAGCAACCCTGCCTCGAAAAACGCTCGTCGATAGCCGAGTGCGCGCTGGGCGATGCTGAAGTGCGCAAGCGAGCCGCCGATGAACGCGACGCGCTTGCGCTGCTGTTCGAACAGATGCCGCATGGCGAGCGTGGCGCCCGCGGCGTTGTCGAGATTCACCGAGCGCATGCCGGGTGCCCACAGGTCGATCAACACGAGCGGACGTTGCATTGCCACCAGCGTGGCCAGCGTTTCCGGCTCGACGAAACCGGCAATTGCCACCGCATCCGGCGCATGCAGGCGCATCTGCTGGATCACGTCTTCGGTGGGGCCGGCGGTCAGCACGGACGGCACGATGCCGCGTTCGCGGCAGGCGTCTTCCACGCCGTGCAGCACGTGCGAAAAGAACGGGCTAACGGCGAAATTGTTGTGCTGACGGTGCAGCAGAAAGGTGAGGCGGCGAATGCGCGGGCGCAACTGGGCGGCGTCATAGCCGAGCTTGCGCGCCGCTTCGACGACGCGCTCGCGGGTGGCCTCGGAAAGGCCCGGCTGGTTCTTCAATGCGCGTGAGACGGTGCCGATCGACACGCTCGCCGCGCGGGCGACGTCGCGGATGGTTGTAGCCATCGAATCAGGCAGCCGCGCGAGAGCGGCCGCAGGGTGTTTGGGTTCGGGCGATTGTATAGTAAAACCGTGTTAAAGCCGCCCAAAAAACCCTCGCTGGACACCCGGAAATACCCGTAAACGCGGGTCATGGCCTGAAATATACTGTTTAGTAAAATAACTAAACAAGCCTCTGTTGACGGCTATGAAAGCCACTCATTCACTCTGGAGACAGATGAGCGCCTTCCGCCTCTCCGCGCAGCAGCGCCACACTTTCATCGGCATCGATCAGCACGAAACCGCTCGCCTCGTGCTTCGCGCGACGCTTGGCCAGCGCCGCCACGGAGGCAATTTCCTCGCTGCTATAGAGCGGCGGCCCGTCGCCCGGCTCGACGCGCACGCAGCCGATCGCCATCGTCACGAAGCCGAAGAACGTCGGGTTGCCGCGCCGGTCCTCGCCGTGAATGCCGCCGGCGAGCCGGTCGGTCGGCGCGTAAAAGCGCTGCGCACCCTCGTTGAACACGTGGATCGCGCGCAGCACGCGTTCGCGCCAGTCTTCGCTCTGGAACAGGATCAGGAAGTCGTCGCCGCCTACGTGCCCGAGGAAGTCGCGGGTCGGGTCGCACACGTCGGCGAGTACGACGGCGGCGAATTTCAGCACCTCGTCGCCTTGCCAGTAGCCGTACTGATCGTTGAACGGCTTGAAGTGATTCAGATCGACGTAGCACGCGTGGAAGCCGGCGTCGTTGCCGAGCAGGCGGGCAATGTGCGAACTGATCGGGATGTTGCCGGGCAGGAAGGTCAGCGGGTTCGCGTAGCGGGCGGCTTCGATGCGCACTTCGGTAACCGCGCGCACCAGGTTCTCGCCGGTGCCGAGGCCCGCGTATTTGCCGTTGTCGGTGATCACGAAGCCGTCGGCGAGATAACGCTGATCGTCGCTCGCGAGGAGCTTGGCCATCTGCTCGACGCTCATCGATTTCTCGATGACCACCGGCGACGCATTGGCGAACAGCAGGCAAGGGCGCTTGCCGAAGAGCTCCCGGTGGTACGGCAGCGCGTATCGGTCCATGAAGCTGCGGCGATTGATCAGCGCGACCGGCTCGTCGTGCTCGACCACCGCCACCGCGTGCAGGTCGGGCAGGCGGTTGAATAGTTCGAGCACGTCGTTGTTGGTCGCGTGGCGCGGCAGCGCGGGCGCGTGCACCAGCATCTTTTCCGACGCCATGCCGCCCGAGGGCGATGCGCTGCTCAGCGTGCGCGTGGTCTCGGGAAATACGGCGATGTGGCCGGCGCGCAGCGCGTCGCGGGCGTCGTCGGTCACCTTGCGGGCCGGTTGCGCATCCGGACGGCCGAAGAAAAACCCCTGCCCGCAGCCGATCCCCATGTCGCGCACCACGATCAGATCCGCTTCGTTTTCGATGCCCTCGGCCACGAGCCGGGCGCCGCTTGCGTGGGCAAAGCACTGCATGGCGCGCACGGCTTCGAACTTGAGCGGGTCGCAAGCAATGTCGTGAATGAAGAAGCGGTCGATCTTCACGACGTCCGGTTGCAGCCGCACCCACAAGTTCATGCTGGCGTTCGCGGTGCCGTAGTCGTCGAGCGCGAATTGCGCGCCGGCGTTGCGCAGCGCCGAGATCACCGGCAGAAAACTGCCGACATCCGGAATCGTGCTTTGCTCGGTCAACTCGATCACGAGCCGCTGCGGATCGACGCCGCGATGACGCAGGAGCGCGAGCGTGTCGTCGCGCGCTTCGGCGAGTTGGCGCATCGCGCCCGCGCTGAAATTCAGAAACAGCTTGCCCTCGGCATCGAGCCGCGCGAACGCCTCGATGCAGGTGCGCGCGGCGGCGCGTTCGAGCGCGATGCCGCAGCCCTCGGCCTGCGCTTGCGAAAACAGCGCGAACGGCGCTTCGAGCGGCGTGCCGGCCGGCCCGCGGATCAGACCTTCGTAACCGAGAATCGCACCGTCTTTCAGATCGATGATCGGCTGGAAGACGGCTGACAGATCACGCCGGGCGATCAACTCCTCGATGCGAGGCGCGGCGGATCGGGAGGGCGAGCGAGGTTGCATGGCAGGTAGGCGTAGCGATCGACCTTTGGCTTATCGGCTGACCCCGCGGCTAATTGAGTGAACTTTTGATGAATCGTCGCACCGGGGTGGTGCGTTTGGATTGGCGTGGGTGTTTTGGTTTGCGCTTGCGGTTGCGTTTGCGTGCTGCCGCCGGCGGGATCCGTCTTGCCAGGAATTCGCCTATGCCGTCAGGCCGAGGCGACAGCCGCGGCGATTGCGCGTGAAATAACAAAAAAGCCGCGCAAGGCGGCTTTCTTCAAATGACGCTCAGGGAGGGCGCTTATGAATGTCCTGTTTGCATTGCGCGCGTATTCAACGGCGCGCGACGGCGGCGGCGGTCCGCTCGCGCGAGGCGGCGTGGGCCTCGCCGCTGGTGTCGCGCGCGCCCCAGCGCTGCGCGAGCGCGGCGCACACCATCAACTGGATCTGGTGGAACAGCATGAGCGGCAAGACCACGGCGCCCACCGCATGCGAGGCGAAAATCACCTTGGCCATCGGCACGCCGGCCGCGAGGCTCTTCTTCGAGCCGCAGAAGATGATGGTGATCTGGTCCGCACGGCTAAAGCCGAGCCGCTTGCTGACGAATATCGTCACGGCGAGGGCGAGAGCGAGCAGCACGACGCAAACCACCAGCAGGCCGCCGAGCGCGGAGAGCGGAATCTGATGCCACAGGCCTTCAGTGACGGCTTCGCTGAACGCGCCGTACACCACCAGCAGGATCGACCCCTGGTCGACGAACTTCAGCACGCCGCGATTGCGCTCGATCCACTTGCCGATCAACGGGCGCAGCAGCTGCCCGGCCACGAACGGCACCAGCAGCTGCAGCACGATGTTGCCCACCGTGTGCCACGGCGAAGCGCCGCTCGCGCCCGCCTGATTGGCGATTACGAGGCTGACGAGCGCGGGCGTGATGAAGATGCCGAGCAGGCTCGAGGCCGACGCGCTGCATACCGCAGCCGGCACGTTGCCTTTGGCAATGGACGTGAACGCGATCGACGACTGAACCGTAGACGGCAGCGTGCAGAGGAAGAGGATCCCCGCATAGAGCGCCGGCGTGACAAGTGGCGAAAGGAGCGGCTTAAGCGCGAGGCCGAGCAGCGGAAAGAGCGCGAACGTGCTGAGCAGCACCACCGCGTGCAAACGCCAATGCGTCGCGCCCGCAATGATCGCTTCGCGTGAGAGCTTGGCGCCGTGCAGGAAAAACAGCAGGCCGACCGCCACGTTCGTCACCCAGTTGAAGCCGACGGCGGCCTGCCCGTGAACCGGCAGGAAGCTGGCAAGAATCACCGTGCCGACGAGGCATAAGGTGAAGTTGTCGGGAAGCAGTTTCGGGCGAGCCATGTCGGAATCTCGATTCGGTAATGCGGATAAGCGCGCGGGCCGTGCGCATGAAGGCGCCGCTCCCGCTTATGGGAAACCCTTATTGTTGTTGATTTTCGATTGAAAATGCAAATTCATTTGCCGAATCGATTAATGAGTGCTGCGCATTGCCACGCAGGTCAGCGTGACGTCGCGACCGCGCTGCAAGCGGTGGTTCAGTATTGGCGACGTCGTCTGTTTGGTCCATGGACTTTTGACAATCCAGGTGAAAACGGTGCCCGCGATTCGTCATACGCAAGCACTGGTCCGCTATCTCGCTAACGCCTTGAAAGCAAGCGGTTTCAGGGCTTTCCCGCAAGCGCTCTGTCGCAAAAAAACGTCGCAGTAACAAGGTGTTACATCCGCGGCGCAGGCCTAACACTTTTTGGCTCGACACCCTTTGCCGGCACCCATAAATTACGGTTCAAAGGCCGTCGGGATGTCGCGCGCCGCGATGTTGTCGCAGCGCCCGTGCCAGTCCCAAAACAAGTCCATCGCAGCTCGAACGGTGGGCTTCAGGCAAGTCTTCGGGCATGAGAGTCACTGGGTGGACGGGTTGTCGAGAACGAGGCACTGGGCGTTGGGCGCGGTTATCGCCGCGCTGTTCTCCTTCGCCTATGCGAAAGCGCCTGGCATGCCTCACGGCGGCGGTGGCGGCTATTCGCATGGCCCGGTGAATCACGCCGCCCGTGGCGACGCGCACAACGGTGGCCGCCACGATGGCGCCAGCGCCGCAGGACCAGCCCGCAATACGAACGCCGACCGCAACGCGCATCTGCCGCAGCGTGGAGCGAACTTCGCGGCTGGCGGTTATGGCAACGGGTTTGGTGTGTATAACCCGGGCATGCGGCGGGTCGCCGGACCGGCCGGTTATGCCGGCGACGGCCGCGGCGGCATGCAGTACGCCGGTGCCATCACGCCGGTCAGTGCCGAGTCGCGCACCGTGCCGCGGCCACCCGCTAATGCGCCGGTTCGCGCCGGCTCGATTCGGGCGGACGTTGCGCGCTATAACGAGGAACGCGGCGGGTCGTCCGCCTGGCGCGCCATGCCGCGCCAGGCGGACGACCCGCGCCAACCGGAAGGTTCGCCTTACCGCAATTAAGCGTCGCGCGGACGTCGCGCCCGGTCGCGCCCGCTGAAACACTTCTCCCCCTTTCGAACTGCCCGGCAGCAACCGCCCGCCGGGTCTTCGCGCGCCCAGGCCGCCCGCTTTGTGACGTTTCGACGCCACACTTTTTTGAAAACACTCGGCAGCGCGCCCCCTCCCGTCGTCAAATCTCGTCGGTTATGCGGCGGTGCGTCATCCGCTTGTCATCTGAGGCGTTATCGGCCCGTCGGGCGCCGTGTCAGTCTCGCTTTGCGCGCTGCCGCGCGGTCTGCGGCGGCACCGCGAGCGTGCCGTCGGCCAAGCCTTTATCAGGCCGATAAGCGACAAAACTAATCAGACCGATATACCCGCAATAACCAACGATATTTTTGTTCATAAAAATGGTCCGCAAAGATGGTCCCGCCCAGATTGGCTCGATGACCGAACGGACAACAACAATGGTTCGCGCGAGTTCCCCCTTTCGCACAGCCACACCCCTTTTGACAAAGACAGGAGAACCCATGAAAACAAGCATCAGCAGTGCGCTGAAGACCACCCTCAAGGCAACCGCGTGTGCCGCTTTGCTGGCCAGTGCATCGTCTGCTTTTGCGCAATCGAGCGTGCAGCTCTACGGTCAGGTCGACGAATGGGTCGGCGCGCAGAAGTTTCCGGGCGGCAAGACTGCGGTGCAAGTCTCGGGTGGCGGCATGTCGACCTCGTACTGGGGCCTGAAGGGGGCGGAGGATCTGGGCAACGGCTACAAGGCGATCTTCGCGCTGGAAGGCTTCTTCCTCGCGCAGAACGGCCAGTACGGCCGCTTCACGGGCGACACGATGTTCTCGCGTAACGCGTACGTCGGTATCGAATCGCCTTACGGCACGGTGACCGCAGGCCGTCTGACGACGCCGCTGTTCGTGTCGACGATTCTGTTCAACCCCTTCATCGATTCGTACGTGTTCTCGCCGATGGTCTATCACACGTACCTCGGCCTCGGCACGTTCCCGACGTACTCGACGGACCAAGGCGTGACGGGTGACTCCGGCTGGAGCAACGCGGTGTCGTACTCGTCGCCGAACTTCAATGGCCTGTCGGCGACGGCCATGTACGCGCTCGGCAATACGACCGAGAACGGCGCGAAGAAGTGGAGCGGCCAGGTGCTGTATTTCCACGGCCCGTTCGCGGCAACGGCGGTCTACCAGTACGTGAACTTCAACAACGTGCCGAGCGACCTCGGCAGCTTCAGCACGTCGGGCGTTCCCGGCCTGAAGAGCCAGAGCGTCGCGCAGCTCGGCCTGTCGTACGACCTGAAGTTCGTGAAGTTCTTCGGCCAGTACATGTACACGTATAACGACCAGCAGGTCACGAGCTGGCACGTGAACACGGCACAGGGCGGCGCGTCGGTGCCGTTCGGCCCGGGCACGGTGATGGCGTCGTACGCCTACTCGCGCGACGGCGGCGGCTTCGACCAGACCCGCCAGACGGCTGCGATCGGCTACGACTATCCGCTGTCCAAGCGCACGGACATCTACGCGGCTTATCTGTACGACCACATCACCAGTCAGTCGAGCGGCAACACCTACGGTGTCGGTTTGCGCGCGAAGTTCTAAGCGTCTCGGCCGCGCCGCGTGCCGCGTGCCGCGTGGCGCCTGCGTGCGGGTGCCGCGTACTGGCCGCATCAGCTTGATCTCAAAGCCCGTCTTCTTCGGAAAGCGGGTTTTTTGCTTTCTGGCGCCCGATTCAATCGTTGAACGCGTACTTTGCCGACCAACCTTTGATAAACCCGGCAAAATACCGTCGATTGATTCCTGAAGTGAGCGATTGAGATGGATACCCTCGTCAGCATGAAAGTGTTCCGGCACGTGGTCGAAGTCGGCAGCTTTGTCGGCGCGGCCGAACGGATGGAAATGTCGGCGGCCATGGCGAGCAAGCACGTGATGCATCTCGAACAGCAACTCGGCGCGCGTCTTTTGAACCGCACCACGCGACGGGTCGCGCCGACGGAGGCGGGCCGCGAATACTACGAGCGTTTGAGCCAGGTGCTCACCGAACTCGAGGAAGCCGAACAGGTGGTCGGCGCGGCGAGCGTCGTGCCGCAGGGGCGCTTGCGGGTGTCGTCGCTGTCGGCGTTCGGCTTGAGCCATGTGATGGCCGCGGTGGCGGATTACGCCGCGCAGTATCCGCAAGTCACCGTCGATATGACGCTGTCCGACCGGGTGGTCGAACTGATCGACGAAGGTTTCGATGTCGCGATCCGGGCGTCGCCGAGCGGGCTCAAGTCCTCTTCCTTGATCGCGCGGCAGATCGCGACCGCGCATCTCGTGCTGTGCGCGTCTCCCGCCTATCTGAAACGGCACGGCACGCCGAAGACGGTCGCCGATCTGGCGCGTCACAACTATCTGCAGTACGCAGGCGTGTCGGCACTCGAAATCGCGCCGGCAACCGGCGACGCCTCGACGCGCGTGCGCCTGACGGGCAACCTCATCGTCAATCATCTGGAAGCGCAGCGCGTGATCGTGCTGCAGGGCGCGGGTATCGCGATGCTCGGCACCGAGGTGATCGGCGACGATCTGGCCGCGGGGCGCCTCGTGCCCCTGTTGGTGGATGAGGTGCCGCCGCGCGAGCTGCCCATCCATGTCGTCTATGCGAGCCGCCGGCATCTGTCGGCCAAGGTGCGTTCGTTTGTCGACTTTCTCGCCGAACGGTTCGCGAACGAGTCGCTGTGGCCGTCGCTCGAACAGATCAAGGCGCTCGCGGTGCGGTAGGCGCGCGGGCCGCTCAGGCGCCCCGACCCGTTTCGCTATACTGGTTGCCAGCACCCATACGCGTAACGATCTGGGGGAGACATGACCGATCTGTCCACGCCGCAGCGCGCCGGCAGCCACAAGCTGCCCGCGGGCCGGCGACTGCGTTTTGTTACGGCCGCCGCGTTGTTCGATGGTCACGATGCGTCGATCAACATCATGCGGCGCATTCTTCAGGCGAGCGGCGTCGAGGTGGTTCACCTCGGCCACAATCGCTCCGTCGATGAAGTCGCCACCGCCGCGCTGCACGAAGACGCCGACGGCGTCGCCGTGTCGAGCTACCAGGGTGGTCACAACGAATACTTCCGCTATCTGGTCGACTTGCTGCGCGCACGCGGTGGCGAGCGTATCAAGGTATTCGGCGGCGGCGGCGGGGTGATCGTCCCTGACGAAATCGCCGAACTCGAACGCTATGGCGTCGAGAAGATCTATTCGCCGCAGGACGGCCAGCGGCTCGGTCTGCAAGGCATGATCGACGACATGATCGCGCGCTGCGCCGATAGTGCGCGCGCGGCGGCGGCCGCAGCACAGAGCCCGGTCGGCGCCTGGGTGGCCGAGCTTGCGGCGCACCGGCTGCCGCGGTTTGATTCGCATGGCGATGCCGGCGCCGACGCGCGCGTGGACGCAGCGCGCGATCCATCCAGCAAGGCGAGTCTTGCGGGCGAGACGGCGGGCGCGGAACAGCAGGCGGGCGCGGGCAACACCGCCAACACGGCCGCGCCCGACCCCGCATCCTTCGCCTTCCGCCGACTCGCGCGGCTCATCAGCGCATTCGAAACGGGCGCTATCGACGCCGTGACGCGGGAAAACCTGTCCGCCTTGGCGAAAGCAGCCGCGATCCCCGTCCTCGGCATCACCGGAACCGGCGGCGCCGGCAAATCGTCGCTCACCGACGAACTGATCCGGCGCTTTCGCCTCGACTACGGCGACGCGCTCACCATTGCCGTGCTCGCCATCGATCCGTCGCGCCGCAAGTCCGGCGGCGCGCTGCTGGGCGACCGCATCCGCATGAATGCCATTGGCGACTGGGGCGGCGGCGCGCGGGTGTACATGCGATCGATGGCGACGCGCGAAGCATCGAGCGAAATCTCCGATTCTCTGCCCGACGCGCTGATGCTGTGCAAGGCGGCGGGTTTCGATCTGATCGTCGTGGAAACGTCGGGCATCGGTCAGGGGGATGCGGCGATCGTGCCGTTCGTCGACGAATCGCTGTATGTCATGACGCCGGAGTTCGGCGCGGCCAGCCAGTTGGAGAAGATCGACATGCTCGACTTCGCCGGCTTCGTCGCGATCAACAAGTTCGATCGCAAAGGCGCGCCGGACGCGTTGCGCGACGTCGCCAAGCAGGTTCAGCGCAATCGCGGCGACTTCGCGAAGCCGCCCGAGTCGATGCCCGTGTTCGGCACGATCGCCTCGCGCTTTAACGACGACGGCGTGACCGCGCTGTACCGCCACGTTGCGCAAGCGCTGCGCAAGCACGGTTTGCGCTTGGGCGGCGGCCGGCTGGCCGCGCCCGAAGGTCTGCGCTTTTCGAGTGGCCGCAACGCGATCGTGCCGCCGGCGCGCGTGCGCTATCTGGCGGATATTGCGCAGACGGTTCACGCTTATCGCGAGCGGGCCGACGCGCAAGCGCGTGTGGCGCGCGAGCGCTGGCAACTGATCGAGGCGCGCCGGATGCTCGGTGAGGCGGGCGCGGCTGTGGGCGCAGGCTCCGTTGTTGCCACAAGGGCGAGCTCGGAAGCGAACGCAAGCGCAAACGCAAACGCAAACGCAAGCCCCGGAGCAGACACGGCCGCGACCTCATGCGCAGCCGCAACCGGCGGCACAACCACCCCCGCCGACGCGCTCAACCCAACTCACTCGCCACTCGACACGCTCATCACCCAACGCACCGCCGCACTCGGCGAACGCGAACGCATTCTCCTCGACACCTGGCCGCAGACTGTCGCTACCTATTCTGGCGCCGAACACATCGTCCGCATTCGCGACCGCGAAATCCGCACCGCGCTCACCGTCACGACGCTTTCAGGCTCTGAAGTCCGCAAGGTTTCGCTGCCGAAATTCGTCGACCAGGGCGAGATTCTGCGCTGGCTCATGCTCGACAATCTGCCCGGCTACTTCCCGTTCACCGCCGGCGTATTCGCGTTCCGCCGCGAAAACGAAGACCCGACGCGGATGTTCGCGGGCGAAGGCGATCCGCAACGCACCAATCGCCGCTTCAAACTGCTCTCCGAGGGCACGCCGGCCAAACGTCTGTCGACCGCATTCGATTCGGTCACGCTCTACGGCGAAGAGCCGCACGAGCGTCCCGACATCTACGGCAAGGTGGGCAATTCGGGCGTCTCGGTGGCGACGCTCGACGACATGAAAACGCTCTACGACGGCTTCGACCTCTGCGCGCCGGAAACCTCGGTCTCGATGACGATCAACGGGCCCGCGCCGACCATCCTGGCGATGTTCTTCAACGTCGCGATCGATCAGCAGATCGCGCGCACGGCCCAGCGGCAAGGCCGCCCGCTCACGGACGACGAACTCGCCGCGACGCGCCGTGCGGCGCTGGAAAACGTGCGCGGCACCGTGCAGGCCGACATCCTGAAGGAAGATCAGGGCCAGAACACCTGTATCTTCTCGACCGAATTCAGCCTGAAAGTGATGGGCGATATTCAGGCGTATTTCGTCGAGCATGGCGTGCGCAACTTCTATTCGGTGTCGATCTCCGGCTATCACATCGCCGAAGCCGGCGCGAACCCGATTTCGCAGCTCGCCTACACGCTCGCGAACGGCTTCACCTATGTCGAGGCCTATCTCGCCCGCGGCATGTCGATCGACGACTTCGCGCCGAATCTGTCGTTCTTCTTTTCAAACGGCATGGAGCCGGAATACACGGTGCTGGGCCGGGTCGCGCGCCGCATCTGGGCCGTTGCGATGCGCGAGCGCTACGGCGCAAACGAACGCAGCCAGAAGCTCAAGTATCACGTGCAGACCTCGGGCCGCAGCCTGCACGCGCAGGAGATCGACTTCAACGATATTCGCACCACGCTGCAAGCGCTGATCGCGATTTACGACAATTGCAACTCGCTGCACACCAATGCCTTCGATGAAGCGATCACCACGCCCACCGAGGAATCGGTGCGCCGCGCGGTGGCGATCCAGTTGATCATCAACCGTGAATGGGGGCTCGCGAAGAATCAGAATCCGAATCAGGGCAGCTTCGTGATCGAAGAGCTGACCGACCTGGTGGAAGAAGCGGTGCTGGCCGAGTTCGACCGGTTGACCGAGCGCGGCGGCGTGCTCGGCGCAATGGAAACCGGCTACCAGCGCGGGCGCATCCAGGACGAGTCGATGCTGTATGAGCATCGCAAGCATGACGGTTCGTATCCGATCGTCGGCGTGAACACGTTCTTGAGCCCCCATCCGCATGAAGCGCCGCAGCCGGTCGCGCTAGCCCGTTCCACTGACGAAGAAAAGCAGAGCCAGTTGCAACGTCTGCATGCTTTCCAGGCGCGGCATTGCGAGGCGGCGCCCGCCGCGCTCGAACGTCTGAAGCGCGCGGTGATCGACGATGAAAACGTGTTCGCGGTGCTGATGGACGTCGTGCGCGTCTGTTCGCTCGGGCAGATCACGCACGCGTTGTTCGAAGTGGGCGGGCAGTACCGCCGCAATATGTGAATCTTGCTGCACGGCGGTCGCTGCGGCTCGGCATGAAGCAGGCAGCAGCGAAACCACCCCGGATTCCGCGCCGCAGCCGCGGCGCTCCGATCAGACGCTCAGCGCGCGATTCCCAGCCGCGCCTTCGCGTCGTTATATTCCTTCGTCAGACGCTGCACCAGTTCGCTCACGCTCGGCACGTCGTCCATCAGGCCGACGCCCTGGCCCGCACCCCAGATGTCTTTCCACGCCTTCGCCTTGTCGCCGCCGAAGTTCATCTTGGTCTTGTCCGACTCCGGCAGCGCGTCCGGGTCCAACCCCGCGTTCACGATACTTTCGCGGATGTAGTTGCCGTGCACGCCGGTGAACAGATTCGTGTAGATGATGTCCGATGCCGAGGAATTGACGATCGCCTGCTTGTAGCTGTCGACCGCGTGCGCTTCTTTGGTCGCGATGAAGCGCGTGCCCATATAGGCGAGGTCCGCGCCCATGGCCTGCGCGGCGAGAATCGAGCCGCCGTTGGCGATCGAGCCCGACAGCACGATCGGGCCGTCGAATATGCGCCGCACTTCGCCGACCAGCGCGAACGGCGAGGTCGTGCCCGCATGGCCGCCCGCGCCGGAGGCCACGAGGATCAGGCCGTCGACGCCCGCTTCCAGCGCCTTCTGCGCATGGCGCAGATTGATCACGTCGTGCAGCACGATGCCGCCGTAGCTATGCACGGCGTCGACGATTTCCCGCGCCGGCGCCCGCAGACTCGTGATGAAGATCGGCACCTTGTGTTCGACGCACACGCGCACGTCGTGTTCGAGCCGCGTATTCGACTGATGGACGATCTGGTTGACGGCGATCGGGCCGATGATCGCATCGGGGTGGGCCGCCTTGTGCTCGGCGAGCTGCGCCTGAATCTGCGTGAGCCATTCGTCGAGCAACTCGGCCGGGCGCGCATTCAGCGCGGGGAACGAGCCGACGATGCCAGCCTTGCATTGAGCCAGCACGAGCTCGGGATAGCTGACGATGAACATCGGCGAGGCGACGACGGGCAGCGCAAGTTTTTGCAGAACGGCGGGCAATGCCATAGTGCGAGTCTCCTGATTTGAGCGGACCGGTGCGTCGTTGCGCGGCCGGCGATGATTGAGTTTAGCGGCACATGGCTTGCGGTGCTTTCTTCAGCCGCAGCCATCCGAAGATTTAAGAACGGTCGTTCGATTATAGGCGAAGCACGGCGCTCGCGTTCGGCCACTGCGTCCGGAACTGTTGGAAGGAGTGTTCAGGTTCTATGCTTGAGTGGGATACCCCACCTCGCGCGGACACATTGGGCTCCTACAATGCAGTCACTCCAAATCACAAGAGAGACGCCATGGCCTTCGAGAATTTCACGCCCTTTCGCCTTGCCGTGGGCGATGTCGATATTTTCGGAGTGAAGGGCGGCGCGGGGCCGCCGCTTCTGTTGCTGCACGGTCATCCGCAGTCGCATTTGATCTGGCAACAGTGCGCCGTGCGACTGGCCGAACATTTCACCGTCATCGCCACCGACCTGCGCGGCTACGGCGCATCGGACAAGCCGTCGAGCGACGCCGCGCACGCACCCTATTCCAAGCGCACGATGGCGGCCGATCAGGTCGCCGTGATGCGTCATTTCGGCTACGAACGTTTTCTCGTGTGCGCTCATGATCGCGGCGCGCGCGTCGCGCACCGCATGGCGCTCGATCACGCCGACGCCGTCGAGCGTCTGATGCTGCTCGATATCGCGCCGACGCTCGCAATGTACGAAGCCACCGACCGCACGTTTGCGACGCACTACTTCCACTGGTTCTTCCTGATCCAGCCGGAGCCGCTGCCCGAAACGCTGATCGGCGCCAACCCGACGGCCTATGTCGATGCGGTGATGGGCAGCCGGCACGCGGGTCTGGCGCCGTTCGATCCCGCCGCGCTCGACGCCTATCGTTCGGCCCTCGCGGAACCGGGCGCCGTGCACGCGATGTGCGAGGACTATCGCGCGTCGGCGAGCATCGATCTGGAGCACGATCGGGCCGATATCGAGCGTGGCCACAAGATCGGCTGTCCGCTGCGCGTGTTGTGGGGCGACAAGGGCGTGATTGAAAAGTGCTTCGACGCGCTGGCGGAATGGCGCCATGTGGCGCGCGACGTGAGCGGCCGCGCGCTGCCGTGCGGACACTACATACCGGAAGAGGCGTCGGACGAGCTGGTCGCCGAAATGCTGTCTTTCTTCGAAGCGGTCGAGCAGTAAGCCCCTTCGTTCAACGCGCTCCCGTGCGTAGCCGCGCCCGCTCGCCGTTCAGCCGAGCGGCGGCAAGCGGCGCGCGACCGGCGTCGACTTGACGATCGCGGAACTGGTCTCCGCGCGCTCGGCGACCTTCGTCAGAATCTCGTCGAGCTGCTCGATCGAGTGGAGGTACAGGCGACAGATGAAGCAATCGTCGCCCGTCACCTTGTCGCATTCGACGAACTCCGGAATCCGCCGGATCACCTCTTCCACCAGATGCAACTGACCGGGCAGCGGCTTCACACGCACGATGGCCTGCAGCGTGTAGCCGAGCGCGCGCGGATCGACCTGCACCGTGAAGCGCTCGATCACGCCTTGCGCTTCGAGCCTGCGCACGCGCTCCGCGGTACTCGGCGCGGACAGGCCGACCTGACGCGCCAGTTCGCTGACCGGCTGACGGGCGTCTTCCGCGAGCGCGGCGAGCAGGGCGCGGTCCGTGTCGTCGAGCGGGGCGGGCGCTAAGGGTGTAAGGCGTTTGGTCATGACGGCCTTCGATTATTAGGTTCTACCGCGGTAACGCTTAAGTTTAGCCATGTATTCGGACGACCGGATTAATTACACTGCTCGTCGTGCAGGCATCAATTCGAGGATCCAACATGGCGTCAAATGAAATTCGCCGCGGCGCCGCGGAAATGACCATGGCGATGCTGATGTCCGGCACCATCGGCTGGCTGGTGGTGTCGTCGCAGCAAAGCCCGTTCAATGTCGTGTTTTTCCGCTGTATTTTCGGCGGCGCGACGCTGGCGCTCGTGTGCGCGGTGCTGGGCCTGTTCCGGCGCCGGCTCTTCTCGTGGAAGATGCTCGGCCTCGCCCTGCTCGGCGGCGCGGCGATCGTCATCAACTGGGTGTTGCTGTTCGCCGCGTATTCGCGCGCGTCGATCTCGATGGCGACAGCCGTGTACAACACGCAGCCGTTCATGCTGGTGGCGCTCGGCGCACTCGTGTTTCGCGAGCGCATCAGCCCGTCGACGGTGGCCTGGCTGGTGGTCGCGTTCATCGGACTCGTGTTCGTCGTGAAGGTCGAGCCGGCGGTGTTGGCGGTGCCGGGGCACTACCTGGTCGGCGTGGCGTACGCGGTGGGCGCCGCGGCGATGTATGCGGTGTCGTCGATCATTACGAAGCGGCTCAAGGGTACGCCGCCGCACCTGATTGCGTTGATCCAGGTGTCGCTCGGCGTGCTGATGCTCGCTCCCTTCGTGCGCTTCGACGCGCTGCCCACGAGCGGCGTGCAGTGGCTCGAGCTGATCGTGCTCGGCATCGTCAATACCGGCCTCATGTACGTGCTGCTGTACGGGGCGATCCAGAAGCTGCCCACTTCGATGACCGGCGCGCTTTCGTTCATCTATCCGGTGGTGGCGATCATCGTCGATCGGGTTGCGTTCGGGCAAACGCTGGCGTGGATTCAGGTGCTCGGCGCGGTGCTGATTCTACTGGCCGCCGCCGGTGTCAATCTCGGCTGGCGGATCGTGCCGCAAAAGCGCCTGTCGTCGCCATGACAGCCATTGCGTCGTGATGGCGGACCAAAATGCTACGGATTCCGGAATAACTGAACGCCGAGATTGTCCGTATAAGCGGACTCAATGTTGTGAAAGCCGTGCGACTCTGGGGTTATGCGCCGCGCTGTGTAGGGGGCTTTAAAAGCGGACGTCAAACTTCTGTAGGGAAATCACTGATGCGGCCAAAAAACCGGCACGCGTATCATGCGACTTGACGCTGATCACGTCCGACAGAATTTCCGCCGCTCGCCAGTCATGGTCGAGCGGCTTTCTTTTTGTACCGACGTTTCGAGCATCCCGGCGTTGCCTCGGCAGCAGCGGCATCTCACGCCGCGCGCGCGACAATGCGCTCACCTTCCACCGCCAGCGGCCCATTGCGCGCCGCCAATTCCTCCACGATGTCCTTCACCAGCGCCGGCCATTCGCCGCGCGGCCTGAGCATGGACGCGGCGGCGCGCATCACGGCGGCGTCGTCGAGCATTTGCAGCAACGTGTCGAAGCGCATTGCGCGCACCTCGAGCAGCTTGAACACGATCAGCACCTTCAGGGCATTCTTTGCATTGCGAGCAGGATCGGCACGCAGCCAGGCAAGCCGCGAAAACGCGCGTTCAAGCGCCTGTTCGACACTCGTGAAGGGCGCGCCATGGCCGGGAATCACGAGGCGCACGTCGAGCTTCGCAATGGCCTCCAGGACGGCCTGTTCCTCGGCGAAACCACTTTCGCCTTCCAGTTCGGGAAAGATCACGCCGAAGCCGTTTTCCCATAACGCGTCCGCGCTGATCAGGATGCGTTCGTCCGCGCAGTACAGCATCAGCGAATGCGGGTCGTGACCGGGCGCGCCGAGCACCTCCCAAGCGAGCGCGCCGAGCCGCAACGGTGTGCCGGGTGCAATCGTTCCGGTGAAGCCGAAGCGCTCGCAGTTCTGGCCGGTGGCGCGAAAGGTGAGGCGTGCCTCGTCCCAGTCGCGCACCGCATCGGCCTCCGAAGCGGGAATGACGGTACGGCACGGCCACGCCGCCTGCAGGAGCGCATTGCCGCCGCAGTGGTCCGAATGCAGATGCGTGTTGACGATCAGATCGAGCGGCCGCGCGCCGAGCGCCTGCCGCACCAGCGCCACCGTTTGCGGCGCGTGCGTGGCATAGCCGGTATCGACGAGCGCGGCGCATGCGTCGTCCACCATCAGCACGTTGTTCGACGACAGCCAGCCGCGCTCGAATACCCGAATCGATTCCGGCAGCGTGATCATGGCAAGGTGGGCGCCGCGTTTGCGTTAGCCGCGGCTTCAGGTTTCGGCATCACCAGAATGGTCGACGAACCGATCAACATGAGCTCGCCGCGCTGATTCACGACCGTGCCTTCAAGATGCGTCAGATCGCCGTTCAGGCTCGGTTTCCAGTAGGCGTGCTTCACCCGCCAGGTGATTGTGAGCGTGTCGTTCGCATGCACGGCCTTCTTCAGCTTGATATTGAACTCGAGGCCCAGCGGTTGCGCGTAGGTCGAAAAATGCGTCGCCAGCAGCGCCATGAAATGCGCGGTCGGCTGCGTGCCGGAGGCGATCAGACCGCCGAAGCGGCTTTGCGCCGCATAGGCGTCGTCGTGATGCAGCGGGTTGTGGTCGTTGACGAGCGAGGCGAACGACTTCACCGACTCCGCCGACAGCGCCAGCGTCGAACTGAACGTCTCGCCGATCGTGACGATGCGCGCCGCCGCGTTCACCGCCGCTCCTTCGGCAGGCTGGCCATGAACTCCACGTGGCGCGTCTCGATCGCGTCCCAGACCGCGCGCTTCGCGTCGTCGTCGAGCGACGACCAACTGGCGATTTCGTCGATGGTGCGCAGGCATCCTTCGCACCAGCCGGTCGTCGCGTCCATCCTGCACACGCTGATGCAAGGCGACGGCACGGCGGGGTCGTCTTCGTTATCGAGGCCGGCTGTCATGTCGTCACGCCGTCTCACGCAGCGCCACGTCGATCACCGGCGCACCCGTCAGCGCGATCAGTTCCTGCGCCGTCAGATTGAACACCGCATGCGGATGGCCCGCGGCGGCCCACAGGCTGTCGAGTTCGAGCAGGTCGGCGTCGATCAGCGTGACCGGTTCGGTGGCATGACCGATCGGACAGACGCCGCCGATCGCATAGCCGGTTTTTTCACGGACGAACTTCGCGTCCGCGCGGCCGATTTCGCCGACCTGCGCCGCGACCTTCTTTTCGTCGACGCGATTCGCGCCGCTCGCGACCACCAATACCGGCGCGTCGTCTTCACGGCGGCGAAACAGGATCGACTTGGCGATCTGCGCGACCGAGCAGCCGAGTCCCGCGGCGGCTTCGGCGGAAGTCTTGCCGGTTTCCGGCAGCATCACGATCCGGCCCGCGTGACCGCGTTCGCGCAACAGCAGCGCGACGCGGCGTGCCGCGTCCGGCAGCGCGGTGAGATCGTCGGATTCGAGAGAAGCGTGGTCCGTCATCGTTTAAGGTCCTGAATGTTTGCATGAGTGTTGCGCCCACGCGCGTGCGCCGGGCCGGCGTCAGACGCAGTTGGCCGCTTCGCTGCGCGCCTTGGCGAGCAGCGCTTTACCGGCGCGCGAGACGTTGGGCCGGCCGATCGACGTCGAGATGAAATCGCCGATCGCCACGACTTGTGCGAGGTCGATGCCGGTCTCGATGCCGAGGCCGTTCATCAGATACAGCACGTCTTCGGTCGCGACGTTGCCGGTCGCGCCCTTCGCATACGGGCAGCCGCCGAGGCCCGCCACCGACGCGTGATAGATCTCGATGCCTTCCAGCAACGCCGCGTAGATGTTGGCGAGTGCCTGACCATAGGTGTCGTGGAAGTGGCCGGACAGACGCTCGCGCGGAAACACGCGGGTGACCGCCTCGAACACTTCGCGCGTGCGCCTGGGCGTGCCGACGCCGATCGTGTCGGCGATATCGATTTCGTCGCAGCCGAGCGCCGCGAAGCGTTCGACGACATCCACCACCGACGCCACCGGCACTTCGCCTTGATACGGGCAGCCCAGCGCGCACGACACGCTGCCGCGAATCCGCAAGCCATGCTGTTTGGCCGCCTGCGCGACGGGTGCGAACCGGTCGATGCTTTCGGCGATGCTGCAGTTGATGTTTTTCTGCGAGAAGGCTTCGCTCGCGGCGCCGAAAATCACGATCTCGTCCGCACGCGCGGCGAGCGCGCCTTCGAAGCCGCGCAGGTTGGGCGTGAGCACCGAGTAGATCGTGCCCGCACGCCGTTCGATGCCGGCCATCACGTCGGCGCCGTCGGCCATCTGCGGCACCCATTTCGGCGACACGAACGAAGCGGCCTCGACGTTACGGAAGCCTGCCGCCGACAAACGGTTGATCAGCTCGATCTTGGTCGCGGTGGGGACGAATTCTTTTTCGTTCTGCAGTCCGTCGCGCGGACCGACTTCGACGATTTTCACCTGCTGGGGTAGTGCCATGATGTGTCTCCTAGTCTGGTCCCGTGCAACGCTTGCCGCCGCGGCTGGCGGCGTTCCTTCAATGGGACGCGATATGTTCAGTATCCGCGTTCGATATTCACCACGCCGCTGACCGTGCTGCCGCCTACCAGCGCGGTGATTTTCCGCGCGACCTGGTCGACGCTTTCTTCGCGCAACGTCAGCGCGGATATATGCGGCGTGATCGTGATACGAGGCTCCCGCCAGAACGGATGATCCGCCGGCAACGGTTCTTCGCGAAACACGTCGAGCGTGGCGGCGGCGATCTGACCATTCGCAAGCGCGTCGAGCAGGTCATGTTCGACCAGATGCCCGCCGCGCGCCACGTTGATCAGGTACGCGCCGCGTGCGAGCCTCGCGAAGGTCCGCGCGTTCAGTACGTCGCGGGTATCCGGCGTATGCGGCAGCAGGTTCACCAGCACTTTCACGCCGTCGAGAAACGCGTCGAATTGCGCTTCTCCAGCGAACGTCCTGATGCCGTCGATCTGCCGCGGGCTGCGGCTATAACCACGCACCGGCATGCCCGATGCCGCCACCGCCTGCGCGACATGCGCGCCCAGCACACCGAGTCCGAGCACGCCGACGGTAAAGGTTTCACGCGGATGCGGCTCGAGCACTTCCCAGCGGCGCTCGTTTTGCAGCGTCTGGTATTCGTCGAAACGGCGCAGGTAGCGCAGCACCGCATGCATGACGTACTCGGCCATTTGCGGCGCCATGCCGGTGTCTTCGAGGCGGATCAATTGCGCGTTGCGCGGCAACGTGCCGGGCTGGTCGTGTTCCAGCGCGAGGATCGCGTCGACGCCCGCGCCGAGATTGAAGATTGCGCGCAGGTCGTCGCGGCCGGCCAGCATCTCGCGCGGCGGACGCCACACCACCGCGAAATCGGCCGGCGCGGTGTCGCCCGGCTGCCATTCACGCAGATCGGCTTGCGGCAGCGCGCGGGCGAAATCGTGCAGCCACGCGGCGGCGTCGGCATGCGGCATGTAGAAGAGGATTTTCATACGGTCCGGAAGGCGTTGGCGAGGTCGGGTCGAGCGACGCAGACGCCGCGGCATGACGCATGCGGCAGCGGCAACGCTGCGGACGACACTAGCGGCATAAAGCCTCCTCCTTTTATGGATAGGCTTCATTCTACTTTTTCGACGCGCATCGCGCGCGTTTGCGCACGGACGTGCGGATCCGGCGGTGGTTTTTCGTCGCGAGGCCTTTGTCTGGCGGGGGCTTTGCACGCGCATTCGTGCCCCGCATCGGGCGGCGCGTTCATCCGCGCGCTGGTTCCGATAAACAAAGCACAAAATCTTGGTTCGCCCGCGCGGCGCCCGGCGGGACAATCACTACCCGGCATTCCGCAGCGAGGCACCCACATGCTTTCATGCACCAAATCGACATGGCCGCCGCGGCTCGTTACCGTGCCCGGCTTGCACGGCAGCGAGGGCGCGCACTGGCAGACATGGCTGGAGCGCCAGTTCGCGCGCTCGCTGCGCGTCGAACAGGCTGACTGGGACGCGCCGGACCTCGCGCTGTGGGCGAAATCGTTGCGCGATCTGCTGGCGCGCGAGCGCGGGCCGTTCGTGCTGGCCGCGCATAGCTTCGGCTGCCTTGCGACCGCGCACGCGTTGCAGCAGGCGTCGTACGCGAACGACGTGGTCGGCGTGCTGTTCGTGGCGCCCGCGAGTCCGCAGAAATTCGCCTTCGCGGGCCCGTTCGACGCGCGGCGTCTCGGCGTGCCGTCCATCCTGATCGGCAGTGAAACCGACCCGTGGATGCCGCTCGCCGGAGCGCGCGATCTGGCGCAGCGCTTCGGCAGCGCGTTCGTCAATCTCGGGGACGCGGGGCATATCAACACCGCGGCCGGTTTCGGTCCGTGGCCGCGCGCGAAATATTTCGTCGACACGCTGGTGCATTGCGCGGCGCCGCTGCGGTTTCGCGAGGCGTCGTTCGAGGCCGCACAGCACGCATTCGTTTGAGTGACCGGGCCGGCGTTCGAATATTGCGAGGCGCGCGAACGAGCCAGTGGCTAAGTGCCAGTGGCCAAGTAAGCGATCCGTTAGAATCCCGCTTCACGCCGCGCGTTCGTGCGGCCATTGGTTTTCATCAACGATAGGCGGGGACAGGATGGCAGGCAAGACGGGGACTTCGCGCTGGCTGGCGGCCGGCATGACGGCAATCACGCTCGCGCTGGCGGGCGTGTCGACGGCGCATGCGGATGCGTCGCTGCTCAACGTGTCGTACGACGTGACGCGTGAGTTGTACAAGGACATCAACGCCGGCTTCATTGCCGCGTACAAGCAGAAGAGCGGCGAAACCGTGTCGATCCGCCAGTCGCATGGCGCGTCGAGCGCACAGGCGCTGTCGGTGCTGCAAGGCTTGCAGGCCGACGTGGTGACGATGAATCAGCCGAACGACATCGACCTGCTTGCCGAGAAAGGCCAACTGGTGCCGGCGAACTGGCGCACGCGCCTGCCCGACGACAGCGCGCCGTACACCACGACGATGGTGTTCCTGGTACGCAAGGGCAATCCGAAACACATCAAGGACTGGGACGATCTCGCCAGGCCCGGCGTGCAGGTGGTGATCGCCAACCCGAAGACATCGGGTAACGGGCGCTACACGTATCTGGCCGCCTGGGGTTATCGCAAGCAGCACGGCGGCACCGACGCGCAGGCGCTCGACTTCGAAAAAGCGCTCTTCAAGAACGTGCCGGTACTCGACACGGGCGGCCGCGGCGCGACGACCACGTTCACGCAGCGCGGTATCGGCGACGTGCTGGTGACGTTCGAAAACGAAGTGGCGCTGATGGACACGGGCGTGGGCGGCGGCAACTTCGAGGCGGTGTATCCGTCGGTGAGCTTGCTGGCGGCGCCGCCGGTTTCGATCGTCGACAAGGTGGTCGACAAGCGCGGCACGCGCAAGGAAGCGCAGGCGTACCTCGACTATCTGTGGTCGCCGGCCGCGCAGGAAATCATCGCGCAGCATCATCTGCGTCCGCGCGACAAGACGGTGCTCGCGAAGCATGCGGCGGAGTTCAAGCCGGTCAAGACGTTCACGGTCGAAGAAATGTTCGGCAGCTGGCAGAAAGCGCAGCAAACCCATTTTTCCGACGGCGGGACGTTTGATCAGATCATCGTCGACAAGAAATAATACTTCGGCTTCTTAAGTAAAAAGGCTGCCTCGTACAAAACGAGGCAGCCTTTTTTATCGCACGTGTTTTATTGCACGCGACGCGTGCGCTCAGTTCGGCGCGGCGTGTTTATCACAGCCGTGCTCGCAGCCGCTTTGATCGAGCGGCATCTGTTGCGCGGCCTCGGCGCGAATGCCCAGACGCTCAAGCAGCTTGCGGTCGGCTTCGGCTTGCGGATTGCTCGTGGTCAGCAATTGATCGCCGTAGAAAATCGAGTTCGCGCCGGCGAGGAAGCACATCGCCTGCAACGCTTCGTTCATCTGCTCGCGGCCCGCGGACAGACGCACCATCGCGCGCGGCATGGTGATGCGCGCAATCGCGATCGTGCGCACGAATTCGAACGGGTCGATCGCTTCGGTGCCGGTCAGCGGCGTGCCTTCCACCTGCACCAGATTGTTGATGGGCACCGATTCCGGATACGGCTCCATATTCGCGAGTTGCGCGATCAGCCCCGCGCGCTCACGGCGCGACTCGCCCAGGCCGACAATTCCGCCGCAGCAGACGTTGATGCCGGCGTCGCGCACACGTTCGAGCGTGTCGAGGCGATCCTGATACGTGCGCGTCGAAATGATCTGGCCGTAGAACTCCGGCGAGGTATCGAGATTGTGGTTGTAGTAGTCGAGGCCCGCTTCGCGCAGTCCCCGCGCCTGATGCGTTTCGAGCATGCCGAGCGTCACACAGGTTTCGAGGCCCATGGCCTTCACGCCGCGGATCATGTCCTTGATCGGTTCGAGGTGACGGTCTTTCGGGTTGCGCCACGCGGCGCCCATGCAGAAACGCGTCGCGCCGTTTTCCTTGGCGAGCTTCGCGGCGGCGAGCACTTCGTCGACCGGCATCAGCTTGTCGGCTTGCAGGCCCGTGTCGTGATGCACCGACTGCGGACAGTACGCGCAATCTTCTTCGCAGCCGCCGGTCTTGATCGACAACAGCGTCGACAACTGCACGGTATTCGCATCGAAATGTTCGCGATGGGTTTGCTGTGCCCGGAACATCAGGTCGTTGAACGGCAGTTCGTACAACGCGACGATATCCGCCACGCGCCAGCGCGCGATCTGCTTCGAGCCGGCGGCGGCGTTGTTGTTGTTGGCGGCCGTCTCGGCGGACGCCGGAGCGATGTTCAGTTGCGTCATGTCGTCGATCCTCATGGATGGATGGATGTGATGGGTGGTCAGCGCTGCGTATGGCGCAGCGTCTGCAGAAGCCGGTTGATGTCGAGTTGCTGCGCGGCGAGCTCGGGCGAAGCCGGGCTCAGACGCGGCACGATGCCGAGCAGCGGCGCGTCGTAATCGCGGGCGAGATGCGCGCGGATCGACGCGATGTTTTCGTCGGGAAAGGTCATGTCCGGATCGATGCGGTTGGCGACCCAGCCCGCGAGCGTGAGCCCGCGCGCGGCGATCGCCTCGGCGGTAAGCAGCGCATGGCTGATGCAGCCGAGCCGCATGCCGACCACCAGCACGACCGGCAGCTTCAGGGCGACGGCGAGATCGGCGGTATCCTGGGTGGCGGTCAACGGCACGCGAAATCCGCCGACGCCTTCCACCACGACGATCTCCGCGCGCTGGAGCGCTTGCGTGTGACAGTCGACGATGTGATCGAGATCGAACGTGACGTTTTCCAGCGCAGCCGCGATGTGCGGCGCGGCCGGTTCCCTCAGCAGATAGGGCGTGCGCATGTCGGGCGGCAGCAGGACGTTCGAGGCGGCGTCCAGTTGATCCGCGTCCTCGTTATGCAGCGCGCCGTTCAGTTCGAATGCGCCGGCCGCGATCGGCTTCATCGCGGCGGCTTGCAGGCCTTCGCGGACGAAGCCGCGCAACAGCGCCGACGAGACGAATGTCTTGCCGATTTCCGTATCGGTGCCGGTGACGAATAAAGACAGTGCGTTTTGCTTCGCGCCACTCATGCTGCTTTCGCTCCGAGTTGTTGCAAGCCCGCTTCGAGCCGATCGAGGTCCGCCTGCGAGTGCGCGGCCGACAGCGAAATGCGCAAACGCGACGTGCCGGCGGGCACGGTCGGCGGACGGATCGCCGGCACCCACAGACCCGCGCGATCGAGCGTGGCGGCGATATCGAGCGTGGCGTCATTCGCGCCGATGATGAGCGGTTGCACGGCCGTATGCGAATCGACCGGTAGCCACGGCGTTGCCTTGAGCATGCCACGCGTGCGCTCGATCAATTGCTGAAGATGCGCGCGCCGCGCGTCGCCTTCCTCGCCGCCGATGATGCGCAGGCTCGCCGACACTGCGTGCGCCGCGGCGGGCACCGACGCCGTAGTGAAAATGTACGGACGTGCGCGCTGCACGAGCCATTCGATCACCGTCTCATGCGCCGCGACGAAGGCACCCGAAACGCCCGCCGCTTTGCCGAGCGTGCCGATCGAAATGAGGTTCGGCGAACGCAGCTCGGCTTGCGCGATCGCGCCGCGCCCTTGCGGACCGAGCGCGCCGAAGCCGTGCGCGTCGTCGACGATCAGCCATGCGCCGTGCTGTTCCGCGAGTTCAAGCAGACGCGGTAGCGGCGCGATGTCGCCGTCCATGCTGAAGACGGTATCGGAGACGATGACTTTGACGTCGGCGTCCGAGGCGTCGAGCATCGCGCTCAGCGCGTCCGTATCGCAGTGCGGGTAGATCTGCACGTCGGCGCGGGACAAACGCGCGCCGTCGATCAGCGAGGCGTGATTCAGCGCGTCGGAGAAGAGCGTGGTGCCGCGGCCCGCCAGCGCGGTGAGCGTGGCGAGATTCGCCATGTAGCCGGTGCTGAAGTAGAGCGCGCGCGCGTTGTCGACGAAGCCGCCCACGAATTCCGCGAGATCGTCTTCGAGTTGCGCATGCGCGCGCGAATGGCCGCCAAGCAGATGCGAGCCGCCGCTACCCGCGCCATAGCGCTGCGCGCCTTCGGCGATCGCCGCGATCAGTTGCGGATGCGCGGCGAGCCCGAGATAGTCGTTGCTGGCGAAGCCGACGATCGCGCGGCCGTCGACGGTCATGTGGGCCGCGCACGGCGTGTCGGCGGTGCGGCGGCGCCGGCGCAGGCCGCGCGCGTCGATCTCCTTCAGCCCTTCGGCGAGCGTGTCGAGCAGATGCATCAGCGGGTCTCCGCAAGCGTGGCGTCGAAGGTCTCACGCGTGCGCGAGGCGAGCAGCGCGAGTTCTTCGTCGTCGAGGATATAAGGGGGCATCAGATACACCGTGGTCGCGATCGGGCGCAGCAGCAATTCGCGCTGCAACGCGTTTTCGAAGAAGCGGCGCGAGAATGTTCTGGCTTGCTGAGCATCGTCGATCACGGCGTCGAACGCGAAGATCGTGCCGCACTGGCGCAGATTGCGAACGCGTTCGTGGGTGGCGAGTGGTGCGAGTGCGGTTTTCAGCGTCGCGGACTTGCGCGTGTTGGCGGCCAGAACGTCGTCGCTCTCGAACAGATCGAGTGTGGCGAGCGCCGCCCGGCAGGCCAGCGGATTGCCCGTGTACGAATGCGAGTGCAGGAAGCCGCGCGCGGTGTCGTCGTGATAGAAGGCTTCGAAAATTTCATTGCGCGACAACACGATCGAGAGCGGCAGATAGCCGCCGCTGATGCCTTTGGACAGACAGATGAAGTCTGGCCAGATACCGGCCTGTTCGCATGCGAAGAAGGTGCCGGTGCGCCCGCAGCCGACGGCGATTTCATCGGCGATCAGATGCACGCCGTACTGATCGCACAGGGTGCGCAATCCGGCGATATAGGACGCGTCGTGCATGGCCATGCCGGCCGCGCACTGCACCAGTGGCTCGACGATTACCGCGGCGATTTTCGTGGCGCGTGCTTCGAACAGTGAGCGAACGTGATCGAGCGCTCGGCGCGCGACATCGGCAGCGCTCTCGCCGGCTTGCGCGAGGCGCGCATCGGGCGATGCCACGACGTGCGCGTGGCGGATCAACGGATCGTAGGCGTCCTTGAAAAGTGCGACATCGGTGACGCCGAGCGCGCCGATGGTTTCGCCGTGATAGCTGTTGGCGATGCAGACGAATTCCTGCTTGTCGGCGAAACCGCGATTGCGCCACGAGTGGAAGCTCATCTTCAAGGCGATTTCGACGGCGGACGCGCCGTCCGATGCGAAGAAGGCATGGCCGAGCGTGTTGCCGGTGAGGGCGCCGAGTCGCTCCGCGAGTTCGATGGCCGGTTCATGCGTGCAGCCGGCGAGCATTGCGTGTTCGAGCGTGTCGAGTTGGTGTTTCAATGCCGCGTTGATGCGCGGATTGGCGTGACCGAACAGGTTGACCCACCAGGAGCTGATGGCATCCAGATAGCGATGACCGGCGCGATCGTACAGCCATGCGCCTTGACCGCGCGCGACGGGCACGAGCGGCAGGCGTTCGTGGTGCTTCATCTGGGTGCAGGGGTGCCAGACGGCGCGCAGGCTGCGGGTGATCCAGTCTTCGGGGGAGGTTGACTGTGGTGCTGACGTTTCCAAAGGGTACTCCAGGGTACTTTTTTTTGCCGCTGCGCGGCGTGGCTTTTTTAGGGCCATTTTGGGCGTGCTGCGCGTCTTTTTTCTGCGCTGCGCGCGGCCCTTGGCGGGCGTGCGGGGTTGAGATTAGCGGTTTATTTCGTGCTGTGCACTAGGGGGTAGGTGGGCGGTTTTTGCCTGCGGCGCCGGGGTTGTGGGCTGTTCCGCGCAGGTGGGGTCTGTTTTCGATCGATGGTTCATGATCGGCGCAGTTAGCGACGGCAAAGTAGTTGGGTTTTACTGGCGGGAAATTGGGGGTGTGGGTGTTTTTTTGCCTGCTCGGCGGGTGTGGGCTGGGTTCTCTTTGGGTGTTGGCCTTTCCTTGCTTTCTTGGTGGTCTATTAGTGTTGCCCCTGTGCGGGGCGGCACCTACTTTCTTTGCCGCCGCAAAGAAAGTAAGCAAAGAAAGCCGCGGCCGCTTCACACCAGCTCTTAGGCGGGTCCCCCGCACAGTCACGGTAGTGGCCCATCTGGAATCTGTGTCGTCGCACTTTCCGCGCTCGTGACACAGCAGTCGTGCTTCCCGCCTCGTGCTGCGCGCGCGCCGGAACGGTGCGTTCAAGACAGAGGCTTCGTTCTTAGGCAGTGGGGGCCGTCGGCTTCGCCTCGGCGTGGCGCTGAAGTGGTTGGCCAGTGGCTTCGGAATTTTGACGAGGCAGGACGCAGCACCGATTCAAGAGACCAGCCGGTAGAAGAAGTCACCAGCAGCTTTACGAGGGGCCGCCGCAAAAAAGAGCAGGGTACGAAGTGCCGTCGAGAAGGAAGGGAAGCTGAACCGAGAGGTACTGCAGGCGGTGGGTACGACGTGGTTTGAATGAGGTACCGCGACGGCGCGCGCAGCGTCGCCGGAAGAATGACTGCCTTGTCACGAAGGCGGAATGTGCGAGGGCACGGATTCCAGATGGGCCACTACCGTGGCTGTGCGGGAGACCCGCTTATGAGCTGGCGGGGACCTGTCCGCATTTTCGTGGGCGAGGCGGTTAAAAACCCTCGTGCTCAACGGGCCTGCGTAAATCGTTCACCGAACAGAATAGCAAACTGGTTCATCGCGGATTTCCAATCAAAGGTGCTCCGCACCGATTTCGCCAACATGTTGCGTAGCGCGAGCCAGAGCAGCTTGACGGCCGCCTCGTCGTTCGGGAAATGGCCTCGCGTCTTGATGATCTTGCGCAGTTGCATGTTCAAACTCTCAATGGCGTTGGTGGTGTACACCACCCGTCGAATGTCCGGGGGGAACACGAAGAACGGTATGACGTGCTCCCAGGCACGCTGCCAGCATTGGACGATCATCGGGTATTTGGCGCCCCATGGCCCTTCGGCGAAGTCGCGTAACGCTTGCTCTGCGGCCTCTGCGCTGGCGGCAGCATAGATCGGTCTCAACGCTTGGGCGAGCGCTTTGCGGTCCTTGTAGTTGGCAAATTCCAGGCTATTGCGGATCAAATGCACGATGCAGGTCTGCACGGTGGCACGGGGGTAGACCGCAGCGATTGCCTCGGGCAAACCCTTCAGACCATCCACCACGGCGATCAGGATGTCCTGACAGCCGCGCGTCTTGAGTTCGTTGAACACCTTGAGCCAGAACTTCGCGCCTTCGGTCTGCTCGATCCAGAGCCCCAGCACGTCGCGCTGGCCGTCGGCCTGGATGCCCAGCGCCAGGTACACGGCCTTATTGCTGACCATGCCGCCGTCGCGAATCTTGACCCGCAGCGCGTCGAAGAACACCACCGGATACATCGTCTCGAGCGGACGACTTTGCCAGGCGAAGGCTTCGGCCATGACTTCGTCGGTCACCGAACTGATGAAATCGGGCGAGACCTCGGTTCCGTAGCTCTCGGCTAGAAAAGCGCGGATCTCACGCACACTCATGCCACGCGCGTACATCGCGATGATGCGCTCGTCGAAGCCGGTAAAACGGCGCTCGTGCTTGGGAATGAGGATCGGCTCGAAGCTGCCGTCCCGGTCGCGTGGGATCTCGACCCGAACCGGGCCGCGGTCGGTCATGACGGTTTTGCCACTGGCGCCGTTGCGTTCGTTGACCTGACCGAGCGGCTTGACCTGGCCGGACGGGTAACCCAGATGCAGATTCATCTCGGCGCCCATCGCCCGTTCGATGATGGCCTTGTTGAATGCCAGCATCAGGTCTTGAACGTCGCCGGGCGACATAGGCCCTTTGACCAGTTGATCCATCAACTCATCTGGCAGTTCAGGCAGCGGCCCGCGGGCCGCTGCCTGAGACGCTGCTGTCCGTTTCTTTTTCATCGGCATATCCATGACCTTGATCCCTCATGATATGCCCCGCCCACGAAATCGCGGATAGGTCCGCTGGCGGTCCAAAGCGGCTTTCTTTACCTACTTTCTTTGCCGCGGCAAAGAAAGTAGGTGCCGCCCCGCACAGGGGCAACGCCAATAGACCAGTAAGAAAACAAGGAAAGGCCAACACCAACGAGAACACAGACAAAAAAACCCGCCGAGCAGGCAAAAACCCCTTACTCCCGACTAGCCACATCCCGCCGAGCATCGGCACCACCGCTCTCAGCCGTCTGCGAAGACTGATCCCCCCAAACCACCGCATTATTCACCGCATACAACCGGCAAGGCGCCGAACTCTGCTTCTGACAATTCGCCACGGCAACCGACATCGGATCGTCGCCGCCTTCAGCCCACGACCAGGCCCCGGTATCAGACACAGCAAAAGCCCGGCTAGGAAACTGATGCAGGAAATTCCGATACCCATTGCGCCCGGCTTCGTCGACAAACGGCACGGCATCGACCGCATCGACAGCGGCAAACCCGCTCGCTTTCGGCGTGGAAGGATCCGACACGCGATATTGCACACCCGTCGGCATCCCGACACGCGCAAGGAAAGCCTCGACAGCCGGCCACCACACGTGCACGCCGTCGCGGTCGCCGACCAGCCGGTGCGCGTCGTTCTTGTAGTTGCCGAAATCCACCATCTTGACGCTCGCGCCATGCGCACCGTACGCGGCGTACATGCCCGCCACCAGCGGCGCGTTCCAGACGGAATCGTTATCGCCGTACATCCACAGCGACGGCACCTTGGTCTTCTCGCCGTACGCGCCGAACGCGCGCGTCAGGTTGCCCTGCCAGTCGCTGCAGGCATCCTGCCGCAAGCCGCCGGAAAAATTGATCAGTGCCCGCACGCCCGGCGCGGCCTCAGTGCCGTACGCGATCGTCGCAAGGCCGCCGTGCGAAGTGCCGGCTACGACAATATGGGTCGCGTCCACGTAAGGCTGCTTCGACATGAAGTCGATCGTTGCAGCGACGTCGCCGGCCTGACCGAGGCCGTTTTTTTCGACATCGCAACCGTCTTGCTCGTACACGCCGTCCGAGCGGCCGAAACCCTGGCGGTTCGGCGCCACTACCACGTAGCCGCGGCGCACGAATTCACGTGCGAACGGCAGCGGGTCGCTGCGCTCCTGCGCGCGTGGGTCGCCGGGAATCTTGCCGTGGTTGAAAACGATCATCGGAAACGGGCCCGCGCCGTCTGGCTTGTAGATCGTCGTTTCGAGGGTGACCGTGCCGGCTGCGTCGACCGGCACGCGGATGATCTGTTCGTTGAGGCCCGCGCTGGGCAGATAAACGTCGTCGTCGAGCGCAATACGCGGAACGTGAGCCCGGGTCAGCGGTCCTGCCTGGGTGTCGGCGAGCGGGTCGGCGTGCGCGAGCGCGACAGTGCACGCAGCCGCTGCACAGATCACCGCACACTTCGTCAGAACCTTGCTGAACACCATTGACGCACCTGCCTCGAAAACCTGCCCTGAACACCGTGATGCCCGTCTATCGAACGTCATTTCTGACATTTGCCTTTCGGCGAGTTTTCGACAAACAAAAGCACACTCGCGTACGGAGTGCGCCGAAGGCGCACGCACGCTAGTCGAGATCGCACGGGATGAACCCAAACGGCCGACGCGACCCCACGCGCCGATGATGAGCGTCACGCCTGCTACCTGAAGCCGCCGCCGGACCCACACTCTCTGGTGCCCGGCAGGGCGCCCTGCGCAATTTGCGGAGCCGCTATGGACCGGCTCTCGCAACGTGACGTCATGAAGCTACGGCCTCATCCTGGCACGACAATTTTGTTTTGTGCAATCAAGGAGAACCCGCGACGAAAAAATTGCCGCGCGTCGATTGACGGTCTCCGGCCGCTCGGTGCAGGCCTCGCGGGTGATTGGCGCAACGAAGCAATCAGGCGCGGGGCGGGTGCTGGGCGGGCGTTGTGGCATTGGACCAACACGAAAAACGGCCCCGCTATCGGGGCCATATGTGAGCGCGGCGTAAGGTCGCCACTGTGTCGTGTAAGGCGCGGGAAGGCTTATTCGCTGACGTCGCCGTCCACGTAACGCCAGCGGCCGTCGTCACCGCGTACGAAGCGGCTCAGTTCGTGCAGCCGGTGCGCGCGGCCGTTCACCTTATAACGCGCGACGAATTCGACTGTGGCGTGGTGAGCGTCGGTTTCGGCGAACGCCTTGATCTGCAGTCCGAGCCAACGGGGCGCGTCGGCGGAAGCGGGATCCGCGTCGAGATCGGCGGGGCAGGTGTGCGGGGCCCAGGTGGCGCGCAAGTAGTCCGTTGCGCCGACAACATACGCGCTATAGCGCGAGCGCATCAGTTCAAGGGCTCGCGGGGCCGCTTCGCCGCCGTCGATATAGCGGCCACAGCATTGCGCGAAGCGGGGCGCCCTGGCGCCGCTGCGCTGCTCGGGCGCGGCGCCGCCGCAGGGACACTCGGAAGGTCGTTGTAACGGCAACAGTTGCTTATTCATCAGACTTTCAGCCAAGACCGCGCGCGATCAGGATTTTCTGGATGTCGCTGGTGCCTTCGTAGATCTGGCAGACGCGCACGTCGCGGTAAATCCGCTCGACCGGGAAGTCGCTCAGATAGCCGTAGCCGCCATGAATCTGTAAGGCGGCCGAACAGATGCGCTCGGCGGCTTCGGAGGCGAACAGTTTCGCCATCGCGGCTTCGGTGAGGCACGGCTGGCCGGCGTCTTTTAACGACGCGGCGTGCCAGATCAACTGGCGCGCCGCCTCGAGTTGCGTCGCCATGTCGGCGAGGCGGAATTGCACGGCCTGATGCGAAAAGAGCGGCGCACCGAAGCTCTCCCGTTCCTTCGCATAATTCAGCGCGGCCTCGAACGCGGCGCGCGCCATGCCGACGCTTTGCGCGGCGATACCGATGCGGCCGCCTTCGAGCCCCGACAGCGCGATCCGGTAGCCTTCGCCTTGCGCGCCGATCAGGTTCGCGGCCGGCACGCGGCAATCCTCGAAAATGATCTGCGCCGTATCCGACGAATGCTGGCCGAGTTTGTCTTCCACCCGTGCGACGACGTAACCCTTCGTATCCGTCGGCACGATGAACGCACTGATGCCGCGTTTGCCCGCGGCCTTGTCGGTCACGGCCATGACGATCGCAACATTGCCGTTCTTGCCGCTCGTGATGAACTGTTTGACGCCGTTCAGCACGTACGCATCGCCGTCGCGTGTCGCGGTGGTGCGCAGCGCGGAGGCGTCGGAACCGGCTTGCGGTTCGGTCAGGCAAAACGCGCCGAGCATTTCGCCGCGGGCGAGCGGCGTCAGCCAGTCGCGTTTTTGCGCGTCGTTGCCGTAGGTGAGCAGAATGCTGCACACGGGACAGTTGTTGACGGAGATGGCCGTCGACGTGCCGCCGTCGCCGGCCGCGATTTCTTCGAGAATCAACGCGAGCGCCAGCGCGTCCATGCCGGCGCCGCCATAGCTTTCCGGCACCAGCACGCCATACGCGCCGAGTTCCGCGAGTTGCCGGTGCACGTCCTTCGGAAAGGTGCGTTCGCGGTCCCATTCCGCCGCATGGGGCGTAACCGCTTCGCGCACGAATGTGCGCAGCGCGTCGCGCACCATCAGGTGATCCTGATCCAGTACCATCGGTGTGTCTCCTGTCGACCGGAGTTGGCGCTTCAGCGCATTGCTCCGGTCTCACGCAATTAGCTGCTCACCAGTCGAGTAGTCTGCCGTCGTACTGATAAAAGCGGCCGTTGAACGCCTCGTGCGCCGCCGCGGCCTGCGCGAGCACTTCCCGCATGCCGGCCACGCTGCGGGCGGGATCGATCGCCGCCTGGGCGCCGCCCATGTCGGTGCGCACCCAGCCCGGATGCAACGAAATGCACGCGGCGCGCTTTGCTTCCAGCGACGCGAGTTTCAGTACATCGTTGAGCGCCGCCTTGCTCGCGCGATACAGCCAGCCGGTCGTGCCGCTCGCATCGCCGATGCTGCCCATCTTGCTCGAAATCACCGCGAGTACGCCGCCCGCCTCTTCGACGAGCGGCAACAGGATCGGCATCAACTGCATCGGTCCACGCACATTGGTGTGCATGACGTGGTCGAAGTCTTCTGCTGTAATCGTCTCGATGCCTTCCGTGCGCGGGCCGTAAACCCCCGACACCACGATTGCCGCATCGAGCCGTTCACCGTCGAGCTTCCAGCCGAGCGCGGCGATTTCCTCGGGCACGCTCACGTCCAGCGAGAACGTCTGCGCGCCGAGTTCGCTCAACGCGTCGAGCGCGGCGCCGTCGCGCCCGGTGGCGAGCACGCGCCAGCCGCTCTTCTGATATTGCCGCACAAATTCCTGGCCGATGCCGCGCGACGCACCGACAATCAACACTGTCTTCATCGAACACCTCATGCCGTCAAAAGAGTGCGCCGCAAAACGCGCGTTACACCAGTTCGATACCCATGGCCGTGGCTTCGCCGCCGCCGATGCACAGCGTCGCGACGCCGCGCTTGCCGCCGCGTTGCTTCAGCGCGCCGATCAGCGTGACGAGAATCCGCGCGCCCGACGCGCCGATCGGATGACCGAGCGCACAGGCGCCGCCGTTCACGTTGACCTTTTCGTGCGGCAACTGATGTTCCTTCATGGCCGCCATCGTCACGACGGCGAATGCTTCGTTGACCTCGTACAGATCAACCTCGTCGGCGCGCCAGCCGTTCTTCTCGAACAGCTTGCGAATCGCCCCGACCGGCGCGGTGGTGAACTTCGCCGGTTCCTGCGCGAAGGTCGAGTGGCCGACCACGCGCGCGATCGGCTGAACGCCCAGACGCTTTGCGGTCGACTCGCGCATCATGACGAGCGCGGCCGCGCCGTCGGAAATCGACGACGAATTCGCCGCCGTCACCGTGCCGGTTTTGCTGAACGCGGGTTTGAGCGTCGCAATCTTGTCGATGTTTGCCTTGAACGGCTGTTCGTCGTGATCGACGGTGACTTCGCCCTTTCGGCTCTGCACCTTCACCGGCGCGATTTCCCAGGCGAACGAACCGTCTTCGTTCGCACGCTTCGCACGGTTGAGGGACTCGACGGCGAACGCGTCCTGCGCTTCGCGCGTGAAGTCGAACGAGGCCGCGCATTCTTCGGCAAAGGTGCCCATCAGGCGGCCTTTTTCGTAGGCATCTTCGAGACCGTCGTAGAACATGTGGTCGATTACCTGGCCGTGGCCCATGCGCATGCCGGCCCGCGCTTTGGGCAGCAGATACGGCGCGTTCGTCATGCTTTCCATGCCGCCCGCGACGATCACGTCGACGGAGCCCGCGGCGAGCATGTCGTGCGCGAACATCGCCGCGCGCATGCCGGAGCCGCACATCTTGTTCACCGTGGTGCTGCCGGTGGCGAGCGGCAAGCCGGCGCCGAGCGCGGCCTGGCGCGCGGGCGCCTGGCCGAGACCTGCGGGCAGCACGCAGCCCATTACCACTTCGTCGATCTGTTCAGGCTTGAGGCCCGCGCGTTGCACGGCCGCCGCGATCGCCACCGAGCCTAGTTGCGGCGCGGTCAACGTGGCGAAGTCGCCCTGGAAGGCCGCCATCGGCGTGCGGGCCACGCCCACGATGACGATCGGATCAGTCCTGGTCCCGCTCATGCTCGTCTCACTCATGCTCGTCTCACTCATGTTTAAGCTCCTTGATGACGCCTGCGACGATGGCCGGCACGTCGCCGAGCTGCGCCGCATCGGCGGCCACCACGTCGTTGTCTGCGTTGTGTGCGCGGCCGGCCGACACGGCCGCCACGCACTTCTGATAGGTCGCGTCGAGCGCGGCCGGTTCGCTGATCGTCATGCCGAGGTTGCGCACCTTGCCGTCATGCACGCCGTAGGCCCAGCCGTGCACCGTCAACGCCTGGCCACGCGCCCATGCGTCGTTGACGATGGTGGTGCGGCATACGTTCACCACCTGCTCGATCGCGTTCAGTTCGACGAGGCGCCGATGACGGGCCTCACCGATCGGCCATTCCTCGATCAGCGCCGCGTGCTTGGTACGCACGTCCTGCACGTGATGCAGCCAGTTGTCCGCGAGACCCACGCGGCGGCCGTGCAGCGCCGCGCCGACACCCGAGCAGCCGTAGTGGCCGACCACCATGATGTGCTTGACCTTCAGCAGATCGACGGCGAACTGGATCACCGAGAGACAGTTCAGATCGGAATGCACCACCACGTTGGCGATGTTTCTGTGCACGAACACTTCGCCCGGCGGCAGGCCGATGATCTGGTTCGCCGGCACGCGCGAATCGGAGCAGCCGATCCACAGATACTCGGGCGTCTGCTGATGGGCGAGACGCGAGAAGTACTCGGGGTCTTCGGACAGCTTGCGGGCGACCCATGCTTCGTTGTTGTCGAACAGATGCGAGAGCGGATTGTCAGGCGTGGAAGCGTTTGTGTTCATGGTGCGTCTTGGCGGTTGCTCGACCGGTTGACCGGTCGATGTCGTTACATAAGGTTCGAACGAGGCACTCAATACTGCGCTGCGCGCGGCGCATGAGCGTCACGCCACCCGCGCGCTGCGTTCGTCTGCCGGCGTGTCCGCAGCGCGGTTGGCGGCATCCGCAAAGCGTTCCGGGTAGCGCATGCAGAAGCGCACGTTGTCGTCGTACGGGAAAAAGTCGGGCAGTTCGCCTTTCAATAGATGGTCCTTGTGCCGTTGCCACAGCGCGGGATCGAAGAAGTCCGCGTGATGCTGCATGAAGGAGCGGCGCACGCGTGGGTCGCCGAGCAGAAACGTGCCGTACGTCTCCGGGAAAATGTCGTGCGGCCCGACCGAGTACCACGGCTCGCCCGACATTTCGTCTTCCTCGTTACGTGGCGCCGGCACCGCGCGCACGTTGCAGTCGGTCAGATATTCGATTTCATCGTAGTCGTAGAACACGACGCGGCCATGGCGCGTCACGCCGAAGTTTTTGTACAGCATGTCGCCGGGGAAGATGTTCGCCTGCATCAGTTCCTTGATGGCCTTGCCGTATTCCTTGATGCCGTGCTCGATGTCCTCGTCGTTGCCGTTCTGCAGGAACAGATTGAGCGGCACCATGCGGCGTTCGATATACATATGGCGAATCACGAGGCTATCGCCGTCGTATTCGATCTGCGACGGCACTTCCTTTTCGAGCTCACGCACCAGCGCTTCGTCGAGCCGCGAAATGGGCAGCGCGACGCTCGAATATTCGAGCGTGTCGGCCATGCGGCCCAAACGGTCGTGCCGTTTGACCAGTTGATACTTTTCCTTGATCTGCGCGCGCGTGGTTTCCTTGGGCGGCGGGAAGCTGTCTTTGATCAGCTTGAACACGTACGGAAACGACGGCAGCGTGAACACCAGCATCACGAGCCCCTTGATGCCGGGCGCGATGATGAACTGGTCGCTCGAATGCGACAGATGATGCAGCAGGTCGCGATAGAACAGATTCTTGCCCTGCTTCTGCAAACCCACGGACGTATAGATCTCCGCTTTCGGTTTGCCCTGCATGATGGTGCCGAGAAATTCGACATAAGCGGACGGCACTTCCATATCCACCAGAAAGTACGAATGCGAGAAGCTGAAGATGATCAGCAACTGGTCGCGCTTGAGCAGCACCGTGTCGAGCGCGAGCACGCCCGGCTCAACATGACGCACCGGCACGGCGAACGGCAGCAGCAGATCGCCGTTGATGATCCGTCCGACGATATACGCCGACTTGTTGCGGTAGAACAGCGACGAGAGCACGTGAATCTGGAAATTGGGCGCTTCGTCGAACACGCCGAACGCGTCCTGGATAGCCTGCATCACGCAGCCGACGTCGCGTGTCAGGTCCTCGAACGGCGGCTCCAGCTGGAAGTTCGTGACGATACGTTCGAGCGTCGCCGCGAGGCCATCCTTGCCGGGATAATACGCACGGTACGTGGGCTTCGCGGCCGGCTCGTCATTCTCGATGTATTCGGTCGAGATGGCCGGGCGCACGAAAATGAAATCGTTGTTGAAGTACGAGCGGTGCAGGATCTTGCAGCACACCGAATTGAAAAACGTCTCCGCGCATTCGGGTTGCCGGTGCGTGGTCAACAGGCCGATGTAGTGCAGCTTGATCTGCTGCCACACTTCGTCGTCGATATTCTCCGCGTCGTATTCGTCTTCGAGCACTTCGACGCATTCCTCGACGCGCTCGTCGTACGAGGTGATGCGATCGCGCGCGAGCTTCTGCAGACCGTGCCAGTCGGCCTGTTCAAAGAGCGTCTTGGCGTGGATCGCTGCGTCGCGAAAGATCCGGTAATGCCGGTCGAACCCTTCGAGCATGGTCTGTGCGACGTCAAAGCCGATTTGCGACGACAGCAGTTTGGGGAAGTGATTCATGTCGACCGTGCATCCGTCTCATGTCGTGAAGACACCCGGGATTGTATCGTCCGGGTGGGCCCGCGACGCATCTCGCCGCCGTGGTTCATGCCGGCTTGGCTTCGCGCGAGCCGGTCGCGAGCAGCGCGCGCGCCTGCGCTTCGTATTGCGCGAGGTCTTCGAGCGTCGCATTGAGGTCTTCCAGTTGACGCGCCAGCACTTCCTGATGACGCGCCACCGTGGCGAGAAACGCGTGCAGTTGCGGCACCGTGTCGGTCGGCGACTCGTACACGTCCAGCAGATCGCGAATCTCCGACAACGTGAAGCCGAGCCGCTTGCCGCGCAACGTGAGCTTGAGCCGCGTTCGGTCGCGGCCGGAATAGACGCGCCGCAAGCCGCTCGATCCTTCCCGGCTCGGCGAGAGTAAACCCTGATCTTCGTAGAAGCGGATCGCGCGCGGCGTGACGTCGAATTCCCGCGCGAGCTCGGTGATCGTGTATTGCGTGTTCATCGGGGCATTCCGTGGTCAGGCAGAAAATCGGATTGAACGATAGAATCAACGTTTACGTTATCGTCAACTTGAGCCGAACGCAACCAGGCGCTGTACGGCCGCAGTACGGCACCAGCACGCCGCAACCACACCATCCGGCATCGCGCATCTCGCCATGCCGGACGGCCGACGGAGGAAGACACCCACGATGAATGCACTCGAACACCAACTCGACTACCCGTTCAACGACGCGTTGCCGGACGCGGGCCACGCGATGGAAGTCGCGCGAGGCGTGTTCTGGCTGCGCATGCCGTTGCCGTTCGCGCTGGATCACATCAACCTGTGGCTGCTGCGTGACGAGATCGACGGCCAGCAGGGCTGGACGGTGGTGGACTGCGGCATCGCCTCGGACGCGATCAAGGAGAACTGGGAGAAGGTGTTCGACTCGGTGCTCGACGGCCTGCCGGTGCTACGGGTGATCGTCACGCACTGCCATCCCGATCACATCGGTCTTGCGCACTGGATTTGCGCGGGCGGCGACAAACAGCGCTGGGACGTGCGGTTGTGGACTACGCTCGGCGAATACATGCAGGCCCGCGTGATGGCGGCCGGCGACGGTTCGAACGCGGGCGGCGAGGGCGCGGCGCGGCACTTCGCGCGGCACGGCGTGAGCGACGAGGAATCGCTCGAGAAGCTGCGCAATCGCAAGAGCTATTACTCAAGCCTCGTGCCGGCGATTCCGGGCCAGTATCGCCGCTTGCGGGAAGCGGACGGCGTGAAGATCGGCGGCAGGACGTGGCGCGTGGTGACCGGCTTCGGCCATTCGCCGGAACACTGCGCGTTGTTCTGCGAAGAGACCGGCGTATTGATTTCGGGTGACATGGTGCTGCCGCGCATTTCGACCAATGTCTCGGTGTTCGATATGGAGCCGGAAGGCTCACCGCTCGCGCTGTATCTGGAGTCGCTCGGCCGTTACGAGACGATGCCGGAAGATACGCTCGTGCTGCCGTCGCATGGCAAGCCGTTTCGCGGTGTGCGCACGCGGATCCGGCAACTGCGCGAGCATCATGACGCGCGTCTGGCGGAAGTGCGCGAGGCATGCGCGGAGAAACCGCAGAGCGCCGCGGATATCGTGCCGCTCATGTTCAAGCGCCAGCTCGACATCCATCAAATGACGTTTGCGATGGGCGAAGCTTTGGCGCACTTGCATCTGCTGTGGCTGGCGGGCGAGCTGACACGTAAGCAGGATGCGGATGGGGTGATTCGGTTTTCGCCGGCGTGATCGCGGTGGTGATTAGATAAAAAAGCCCGGTGCTTTCGCAGCCGGGCTTTTTTTTGCGGTGTCAGACGTAGAAGCGACTACTGCACCGACGCCGTCCCAAAGTTCTGCCGTCCAAACGGACTCACGTGATAACCGCTCACATTCGTGCGCGTGATCGCAGCGGCGGTCGGATAACCGAGCGGAATCCACAGCGCCTGATCGTGAATGACCTGCTGCGCCTGCTCATACGCTTTCGCGCGCCTGGATTGATCCGGCGTTGCCTTGCCGTCGGCAATCAGCTTGTCCAGATCCTGATCGCAGAAACGCGCGAAGTTGATGCCCGACTTGACCGCGTTGCAGCTGAACAGCGGCGACAGGTAGTTGTCCGGATCGCCGTTGTCGCCGGCCCAGCCCATGAAGAGCGAGTCATGCTGGCCTTGCTTGGCCTCCTTGATCAACTCGCCCCATTCGATCACCTTCACCTCGGCCTTCACGCCGATCTTCGCGAAGTCGGCTTGCAGCAGTTCCGCGCCGGCCTTCGGATTCGGGTTCAGCACGCTGCCGTTCGGACGTACCCAGATCGTCGTTTCGAAGCCGTTCGGATAGCCCGCGTCGGCGAGCAGTTTCTTCGCCTTTGCCGGGTCGTACGGCCATGCTTTCACGGACTTGTTGTAGCTCCACGTGTTCGGCGGATACGGGTTCACGGCCGGCGTCGCCGTGTTGTCGAACACGGTCTTCAGGTACGTGGTGCGGTCGAATGCCATGTTCAGCGCGGCGCGCACCTTCTGGTTGTCGAGCGGCTTTTTCTGTGTGTTCAACGCGACGAACGCCGTCATGAACGCGGGCGTCTGCACGATCGCGAGCGACTTGTCGCTCTTCGCGTCGGCGAGATCCTGCGGCTTCGGCGACAACGCGATCTGGCATTCGCCGGTTTTCACCTTCTGCGCCCGCACCGTGGCGTCCGGCGTGATCGCATAGATCAGGCGGTCGATCTTCGGCTTCGGACCCCAGTAGGCCGGGTTCACGTCGTAGCGGATCACCGCGTCTTTCGTATAGCTCTTCAGTTCGAACGGACCGGTGCCGATCGGCTTCGAATTCAGATCGGCCTGCTTGCCGGCCTTGAGCAACTGATCGGCGTATTCAGCCGAATAGATCGACGCGAACCCCATGGTCAGGATCGACACGAAGGTTGCGTCGGGCGCGTTCAGTTCGAACTTGACGGTGTTCTCGTCGACCTTGCTGATGGATTTGATGAGCTTGGGCAGGCCCATGGACTGCGCATGCGGGAAGCCGCTCGCGCCCGCCACCTTGTGCCACGGATTGCTGTCGTCGAGCATGCGGTCGAACGTGAAGACCACGTCGTCGGCGTTGAGCGGGCGGGTGGGCTTGAAGTAGTCGGTGCTCTGGAATTGCACGTTCGGGCGCAGATGGAACGTGTAGGTGAGGCCGTCGGCGCTCACGTCCCACTTGTCGGCCAGCGCCGGCACCACTTTCTTCGCGGCCTCGTCGTAGGAGACCAGCGAATTGAAGATCACGTCGGCCGATGCGTTGGTCGTGACGAGCGAATTGAACTGCACGACATCGAAGCCGTCGGGGCTCGACTCGGTACAGACGGTCAGCGGTTTGGCGAGCACGAGCGCGGGCGCCGTGAACAGTACGGCGGCTGCGAGCAGTTTGAAGCGCATAGGATCTCCCATAACAAGCGCAGTCAGGCAGTGCGTCTGGTTGTGTGGTTATGTTCCGTTGACGAGGGACGAGCGGCCATGAGGCGTAGCCGCCTTCTTCATTGTGATACGTTTCCGGCGCTGGCGCATGGGTGGGACAATGCCGGCTGCGCGCGCGTCGGCCTTCGCGAAAGCTTATCGAAGGGTCGTTGCGCCGACAACAACATAATCCGCATATTTATATGGAAGGGTGGGCCTGCGCCGCGTCGCGCCGCGGCGCCCGCACTCATGCCGCCCCGGCGCGCCGCAGCAGATAAGCGATGCCTTCGATCGCGCGCACGCCGTACCACGACACCATTTCCCCGTCGATCAACTCGATGCGCTTGCCGGCTAGCCGCGAATCGCGCTTCAGCGCGTCGCAATGGACCTGCGTGAAGCGGTACGGCTCACTGGAGAGCAGGATGCGGTCGACCTGGGCGAGCCACGGCGCGGTGTCGAACTCGAGCATCGGGTAACGTGCGGCGCCTGCCGCTCCGCCTTGCACGTCAGGCAGCGTGTGCCAGTTCACGAGTCGCAGCATCGCGGAGATATAAGTGTCGCGCGCCACGGTCATCCACGGTTCGCGCCAGATCAGATACAGCACGCTTTGCGGACTGAACGCGTGCGCCGCCGCTTCGTGCAGGCGGGCTTCGAGCGTTTCGCACAGACGCTGCGCTTCCTGCGCCCGATCGAAGATCGCGCCCAGCAGCGTGTACAGCGCCAGATTGTCCTGCGGCGTTCGCGGATGCGTCACGACGATGTGTGGCACGAATGTGCGCAATTGCTCGACGGTATCGTGCTCGTTTTCGTCGATATTGACGATCAGATGAGTGGGGCGCAACGCACGAATGGCGGCGAGATTCACGGCTTTGGTGCCGCCGACCTTGCGGACCTCACGCACCTTGTCTCGGGGATGCACGCAAAAGCCGGTGCGGCCGACGATCCGCCGGTCCAGACCAAGGGCGAAAAGCAGTTCGGTGATGCTCGGCACCAGCGAGACGATGCGTGCCGCGGCGCCTGCCGGTTCGTGCGCGACGCCGGCTGCATCGACCGCACGGGTGTGCATGGCTTACTCGGTTTCCGCGGCGGCGCGCGGCTTGCGCGGCGCGCGTTCGAACGCGCGGTCGTACAGCCAGCGCGGCAGCACGTGCAGCAGCATGGCCACGATGCGCATCTGCCAGGGGAACACCGCGAACGCCGTTCGACGCTCGATGGCCTTTGCCACCTTCGCGGCGAAACGGTCGGCGTCCATCAGGAACGGCATGGTGTACGGGTTGTGCTCGGTCATGGGCGTGCGGATGTAGCCGGGCGCGATGGTGACCACACCGACGCCGCACGGCCGCATCTCGACGCGCAACGCTTCGAGATACTTCAGCGCCGCCGATTTCGACGCGCTGTACGCGCCGGAACCCGGCAAGCCGCGCACGCCGGCGACGCTGGCAATCCCCACCAGCGTGCCGTGTTTCGCGGCGACCATCGCGGCGGCGAACGGCTCGAAGGTGGCGACCATGCCGAAGTAATTGATATCCATCACTTCGCGGAAGGCGCGCAGATCGCCATGGCCGGTGACCGCGCCGCGGCTGATGCCGGCGTTGGCGATCACGACGTCCGGCAAGCCGTGCCGCGCGATGAATTGCGCAGCCGCCTCGGCGAGCGCTTCGGCGTCGCGCACGTCGACGGAATAGATGGAGACGGTGTTTTGCGGATGGGACTGCTGGAAAGCGGCGAGGGCGTCGCCGCGGCGGGCAACCAGGCCGAGAATCGCGCCGCGCCGCGCATATTCGGCGGCGAGCGCGAGGCCGATGCCACTCGAAGCGCCGGTAATGAAAACCTTCAACGGTGAACTCATTCCGGCGCCTCGGCGTTACATCTTCTTGGCGCGGACCTGCGCGACCAGGTAGTCCAGCACCTGGATCGTGCCCGGCAAGCTGTTGGTCGCGGCCGGGCCGGTTTCATACTTGCCCTGCACGGCCAGCGTCGGCACACCGTCGATCTTGTAGTCTTCCAGCAGCTTCTTGTCTTTCTGCAGCGCGCTTTGCGTCGAGAACGAGTTGTACGCGTCCATGTACTTCTTCGGATCGACGCCGTTCTTCGCGAGGAATTTGGCCTGATCTTCCGGCGTCAGCAGGTAGTTCTTGTTGACGTGGATTTCGTTGAAAACCTTCGGCGTGAGCTGCGTGGCGAGGCCGAGCGCGTCGAGCGCGTGATACATCCGGGAGTGCGGAATGAAGTCGTCGCGGAAGGCGACCGGCACGCGCTTGAATACCACGTCCGGACCCTGTTTCTTCACCCACGTTTCGAGATACGGGTTGAATTCGTTGCAGTGCGGGCAGCCGTACCAGAAGAATTCGGTGACTTCGATCTTGCCGGCGGGCACGTCGGTCGGCTGCGCCGTGGCCAGCACGGTGTAGTCCTTGCCCGATACCGGCGCGGCCGGCGATGCCTGCGCCGTGGCGGCAACGAGTCCCAGCGAGAGGAACAGAATGCTCAGCAGTTTTTTCATGTTGTGTTGACCCAAGTAGGCGTAAAGCGGTGGCGCCACGCAAAAGCCCGCCACCGTCTTCAAGATTCGGCGTCGGACGGTTTGAACCGTCCGTCGTGTTTGTGACACGCGCCGCGCGCCGATAGTTCGGCGGCGGCGCGTCCCGGCAAATCACCGTTTGTTTCTTGTTGGCTTATTGCTTCGTGAAGCGGATCACCGCGGTATCCACGCCCGCATCGGACAGACGCTGACGGCTCGAATTCATGTCTTCGAACTTCGAGAACGGCCCGATACGCACGCGGTAATACGTGACGCCGCCCGCATCGCGCTGCGTGACCTTCGATTCGAAGCCCTGGAAGGCGAGACGCGCGCGCTGCTGTTCGGCGTCCGCCGCGGTCTTGTAGGCGCCGACTTGCAGGAAGTAGCCCGTGTTCGCGTCGCCTGCCGCCGGCGCCGCGCCCGAACCGGGCTTGGCGTTGGCGGTGCTGGCGGACGAACTGCTCTTCGGCGCCGAACCCGCCGCGGTGGCGGCCGGCGCGCTGGAGGCTTGCGGCTTCTTCGCGGGCGTGGCGGCCGTGTTGTTGGCGTTATCCTGCGCGGGCTTCGGCGCGAGCGCCGTGCCGCTCGCGTTGCCGGCGTTGCCGTTGGCCGGCGGCACTTCGACGATCTGCGGCTCTTCCAGCATGCCCGACTGCGTTTGCGGGTTGGTCTGGCCAGGCGCGGTGTTCGGCGGCGCCGGCTGCGCGGCTTGCGGCACCGGCTGACCCGGCGTCTTGCCTTGCAGCGGACGGTTCGGATCGTACTGAGGCTGGCTCGCGCCGGCATCCGACGCCGCGGGCGGCGCCACCTTCGAGACGAATGGCGTGGGCGCACGGGTGATATACAGCGCCACCACTACCGCGATCGCAAGGCCAACGATCAGGCCCAGCACGATGCCGAGAAAAGTCCCCCCGGTTTGTTTCGATTGCTTCGTTGTGCGGCGTGGTTTTGCCATCGTATGAATCACCTGCAAAAAGAATCCTGGAACGGCCGTCGATTATAACGACGGCCGCATGCATGTTGCGCCGGAGGACTTACATCTTGACGGGAGCGGAGACGCCGATCGTCGCGAGACCGTTGGCCAGCACCTGACGCGTGGCCGCGAGCAGCGCCACGCGTGCATTGCGCTCGGCCGCATCGTCGACCAGCACGCGTTCGGCTTTGTCATTGTAGAACGAGTGGAATTCCCCGGCGAGGTCGCGCAGATAGAACGCGACCGCGTGCGGCGCGAGTTCATCGGCGGCGTGTTGCAGCATGTCCGGGAATTCGGCGAGCTTGTTCAGCAGGGCCATCGCACGTTCGCTCGTGAGCGGCGCGACGTCCACATCCGCCAGCGTGCTTTCGTCCGTGTTGTAGCGTGCCTTGCACTCGGCGATCACCGAGCAGATCCGCGCATGCGCGTACTGCACGTAATGCACCGGATTCTCGTCGTTCTGCTTCAGCGCGAGGTCGATGTCGAACACGAATTCTGTGTCCGCCTTGCGCGAGATCAGGAAGAAGCGCACGGCGTCGCGGCCGCGGCGGATCGTTTCCTCGTCGATCAGATCGACGGCGGCTTCCGAGCCCGGCGTGGCGCCGCCCGACCATTCGATCAGGTCACGCACCGTCACGTAGCTGCCGGCGCGCTTGGAGATTTTCACCTCTTCGCCGTTGCGCATGACCGTGACCATTTTGTGAAGGATGTAGTCGGGATAGCCCTTCGGAATGCCGATGCCGAGACCCTGCAGGCCGGCGCGCACCCGCGCGATCGTGCCGTGGTGGTCCGAGCCCTGAATGTTGATCACCTTGGTGAAGCCGCGCTCCCACTTGGCGACGTGATAGGCGACGTCCGGCACGAAATACGTGTAGGTGCCGTCGGTCTTGCGCATCACGCGGTCTTTGTCGTCGCCGTCGTCCGTGGTGCGCAGCCACAGCGCGCCTTCCTGCTCGTAGGTCTTGCCGGCGGCGATCAGTGCCTCGACGGTCTTCTCGACGCGGCCTTCCTTGTACAGCGACGATTCCAGGTAGTACTGGTCGAACTTCACGCCGAACGCCTGCAAGTCCATGTCCTGCTCGCGGCGCAGATACGCCACGGCGAAGCGGCGGATCGCTTCGAGGTCTTCCACGTCACGCGCGCCGGTGACCGGCTCGCCGTCGCTCGCGGCCACGGTTGCGCCGTCCAGATAGTCTTTCGCGATGTCGGCAATGTACTCGCCGTTGTACGCCGAAGCAGGCCAGCCTTCGTCGCCGGGGGCGAGGCCGCGGGCGCGCGCCTGGGTGGACAGGGCGAGCGTCTGGATCTGCACGCCCGCGTCGTTGTAATAGAACTCGCGGTGCACGTCCCAGCCCTGGCTAGCCAGCACGTTCGAGAGCGCGTCGCCGAGCGCGGCCTGGCGGCCGTGGCCGACGTGCAGCGGGCCGGTCGGGTTGGCCGAGACGAATTCGATCAGCACATGCTTGCCTGCGTCGCGTGCCGAGCGGCCGAAGCGCTCCTGTTCAGCGAACACGGCGGCGATCACCGCCTGTTTGGCAGCGGCCGCGAGGCGCAGGTTGATGAACCCGGGGCCCGCCACTTCGGCGGCTTCGATCAGGCCTTTGGCCTGCGGCTGCGCGAGCAGCGCGTCGACGATCTGTTGCGCGAGCTGGCGCGGATTGGCGCGCAGCGGCTTGGCGAGTTGCATCGCCACGTTGCAGGCGACGTCGCCGTGCGCGGCGACTTTAGGACGCTCCAGCGTGATGGTGGGCGACACGAACGCAGCTTCGGTCGCGCCTTGCGAGGCAAGCGCGACCTGCTTCACCGTGTCGGCGAGCAGTGTTTCGAGGGTATGTTTATGTGCAGGCAGCATGCTTGTTGCGAGTCCAGTGAGGCAATCCGGTGATGCGGAAGAGGCGCCGGCCGCGCAGCAGGCGCAACCGGTTCGTCAGAAGCGTGGAAAGCGGCGTGCACCCGCCGCGGCGCATAAGGCGCAATGACTGCGGCATCAGGCACGTTGCCTGCAACGCGTTAAGCGCGGTGCGCGGCGGCCTGCCGTGGCATTGGCTGCCGCGGCTCGCAGCGGTGAGGCGAGTCGCGGCCAACCGCCCCAGCCACGCCACTTTTGCTTTGCCGCGTGCGGCGCATTGCGGCACGCTTTTCCGTCCAGACGGATTTTAGCAGGTGCTAATATGTTCAATGAGATGCCCAGCAAGGGCCGTGGCCGCCACGCCTGATCGGCGAGCCAACGTAACGCGCGCCGGCGGTTGCCTGTGAGCCGCCTCCGCGCCAATCCAACATAACGAAAAAGGGAACAGTCATGCTGATTACTTTCAAATGCCACGCCTGCCCGGACGTGATGATGCTGGAAAATCTCGCACAGTATCTGGTCGGGATCATCGGCAAGCGGCTGGGTGAGCGCGGCGTCATCACTCACGACGAACTGGGCGTGGCCATCGAGAAACTCGAAGCAGCTATTTCCGTCGACAAACAGGAACGTGCCGAGCACGACGGTCATTTCCACGAGGGCGAAGACGGTCACGAACATCACGAGATCCCGCCCGGCCTCGCACAGCGTGCATATCCGTTCCTCGACATGCTGCGCGCGGCGCGCAAGGAAAACGCGGATATCGTCTGGGGCCTCTGATCCCGCGCGGCTTTGCCGGACGCGGCGCTCGATAGAGCCGCGGCGTGCGGCGGCGCGAACCCCGGCGCACCAATGACAAAGAGCCCGCTCGTGCGGGCTCTTTGTCGTTCGGAGATCCGAACCGGCCGGTGCTGCCGTGCTGCTTACTGGCTGGCGGCGTCCGCCGGCGCGGCCGCGGGAGCTGACGCACCTTTCTTCGCTTTGGCTTTCTTCGGTTTCTTGACGTGTTTCACCGTGGGCGGCGAATACGAACTGACCGAACTGGAGCCGCCGGGCGCGGCGGTCTGGGCCAGCGCAGCCGAGGCGCCCAAGGCAAGCGAAACAGCGGTCAACAACAGCGTCAGCTTCTTCATACTATTTTCTCCGTTGACGATTGCAATTAATGAGCCGACGCGTTTTCGCCGCGTCTGGCGGGGTCAAGCCGCCTCAGTCTACAAAGCCGAAAATTACGTTGCCGCAAATATTCAGTCTTTCATGCCCGATATAGTGGGTTTCCCGCCACGCCACGCCACGCCGCTCGGCGCTTACAGCAAAGGCGCCAAGGCGCGTTCCGCATCCGCCTTCGACAGCGACATGCGCTTTGCGTAGTCCTCCAGCTGGTCCTGGCCGATCTTGCCGACCGAGAAATAAGTGCTGTCCGGATGCGCCAGATAGAAGCCTGAGACGCTCGCCGCCGGCAGCATGGCCAGTGATTCGGTCACGCTCATGCCGATTTCGGTGGCGTTCAGCACGTTGAACATGTCGCGCTTCACCAGGTGATCCGGGCAAGCCGGATAGCCGGGCGCCGGGCGAATGCCACGGTACTTTTCCGCGATCAGGTCGTCGTTGGCGAGGGTTTCGTCATTCGCGTAGCCCCACAGGTCGCGCCGCACGCGTGCATGCAGCGCTTCGGCGAAGGCTTCGGCGAAACGGTCGGCGAGCGCCTTCAGCATGATCGCGCTGTAGTCGTCGTGGTCCTTTTCGAACTGCTTTTCCTTCACGTCGACGCCCAGACCCGCCGTCACCGCGAACATGCCGATGTAGTCGGCCACGCCCGATTCCTTCGGCGCGATGAAGTCGGCGAGCGACCGGTTCGGCCGCATCACGCCGTCCACTACCGGACGCACGCTTTGCTGGCGCAGATTGCGCCAGGTGAGCGCGACTTCCGAGCGCGATTCGTCCGTGTAGATTTCGATGTCGTCGTCGTTCACCGTGTTGGCGGGCAGCAGCGCGATCACGCCGTTCGCCTGCAGCCAGCGGCCCTGGATCAGACGCGCGAGCATCGACTTGCCGTCCGAGAACACGCGCCGCGCCGATTCGCCGACGATCTCGTCGTTCAGAATGGCCGGATACGGACCCGCCAGGTCCCACGTCTGGAAGAACGGACCCCAGTCGATATAGTTGGCCAGTTCAGCCAGATCGAAGTTCTTGAACACGCGGCGGCCGATGAACTTCGGCTTGACCGGCTGATAGCTCGCCCAGTCGATCCTGGTCTTGTTGGCGCGGGCTTCGGCCAGCGTGACCATGGGCTGTGCTTTCTTGTTGGCGTGCTGATCGCGGATCCGGTCGTAGTCGGACTTGAGTTCGTCGAGGTACCTGGCGGCGCCTTCGTCGGACAGCAGGCTCGACGCCACGGACACCGAGCGCGACGCGTCCGGCACATAGACCACCGGCCCTTCGTAATGCGGCGCGATCTTCACGGCAGTGTGCACGCGCGAGGTGGTGGCGCCGCCGATCAGGAGCGGAATCTTCTTGATGCGGAAGTAGTCGTCGCGCTGCATTTCCGACGCGACGTAGGCCATCTCTTCGAGGCTCGGCGTGATCAGCCCGGAGAGACCGATGATGTCGGCGCCTTCGACCTTCGCCTTGGCGAGAATGTCGTTGCACGGGACCATCACGCCCATGTTGACCACTTCGAAGTTATTGCACTGAAGCACCACCGAGACGATGTTCTTGCCGATATCGTGCACGTCGCCCTTCACCGTGGCGATGACGATCTTGCCCTTCGCGCGCACGTCGGCGCCGGCTTCGGCGAGCTGTTTCTTTTCTTCTTCGATGTACGGAATCAGATGCGCGACGGCCTGCTTCATCACGCGCGCCGACTTCACCACCTGCGGCAGGAACATCTTGCCCTGACCGAACAGGTCGCCGACGATATTCATGCCGTCCATCAACGGGCCTTCGATCACGTTGATCGGACGGCCGCCTTCGGCGGCGATCTTCGCGCGGACTTCCTCGGTGTCTTCGACAATGAAATTGGTGATGCCGTGCACGAGCGCGTGCGACAAACGTTTCTCGACCGGCTGATTGCGCCACTCGAGGTTCTCTTCTTTCTTCGCGGCGCCGGTCTTGAACTTGTCGGCGATTTCGAGCAGCCGGTCGGTGCCGTCTTCACGGCGGTTCAACACGACGTCTTCGACCCGTTCGCGCAACTCCGGATCGAGCTCGGCATACACGCCGAGCTGGCCCGCGTTGACGATGCCCATATCCATGCCCGCCTGGATCGCGTGGTACAGGAACACGGTGTGGATCGCTTCGCGCACCGGGTCGTTGCCGCGGAACGAGAACGACACGTTCGACACGCCGCCGCTCACCTTCGCGTACGGCAGGTTCTGCTTGATCCAGCGCGTCGCGTTGATGAAGTCGACCGCATAGTTGTTGTGCTCCTCGATGCCGGTCGCGATCGCGAAGATGTTCGGATCGAAGATGATGTCTTCCGGCGGAAAGCCGACTTCGTTCACGAGGAAGTCATACGAGCGTTTGCAGATCTGCGTCTTGCGCTCGAAGGTGTCGGCCTGGCCTTGTTCGTCGAAGGCCATCACCACGGCGGCCGCGCCGTAGCGGCGAATCAGGTTGGCGTGATGGCGGAACGCGTCTTCGCCTTCCTTCAGCGAGATCGAGTTGACGATCGCCTTGCCTTGCACGCACTTCAGGCCCGCTTCGATCACTTCCCATTTCGACGAGTCGATCATGATCGGCACGCGCGCGATATCCGGTTCCGATGCGATCAGATTCATGAAGCGCACCATCGCCGCTTTCGAATCGAGCATCGCCTCGTCCATGTTGACGTCGATGATCTGCGCGCCGTTTTCGACCTGCTGGCGTGCAACCGCGATCGCGTCGTCGAACTGGTCGTTCAGGATCATTCGCGCAAACGCCTTCGAGCCGGTCACGTTGGTGCGTTCACCCACGTTGATGAAGAGCGTCCCGGACGTGACGTTGAACGGCTCGAGGCCGGCAAGGCGCAAGGTGTGATCGGTCATGGCGTATGTGCTCGATTGCTGCGATTAAGTGCGTCGTGTTCGATGGCGGAAGTGCGGCGGCGGCTCGGCAGGCCGCCACTGGGACTCAGGCTGCGTCGCGGTATTGCGTCGGCCATTGGCGCGGCTTGACTTCGGCCAGCGCCTGCGCAATCGCCGCAATATGCTCCGGCGTCGTGCCGCAGCAGCCGCCGGCGATATTCACGAGACCCGCTTGCGCGAATTCCTTGAGCAGGCCCGAAGTATCCGCAGGCAGTTCATCAAAGCCCGTATCGCTCATCGGATTCGGCAAGCCGGCATTCGGATAGCACGACACATACGTGTCGCAGAGCCTGGCCAGTTCCGCGATGTACGGGCGCATCAAAGCCGCGCCCAACGCGCAGTTCAAACCGAACGTGAGCGGCCTGGCGTGACGCAGCGAGTTCCAGAACGCTTCGACCGTCTGGCCCGACAGAATGCGGCCCGAGGCGTCGGTGACGGTGCCGGAGATCATGATCGGCAGACGCTCGCCGGTGTCTTCGAACAGTTCGTCCAATGCAAAGAGGGCCGCCTTCGCATTGAGCGTGTCGAAAATGGTTTCGACGAGGAACAGATCGGCGCCGCCCTCGAGCAGGGCCTTGGCTTGCTCGTAGTAGGCCGCGCGCAGTTCGTCGAACGTCACGTTGCGCGCGCCCGGGTCGTTCACGTCAGGAGAAATGCTCGCGGTCTTCGGCGTCGGTCCGATCGCACCGGCGACGAAGCGCGGCTTGTCGGGCGTCGAATACTTGTCGCAGGCGGCGCGCGCCAGTTTCGCCGACTCGAGATTCATCTCGACCGCGAGCGCTTCCATGCCGTAGTCCGCCTGGGCGACCGTAGTCGCCCCGAACGTGTTGGTTTCGATGATGTCCGCACCCGCGGCCAGATACTGCTCGTGGATCTCGCTGATGATCTGCGGCTGCGTGATCGAAAGCAGTTCGTTGTTGCCCTTGATGTCGCGCCCGTAGTCCTTGAAGCGCTCACCGCGGTAGCGGGCTTCGTCGAGCTTGTAGCGCTGGATCATCGTGCCCATCGCGCCGTCCAGGATCAGGATGCGCGACTTGAGCAGCGCGGGCAGCGCCGCGCCGCGCGTGTAGGCGGCGTCGGGACGGACTGGCGTGGCGGTTGGAGCGGGCTGGTTCATGGCGGACGAGGGCTTGCGCCGGCTTTTTCGGGAACCTGTCATTGTAGCCGCTGCCGGGCCAAACCGCCCGGCGCCTCCCTCGACAGCCACCCTGGCGGTCGAGGGAGGCGCGCCGCATGGCAAAGAGCAGCGAGGCGGCGCGAAAAAGAAAACGGCCCAACGAGGCAAACGCCTGCTGGGCCGCTTCATGATGATTGCCGACCGTCTTGTAAAAACCGCCTGCCTACCCGGGAAGGAGTGCAGCCGGCGCGGTCAATGTATGTCGCCAAAAACGGTAAGCCGAACCCTTTGCTTAGTGAAGAATCACGGGTTGATGCATCAAACTGTCGAACTGGCCGAGGAATTCGTCCACTTCATCCAGCGACGGCTCCTCTTCGATCAGCTTCTGCACGTGTTCGCGAAAACGCGCCGCCATTGCTCCGTCGATATAGATCTCGCGCTGCATGTTCTTGTCGACGATCTCATAGCCACCCGACTTCATGGCCAGCGGACCTTCCTGCGGCGGAAACTCGACGACACAGTAATTGGGGCTGTTGTAGATCATTTGCATGGCGACACTCCTTATTTCCGTTGGCTCCTGGCCATTCCTGCGCCATAGGTGGAGCGTATGGTTTGGAATTCAAGGGGTGGGTTCGGATTGATGCTCATAAAAGTACCGAACCTACCGGTTAGACCGGTCTTTCAAGAAACGTTTCAAGCAGTGCAGCAAAACGATGAGATTGCTCGATGGGCGCAAGATGAGCGGCATCCAGCAGTTCGAAACGTGCGCCTTCGATGGCGTCTGCTATCGCCTGAGTAGCAGCAGGCGGCGTGCCCGTGTCGCGGCGGCCCGCCACGGTCAATGTTGGGCATCGGATTGTTGTCAGCTTACTGCGTACGTCGAAATCGCGCAGGGCTTCGCACGCCATGGCGTAGCCTTCTGACAACGTGTGCAGCAATACGTCGCGGATCTGCTCGACCACTTCGGGGTGCGCGGCTTGAAATTCGGCTGTCAGCCAGCGGCTCAATGTTGCGGGCACGAGCGCCGCCATGCCGTCGTTGCGGGCCGCCGCCGCACGCTGATCCCAGATGGTGCGGGCTTCCGGCAACGTGCCGCCGCTACTGTCGGCGATCGTCAACGTGTCGACCCGCGCGGGATGGTCGAGCGCGAATTGCTGCGCGATCATGCCGCCCAACGACATGCCGACCAAATGGGTACGCGGTGCGCCGAGTGCATCGAGCAGCGCGGCGAGATCGCGTGAGAGATCGGCCACGCTAAAGGGCGCGCCGGACGCCGCAGTCTTGCCATGGCCGCGCAGGTCGTAGCGCAACACGGTGTAGTCGTCGCGGAAATAGCCGGCGAGCTGGTCCCAGACGGACAGGTCGCCGCCGAGCTGGTGGACGAACGTCAGCCACGGGCCGCCGCCCTCGTTGCTCAACACATAGCGCGTTTCGATACCGTTGATGTTCACTTGCATGCGGGCTCCTTTGAAGGGGAACGCAGTGGAAGGATCCATTCACGCGCGCTGTGGCCCCGCGGTGGTTCAGCCGGACGGCACCATCGGTAAATATACGCAGCACGGGCGCGAACGGTTGCAGCAAATGTGTTGCGAGTCGGCGCCGGGGTGGAAGTTTCGTCGAATGACCGAGGCCCTGCTCGGATTGGCGGCTTTCAGGGCTTGATGATGCCAGGCGTATTGGCGGGGTCGGTCGATTCGACCGACTGGCCCGGTGGGGAAGGCGCGACACCGGGTGTGGCTGCCGCTGGGGCCGACGGTGAAGGCCCGGTCGAATTGTCAGCAGAAGCCGCGCTCGCGGCGCCGTTGCTGTCGGGCGGGCCGCCGGCGTTGCCGGCGTTGAGCTTGCCCCGCCATACCAGTTCGAATTGCGTGCCGTTGGGCTCCGTCTGAACGATGCGCGCGGGCAGCCAGCCGAGCGACGGCGCGAGCCATACGTCGATGCGGCGCAGATCGCCGTCACGGCGGGGCAGGCGCTTGAAGTGGCGCGTGTCGAGGAAACCTTGATCCGTGCGGATGGTTTCGTCGCCGATCGTCTCGACCGGCCAGTTTTCGCCGCTGTCGTTGTCGACCACGAAGAACTGCCGCGTCACGCCCGGCTTGTAGGCGGCCGGGTCGCCGCGCACGAGGCTGGCGAGCTGCATGACCATGCTGAAACGGTCCTGCGCGCCATCGGGCAACGGCAGCGAAGCCGGGGTGCGCGTGAAAGCGATCTTCTTGTCGGTGCGATTGAAGATCGCGATATCTTCCGCCCGGCGGCCGCGCTTTTCGATGTACTGGTCCGGCGCGAGACCGAATGCGTCGATGCGCCCATGGCTCGAATACACGAAGGTGCCGACGAAAGGCAGCGGCACGGAGACGACCATCTCGTAGCTCTGCGCGCTACTGGTCCAGTGGATCGTGCCGGGCTGGTTGCGCACGCCGTTGTAGAACGTGTCGTACTGCAGTTCGCCGGATGGCGGGACGGAGAACTTCACGCCGGGCGACGCTTGCGGCGCGCTGGCGGCAGTGGGCGCGCCAGCCGTGCCGACGCCACTCGCAGCGGCATTGGGCGCCGCATTGGAGCCCGCTGCGTCCGGCGCGCTCGCCACGGCGTCCGATGCCGCGGCAGGCGCCGCCGGCGCGGCTTGCTGCGCCGGTTGCAGCGCCGTCAACACATGTGCGCGCGGCTTGTGCGCGGCGGCCCGGTGCGCGGGCGCGGGTGCCGGCGTGGGCGACGCGGCGGCGGCCGGTGCGCGTTCGACCCGTTCGGGCGTCAGCAGCGCGACCTGCACCGGCACATGCTCGTTGTCCGAAGGATTCAGCGTCGCTCGATTGCGCTCGACCCATTGCGCGGCGATCCAGTGCAAAACGGCCACGACCAGCAGCACCGCGACCCAGCGCCCTATGCGCCAACCGGCGCGCGGCCCGTTGGGCGGCGTGCGGTCGGAACGGCGGGTGGCGGGAACTGAGGACATCGGCGAGTGAATGCGCATTACGCCTGTTCGTCACGTGGCGCGGCACTATACCCCAGCTCATACGAAAGCTTCTGCGCGCACTCGCGCAACGCCGTATCGATCTCTCCGCCCCAGCGAATATCGAACGCGCCCTCATGACCCAGCGCGACGAGCCCGAGCGCGAGTTCGCCGGTCGAGTCGAACACCGGCATCGAAAAGGCGTGGATGGTCGGCAGCAACATGCCTTCCACGCGCGCTGCCTGATGCTCCCGCACCTGCGCGAGCACCTGCGCCACTTCATCGCGCGTGCGCGGGCCGCCCATATGCGACGAGCGGTGCGAATCGGCCAGTTCGCGTTCGAGCATTGCGGCAGTCTTGCTCGGCGGCAGATACGCGGCGAACAGCAGGCCGGTGGCGGAACTGAGCAGCGGCATCACATCGCCGAGCTTCAGCGACGCCTTTGCCGGGTAGCTCGATTCCATCCAGTGCACCATGGTCGGCCCCTGGTTGCCCCACACGGCGATGCCGACCGTGAGATCGAGCCGGTCGCGCAATTCGGACAGCGCGATGCGCGCGAGCTTGACGCCGTCCACGCGAGCGAGCCGCGCGAGTCCCAGTTGCAGGGCAAAACCACCCAGTTCGTAACGGCCCGACAGAGGGTCTTGCGACACCACGCCGAGGCGCAGAAAACTCACCAGGTATCGATGCGCTTTGGCCGGGCTCATGCCGGCACGCTGGGCGAGATCACGCAGCATCATGGCGCGCGGTTCGTGGGTCAGCACATCGAGCAATTTGAAGCCGACTTCGATCGACTGGATGCCCGAGCGCAGCTTTTCCTCGCCGCTCTCGGCGTTCTCGTCTTCGGATTCGGACGTGTCGAGCGGTTCGGCGGGGTCGGCGGCGGTGCGGATCGCGCCGGAGCGGGCAATTGGAGGCATGAGCGAGGCGCACGGGGCGCGTTCAAAAAGGCGATACATGGGCGAGGCGGGCGCGGACACTTGGGCCGCGCCGATTCACCATCGTAGAATAGATTCCTTCTATCGTCACTAACACGGTTCACTCCTCTATGAAACTTGCCACGCTGAAGGACGGCACGCGTGACGGCCAGCTGATCGTCGTGTCCCGCGACCTGCACACCGCGGCCATCGCCGACGCGATCGCGCCCACGCTGCAGCGCGTGCTCGACGACTGGGCCTTCTACGCGCCGCAACTGCACGATCTGTACGACGCGCTCAATCAGGGCCGCGCGCGCAACACCTTCGCTTTCGACGCGAGGGAATGCATGGCGCCGCTGCCGCGCGCGTTCCAGTGGGCCGACGGCTCGTCGTATGTGAACCATGTCGAACTGGTGCGGCGCGCGCGCGGCGCGGAAATGCCGCCGGAGTTCTGGACCGATCCGCTGATGTATCAGGGCGGCAGCGACGACTTCATCGGTCCGAAAGACGACGTGCTGTGCGCATCCGAAGCATTCGGCATCGACTTCGAGGCCGAAGTCGCCGTGATCACCACCGACGTGCCGATGGGCGCAACGCCCGAGCAGGCGCTCAGGAGCGTGCGCCTCATCACGCTCGTCAACGACGTCTCGCTGCGCAACCTGATTCCCGCCGAACTCGCGAAAGGTTTCGGCTTTTTCCAGAGCAAGCCGGCCACGTCGTTCGCGCCGGTCGCGGTGACGCCCGACGAACTCGGCGAATATTGGCGCGAAGGCCGCGTGCATCGGCCGATGATCGTCCACTGGAACGGCAAGAAAGTCGGCCAGCCGGATGCCGGCACCGACATGGTGTTTCACTTCGGCCAGTTGATCGCCCACGCGGCGAAGACGCGCAATCTGCGCGCGGGCGCGATCGTGGGGTCGGGCACGGTGTCGAACAAGGACGCCAGGCGCGGCTATTGCTGTATCGCCGAGAAGCGCTGCCTCGAAACGATCGAGCACGGCGCGCCGCAGACCGAGTTCATGAAATACGGCGACACGGTGAAGATCGAAATGTTCGACGAAGCAGGCAAGTCGATTTTCGGCTCGATCGACCAGGGCATCGCGCCGCTCGATTGACGCACCGCTTTCGTGCGCGACGCGGCTCGGCCGCGCCGGCTTCGAAAGGGTTTCGCCCGATGCCGCGGCGAGTTCGCGCGGCTACACTGACTGGCGCGGCGGCACGCCCCGGGAGGCGCGCTGCGAATGGATCGCAAAAGCGCCGCGAAGCAGCGCGCGAATGACACGTGAGCCGTGCGCGAGCAAGGCCGCCGGCAGCACATCAAAAACGAAAAATCGACGTGAGGAGACAGCATGCCGCGAATCGAATCTCTTGAACCTGGAAGCCGGCGCGTTCAAGCGCCGAATCTGCGTCTGAATCAATCGCGTGACCGGTTCGCGCGTCGTGCCGCGGGCTTATGCGCGGCGCTCGCCGGCCTATTGCCCGGCATTGCGTTGGCGCAGGTGAAAATCGGCCTCGTGCTGTCGCTGACCGGACCGGCCGCGTCGCTCGGCATTCCCGCCCGCGACACGGTCGCGCTGCTGCCCAGACAGATCGGCGGGCAGAGCGTCGAATACATCGTGCTCGATGACGCGTCCGATACCACTCAGGCCGTGCAGGACACCAAGAAGCTGATCTCCGAGAATCACGTTGACGCGATCATTGGCTCGTCGATCACGCCGAACTCGCTGGCGATGATCGACGTGGTCGCCGAAGGTGAAACACCGATGATCTCGCTGGCGTCGTCGGCGAAAATCATCGAGCCGGTGGACGCGAAGCGCCACTGGGTCTTCAAGACGCCGCAAACGGACGCGATGATGGCTTCGGCGATTGCCGAACACGCCAGTCTGCACGGCGTCAAAACCATCGCATTCATCGGCCAGGCGGACGCGCTCGGCGAAACCTTCTACACCGAGGTCGCGAAGTTCGCTCAACTGCATCACATCACCATGGTGGCGAGCGAGCGCTTCAATCGAACCGATCCGAGCGTGACCGGCCAGGTCCTCAAGATCCTGGCGACTCATCCCGACGCGGTGGTGGTCGGCGCGGCCGGCACGCCCGCCGCGTTGCCGCCGAAGACGCTCCGGGAGCGCGGCTACAAAGGGCTGATCTATCACAATCACGGAGTGGGGAATAACGACTTCCTGCGCGTGTGCGGCGCCGATTGCAACGGCACCTTCCTGCCCGCGAGCCCGGTGCTGGTCGCCGCGCAATTGCCGGCGGATCATCCGGCGAGGCGGCTCGCGCTCGATTACATCGCGCGCTTCGAAGCGGTGCGCGGCGCGGGCAGTGTCTCGGCGTTCGGCTCGTACACGTGGGACGCGGGCATGCTGCTCGGCAATGCCATACCGGTCGCGCTGAAAACCGCCGCGCCGGGCACGCCGGAGTTTCGCCGCGCGCTGCGCGCGGCGCTCGAGGCGACGCGCGGTCTCGCGGATACCAACGGCGTCGTCAACATGAGCGCCACGGATCACCTCGGGCTCGATCAGCGGGCGCGTGTGATGGTCGAAATCAAGAATGCGAAGTGGGTTTATCAGCCGCGCTGAATGGGCGGCGCATGCGCGTGTCAGGAAAACGCTGGGCCCATTTTGACGTTGCCGCTCTGCGGGAAGTCTCTTCGGGGCCTCGCGTGAAGCGTCCGGCTTAAGGGCGCTTTTCGACGAACGCGGCCCGGTTCAACCGACACACCGACACACCGACACACCGACACACCGATATACGGATTGCTCATCATGTCTCAGGCACCACACCGTAACGACGCGTTTTACGCCCACTATCAATCGCTCCAGTTGCATCGGCATCCGCACGGCGTGCTCGAAGTCGTGATGAGCGGCGAGGGTGCCAACAAGAGCGGTCTCGCCACCGCCAACGCGCGCATGCACTTCGAACTCGCCGAGATCTGGCGCGACATCGACCGCGATCCCGACACGCGCGTCGCGATCATTCGCGGTGAAGGCAAGGGATTTTCGGCGGGCGGCGACCTGCAGCTCGTCGAAGACATGGCAACCGATTTCGACGTGCGCGCGCGGGTGTGGCGCGAGGCGCGTGATCTGGTCTACAACGTGATCAATTGCAGCAAGCCGGTCGTGTCCGCCATGCACGGGCCGGCGGTGGGCGCGGGGCTCGTAGCGGGCCTGCTCGCCGACATCTCGATCGCCGCGCAGACGGCGCGCATTATCGACGGCCATACGCGTCTGGGCGTGGCCGCGGGAGATCACGCGGCGATCGTCTGGCCGCTCCTGTGCGGCATGGCGAAGGCCAAGTATTACCTGATGCTGTGCGAACCGGTGAGCGGCGAAGAGGCGGAGCGCATTGGCCTCGTGTCGCTTGCCGTCGACGAAAACGATCTGCTGCCCAAGGCTTTCGAGGTCGCGCAGAAGCTGGCCGACGGCTCGCAGACGGCGATTCGCTGGACCAAGTACGCGTTGAACAACTGGCTGCGCTCGGCGGGGCCGGCGTTCGATACGTCGCTCGCGCTGGAGTTCATGGGCTTTGCCGGGCCGGATGTGCGCGAGGGTGTGAACTCGCTGCGGGAGCGGCGCGCGCCGGATTTCGGTGGCGCCGACCCGTGGCGCGGACAGCCGTCCGGCGCCGGCGTAGCGGACGGCGAGCGCTCGTGACGCCACCGCCCGCGCGGTATGATCGAATCAGACGCGCGCGGGACGGCGTCCTTCCTTACTTTATGCAGCGAGGCGACAAGCATGACCGATACCCCTGGCTCCACGCCGCCCTTTCCTGGCTTTCCCGGTTTTCCGCCCGCTGAAATGCTCGAGCGCATGTGGGGCATGATGCGGATGTCGCCGTTCGGTTCGGCTTTCTCCGGCGCGCAACCGGGCGGCGGCCTCGGACCCTCGCTCTCGATGATGTCCGACATGATGGCGCCGCTCACGAATGTCGAGGAACTCGACAAACGCATCACCGACATGCGCGCGGTCGAACAGTGGCTCAAGCTGAATCTGAACATGCTGCAGTCCGCGATTCAGGCCCTCGAAGTGCAGCGCGCGACGCTCGCGACGCTGCGCGCGTTTGGCGCTTTCGCGCAGTCGTCGATGACGCAACCCGCGGCGGCCTCCGCTGCGCCGAGTCCCACGCCGGCAACGGGCTGGCCGCATCCGGCCGCGTCCGCGCCGGCTGCTTCGCCGGCGCCTTCGGCGAACACCGGTTCGTCCGCGGAAGAGCCTTCCGGCGACGAAGAGCAGGCGCCTGCCACGCCGCCGTTCGACGCGTCCGCGTGGTGGAATCTGCTGCAGTCCCAGTTCAACCAGATCGCCCAGTTCGCGATGACCCAGCCGGCTGCGGAGGCGGGGACCCCGGCCGCGGGTTCCACGGAAGGCGAGGAGGCGGCATCGGCATCCGGCGGCGAACCGGCGGGCGAGACGCCGCAGGCGACCGGGCAGACGGGAGAGCACTTGGCCACGCGGCCGGCGGCCAAGCGGGCGTCGACCTCGGCGAAGCGTACGGGCGGCGCCAGTGGGGCAAGCGGTGCAGGCGCCAGCCCGAAAGCCACGAAAAAGTCTATCTAACGGGAGCAATGAAACGCAGCGGCGTGACGTGGGGCCCGGCGCTGCCCAAAACGGTGAATTCGCCGTCTGTCATGGTTTTGACCCCGATCTTCGACACACTCCGCGAATCTCGCGAATTGTTGCGGAAGATCAGTCAGGCACCGGAATTGCGCCTCTTACGTGGAGAGAACCGTCAAGTCAGCGTGCTATCATTGTGTAAGCTTTAAATGCCTTTTGGGCGTGCGTCGAACAACCAATCCAACCGCCCTTGCTCCATTCGCCGCCGGCACCACCGGCGCAGGGCTGCACGGTGCGGTCTTGATCGCAAACTGGCTCGACCTCAGGCACGGGTATCCCTCACCCACGGTCGGCCGCAGCGCGTGTCGTACGGTCAGGGTACGTCAGGCGCATGCGCAAAACGCCAGGACTTCTTTGCCGCCAGGTGCATCTGGGCGGCTGATTACCGCGTAAAATTGAATGCTTGGCCGGCAAACGGCGCACCATGGGGTGCGAGCCGTTCGCTGTGAGCAAAAAGTACTACACGTAGTAGTAACAGACACAGACAGTATGCGCAGAACAGGGGTGGGACTATGAACACCATGCTTTATCCGGAACTTTATAAATCGCTCGAATCCGTTCGATGGGACATGGAGAAAGACATTCCCTGGGACAAGTTCGATGCATCGCTATTGACCGACGAGCAGGCAGCGACGATCAAGATGAACGCGATCACCGAATGGTCGGCGTTGCCCGCCACGGAAATGTTTCTGCGTGACAACCACCACGACAGCGATTTCTCCGCGTTCATGAGCGTGTGGTTCTTCGAAGAACAGAAGCATTCGCTGGTGCTGATGGAATATCTGCGCCGCTTCAAGCCGGCAATGTGCCCGACCGAAGAGGAGTTGCACGCCGTGCGCTTCGAATTCGATCCGGCGCCGCCGCTCGAAACGCTGATGCTCCACTTCTGCGGCGAAATCCGCCTGAATCACTGGTATCGCCGTGCCGCCGAATGGCACACCGAGCCGGTCATCAAGCACATCTACGAAACCATCTCGCGCGACGAAGCGCGGCATGGCGGCGCGTATCTGCGCTACATGAAGAAGGCGATGGCGCAAACCGGCGACATCGCGCGTGCTGCGTTTGCGAAGATCGGTGTGCTGATGGCATCGGCGCGCCGTACGGAAAAGCCGCTGCACCCCACCAATTTGCACGTGAACCAGGCGCTGTTCCCGCGCGACACGATTCAATCGCGTCTGCCGGATCCGGAATGGCTCGAACGCTGGCTCGACGAGCAGATCCGTTTCGACGACGGCTGGGAAAAGAAGGTGGTGGAGCGCATTCTGCACAACCTGTCGATTCTCTTCGAGCGCACGTTCAATACGGCACAGGAACTGAACCGCTACCGCAAGGAAGTGGTCACGCGCCTGCAGGCCGAGCAGAAGTCGGCTGAACAGCCGGCTTGACGGTCGCAAGCGGCCTGACTCCGGTTCGCGGCGCGGGCCGCGAGCGGGTTCGAGGTCTTCAGGAAAGGTCCGGCACGCGCGAGCTTGCCGGACCTTTTTGCTTCCTGCCGTTCACCGTGTATCGTGACGGCACTTCCTTGTTTCTTTCCCACTCCGTCATGGCTGCCACTTTTGAACGCAAGATCCTGACGCGCGATGCCCTGGCGACGCTGCGTCCCTCGCTGAACGCGCCGGTCGTGTTTACCAACGGCGTGTTCGATATCCTGCATCGCGGGCACGTCACTTATCTTGCGGACGCCAAGGCGTTAGGCGCGTGTCTGATTGTCGGCGTGAATAGCGATGCGTCGGTTCGCATGCTTGGTAAGGGCGACGACCGGCCGATCAACAACGAGGCTGACCGGATGGCTTTGCTCGCGGCGCTCGAGAGCGTCGACTACGTGGTGTGCTTCGGCGAGAAAACGCCCGTGGAGTTGATTTCGGCGCTTCGGCCGGACGTGCTCGTCAAGGGCGGCGACTACGACATGGACGCATTGCCCGAGTCGGCTATTGTGCGAGGCTGGGGCGGCAAGGCGTTGGCGATTCCCTTCGAGCATGACCGCTCGACGACCGCATTGCTGAGGAAAGTCCGTACCCAGGGCTAATGGCCGGACGCCGCCAGATGGCGAGGCGATGAAGCTGGCGCCTCGAGCCGGCTTCTCGCAACTCAAGCGCCCTGATTGGCCGCGCGATTGCCGGCGCTACTGCGACAACGCGGATGCCGCGATCGGCGCCGCCGGCGCCGGCCCACCCACCACCGCCTGATCGGCGGCCTCGGTTGCCGTGACCGGCCGCACCTTCAACCATTCCGGATGAACCTGGCGGTTCAGATGGTTGGGCTCGCGTCCGCCGGCTGTGGGCGTCGGGCCGAACACGCCGCGCACCGCGACGAATGCCAGCATGTTGGCAAGAAACAATATGGCGATCAGCCAGCGCAGCATTGTTGGTTTTCCCCGTCCAGAAGTTGAGCCACCGTTATTTCGCGGTCATCCATGTTGCCGCGATTCAGGCCCCGCGTTACGTTGCGCGCTCGGCGGCGATCAGCGCAAGGCCGGACAGCACGAGCGAATCGTGGCGAGTATGCGGCACTTTCAGCGCGCTTGCCACTTCGTCTACGGCGCCGCCGCTGACCACGAGGCGCACCGGCACCCGCCACTCTTCCTGCAGATCGCGCCACATCCGCTCGATCAAGCCCGCTTGCGCCAACGTGCAACCGGCCGACAACGAGCGCGGCGTATCGGTTGCGAAGAACGGGCCGCGGCGCGCCGCGTCAGGCGTACCTTCGTCGAGCAGGCCGCGCGCGGCGTTGGCGTCGAGGGTCGGCAGCTGCGCCGTGTGCTCACCCAGCGAGCGCATCATCAAAGTCCAGCCAGGCGCGATCAGGCCGCCGACAAAGCAGCCATCCGCGCGCAATGCTTCGAGCGTGGTGGCGGTGCCGAACGTCGCAATCAGCAGATGTTCGCCGGGAAACGCCGCGTGCGCGCCGATCATGCCCGCCCAGCGGTCGCTGCCGAGCGTATGCGGCGCGGTGTAGCGGTTGGTCACGCCGCATTGCTGCGCGCAGGCGCGGATTGTCGTGAGCGGCAATCGCGGCCAGCGTGTGTCGAGCAATGCGGCGATCCGCTTCGCGACGCTTTCGCCTGCCACATTCGACAGCCAGGCGCCGGCGGGCGTCGGCAGGTTTGACCAGTCCGGCTGATCCTCGCCGCCGTGCGCCAGTGCGCCGCCCGCGATCTGCGCACCGCCCGCCTGCACCAGTGCCCACTTGATGCGGCTATTGCCCGCGTCGATCAACAGATCAGGCGCGCCGCTCGTCATGCCGCACCGTCGGCCAGACGCAGCGAGACGTCGCCGGTCGCGACGACATGGCGGCCGCTCGCGGTATCGAGCAGCAACTGACCGCGCTCGTCGACGCCCGCCGCCACGCCGCGCAACTGTTCTTCGCCTTGTTCCAGCACCACGACTTCGCGGCCCGCGTAGGCATGCACCGCGTTCCAACGCGCCTGGAACGGCGCGAAGCCTTCAGCGCCGAAGCGCTGCAAGGCCGGTTCGAGCGCGTTCAGTTCGGCCGCGAGCGTATCGGTGAGATTGGCGTTGGGGAGCGCGCGCTGCAACGCGGTCGGGACGGTGCCGCGCGCCTGCGGCGGCATGCCGGCGTTCAGCGCGCCGACTTTGGCGGCGAGTTCGTCAGCGCCCTTCACATTGGTGCCGATGCCGATCACCACGGCGCTGGCGTCGTCGGTGCTCCACGCGGTTTCGATCAGGATGCCGGCCAGCTTGTCGCCTTCGAGCAAGACGTCGTTCGGCCACTTCAGCGCGATCTGGCCGGGGCCGGCGACGGGCAGCGAGCGCAGCCCGTCGACCAGCGCGACGCCCACCGCGAGACTCAGGCCCGCGAGCCCTTCGAGCGGACGCGGCAGCACGCAGGCCACCGAAAACAGCAGCGCATTGCCCGGCTCCGCATACCACGGACGGCCACGGCGGCCACGCCCGGCGGTTTGCAGATACGCGACCCGCACGATCGGCCGCGGCAACACGCCGGCCCTGCGCGGCAGCGCCTTGACGCGGGCCATCAGGTCGGCGTTGGTCGAGCCGGTTTCCTCGACGATTTCGATCGGCCAATCGTGCGCGTGCGGGCCGAACAGGGCGACGGCGCGCTCGCGGTCGATGCGCCAGTCGGATTGGGACGCGGCTGAGGCGGCGGTTGCGGCCTGCGGGGGAGTCTTGGAAGCGTTCATGATTCATATTGTAGCGACAGCGAACGCGCGGAGCCCGCGTGGACGGTCGATCTGCCGCGCCTTCGTTACAATGGCCCCTAATCCGATAACCAGATTCAGCGATCCTTGAACTACGACACTCCGCCCGGCCTCGAAGTCGCGGCAGGCAGCCAAGGCAAGATCGTCCGGCTCTCTGGCCAGTGGACGGCGCTCGCGCTCGCGCGCGACCGGGCCACCGGGCACGTCATTCCTCTGCTGCGTTCGCTGGTCGGCGCCGAAGGCATCGGCGAGTGGGACCTGTCGCGTATCGACCGGATGGACCACGTGGGCGGCCAGGCGCTGTGGCGCGTGTGGGGCCACAAGATGCCGGCGGACACCACGCTCACCGACACGCAACGCGACATTTTCGAGCGCATCGCGCTGCTCGACACCGTGCGCGAGACGGCCGAGCCGGTGATCAAACTCGATCCGCTCACGCGTCTCGGGCTCGCGATCTTTTCATTCTTCGAGCACCTGTACGGCGGCGTGGCGATGCTCGGGCGCGTCGTGCTCGATCTGATGGCGATCGTGCGCAAGCCGAACATCACGCCGTGGACCGAGATCTCTGCCAACATCTATAACGCCGGCACCAAGGCCTTGCCGATCACGGCGCTGGTCGCGTTCCTGATCGGCATCGTGCTGAGCTATCTGTCGGCGCAGCAACTGCGGCTTTTTGGCGCGAACCAGTATATCGTCAACATTCTCGGTCTCTCCGTGATCCGCGAACTCGGGCCGGTGCTCTCGGCGATTCTGGTGGCGGGCCGCTCGGGTTCGGCCATCACCGCGCAGATCGGCGTGATGCGCGTGACCGAGGAACTCGACGCCATGCGCGTGATGGGCATTCCGCACGGGTTGCGGCTGATCCTGCCACGGGTGCTGGCGCTCGGCGTGGCGATGCCGCTGCTCGTCATGTGGACCAACATCATCGCGCTGACCGGCGGCGCGCTGGCCGCCAAGATCGTGCTCGGCATCGACATGAGCTATTTCGCGCGGGCTTTGCCGGGCGTCGTGCCGGTTGCGAATCTGTGGATCGGGCTCGGCAAGGGCGTCGTGTTCGGTATGCTGATCGCGATCGTCGGCTGTCATTTCGGTTTCCGTATCAAGGCCAATTCGCAAAGTCTCGGCGAAGGCACGACGACTTCGGTGGTGACCTCGATTACGATCGTGATTCTCGCGGACGCTGTGTTCGCGATTCTTTTCCAGAACGTGGGGCTCGGATGATCGCGCCACTCACTCAGGCCGTGCGCGGCCAGCCCGTCCCCTCGATCGCCGAGCCGGTGATCGAAGTGATCGACGTGACCAAGCGCTACGGCCGCAACATCGTGCATCAGCATCTCAATCTGGACGTGCGGCGCGGCGAGATCATGGCGATCGTGGGCGGCTCGGGTTCGGGCAAGACCACGCTGGTGCGGCAGATTCTCGGTCTCGAGCGTCCTTCGTCCGGCACCATCAAGCTGTTCGGCGAGGATCTCGCGACCATTTCGCCGGAAACCGCGCTGCTGATGCGCAGCCGCTCCGGCATGCTGTTTCAGCGCGGCGCGCTGTTCTCGTCGCTGTCGGTGTTCGACAACATCGCGCAACCGGTGCGCGAACTCGGCAAGGTGCCCGAAGATCTGCTGCGCGACATCGTGATGCTCAAGCTCGAGATGGTCGGCCTGCCGTGCAAGCATGCGTCGAAAATGCCGTCGGCTCTGTCGGGCGGCATGATCAAACGGGTGGGCATTGCCCGGGCCATCGCGCTCGAACCCGAACTGCTCTTTCTCGACGAGCCGACCGCCGGGCTCGATCCGCAGGCGTCCGATGAATTCGTCGAGCTGATCTCCGCGCTGCATCGCGCGCTCGGTCTGACGGTGGTGATGGTCACACACGATCTCGACACGATGATCGCGCTGTCCACCCGCGTCGCGGTGCTGGCCGACCGCAAGGTGCTGGTCGCCGCGCCGGTCGAAGAGGCGGCGGCGGTCGATCATCCTTTCATCCGCGAATATTTCCTCGGCTTGCGCGGGCGGCGCGCATTGCAGGCATTGCCGCCGGAGCGCCGCGCGAAGCTGCCGCGCGCGGCGCTCGAGCCGGCGTCGTCCGAATTGCCGCTGTGAACCAGGGAACCTGACAATGGAAAACAAATCACATGCCTTCTGGGCCGGGCTCTTCACGATCGTTTTGCTGACGGCAATCGCAGTCGCGGCTTTTTTGTTCAACGTCGACCGTTCCGTGCGGGTGCCGTACGATCTGATTGCGCGCACCAACGTGACGGGCCTGTTTACCGACGCCGCCGTGCGTTATCGCGGACTCGACGTCGGCAAGGTGCAGTCGATCAAATTCGATCCGGATCATCCGGGGCAGATTCTGATCCGCATCCTCGTCGACACGCACGCGCCGATTACCCATTCGACGTTCGGCAGCCTGGGTTTCCAGGGCGTGACGGGGATTGCCTTCATCCAACTGGATGACAGTGGGCGCGACCCGTCGCCGCTGCCGTCGTCGGCCAAACAGGTGGCGCAGCTGCCCATGCGCCCCGGCTTGCTCGATCAGTTGCAGCAACGCGGCGACGTGCTGCTGCGTAAACTCGAAAAAGTCGCAAACGACGTCGACAATCTGTTGTCGCCGGAAATGGCCGCGCAGTTGCAAGGCACGGCGGCGAGCCTCCAGAAGGCCGCGGACGGCGTCGCTACGCTGACCCAGCAAATCGCGCCGGCCGCCGGCAAGTTGCCCGGCACGCTCGACCAGCTGGACCGCACGCTGGCGTCGACCAATCAGCTGATCACGGGTCTGAACCGCCCGGACGGTCCGTTCGAGACCAACCTGAACAAGGTCGGCACGGCGGCGCAACAGGCCGGCGACGCGCTGACGTCGATGAACGGCTCGTTGCAGGAGCTGTCGGCGCGGGTCGGCTACGACACCTTGCCGCGCGTCAATTCGCTCGCTGACGACGTGCGCTCCGCGGCCCGCTCGGTGGACCGCGCAGCCGATACGTTCAGCACCAGTCCGCGCAGCGTGCTGTTCGGCGCGCCGGGCGCGGCGCCCGGCCCTGGCGAAGCAGGCTTCACCTGGCCTGCCGCCCGCGCCGCCAAATGATTCTGAAGGTTTGAAGAAAGGAAGATTGTCATGTCACGCTCGATTTACCGATTGTCCTCGCGTGCCGCGCTGGCGGTGCTGCTCGCATTCGGCGTGCTGGCCGCGGGCTGCGCCGGTAACCCCGCGGCGATCTCGGACCTTCGCTACGACTTCGGGCCGCCCGCGCCGGCGGCGTCCGCAGGCACGTCGCCGGCCGTGAAGGTGCTCGACGTGAGCGCGCCCGACGTGCTCGAGTCGGACAAGCTGATTTACCGCCTCAGCTACGCCGACGCGCAGCAGACGGGGGCTTACGCGAACAGCCACTGGACCATGATGCCTTCGCAGCTGCTGACCCAGCGTCTGCGTGGCGCGCTCAGTTCGCGCGGCACCGTGCTGACGGGCGCCGACGGCGTGTCCGCGCCGGTGCTGAAGGTCGATCTGAGCCAGTTCGAGCAGGTCTTCGACAGCCGGTCCGAAAGTCACGCGGCCGTCACCGCGCGCGCCACGCTCATCCAGAGCGGCAAGGTGATCGGTCAGCGCACCTTCCTCGCGCGCGCGCCGTCCAGTTCGGCGGACGCCGCCGGCGGCGCGCAGGCGCTTGCCACCGCCAGCGACGATCTGGTCGCGCAGATCGGCGCGTGGCTCGGCGTGCAGGCGCTGGTCGCCGCGCAATGACCGGCTCGCAGCGCACGCAACGGAGCGCTGCATGAGCGAACGACCCTGGCTGCGCCGTCCGTCGGCGCTCGCCCGGCAAGCGCTGGTGCTGTATGCCGCGTTGATCGTCTACGGTTCGTGGTATCCGTTTTCGGGCTGGCGTTCGCTCGGCCTCGGTCCGTTTGCCTATCTGTCCGATCCCATGCCGCAGTACCTGACGGCGTTCGACGTCGTCACCAACGTGCTCGGCTATATGCCGTTCGGCGCGCTGGTGGTGCTCGCGCTGTATCCGCGCTGGCGCGGCACGCTGGCGGTCGCGCTCGCCTTCCTGCTCGGCGGCCTGCTGTCCGGCGTGATGGAAGCCGTGCAAACCTATCTGCCCACGCGTGTCGCCTCCAATCTCGATCTCGCCGCCAACGCGCTCGGCGCGCTGCTCGGCGCCGCGATCATGTCGCCGGCCACGGGCGCGCTGCTCGATCGCGGCTTGCTGCGGCGCGTTCGGCTCGTGTGGTTCGAGCGCGATCGCGCCGCGCTCGCGTGTCTGGTCGCCGCGTGGCCGTTCGCGACGATGTACCCGGCGCCGCGTCTGTTCGGTCTCGGCAACTGGCCGCGCGCGCTATGGCTGCGTTTCGATTCGACCACGCAAGACGTCTTGCTCGCGTGGACGCCGCCGGGCTGGCACGTCGGCAGCTGGCCGGCGCTCGTCGCCGCCTGGATGCCCGACGACGTTTGGGAAGCCGTGATCACCACGCTCAATCTGTTCGCCGCGCTCGCGCTGGCGTCGTTGCCGGTGCGCCGCCATGCGCCGCGCGTGCGTCTGTTGCTGCTGTTTATTTTCATCACCTTGTGCGTGAAGGTCGGCGCGACGTTTCTGCAGTCGCAGTCCGGTCTCGCGTTCGACTGGGCCACGCCCGGCGCGCTCGCGGGGCTCGCGTGCGGCACCGCGGCCGCGCTGTGCGCGCTGCGTCTGCGGCGCAGGTCGCGAGCGGCGCTGGCGGGCGGCGCGCTGGCGCTCGCGCTGGTGTTCGTCAACCTGTTGCCCGTGAATCCGTATTTCGATGCCGTGCTCGCCGACTGGCGGCAAGGGCGTTATCTGCATTTCAACGGTCTCGCGCACTGGCTCGCATGGATCTGGCCGTATGCGGCGCTGGTGTGGCTGGCGTATGTCGTCGAGCAGGCGTGGCTCAAGCGGCGCATGAAGCACGCGTGAGGCGGCGGCGGTGAAGCATCGTGCGGCACCGATGAAGCAGGTGCGAAGCAGCGGTAAAAGCATGCGTGAGGCATGGATGAAGCAGTCGCGAAGCACGCGTGCAGCACGCATGAAGCAGGTGCGAAGCACGCAAGGAGCCCCGCCAAGGCGGGCGTGAGGCGGGCGTGAAACGGGCGTGCCCGCAGGCTCGAAGCGCCCCCGGCGTCAGCGACCGCCAGTCCCGCTCGTTATAATCGTTCGCACGACAGGCGCGCCGCTGTGCATCCAGCGCCATTCCGACACTGGCAGTTTCGCCCCCGGACATCATGGATTCCTTCTACAAGTACCACGTCTTCTTCTGTCTCAATCAGCGCGACCCTGGCGCCGAACGCCCGAGCTGCGCGAACTGCAACGCGCAGGAGATGCAGGAGCATGCGAAAAAACGCGTGAAGCAACTCGGTCTCGCAGGTCCGGGTCAGGTGCGCATCAACAAAGCCGGTTGCCTCGACCGCTGCGAACTCGGCCCGGCGCTCGTCGTGTATCCGGAGGGCGTCTGGTACACGTATGTCGACGAGAGCGACATCGACGAAATCGTCGACTCGCATCTCGTGAACGGCAAGATCGTCGAGCGTCTGAAAATCGATCAATAAGCCTCGCCATGAACGCACATACGAAGAAGTATCTGATCGACGGCCCGGTCGGCAAGATCGAGGTCGCGCTGGACCTGCCCGACGAGACGCGCGAGAACGGTGCCGCGCCGCGCGGCATCGCGCTCGTCGCGCATCCGCATCCGCTGTTCGGCGGCACGATGGACAACAAGGTCGCGCAGACGCTCGCGCGCACGCTCGTGCAGTTGAACTACGTGACCTATCGCTCGAATTTTCGCGGCGTCGGCGAAACGCAAGGGGAGCATGACGCGGGCATCGGCGAGCGCGACGATCTGCGCGCCGTGCTCGACCATATGCGCGCCGCGCCGGGTCAGGCCGATCTACCGCTCGTGCTGGCGGGATTTTCGTTCGGCACGTTCGTGCTGTCGCACGTGGCCGCGAAGCTGCGTGACGAAGGTCAGGAGATCGAGCGAATGGTGCTGGTCGGCACGGCGGCGAGCCGCTGGGACGTGGCCCCGGTGCCGGAAAACACGCTCGTGATTCACGGCGAAACCGACGAGACGGTTCCCATTCAATCCGTTTACGACTGGGCGCGGCCGCAGGAGCTGCCGGTCGTCGTGATTCCGGGAGCGGAGCATTTTCTGCATCGCAAGCTGCACGTTCTGAAGCGCATCATCGTCGACGCGTGGCGATGATCGGCATGCGCCGTGTGTTTTCCGGGGTACAGGTACGCACAAACGCAAATTAATCGCCGCCATTTGCGCAAAGTTACCGGGAGAGCACGCGTATAATGGCGACTCTTTTTTGGGCGCAGCGCCGCCCATCCGGCAGTTCGCGCGACGCGTAGCGTCTTTTCGCCGCAGCGGTGCCGGATACGGGGCGTGCTGCGCGAACCGATCGCGTGGCCGGAAGTCCAACGGGCGCCGCGCCGTTTTTACGGCCGGACGCTCGCCGACCGGCTCTTCCAAACAATGCGCCCTGCGCGCGATGTACTTTTCTGCACGAATCGACCCTATGCGTTTCTTCACCTCCGGCCGCACGTCATTCCCTTCGGTTGCTTCCTTCGTTTCTCCTTCGCTTAGCCGTGCCGTGACCCTCGGCGTGGTGCTGCCGGCCACGCTCGCCGCCAGCACGGCATTCGCGCAAGTGCCGCCGCCGGCGGTGAACGCGCGCTCATGGGTGCTCGTCGACGCCACCAGCAACCAGGTGCTCGCCTCGGGCAATGCCGACGAACGCGTGGAACCCGCGTCGCTCACCAAGCTGATGACGGCTTACCTCGTCTTCGAAGCACTGCAGACGAAGAAGATCACGATGGAACAGACGGTCATGCCGAGCGAAGGGGTGCGCCGCGTGCGGACCGACGAATCGCGCATGTTCATCGAAGCGAACAAGCCGGTGACCGTGCACGATCTGGTCTACGGCATGATCGTCCAGTCGGGTAACGACGCTGCGATCGCGCTGGCCGAACTGGTCGGCGGCAGCGAGTCGCAGTTCGTCAACATGATGAACACCGAAGCGCAGCGTCTCGGCATGAAGCACACGCATTTCGCCGATGTGAACGGCATGCCCGACCCGCAGCACTACACGACCGCGGGCGACCTCGCGATCCTGTCGGCACGGCTGATTCGCGACTTCCCGGACTACTACAACATCTTCTCGGTCAAGGAATTCACGTACAACAAGATCAAGCAGCCGAACCGCAACCGCCTGTTGTGGATCGACCCGACGGTGGACGGTCTGAAGACCGGTCACACGCAAGCCGCGGGTTACTGCCTGATCGCGAGCGCGAAGCGTTCGCTGCCGGGCGCGAACGACGCGTCGCGCCGTCTCGTCTCTGTCATGATGGGCGAGACCAAGGAACACGACCGCGTGCAGGACAGCCTGAAGATGCTGAACTACGGCTACACCGCATACGACACGGTGCGTCTGTACAAGGCGAACCAGGTGGTGGGCACGCCGCGTGTCTACAAGGGTGCGCAGGACACCGTGCAGATCGGCGTGAAGGGCGATCAGTACATCACCGTGCCGAAGGGTATGGGCGACAAGGTGAAGCCGCAGATCGAGCAGATCGATCCGCTGATCGCGCCGCTCGCGAACGGTCAGCAGGTCGGCACGGTGAAGCTGGTTGCAGACGGCAAGGTGCTGGCGCAGTTCCCGGTGGTGGCCTTGCAGGCCGTGCCGCAAGCCGGCGTGGTGGGCCGCGTGTGGGATTCGCTGATGCTCATGTTCAACAAGAAGAAGTAAGAGCCCGATTGCAATGACCGCTGTTTCCGATGTTTCGCCCGATCCGATCGTCTATCTGAACGGTGAGTTGGTGCCGTTGTCCGAAGCGCGTGTGCCTGTTCTCGACCGCGGCTTTATTTTCGGCGACGGCATTTATGAAGTCGCGCCGCTCTATGCCCATCCCGCGCATGCGGGCGCGCGTACGCCGTTTCGCTTCCAGCAGCACCTGGCGCGCCTCGCGCGCTCGGTCGGCAAGATCGGCATCGCCAATCCGTTCGACGACGCCGGCTGGCGCGCGCTGATCGGGCAGGTGGTCGCGGCGAACGAGGCGGACGGCGGTTTGCGCGCCGATCAGGACGCGATTGCCTATATCCAGGTCACGCGCGGTGTCGCGAAACGGGGTCATGCGTTTCCGGTTGGCATCCAGCCGACCGTGTTCGTGATGGTCACGCCGCTCAACCTGCCGGACGCGGTGCAGCGCGCGCAAGGTGTGCGGTGCGTCACCGCGGAAGATCGTCGCTGGCTCAATTGCGATATCAAGTCGGTGTCGCTGCTCGGCAACGTGCTGATGGCGCAATACGCCGCGGAGAACGACGCGTTCGAGACCATCCAGTTTCGCGACGGCATGCTGACCGAAGGGTCGTCGTCGAATGTATGGATGGTGAAGGACGGCGTGTTGTCCGCGCCGCCGCGCAGCCACAAGATTCTCGAAGGGATTCGCTACGGCCTGATCGAGGAACTGACGGGCGAATGCGGCATCCGCTTCGAAGCGCGCGAGATCAGCGAAGCCGAACTGCGCGCGGCAGACGAGATCATCGTCAGTTCGGCAACCAAGGAAGTGCTGCCGGTCACGCAGCTCGATGGCCGGCCGGTCGGCGAAGGCAAGCCGGGTGCCGTCTTTGCGGCGCTGTACGCGGCGTATCAGCGAGCCAAGACCCAGCAAGCGCGCGAGGCGCAGCAAGGAGTAGAGAATGAGTCCCGTGAACGAATCGCTGTTTGAGTTTCCTTGCGATTTCCCGATCAAGATCATGGGCAAATCGCACCCCGAGTTCGCCGAGACGATCGTCACGGTGGTCCGTCGGTTCGACAATGAAGTCGACGAATCGCGCGTCGAGATGCGGCCGTCCAGCGGTGGCAATTACACCGGACTGACGGTCACGGTGCGCGCCACGAGCCGCGAGCAGCTCGACGATATCTACCGCGCGCTCACCGGTCACCCGATGGTGAAGGTCGTGCTTTGAGGCTTCGGCCGGCGTCGTGTTTTACGGTCTGACGCGCAACGCGTTCGCTGCCATATCGACGCTTGCGCCGGGCCCCGCCTCACAGGCGCGGTCGAAAAGCTGCTTGAAACGCCCCACCTCCTCGAACACCCAGTCGCGAAACGCCCTGACCCGGGCCGTTTCGAGCATCTGCGGCGGGCAGATGAAGTAGTACTGCCATGGACTCGGTCCATCCACATCGAACAAGCGCACAAGGCGGCCCGCCGCGATTTCGTGCATGGCCAGCGACCGGCGCGTGAGCGCGACGCCCTGGCCGTCGATGGCCGCCTGCAGCAGATTCGACGAATCCTGATACAGCACGCCGCGCTTGGGCTCGGGCCAGTCGCTGAGGCCGGCGGCGTCGAACCAGGGGCGCCATAGCTCGTCGTCGGAACGCAGCAGCGGGACCTTGGCCAGATCGGCGGGCGTTTGCGGCAGCTTGCCGCCGTTGAAATTCGGCGCGCAGGCGGGAAAGAAGATCTCCTCCAGCAGCAACTCCGAATGCAGCCCCGAATATTTGCCGAAGCCGAAACGGATTGCCACGTCGACGTCGTCGCGCGCGAAATCCGTCAGCGCGTTGGTGGACAGCAATTCGAGGTCCCATTGCGGATGCGCTTCGATAAAGCTGCCGACGCGCGGCGTCACCCAGCGTGCAGCAAACGACGACAACATGGACACGACCAGCCGCCGCTCGCGGTCGCCGGCGCGGATCTGGCGGGTGGCGTCGGCGAGCGCCATCAGCGCGGAGCGCACGTGGGTGGCGTAGCGCCGGCCGGTCTCGGTGAGCCGCACGCGCTTGCCGTCGCGCGCGAACAGCGAGACGCCCAGTTCGGCCTCCAGCGCGCGAATCTGGTGGCTGACGGCGCCGTGGGTGACGAAAAGCTCGTCGGCGGCGCGCGAGAAGCTCTCGTGGCGGGCCGCGGCCTCGAATGCCTTGATCGCGTTCAGCGCGGGTAGTTGCCGAAGGTCCATGCCAATATTTCTCACATAGAGATGAAAATAGATCGTTTTGCGTAAACCCTTGCTACGCCTAGGATTGTAGTCACGAAACGATTTTTGGCGAGGGCATCATGCGAGAAATTTCCTCTAGCATCGCGTTTGAAATCCGCACCGGCGAAACGGTTCCTCTGAAGGTGGCGCGCAGCACCAAGCTGGTCGTTCGCGGCGGCGCCGTATGGATCACGCGCAGCGACGATACGGAAGACTACTGGCTGCAACCCGGCCATACGCTGCGGCTGCGGCGCGGCGAACGGCTGTGGCTGAGCGCTGAAGGCGACACGCAGGCAAAGGTGGCGTTTTCCGTGCCGACGCGTTGCGACGAGCGAGCGCTGAACTGGTTCGCGCGGATCGGCGAACGGCTGGCGGCGCGTGTGCGGGGCGGCTGGCGCACGGTTTGACAGGTGCCGCGGATGCGTTGGATTGGGCGAACGGCGCTGCTGGAGGGCCAAGGCCGCGCCGCGGGCTCAACCGCTCGATGGCGTTTGGCACGACCGGCAGCCGCGCCATGGCGATTCTCCGTCGAGGCGCGGCCAGCAGGCTCCCGACTTGACGCTTCCGATGTCTTCACTTCCGGCGGGGATTCCCAGATTTCGGTAAACTGACGAAATCATGTCCGCCACCCCGGTTTCACCCACTCCTGTGCCTGCCTCGGCGCCGCTTACGCTGCGCTGGCGTGGCGGCGAACCCTACGAAGCCAGTTTCGAAGCCATGCGCGCGTTCACCGACGAGCGCACCGCCGACACCCCCGACGAAATCTGGCTGGTCGAACACCCTCCCGTCTTTACGCTAGGCCAGGCGGGCGATCCCGCCCATCTGCTGGCCGCTGACAGCGGTATTCCTCTGGTCAAAGTCGACCGGGGCGGGCAGATCACCTATCACGGGCCGGGGCAGGTGGTGGCCTACCTGCTGCTCGATTTGCGCCGTCGCAAGCTGATGGTGCGCGAGTTGGTCACGCGGATCGAGCAAGCCGTGATCGACACGCTTGCGGCGTATAATCTCGCCGGAGAACGAAAGGCGGGCGCCCCCGGTATTTATGTCGCGCCCGGGCCGGCTGCCGGATTGCACGCTGGCGCCAAGATCGCGGCGCTGGGTTTGAAAATTCGCAATGGCTGCAGCTATCACGGCGTGAGCCTGAACGTGAAGATGGATTTGCGGCCGTTTCTGGCCATCAATCCGTGTGGCTACGCGGGGCTCGAAACAGTCGATATGGCAACGCTAGGCGTTGCCGCCGGCTGGGACGACGTGGCCCGTACCTTTGCAGCATGTCTCACCGCAAACCTCGACGGCAGTCCCGCGGCCGTCGCCCAACCACAGGCCGGTGCTCTCACCGCCTGACTGGACCGAACGAATGACTGACGTTACCGCGAACCTCGCAGCTTCCCCCGCGCCGGATGCCGTGCCGGCTCCCGCCGCTGCCTACGACGCCACTGCGAAGCAGAAGGCGCAAGCCAAAACCGCCCGTATCCCCATCAAGGTCATCCCGATCGAGAAGCTCAAGAAGCCAGACTGGATTCGCGTCAAAGCGGCCACCGGTAATTCGCGCTTCTATGAAATCAAGCAGATCCTGCGCGAGCACAATCTGCATACGGTGTGTGAAGAAGCGAGCTGCCCGAACATTGGCGAATGCTTCGGCAAGGGCACTGCGACCTTCATGATCATGGGCGACAAGTGCACGCGCCGCTGCCCGTTCTGCGACGTCGGTCACGGCCGTCCCGATCCGCTCGACGTGGACGAACCCGGCAACCTCGCACGCACTATCGCCGCGCTGAAGCTGAAGTACGTGGTGATCACCAGCGTCGACCGTGACGATTTGCGTGACGGCGGGGCGGCACACTTCGTGGAATGTATTCGTCAGACGCGTGAGCTGTCGCCGGATACGCGCATCGAAATTCTGACGCCGGATTTCCGCGGCCGTCTGGATCGCGCGCTTGGCATTCTGAATGCCGCACCGCCCGATGTGATGAACCATAACCTCGAAACGGTGCCGCGTCTGTACAAGGAAGCGCGCCCGGGTTCGGACTACGCGCATTCGCTGAAGCTGCTGAAGGACTTCAAGGCGCTGCATCCTGACGTGGCCACCAAGTCCGGGCTGATGGTCGGCCTTGGCGAAACCGAAGAAGAGATTCTGCAAGTGATGCGCGACCTGCGCGAACACGACGTGGACATGCTGACGATCGGCCAGTACCTGCAACCGTCGGAGCACCATCTGCCGGTGCGCTCGTACGTGCACCCGGACACGTTCAAGATGTACGAGGAAGAAGCGTACAAGATGGGTTTCACGCACGCAGCCGTGGGCGCGATGGTGCGTTCGAGCTACCACGCTGATTTGCAGGCGCACGGAGCCGGCGTGGTCTGAGTATTTTCGCTAGCTCTGTTTGTCAGATTGAGAAAGCCTGCACATGTTGCAGGCTTTTCTCTTTGGGCGGTCGGACATGGGGTGTTGAAATCATGCCCAGTTGATCCGAACCTACGAGTCACCGGTAATACCGCGCGAGCAGCATGCAGATCGAGGCCATCGTTCCGCCGATGATGGAAAAGGGAATCGTGAGTTCGATGATGCGATAACGCAGCTCACGATTCTCCATGATATGGTCGATCAGATTGGGCACTTAAGTTCTCCCAGTTGGACGTGCTCAAAAGTATAGCTCGGATTTTCTTCAATTAGTTAGGTTAACGAATAATGAGATAGAGGGAATGTGGCGGCTATCGTTGCTGTCATGATCACTGACGCCCACATCAATCTTCGCTCGGGTGGTTCGTCTGCGCAGCGAGATCCAGCGTGCGGCGCGGAGTCAGCCGCTGCGAACGATACGAGGATGCACGCCGCAACCAAAAATAGGGCATGCCAGAGCAATCCCGCCAGCATGAAAGCCAGCGTGTTTCTTGTGGATGCTCCGCTCAACGCGCTTCCGATCTCGTAGCATGCGCTCGCGCACATCGAAATGACGACCCAGAGAAGCTGTCCGTCCTGGACTGAACGTATCGCAATCCCCTTCGACGAATCCCGATAAAAGCGCGAAAAGCTCAACAGTGGAAGCAGCGCGAAAGGCGCACACACGGGCACGCCGACGTTAAAGAATAGCCAACTGAGACACCTAAGAAAATCGATCATAGGAATGCTAATTTCGACAACGAAAGGATGATCCGGCCGCAGCCAATCCCGGGTCAATCTGCCGAACAGCCAGCTTGCGCACAGGCGCCGCTAACCGCATCATTTGCTGGAACCGTTCGACTGCACGCAGCAGCAGTCGCGGCTTACCAACCCAACGTGAAAAGCAATGCTAAAACAGCGTGATTAGCAATCGCGGATTAATTAGAACCGGCCGCGAACAAACTGCCTATAGTCGAAAGCCTCCCGAACTCCACTTACACAAGAGGCTTTCCGATGAACCGCTTCCGCCGTTCGCTGGCCGCGTTCGCCACGCTGCTTGCACTGTCCGCGCCGTTTGCATCCGTGGCGCACGCCGACACTAAAGAAGTCGTGATTGCGTATCAGGACATGGTGGTGCCGTGGCGCTACGCGCAGGCCACCGGCGAAGTGGAAAAAGCCACCGGCTACAAGGTCACCTACCGTAAGCTCGGCAGCGGCGCCGACGTGATCCGCGCCCTGGCCTCCGGCTCGGTGCAGCTCGGTGAAGCTGGTTCGAGCCCGATCGCCGCGGGTCTGTCGCAGGGCGTGGACATTTCGCTGTTCTGGATTCTCGACAATATCAACGACGCCGAAGCGCTGGTCGCTCGCGACGGCTCCAATGTTTCGAGCGTCGCCGGCCTCAAAGGCAAGAAGATCGGCGTGCCGTTCGTCTCCACCTCGCACTTTCACACACTGGTCGCGTTGCAGAACGCCGGCGTGAATCCGTCCGACGTCAAGATCGTCAACCTGCGCCCGCCTGAAGTCGCGGCGGCGTGGGAGCGCGGCGACATCGACGCGACGTACATCTGGGATCCCGTGCTCGCCAAGGTCAAGAAGAGCGGCAAGGTACTCATCACGTCGGGGCAGGTCGCGCAGCAGACCGGCAAGGCGACCTTCGACGGGTTCGTCGTCGATCGCAAGTTCGCCAGTCAGAACGCCGAGTTCGTCACGCGTTTCGTGAAGGTGCTCGCCGCCACCGACGCGAATTATCGCGACCACACCTCCGCATGGACGGCTTCGTCGCCGCAGGTCGAGGCGGTCGCCAAAGAGTCCGGCGCCAATGCGCAGGAAGTGCCGGCGAGCCTCGCGCTGTACGCGTTCCCGACGCCCGCTCAGCAGGCGTCGAATGCGTGGCTTGGCGGCGGCGCGCAATCGGGCGCGGCGAAGTCGCTGGCTGCCACCGCGGCGTTTCTGAAGACGCAAGGCACGATCCAGAACGTGCTGGCCGATTACTCGACCGGCGTCGATCCACAGTTCGTGCAACGCGCGGCGCATTGATCGTCGCGCGCTGTTTTCAATCAGCATCATGAGGTCCGGCGATGAGCGGTCTTGAAATACGGCAACTGCACGTCGCCTACGAAGGCCCGCGCGGCGCGGCGCCGCACCTCGCGCTGGCCGATGTCGATCTGCGCATCGAACCCGGCGAGTTCGTGGTCGCGCTGGGCGCGTCGGGCTGCGGCAAGACGACCTTGCTCAACTGCATTGCGGGTTTTATCCAGCCGACCGGAGGCGAGGTGCGGCTGAACGGCGAGCCCGTTCTCGGGCCGGGCGCGGACCGCGGCGTGGTATTTCAGAAGTACGCGCTGATGCCGTGGCTCGACGTGCTCGACAATGTTGCGCTCGGCTTGCGCTTTCAGCGCGTGCCCAAGGCGGAGCGCGAGCGCGTTGCGCTCGAAATGCTGAAGCTCGTCGGACTGCAGAAGCATGCGCGCTCGCGGGTCTATGCGCTCTCAGGCGGCATGCAGCAACGCGTGGGGATCGCCCGCGCGCTGGCGAGCGATCCGCAAGTGCTGCTGATGGACGAACCGATGGGCGCGCTCGACGCCATGACGCGCGAGTCCATGCAGGAACTCGTACTCGACGTCTGGGGCCGCACGCGCAAGACGGTGTTCTTCATTACCCACAGCGTCGAAGAGGCGCTCTTTCTCGCGACCCGCCTCGTCGTCATGACGCCGGGTCCGGGCCGCATCGCCGACAGCTACGGCTTGCCGTTCGCGCGGCGTTTTCTGCAGACGCGCGATGCACGCGCGGTGAAGTCGTCGGCGGATTTCATCGAATGGCGCGAGCGCCTGGTGCATCGTCTGCACGAGCGCAATCAGGAAGAGGTGGTGTCGTGACGGCTTCGCGTGAATCATTGGGCAATGTGCCGCTCGCCGAGACCGGCACCGGCGCGAGCACCGGCATGAGCACCGGCAAGCCGCGGCGGACGGCGCGCCCCGTACGCGGCTGGCGTTTGCCGGGCGAAGGCCCAACCGCGGCGCTGAGCGCGATGTCGGTCACGGCGCTCGCGGCGTTGTGGTGGCTTGCCACGCATCTGCACTGGCTGCCGCCGCTCTTTCTGCCGACACCCGAAGCCGTGTGGGCCGCCTTTATCGACGCGTGGCACGGTCGCATTCAAGGCGGCTTGCCGCTCTCCGAACACCTCGCATGGAGTGCGTTGCGGGTGTTCGGCGCGTTTGCGCTCGCCGCGGTCACGGCCGTGCCGGTCGGTATCCTGATGGGGGTAAGCCGGGTCGCGCGCGGCCTGCTCGATCCGCCGCTGGAGTTCTACCGGCCGCTGCCGCCGCTCGCGTATTTGCCGCTGGTAGTGATCTGGTTCGGCATCGACGAAACGGCGAAGATCGTCGTGATCTATCTGGCCTGTTTTGCACCGATTGCCATGGCCGCGCGCGCCGGCGTGCGCAGCGCAACGATCGAGCAGATTCATGCGGCGTATTCACTGGGCGGCCGCTTTTCGCAGATCGTGCGGCACGTGGTCTTGCCGGCGGCGTTGCCGGAGATTCTGACCGGCCTGCGTATTGCCATCGGCTTCGGCTGGACCACGCTGGTCGCCGCGGAAATGGTCGCGGCTACGGCGGGCCTGGGTCAGATGGTGCTGAACGCGTCGAGTTTTTTGCGCACCGACGTGGTGGTGATGGGCATTATGCTGATCGGACTGATCGCGTGGTTCTTCGATCTGGGTATGCGTGCACTGGAGCGGCGGCTCGTGCCGTGGAAAGGGCGCGCCTAGCGCGGCGGCCGCCGCGCGCGCGGGTTCGGGCTCAGGCTGAGGCTTGGGCAAACAGTTCGATCACCGGCCAGCCGCGCTCCGCGGCGACGGCGCGCAATCGCGGATCGGGATTGGTCGCGACCGGATGCGTGACGCGTTCCAGCAAGGGGACGTCGTTGATCGAATCGCTATAGAACCAGCTCTGCGGGAAATCCTGCAGGCAATGCCCAAGCGAAGCCAGCCAGCTTTCGGTGCGCGTGATCTTGCCTTCGCGGAAGGTGGGCGTGCCGACCGCCTTTCCCGTAAAGCGCGCCAACGGATCGCCGCCTTCGGTGCCGAGCTCGATTCCCAGCAGATGCTCGAATCCGAGCGCCTTGCCGATCGGCTCCGTGATGAACACGTTGGTGGCGGTGACGATGCAGCAAAGGTCGCCCGCGTCCAGATGGCGTTGCACGAGTTCGCGCGCGGCCGGCAGGATGGCAGGCGTAATCACCTGCTGCATGAACTGCGCATGCCACGCGTCGAGCTGCTCTCGTGAGTGGCGCGCGAGCGGTGCTAGCGTGTAGTTCAGATACGCGGTCATATCGAGCGTGCCGGCCACATACTGCCGGTAATAATCGTCGATTTCCTGCGCGTGCCGCACGGCGCCTTCTATACCCAATCCGGCGATGAAGTGGGCCCACGCCTGATCGCTGTCGAGCGGCAGCAGCGTGTGGTCCAGGTCGAACAGCGCAAGGTTGCGGCTCATCCAGAGTCCTCATGATTAAGTGGTCAAGCGGTCGAACTCGATGCATGACTGACCACGAGCCGGTACACACAGCAATCCACAGCTTTACACGAGCGTATATTTAAACGCACAAAATTACAATAAGGCAAAAATGTGCAACACTACTGTCATATACGCCCCGGTGCCGGTTCGCGCGGCATGCGGTTCGGGTCATGGCAGCAGGAACGGATGCGCAGTGCCTTATGTTGATTCTCCTAAACCTTCTGGCCGGTGTGGCGCTCCTCGTGTGGGGTTCGCACATTGTGCGCACCGGCATATTGCGGGTGCTCGGCGCGGATCTGCGCAGCGTGCTGGGGCGCAGCACCAGTAGCCGCTGGCGGGCATTCCTCTCGGGTGTCGGTGTCACGAGCCTCGTGCAGAGCAGCAACGCCACCGCGGTGATCGTCACGTCGTTCGCGGCGCAGGGACTGTTGCCGCTTACCAGCGGCCTCGCGATCATGCTCGGCGCCGACGTGGGCACGGCATTGATGGCGCGGGTGCTCACACTCGACCTGTCCTGGTTGTCGCCGATCCTGATTCTGCTCGGCGTGCCGCTCTTCCTGTCGCGCAAACAAACCCGTCTCGGTCAGGTCGGCCGCACGTTGATCGGCCTCGGTCTGATCCTGCTCGCGCTGCGTCTGATCGTCGAAGCCGCCCAGCCCATGATGCAAGGCGCGGGCGTGCGCGTGATGTTCGGCGCGCTGACCGGCGACACCATGCTCGACGCACTGGTCGGCGCCGCGTTCGCCATGCTGTCGTATTCGAGCCTTGCCGCCGTGCTGCTGACGGCGACGCTCGCTTCATCCGGGGTGATTTCCCTGAAGGTCGCGCTGTGCCTCGTGATCGGCGCGAATCTCGGCAGCGGCCTGCTGGCGCTTCTCGGCACCGTCGCACAGAATGCGGCCGCGCGGCGCCTCGCGTTGGGCAGCTTTGCGTTCAAGCTGGCCGGCGCGTTGCTGATCCTGCCGTTCACCTCGCTGCTCGCACGCGGGCTGCCGGTGCTGATCGCGAATCCGCGCGAAGCGACTGTCGGTTTTCACCTGATCTACAACACGCTGCGCTGCTGCGCGTGCCTCTCGCTGATCGATCCAGTGGCGCGCGTCTGCGCGCGGGTCCTACCCAACCGGCCGTTGCCGAATGGCGAGCTGCGGCCGCTCCACCTGGATACCGCGGCGCTGTCCACTCCCACGCTCGCGCTCGCGCATGCCGCACGCGAGGTGCTGCGCATCGGCGACATCGTGCGCACCATGCTCGACAATGTCGCGGACCTGATCCATCACAACAATCTGGACAAAGCGCGGGAAACGGTCCGCATGGACGACGACGTGGACGAGCTCTACGCCGCGGTCAAGACCTACTTAACGCTGATCTCGCGCGAGCAGCTCGACGAAGCCGACAGCCGCCGCTGGACCGACATCATTTCACTGACGATCAACCTCGAACATGCGGGCGATATCATCGAGCGGATCGTGGGCGATATCGAAGAAAAGAAGATCGCCCATCGGCTGTCGTTTTCGGAGGAAGGGCTGGGTGAGCTGGACGACTTGCAGGCACGGCTCGTCAGCAATCTGCAGCTCGGGCTGTCGGTGTTTCTGAACAACGATCTGCGGTGCGCCGAGCGCCTTCTCGCGGAGAAGGAGCGCTTTCGCGATCTGGAGCGCGCCTATTCATACCGGCATCTGGACCGGCTCACCGGCCAGACCTTGCGCAGCATCGAGACCAGCGCTCTGCATCTCGATCTGATCAGCGACATGAAGCGGCTCAATTCACTGTTCTGTTCGACCGCCTATCCGGTGCTCGACGCCGCCGGCGCGTTGCACGACACTCGTCTGCGCAAGCGTTCGCTCGACACGATGCATGTGAAGGAATAAACATCGAGCATCGGGCCTCGAGCTGCCAACTTCGCGGCCCAGGCCTCAAGCAAGAATGATCTCTTCGAGCTTCTTTTTCAGCGATGCAAAATCGGCGGCTTCGGCCGCCTTCTTGTTGGTGACGAGCACGTCGATCCGATCGACCGGGCAGTAGGAGATGCGGCTGCGCTGGCCGATCTTGCTGTAATCGGCGAGGATCGCCACGCGGTCCGCGTTGGCGACCATGGCGCGCGCCACTTCGGTTTCGGCGTGGTCGTAATTGGTCGCGCCGTGCCGGTGATCGATGCCGACCGGCGACAGCAGCGCGAGGTCCGCGCGATAGCGCTGGATATCGAGCACGGTGGTGGCGCCGGTGGTCGCCATCGCGCGGTCGCTGATCGAGCCGCCGAGCAGGATGACTTCGTTGGCGGTTTCGGTTTGATCGCCTCCACCGCGCATCTTCAGCGCGACATCGATCGAATTGGTGACGATGGTCAGGTTCGCGAGTTTCGCCAGTTCTTCCGCTAGCGCGGCGGTGGTGGTGCCCGCGTCGATGAAAAGCGTCTGGCCGCTCGTGATCAGTCCCGTGGCCGCCTTCGCGATGGCGGTTTTGGATTTGACGCGCATATGCGCGCGCTCGGCGATCGGCGCTTCATCGGCGGGCTTGATCGCGCCGCCATGCACGCGTCGCAGCTCGCCAAGCGCTTCGAGGTCGAGCAGATCGCGCCGCACCGTTTCGCGCGACACCCCGAGGTCCGCCATGATCCGTTCCGTGGACACACGTTGAAGCGTGGACAGCAACGCGCGAATTCTCTGATGACGATCTTCCTGCCACATGCATGTTTCCCTGGGTGCGTACGCGCGTTTATCTTGCTTGTTGTTAACTACGACATCGTGCTCACGAATGTGTGTCCGGACGATGTCAAGCGTACTACTTTAGTCGAATTGTGTTGTATTTTTTTGGCAGCTTGCAAGTTTGTGTATTTAACTTTAGCCTTCGCAGATCGAAGCGCCAAGCCTGTTTCGAACATCAAATGTTCGAAAAGGAATTGAAATGTCCGATTTCGAGCATTGAGTGGCGTTTTTTGGCAATCCGGCTGGTCTGCGTCGTCGCCATAATGGATTCTGGGATCCACCGCCTGAACGAAGCACGCAAGGGGGGCGCTCCCCGGTGGCGGCACGCTTCGTCATCCTGACCATGGCGCCGCCGCGGCCGGCTCGGTGGAAGCATGAAGCGTTCGTCCGACTATCGCGGCGCCTGTCTTAGCGCGATACTACGCGCCAGGCTCGCGCGGGAAAGGACTACCTGAAGCATGCGTGCGTGCTTGATGGCAACGCGCAGTGGCGGCCGGGAACGTGTCGAGAGCATAGTCAACCGCTCTATCTGAAAGGTAACGAGACGTGGGAAACGGGATTAATCGCGCTTCATCCGCAGACTGGCCTTATCCGCGACTGGCGGCGCATCGCTGCGGCGGCACGCTCGCTCCGGAGAACACGCTCGCCGGTTTCGACGCCTGCGTGCGCTATGGCTACCGCATGGTCGAATTCGACGCCAAGCTGTCCGCCGACAACCAACTCTTTCTGCTGCACGACGACACGCTCGAGCGCACCACCAACGGCCATGGCGCCGCCGCGGAACACACGTGGCGGCAACTGGCCACGCTCGACGCCGGTGCATGGTACGGGGCGCAATTCGCCGGCACGCGTTTGCCGACGCTCGCCGAGGCGGCCGAACGCTGCGCGCGCGACGGCATTGCCGCCAACATCGAAATCAAGCCATGTCCGGGCCGCGACGCGATCACCGGGACATTGGTGGCAGGCGGCGCGCTGACGCTCTGGCAAGGGCAGACGCCGCCGTTGCTGTCGTCGTTTTCATTCGAGGCGCTGGCCGCCGCGCGTGACGCGGCGCCGTCATTGCAACGCGGCATGCTGTTCGACGAGGTGCCGGCGGACTGGCTGCGCGTCGTGCGGGAACTCGACTGCGTGTCCTTCCACGCGAACCACCGGTATCTGACCGAGCCGCTGGTCGCGAAGATTCACGCCGCCGGCCTGCGCGTGCTCGCCTACACGGTCAACGACACGGCGCGCGCGCAACTGCTCGCGCAATGGGGTGTCGACATGATTTGTACAGATCGCATCGATACACTGCGACACGACATGTTTTCCGCGCCGGCAAACCCGGCCTGAACATGGCGAGGCGGCGCAGGTGCCAGGGTGCACGGGCGCGCGTCCTGAAGCTCGAATTAGAAATTTTCCAAACGTAGCAATTTCGGCAGAGGATGGGGAAAACTATGAACCGCACCGCGTTAGCTCGTTTACTCTCGATGTCGGCCGTTGCGGGTGTGGCCGCCGCCGGCGCCAGCAGCGGCGCTTCGGCCGCGCCGCTCGATGCATTGATCGCCGCCGCCAAGCAGGAAGGCCAACTCACCGTGATCGCATTGCCCCATGACTGGTGCAACTACGGTGAACTGGTCGCCGGGTTTCAGAAGAAGTACGGTATCAAGATCAACGAACTGAATCCGGATGCGGGTTCGGGCGACGAAGTCGAAGCCATCAAGGCGAACAAGGGTAACAAGGGCCCGCAGGCGCCCGACGTGATCGACGTGGGCCTCTCGTTCGGCCCGTCGGCGAAGGCCGAAGGGCTGCTGCAGCCGTACAAGGTCGCCTCGTGGAACTCGATTCCGAAAGAGTCGAAAGACGCCGACGGCTATTGGTATGGCGATTACTACGGCGTGCTCTCGTTTGAAGTGAACGCCGACATGATCGACAAGGCGCCGTCCGACTGGAGCGATCTGCTCAAGCCGGACTACAAGAATGCCGTGTCGCTGGCGGGCGACCCGCGCTCGGCCAATCAGGCGATCCAGGCCGTCTATGCGGCGGGCCTCTCGCAAAGCAAGGGCGACGCGAGCAAAGCCGGACAGGCCGGGCTTACCTATTTCGCCAACCTGAACAAGAGCGGCAACTTCGTGCCGGTGATCGGCAAGGCCGCCTCGCTCGCGCAAGGCACCACGCCGATCGTCGTGCGTTGGGATTACAACGCGCTGGCCGACCGCGATACGCTGAAGGGCAATCCAAAGGTGCAGGTGGTGATTCCAAAGACGGGCGTGGTCGCGGGCGTGTACGTGCAGGCGATCAGCGCTTATGCGCCGCATCCGAACGCAGCCAAGCTGTGGATGGAATATCTGTACTCGGATGAAGGTCAGATCGGCTGGCTGAAGGGTTATTGCCACCCCATGCGCTACAACGAACTGGTGGCCGGCAAGAAAGTGCCGCAGGCGTTGCTCGACAAGCTGCCGCCCCCGTCGGCATACAAGAACGTGGTGTTCCCGACGCTCTCGCAACAGGACGCGTACAAGGAGACCATTACGAAGCACTGGGACGAAGCGGTCGGCGCGAACGTCAAGTAAGCCGCGTAGTGGAGGTCGCGGCGGCAGCGGAACACGTGCGCCGCGACCTCCAACCGTAACGTGAAGTTTTGCCGCCGGCGCGCCGCACGTGATGTGCGGCGCGTCCGGCGTTTGCCAGATTGCCCCAAGGGTGAGCTATGAGCGCTTCATCGGATGCTGGCTCGGTGCAGCCGGAATTGCTGGTTCCGCCTGTCCCCACTCCAACGCCTCGCGTCGACGGTCCGGGCCGCGCGTCGCAGTTCCTCGCGTGGATCGGCGTGGTGCCGTTTTTTGCTTTCGCGCTGCTGTTCCTGATTCTGCCGACCGGTTTCCTGATGGTCGGCGCGTTCCAGGATTCGCAAGGCCACTTCACGCTCGCCAACTTCCGCGACCTGCTCCAGCCGACCGTGATGGACGCGTACTGGATCAGCTTCAAGGTGAGCGCCGCTTCCTCGCTCGGCGGCGCGGTGATCGGCTCGCTGCTCGCATGGGCGGCGGTGCAGGGCAAACTGCCGGGCTGGATCCGTCCGACCTTGATGACGTTTTCCGGCGTCGCGTCGAACTTTGCCGGCGTGCCGCTCGCGTTTGCCTTCATCTGCACATTGGGACGCGTCGGGCTCGTCACCGTGTTGCTGAAGAAATACCTCGGCTTCAATCTGTACTCGACCGGCTTCAGCATCCTGAGCTTTTCCGGGCTGACGCTGACCTATCTGTATTTCCAGATTCCCTTGATGGTGCTGATCGTCACGCCCGCGCTCGACGGCCTGAAGCGCGAATGGCGCGAGGCCTGCGATTGCCTCGGCGGCACCGCGTATCAATACTGGCGCTACGTCGCGCTGCCTGTGCTGTGGCCGAGCGTGCTCGGCGCCGCGCTGCTGCTGTTCGCCAACTCGTTCGGTGCGGTCGCGACGGCTTATGCGCTGACCGGCAGTTCGCTGAACATCGTCACGATCCTGCTGTATGCGCAAATTCGCGGCGACGTGATGCACAACCAGAATCTCGGCTATGCACTCGCGCTCGGCATGGTGCTCGTCACCGGCCTCTCGAATGGCGGCTACATCTGGCTGCGCTCGCGCGCTGAAAGGGGACGTCGATGAAAAGCCAATCGCGTGTGGGTGCGTGGACCGCGATGATCGTCGGTTCGCTGTACTTCCTTATTCCGTTGATCGCGACGTTCGAGTTCAGCCTGCGCATGAAGCGCGGCACCTATAGCTTCGAAGCGTACAGCGTCGTGCTCGGCGATCCGCGCTTTCAGGCCTCGTTCGGCTATTCGATCCTGATGGCGTTGCTGACGATCGTGGTCGGCGTGCTGCTGGTGGTGCCGACGGCTTACTGGGTGCAACTGCGTTTGCCGAAGCTGCGCCCGCTCGTCGAGTTCATCACGTTGTTGCCGCTGGTGGTGCCGGCCATCGTGATCGTGTTCGGTTATCTGCGCATCTATAACAGCAGTTCGATTCTGCCGCTCACCGGCAACGAGCGCGCCACCGATCTGCTGCTCGTGTTCGGCTACGTGACGCTGTCACTGCCGTACATGTACCGCGCCGTCGATGCCGGCCTGCGCGCGGTCGATGTGCGTTCGCTCACCGAAGCGGCCGAATGTCTCGGCGCGAACTGGCCGACGATTCTCTTCAAGGTGATCTTCCCGAACATCCGCTCGGGCATTCTGTCGGGCGCGTTTCTCACCTTTGCGGTGGTGATCGGCGAGTTCACGCTGGCGAGCCTGCTCGACCGTCCCGCGTTCGGCCCCTATCTGCAGTTGATCGGCGCGAACCGCGCGTACGAGCCGTCGGCGCTCGCGATCATCGCGTTCGTAATTACGTGGGCGTCGATGGGTTTGATTCAGGTATTCGGCTCCGCCCGCGCGATGAGCGGCCAGAAAGTTTAATCCAACCGTTTGATCCAATGAGTTTGACGGACTGGGGCAGCGAAACATGGCATTCCTAGAGATCGAAAATCTGCATAAGTCCTTCGGGGCGAACACGGCGCTGCATCACTTCGATATGAAGATCGAGCGCGGCGAGTTCATCACGTTCCTCGGGCCGTCCGGCTGCGGCAAGACGACGGTGCTGCGCATGATCGCCGGCTTCGAAACGCCCACGCGCGGTATCATCCGGCTGGACAACAAGGACGTCACCCACCTTCGCACGCGGCAGCGCAAGGTCGGCATGGTGTTCCAGTCGTATGCGCTGTTTCCGAACATGACGGTGGCCGAGAATATCGGCTTCGGGCTGAAGATCACACATCGGCCGCAGGCGGAGATCAATCAGCGCGTCGAGGAGATGCTGCAACTGATCAAGCTGCCGCAACTGGGCGGGCGTTATCCGTGGCAATTGTCGGGCGGCCAGCAGCAGCGCGTGGCGCTCGCGCGGGCGCTCGCCGGTAAGCCGCAAGTGCTGCTGCTCGACGAACCGCTCTCGGCGCTCGACGCCAAGATCCGCATTTCGTTGCGCCAGGACATTCGCGCGTTGCAGCGCGAACTCGGGATCACGTCGATTTTCGTCACGCACGATCAGGAAGAGGCGCTGTCGATTTCCGACCGCATCGTCGTGATGAACGAGGGCCGCGTCGAGCAGATCGGCTCGCCCTCCGAAATCTATAACTACCCGCGCACACGGTTTGTCGCGTCATTCGTGGGCACACTGAACATTCTGGCCGGGCACGTGGTCGATCCGGCGACCGGCAAGATGGTGGTGGACGGCCAGGAATTGACCACCACGCAGGAGTTGCCGTCGAACGATGCGGGCAAGAAGCGTCTGCTCGCGCTGCGGCCCGAAGCGATCGTGCTGGAGCCCGCCGCGCCAGGCCGCAACACGCTGAACGCCACTGTCGAAGAAGTGAATTTCCTCGGTGCCGTGGTGCGCATCAGAACCCGCGTGAAAGACGCGGTGATTTCGCTCGATGTGTTCAACGACCCGAATCGCGGTTTGCCCGAACGCGGGCAGCCCGTGTCGCTGGGTTTCTCGCACGAGAATCTGCTGGTGCTGGAAGAGGGCGCGGTTTGAGCGCTGTTGCGGTGGCGTCGCTCGCTTCGCGCGAATCGAGCGTTTGAAAAGCCTCCGGGTTTTCCCGAGGCTTCTGTGCCGATAAATTCCGGATTCCGCGACATCCTGTGTCCGGCTTTCCGGAATTCCGGACGGCATGCGCGGTGAGTCGCTAGAAAATCTATATAAATCAACGCGCTGCGCCTGGCGTCGAGCTGGCATCGACCTTGCGAAATAGATATCGCGGCCGCAACGGTCCGACAACTAAAGCAAGGAGACAACGATGTCCGATTTCCCTTCCCGGTATTTCTGAATTCGTCGTCTTGTCGCGGCCTAATGCCGTGCACAGGCGTGACGATCATTCGTTCGCATGATGCGCAGCGTGGCAGGCCATTGAGCTCATCCACATCGCAGGAACCATCGTGAAGAAACCTATCCACAAAGTGCTGTACGTCCAGGTGATCGTGGCGATCATCATCGGTATCGCGCTCGGGCATTTCTACCCGGATTTCGCCGTCGACATGAAGCCGCTCGGCGACGGCTTCATCAAGCTGATCAAAATGGTGATCGGGCCGATCATCTTCTGTACGGTGGTGACGGGTATCGCCGGCATGGAGGACATGAAGAAGGTCGGGCGAGTGGGCGGCAAGGCGCTGCTGTACTTCGAAGTCGTCTCGACTTTCGCGCTGGTGCTCGGTCTGATCGCCACGCACGTGCTGAAACCGGGTGTCGGCTTCAACATCGATCCGGCCACGCTCGACGGCAAGGCGGTCGCCTCGTATGCCGCGAAAGCGCACGGACAGACCACCGTCGACTTCCTGATGCACCTCATTCCGGACACGCTCGTGTCGGCGTTCGCGCAGGGTGAAATCCTGCAGATCCTGCTGATCGCGTTGCTGTTCGGCGCGGTGCTCGCGACAGCCGGTGAAAAGGGCAAGGTCGTGACGAGCTTTATCGACGGCCTCTCGCATGTGCTGTTCGGCATCGTGCGCATCATCACGAAGCTGGCGCCGATCGGCGCGTTCGGCGCGATGGCCTTTACGATCGGCAAGTACGGCATCGGCTCGCTGCTGCCCATGCTCAAGCTGATCGGCACGTTCTATCTGACCTCGATCGTGTTCGTGGTGGTCGTGCTCGGCATCATTGCGCGCGCGGTGGGTTTCAACATCCTGCGCTTCGTGGCGTACATCAAGGAAGAAATGCTGATCGTGCTCGGCACGAGCTCGTCCGAAGCCGCGCTGCCGCAACTGATGCTGAAGCTCGAAAAGCTCGGCTGCTCGCGTTCGGTGGTGGGCCTCGTGGTGCCGACCGGCTATTCGTTCAACCTCGACGGCACCAACATCTATATGACGATGGCCGTGCTGTTCATCGCGCAAGCCACCAACACCGACCTCACGTGGACGCAACAGCTCACGCTGCTGGCGGTGACCATGCTGACGTCGAAGGGCGCGAGCGGCGTGACGGGCGCGGGCTTCATCACGCTGGCGGCGACGCTTGCCGTGGTGCCGACCATTCCGCTGTCGGGAATGGTGCTGATTCTCGGTATCGACCGCTTCATGAGCGAATGCCGGGCGCTGACGAACATTGTCGGCAACGGCGTGGCGACGGTGGTGGTCTCGGCATGGGAAAAGGAACTGGACCGCAGCAAACTGAACGCCGCGTTGCGTGGCGATGTGCCGCTCAAAGAGCCAGCCGGCGTTTGAGCCGCGCAATCGGCAACGCCTTCTAACGTAGCGCTCATGGCCGCGGACACCAGCGTATGAAACCGGTGGCCGCGCGTCCAACCCTCACCTCGTCGGCCGACGAAGCTGACGCCGACGACGCATCGCCTTATGCCACAATAAACGATCCTCACCGATCGGATATTGCCAACGTGACGCGACGCCTGCTGATCCTCTTCGCGCTCGTCGCCGGGCTCGTCGCAGCATGCGGGCTCACGTACAGCATCGCGTGGCAAAGCGGTATCGACCATTTGCGGCGCAACGCCGCGGTGCGAGTCGACCGTACGACCAGCGCGCTCAAAAGTACGCTGGAACGCTACGAGTCACTGCCTTATCTGCTGGCGGAACACCCCATCGTGCAGGATGTGCTGGTGAATCCCAGTCCAGCCAACGTCGCGCGCGCCAATCTCTATCTCGAAGACCTGAACCGCCACGCGCGCGCCACGGTCACCTACATCATTCCGCTCGACGGCTATTGCGTCGCGGCGAGCAACTGGCACGGGCCGGGCAGCTTCATCGGCGCCGGCTATCAATTCCGGCCGTATTTTCTCGATGCGGTCAAAGGCGGCGTGGGCCGCTTTTTCGGCATCGGCACGATCTCGCAGGCGCCGGGCTACTACATCTCGCAACCGGTGCGGCGCGACGGCAAGATTGTCGGCGTGGCGGTCGTCAAACTCGATCTCGAATGGTTTCAGGGCGCGGATGCGTCCGAGCCGCTCGTCGTGACCGACGATCACGGCGTCGTGTTTCTGTCGTCGATACCGGCGTGGAAATACCACACGATCCGGCCGCTGTCGGGGCCGGTCGCCGATTCGATCTACCAGGCGCGTCAATACGCGCAACAGCCGATCGCGCCGTTGCCGGTGTCGATCGAACGCACGCTCGAAGGCAACGCGCAGATCGTGCGCATCGGCGGCGGCCGCTATGCACCGCGCTATCTCGCGTCGCGGCGCGGCATGGGCGAGCCGGACTGGCATCTGATCACCATGTCGCCCGTCGATCCGGTCGACGCCGACGCGCGCAAGGCGACCATCGTCACCGGCTTCGGTTATGTGTCGCTGGTGTTGTTGGCGTTCTACTGGAGAATGCGCCGCGCTCGCGTGCGCGAGGTGATGCGCAGCCGGGCGCTGCTGCAAAAAGCCTACGCGGAACTGAACCGGCGGGTCGCCGAGCGCACCGCGGATCTCTCGCAGGCGAACGAACAGTTGCAAAAGGAAGTGGCCGAGCGCACGCGCGCCGAACAGGAATTGCGCGCCGCGCACGACGAACTGATCCAGGCGAGCAAGCTCGCCGCGCTCGGTCAGATGGCCGCCGGCATCACGCATGAACTGAATCAGCCGCTCGCCGCGTTGCGCGGTTTTTCGGACAACACGCGGGTGCTGCTCGAACGCGGCGACCAGGCGTCGGCGCGCGAAAATCTCGAAGCGATCGCGGCGCTCACGGAGCGCATGGGCAAGATCACCAATCAGTTGAAGCTGTTCGTCGGCCGCGCGCGGCCACGCAGTGCGCGTGCGCCGATCGTGCGGGCGTTGCGCAACGTGGTGGCGCTCTTGCAAAAGCGCCTGCAAGGCGTCGAGGTCGAATTGACGTTGCTCGACGCGCCAGGCGGCACGCGTACGGCGCTGAGTCTCGCCGACGACCATCCCGAACTGATCGCGCATTGCGACGATCTGCGACTCGAGCAGGTGCTGATCAACCTGCTCGGCAACGCGCTCGATGCGACGGCGGACATCGGCTCGCCGCGCATTGCGATCGAAATCGAAGTCGCCGATGCGAATCTGTCGTTCGTCGTGAGCGACAACGGCCCCGGCATTCCCGACGATGTCTTGCCGCGGCTGTTCGAGCCGTTCTTCACCACCAAGGAAATGGGCCAGGGGTTGGGGCTCGGGCTGGCGATATCGTCGTCGATCGCGCGCGATTGCGGCGGCTCGCTGGTGGCGCGCAACGCGCCGGACGGCGGTGCATTATTCGTGTTGACGCTGCGCCGCGCGCGCGCGCAGACGAGCCACACCCCGGACCCGCTGACCACGGGCTCCTGAATCACACGGAAAACGCCATGCTGAACCACGGCCTGCAAGTGCTGTATATCGAAGACGACGAACTGGTGCGGCGCGCCAGCGTGCAAAGTCTGCAACTGGCGGGCTTCGACGTGATCGGCCATGCGTCGGTGGAATCCGCGGCGAAGATGATCAGCGCGGACTTTTCCGGCGTGATTGTCAGCGACATTCGTTTGCCGGGCGCAAGCGGTCTTGAACTGCTTGCGCAATGCCATGAGCGCGCACCCGACGTGCCGGTGATTCTGGTGACCGGCCACGGCGACATTTCAATGGCCGTACAGGCAATGCGCGACGGCGCGTACGACTTTATCGAAAAGCCGTTCGCGTCCGAACGCTTGATCGAAACCGTGCGGCGTGCGTTGGAGCGCCGCAAGCTGGTGCTGGAGAATCTCGCGCTGCGACGCGAGCTGGCGGAACAGAACTCGGTGGCGCCGCGGATCATCGGCAGGAGTCCGGCGATCGAACAGGTGCGGCGTCTGATCGCCAATGTCGCGCCGACGGATGCCTCCGTGCTGATCAACGGCGACACCGGCGCGGGCAAGGAACTGATCGCGCGCAGTCTGCATGAACTCTCGCCGCGGCGTGACAAGCCGTTTATCGCGGTGAACTGTGGCGCGTTGCCGGAGCCGATGTTCGAGTCGGAAATGTTCGGCTACGAGCCGGGCGCATTCACGGGCGCGGCGAAACGCCGTATCGGCAAGCTCGAGCATGCGTCGGGCGGCACGCTGTTTCTCGACGAAATCGAGAGCATGCCGCTCGCGTTGCAGGTCAAGCTGCTGCGCGTGCTGCAGGACGGCGTGCTGGAGCGGCTCGGTTCGAATCAGCCGATTCGCGTGAATTGCCGCGTGGTCGCCGCCGCCAAGGGCGACATGGCCGAGCACGTCGCGGACGGCTCGTTCCGGCGCGATCTGCTGTACCGGCTGAATGTCGTCACGATCGCGCTACCGCCGCTGGGCGAGCGTCGCGAGGATATCGTGCCGCTCTTCGAACACTTTCTGCTGGACGCGGCGGTGCGTTATCAGCGCCCCGCGCCGATTCTCACCGATCGTCAGCGCGCGAGCCTGATGCAGCGCGACTGGCCGGGCAATGTGCGGGAACTGCGCAATGCCGCCGATCGCTTCGTGCTCGGCGTCGCCGACGACCCCGTCATGTCTTTCGGCGACGACGGCGCGGCCACGCAGCCTCTGAAGGAGCGCGTCGAACAATTCGAGCGGGCGGTGATCGCGGAGGCGTTGGAGCAGACCGGCGGTGTGGTCGCGATTGCGGCAGACAAGCTGCAGCTCGGCAAAGCCACGCTCTACGAGAAGATCAAGCGGTATGGCCTCGCGGCCAAAGGGGAAGGGGAGCGCTGACGAAATGAAAACGCCGGCGTCGAAATGCGACGCCGGCGTGTTTGAATCAGTGTGAATCGGATCAGGCGAGGCTGCGCGCTCAGGCCGGTTTCAGCGCCTTTTCCAGCAATTGGTCGAGTTCCGCGAATTGCGGCTCGCCCACATAGCGCTTGAGAATCCTGCCGTCCTTGTCGACCAGGAAAGTGGTCGGCGTGAGCTGGACATTGCCGAACTGCTTGGCGGCCGAGCCGTCGTCCATCGCAACCTTGAACGGCAACTGGCGCGTTTGCGTGTAGTTGGCCACGTACATGGGCGCGTCGTAGTTCATTGCCACGGCGACGAATTCGAGGCCCTGGTCCTTGAAGCGGTTATAGGTCTGGACCATCTGCGGCATTTCCTTCATGCAGGTATCGCAGCTCGTCGCCCAGAAGTTGACGAGGTAGACCTTGCCTTTCAGGTCGGCGGTCGAGACTTTCTGGCCGGACAGCAACGTGAAGGTCGCATCGGGCACGCGCTGCTGACCGGCAAACGCGAAATAACCGGCGATGGCGATCGCTATGGCCACGGCGGCAATGCTGATGTAGCGAATCGGATTCGCGCGCCGGCTGGCAGTGGACGGAGTGGAACTCATGAACGGAACCTCGAGAGTCGCGCGAAACGCGCGGGACAGTGCGTCGCTTCCGGCTTCGGCGCGGCGCTTTACAGCCTCGCTATTGTAGCCCCATTCCTGCGACGCGGCAGGACGCGAGCCCGCGGCGGATAATAGGGTTTTACGTCCTCGTCAGTTCGATCTTCTGTCCCCATGTTCCGATCCGTTTCCTGTTTTGATCGCTTCAGTTGCGTAAGCCGTTTCCTCGCCCGAATCCTGTTCCGCCTGTCCCTCGCCAACCGCTCCCTGAGCTGGTTTTCGGGCCAATCCGCGGCCGGCGCCGCTTCCCGGCGGGCGAAGGCGCGCGCCGTGTCGGGCACACTGGTTTGCGCCCTCGCGTTGGCCAGCGCACTGAGCGCATGTTCGCCGACCTTCGACTGGCGCACCATCACGAACAACGACAACGGCTATACGGTCGACCTGCCGGCGAAGCCGGGCAACGATCAGCGTGCGGTTCAGATTGACGGCACGCCGATGCAGATGGCGATGCAGACGGCCGAAGCCGGCGACGCCGTGTTCGCGGTCGGCACGGTGATGTTGCCGAACGACAGCGAGGCGACGCAGCGCGCCGCTCTGGCGTTCCTGCGCAACGGTCTTGCCCGCAACGTAGGCGCCGCGCCGGCAGCTCGCGCGGTGCAGATTCCGCTCGCTGCCGGCGGCCAGGTGCTCGGTCTGGAAATGAAGCTGAGCGGCGAAGCCGGCTCGCAACATGAGGAACGCACCGTTTACGCGCGGCTCGTAGCGCGCGGGCGGCACGTCTATCAGGCGGCCATCATTTCACCGAAGCCAATGCAGCAGGAGCAGGTCGACCAATTTTTTTCGTCTTTCAAACTCTATTGAGTGCGGTATTTTTGGCCGAATCGGCGCGTAAAGGACCGCTGTGCGCAGGCCGCGCACAGTGAAAGTTCCTTCGCAGCATCGCGTGCTAATTCCCGGTTTACGTTGAATTTTTTCCGTTCCTCACAGAGGCTGTGGATAACTCTGTTGAGAACTCGCCGAAATTGCCCGGAGATGCCCATTCTATGGGCACTCTGTCAGATTCGATCCGCTCGGCATGATGAAAAAAAGCCAGTCAAATCAATGATTTTCAGATGAGGCGCATGGCACACCTTTCAGATGTTTCAAAATCTGTCTGGAACGTGCGCGTGTGCATAAGTCAAGTCTTGACAGCATGTTTTTCGCCTCATACGGAGCCAAAAGCCCGGCGATATTGGATCGCTTCACCGATCTGCGCGGCGCTCGGCATGGCTGCACCAGCGAGGTCGGCAATGGTGCGCGCCACCTTCAACACCCGGTAGTACGCGCGCGCCGACCATCCGAAACGCTCTCCGGCTTCGCGCAGCAGTATTTCGCCCGCAGTATCGGGGCGGCACACTTCGTCCACTTCGCGTCCCCCCAATTCCCGATTGGTTTTGCCCTGGCGGCTCAACTGACGCTCGCGCGCGCGATTCACACGCGCGGCGATGGCGGCGCTCGTTTCTCCGGCGGCGAGCGAACGGGCGGACAACTCCGCCGGCGTGAGCGCGGGGATCTCGAGTTGGATGTCGATCCGGTCGAGCAAGGGCCCGGAGAGCTTGCGCAGGTAGCGCGCGGCGATTTCGGGCGTACAGCGGCAGCGGCCTTGAGGATCGCCGCGCCAGCCGCAGGGGCACGGGTTCATGGCGGCGATCAACTGGCACGCAGCCGGGAAATCCACCTGCAAGGCGGCGCGTGAAATGGTGATGCGGCCGGCTTCGAGCGGCTCACGCAGCGTCTCGAGCACATCTCGATCGAACTCGGGTAGCTCGTCGAGAAAGAGCACCCCCAGATGCGCCAAGGTGATTTCGCCCGGCTGTGGCGGATTGCGCCCGCCCACCAGCGCCGCGGCGCTAGACGAATGATGCGGGGCGCGAAACGGCCGCCGGCGCCATTGTGCGGGCGTAAAACCGGCCCGGCTGGCGGACAGCAGGGCGGCGGAGGCGAGCGCTTCGTCGTCGGTCATGGGCGGCAAGAGGCCCGGCAGGCGCGCGGCGAGCATCGATTTGCCGGCGCCGGGCGGCCCGACCAGCAGCACATGGTGTCCGCCGGCCGCGGCGACTTCAAGTGCCCGGCGCGCGCCGCGCTGACCGATGACGTCGCCCATATCCGGAACGACGGCGGTGGCGCTCTCGGCGAGGTCTGGCGCGGCAAGCGGATGGAGCCGCGCCTCGGGCGCACCTGCCAGGTGAGCGCACAGCGAAGGCAGATCGGCGGCGCCGTAGACATCGACGCCGGGCACGAGCGCCGCTTCCGCGGCGCTCGCGGCGGGCAGGTAGAGCTGCGGCGTGGAGTGGGCGGGCGGCTCGCACGCCGCCAGCTCGACGTCAGTTCCTGACGTCGACGCGCCGCCGTGAGCCACGCCGCTGCGCGCCGTTCCGCAAGCCATGGCGAAGGCGCCGCGCATCGGACGGAGCGCGCCGGTCAACGACAGCTCGCCCGCGAATTCGCGATGCAGCAAACATTCGGCGGGAATCTGGCCGCTCGCCGCGAGAATGCCCAAGGCGATGGGCAGATCGAAGCGGCCCGATTCCTTGGGCAAATCGGCTGGGGCGAGATTGACGGTGATGCGCCGGACGGGGAAATCGAAATTGCAGTTCTGCAGCGCCGCGCGCACGCGCTCGCGGCTCTCCCGCACTTCCAGATCAGGCAGACCGACAATCGAAAAAGAGGGTAATCCGTTCGCGAGGTGAACCTCGACGGTTACTTCGGGCGCGCGGCCAGCGGCCGGCGCGCGACTGCGCACCACGGCAAGCGACATGTTTTCTCCCGTCGGACGGCGCGCCTGACGCGCGCACGAGTCCCCTAAAACGCTGATGACGTCACGGCTCGCTTGCCTGTGATGTGCAGCACTGCGCGGCGGAAACGCCGCGAGCAGCAGTATTACGGCGTTTGCGTGACCGGAAGCTTCTGTTCGAGTTCGGCGACGCGGCGCTCCAGCTCTTCCAGACGCGCGCGCGTGCGCACCAGCACTTGCGTCTGCGTATCGAATTCCTCACGCGTAACCAGATCGAGCTTCGAAAAGCCCTGCGACAGCATCGCTTTCACGTTGCGTTCGACATCTTTGGCCGGCGAGTTCTTGAACAGCTCGCTCATGCGGGCTTGAAAGTCGTTAAAAACATCATTGGGTTGTTTCATGGTGTTCCCTTTGTTGCACAAAAATTGTGCATGTTTCGTTGCGCCTGTGCTTTGTCGCGGCGAATGGGCATTGTTGGTGCATGACCCGTTGCGCGCCGCGGCCGCATGGGCCCCTTTGGTGCGCGCCCGTGCGTTCAAAACCTTCGAACACTCTAGCAACGATCCATAAGCCGCGCCAGCGTGCCCCGCCAGCGTTGGCCTTCCGGCCAGGGGCGCTTGCGCCCCTTTTGCGACGCCTGCGGGGCGCAGTCTGACACAACTTGGCATGCGAGTTGCTGTTACTGCCCCGCGCGCTCTGCCGGCACCGATTTGCCGGCAGCGGAACGAGACCAGGCGAACGATTTACGGGTACGCAACAGGTTACGCAAACGGGTTACGCAAACGGGTTACGCAACTAAGCGAGGGATTTCATGAAACTCATTACCGCAATCATCAAGCCGTTCAAGCTCGATGAGGCGCGCGAAGCCTTGTCGGCCATCGGCGTCTCGGGCATCACGGTGACCGAAGTCAAGGGCTTCGGTCGCCAGAAGGGCCACACGGAACTGTATCGCGGCGCCGAATACGTCGTCGATTTCCTGCCGAAGGTGAAGATCGAGGCGGCTGTCTCGGACGATATCGTCGACCAGGCGATCGAGGCGCTCGAGCGCGCGGCACGCACCGGCAAGATCGGTGACGGCAAGATCTTCGTCACGCCGATCGAGCAAGTGATTCGGATTCGCACCGGGGAGACCGGCGCGGACGCTCTGTAACACCAAAAGATAGCGACACAGATAGCGATAAGAGGAAACGAAAGATGCGCAAATTATTGATGTCCTTGCTGATGGCCGGTTCGCTGCTCGCGGGCGGTATCGGCGCTGCTCTCGCGGACGACGCGTCCGCTCCCGCAGCCGCCTCGGCTCCCGATGCGACGGCGAGCGCCCCGGCACCGGACGCTTCGGCAGCACCTGCTGCCGCCGCGGCTTCGGCACCGGCCGCTGACGCGTCCGCCGCGCCGGCTGCCAGCGCGGCCGTCGCCGCACCTGCGGCATCGGACGCCGCGCCGGCTGCTCCGACTGCGCCGTTCTCCGTCGATTCGTCGAAGATCAATTCCGGCGACACCGCCTGGATGCTGACCTCCACCGCGCTCGTGCTGTTCATGACGATCCCGGGTCTGGCGCTGTTCTACGGCGGCATGGTCCGCAAGAAGAACGTGCTCGCGATCCTGATGCAAAGCTTCGCGATCACCTGCGTGGTGACGATCGTCTGGATCGTGGTGGGCTACAGCCTGGCCTTCACGCCGGGTGGTTCGTTCATCGGCGGCTTCTCGCGCGTCTTCATGGCGGGCATGAACTACATCAAGGGCGACAAGGCCACGACGCTGACCGTCAGCCACCTTGCCCCGACCATCCCGGAAACGGTCTACTGCGTCTATCAGATGACGTTCGCGATCATCACCCCGGCGCTGATCACGGGCGCGTTTGCCGACCGTATGAAGTTCTCGGCGATGCTGGTGTTCATGACGCTGTGGTCGATCATCGTCTACTCGCCGATCGCGCACATGGTGTGGGAACCGACCGGCTGGCTGGCTAGCGCGGGCATCCTCGACTTCGCGGGCGGCACGGTGGTGCACATCAACGCCGGTATCGCGGCGCTGGTCTGCGCGCTGGTCCTCGGCAAGCGTATCGGTTACGGCAAGGAAGCGATGGCGCCGCACAACCTGACGCTCACGCTGATCGGTGGCGCGATGCTGTGGGTGGGCTGGTTCGGCTTCAACGCGGGTTCGGCAGTGGCGGCTGACGGCCGTGCCGGTTTTGCGATGTTTGCAACCCAAGTGGCGACCGCTGCGGCAGCACTCGGCTGGATGTTTGCTGAATGGGCCGCCAAGGGTAAGCCGTCGGTGCTCGGTATCGTGTCGGGCGCGGTGGCAGGTCTGGTTGCGATCACCCCGGCTTCGGGCTTCGTCGGTACGCTCGGCTCGCTGGTGATCGGTGTCGTGGCAGGCGTGGTTTGCTTCTGGTCGGCAACGTGGCTCAAGCACAAGCTCGGTTACGACGACTCGCTCGACGCGTTCGGCGTGCACTGCATCGGCGGTATCGTGGGTGCGCTCCTGACCGGCGTGTTCGCGGTCAAGGACATCGGCGGCGCGGACGGCAGCGTCATCCTGCAAGCCAAGGGCGTGCTGACGACGCTGATCTACAGCGGCGTGGTGAGCTTCATCCTGCTGAAGATCATCGACATGGTGATGGGCATCCGCGTGACGGAAGAACAGGAACGCGAAGGTCTGGACGTGAGCCTGCACGGCGAACACGTCGAGTAAGCAACGCGCCGCGAGCCCGCGCTCCCGGGCTCGCAGGGTAACAAATAAGCGCAGCGACTTTGGCCCGCCTTCATGGCGGGCTTTTTTCTTGCGCGCTATCTTGTAAACGGTAGTTTTCCCTGCCTATCATGGCGATAGCGAGAATGCATTCGCGTCCGCTTGCGAATGGAGAAACCGTCCCCAAATGGACAAAGCATTTGCTCTACAATCTTTTTTCTCCAGTCTGCGAGTGATCAATGGTTCCGCACCTAGTTACGGCGTTAAACGGCCCGCTGCTCGATCTTGAGCGGAAGATCCTCGACGCCACCCCCGCCATCGAACGCTGGTTCCGGCTCGAATGGCAGGAGCACACGCCGCCGTTCTACTGTTCCGTCGACTTGCGCAACGCGGGTTTCAAGCTCGCGCCGGTCGACACCAATCTGTTTCCCGGCGCATTCAACAATCTGCCGCAGGAAGTGTTGCCGCTCGCCGTGCAGGCCGCGATGGCCTCGATCGAGAAGATCTGCCCGGACGCCAAGAACCTGCTGGTGATCCCCGAGCGCCACACGCGCAACGCGTTTTATCTGGAGAATGTCGCCCGTCTCGCCGCGATCATGCGCCAGGCCGGCTTGAACGTGCGGTTCGGCACGCTCGACGAAAACATCAACGGGCCGGTCACGATCGCGCTTTCCGACGGGCAGAAGCTCGTGCTGGAGCCGCTCGAGCGCTCGCAGCGGCGCCTTGGCCTGAAGAATTTCGACCCGTGCTCGATCCTGCTGAACAACGATCTGTCAGGTGGTATCCCGCCTGTGCTGGAAAATCTGCACGAACAATATCTGTTGCCGCCGCTGCACGCCGGCTGGGCCGTTCGCCGCAAATCGACGCATTTTTCCTGTTATGACGACGTCGCGAAGAAGTTCGCGAAGATGGTCGAGATCGATCCGTGGATGATCAATCCGTACTTCGCGCACGTCGAAGGCGTCGATTTCCAGGAACGCACCGGCGAAGAAGCACTAGCGGATGCAATCGACGGCGTGCTGAAGAAGATTGCCAAGAAGTATCGCGAGTACGGCATTTCCGAAAAACCGTATGTCGTCATCAAGTCGGATGCGGGCACTTATGGCATGGGCGTGATGACCGTGCACGACGCGTCGGAAGTCGCCGCGCTCACCAAGCGCGAACGCGCCAAGATGGCCGCGACCAAAGACGGCCTGGAAGTGCACGACGTGATCGTGCAGGAAGGCGTGTACACCTTCGAGCGCATCGGCGAAGAAGTGGCCGAGCCGGTCGTGTACATGATCGACCGTTACGTGGTGGGCGGCTTCTACCGCGTGCACGGCAGCCGTGAGCGCGATCAGAATCTGAACGCGCCGGGCATGCACTTCGTGCCGCTCGGCTTCGAGCATACGGCACTGCCCGACGCCCACGCCAAGCCCGGCGCGGCGCCGCCGAACCGCTTCTACATGTACGGCGTGGTGGCGCGGCTCGGGCTGCTGGCCGCATCGGTCGAGCTGGAAAAGACCGATCCGGAAGCGATTCAGGTCTAAGCCAGCCTGCGTGGTCGATGGCGGCATGCGTGCCGCCATCGCCATTTTCAACGACTATATTTACGATCAACGCCAAGCCCGTCAGGGCGCACCGGGACCTTCATGGACATTCTTTTCATCGCCGACCCGCTCACGCAATTCAAGATCTACAAGGACTCGACCTACGCGATGATGGCCGAAGCGGCGCGCCGCGGCCATGTGGTGTACACGTGCGAGCCGAAGCATCTGGCGTGGACAGGCGGCGACGTCGAGGCGAACGTGCAGCGCGTTGAGATCGTCGGCGACGGCGCCGATCTGCATCGCGACGTCTGGTATAACGCCGAAGCGGCCACGCCGCGCGCGCTCAAGGGCTTCAGCGCGGTGGTGATGCGCAAGGACCCGCCGTTCGACATGGAATATGTCACGTCGACCTGGCTGCTGGAAATGGCCGAACGCGCCGGCGCACGCATTTTCAACAAGCCGCAGGCGATTCGCGATCACTCGGAAAAGCTCGCCATCGGCGAGTTCGCGCAGTTCGTCACGCCCACGCTGGTCACGCGCGACGCGACCCGCTTGCGTGCTTTCCACGAAGAACACGGCGACGTGATCCTGAAGCCGCTCGACGGCATGGGCGGCATGGGCGTGTTCCGCGTGAAGGCCGACGGCATGAATCTCGGCTCGATCATCGAAATGCTGAGCCACGACGGCGCGCGTTCGGTGATGGCGCAAAAATTCATCCCCGAGATCAAGGAGGGCGACAAGCGTATTTTGCTGATCGGCGGCGAAGCCGTGCCGTATTCGCTTGCCCGTATTCCTCAGGGTAATGAAGTGCGCGGCAATCTCGCGGCCGGTGGCCTCGGCATGGCGCGGCCGCTAACCGCGCATGACCGCAAAATCGCCGATACGCTGGCGCCCGTGCTCGCCGCGCGCGGTTTGCTGCTGGTCGGGCTGGACGCGATTGGCGACTGGTTGACCGAAGTGAACGTGACGAGCCCGACGTGCTTCCGCGAGATCATGGATCAAACCGGTTTCGACGTCGCCGCCATGTTCATCGACGCGCTGGAGCGCGCGGCGGGTTGATGATGCGGGCCGATTTGCGCTCTTGAATGGCCGCCATGATCCCCAAACTGTGTATTAAATCCGCATCATGCAGCATGCCCGCTTTGGCGTGAAAATGAGCCTGATACAATGCCCGCTCTCGCGCGCCGAGCCGGATCGATGGCCTCCTGAACGGTGTCGTGGAGATGGATCGCGGGCTGTGAGCGAGCGGGCTTTCGCGGGCACGGGCATGGCGTCATGCGCCGCGGGCCGCCCGCCGGATTCATGCGTTCCGGCCCTCATGGCCCACGGCCGGTCGAGGGCGCTGACGAACCGGGCTGCGTCCCGGTCCACGGTTGGGGCCGTTCTTTTGCAGTAAGGCTGACATGGCAGGTATTCTGATCATTGCGCACGCTCCGTTCGCCACCGCGTTGCGCGATTGCATTTCGCACATCTACGGTGGCTTGCCGGCTCGCATCGGCGTGATCGACGTATCGCCGGATTGCGATCCCGCGCAGCAGGTCGCGTTCGCGCACGCGGAGATCGAGCGTCTCAAGGAAGAAAACGGCGCGCTCGTGCTCACGGATATGTTCGGCGCCACGCCGGCGAATATCGCCGGCCGGCTCGCTTCCGTGCCGAACGTACGCGTGCTGTGCGGCGTCAATCTGCCGATGCTGGTGCGCGCGGTCTGTTATCGCGCCACACCGCTCGACACGCTGGTCGACAAGGCGCTTGCCGGCGCGACCAAGGGCGTGCATGCCATCGGACCGGCCACGCCGGCACCCGTTGCGCCCACCGCGGAGTCCGGCGACTGTTTGCCCGCCCTGCCGCCCGATGCGGCGTCCGGCGGCGCGTGTATGCCGGCCTTGCCGGCCGACGCCGATCTCACGCAGAAAGCCGACTCGGCCGGCCTGTAGGCAGACTGGCCGGCTGCCTGGCTTTCAACCGCATTGCCAACGCTGTGCAGATTCACCTTTCACAACCACACTTACCCGCGCTTCGGACCATCACATGCTGCAACAGGAAACGACTATCGTGAACAAGCTGGGGCTGCACGCGCGCGCGTCGGCCAAGTTGACGCAACTCGCAGGCAACTACCAGGCGGAAATCTGGATGAGCCGCAATGGCCGCCGCATCAATGCCAAGAGCATCATGGGCGTGATGATGCTGGCGGCGGGTATTGGCAGCACGGTGCTGATCGAAACAGAAGGCGCGGACGAAAAAGACGCGATGGACGCATTGTTGAAACTGATTGCCGATAAATTCGGCGAGGGTCAGTGAGCTAGCGCGTCCACGTTGCGATGAGCGAAAACGCCGCGGCTGCCCGCGGCGTTTTTTTTAACGCGCGAAAATGGCCGGACGAAAGCGCGTCAGGGCGCGCATCGACATTCGCATGCAGGGTTCGCGTTGCCGGAATGCAAGTCGAATGAAGCTGCGTTGCCAGCCCGCTTACGGCAATTCGTGCTGCGCTGCACACAGACCCGACGTACCGGCAAGGGGCGCGGAATTTATAATGGCGCAGAATGTCTGAGAGCATTGCAGCGGTTTGCCGCGGCATCACACAACTAGAGGAGGTGCGCGTGTCCTTCACGCTGCATGGAATTCCCGTGTCACGCGGTATCGCCATCGGGCGGGCTTATCTGATCGCCCCGGCCGCACTCGACGTCGACCACTATCTGATCGAGCCCGCCCAGATCGAAGGCGAGGTCGAACGCTTTCGCGCGGCCCAGCAACACGTGCATCACGAGCTCGACGCGTTGCGCGCCGATCTCGCCGCCGACGCGCCCAGCGAGATGGGCGCGTTCATCAACGTTCATTCAATGATCCTGAACGATGCGATGCTCGTGCAGGAAACCATCGACCTGATCCGCACGCGCCGCTACAACGTGGAGTGGGCGCTGACCGAGCAACTCGAGCGCCTGTCGCGCCATTTCGACGATATCGAAGACGAATATCTGCGCGAGCGCAAAGCCGACATCGAGCAGGTGGTGGAGCGCGTGCTGAAGGCGCTCGCGGGCGCGTCCGTCGCGCTCGCCGATGGCGTACACGGCGCCTGCGACGAGATGATCGTGGTCGCGCACGACATTGCGCCGGCCGACATGATGCAGTTCAAAACGCAAACGTTTCAGGGTTTCGTCACGGACCTCGGTGGTCGCACCTCGCATACGGCGATCGTCGCGCGCAGTCTCGGCATTCCCGCCGCGGTCGGCGTGCAGCATGCGAGCGCGTTGATTCGCCAGGACGATCTGATCATCGTCGACGGCGATCACGGCATTGTAATCGTCGATCCCGCGCCGATCGTGCTGGAGGAGTATTCGTACCGGCAAAGCGAAAAAGCGCTCGAGCAGCGCAAGCTGCAACGGCTGAAGTTTTCGCCCACTCAAACGCTGTGCGGCACGCGCATCGAGTTGTGCGCGAACATCGAGTTGCCGGACGACGCGAGCGCGGCGCTCGACGCGGGGGCGATGGGGGTTGGCCTGTTTCGCTCCGAGTTCCTGTTCATGAATCACAAGAACCGCTTGCCGGAAGAGGAGGAGCAGTTCGCCGCGTACCGTCGCGCGGTCGAATTGATGAACGGCCTGCCGGTCACGATCCGCACGATCGACGTGGGCGCCGACAAGCCGCTCGATTCGATGGGCGGGGGCGACGGTTACGAAACCGCCGCGAACCCGGCCCTGGGTCTGAGAGCGATTCGCTGGAGCCTCTCCGAGCCGCAGATGTTCCTCACGCAGTTGCGCGCCATACTGCGCGCGTCGGCGTTCGGCACGGTGAAGATTCTGATTCCGATGCTTGCCCATGCGCAGGAAATTGACCAGACGCTCGACCTGATTCGCGAAGCGAAGCGTCAGCTCGACGATGCGGGCATCGCCTACGATCCGAACGTGCAGGTGGGAGCAATGATCGAGATCCCGGCTGCCGCCATCGCCTTGCCGCTGTTCCTGAAGCGGCTCGATTTTCTGTCGATCGGCACCAACGATCTGATCCAGTACACGCTTGCGATCGATCGCGCGGACAACTCGGTCGCGCATCTGTACGACCCGCTGCATCCCGCCGTGCTGCATCTGATCGCGTTCACGCTGCGCGAGGCGAAGCGGGCGGGCGTGCCGGTGTCGGTGTGCGGCGAGATGGCGGGAGACCCGGCGTTGACGCGTCTATTGCTCGGCATGGGTCTCACCGAGTTCTCGATGCACCCGAGCCAGTTGCTGGTGGTCAAGCAGGAAGTGCTGCGCGCGCATCTGAAGACGCTGGAAAAGCCGGTGGCCGACGTGCTGGCCTCGTTCGAACCGGAAGAGGTGCAGGCTGCGCTCAAGCGCGTGGCGCTGGCTTGAGCCGCCGGAGTCACGTCTTCGAATGAGAAACGCCGCCTCATGGGCGGCGTTTCCTTTTCAGTCGTCAGTCAGCCGATCAGGCGGGATGCATTTGCCCACACACGGGGCAATCCGGCTGACGCGCGATGCGCATGGTGTTCCACTCCATGCGCAGCGAATCGAGCATCATCAGTCGGCCGAGCAACGGCGTGCCGATTCCGCCGATCACCTTGAGCGCTTCGGCGGCCTGCATCGAGCCGACAATGCCGACGGTCGGCGCGAAGACGCCCATGGTCGAACACGCGACTTCCTCGAACGGCTGGTCTTCGGGGAACACGCAGGCATAGCAGGGAGACGTTTGGTCGCGGAAATCGAAGGTGCTGATCTGCCCGTCGAAGCGCAGCGCCGCACCCGACACGAGCGGCACGCCATGCTTCACGCACGCGCGATTGATCGCATGGCGCGTCGCGAAGTTATCCGTGCAGTCGAGTACGACAGTGGCATGCGGCACGTGCGCGTCGAGCCACGCGTCGTCGACGCGTTCGGCCACCGCATTCACCAGCACCTCGGGATTGATCCGCGCGATCGCGTCGCGCCCGGACTCCACCTTCTTGCGTCCGACGGATGCGGTCACATGCAGGATCTGCCGCTGCAGATTGGTCAGGTCGACCGTGTCGGCGTCGACCAGTGTCAAGCGGCCCACACCTGCCGCCGCCAGGTACATGGCGGCGGGCGAACCCAGGCCGCCCGCGCCGACGATGATCGTGTGAGCGTCGATAAAGCGCTGCTGCGCCTCGATGCCGATTTCGTCGACGAGGATGTGGCGGGAATAGCGAAGGAGTTGATCGTCGTTCATGGCGGGGCGCGTGAGTGTGTCGCGCGACGAGAGGCAGGGCCCGATGGGCGTGCCGTGCGCGGTTTCGTTATTTTAATCGCGCGGGGAGCGGGTGGTCTGGCTGGTGCTCAGGATCACACGGCGTGTCTTCGCAGCATGGTTCGCTGCGAAGACACGTGGGCTCGATGCTTATTTGCTTTGCGTAGCAGGCGTCGAGGCCGGAGCCGGGCCCGATGCACCCGGCACCGGTTGCGTCGGCTTGACCGCGACCGGCGCGGACGCCGAAGCGGCCGGCTTGTTCTGCGCGAGACGGCGCTCGGTCAGCGACTTCGATTCCTGCACCGGCTTGCCTTCCAGCTTGTTCAGCGCCTGTTGCAGCATGAAGTCGTCGGCCGAACCGAATTCCACCGGCTTGCGCTCACGATCCTTCTGACGCTGTTCCGGCGTCTTCTTGTCGTTCTGCTCTTCAAGCATACGCAACTGGTCCATGCGTTCCTGTTCGCGCTGTTCCGCTTCCTTCTTCTCGTTCGGATCCTGCGTGTTCGCAAGGTGATTCGAGTAGTCGACTTCGCGGGTGACGAGCGCGTCGTCCGGATCGCCTTCCGCGTATTGATCGACCGCGATGTCAGGACGGATGCCCTTGTTCTGGATCGACCGGCCGCTCGGCGTGTAGTAGTACGCCGTGGTCAGACGCAGCGCGGTCTCGGCCGTCATGGGGCGCACGGTCTGCACCGAACCCTTGCCGAAGGTGGTCTTGCCGACGATCAGCGCACGATGCTGGTCCTGCAGCGCGCCCGCGACGATTTCCGACGCCGACGCGGAGTACGCGTTGGTCAGCACGATCATCGGCACGGTCTTGAAGATCGGCGCTTCGTCCTTCAGCGGATCGCTGTCGAAAGATTGCAGGCGGTAGTTGTCGTAAGTGTCGCGATAGACCTGCTTCGAATCCGGAATCTGGCCGTTGGTGGACACCACAACCGAATTCGGTGGCAGGAACGCGCCAGCCACGCCGACCGCGCTTTGCAGCAGACCGCCGCCGTTATTGCGCAGGTCGAGCACGAGACCCTTCAGGTTCGGCTGCTGACGCGCGATGTCTTGCAGCTTCGCGGCGAGATCAGGCGTGGTGCGTTCCTGGAAGCTGGTGATCCGCACATACGCGTAGCCCGGCGCGAGGATCTTCATCTTGACCGACTGGACCTTGATGACCGCGCGGGTCACCGTGAGCGGGAACGTGCGGTCGTCGGTCTTGCGGAAGATCGTGAGGGTGACCTTGGTGCCCGGCTCGCCGCGCATCTGCTTGACCGCCTGGTCGAGCGTCATGCCGCGCACGGGCTTGTCGTTGATTCGCGTGATCAGGTCGCCCGGACGGATGCCGGCGCGGAACGCGGGTGTGTCTTCGATCGGCGAAATCACTTTGATCAGCCCGTCTTCCGACGAAATCTCGATGCCGAGACCGGCGAAGCGACCCTTGGTCTGCTCCTGCAGTTCCTCGTAATCGGTCTTGTCGAGATACGACGAGTGCGGGTCGAGGCTCGACACCATGCCCTTGATGGCGGCGGTGAGAAGCTTTTTGTCGTCGACGGGTTCGACGTACTCGTGCTTGATTTGCCCGAACACTTCGGCAAAGAGCCTGAGCTGGTCCAGCGGCAGCGGTGCAACGGCGCTGGAGGCGGCGCTAGCGGGTTGCTGCGCCGAAGCGGAAAGTTGCAGGGTGGCAAATGCACCGGTAGCAAGGCCCGCGGCAATCAGGCCGATATTTTTCAGGTTCTTTCGCATAGAGTCTGTTGCGGTCGGAAGCGCGTGGCAGCGTCGATAGAGATGGGGACGGACAAGTATAACTGCACACGCCAAGTCAGGGCGTAGCGCGGGCAATCGTGATTCGACAGCGCAGGCGGGGTCTGGTTCGTGAGATTACGCCCGCAACGCGTAAGTCATGTGCGGTAACGGCGTGAGGGCGGCCAGAAAGGCGCGCGCGAATGAGGTGAGCCGCGCGGACCGGTACGTCTTGCCGGTCCGCGCGGCCATTCGCCGCCGTCGCGCGACATTTCTGACGGCAACATGGCGGCGAGATGGCAGGATCAGCCCGCTTTGCCTTGCTTGGCGACTGCGGCTTGCGCCTTGGCGATCGCGTCCTGGTCGCCCAGATAGTAGTGCGTAAGCGGCTTCAGGTTCTCGTCCAGTTCGTAGACGAGCGGCACGCCGTTCGGAATATTCAGACCGACGATGTCGTTGTCCGAAATATTGTCGAGGTATTTCACGAGGGCGCGGATCGAGTTGCCGTGGGCGGCGATCAACACCTTGCGGCCCGACTTGATCGCCGGCGCAATCGACTCGTTCCACAGGGGCAGAACGCGCGCGACCGTGTCCTTCAGACATTCGGTGAGCGGCAGCTGTTCGCGCGGCACCTTGGCATAGCGCGGATCGCTGTAGGGCGCGCGCTCGTCCGTCGGCTCGAGTGCGGGCGGCGGCGTGTCGTAGCTGCGGCGCCAGACCAGCACCTGTTCGTCGCCGAATCTGGCGGCGGTCTCAGCCTTGTTCAAACCCGACAGCGCGCCGTAGTGACGCTCGTTCAGGCGCCACGAATGCACCACCGGCAGGTACATCAGATCCATCTTGTCCTGCACGTGCCACAAGGTGCGGATCGCGCGCTTGAGCACCGACGTGTAGGCGATGTCGAACGTGTAGTCCGAATCCTTCAGCAGCACGCCCGCTTGCTGCGCTTCGCTGTTGCCCTGCTCGGTGAGGTCGACGTCGACCCAGCCCGTGAAGCGGTTTTCCTTGTTCCACGTCGATTCGCCGTGGCGGATGAGAACGAGTTTGTACATGAGATTGCCGGTCGGTAGTGAGGAAGCGGTAAAGCGCTGCGGGGGTCCTCCGGAGGAGCGCCGCCATCGCGTCAGACGGTTATTTTATAATGCCTGGATTGCCCTTTTCGATTTCTCTCTTTTTCGGCGGATTTTCCGTGAAGTTTTTCACTGATTACACAAACCTTGTACTGATCGCGATCGTCCTCATCTCCGGTGGGTTGCTGCTGTGGCCGACGATCAGCCGGCGCGGCCGCGGCGGCCTGTCGGCCGCTGAAGCCACGCAACTGATCAACCGGCGCAATGCGGCGGTCATCGACCTGCGTCCGTCCGCCGACTTCGCCAACGGGCATCTGCCAGCGGCGCGGCACCTTGAATTTGCAGAGTTGCAGGCGAAGGTCGCGCAACTCGTGAAGAACAAGAGCAACCCGGTGCTGCTGGTATGCCAGACCGGCCAGCAGTCGAACAAGGCAGCGCGTATCGTGCAGGATGCAGGGTATGCGGAAGTCCATGTTCTCGAAGGCGGTGTCGACGCCTGGCAGAAAGCCGGCATGCCGGTTGTGAAACAAGGAGCAGCCAAGTGAACAAAGTGATCATGTACAGCACCCAGGTGTGCCCGTATTGCCAGATGGCCGAACGTCTTTTAAAGTCGCGCGGCGTCGAGCACGTTGAAAAGGTACTGATCGACAAAGACCCGGCCCGCCGTGAGGAAATGATGACCCGGACCGGTCGCCGCACGGTGCCGCAAGTGTTCATCGGCGAGACGCATGTCGGCGGGTACGATGACCTTTCCGCGCTCGATCGCGCGGGCGGTTTGATGCCGCTGCTCGAAGCAACCGCCTGAATTCGCGCGCTCGCGGGCGCGCGACAAGGGCGGGTGAACACCAAGCCGGCGCTTTCCCGCTCCATCAGGGCGGGCGGCGCGCCGCAACGATCTGGCGGCCCATGCGACCATGGGCCGCCGCCATGCATACCTATCAGGGAATCACTCCATCATGTCCGACGAGAATAACCAGCCGTTCTTCAACATCCAGCGCATCTACCTGAAGGACATGTCGCTCGAGCAGCCGAATTCGCCGGGCATCTTCCTAGAGCAGGAAATGCCGTCGGTCGAAGTCGAAGTCGACGTGAAGGCCGAGCGCCTCGCCGACACCGTGTTCGAGATCCTCGTCACCGGCACGGTCACGGCCAAGGTGTCGGACAAGGTCGCGTTCCTGATCGAAGCCAAGCAAGCCGGCATTTTCGACATCCGCAATATTCCGGCTGAGCAGATCGACCCGCTCGTCGGCATTGCCTGCCCGACCATTCTGTTCCCGTACCTGCGCTCGAACATCGCCGACGCGATCACCCGCGCCGGTTTCCCGCCGATCCACCTCGCCGAAATCAACTTCCAGGCGCTCTACGAGCAACGCCTCGCGCAGATGGGCGGCCCGGACGGCGCGGCGCAAAGCGGCGTCACGCACTAACGTGCCGCAAGCGGTGCCGGCTATGAAGGTTGCCGTCCTTGGCGCCGGCGCATGGGGCACAGCCCTCGCCGGCCATCTGGCCATGCGGCACGACACGATGTTGTGGGCGCGCGACCCCGCGCTCATTGCCGATCTCCGCGCTTCGCATGAAAACGCCCGCTATCTGGCGGGCGTTGCTTTGCCGCCGGCGCTTCGTTACGAAGCGGATTTCGACGCGGCGCTCGGGCACGCGCTCGCCGACGACGCGTTATGCGTCGTGGCCACGCCCGTGGCCGGACTGCGCGGTCTGTTTCGGGCCATGCGCGACGCGGGCAAAGTGCCGGCGCATGTGGTGTGGCTGTGCAAAGGTTTTGAAGCCGATTCGCAGTTGATGCCGCATCAGGTGGTCGCGGCCGAACTGCCGGAGCACGGCAGCAACGGCGTGCTGTCCGGGCCGAGTTTCGCGCGCGAGGTCGGGCAGGGCTTGCCGGTCGCGTTGACTATCGCGAGCGCTTCGGCGGCCTGCCGCGAGCGCACGGTCGCGGCGTTTCACCACGGCGCCATGCGCATCTATACCGGCGACGACGTCGTCGGCGTGGAAGTGGGTGGCGCGGTGAAAAACGTGCTGGCTATTGCCACGGGCATTGCCGACGGCCTCGGGCTCGGTCTGAACGCGCGTGCGGCATTGATTACACGCGGCCTCGCTGAAATGTCGCGTCTCGGCGTGACGCTCGGCGGGCGCGCGGAAACGTTCACCGGCTTGACGGGCCTGGGCGATCTGATCCTGACCGCCACCGGCGATCTGTCGCGCAATCGCACGGTCGGCCTGCAACTCGCCGCGGGTCGGACGCTCGACGATATTCTGGGCGGCCTCGGTCACGTGGCCGAAGGCGTGCGTTGCGCGCAAGCGGTCCTCGCGATCGCCCGCGCACATGCCATCGAGATGCCGATCACGCAGGCGGTTTGTGCCGTGCTGTTCGACGGCGTGGCTCCTCGCGACGCCGTCAGCGCCCTGCTGCGGCGCGACTCCAAAGCTGAATAAGCCTTGTCTGTCAGCCGTTTAGCGCGCAAAAGCGCTGAACGGCTGCCCGCTCCCGCTGTCCACGTTTTTATCGACGCTTCGGATCAGCGAGGTTCCCATGCTCCGTTTCAACCGTTGCACGCTGGAAGCGCGTGTGGTCGACATCACCGGCCTCGCCGTGGATGCGATCGTTAACGCCGCGAATACGTCGTTATTGGGCGGAGGCGGCGTGGACGGCGCAATTCATCGCGCGGCCGGTACCGAGCTGGTGCGGGAGTGCGCGACGCTCGGCGGCTGCGCGACCGGCGACGCGAAGCTGACAGGCGGCTACCGCTTGCCGGCCAGACATGTGATTCACGCGGTCGGTCCGCGCTGGCGGGGCGGTGCGCATGGCGAGGCCGACTTACTGGCGTCCTGCTACCAGCGTTCGCTCGAGGTAGCGCGCGAGGCGCGGTGCCGCAGCATCGCGTTCCCCGCGATTAGTTGCGGCATCTACCATTTTCCCGCTGACGAGGCCGTGCGGATTGCGCTCGGCACGGTGCTCGCCACCTTGCCGCGCACGCCGCGGATCGAACAGGTGGTGTTCGCCTGTTTCGACGGCGCGATGCTCGCGCGCTACGAGGCCGAAATGCGGCGCCGTCAGGCGCCGCCGTCGAAGCCGGTCTGACGCCAGGCTTCGAATACCACGATCGCGACGGTGTTCGACAGGTTCAGGCTGCGGTTGCCCGGCCGCATGGGCAGGCGCACGCGCTGATCGTTGGCGAACTGGTCGAGTACCGAGTCGGGCAGGCCGCGCGTTTCGGCGCCGAATACGAACCAGTCGCCGGATTGGAACGCGTGCTCGTGAAAGCGGCCCGAGCCGCGCGTGGTGAAGGCGAACATGCGCGCCGGGTCCGGCGACTCTTTGGCGATGAACGCCGCCCAGTCGGCGTGCACGTTCATTTGCGCGTACTCGTGATAGTCGAGTCCGGCGCGGCGCAGCTTGGCATCGTCGAGCGGAAAGCCGAGCGGTTCGATCAGATGGAGCCGCGCGCCGGTGTTGGCGCACAGGCGGATCACGTTGCCGGTGTTCGGCGGGATTTCCGGTTCTACGAGAACGACATTGAACATGGTGAGCTCAGGTTGAGACTAGTTTTTCGGCGTGCGCAGCGCGACGAAGTTGGTGACCCGCCGCGCACCGGCGGCCTTGAGCGTGCGAGCCAGCGCCTCGAGTGTCGCGCCGGTCGTCATCACGTCGTCGACGATGCCGACATGCAGGCCTTGCACGGCCCCTGCGACCTTGAAGGCACGGCCTACGTTCAGACGGCGGGCGTCGAGATCGAGCCGCGACTGCGGCGCGGTGTGAATCACCCGATGCAGCAGGGTCGCGTCGCTGCGCACATTGAGCGCGCCAGCCAGCGGCTTCGCGATTTGCCACGCCTGGTTATAGCCACGCTCGATGAGGCGTTTTGGGGCAAGCGGCACGGGCGCGATCACGTCGGGCCATTCAGCGAGGTCTTGCCAGGAATCACGGGCGAGACGCGCGAGGCGTTGCCCGAACTCGCGCGCCAGCATAAGCCGGGCGCGGAATTTCAGACCGACCGCCAGCGTGTCGAGCGGGGCGCGATAGTCGGCAAGGGCCAGCGTGGCGTCGAACGGTGGCGGCTCGCCGAGGCAATCCGCGCACCGATACTGGGTGCGGGCCGCCCATCGCGCGGCGGATAACGGTACCGCGCAGACAGTGCAGCGCAACCGGCCTTCGTTCCAGTAGGCCGCGTCGCAACCGGCACACATCGTCGCATGCGACAAATTGCCGCATAAGGCGCACAGATTCGGCAGCGCAGCCTGCGTCACACGTGGCCATGCCGAATTGACGGCACGCACGAAACGCGCGAATCGGCGGCCGGAAAAAGACGAAATGGGTCGGAGTGGCATAGCTGGACCGCCCGCGAAGGCCTTTCACGCTCAATGGAGGGAAGCGAGCGAGTATACTTCGGGCTCTACGCCAGTACGACACCCATGTCCCCAGCTCCCGCTCAATCAGGCCGTCCGGCCTATGACTCCCAACGCCTGCGGCGGATCTTTGACCGCCGCGCGGCGACTTTCGCCGACGTCGCGTTCCTGCCTCGCGAAATCGCGCAGCGCATGCGCGAGCGTCTCGATTACATCAAGGTCACGCCGGCAAGCGTGCTCGATGCCGGCTGCGGGATGGGTGAAGACATTCCCGCTTTGCGCGAACGCTTTCCCGAGGCGCCGGTGTTCGGCTCCGACCTGTCGCACGGCATGCTCACGCGCGCGCTGCAGCACGATGCGGGTGACACGAGCTGGCGGCGCTTTTTGCCCGCCACGCTCGGCAAGGCACTCGGCGCGCGTGGGCCACGCTTCGCGCAAGCGGACTTCTCGGCGCTGCCGTTCGCGGCCGGCGCCTTCGAATTCATCTGGTCCAATCTGGCGTTGCACTGGCATTCGCGGCCCGATCTCGTGTTTCCCGAGTGGCAGCGCGTGTTGAAAGTCAACGGCCTGCTGATGTTCAGCACGCTCGGTCCCGACTCCCTCAAGGAGTTGCGTGGCGCCTACGCCGAAGTCGAGGCCGCGCACGGCGTCGCCTCGCGCAAGCATGTGATCGACTTCGTCGACATGCACGACCTGGGCGATATGCTGGTGGAAAGCGGTTTCGAGATTCCGGTGATGGACCAGGAAGTTCTCACCATCACCTACAAATCCCCTGAGTCGCTGCTCGCCGACGTGCGCCGTTGGGGCGCCTATCCGTTCGAGCGCGAAGCCTCGTCGAGCGCTGCCGCGCGCAGACTGCACAAGGCTTTGCTGGCTGCGCTCGAAGCCCGCCGGCGCGCCGACGGCACGATCGCGCTGACCTTCGAGGTGATCTACGGACACGCATGGAAAGCGGTGCCGCGCACTACCGCCGAAGGTCATGGGATCGTGCGGATCGAGGACATCGGGCGAGGTTCGGCACGGAATCGTTGAGGAATCGACGAGGTGGTAAAGAGCACATCTGTTATGTCTGAAATTAGCGCTTCAAAAGACCCGCAAAAGGTGCGTCAAAACGGCGCGGAGGCTTGTCGCGCCTGGCTTGTGAGCCAATTGAGGCTTGCTTGTGGATGCTATGGATCGCGCCTATAATGCGTCAGTTTGTCGCCTGGAGTTCCCACATTTGGGGCGGCAAGCCCGAGGCATAGGGCAGCAAGATAAGATGACGCGGCGGTGATCGGCTGGCCGCGATAGCGGTCGCAAGGTATGGCCGCAGGCGGCGACTGGAGGCAATCGGTGGGAGGCAGCGATGCAAGCATCAGATCTGCTGGCGGATTCAGAACCGGTCCTGAAAGACTGGACGATGAAACGCAACTGTTCGATATCGCCGCGGCAGTTCATCTGTTTCTACGTGTCGCTTGCGTTGTTCTCGCTGGTAATTGCTTTCATGCTGGTTCTGGTCGGCGCCTGGCTGGTGTTGCCGTTCACCGGTATCGAATTGCTGACGGTGGGCATCGCGTTTGCCATATATGCGCGTCATGCTGTGGACTACGAGCGCATCCGGTTGTTTCAGAACCGGCTCGTCGTCGAGCAGGTCAGCGCCGAGCAGCTTACGCAGTTCGAGTTCAATCCGCGCTGGGTGCGGATCGAAGCGGGCGCCACGCCGCGTGACCGGATCAAACTGGTCTCGCGCGGCCAGACGATCATGATCGGGCAACATCTCGCGCAATATCGGCGCGCGCAGTTCGCAGGCGAATTGCGTATGTGGCTCACGCGTTGTTAGACGTGTTGAGAAGCGCGGCGTTCACGGGGAGCGCGAGGCAGCCTGCCAGCGGGGTCGAGGGTTTGAATGGAAATTTTGGGTAAGGAAGCTATGAAAACAATCAAGCGAGCCCTCATGGGCGTGCTGGCGATGAGCGGACTGCTTTTCGCCGGTGCCGCCCTGGCAGTGGGCGATGTTCCGGGCGGCCCCGCCGTCAACGAGATCAATCTCCAGCCGCCTGCGACAAAAATCGCTGAGGAGCTCTTCAGCCTCCACATGTTCATGCTGGTGCTTTGCACGGTGATTTTCGTCGGCGTGTTCGCCGTGATGTTCTATTCGATCTTCGCCCACCGCAAATCGAAAGGCCACAAGGCTTCGAATTTCCACGAAAGCACCACCGTCGAAATCATCTGGACGATCGTGCCGTTCATCATCGTCGTGTTGATGGCGCTGCCCGCCACCAAGACCGTCGTGGCGATGAAAGACACCACCAACGCCGACGTCACTATCAAGGTCACCGGCTACCAGTGGAAATGGGGCTACGACTATGTGAAGGGCCCGGGCGAGGGCATCAGCTTCCTGTCCACGCTGTCCACGCCGCGTGCGGAAACCGACGGCCGCCAGCCGATTTCCACCACGTATTTGCAGGAAGTCGACAATCCGCTCGTCGTGCCGGTCGATAAGAAAATCCGCATCATCACCACCGCGAACGACGTGGTCCACTCCTGGTACGTGCCGGCGTTCGGCGTGAAGCAGGACGCGATCCCGGGTTTCGTGCGCGACACGTGGTTCAAGGCTGACAAGGTCGGCACGTTCCGCGGCTTCTGTACCGAGCTGTGCGGCAAGGAACATGCGTTCATGCCGGTGGTGGTGGAAGTGCTGTCCGCCGACGACTACGCGAAGTGGGTCGACGCGCAGAAGAAGAAAATGGCCGCAGGCCAGGACGATCCGAACAAGACCTACACGATGGCCGAGCTGATGGAACGCGGCGGCAAGGTGTACGCGGCGAACTGCGCGGTCTGCCACCAGCCGAACGGCAAGGGCGCGGGCGCATTCCCTGCGCTCGACGGCAGCAAGATCGCCAACGGCGCGATTGCCGAGCACGTCAGCCTCGTGCTGAAGGGCAAGAACGCGATGCCCTCGTGGGCGCCTACGCTGAACGACGTCGAAATCGCCTCGGTCGTCACGTACGAACGCAATTCATGGGGCAACCACACTGGCGACATTCTCCAGCCGAAGCAGGTTGCGGACGCGCGTAATGGCAAGCTGCCGGAAGGCGGCAACCATCTGGCCGACGCCGGCGCGGCAGCGAGCGGCGCAGAGGCGGCTTCGGGCACCTCGGGCGCGCAAGCGGCAGCGGCCGGCTCGGACAGCGCGGCATCGCAGGCAACACTCCCGGCCAGCATCTACTTCGACACCGGCAAGAGCACGCTGCCGGCCGACGCGAAAGCGGCAGTCGACGCAGCCGCGGCCTACGCGAAGGCGCACCCGGACGCGAAATTCACGCTGTCGGGCTTTACCGACGCGACCGGCTCCGCCGATCTCAACGCGAAACTCGCGAAGAGCCGCGCCGAAGCCGTGCGCGACGCGTTGAAAGCAGCCGGCATTGCCGAAGACCATATTATTTTGAAAAAGCCGGAAACGATCACGGGCGGCAGCGACGCGAAAGAAGCCCGGCGTGTTCAGATCAGCCCGGCTGCCTGACGTGTTCATGGTCAGCACCGCAGTATTCGCTTTAGGAGATTGTCATGTCTAGCATCGGACACGATGTAGTCGCGGGCCACGAGCACGTGCACGGCGACCATGCCCACGAAACGCCGCATGGTTGGCGCCGTTGGCTGTTCGCAACCAATCACAAGGACATCGGTACGCTGTACCTGATCTTCTCGTTCACCATGTTCCTCTCCGGGGGCGTGATGGCGCTGATGATCCGTGCCGAACTGTTCGAACCGGGCCTGCAGATCATGCGTCCCGAGTTCTTCAACCAGTTGACCACCATGCACGGCCTGATCATGGTGTTCGGCGCGATCATGCCGGCCTTCGTCGGCTTCGCGAACTGGATGGTGCCGCTGCAGATCGGCGCATCGGACATGGCTTTCGCCCGCATGAACAACTTCAGCTTCTGGCTCCTGCCGGTGGCGGCTGTTCTGCTGGTCGGTTCGTTCTTCTCGCCGGGCGGCGCGACCGCCGCAGGCTGGACGCTCTACGCGCCGCTGTCCACGCAGATGGGCCCGGGCATGGACTTCGCGATTTTCGCGGTCCACTTGATGGGCGCCTCGTCGATCATGGGCGGGATCAACATCGTCGTGACGATCCTGAACATGCGCGCGCCCGGCCTCACGCTGATGAAGATGCCGATGTTCGTCTGGACGTGGCTGATCACCGCGTACCTGCTGATCGCCGTGATGCCGGTTCTGGCAGGCGCGATCACCATGGTGCTGTTCGATCGTCACTTCGGCACGTCGTTCTTCAACGCGGCAGGCGGCGGCGACCCGGTCATGTACCAGCATATCTTCTGGTTCTTCGGGCATCCCGAGGTGTACATCATGATCTTGCCGGCGTTCGGGATCGTCTCGCAGGTGATTCCGGCGTTCTCGCGCAAGCCGTTGTTCGGTTATAGCTCGATGGTGTACGCAACCTCGTCGATCGCGATTCTGTCGTTCATGGTCTGGGCGCACCACATGTTCGCCACCGGCATGCCGGTGACGGGCCAGCTGTTCTTCATGTACGCCACCATGCTGATCGCCGTGCCCACGGGCGTGAAGGTGTTCAACTGGGTCGCGACGATGTGGCGCGGTTCGCTGAGCTTCGAAACGCCTATGCTGTTCGCAGTCGGCTTCCTGCTGGTGTTCACGTTCGGCGGCCTGTCGGGTCTGATGCTGGCCATGGCGCCGCTCGACATTCAGTATCACGGTACTTATTTCGTGGTCGCGCACTTCCACTACGTGCTGGTGGCGGGCTCGCTCTTCGCGCTGTTCTCCGGCTGGTACTACTGGGCGCCGAAGTGGACCGGCTGGATGTACAACGAAACGCGCGGCAAGATTCACTTCTGGGCGTCGATGTTCTTCTTCAACCTCGCGTTCCTGCCGATGCACTTCGTCGGCCTCGCAGGTATGCCGCGTCGTTATGCTGACTACCCGGCACAGTTCACCGACTGGAACCAGGTCATCTCGATCGGCGCGTTCGGCTTCGGTCTGGCGCAGGTCTACTTCCTGTTCGCGGTTGCACTGCCGGCCTACCGTGGCGGCGGCGAACTCGAAAAGGCTGGCGACAAGCCGTGGGACGGCGCAACGGGCCTCGAGTGGACCGTGCCGAGCCCGGCTCCGTTCCACACGTTCGAAAACCCGCCGACGGTCGAGTAACTGACAGCTGGTGAGGTTGCCGGCTCGGGCAGCGCAGCAGTGCGCTGGCCGAGCCGGCAGGCACGAAAGCAGTGGCGGCATCTGTAGTCACGAAAAGTATTCTGAAAGTCGAGCATGACGCGCAATCCTCAAGAAAGACGTACGCCCGAGCAGATTCGCGCGGGCAACCGGCGGATCGGTTTCGTGATGTTCGTGATCGCCGCGGTCTTTTTCGCGAGCGTGATCATTCATCAGAAGTGGTTCTCCTGACAAAGTGGTTCGAGTCAGTTTGCAGGTTTGTTGAGGATTGAGATGTCGACGCAACCTCCGGCTCAGGCCGACCGTTCTTTTAACCGTTCGATGTTGATCAAGCTGTTCATCGTCGCCTTGATGATGTTCGGTTTCGGCTTCGCACTGGTGCCGATGTACCGCGCGATCTGTCAGATCACCGGCATCAACAACCTCGTGCAGCGTGATGCCACGGCGCGCGAGGCGAAGAATACGCAGGTCGACATGAGCCGCACGATTTCGATCGAATTCGATGCAAACGCGCGCGGCCCGCTGGGTTTCAAGCCGGAGCAACGTAGTCTCGACGTGCATCCGGGCGAAGTGACGACGGTGATGTACGAGGTCAGCAACGAACAGGCGCGCACGATTCAGGCGCAGGCCATTCCGAGCTACGCGCCGAAGCAGGCAACCGAGTACTTCAAGAAGATCGAATGTTTTTGCTTTACGCAGCAGACCTTGACGGCGAATCAGACCAAGCGGATGCCGGTGGTGTTCGTGGTCGATCCGAAGTTGCCGAAGGACGTGAAAACGATCACGTTGTCGTACACGTTCTTTGAATTGAATACGCCGGCGGCGGCGACGGCCGGAAGCGCGGCGCCCACGGCCAACACGGCGGCCACGACGGCCAATCCCGCCTGATGGCTCACGCCGCGAGCGAAGGAAGACGAAACAAGATGAGCGACAACGGCAGCAGCCCGCGCAAAAGCAGTTTTGGCCAGTCGATGCGTGCGGTCTTCTGGTCGTTTATCGGTGTACGCAAGCGCCGCGATCTGGAGGCTGACGCCACGCAGCTGAACCCGCTGCACGTGATCGCGGCAGCGTTGATCTGCGCGGCAATTTTTATCGTGGCGTTGATTCTGATCGTGCGCGCCGTGGTAGGTTGAAGCGGCGGGCGCACACGTAGGACCGGGCGAAGCAGCGCCCAGAAATTGGAGCGAAGCGGTGCGGTATCGACGCGCCGCCGAAGATACAGCCGGAGATTCCGGAACAACTGGACTGAAGTGGAGAATCAAGAATGAGCGGTCAAAACGAGAGCCCGTACTATTTCGTACCGCATCCGTCGCGGCATCCGATCAGCGCCGCTGCTGGGTTGCTGGTCATGCTCGGATCGCTTGCGGCCTGGATCAACGAACATGACTGGGCGCCGATCGGCGTCGTCGCCGGTTTGTTGTGGCTGCTCTTTACGTTGTGGCACTGGTTCGGCGACGCGATTGCAGAGTCGGAAGGCGGCATGTACGGCAAGAATGTCGACAAGTCGTACCGCTGGAGCATGAGCTGGTTCATTTTCTCCGAAGTGATGTTCTTCGGTGCGTTCTTCGGCGCGCTGTTCTATGCGCGTGAAATCGCGCTGCATCAATTGGGCAGCCTGGATTACAAGCTGATCTGGCCGGACTTCTCGGCAGTGTGGCCGAACAACGGCCCGGCGGCGCTGGTCTCGACGTTCAAGTCGATGCAACCGTGGCCGGTCCCGACCATCAACACGGCGCTGCTGCTTTCCTCGGGTGCGACGCTGACGGTATCGCACCACGCGTTGCGTGAGAACCATCGCAAGAAGGCGATCATCTGGCTGGCCGCAACGCTCGTGCTCGGTGTCTGCTTCCTGTTCCTGCAAGGCTTCGAGTATTTCCACGCATATAACGAACTGAACCTGACGCTGTCCTCGGGCGTGTATGGTTCGACGTTCTTCCTGTTGACCGGCTTCCACGGCTTCCACGTGTTCCTCGGCGGCACGATGCTGGCAGTCGTGCTGGTGCGTATGATCCGCGGCCACTTCACGGCGGACCATCACTTCGCGTTCGAAGGCGCGGCCTGGTATTGGCACTTCGTGGACGTCGTGTGGCTCGGGCTGTACGTCGTGGTGTACTGGCTGTAACGCAGTCTGGCCTGCGCCGACCGGCAACCCGGAGCGTGCAGGCCGTTCGCGCAACGTCTTTGGACGTCGCGCACGAGCAGTATGCAACGCTTATGCAGCGCCGCCCTCGACCCTGTCAGGGCGGCGTTTTGTTTGGCGGCATGCAGTTTTTGCCGCCGGGCTCAGCGTCCGTAAGGAATGCCGGTCGACTGAATCCAACCCATCCAGTGAGCGAACAGGATGAACAGGAACAACGAGATCGACAGGCCCACCCGCGTGGCGAGCGACCAGACCATCCGCTTGGTTTTGCCCTTGTCGTGCATCATGAAGTACAGCGCCGACACCATGCTGGCGATGATCAGGACGAAGGCGATGGGAACGAGAATGTGCATGGAACCAGCTGAAATCAGGAAGCGCAGAGGCGAGACATTTATTATCGCACCGCGCGTCGGCGTTTGCCGCACGTTCCCCATCTCACCGCGAGAGGCATTGGAGCGTGCCCGATGAAGATCCGCCTCGTTCCCGCGCTGTTGATACTGCTGGTGATCGTGGTGACGGTGCGGCTGGGTTTCTGGCAGCGCGACCGCGCGCATCAGAAGGAAGCGCTCGAAGCGCGCATCACGCAGTTCGAGAACGCCCCCGCGCGGCCCGTGAGCGCCGCGCCGGTCGAGCTGAAGGACATCGAGTTTCATCGCGTGAAGGCGCACGGCAGTTTCGTCGCGGACAAGGTCGTCTACCTCGATAATCGTCCGTATAACGACCAGCCGGGCTTTTACGTCGTGATGCCTTTTAAACTGGCCGACGGCGGCTACGTGCTGGTCAATCGCGGCTGGCTGCCGCGCAATATGAACAATCGCGAAACCATTGCGCCGTACACGACGCCGCAAGGCGAAATCGAGATCGAAGGCATTGCGCGGGCCGACGCGTCACGCGCTTTCGAGTTGGGGCAGGGTGGTTCGGCCGGGCATCAACTGATCCGCCAGAACCTGGACACCGCCGCGTACGCCGCGGAAACCGGCTTGCCGTTGCAATCGTTCGTGCTTCAGCAATTGAGCGACGACGGCGACAAACTGGTGCGCGATTGGCCCGCGCCCACCAACGGTGTCGAGCGCAACTATGGCTATATGTTCCAGTGGTGGGGCATGGCGGCCGCGGCGCTGGTCTTCGGCCTCTACGCCGCGCGCCGTGCCGCCAGGAAAGAGCACGCACCGGGCGTGTAACGCAGCACGGGCGGCTTCGCGGCTTGAGCAAGGCCGAGTCGCCGCGCAAACATTGAAAGAGGTCCTGTAGTGTCGACGCAATCTCCCCGTTCGCCGCAAGCCGGCAAACCCGCAGCGCCCAAACCCATGCCCGGCCAACCCAACGGCAAAGGCTCGTGGGAGCGCGGCCGCTGGATTCTGCTGCTGCTCGCGATCATCTGCGCCGCGCCGATCGCCGTGTCGTATTTCACGTACTACGTGATCAAGCCGACCGGCGGCAGCACCAGCTACGGCACGCTGGTCGAACCGCAACGCCCGATTCCCGATTCGCTCGTGGTCACGGGTGAAGACGGCAAGCCCGTCAAGCTCGCTTCGCTGCGCGGCCGCTGGTTGCTGATCTCGGTCGACAACAGCGCGTGCGACAAAGCGTGCGTCACCAAGCTCTACTTCATGCGACAAATCCGCGCAGCTCAGGGCCCGGAACGCGAGCGCGTCGTGGAAGTGTGGTTGCGCACCGATGCAGGCAACGTGGCTGACGTGATACAACAGGCCTACCCCGACACCAACATGATGATCGCCGACCCGGCGCAGGTGGCCGCATGGCTGCCCACGGAGAACGGCACGAAGACCACCGACCACATCTACATGGTCGATCCGAACGGCAATCTGATGATGCGTTTCCCGAAAGATCCGAACCCCAGCAAAATCAAGGGTGACGTGACCAAGCTGCTCAAATGGTCGAGTATCGGCTGATGCCGCAACATAGGTAAGAGAGATGTTCGTACTGCAACTGGCCCTGATCGGCTTGTGTATCGCGTTGTTGCCGCTGTCCTACGTGTGGGTGAAGGCCGACGACAACAAATTCCGCAAGCTGGTCTGGCTCACCACCTTCCTCACGCTCGATCTGGTGATGTTCGGCGGCTTCACGCGGCTCACCGACTCCGGGCTCGGCTGCCCCGACTGGCCGGGCTGCTACGGCACGTCGTCGCCGTTCATCGCGCACGCGGCCATCACGGCCGCGCATCAGGCGATGCCCACCGGACCGGTCAGCATGACCAAGGCGTGGATCGAAATGATCCACCGTTACTTTGCGATGGCGATCGGCGTGCTGATCATCGCGCAGACCGTCATCGCCTGGACGGCGCGCGTCAAACGGCGACCGTTGCATGTGTCGCCGTGGTGGCCTACCTCGCTGTTGCTGCTGATTCTGGTGCAAGGCGCGTTTGGCGCCTGGACCGTGACGATGAAGCTGCAGCCGATCATCGTGACGACGCACTTGCTGCTCGGCCTCGCACTGCTGGGCACGCTCGGCTGGCTGGCCGCGCGGCAGACGCCGTTGCCGGCGTATGAGCCCGAAGCCGCGCGCTGGCGCACGGCCGCGATCGCGGGGCTGGTGGTGCTGATCGCGCAAATTGCGCTGGGCGGCTGGGTCAGCACGAACTACGCGGTGCTCGCATGTACCGATTTCCCGACCTGCAACGGCCAATGGGTCCCGCCGATGGACTTCGCGCACGGCTTCCATCTGTGGCGCGCACTCGGCATGACCGGCGACGGCGACATGATCACCCAGGACGCGCTGGTGGCGATTCACTGGACGCACCGCACGTTCGCCGTCGTCGTGGTCGCTTATCTGGTCTGGCTGGCGCTGAAACTGCGCCGCTTCGAGTCGCTGCGGCGACCGGCGAATGGGGTGCTGCTGGTGGTGCTGATCCAGTTCATCACGGGGCTGTCGAACATCGTTCTGCAATGGCCGTTGCCCATTGCGGTGGCGCATAACGGTGGGGCCGCGATCCTGCTGCTTCTGCTCGTTATGTTAAACTTTCGAATCGCTTATAGCCGTCCCGGCCGCGCGGTGTTCCCTGCGCGCGATGCCGCGCCAGCGTGACTCCACATGGACAGCACAACACTTTCCCAAACGCCCGGTAGCCGGGTCTCCCAGTACATCGCCCTGACGAAGCCGCGCGTCACGCAACTCGCCGTGTTCTGCGCCGTCATCGGCATGTTCCTGTCGACGCCAGGCATGGTGCGGTGGACCGTGCTGATCGGCGGCACGGTCGGCATCTGGTTGCTGGCCGGCGCGGCGTTCGCCATCAATTGCCTCGTCGAACAGAAAATCGACGCGAAGATGCGGCGCACCTCGTGGCGGCCGTCCGCGCGCGGTGAAATTACCACCGCGCAGATCCTGCTGTTTTCGGCCGTGCTCGGCGGCCTCGGCATGTGGACGCTGTACACGTTCGCCAATCCGCTCACCATGTGGCTCACGCTGGCCACGTTCGTCGGCTATGCCGTTATCTATACGCTGCTGCTCAAGCCTGCCACGCCGCAGAACATCGTGATCGGCGGCGCTTCGGGCGCCATGCCGCCGGCGCTCGGCTGGGCGGCGGTCACCGGCCACGTGCCGGGCGACGCGTGGATTCTGGTGCTGATCATCTTCGTGTGGACGCCGCCGCATTTCTGGGCGCTCGCACTGTATCGCCGCAAAGACTACGAAAACGCCGGCCTGCCGATGCTGCCGAACACGCACGGCGAGAAGTACACGCGCCTGCATATTCTGCTGTACACGGTGATCCTGTTCGCGGTCACCATGATGCCGTTCATCTCCGGCATGAGCGGCGTGGTGTATCTCGCTGCGGCCGTGCTGCTGGGCGCCGTGTTTCTTGCCTATGCGTGGAAGATCTATCGCGAGTACTCGGACGATCTGGCGCGCAAAACCTTCCGTTATTCGATCGTCTATCTGTCGCTGCTGTTTGCCGCGCTGCTGATCGACCACTATGCGCGCGTCCTGATCGGCGCGTAATACCATGCTCAATAACCGCTTCGCGCGTACGGCGCGCGCTGCCGTGATAGCTTGCGCGCTTGGTGGCGCCTTGCTGGTGACGGGCTGCGGCAAGCAGGCGCCGGCGTTTCAGAATCTCGACATCACCGGCAATACGCAATTCGGGAGCAACTTCTCGTTGCCCGACACGTCCGGCCAGATCCGCACCATGGCGGACTACAAGGGCAAGGTGGTGGTGCTGTTCTTCGGCTATACGCATTGTCCGGACGTTTGCCCGACCACCATGGCCGAACTGTCGCAGGCATTGCAGCAACTCGGCCCCGAAGACGCGAAGCGCGTGCAGGTGCTGTTCGTCACCGTCGACCCCGAGCGTGATACGCCGGCTCTGCTCGCGCAATATGTGCCGGCGTTCAACCCGACGTTCGTCGGCTTGCGTCCGGCCGATCAGGCGCAACTCACCAGGATCACGAAAGACTTCCGCGTCTACTACGCGAAGGTGCCGGGCAAAACGCCCGACAGCTACACGATGGATCACACGGCAGCGAGCTATGTGTTCGACACGGACGGCAAGCTGCGTCTGTTCGCGCGTGACGGTCAGGGCGCAACGCCGTGGGTGCACGATATCAAGCTGCTGCTGGACTGACGCTCCGATCCAGGCGGGCGCATCTCACATCGCGCCCGTTTTCAACGCTCCTCGCCGTACCGCTCTCAAGCCGGAATCGGCAGGTTCAACCCCGGCGCAAGCCGCGTCGTCTTGAACTCCGTCACCTCGTAACGCGCTAGGTTCTGTTGCGCGAACGGGTCGCTGGCGAGAATCGCATCCAGCTTATCGCGCTCGATCCGCACCGCCAGGATGATGCCGCCGTTGCGCGGCACTTTCGGTCCGGCGGCGACGAACACGCCTGCTTCAAACTGTCGCGCCAGAAACGCGCGATGTGCTTCCAGCGCGTCGTCGATGCGTTCGAGCAATGCGGTGTAGATGAGGTCGATGACGTACATGGTTGTTCTCTCGAGCAAGGGAATGATCCGCCGAAACGGGTGGCCGCAGCCCCGGATTATCGGCCAGAGCGCGATTCATTGCGCGCGATCAACCAGCGTGCATAGCGCCGGGCCACACCGGCGCTTCCCCTTCAGAGTCTCTCAAGTTGTCGGTAAATCATGCCGTTATCTCGCTAGCAATCGTTTGCGCACGCTGCCGAACCTAGTCCCTGCGATTGCGAACGAAACACGAATTACACGAAGAGAGACCACAACAATGTGCAGGATGAGTTTGAATCGCAAACTATGGCTGTCGCTCGCGCTCGTCTGGCTAGGACTGCTGGGTGTCGGGCTGTGGAGCGCGGTGGAAACGCGCGGCACCATGCTGGCCGAGCGCAAGGCCGGCATGGTGAATCTGGTCGATGCGGCGCAAGGCATCGTCAACGGCTATTACGCGCTCTCGCAAAGCGGCAGGATGAGCGCGGCGGATGCGCAGCGCGAAGCGCTCGCCCGTCTCGCGGCCATGCGCTACGGCGAGTCCGGCTATCTGTTCGTGATGGATTCGAAGCCGGTCGTGCTGATGCATCCCACGCTGCCGCAAATGACCGGCAAGGCCGTCGGCGACTTCAAGGATCCGGACGGCAAGCTGCTGTACGTGGCGATCGTCGACGCGGCCAAGGCAAGCGGACGCGGCTTCGCGCAGTATCGCGGGCGTCTGCCGCACAGCGAAACCGCCGTGCCGAAACTCAGCTACGTGGTGCGTTTCGCGCCTTGGGACTGGAACATCACGAGCGGCGTGTTCATCAAGGACATCGACACGGTGTACTACGAAACGTTGCTCGGCCACCTTGCCGTCGTGCTGGTGATCGGCGCGATCATCTCGCTGGCGATGGTGCTCATCATCCGCAACGTGCGCGCGAGTCTCGGCGGCGAACCGGATCAAGCGGCACGGCTCGCGGCAAGTATCGCGCAGGGCGATCTGACGCAAGCGGTCAGCGTTCGTCCGCACGACAAGACCAGCATGATGGCGGCCATGCATGAGATGCAGAACCGTTTGCAGCGAACCATCGGCGAGATTCGTCGCTCGGCGGAATCCATCGCGTCGGCTACGCAGCAGATTGCGGCGGGTAACGGCGATCTGTCGCAGCGCACCGAGCAGCAGGCCGCTTCGCTGCAAGAGACGGCGGCGAGCATGGAAGAGCTCACCGCGACGGTCAAGCAGAACGCCGACAACGCGCGGCAGGCGAGCGGACTCGCGCATAACGCGTCTGAAATCGCGACGCGCGGCAACGACGTGGTGAGCCGCGTGATCGGTACGATGGGCGAGATCAACGACAGTTCGCGGCAGATTGCCGACATCATCGGCGTGATCGAAGGCATCGCTTTCCAGACCAACATTCTTGCATTGAACGCAGCCGTGGAAGCGGCGCGCGCCGGTGAAGAGGGCCGCGGTTTCGCGGTCGTCGCGGGCGAGGTGCGCAGCCTCGCGCAGCGCTCGGGAACGGCGGCCAAGGAGATCAAGCAGTTGATCAGCGCGTCCGTCGAGCGCGTGCACAATGGCTCGGCTCTGGTGCAGCAGGCCGGCACGACGATGGGCGAGATTCTGCAAGCCGTGCAGCGTGTGACCGACATCATGGGCGAGATCGCGGCGGCATCCGAAGAGCAGAGCAGCGGCATTTCCCAGGTCGGGCGCGCCGTCACGCAGATGGACGAAGTGACGCAGCAAAACGCGGCGCTGGTCGAGCAGGCGGCGGCTGCGGCGGCTTCGTTGCAGGATCAGGCGGCGCGTTTGCGTGACTCGGTGAGCGCGTTTCGCGTGAACGGCGCGGAAGGTGCTTCGCCAAGTTCGGCTGCAGTGGCGGCGCGCAGAGTGACGGCTGCCGCGCAAGCCGCGGCCGTGCGCGAAGTCGGCGCGGTTGCGCAAGCGGCACCGGCATCGCCGCGAGCGCAACCGAAGCTGCCCGCACTCGCCGACGGGGCCGCGGCGCCGGTCGGCGCAACGCACGCGGCCGGCGCGAGCGCAAAGCCGGTTGCTGCGCCGCGTGCCGCGGCCGAAACAGTCAAGGCCACCCGGCCCGACGACGACTGGACCACCTTCTGATCGACCTGCGCGGGCCGCGCGCCGTTTTGACGCGCGCGCGGTCCTACGCCGCTCAACGCGCATAACCATATGCGATCGTGGTATTTCCCATCCCGCGAGGCATATGAGACCATTTGCGGTCCAGTTGGCGGCGCCTTGCCAAAAGCACCGTTTGCCGCCGGCTTCCACCCGAATCTGACATCGATCAGAAATCGATCAGTCGTCGACACCCGTCATCGACACCGTCATCGATTAGAAACAGCGAGAATCACATGCAGCGCAGAAACATCCTCAAAGCCCTCTCGGCAGTGGTCGCCAGCGCGGCGATCGTCACCAGCTTCGGCGCGCACGCCGACGACAAAGCAATCAAGGTCGGCACGATCAGCGGCCCGGACGCGCAGATCTGGGAAGTCGTCACGAAAGTGGCGAAGCGCGAAGGCCTGAACGTGAAGGTCGTCGAATTCAACGACTACGTGCAGCCGAATGCCGCACTCGACGCGGGCGATCTCGACGCGAACAGTTTCCAGCACCAGCCGTATCTGGATAGCCAGATCAAGCAGCGCGGCTACAAGATCGTCAGCGCCGGCCTCACGTACATTTCGCCGCTCGGCATCTACTCGAAGAAGCTGAAGTCGCTGAAGGACCTGCCGCAAGGCGCGAAGGTCGCAGTGCCGAACGACCCGTCGAACGAAAACCGCGCGCTGCTGTTGCTGCAAACGCAAGGCGTGCTCAAGCTGAAGGCCGGCGCGGGTACGAACGGCAACAATGCGACGCCGCTCGACGTGGCCGAGAATCCGAAGAAGATCAAGCTGGTCGAACTCGACGCCGCGCAACTGCCGCGCTCGCTGTCGGACGTCGAGGCCGCCGCGATCAACACGAACTTCGCGTTGGCCGCCGGCCTGCAGCCGACCAAAGATGCGATCGCGCTCGAAGACGTGCATAGCCCGTACGCGAATCTGATTGCCGTGCGCACGCAGGACAAGGACAAGCCGTGGGTCAAGAAGCTGGTTGCCGCGTATCAGTCGGAAGACGTGCGCCAGTTCATCAAGACGCAGTTCAAGGGTTCGGTGGTGCCGTCGTTCTAAGCAGCGACGCGTTTTACAGATCCAGCTCCCATCGCTCGATCGTCAGGTCCTTGCCAAAACGGAGCTCAGGCGCCGCGCTGGCAAGCCTGAAACCGGCGCGCTCGCACAGGCGCCGCGGTTGTTCCAGCGAGCTCGCCGTTGTCAGCGTGAGCTTCGTGTAGCCCGCGCGCCTCGCAAAGCGCATGCATTCGCTCAGCAACTGGGTGCCGATACCCAGCCGCTGCACATCCGGCTCGACCCACAGGAGCCGCACCCCCGCCACCGTCGTCGACACCGCGACGACGCAGACCGAGCCGACCACCATGCCTTCCTGATCGGCGACCCAGCACATCTCCCGCACCGGATCGCTGCGTTGCGTGTAATCGGCGACGACCCGCGCGAGCAGTCCTTCGAACGACTGATTCCAGCCGTATTGCGCGGCAAACCACTGCGCCTGCCGATGCACGAGCCAGCCGCAATCACCCGCGCGCGGTGGGCGGAGCATCACGAGTTCATGCTTCGGCTCGTTCCCGAGCAGCCGTTCGATGATTTTCATCGCGGCGATCAGCTGATCCTGGGAGAGGTCCGAGAGGCCGGCGAGCAATATCGACACTTCTTCGATCGCCGCGGTGTCGAGTGGCGCGTACGCCGCGTGGCCGGTGTCCGTGAGGGCGATCAGCGACTGGCGCGCGTCCGTGTCGGACGGGCGGCGCGTGATCAGATTGCGTCGTTCGAAACTGGTTAGCAGGCGGCTGAGATAACCGCTGTCGAGACCGAGGGCGCGCCCGAGCACCGAGGCCGTTTGCGCACGTCCGCGATGGAGCTCGTGCAGCACGCGTACCTCGGTCAGAGAGAACGCGCTTTTTGCCAAATGCTCGTGGAGTGCGCCAATGTGCTGGGTGTAGAAGCGGTTGAAATGGCGGACGGCCTGAGCGCGCCGCAGCGCCTCGGAATCTGTCAAATGCTGCTCCCCGGGGGAATTTTATGGCTTGCCATCCAGCACTATATTGGAACGCCCCTCTTTACAAAAGCCGTCCCGGCAAAGGGTTGCGCGAACTGGTATTTAAAAGGTATCGATCCTGCCGTATTTCCGCTGCGGTTAGAACCGCGGTTCGACCACCTGGCAGCCTTTCAGAGGGCGAATACGGGTAAGTCCTGGTTCCCTGAAACGGCGCTCCAGATGCTTCCGCGACCCCTTCCAGCCTTACCCGGCAAGGCTTTGCGCCCCATCGTACCAGCATGGAACCAGTTGATTGACTGGTATTATGTTGGTTATATAATGGGCTCTTATTTTTCGTAGGCCTACCTTTTCGCGACGGCCGCCGGAGTCCCATGGAAACTCGCTGGTCCGCACTGATGCCTGACGCCCGCAACGTCACGCCGCTCTATTTGCAGCTCGCGCGCAATCTCGCGACGGCGATCCACTGCGGCGTATGGTCCGCGGGTGAGGCGCTGCCCTCGGAGCGCACGCTCTCGGACGCCATTGGGGTGTCGCGCATCACGGCGCGCAAGGCAATCGAGCTGCTGGTCGAGCAAGGCCTGATCCGGCGTGCTCGCGGCGCGGGCAGTTTCATCACGCCGCGCGTCGAAGACCCGCTCTCGCGCCTCACCGGTTTTACGAAGAAGATGCAGCAGCGCGGGTTCCGGCCGGACTCGGTGTGGCTCGAGCGCGATATCCGCGCCGCCAACCGTGAAGAGCTGGTGCATCTCGGCCTGTCGCCCGGCGCGGCGGTGACGAGTCTGCGGCGCTTGCGGCGCGCGGACGGCATCGTCATGGCGGTCGAGCATTCGGCGCTGCCGGCCGCGATCGTGCCCGACCCGCAAGCCATCGGCGACTCGCTGTACAGCTATCTCGAACACCGCGGCGCGGCGGTCGTGCGTGCCTTGCAACACTTTCGCGCGGTCAACGCGTCGAGCGAGATCGCTGCGTTGATGGACATCGAACCACGCTCGGCACTGCTGGTCATTACCCGCATCGGCTATAGCGCCGACCAGCGCGCCATCGAGCTGACCGACACGTATTGCCGCGACGATTACTACGACTTCGTCGCCGAATTGCGCACCTGAGGGGCCCGGCCGGGCGGCGCACAGCCTGCACATTCAGGCGCGCGGCCGCCGTCAGGCGCCATTCAGTCACGCCCCGAATCACGCCTCACCAGAGAGACTCATGCTGACCGGAAACATACTCACCACCGATGGGTGGATTCACGGCACGCTCGAATACGAAAACGGCCGCATCACGGCGCTCACCGGCGAACGCGTCGATCCGTCGACCAATCACGCGCCGTACATCCTGCCCGGCTTCATCGATCTGCACGTGCATGGCGGCGGCGGCTCCGACGTGATGGAAGGCGGCAATGCAATCGAAACCATCACCCGCACGCATGCGCGTTACGGCACGACGAGCCTGCTCGCCACCACCATGACCGCGCCGCGCGACGAACTGATGAGCGTCGTCGCGGACCTCGGCCACAACGCGCGGATTCGCACGCCCGGCGGCGCACGCGTGCTCGGCGTGCATCTGGAGGGGCCGTATATCAATCCCGGCAAGCTCGGCGCGCAACCGGACGCGGCGGTCTCGGCGGTGATGGACGAAGTGCTGAAGTATCTGTCCATCGCGCCGATTCGCGTGGTCACGCTGGCGCCGGAAATTGCCGGCCACATGGAGATCATCTCCGAGATGGCGGCGCGCGGTGTGCGCGTGCAACTGGGCCATTCGCTCGGCACCTACGACGATGCCGTCGCCGCGCTCAAGCACGGCGCCTGCGGCTTCACGCATCTATTCAACGCGATGTCGCCGCTGCACCATCGCAATCCCGGCCTCGTCGGCGCGGCGCTCGCGCACGCCGAGTTCGCCGAAATCATTCCCGATCTGCTGCACGTGCATCCCGGCGCGATCCGCGCGGCCCTGCGCGCGATTCCGCGTCTCTACGTGGTCACGGACAGCACCTCGGCCACCGGCATGCCCGACGGCGAATACCGCCTCGGCAGCCAGCATGTGACGAAGTGCCTCGGCGGCGTGCGTCTTGCCGACGGCACGCTCGCCGGCAGCACCCTGACGATGGATCAGGCGCTGCGCAATCTTGTGTCGATCGGCTTGCCGATCGCCGATGTGTCGAACCGTTTGTCGCGCTACGCCGCCGACTACCTGGGCATTGAAGACCGCGGCCGTATCGCGCGCGGTGCATGGGCCGACGTGGTCGTGTTCGATCGTGAACTGGCGTTGAGCGCGACTTACGTCGAAGGAGAAGCAATTGTCGAATATGCTTAAAGAGGCGCTGGCGTCCGCTGAAACGGTCGCCGCGCAACTCACGGATACCTCGTGCGTCGAGGCGTTGGCGGCGAAGCTTGCGGAGCAACCGCGCCATGTCGCGCTGACGGTCGCGCGCGGCAGCTCCGACCATGCGGCGAGTTACTTCGCGAGCCTGACGATGAGCCGCCTCGGCGTGCCGGTCGCCTCGCTGCCCATGTCGGTCGCGACGCTCCAGCAAGCGCCGCTGCAGGTGCGCGATCAGCTCGCGCTGGCGTTCTCGCAATCGGGCAAGAGCCCGGATCTGGTCGGCACCATGGAAGCGCTGCGCAGAGCGGGCGCATTGACAGTGGCCGCCGTGAATGTGTCGGGCTCACCCCTGGCCGACGCGTGCGAATTCGAGTTGCCGCTCGTTGCCGGCCCGGAATTGAGCGTCGCGGCCACCAAGAGCTACGTCGCGATGCTGTCGATTTCCGCGCAGCTCGTCGCGCATTGGCAGAAAGACGCCGACCTGCTTGCGGCGTTGAAGACGTTGCCCGAAGCACTGCGAGCCGCGGGCAAGCTCGACTGGTCGAATGCCGTGGCGGAATTGCGCGGCGTGGAGCGCATGATCGTGATCGGCCGCGGTCTGGGTCTTGCCATCGCGCAGGAAGCCGCGCTGAAACTGAAGGAAACCTCCGGCATTCAGGCCGAAGCGTTTTCGAGCGCGGAAGTGCGCCACGGTCCGATGGAACTGATCGACCGCGACTACCCGCTGCTGGTCTTCGCACCGCGCGGCCCGGAACAGGCCGGCTTGCTGCAACTTGCGCGCGACATGCGGGCGCGCGGCGCCCGCGTGCTGCTCGCGGCGCCGGCCGACGTGTCCGAAGCGACGCTGCCGCTCGCCACCACCGCTCATGCGGCGCTCGACCCGATCGCCGCCATCCTGTCCTTTTACGTGATGGCCGCCGGCCTTGCCGCCGCGCGCGGGCGCAATCCCGATGCGCCGCGCCATCTCAACAAAGTCACCGAAACTCACTGACGAGAAATCAGATGCGACGTGTCGAGGAGTCCCGCTTGATGAGCCATTCTGAAGGCCATATTGTTTTACTCGCGCCCATGACCGGTCCGGTCGTGCCGCTCGCGAACGTGCCCGACCCTGTGTTTTCGGGCGGCATGTTCGGCGACGGCATCGGCATCGATCCGCTCGAGGGCCGCCTCGTCGCGCCGTGCGACGGCACCGTGACGCATCTCGCGCGCACCGGTCACGCGGTGACGCTGGCCACCGCCGAGGGCGTCGAGATTCTGCTGCACATCGGTATCGATACGGTCGCGCTGAATGGCAAGGGCTTTGCGCCGATGGTCGCGCAAGGCGCCCATGTGCGCGCCGGCCAGGTGCTGATCGAGTTCGATCAGGATCAGGTCGCGCTGAAGGCGCCGAGCCTCGTGTCGGTGGTCGCGATTGCCAATTCCGACGCGTTCGAGATCGTCGAGCGTGTGCAAGGCGGCCTGCTGAAGGCGGGCGAAACGCCGCTGCTGGTGCTGCGCGCGCGCAGCGGCGCGGCGGCCGAGGCGTCGCGCCAGGCCGGGGCGACGAACGTGACGGAAGAAGCCCGTCAGCAGGTCACGCTGGTCCACGCGGGTGGCCTGCATGCGCGTCCGGCGGCGCGTGCCCGTGAAGCCGCGCGCGGTTTCGATGCGCGCGTCGAAGTGCGCTACGAAGGGCGCAAGGCGGCGATCGAAAGCGTGGTCGGTTTGCTCGGACTCGGCGCGGGTGAAGGCGCGACTGTGGAATTGCTCGGCGTCGGTGCGCAAGCCAAGGCCGCGATCGAAGCCATCGCTCACGAACTGACGCGCGAAGCACATGGCGAAGCCGAAGAAAAACCCGCGCGCGAAAGCTCGCCTGCGCCGCAAGCCGTGGCGCGTCCGGCAGGCGAAGCGCTCGACCCGAATACGCTCGCCGGTGTCTGCGCCGCGCCGGGCATCGCGGTCGGCAAGCTGGTGCGCTGGGACGACGCGGACATCGATCCGCCGGAGAAGGCGAGCGGCACCTCCGCTGCGGAGAGCCGCCTGCTCGACAAGGCGATTGCGACTGTCGACGCGGACCTCGGCACGACCGTGCGCGACGCATCGCAGCGCGGCGCGGTCGGCGAAGCGGGCATTTTCGCGGTGCACCGCGTGTTGCTCGAAGATCCCACGCTGCTCGACGCCGCGCGCGATCTCATCAGCCTCGGCAAGAGCGCCGGTTTTGCATGGCGCGAAGCGATCCGTGCGCAGATCGCCATCCTGACGAATATCGAAGACGCGTTGCTCGCGGAACGTGCCGCCGATCTGCGCGACATCGAAAAGCGCGTGCTGCGCGCGCTGGGTTACACGAATGCCGCGGCGCGCACGTTGCCGGAAGAAGCCGTGCTCGCGGCGGAAGAATTCACGCCGTCCGATCTGTCGACGCTGGATCGCTCGCGCGTTACCGCACTCGTGATGGCGCGCGGCGGCGCGACCTCGCACGCGGCGATTCTCGCGCGTCAGGCGGGCATTCCCGCGCTGGTGGCAGTCGGCGACGCGTTGCACGCGATTCCCGAGGGCACGCAAGTGGTGCTGAACGCCACGACCGGTCGCCTCGAATTCGCACCGACCGCACTCGACGTCGAACGCGCGCGGCTGGAGCGCTCGCGTCTTGCCGGTGTGCGCGAAGCCAATCGCCGCACCTCGCAGCAAGCCGCGGTCACGTCCGACGGCCGCGCGATCGAAGTGGCCGCGAACATCGCCACGCTCGATGACGCGAAGACCGCCGTCGAAAACGGCGCCGATTCCGTCGGCCTGTTGCGCACCGAGCTGCTGTTCATCCACCGCGCCGCGGCGCCGACCACGGACGAACATCGTCAGAGCTACCAGGCAATCGTCGACGCGTTGAGCGGCCGGACCGCGATCATCCGCACGCTGGATGTCGGCGCGGACAAGGAGGTCGATTACCTGACGCTGCCGCCCGAGCCGAATCCCGCGCTCGGCCTGCGCGGCATCCGCCTCGCGCAAGTCCGCCCGGATCTGCTCGACGATCAGCTGCGCGGCCTGCTCGCGGTGCAACCGTTCGGCGCCGTGCGCATTCTGCTGCCGATGGTGACCGACGTCGGCGAATTGATCCGCATCCGCAAGCGTATCGACGAATTCTCCCGCGAGTCGGGCCGCACGGAGCCGATCGAAGTCGGCGTGATGATCGAAGTGCCGTCGGCGGCGCTGCTTGCCGATCAACTGGCGCAACACGCGGACTTCCTCTCGATCGGCACCAACGATCTGACGCAGTACACGCTCGCCATGGACCGCTGCCAGGCCGACCTCGCGGCCCAGGCGGACGGCTTGCACCCGGCTGTGCTGCGCTTGATCGCCGCCACCGTGCAGGGCGCCGGCAAGCACGGCAAATGGGTCGGCGTATGCGGCGCGCTGGCGGGCGATCCGCTCGCGATGCCGCTGCTCGTCGGTCTCGGCGTGACCGAGCTTTCGGTGGACCCGGTGTCGGTGCCGGGCATCAAGGCGCGGGTGCGCCGCCTCGATTATCAGCTGTGCCGTCAACGCGCCCAGGATGCCCTGGCGCTCGAATCGGCGCAGGCGGTAAGAGCAGCAAGCCGCGAAACCTGGCCTTTGGACTGAACCCCACACGGTCCGCAGCCGGCTTCGCTCAGTTATCAACCCGAGCTACAAGACGCGACGACGACGTTCGATAGCGACGTTCGACAAAGACGGTCAACAAAGACGTTCAACAAAGAGACAAAGGATTGGAGGTATCAATGGATGGGAATCCGTTTCTGAAGATTCAGCGGCTGGGACGCGCGCTGATGCTGCCGATCGCGGTGCTGCCGGTTGCCGGCCTGCTGCTGCGACTCGGCCAGCCCGATGTGTTCAACATCAAGATGATCGCCGACGCCGGCGGCGCGATCTTCGACAACCTGCCGCTGCTGTTCGCGATCGGCGTGGCGGTCGGTTTCGCGAAAGACAACAACGGCGTGGCGGGTCTGGCTGGCGCGATCGGTTATCTGATCGAAGTCGCCGTGATGAAGGACATCAACGACAAGCTCAACATGGGCGTGTTGTCCGGGATCGTGGCGGGTATCGTCGCGGGCTTGCTGTACAACAGGTACAAGGACATCAAGCTGCCCGACTACCTCGCGTTCTTCGGAGGGAAACGCTTCGTGCCGATTGTGACGGGGGTGGTCTGTCTCGCGCTCGGTATCGTGTTCGGTTATGTGTGGCAACCGGTGCAGGCCGTGATCGATACGGCAGGCCACTGGCTCACCACCGCGGGCGCGCTTGGCGCGTTCGTGTTCGGCGTGCTGAACCGTTTGCTGCTGGTCACGGGTTTGCATCACATCCTCAATTCGCTGACGTGGTTCGTGTTCGGCACGTTCACGCCGCCGGGCGGCGCCGCGGTGACGGGCGACCTGCATCGCTTCTTCGCGGGCGACCCGACCGCGGGCACCTTCATGACGGGCTTCTTCCCGGTCATGATGTTCGGCCTGCCGGCGGCCTGTCTGGCGATGTTCCATGAAGCCCCGAAGGAGCGCCGCGCGGTGGTCGGCGGCCTGCTGTTCTCGATGGCGCTCACGTCGTTCCTCACGGGCGTGACCGAGCCGATCGAGTTCAGCTTCATGTTCCTCGCGCCGGTGCTGTACGTGATCCACGCGCTGTTGACGGGCCTCTCGCTCGCCATCTGCTCGGCGCTCGGCATTCACCTCGGTTTCACGTTCTCCGCTGGTGCAATCGACTACGTGCTGAACTACGGCCTGTCGACGAGAGGCTGGTGGGCGATTCCGATCGGCCTCGTGTATATGGTGGTGTACTACGGCCTGTTCCGCTTCTTCATCCGCCGATTCAACATGGCGACGCCGGGCCGCGAACCGGCTGCAGCGGACGAACAAGTCGACTCGTTTGCCGCCGGTGGTTTCGTTTCGCCGGTCGCCGGTGCGGCTGTGCCGCGCGCGCAGCGTTATATCGCCGCGCTGGGTGGTGCGTCGAATCTGTCGGTGGTGGATGCCTGCACGACGCGTCTGCGTCTGTCGGTGGTCGATTCGAACAAGGTCTCCGAAAACGAGCTGAAGACGATCGGCGCGCGCGGCGTGCTCAAGCGCGGCTCGACCAACGTGCAGGTGATCATCGGACCGGAAGCGGATATCATCGCGGACGAAATCCGCACGGTGATCGCGCAAGGTGGCGGCGCGGTGAAGCCGGTGGTGGCTGCTGCGGCTCCGGCCGCGGCTCCCGCTGCGGCGGCCGCGCCGGTTGCGGCATCGGGCGCGCAAGGCGGCCCGCTCGATCCCGATCCGCTGCGCTGGCTCGCCGTGTTCGGCGGCGCGGGCAACGTGGTGTCGCTGGATGCGGTGGCGGCAACGCGTTTGCGTATCGTCGTGCGCGATCCTTCGTCGGTCGATCGTCAACGTCTGGCGACGCTCGATACGGCATGGGTCGCTGCGGACACGTTCCATATCGTCGTCGGCGATGCAGCGCAGCGCTACGCTGAAAAGCTGGCGGCGCGTCTGTCGCCGGGTTCGGACGCTGGCGTGGCGCCGCAGCCCGCGTAATTTTATCGTCGCTCAGAACCGCGCTGACTTCGGTCCGCCGCACGGTTCGCGAGCCACGATAGTCGAGAAGCCTCCGGAAATCCCGGAGGCTTTTTTTATGTCTGTCTTTGGCAGCTGGATGGCGGTGCGGCGCAGTAGCGCAGCGGCGGTCTATTCTGAAAATAATTGGGTAAGCTAACTAATGACATTCGAACGCCTTGTCATGCTGGCAACGCGTTTTCGTTCACGCTCAGGAGTTACCCATGTCAATGCGATCAGCAGTCTGCCTCATGTTGTTCCTGCCGGCTGGCGTTGCCTACGCCGGTGGCCAGTTCAATGTTCAATGCGCGTATTCGCATACGTTGCCGGACGATGCGATCGTCTTTCCCGGGCAACCCGGCCGAGCCATGGTGCACGATTTTTTCGGCAATACAGGCGCCGATGCGTACAGCACGTACTACTCGCTGAACGACAACAAGGTCACCACCTGCAATGCCGCGGCGGATCCTTCGTCGTACTGGGTTCCGCAGTTAAGACGCGCGTCGGGGATTGTCGTGCCGAGCTATCAGAAGACCTACTACAAGAACGACCAGCCGGTGATTCCGCTGCACACGATTCCCGCAGGGCTGGAAATGCTGGCGGGCGATCACCGTTCATCCGTGCCCAAGCCGCAGATCAACTATCTGTGCCGCGGCGGTTCATACACGCAAATCGCGCCGACTAGCTGCCCTGTCGTAACGGACAGCAGCGGCACTTACGCGCAGCTCGATATCTCGGTCCACTTTCCGGATTGTTGGGACGGCCGCACTCTGGTGCCGAACATGGCCAGCCACATCATGAATATGGCCTACCGGCAGGCCGACGGGAAATGTCCGGCTGCTTATCCGGTCAAGATTCCGGAATTGCAACTCAACGTTGCGTACGACCTCGGGCAGGATCCCGATCTCTCGACCGCGCAATTGTCGATGGATCCGATATTCGTGAATGGCACGTGGGTGCCGCAATGGGGAAGCCTATATACCGCGCACGCCGATTTCATCAACACGTGGAAGACCGATTCGCTGCAGTACGCGGTCGACAACTGCTCCAATGCGAATATCGCGTGTAGCAACAGCATCCCGACCTACTACTCGAAGGCCAGTGCCGACGTGTGGGTGGATGGCGGTGGCGTCACGCATGCGAGCGATAGCACGATGACTTCGGACGCCGGAAGCGTCGTGTTGATTAAATTCCCGACGCCTGCCAATCTGAAGGATTATCCGTACACCAACTCGTATCTGCAGACGCTGGCGCAGAACGTCACGGACACGAGTGCGGTGACGCTGGATATCTACGCGGCTTCCACGAACTGGGATGACACCACCCACCTGCCAACGGCTGCAGTCTGCAACACGAACCAGCGAATCGGCGGCATCTACCTGGATAATGCGTTGCAGCCGCGCATCAACGACATCACACGCTATGTCGCATCGCAAGTCGCGGCGGGATCGTCGCAAATGGGCGTGTGCATTCGCAATGCAACCGGCCGCACCATTCAGATCTCTTCACGCGACGGCGCACGAACACCTGCGCTATTCATGAAGTAATGCGGCCGGCGTGAAAAGCGGGCGCGCGCAGTATGCCGTCGAGTTGCGCAAACAAAAACGGCACCTCGAATTCTAGGTGCCGTTTCTCAGGTTGACCGGCGCACGACCGGTTGAGGATGCATCAATGCGTCTTATGCTTGCCTGCTTCCAGTGGCCGGCGCGATTCGAGCCACATCACATTGATGATGCCGAAGGCCAGCGCCACGCCGATCCCGAGAATCCAACTGAAATACCACATCACAAACTCCTGTTAAGCGTATGGTCGATCAATACATCGAATGGTGATTTTCTTCGAGCGCGGCGGCGGTCACCTTGCCGCGCATCACGCGATACACCCAGCTCGTGTAGATCAGGATGATCGGCAGGAACACGATCACGGCGATCAGCATGATCTGCAGCGTCATGCGGCTCGAGGTCGAGTCCCAGACGGTGAGGCTGCTGCGGCCGTCGAGCGAGGAGGGCATGATGAACGGGAACATCGAGAAGCCCGCTGTCAGGATCACGCCGATGATCATCAGCGAGGTCGCGAGAAACGCGCTCTTTTCAAAGCGCGAACGCGCGAGCAGCGCGGCCAGCACGCCGCCCACCACACCCGCGACGGGCGCGGCCGCCATCCACGGATAGGTGGCGTAGTTGGTCAGCCACAGGCCCGGTGCGCCGATCACGCTTTTCAGCAGCGGGTTGGCGACCGTGTCGAGCGGCGCCTCGTTGATCAGCTGATAGCCGCCGATCATCGTGGCGATCAGCGCGCCGGCAATCAGGAACAGCACCACGGCCGAGAACGACGCGATGCGCAGCGCCAGCGACGCGCGCGCGGCCACGATATCGTCCGCCTTCATCTTGACGAAGGCGGCGCCATGCGCGGCCAGCATCGACACGCTGACGAGCCCGCACAACACCGCGAACGGGTTGAGCAGCGCGAAGAAGCCGCCGTGGTAGGTCACCCGCAGGTCGGTATCGAACGAGAACGGCACGCCTTGCAGCAGGTTGCCGAACGCGACGCCGAACACCAGCGCCGGCACGAAGCCGCCGGCGAACAGCGCCCAGTCCCACGCGCTGCGCCAGCGCGGATCCTCACGCTTGCTGCGGTAGTCGAAGCCGACCGGCCGGAAGAACAGCGAGAACAGCACGAGCAGCATGGCGAAGTAGAAACCGGAGAACGAGGCCGCGTACACCAGCGGCCACGCGGCGAACATCGCGCCGCCGGCGGTGATGAGCCAGACCTGGTTGCCTTCCCAGGTCGCGCCCACGGTGTTCACGACGATGCGCCGCTCGGCGTCGGTCTTGCCGATGAACGGCAGCAGAATCGCCGCGCCCATGTCGAAGCCGTCGGTGAGCGCGAAGCCGATCAGCAGTACGCCGATCAGCACCCACCAGATCAGTTTGAGGCTTGCATAATCCATGATGATGTTTCCCTTGAAACCCGGTGGCGGCCAGTCAGGCGAGCGTGTTGGTCGGCAGCGGCTGGTTCAGCGGCCGCTCCGGCGACGGTTGTTCGTGGTGATAGCGGCCCGTGTGCAGCGACGAGGGACCGAGCCGCGCGTACTTGAACATCAGCATGATTTCGATGATGAACAGCACCGTGTAGAACACCACGAAGCCCGCGATACTCAGATACAGGTCGCCCGCGGTCAGGCTCGAGGCCGACAGGCTGGTGGGCAGAATGCCCGCGATGGTCCACGGCTGGCGGCCCACCTCGGCGACGATCCAGCCGAATTCAGCCGCGAGCCAGGGCAGCGGAATCGCCCACAGCGCCCAGCGCAGGAACCAGCGGCGCTTTTCCAGCAGCAGCGAGCGCTGCGCGCAGAACCAGAACGCCAGCACGAAGGTGGCGAGGAACAGGATGCCGAGGCCCACCATCAGGCGAAACGAGAAGAACACGGGCGCCACGGGCGGGATCGTTTTCTTCGCGGCCTGCGCGATCTGATCCGGCGTGGCGTCGGTGACGTTCGCGGTGAACTGCTTGAGCATCAGGCCATAGCCCAGATCCTGCTTGTGCGCGTCGAAGGCGGCTCTGGCTTCGTCGGTGACGTCGCCCTGTTTCAGCTTCTGCAGCGCGGCGTAGGCCAGCATGCCGTTGCGGATGCGCGCCTCGTTGCGCACCATGAGGTCCTTCAGGCCGACCACGGGTTCGTCGAGCGAGCGCGTGGCGATCAGGCCGAGCGCGTAAGGGACCCGGATCGCGTAGTCGGTGCGCTCTTCCTTCTGGTTCGGAATCCCGATGATCGTGAACGGGGCCGGCGCGGGGGCGGTTTCCCATTCGGATTCGATCGCGGCGAGCTTGACCTGCTGGACTTCGCCGGTGCGGTAGCCGGATTCGTCGCCGAGCACGATCACGCACAGCGTGGACGCGAGGCCGAACCCGGCGGCGATCGCGAACGAGCGCAGCGCGAATTCGGTGTCGCGGCGCTTGAGCAGATACCACGACGACACGCCGAGCACGAACATCGAGGCCGTCACATAGCCGGCCGAGACGGTGTGGACGAACTTGACCTGCGCGACCGGATTGAACAGCACGGAGAAGATGCTGTCGAGTTCCATGCGCATGGTCTGGTAGTTGAAGGTGGCGCCGACCGGATTGTTCATCCAGCCGTTGGCCACCAGAATCCACAGCGCCGACAGGTTCGAGCCGAGCGCGACGAGGAAGGTCACGGCCACGTGCTGGACCTTGGAGAGCCGCTTCCAGCCGAAGAAGAACAGCCCGACGAAGGTCGACTCGAGGAAGAACGCCATCAGGCCTTCGACGGCGAGCGGCACGCCGAAGATGTCGCCGACATAATGCGAGTAGTAGGACCAGTTGGTGCCGAACTGGAATTCGAGCGTGAGACCGGTGGTGACGCCCATGGCAAAGTTGATGCCGAAGAGCTTGCCCCAGAACTGGGTCATGTCCTTGTAGATCTGCTTGCCGGTCATCACGTAGACCGACTCCATGATGACGAGCAGCCAGGACAGGCCGAGCGTGAGCGGGACGAACAGGAAGTGATAGAGCGCCGTGATGGCGAACTGGAGGCGCGACAGTTCTACGACTTCGCTAACGGGCATGTTGATCACCTTGGGACGGATGCGAAGCAGGCACGGACAGCAGCGCCTGCGCGACTTGCTCAGGCGGGAGCGACATGTGCTCCGCCTGTGGATGATTGAAGAAGGTGTATTTGAGCGCCATCAGCAGTGCAAATTTGACGGCGAGGACGATGGCGATATCCCGCGCCAGCGTCGGACCGCGCACCCAGCCGTGGAACCTCTTGCGCAGGCTCGGGCGGCGGACGGTAGGGCGATTGAGGGCTATGGTCATGATCGGTAGAAGGCCACTTCACACCGGTGAATCCGGCTGGCGCCAAACCGCGTCAACGGTCTGGCGAGTGCATCCCGATTCTAGGAGTAGAACCTCGCGCGCAACGGTTCGGTGCTGCGGCATTGGGTCGCGAGACTTGCTCCGTTTAGCCAGTATTGCTATCTGCTTTGTGTTACGTCAAGAAATGCGTCGACCGTGCATTCTGTCGCGTGAATGCGCGCGCGTGCGCCCACGCAACCACGTAAGCGAAAAAAAACCCGCCGTCTTACGAGGGCGGGGCTTGGCGGCTGGCTGCCGCGCGCCGGGCGAACCGGCATGCTGAAATACTTCAGGCTTTACGCATATTCGGTGAGTGCGCCGCGCATCTTCTTCATTGCGCTCGCCTCGATCTGGCGAATACGTTCGGCGGATACACCGAACTCGTCGGCCAGTTCGTGCAGCGTCGAGCCACCCGAGCCGTCGTCTTCCACCTTCAGCCAGCGTGCCTCGATGATACGGCGGCTGCGGGCGTCGAGTGCGTCCAGCGCGCTCGCGATACCGTCGCTTTGCAGCTTGTCGCGCTGACGCGAGGCCAGCACGGCCGTCGGTTCGCTATGCGAGTCGGCCAGATAGGCGATCGGCGCGTACGACTCTTCGCCGTCTTCGACCTGGCCTTCCAGTGCGATATCGCCGCCCGAGAGGCGCGTTTCCATTTCGGACACTTCTTCGCGCTTCACATTCAGCTCTTTGGCGAGACCTTCGATCTCGTCCGGCGTGAATGCGCCCAGACCCTGTTTGTGGCTGCGCAGGTTGAAGAACAGCTTGCGCTGCGCCTTGGTCGTGGCGACTTTCACCATCCGCCAGTTGCGCAGAATGTATTCGTGGATCTCGGCCTTGATCCAATGCATGGCGTACGACACGAGGCGCACGTTCTGCTCCGGATCGAAGCGCTTCACGGCCTTCATCAGGCCGATATTGCCTTCCTGGATCAGGTCGGCGTGCGGCAGTCCATAGCCCAGATAGTTGCGCGCGATCGACACGACCAGCCGCAGATGCGACAGGACGAGACGGCGTGCGGACTCGAGGTTGTCCTGCTCGCGAAATTCGGTGGCGAACTGGCGTTCTTCCGCCGGCGTCAGCATCGGAATCCGATTGACGGCCTGGATGTAGGCGTCGATATTGCCCAGCTGACCGGGCAGCAGAGAGGAATGCGAGAGCGCCAGTGCACCTGCCGAAGCGGCCTTAGCCGACGACGGGCTCAAAGTACTCGGAAGGGTCATTGCATGGCTCACGTAAGAAACTCCTTTGGAATCAGACAAAAGCTTGTTCAGGTAACGACTCCAGCGTTGGATGTTAGCACTCTGATTTACCGAGTGCTAATACTTAGAGGGCGTAGGGCCATCTAGGTTCCGCAAATTCCTATTGAAATTCACAATTCAATAGCCATGGTACGCCTTCTTGAAGAGCTCTGCGCGCGGCGTATAAGTTACCTGTCAGATCGACTTGTTGATAATAAGTGACCGATTTTTTCAGTATTGGAAGTGACTAATTGCGAAAAATGGTATTCCTTCATACGATCCACCAAATTTGGATTGACTTTAGAATACGCAAAACTGTTACGAATTGTTCAGCGGGCGGCGAAAAACGGGTGTTAGATGGACAACAAAAAGAATGCTTTGCGTGGTCTGGCGCTAAAAATCACGGCTGCGGCCGTGCTGGTGGGAACCTCGGGATGGGCGTTGGCCGGCCAGTTCGGCGTGCAGGTCGCCGGTGGACTGGGGGATCGCCACGTCAAGAAACTCGATCTGGGAATCGTTTGGGATCCGGATCTGACCTGGTGGCAGATCGGTGACTGGCATTTCTCGCTGGTCGGAGAGGCGCATGTGGCATGGTGGCACACCGACGAAGGCGACGTGCACGAGAATATCGGCGAAATCGGCGTGACGCCGATCATACGTTTCATCAAGGAATCGGGTCCGATCCGCCCGTACGCCGAAGTGGGCGCGGGCATCCGCGTGCTCTCGAGTCCGCGGCTTTCTTCGACCTTCACGCTGGGCACGGCGTTCCAGTTCGCCGACATGGCCGGCGTGGGCATGCAATTCGGCAACCGCCAGCAGTACCAGGCGGGCTATCGCTTCCAGCATATTTCGAACGGCGGTATCAAAGAGCCGAATCCTGGTATAAATTTCCACCAGCTATATCTGCAATATAACTTCTGACGACCGTGGCCACGTTCGGCTCATCGGTGCGAGGGGCTGAGCGATGGCGGCAAAGACAATCGAAGCGATACGCGAGCTCGAACGAGAGCGTTTTCGTGCAATGGTCGACGGCGACGGCCAATCGCTCGACACGTTGCTCGCGGATAACGTGAGCTACGTTCACACGAACGGCAAGAGGGAAACGAAGCGGCAGTTCATCGACGGGATTATTGCGGGCCGCCGCCGCTATCGGCAGATCGAGGTGCAGTCGCAAGACGTGCTGCCGGTCGGGCGGGAGACCTGCGTGGTCACCGGCCGGGCGCTGATCGAAATGGAAGCGAATAACGGCGCTCTGCTGTTCCCGATCGCCTACACGGCGATACATACGCAGGCAGACGGACAATGGCGCCTGATTGCCTGGCAGGCTACGCGTTGCGCAATCGAGTGAGCCTTGTGAGCTCACGCTAACGGACCGGTTGCGCCGTGTGGGCGTCCGGCCGCCACAAGCATACGGGTCGCGCGCTTGTGGCTCGGCGTGTGGTTCGCTGACGGTTCGTTCGTGATGCCCTTCTGCCTCGCGCCCGACTCTTACGCCCGACTCTTACGCCCGACTTTCACGTCCGACTCTCACGCCGTCACGCTCTCCTCATTCACCCCGCTCCACTCGCGACGCTCCGCCGCCCCGGCCCCAGCCGACGTCTCCGGCATCGCCGCGCGTTGTCGCGCCACCACCTGTGCCGGCGTCACCGCATCGCCCGCATACGGGTGCCGCGGATCTACCGGCAACCGGTTGCAGCGCTCCACCACGCGTCGCACCGCCGCGATATCGGAGAAATCGAGCCCCGTATCGACACCTTGGGCATCCAGATTCATCGCGAGCGTGACGAGATCGAGATTGCCGGTACGCTCGCCGTTGCCGAACAGACAGCCTTCGACACGATCCGCGCCCGCCAGCAGTGCCAGTTCCGCGGCGGCTACCGCGGTGCCGCGATCGTTATGCGGATGAACCGACAGCACGATGCTGTCGCGATAGCCGAGGTTGCGGTCCATCCATTCGATCTGATCGGCGAACACGTTCGGGGTCGCGGCTTCCACGCTAGCGGGCAAGTTGACGATCATTTTGTGGCTGCGCGTGGGGCGCCACGTCTGCGCCACCGCGTCGCAGACCTCGCGCGAGAACGGCAGCTCGGCGGTGTTGAACGTCTCGGGTGAGTACTGGAAGGTCCAGTGTGTGCCGGGCCGCGCTTGCGCGTGCGCCTTGATGATGTGCGTGCCTTCCACGGCCAGCGCCTTGATCCCGGCCTTCGACTGGTTGAAAACGATCCGCCGAAACGTCGGGCAGATCGCGTTGTACAGGTGCACGATCGCGCGCGGCGCGCCTTCCAGCGCTTCGAATGTGCGCGCGATCAGCTCTGCTCGCGACGGCATGAACACTTCGATGGTCACGTCGTCAGGAATGCGTTTTTCCTCGATCAGCTTGCGAACGAAATCGAAATCCGTTTGCGATGCCGACGGATAGCCGACCTCGATTTCCTTGAAGCCGATTGCGACCAGCATCTCGAAGAATTCGAGTTTTTGCGCGGCGTTCATCGGTTCGATCAACGCCTGATTGCCGTCGCGCAGATCGGTGCTCATCCAGACCGGCGCGTGGTTGATCGTGCGGCTCGGCCACTTGCGGCCGGACAGTCGTACAGCGGGAAAGGGGCGGTATTTTTCAGCGGGGTTGCGCAACATGGTGAGCCTCGTTCGTTGTGTCTTCGTTGTGTCGTATGCAGGAAGGGGGTGGCGTCGGGCGGCTGGCGGACTGCCACGGGTGCACGGTCCGCCAACCGGTGGCTAGCGGCAGCAACGAACGGGCGCGAACGAACAGCGTCAGCGTGACGGCGAAAACGGACGTGGATAAGGCCCATGCGGCGTGCATTTGATCCTCGCGCTTCGTCCGCGCGGTAAACGGACGAATGCAAACGGCTACAGGTGGTGAAGAACTACGCTTTGGGGGATGAAACAGGAACGGCGGGAAGGACCGGACGAAGGCAACGCGGTTGCCAGCGCTCGGCGCTACGCCTGACTTACGCCAGGTGTAGCGATAGCGGCCGTGCTAGACGGCCGGAGGCAATTCGGAGGGAGTTCGGAACGGAACGCATGGGTCTAATGTATGACGGCGCGCGATGGCGTGTCAACCCGCGCCTGCCGCACGGTGCGACGCCAAGCGCGGCGCAGCGCGCACGCCGTGCCCGTCACAGCGGCATTCGCGCGACGTCCACGATCAGTTCGACCTGCCGCTCGATCGCGCTCGGCACGGGCGCCTCGCCACGGAGCACTGCGCTGATCCAGGCGGCCGTCGTCGGCGCGTCTTTCGCCTCGGGCAAGTCGACTTCCGGCGCATCCGGCGACGAGCGTTCATGCGGCACGCGCGTTTCGCAGATGCCGTCGTGCAGCCAGTCGACCTGCACCTGACGTCGCGTATCCGCGACCGCTTCGCCTTCAGTGCCACGTGCAAGCAGCGCGCCGCCCACCGCCGCGTCCGGGTGCGTGTTGAACAACTGCGTGAGACTGTCGCGATACGGCGGGTGCGTGTAGTTCACGAGACGCAGTCCCGCGGGCGCGAACGGTTGCAGGATTTTCACCAGCGTGTGCGTCGAATTGCGCACGCCCATGCGCCGGCGCAGTGCCAGAAGACGCGCGAGCTTGGGAGCGAGCACGTCGATCGGCGCAAACGCAAGACGGCGCTCGGCGAGACCGTCTTCGATGTCGGCGTGGGATCGCGCGTGGGGGATTTGCAGGTGCGTGAAGATTTCCGCGCTCGTCACGCGGCCCGGATCTTCCGTTACGCCATGCACCAGCACCGGCACGCCTTCACGCGCCAGCAGCAGGGCGAGCAGCGGCACCAGATTGGGCTGCTTGCGCGCGCCGTTGTAGGTGGGTATCGACACCGGCCGAAACGCGCCGTGCGGCAAATGGACCGGCTCGAACGACGCATGTGCGCCAGCCAGCATCGCGGCGAGTTCGTCGGCTGTTTCGCCCTTCACGCGATATGCGAGCAGCACCGCGCCGAGTTCGAGATCGGCCACGCGGCCGTCGAGCATGGCGGTGTAGAGCGCGCGCGTATCGTCGGGAGTCAGCGCGCGGGCGCCGTTGGGGCCGCGGCCGATCTCCTTGATGAAGCGGGCGCAGGGGAAGGGAAGGGCGGTGTCGGCGGAGTCGGTCATCGGGCGCAGGGGGACGTATTGGCCTGCCGCCTCGGAGCGGTCGGCCACGGTATTCAAGGGATGCTGTTCGATGTGAGTATCGCATCTAAAGCAGTCCGGCGAGACACCACACGCGCGGCGCCGGCCTTGCCGGCCCATACCGAACTGCCGCGCGCGGCGCTTTGCAGCGCGTTACACTCGATGTTTTATTGCCGCGCTGGCGGCAGAGATCAACGAACGGAGAACGGGATGAGTTACGTATTTGCACCGGCGCCGGTGGTCGCGGTGCCGGTTGTGGGGTCCAGCGAGCAATTCGCGGTGCGTCGCATCTACTGCGTGGGCCGCAACTACGAGGCCCACGCGCGGGAGATGGGACACGATCCTGACCGCGAGCCGCCGTTCTTCTTCACCAAGCCGGCTGACGCCGTGCTATACGTCGCGCCCGGCGCAACCGGCGAGTTTCCTTATCCGTCGCAGTCGAAAAATGTCCATTTCGAAATGGAAATGGTGGCGGCGATCGGCAAAGGCGGCAAGAACATCGCGGCCGGGAGCGCGCTCGATCATGTCTACGGTTACGCGCTCGGTCTCGACATGACGCGCCGCGACCTGCAGGCCGAAGCGAAAAAGCTCGGCCGTCCCTGGGATACCGCGAAGGGCTTCGATCACTCGGCGCCGCTCGGCCCGATTCATCCGGCGGCGACGGTCGGTCATGTCGGCAAGGGCGCAATCTGGTTGTCGGTGAACGGCGAAGAAAAGCAAAGCTCGGACGTGTCGCAACTGATCTGGTCGGTGGCTGAGACGGTCGCTTATTTGTCCACGCTGTTCGAACTGCAACCCGGCGATCTGATTTTCACCGGCACGCCGGAAGGCGTCGGCGCGGTGGTGCCGGGCGACCTGATGAAGGGTGGCGTGGACGGGCTCGGCGAACTCAGCGTGCGCGTCGTCTGACGGCCGGGTGGGGGAGACAGACAACATGAAGCTCTACAGTTATTTCCGTAGCTCGGCGTCGTATCGCGTGCGCATTGCGCTGAACTTGAAGAATCTGCCGTACGACTACGTGCCGGTGCACCTCGTGCGGGACGGCGGCGAGCAGTTGAAGCCCGAGTACCGGAAGGTGAATGCGGACGGCATCGTGCCGACTTTCGTCGACGGCAATCACTTGATGGGGCAGTCGCTGGCGATCATCGAGTATCTGGAAGAGACGCACCCTGAGCCGCCGCTGCTGCCCGTCACGCCGGCCGATCGTGCGCATGTGCGCGCGCTGGCGTTGCAGGTGGCATGCGAGATTCATCCGCTGAACAATCTGCGTGTGCTGAAGTATCTGAAGCACACCCTGCGTCTGGACGACGACGCCAAGGACGCGTGGTACCGGCACTGGGTGGAAGCCGGTTTCGCAACCTTCGAAGCACAACTGGCAGCCGATTCGCGCACCGGCAAGCTATGTTTTGGCGATACGCCGACGATCGCCGACACCTGCCTGATTCCGCAAGTGTTCAACGCGCAACGCTTCAAGGTCGACACGGCGAAGTTTCCGACCATCCAGCGCATCTATGATCACGCCATGCAACTCGACGCTTTCGCCCGCGCGGCGCCCGGCGCACAGCCCGACGCCGAGTGATCCGGCGTGATCCGGCCGGCGGCATGAAAAATGTCCGCTGTCAAGCCTTTGATGCGGACAGGCAGCAACATGAAAGGTCTTGTGGGGCAATAGGTTAGGCCAAAAATCGACCGTTGCGCGCTCCTACTGCTTTTTAGGCTAGGTGCCACATAGGCGCTTTGCGGTGGCAAGTGTAGGGGCACTCCGGCGAGCCGGGGCGCATCGCTGTTGTAGCTTCTAGCCTGGTGCAATCCACTCCAAAAGCGAAAGCGCAGCCCGTAGGCTGCGCTTTCGTCGTGATGAACCAACAAAATCAGGCCTGTTTCGGTTGCACGGCCTTCGCCGCCGCCACTGCTCCTTTCCTGAATCCTCGATCCCCAGCCATGAACGCCTCCAGCATGTGCGGGATGAGCGTCGCAGCATCGACCGCCTCGCCGTAGGTCTGCGCGTGCAGCGCGGCGTAGCGGTCGAGGTCGGCCCGCAGGCTGGCCGGACACGCGAAGGTCAGCTTCGTGGACTCCAGTTTCGGCAGTGGCCCGAGCCGCAGCTTCTTGCCCGTGCTCATCGCATCGCCCCCCTGTTGAAGAACATCGGCTGGTACGGTCGCAGCACCAGGTCACGCTTGACGATGATCCGCACCGGCAGGCCCGGCCGCTCGGTCAAGGTCGGCTGGATGTTCATGTTGCGCCGGGTCATCTCCTGGCCGACCTGATTGATGCTGTCCTGCGCGCTGTCGCGCCCCGCGATCACGATGCGGTTGCCGTCCTGCCGGTTCTCCGGCGCGGCCAACTCGGCACCCACGCCCAGTAGCGTCGTCAGCGCCGCGCCGGCGACGATGCGGCTCCAGTGGTAGTCCACGCCATCTTCGAGGCCGGAATAGCCGGCCGGGTCGGTGCCCACAAGGTTGTCGATGGTCAGCGAAGACGTGTCCGGCAGGATGATCCGGTTCCACACCACCTGCACGCGACTCTGCCCGTAGCTGACCTGGCTGTTGTATTTGCCCATGATGCGCGAGCCTTGCGGGATCAGCAGGAACTTGCCTGTGGCCGAGTCATAGACCGGCTCCGTCACCGTGGCGATCACGTCGCCCGGCAAGTCCGACTTGATGCCCGTGACGAGCGCCCCGGCGATCACCGTGCCAGCCATGACCTGATACGGCGATGCCGGCATTTGCAGGTTGCCGGAATTGCGGGTTTCCGTAGAACCGCCTTTCAGGAACGCCTCCTTCTGGTCTTGCCGGTTCTGCGTGGCGGTCGGGTCGGCGGGCTGGGCCGCTGTCGAGGCCGGCCCGGCCGCCAGCGGGTCGAAGGCGCTGCCCGGCGCAGCCGCAGGGGTTTGGGCCGTGGCTGGCGCTGCGGCCTTGCCCTGCTGGCCCGAGCGGAAGAACACCGATGAGGCCGCCGCGGCGTCGGCCTCCTTGCGCAAGGCGTCCTCTGGGTCGTGGCCGGGCGGCGCATAGGTCGGCGTTACCGGCTGCTGCGAGGCCACGATGGCGGGGCCAAGGTCGCCCGGCAGCGGCGGCCCCAGCTCGGGCACCTTCTGCGGCAGCTTCGAGTAGTCCGAAGGCAGGCCGTCCAGCCCTTCGGACTTGCTCACGCGATCGACGTTGTAAAGCTCGGTCTGCTCGCCCGCGCCCCGCCGGTGCGGCTGCAATGACCAGATAGTCGCACCCAGCACGGCGACCGACAGGCCGCCCATGAGCATCGCCAGCGTGCGCCGGTTCAGGCGAGTGACCGGGCGCGGCTGGGCGCGCAGCGCCACCGCCTCGGGCGCGACCTTGCCCGCCTGCGGCGCGGCACGGTCGGGGGTGTCGTCCTTGCTCATGGTCAGTTCCTCCGGGTGCCGTCCGTGCGCTCGATCCGCACCACGTCGCCCTTGTCGCCGCCCAGGCGCAGCTCCGCCGCGCCAAAGAGGCGATCCACGATGTAGTACGGCGCGCGGAAGCGGTAGTTCACCAGTTGCCCGTCGCCCTGCGCACCGATCACGAACAGCGGCGGCAGCTCGCCTTGCGCGATGCCGGCGGGGAACTGGATATAGACCTTCTCGCCGTCATCGAAGGCGCGCAGCGGCTTCCACGGCGGATTGCTGCCGCTGACCGCGTAGCGGAAGCGGATCTTCTCCAGCGACAAGCCGGTATCAACAGGCGCGGCGGTGCTGGCCGCCTGCGCCTGGCGCTGCAAGGCCAGCATCTTGTCCTTCGGGTACTCCCAGGAAACCGAGGCCATCCATGTCTTTTCGGTCGAGGTCAGCTCCAGCAGGTAGGTGCGCCGGCTGGTGGTGATGACCAGATTCGTCTTGAGGCCCGAGCGGATGGGCTTGACCATCACGTTCACGCGCAGCGCATCACCGCTGCCGCTGGACGTGTCGCCCACGATCCAGCGCACCGTGTCGCCCGCGGCGACCGTCACCAGTTCCTCGCCGGGCTGGAGCGCGATCACGGTCACGCGGCCCACGGCCGCATAGACCTGATACAGCGCGCCATCGGTGAAGGGCCACACCTGAATCGCATTGACGTAGCCCTCGCGCGTGGGCGCGATGCGCGCCTCGGCATTGGCACGCGAGACGCGCACAGTTTCGTCGGCCGGTTCCGGCACGGGCTTGGCGGCCTCGGCTTCGGGCAACGGCTTCAACTGCGCCGGCAGCGCCAGCGGCTCGGGCACCTTGACCACTTCCACCGGCGCGGGCGGCTCCGGCAGCGGCTGGGCCTGCACCGGCTCATCGAGCGAGATGGCCGGCGGCGGCTTGCCCTGTGTGGCGCAGCCCGCCAAGGCAACGAGCATCAACGGCAAAGCGTAAAAGCGGAAAGACAGGTTCATGGTTTTGCTCCTTCGGAAGAATCCAGCTCACGGCTCCACGACAGGCCGTTGACGTAGATGCCCAGGGGGTTCTTGCGCAGGCGCTGTTCGGTGCGCGGGGTCTGCTGCACGATGGAAATCACGGCGTTCCAGCGTTCAGTGCCCGCCGCGGCGCCGTTGACGAAGCGCCGTTCCGTCCAGCGCACGTTGAAAGACGTGTCGCTGGCGCGGGTCACGCTGGTTATCTGCACCGTGACGGATTCCTTGCCGATACGCGCGAACGGGTCGTTGGTGCGCGCGTAGTCGTTGAGCACCACGGCGCCCTTGTCGGTGGTGTAGTCGTAGGCGTCGAGCCAGTTCTGGCGCACGACAATGGGGTCGATGGACAGCGAGCGCACCAGCTCGATGAAGCGGCCCAGGTGGTAGGCCACTTGTGCATCGCTGGGCCGGTACGGCGTGGCGGCTTCGCCGACGGCGCGCACTTGGCCCGCGTTGTCCACCTCCACCACGTAGGGCGTGACGATGGATTGCGCGGAGCGCCACACCAGGCCGCCGGCCATCAGCAGCGCCAGCAGCAGGCAGCCGAAAGCCATCAGCCGCCAGTTCTTCGCTTGCACGCGGGACGAACCGATGCGCTCGTCCCACACTTGCGCGGCGGATTGATACGGGGTCGCAGGCTGCGGCGTGTCGGCATAGCGCACCTGCGGGCGTTTGAATCGCATGGGTGTTCTCCTTGAAGATCAGGAATCGGAATCGCGCAGGCTCGGCCCTTGGCTGGAACTGCCGCCGTCGCCACCGCGCAGCGTGTGGGCGGCGGTCGTCGCGGCATGGGTGAGCTGTTGGCGTCGGTGCAGGCGCTTGGCCCAGGCCGGTTGCTCCTGCGGTGCTGACGGCGGCGCATCGCCACTCGCTGGGGACGCGGCTGCTGGCGCATCGGTGCTGAACGCAGCGGCAGCGCGATCGCGGATCGAGCGCGCGCCTTGCGCCACCTTCTGCCCGGCCGCCTGTGCGCCGGTCTTGGCGACGTTGCCCACGCCGGCGGCTGCGCCCTTGAGGCCGCCGCCAGCAGAAGCGGAACCAGCCTGAAACGCGGACTTCGCGCTGCTGGCGGCCCCGGCGGCGGCACGCGCGCCGCTACCGGCCAGCTTGGCGGCAGCCGGGGCCATGCGCGCGCCGGCAGCGACGGCGCCACCAACGCCCGTGGCCGCAGCGCCCACGGCAACGGCGGTGCCGGCCGCGCCCAGCACGGCGCCGGCCATCGCGCCCGCGCCGAGTTGCGGGCCGCCCGATACCAGCCCGGTCGCAATGCCTGGCCCGAAGATGCCCAGCGCCAGCAGGGTCAGCGAGGCCAGCATGACGACGACCGAATGGTCGATGGACGGCTCGGCCGGTTGCACCTGAAACTCGGCGAACAAGCCCGAGCCGATGCCCACGATGACGGCCAGCACCAGCACCTTGATGCCCGACGACACCACGTTGCCCAGCACCTTTTCGGCGAGGAACGCGGTCTTGTTCCAAAGGGCGAACGGCACCAGCACGAAGCCCGCGAGCGTCGTCAATTTGAACTCGATCAGCGTGATGAAAAGCTGGATCGCCAACACGAAGAAGCACAGCAGGACGATCAGCCAGGCGAGGAACATTACGACGATGGGCGTGATGTTCACGAACACCTCGGGAAAGCCCGCCATGTCGCCGATCTGATCGAGGATCGGCGCTCCGGCGTCGATGCCGATCTTGGCCAGCCTTCCCGGATGCAGGAAGTTCTCCATGCTCAAGGTCGAGCCGCTGGCCGTCAGGCCCAGCCCGGCGAAGGAGCGGAACACGATGCCGGCCAGCCAGTTGAAGTTGCCGATGATGTAGGCGAAGGCACCGACGTAGAGCACCTTGCGGATCAGCTTGGCGATCACGTCTTCGCCCTGGCCGGTGGCATGGCTCATCGCCCAGAACAGCCCGGCGATCGTCATGTCGATGACGATCAGCGTGGCGGTCAGAAACGCCACCTCGCCATGCAGCAGGCCAAACCCCGAGTCGATGTAGCGCGAGAACGTATCGAGGAAGCGGTCGATGATGGTTACGTCATTCATGGCGAGTTCTCCTGCCCAGGCCCGTTGTCATCGGCAGCGGGTTCATCGAAGCTGGGTGGGATCGGCGGCAGGTCGGCGAGCGTCTGGTACTCGCCGGGGCCGGCCTTGCCGGAGAGAAAGCGGCGCAGGTCGGCTCGGGCCACCTGCGCGCAGAACGCGCCGCCGTGCTCGCCCGCGCGGCATTGCGCGCGTAGCGCGTGCAGCCGGGACGGGTCGGCGGCCAGCGCGTCCACCGAAGGCGGCCGGCCGCACCCGGCCAACAGGGAAGCGAGAGCGAACAGGACGGGCGCGTTCTTCATGGCCGCACCCGTCAGGGGTTGTAGAAGTTGACGGGCTGCGGCGTGTACGGCGTGCCGCTGCCCAGGAAGCGCCGCGTCACTTCGCGCCCGCGCTCGGTGGCTGCGGCCTGCCGCGCCAGCTCCAGTGCGGTGGCTCGGTCTTGCGTGATCTGGAGCCGCTGCGACTGGATCGACTGCTTGGCCTGCAAGGCGAGCAACTGGTTCATGGCCTGCATCGCCTGCAACGCGCCTTCGGCCGATTGGCTCTTGCCCACGAGGTCGGCCAGCACGGTTTCGTCAACGCCCAGGTTCTGCGACACCTGCGCCTGCATCTGCATGGTGGTCTGCAAGCCGTTGAGCGTGTTCTTCCAACGCTCCTGCGTGTCGCGGTACATCTGGTCGCCACTGACGGTGGCCGCGTACTGCTCGGGGTACAGGCGCGCGAACTCCTGATCCAGATTCGTCACGTCGTAGGCCAAGCCCTTCGCCTGGGCGATCAGCCGCTCGGTCGTCGCCAGGTTGGTGCGCAACTGGCCGACCACGCTGGACGGCAGGCTGGCGAGGTTGCGCGCCTGGTTCATCAGCATCTGCGCTTCGTTCTGGAGCTGCTGGATCTGGTTGTTGATCTGCTCCAGCGTGCGAATCGCGGTCAGCGTGTTCTGCACGAGGTTCGTGGGGTCGATCACGACCCATTGCGCGTGTACGGTGGAAACGGTGCAAAGCATGGCCGCGACGGCAGCGGCGATGAGTCGCTTTTTCATGGCTGGTTCTCCTGTGGGTAGTCGGCGGTACGGAGGAAATCCGGCGTGAGGCCGGAGAACAAGGGCAGCAGGTCAGCCGCCCAATCGAGGCCGCGATGGCGCAGCCAGGCGCCGGCGAAACCGGGGGTACCGGCGTCCAGCCGCACGCGGTCTATGTCGAGCTGGTCTTGCGGCGTGGAAGCGCCTACGAACGCGAGCGCAGCCGCCCCCAGGTCGAGGTCGAACAGGCGGTTTCCGAGGCGGGATTGGTAGTAGTAGTCGCGCTTCGGAACTGCCGTGGCGACGATTTCGATCTGGCGGTTGTTGAGGCCGAAGCCCTGATAGATCGTCTTGATCTGCGGCTCGGTCGCCTGCGGGTTCGGCAGGAAGATGCGGCTCGCGCAGCTTTCGACGATCGCGGGCGCGATGCTCGAATCCTTGATGTCCGCGAGCGACTGCGTGGCGAAGATGACGCTGACGTTTTTCTTGCGCAGCGTCTTGAGCCATTGGCGGATGCGCGCTGCAAACACTGGGTCATCGAGAAACAACCAGGCTTCATCGAGGATCAGCAGCGTGGGCGCACCGTCGAAGCGTTCATCGAAACGCGCAAAGAGGTAATGCAGCACGGCCATGACGGCGGCCTTGCTGTGCATCAGCTCCTCCATCTCGAAACCCTGCACGTCCGCCATGCCCAGCCGGTCGTGGTCGGCGTCCAGCAGCTTGCCGTGTGCGCCGCCCAACACATAGGGCGACAAGGCTTGGCGCAGCGCGTTCGATTGCAGCAGCACTGACAAGCCGGTCATGGTGCGCTGCTCCACCGGCGCACCAGCGAGGCTGCCGAGTGCCGACCAGATAGCCGCCTTCTCGTCCGGGCCGACGGCCACGCCTTCGTGCAGCAAGCGGCCTTCGATCCATTCGGCCGCCCAGGTGCGGTAGCCGTCGCGGTCAATGCGTGCCAACGGCTGGAAGGCGATTTCGCCATCCATGCCCAGGTCGTAGTGCTCGCCGCCCAGCCCGAGAACAGTGGCGCGCATCGAGCGCCCCATATCGAACGCGAAGATGCGCGAGCCGCGATAGCGGCGGAACTGCATCGCCAGCGTGGCAAGCAAGACCGACTTGCCCATGCCCGTCGGGCCGGCGACCAGCGTGTGGCCCACGTCGCCGATGTGCGTCACCAGCCGGAACGGCGTCGCGCCATCGGTGCGGGTGACGATCAGCGGCGGGCCGTCCAAGTGGTCGTTCTTCTCCGGCCCGGCCCATACCGCCGACACCGGCATCATGTGCGCCAGATTGAGGGTCGAGATGATCGGCTGCCGGACATTCGCATAGGCGTTGCCGGGAAGCGAGGACAGCCACGCATCCACGGCATTGAGCGTTTCGGGGATGGTCACAAACCCGCGCCCCTGGATGACGCGCTCCACCATCCGCAGCTTCTCGTCGGCTGCGCCGGCGTCCTCGTCCATGACGGTGACGGTCGCCGTCAGGTAGCCGAAGGCGACTTGATCGCTGCCCAGCTCCTGCAAGGCGGCATCCGCATCGGCGGCCTTGTTGCTGGCATCGGTATCGACCAGCGGGCTTTCCTGCTGGAAGATCGTTTCGCGCAGCAGCGCGATGACGTTCTTGCGCTTGGCGAACCACTGGCGGCGCAGACGCCCCAATTCCCGTTCCGCCTCGGATTTGTCGAGGCACAGAAAGCGCGTACTCCAGCGATACCCAAATCCCAGGCGGTTGAGGTCGTCCAGAATCCCCGGCCAGGTCGAGGTCGGAAAGCCCCGCACCGACACCACGCGCAGGTGCCGGTCGCCCAGCATGGGCGCCAGGCCGCCGACCAGCGGCGAATCAGTCAGTAGCGCGTCGATGTGGAACGGCACTTCGGGCACCGCCAGCCGATCGCGCCGCGTCGATACCGTGGCGTGCAGGTACGTCAGCGTCTGGCTGTCGTCCAGCCAGGAGATTTCCGGCATCACGCCATCGAGCAGATCAAAGACCCGATCCGTCTCCGCCACGAAGGCGGTCAGGCGCTCACGCCAGTCCACGCCCTCGGTGGGCCGGTTCTCGTACAGCATTCCCGCTGCACGGGCACGCGATTCTTCGGGCGGCAGGTACACCAGCGTCAGGTGATAGCCGCTCTCGAAGTGGTTGTCGGATTCCTCGAACGCTGCACGGCGTTCCTCGTCCACCAGCCACGAAAGCGGCTCGGAAAACTCGGAGTGAGGATAGTCGGCGGCGGCGCGGCGCTCGGCCTCGATGAACAGCGCCCAGCCCGAACCCAGCCGGCGCAGCGCGTTGTTCAAGCGCGCCGACGTGGCGATCAGCTCGCCTTGCGTGGCGCTGTCGAGGTCAGGACCGCGAAACCGGGCCGTGCGCTGGAAACTGCCGTCCTTGTTCAAGACGACACCCGGCGCGACCAGCCCGGCCCAGGGCAGCCAGTCGGCGAGCAGCGTGGGCCGCTGGCGGTATTCGGCGAGGTTCAGCATGGCATCACCTCACACGTCCAGCAGCGGGCGATGCTTGACGTGCCGCGCGAAGACCTGCATGAACTGCGGATCGACGCGCGCCCCCCAAACCGCCAGCGCATGGCCGACGATCCAGAGCACGGCACCGGGAATCCAGAGTTGCAGGCCCAGCCCGACAGCGGCGGCCAGCGTGCCGTTGGCGATCGCCACGGTGCGCGGTGCGCCGCCCAGCAAGATCGGCTCGGTGAGCGAGCGATGCAAAGGCACCTCGAACCCTGCCGCGAAGCTGTCCGGGCCGCTCATACGACAGCCCCGCCGGAGAAGCTGAAGAACGACAGGAAGAAGCTCGAAGCCGCGAACGCGATGGACAGGCCGAACACGATCTGGATCAGTTTGCGGAAGCCGCCCGACGTGTCGCCGAAGGCCAGCGCGAGGCCCGTGGCGATGATGATGATGACCGCGACGATGCGCGCCACCGGCCCTTGGATCGACTCCAAGATCGACTGCAGCGGCCCTTCCCACGGCATCGAGGAACCTGCGGCCTTTGCCGTCCCGGCCATGAACAGCATTACCGCAGCCATCATCATTCCCTGCTGTGCAGGGCGAGCCAGGCGGCGCAGTCGGGCAAGGCCGGACAGGCGCGAAGGCGGATTTACGGAAATACGGAAAGCAGGAACGTGCATCTGCGTCATGGCAGTTCTCCAGGGTGGTTGAGGGACGGGGAAGAAAGGTCGGACTGCGATGGCAGCTCGGGAAACGGCGCGGCCAGAGCGTCCGCCAGTTGGTAGCCCACGCCATCGAAGCCGACGACGCGGGCGATGCTCTCGATGCGGCGCTTGCGCCCGCGCCCGGCGATATGGATCACCACGTCCACGGCTTCGGCGATCAGCGCACGGGGCGGGTTCACCGCCACTTCGAGAATCAGTTGCTCCATGCGCAGCAGCGCGCCCAGCGCGGAGCCTGCGTGGATCGTGGCGATGCCGCCGGGGTGGCCGGTGCCCCACACCTTGATGAGATCCAGCGCCTCGGGGCCGCGCACCTCGCCGACGACGACGCGATCCGGCCGCAGACGCATGGATGAGCGCACCAGCTCGGTCATGGACACCACGCCGGAACGCGTGCGCAGCGGAACGTGGTCGCGGGCCGCGCATTGCAGCTCCACCGTGTCTTCGAGCACTAGCACGCGGTCGCCGGTAGCGGCGATTTCAGCGAGCAAGGCATTGGCGAGCGTGGTCTTACCGCTGCTGGTGGCCCCGGCGATCAGGATGTTCTTGCGCTCGCGCACCGCGCGAACGAGAAAGGCCGCCTGGGCGGCGGTCATCATTCCGTCCACGACGTACCGCTCCAGCGGGATCACGCCGATGGCGCGCTTGCGCAGCGCAAAGGCAGGCCCCGGCGCGGCGGGCGGCAAGATGCCCTCGAAGCGTTCGCCGGTTTCGGGCAGCTCGGCGGATAGCAGCGGCTGGCCGCGATGCACCTCCGCGCCGACGTGAGCCGCGACTAGGCGGATGATTCGCTCGCCATCCGCTTCGGGCATTTCCACGCCCATCGGCGCGCGGCCCGAGGACAGGCGATCCACCCAAAGGGTGCGATCCGGGTTGAGCATGATTTCCACCACGTCGGGGTCTTCGAGCGCGGTGGCGATCAGCGGCCCCATTGCCGTGCGCAGCATCTGGATGCGCCGGTCGAGCGACGTGGCGCTCATGGATTGGGGAACTGCGCTCATGACGCACGCTCCTGCGCTTCTGTGGCTGCCGCCGCGTCCTCCATCCGTACCGGATCAGGATGCAGTTCTTCCACTACGTCACGCACGAGGCTTCGCCCGCGCAGCAGGTGGCGACCAAGCTGCTCCACGAACTGCTCGAAGCGCGCTTTGCCCTGGGCGCGCGCTGCCTCTTGGTGCGCCTCGGGAACCGGCATGCTGACCGTGAGGTAGTAGCGGATGAACAGCGCCAGCGTTTCGATGGCGATGTTCTGGTCGCGCTCCATACGCTCGGCCTGGCGCGACAGGCGATCCAGCCGCTTGGCGATGGCCGCCTCGCGCTGGTCGGCGGCATCGGGCGACAGCCAGGACGCCAAGGCGGCAGCGACGATGCTGGATTTGGACACGCCTTTCTTGGCGGCCAGTTCGTCGAGCCGCTGGGCGTGCTCGGGCTGGATAAAGAGATTCAGGCGATAACTTGAACGATGTGGGCTCATAGTTCGATTCCATCGTTGGGGTCGAGGGATGCCAGCCGGGCCGTGCGCTGCATGGCCGTATCGAGCTGGCGAGGAAGGGGAAGCGGCAGGTCGTCGTCGTCATCGAGCAGCCCGAGGTCGGCCGCGGGTGCGGCTTGCTCGGGGTCGTAGGCGACGGCCTCAGTTAGCTCGGGCTGGCGGCGCGGGCCGCCGTCGTCGGCCGTTCCCAGGTGCTCCAGGCCATCGGCGGATGCCGTGGCCGGTGCGGCAGGCGTCGGCGGAATCGCCAGGCCACTCCAGTCGTCAGCGCGTGCCGGAGGAACATCGGCATAGCGCCCTGGACTGGACGCTGTGGCGAGCGCAGGCGGCGACAGAACGCGCCGCTTGAAGTTGGCGTCGGCGTAGTAGCGCAGCTTCTTGGCCCTGATCGGCGCCACGCTCGACACCATCACCACGGCTTCGTCGGGTGGTAGCTGCATGACTTCGCCCGGCGTGAGCAGCGGGCGGGCCGTTTCCTGCCGCGACACCATGAGGTGCCCCAGCCACGGCGCGAGGCGATGGCCCGCGTAGTTGCGCTGCGCGCGCAGCTCGGTCGCGGTGCCCAGCGTCTCGGAAATGCGCTTGGCCGTGCGTTCGTCGTTGGTGGCGAACGTCACGCGCACATGGCAGTTGTCGAGGATCGAATGGTTCTGCCCATACGCCTTGTCGATCTGGTTGAGCGACTGCGCGATGAGGAAGCTGCGGATGCCGTAGCCCGCCATGAAGGCCAAGGCCGTCTCGAAGAAGTCCAGGCGCCCGAGCGCCGGAAACTCATCGAGCATCAGCAGCAGCTTGTGGCGGCGCTCGATGCCATCGCTGCCGTCGAGTGATTCGGTGAGCCGCCGCCCGATCTGGTTGAGGATCAAGCGGATCAGCGGCTTCGTGCGCGAAATGTCCGAAGGCGGCACTACGAGGTACAGCGATACCGGGTGCTCGGCGGAAATGAGGTCTGCAATGCGCCAGTCGCAGCGCGACGTGACTTCGGCCACCGTAGGGTCTCGGTACAGGCCGAGGAACGACATGGCGGTGGACAGCACGCCCGAGCGCTCGTTGTCGCTCTTGTTGAGCACTTCGCGCGCCGCAGAGGCCACCACCGGATGCGGGCTTCCACCGTTCCCGTTCATCAGGTGGGGCGTGGTCATCATCCGGTGCAGGGTCAGCTCGAAGGGACTGGCCGGATCGGAGAGGAAGTTGGCGACGCCGCGCAGCGTCTTGTCTTCGCCCGCATACAGAACATGCAGGATGGCGCCCACCAGCAGCGCGTGCGAAGTCTTCTCCCAATGGTTGCGCTTCTCCAGCGCGCCTTCGGGATCGACCAGAATGTCCGCGATGTTCTGCACGTCGCGCACCTCATGCGCGCCGCGCCGCACCTCCAGCAGCGGGTTGTAGGCCGCCGACTTCGCATCCGTGGGGTTGAACAGCAGGCAATGCGAGAAGCGCGAGCGCCAGCCGGCGGTGATCTGCCAGTTCTCGCCCTTGATGTCATGGACGACGGCGGACGCGGGCCAGGAAAGCAGCGTTGGCACCACCAGGCCGACACCCTTGCCGCTGCGCGTCGGCGCGAAGGTCAGGACGTGTTCCGGGCCTTCGTGGCGCAGGTACTGGCGGTCGTGCTGGCCGAGGAACACGCCGGCCGGCTGCGTGAGGCCCGCCTTGCGAATGTCCTCCGCGTTGGCCCAGCGGGCCGAGCCGTAGGTGGTGACGAGGCGTGATTGGCGCGAGCGCCAGATCGACATGCCGATGGCGACCAGCACAGCGACAAGGCCGCTGCCGCCGGCAAACGCACCGCCGATGTCGAAAACACGGGGCGCGTAGGCGTCGAAGAAGAACCACCACTCGAACAACCGCCACGGGTGGTAGATCGGCGTACCCAGGAAATCAAACCAGGGCGAGCCAAGGCGTAGCTGATAGCCCAGAGCGGCGGCTGTCCATTGCGTGGCGCTCCAGACGCCAGCGATCACGATGCCGAATACCACGGCGATCTGACCGAACAGTACGTTCGTCCCTTGCATGACCTTGCCTCCGATTTCTCCTGCGCTGATTCCTCATGGGAAAAGCGGCACAAGGGCGTGCCGCAGGCGTCAGGATCGGTGTCAGGTCAGTGCCGGTCAAAGACCGTTTCAGGCAGAAAGATCGAGCAAAAGGAAAGAATTCGTGAAGCGGCGAGTCAAAGAAAAACGCCACAAGAACTGGCGCATTGCGGCGTGTTGAGAAAAATAAGGCTCTGTTGAATTTCAAGTGGGTTGCGGGGCATGAGGATTGATGGCCTGGAAGTCGAGCTTGCCGGCGATCAGGAAGATGACGGTTCTGATGGTGGCCAGGCGCACGAAGCCACGGGCGCGGCGCTTGGCGGCCTGGAACAGGCCGTTGATGGCCTCCAAGAAGCCGTTGGTCTGGCGGGTCTGCGCCCAGGCGACGATGCCCTCCAGGTGGCGACGCACGAGCGCGGCCACCTCCTTCATCGGTTCAACCTTGGAGTGCATGACGCAAGTGCACCAGTGCTGGAGCATGGTGCGCACGACGTTGATCTGCTTGCGCTCGAGGATCTCTCGCAGCTGCTCCTTGTAGACCCAGGCGCGGGCCGTGCGCACCGTGGTCATTCTGGCGATCAAGGCGTCCAGATCGGCGGCGGCCTCGGGCCTGAGGCGGCTGCGATCCTTCAGCAGCGACCAGCGCAGACCCTTGAGCGACTTGTCGCTGCGCTGCTCGATGCGGCGCATCTTGTCCACCGCCGCACTGGCATGCCAGACAACGTGGAACTTGTCGAAGGTGATGCGGGCGTTGGGCAGGAACTCAGTGCAGCCCTTGATGAAGGCGGGTGACATGTCGATGCTCACCGAGGTGATCTGCTCGGCCGGGCAGCCGTGCGCAGCAAGGTCCGCTGCCAGCGCTTGGAGCGTCTTGGCGTCACGGCCCTCGGTGACGAACAGCACCCGGCGTGCGGCGGCGTCGGCAGCCAAAGTGGCGTAGTCGTGGCCTCGGGCACGCGAGGTCTCGTCGATGGCCAGAGCCGTGACCTGGCTGAAGTCGGCCAGGCCCAGGGCGATCTCAACGTAGCGCTCGCACACGGCCATCACCCGGTGGGCCGACTCGCCCACGATGCGCGCCACGGCGGCAAACGGCATCTGCTGCGCCAGCATCAGGATCAGCGCCTCGAACAGCAGCGTGAAGGTATCCGTCCGGCCAACTCACCTGGACGGATTTGCATTCCTTTGATCTGGCGCGCTGCTACGGGGCTGCCGCAAGCTTCCAGCGATGCGGCAGCAACTCATCAATGCGGCTGGCCGGGTGCGTGGGCAGGCGCTCCAACACGTTCTTGATGTAGGCGTAGGGCTCATGCCCGTTGATGCGCGCCGAGTGCAGCAGGCTCATGATGGCCGCCGCCCGCTGGCCTGCGCGCAGGCTGCCGGCGAACAGCCAATTCGAGCGGCCGATGGCGATGGGCCGGATCTGGTTCTCCACCCAGTTGTTGGAGATCGGCACATCGCCGTCCTGCACGAAGCGCGTGAGTTGCGTCCAGCGCTTGAAGCTGTAGTCGATGGCCTTCATCGTGGCCGAGCCCGGCGGCACCAACTGCCGCTGTCTGAGCAACCAGCGATGCAAGACCGCTAGCACCCGACGTGACTTGCGCTGCCGTATCTTCCTTCGCTCATCGCCAGGCAGTTCCTCGATCTCGCGCTCGATCCTGAACAGCACCTGGAAGTAGCGCAGCGCTTGGTGGCCGACCGCGCTGGCGTGGTTGGCCCACAGGTCGTTGAATTTCCTGCGCGCGTGCGCCATGCATTGCGCCGATGTCACGCCCTTGGTCGTCGTGGCGGTGTAGCCGCCAAAGCCGTCGGTAACCAGCGTTCCCTGCCAGGCTCGCGGGGTGTCGAGCTTGAGGAACTGCTGAACGTTCTCGCCGCTGCGGCCCTCGGTGAACTGGAAGACCACGGCCTTCGTCGCGTTCAAGCTCGTGGTGCAGTACGACCAGATGTAGGCCTTGTGCGTCTTGCCGTCGCTCAGGTGCTTGGGCTTGAGCATGGCCACCGGCGTCTCGTCGGCGTGCAGCACCGCATGGCGGCGCAACTCGTCGGCCAGCGCGTTGACCAGCGGCTGCAATTGCGCCCCGCACTCGCCGACCCACTGCGCCAGCGTCGAGCGGGCGATCAGGTGGCCGGCGCGCTCGAAGATGGCTTCCTGGCGGTACAGCGGCAGGTGATCCAGGAACTTGGCAACCAGCAGGTGCGCCAGCAGGCCGGCGCTCGGGATGCCCTTGTCGATGACGTGTGCCGGCACCGGCGCCTGAACAATCCGCTCGCAGCAGCGGCATGCCCACTTGCCACGCACATGGCGCTCGACGCTGAACACGCCGGGCTGGTAGTCCAGCCGCTCGGCCACGTCCTCGCCGAAGCGCTGCAGGGGCTGCCCGCAATTGCAGGTGGTGTCCACCGGCTCGTGCAGCACGTCGCGGCGCGGCAGATGCGCTGGCAACGGGGTGCGCTTGGGCGTCTTCTTCTCGGTCTTGTCCTTGGCCTTGTCGTCGGCCTGGCCCTGCTCGCGTTCGATCTCCCGTTCGAGTTCGGCCAGGTCGGCGTCCAGCGTCTCCTCCAGCAGACTCCTTTGCTCGGGTGCCAGGCTGGCAGCGAAGCGTTCGCTGGTGGCGGCGAACTTCATCCGCTTGAGCACGGCCATCTCGTGCGTGAGCTTGTCGATGAACGCCTGCTTGAAGGCGATCTCGGCGTCGCGCTGCTGGATCTGCGCCAGCAGCGACTGCACGGCCTGGCGCATCTGCGGCTGCAGGGTGTCCAGTTGCTCGGCGCTGATCATGGACGTGATCCTGCCGCGCCGAAGCGCCCTGCGCATCGGCACATCCGGCAATTGCAAGGGTGGTTCAGATCACACGGATGATCCCCGCATCGCCCAGCCGCTGCCAGGGCAGGCCCAGCACCAGGGCATCGAACTGCGGCCGCGTCAGCTGCAGCGTGGCGCTGGCGTCGGCGGGCCAGACGAACTTGCCGGCGTTGAGCCTGCGAGCGGCCAGCCACACGCCGATGCCGTCGTGCACCAGCACCTTCATGCGGTTGGCGCGCCGATTGGCGAAGAGGTAGGCATGGTTCGGGTGCGCAGCGCCGAAGACGCCGACCACGCGGGCGAGTGCGGCCTCGGTGCCCAGGCGCATGTCCAGGGGCTGTACGGCCAGCCACACAGCATCGACCTTGATCATGCGCGTCTCAAGCCAGTACGTCGCGCAGCCAGGCGGCGCTGCGCGCGTCCATCGGCAGGCTGGCGCTGACACTGGTGGTGCCGCGGCGGATCTCCACCGTGACGCGTTCGGATGCCGAGGGGGCAGCGCTCGGCTCGGGCGCGGCAGGTGTTCGATCACCGAAGTCGGCCAGCGTCACCGGCACGAATGCGGGTGGGCTCATGGCGGCCTGGGTGCGCGTCGCCGCGGATGCATCGTCGGCCATCTCCGACTCGCGCACCCAGCGTCGCAGCATGTTCGCGTTCAGGCCGTTGGCAAGCGCCACTGCGGCGACCGAGCCATGGCCTTGGCGGGCCATCGCGATGACATGCGACTTGAACTCATCGCAGTGCCGCCGCCAGCTCCGCTTGGGTGGCCGCGCCACACCGGGATCGGGTTGGGAAGTGTCCATGTGTCCACGCATTTGTTCGTGGACACAAGCATCCAGGGCCGGCTGCGGCAATTCAAGGTGGGTTGGCCGGACGGTTACGCGTGAAGCCCGACAGGCGCCCGGCAAAGTCCGGCTCGACCAGGCGCACCGAGCCGTTGGGCAGCTTGACACGAGGCGTGCGCACCTGCAGGTGGCATTCGTGCTGGAAGAAGTTCAGGTGCCGATAGGTCTTGGTCACGGTGTCGTGCACCGGGTGCGCACCTTCGTGTCCGGAGATCGTGAAGCGCGTGCCCGGCTTGAAGTCGATCAGCACCGTCAGCACCTTGGCCGCTTCGTCGAACTCCACCGTGTCCACCACCCAGGGCTGGGCAATCCCCAGCGCCACCTCAAACAGCTTGGCCGTCATCACTGCCCCCCGCTTCTATGCCCACCAAGGCCCAAGATTACCCACTCGGAATTCAAGAGAGGCAAAAATAATGAGGTGATGCGGCTAAGGAAGGTCTGAACAAGTGCATGTTTCTTGCATGAGGCACAGGGTCACGCAGCGGAGCCACATCGATGAGCCAGATCAGTTTCTCGGACGCGGAGCAAGCGGGCAAGAGGAAGAAGACGCGGCGCGAAGTCTTCCTCGGCGAGATGGAAGTGGTGGTGCCGTGGAAGGCGCTGCTCAAGGTGATCGAGCCGCACTACCCGGTGGCGGGTCGGGGCCGCAGGCCGTATCCGCTGGAGGCGATGCTGCGAGTGCACCTGATGCAGAACTGGTTCGCGCTGAGCGATCCGGCGATGGAAGAGGCGCTGTACGAGATCGCCTCGCTGCGCACGTTTGCCGAGCTGGATCTGGCGGCGATCCCTGACGAGACGACGATCCTAAACTTCCGCCACCTGCTGGAGGCCAACGACCTGGCCGAGGACATCCTCAAGACGGTCAACGCGCACCTGGCCCGCAAAGGCCTGCTGCTCAAGCGCGGCAGCATCGTGGACGCCACGATCATCGCCGCGCCGAGTTCGACCAAGAACGCCGAGGGTGGGCGCGACCCCGAGATGCACCAGACCCGCAAGGGCAAGCAGTGGCACTTCGGCATGAAGGCGCACATCGCGGTGGATGCCGACAGTGGTCTGGTTCACACGGTCACCACCACGGCGGCCAACGAGTCCGACGTCGAACAGATCGGCGATCTGCTGCATGGCAAGGAACAAGACGTGTGGGCCGACTCGGGCTACCGGGGCGCGCAGCGCCGAGTGACCCGAGATGATCGGCACTGGCACATCGCCGGCCGGCCCAGCGACATGGCCAAGCTGCCCGAGGGGCGTGCGAAGCAGAGGCTCAGGAAGCAGGAGTACCGCAAGGCCAGCGTGCGCGCAAAGGTCGAGCACCCGTTTCGGGTCATCAAGTGGCAGTTCGGGCTGGTGAAGGTCAGGTTCCGGGGGTTGGCGAAGAACACGGCCCACGTGGTCACCCTCTTCGCGCTGTCGAACCTGTGGATGGCGCGCAAGAAGTTGATGGCGATGGTGGGAGTCGTCCGCCTGCAGATGGCATGACGCACGAACAACGCGGCGCGATGCGCCCAAAATCCTCGAAGCGCCGGCACTCTTCCGGGCCGAACCAGTTCGCACGGCTCAATGCCATCGCGTTCTTGCCCTGTTCAGACCTTCCCTAACCGCCAACAGTCAGAACTTCGGCGATTCTTTCGGTGGCGCGTACGGGGTTTCGCCGTCGCCATAGAACCGCTTGCGCGTGGCTTCGGCGACCCGGTTGCACAGAAGGTCACCCAACTTGGGGCGGCCGGCTTTGCATTGCCGCCGCAGCTCCTTGAGCCGTTCGGGGTTGGCTGCCAGTTCTTCCACCGTTGGAATGCTGACCTCTGAGACGGCGGCCTTTTGAGGCGTCTCGGACTGGCCGCAGGCTGTCAGGGCTGCCACGAACAGGAAGGGGATGATCTTCTTCACGGCCTCGGTTCCTCCGGTGGATCGGGATGGAGGTCCGGTATGGGCCCGGGCGACTCCGGTGACTCGACGGCCTGCACGCGCTCAATGAACCGCGCCAGCACATCGGACGAGTTGCCTTCGAGACGCAGCAGGTAAGTTGTCAAAGGCGGCACGCGCGATGCCAACGGCCGGGCCACGACGCCAGGCTCGCGATTGGCAGCAATGCGTGCGGCGCCGACCAGTCCCAGCGCGAAGCCGGCTGATACCAGGGCCATCATCAGGTCAGTGGATGCCACCCGCTCTGCAATCAGTGGCTCCATATCCGCGCGGCGTAGCACCCGCTCAACGTGCTTGGCATGGCCTTCACATGCCTGTGGATCGCACAAGACCAACGGATAGCGCAAAAGTTCGTCTAAAGGAATGCGCTTATGTGCCAGTAGGGGGTGCCGAGCGGGCACTGCCACTATCAGCGCATCGCTCCAAGCGGGCACGGAAACGATGCCATTGCCAACTTCGTTGGACTGGGCGAACCCTACGTCATAGAGATCGTCATGTAGCCCTTTGATCTGCTGCGACAGCGGCACCTCGAAGAGGCGAATCTCGACCTCAGGTTCTTCTTGGCGACAAAGTACAAGCAAAGCGGATAGGCGCGACAGCGTGATACCGTCGGACAGAGCCACGCGCAGTTGCCTGTGAAAGCCATTGGCTGCCGCTTTCACGCTGTCACGCGCTTGTTCCAAGGCAGCAAACACGCGACGCACGTGCTCAAGGAACAGATTCCCGGCTCGGGTTAGCCGCGTGCTGCGTGTGGTGCGAGCAAACAAAATCACGCCTAGTTCTTCTTCCAGTTCCTTGATGGCGCGCGATAGCGGCGACTGCTCGATATACAATCGCTCGGCGGCGCGGGCGAAGTGGAGTTCTTCGGCCACAGCCAGAAAGCAGCGCAAATGACGAAGTTCCATATCCCGTTCCTCACTAGGTGACTGGCAAAGCCTTGTGGTGATGCATGGCCGAGTGACCTGCCCCAACGCGCGCATTGCCTTCGATAAGTTCTACTTCGTTGCCCACGCCACAAGCGATGTTGACTAGACGCCTCACCTTGGACAGAAGATCGAACCGGATCTCGAGGGCTCATGCTGGGCGTTGATCAGAGACCGCATCCGCCAGCCCGCCTTCCTACGGGCCGATCTGAGCAGCCTCATCACCCAAGTTGCGACCAAGCGCACGGCGCGCGAGCCTTTACCGAAAGCGGCTGCACGAGTTCCCCGTTCGGAAGCAGACCATCGTTGCGTGCGAGATGCGCACCCAGTGGTACACGACCTTCATGCGCTCCGGGGTTGAGCCGAGGAGGGGCGCTTGTCTGATCCGCAAACATTTCGAGGACATCGTTGCCTAGACGCAAGTCCGTCAGACCAACGGCTTCTTCCATGCGGCTAAGCGCAAGGCGCGCGTCTACCCGCTTCGCCACCAGGTGAACCGTATTCTTCCTGAGCACAGGCAAGCACAACTTCGTTCAGATAGGCCCGCAACTGCTTAACCCACGCAAAGTCGGAAAGAGTCTGTAGCGAAAGAGCCCTTGATTCACCTCCAGACTTGCTTGGGTAAACTGAAAATCCTTTCAAATTGGTATGAATTTCTCGCCGTCACCCACGCAGGGCGTTGACGAAAATCCTCGGCAGCTTGGTCCAGCTGGGTTTGAACTGGAAGTCGGTCAAGAGACGGCCAATCACATCTTGCCGCCGGTTCGTGATGAACCAAGGTGGCCGAGGAAGGAGCGTTGGATGCAGTGAGAGCAGACTGCGAGGGAATGGTCGCCATGGGGCGGATATGACGGTACGCTCCGTTCCTTCAAGCATGAACGAGTTATGTACCGTCCCAATACCAGATTGCGGATCGCGCGACGACCCTCCGGGAAATCCTCCCCAGGGGCAGGGTGCAAGCAGAAATCCCAATCCGGTCCAAGCATTCACGGCGATGGTGCCGTAGCGCAGCTTTTGAAGCAGTTCTTCGAAGCGTTGACGACCGATCTCTCGCACAGTCTTGGGGTGAATCAGAATATTTGCCCCCAGGGTGCCGTACAAACGGTCATTAGCGTACGCAATGGCTGATTCAAGGTACGACCCCGCATCTTTATATTCGAAGGACTTTATTGCTAACGCCGTGCCGAAGACTTCGTGCTGCGCCAGCCATGGCTCATCGCCCCGATCCATGTTCGCAAGAATGCACGCAGGCGCAAGCAGACCACGGTCGATCGCATCCGAACCTCCGGCGTGGGCGGCAAACTCTTCGATGCGCTGCTCGTTGCCAGGGTAGTAGGCCTCCCGCTGCCCGAAGCGCGACATGACATTGGACACAGCAGCCAAAAGTTTGTCCGTGTGTCGCCAGCCACGAGGCACGATCAAGGTTTGGCACGCCACGCAGTTAAAGCCGGAGTTGTGCAACTTGTGCGTTGCTATCTGTTCGGCCTGAAAGCGGATGTCCGCGTTCGACCACGGCCCGGGCACCACAATGGTGGGGCAGACTGCGCCCAGTTCGGACGTGATCTTTCGATGGTTCTTCGGTGTATTCGCGGCCTTGTTGCGTGCGCCTTCTTCTCCGATGCCCCAGACGATGGCATCGTGGGTGGCCTTTGCGCCGGTGATGTGGATTTCCTCTACCAGCGGATGCTCGCACAGGTAGGCACCCACGGCGCCATCGCCGCGAATGATGCGTAGCGCGTCGCATTCGATCAGGGGCCGCAGGGCTGCCTTGAGATAGTCGGTCAGGTAGTCGTTGACCGGATTCATCTTCAGCAGAACCACCTGGTTTTCGATAAACAGCTTCTGAAATGCATCGAGAGGCGAGATGGCCGCGATGTTGCCTGCCCCCAAGACTAGGGCCACCTTACCGCGCCGCTGTTCGGGAGGGATGTCATAGGCGACCGCCGCATGTTGAGCGAGACTGGCCTCGGAGATTCCCTTTTGCATCCAGACTTCAGCTGAGACCCCGGATAGGAGCAACCGATCCCAGATCGAATGGGGCAGAACTCTAACCGCCAATTGCCCATTCTTGAGGTGGCCCAAGGGCAAGTGCTCAAGATATTCCTTTCTATCAATGGCACCGAGTGTCTGCATCAACCCGTTGCAGGCGCCCATGAGGGCGTAGGGGCCGGAGAGCCATTCCTCCCCGGCCAGCGGCGATGCATGCGGAATGCGCTTCTTCCGGGCAGCTGTCTCCGCCCACCCCTGCGCAACCTGCATCAGCGCTGGCTTGATGCGGCCGAGAATAGCAATCCGATCGGCGACCGAGGTTTTTGCCCAGTGGTGCTTGGCCCCATCCAGTGCCTGCAAGTCCTGATCCAACAGGGCCTGAATATCGAAATTTGGGAGAGCGGCCCCCATCACTGCGTGCTCTCCGTGGTATTGCCGGTCAGGAGGCTGCCGTAGGCTTCGCGGAGCCTGTTCTTGAGCACCTTCCCCGTGCCACTGAGTGGCAGCACATCAACGAAGACGGCTTTGTCGGGGATCTGCCAGTCCGGCAGGCGTCCTTTGAAGCAGGCCAGAAGGTCCGCTTCGGACACATTCGCGCCTTCCTTTTTCACGGCGACCAGAACCGGTCGTTCGTCCCACTTCGGGTGGGGCACGCCGATGGCCGCCGCATTGGCGATGGCAGGATGTCCGATAGCGATGTTCTCGATCTCGACCGATGAAATCCACTCTCCACCAGACTTGATGATGTCCTTGGCGCGGTCGCGGATGACCATATAGCCGTTGACATCAAGCGTTGCTATATCACCGGTGTCGAACCAGCCATCACTGGTCAGCGCACTGGATTCGGCGCCGAAGTAGCTGCTGACGATCCAGTGCCCCCTGATCTGTAGTTTGCCCGGGGATTTGCCGTCGTTCGGCAAGACTGCGCCGCCGTCATCGACCACGCGCAGCTGAACGCCGTAGGGTGGTCGTCCCTGCCCCAGTCGCACTTCGCTCTGCCGCTGAGGATCAAGATGGATGTGGCGAGCCAGTGGTTGATTCAGGGTGCCCAGCGGGCTCGTTTCGGTCATGCCCCAGGCATGGATCAGTTCGACACCGAACTCGTCCCGGAACGCGGCGAACATCGACGGCGGCAGTGCCGCGCCGCCAACGATGGTGCGTTTCAAGCTTTTGGGCTTGGTGCCGCGCGCCCTCAACGCCGCCAGCAGTCCCATCCAGATCGTGGGAACGCCAAGTGCCAGACCGACTTCCTCGTCGTCGATCAGGGTGGCGAGACTTGGGCCGTCAAGGTTCGGGCCAGGCAATACCAGTTTCGCTCCCTGCGCCGCCGCAATGTAGGGCACTCCCCAGGCGTTGACGTGAAACATGGGAACAACCGGCATGACAGCATCGCGGGCCGAAACGCCAATGCCGTCCGGGCTGTTGCCCGCCAACGCATGCAGCACCGTGGAGCGGTGGCTGTAAAGCACACCCTTCGGATGTCCCGTAGTGCCGGAGGTGTAACACAACGAAGAAGGTAGATCCTCGTCAATGCTCGGCCACGGGTAGTCGGCGTCGCCCGAGGCGACCACCTCGTCGTAGAACTGCAAGCCATCCAACATGCCCGATGCCTCCTCATCGCGTGGCCCCATGAGAATGACATGTTTGACGGTGCTCAATGCCGACCGAAGCTTGGCCACAATGGGCAGAAAGGTCCGGTCGATGAACAGCACCTGATCATCGGCGTGGTTGACGATGTAGATCAGGGTTTCGGCGGACAGGCGCGGATTGACTGTGTGGCACACCATGCCCGCGCCGGAAACGCCATAGTAAATTTCCAAATGTCGCCGATTGTTCCATGCAATGGTCGCGCAACGCTCGCCCGATTGCACGCCCAGCTTGGCCAGCGCTGACGACAGGCGTCGCGCATTGATCTCGACTTGACCCCAGGTCGTGTGTTCGATCCCGCCCGTGGTGTTGACGGAAACGACTGGCGTATCGGCATGGTAACGCGCAGCATGGGCGATGAGACTGGAGACGAGCAAAGGCTCGCGCATCATTTTTCCGAGCATTTTTCTACTTTCTTTCAGAATTGGTATTTGAGGCCGACGTCGACAACCAGAGGATTGAGGCGAATGGAGACTGAAGTAGACGGTCCACCAAGCGCAAGCATCGTGCCAGCGGCCTTTAAGAGGTTTTTCTATTGGTATGCAAGAAGTAATGCACCAGATTTACCTGAGGAGTGCGCTCTCGTATGCTTGGCGTTCGTTCTTTCGGGAAATCTGGGCTGGGTGTCCATGTGCTCGTTTAATGAGGTCCGCAGCCCTCTCGGCGATCATGATCGTTGGCGCGTTGGTGTTGCCGCTGATCAAAGTCGGCATGATGGAGGCATCGACGACACGCAAACCTTGCAGACCATGTACCTTCAGCTCCGCATCGACCACGGCCATTGGGTCCACACCCATCTTGCAGGTGCCGACCGGGTGGTAAATGGTGTCGGATCGATCTCGAATGAGCTGGCCCCATTGCGCATCACTCATGCCATCGGTAACGCCGAACAATTCGCGCCCACGGTACTTGGCCAAGGGGGATGCCAGCATTATCTCTCGTGTGGCCTTGGCCCCTTGGACCAGGAGCTTCACGTCACGCTCGTCAGACAGGAAGCGCGGATCAATTCCTGGGTCGTCCAGCGGGTTGGGTGATTGCAAGAACACCTCGCCACGCGAGTAAGGGCGCAGATTGCAGACGTGGCACGAGAAACCATACCCAACATGCAGTTTGCGCGCGTGGTCGTCCACGATCGAGATCACGAAGTGCAGTTGCAAATCCGGCCGATCCACGTCAGGGGCGCTCTTGAAGAATGCGCCGCCCTCGGCAAATGGGGTGGCAAGCATGCCGCTGCCATCCTTGCGCCAACTGGAAATGTGGCCCAGCATGTCCACTGACCCTTTGAGTCCGATGCCGAAGTTGTCAGTGTCCTGGGAGGTGTAGGCCAGAATGAAATCCAGGTGATCCTGCAAGTTCTGGCCAACACCGGGCAACTCATGCACCATGCGGATGCCGTGATGGGTGATGTCTTCCGGGCGCCCGACGCCGGACAGCTGAAGAATCTGCGGTGAACCAAAGGCGCCGGCAGCCAGAATGACCTCCCGCTTGGCCCTGACCTCGTGTTCGGCACCGCCGGCATGGTAGGCCACGCCCACGGCGCGCTTGCCCTCGAAGATGATCCGGCTGGCGCGGGTATTCGTCTTGATCGTGAGATTCGGCCGTTGCCCCCGCAGAGGATGCAAGTATGCGGCTGCAGCGGAGCAACGCTCGCCTCGGCGGGCAGCATCGTGGAATTGCGTGACCTGATACAAGCCAACGCCTTCGTTGTCTCCATCATTGAAATCGGCACGAAACGGAATGCCGCGCTGCTTGGCTGCCTCAATGAACGCAAGCGTGATCGGCCTGGGGCTACGCTGCTCGGACACATGCAAAGGTCCATTCCCGCCATGGAGCTTGCTCGCTCCACGCTCGTTGTTCTCTGCCTTCAGGAAATACGGCAGCACCGAGTTCCAGTCCCACCCTTGACACCCCAGGTCGGCCCAGTGATCGTAGTCCTGACGCTGTCCACGGACATAGAGCATGGCGTTGATGGCCGAAGATCCGCCAAGGGCGCGGCCCCGCGGTTGATAGCCCCGCCGACCATTGAGGTTCGGCTGAGGTGCGGTGTTGAATGCCCAGTTATTGATCTTGCCCTTGCCTGGCATCATGACCACCGTTCCAGCTGGCATGCGGACGACCAATGAGTCGCCTTGTCCGCCCGCCTCAAGCAGGCAAACACTGATGCGGGAGTCTTCGCTCAGCCGCGAGGCCAAGGTGGCGCCGGCAGAGCCGCCGCCTAAGATGATGTAATCGAAATTCATAAGAGCCCACGAAGGAGCCGATGGCTCCGAATTGAAAGAAGGGAGTGGAAGGAGCAGCGAGCGTGTTCAGCCAGCCGCCAATTCCTTGTTCCATTGGCGTGGGTCGTAGAAACGCAATGCCTTCAGGCCACTTTTCTGGTTTGCACGCAGCGCCAACTCCCTCTCCTCTGGCGTGGCGTAGTGCCGATCCCACTCCATGAGCTTGGGGATCATCATTCGCTGCCAAAGCGGCGGAATCATCGTCAGCAGTATCGTGGTAAGGTAGCCAGCGGCCATTGTCGGGGCCTCCGGCAAGGGCATCAAGTTCTGGTAAGGCACCTCGCCTTGGGCATGGTGGTGCGAATGCCGACTTAGATTGAACATGGCCCAGGAACTCATTCTGGCATTGGTATTCCATGAGTGCCGTAGTTGTACAGCCTGATCGGGAGCGCGCACCATGCCGTAATGCTCCATGTAGTTCACGATTTCGAGCAGGGATTTTCCCCACAGCGCGCTGCCGGTAAATCCAAGCACGCCGATCCATCCCGCCATCCAGTAGGCGATCGCCACGAGCACCGCACTCATGAGCAATCCGCGGATATAGGCGTTGCGCAAGGAGATCACCGGAAGATGCTTGCGCTTGAGGCGTTCGGCTTCGATGCGCCAGGCGCTGGCGTTGCCGCGAATGGTGGAGATTACGATGTGCTGATACACATTGCGTCCTCGCGGGGCCGTGGCCGGATCATGCTCGGTCGACACATAGCGGTGATGCCCGTAGACATGCTCGATGGCGAATCCCACGTCGAAGCTGAAAGACAGCAGCCAACGGCCAATGAACATCGAGACCGGCTCCCAAGTGCGATGCGTCAATTCGTGCGCCGTGATCGTTCCCAGCACGCCAATCACGAAGCCAGTCAATATGCCTCCAGTGAGGTGGTGCCAAAAGCCCGTCGCCTCCCGGGCGGCCAGAACGTCATAGTGGGTGAGATGGGCTACCCATGCGCCGAATCCCAACGGATCACCGGAAGAAAGCGTCCAGATGTAGGCAAATACGATCAGCGCCACCAGGGGCAGGATGAACCACAGTTGCACCGTGAGAATCCACGGTGATTTGTATTTTGGCGTTCGGGTATCGTTGCCCAACAGCGCATCACCGCCAACGTAGAAGGCGAGAAAGCCGAGCAGCCCCAAACTGGTGTAGGCGCCGCCCGCCAGAATGGAGACCAAAGCACCGATCCCCGCCCCATGCAAAAGGAAGAACTTCAGATAGTCCAAGATATTGGCTGGCACACGCTCAACGGTAGGCAAGCCGACAGCGCCGTAGAAGCCGGTGTGGAGCTTGGGCGCCTGATCGACGAAGCGGTCCGCGTGCAAATTCGTGTCTGCAATACCACGCTGGCGCAGGACGGCGATGGCCGAGTCGATCATGGCCGGCGGGCCGCACAGATAAGCCGACGTGGCGCCCCCAAGCAGTTCTGGAATGTGCTCCGTCACCAAGCCAGTGCGCCCGTCCCAGGGCGATGAAGGGTCGGCCTCGGACAGAACCGGCACGAACCGGAAGTTCGGCCAATCCTTTTCGTAGGCTGCCATCTCGTCGAGCGCGTACAGATCCTTCTGGCTCCGAGCGCCAAACAGCACCGTCACCGGCCGCGTGTCGCCCGAGCGCTTCATGTCTTGAAGCATCGCGAGGATGGGCGCCAAGCCGCTGCCACCAGCCACCATAAGGACTGGCCCCCGGCCCGGGCGCATGTAAAAGTGACCGCCGGGGCCGCGCACGGCGACCGATTCGCCCACATGCGCCTGGTCCACGAGATGCCCGGACACCCGCCCCCCCGGCACACGGCGCACCGTGAAACTCACTTGGCGATCATTGCCAGGTGCGGCCGAGAATGAATAGCTGCGAGGAGCATCCCACATCGAAGTCAGCGTGACCTCTGCAAACTGGCCGGCACGATAGCGAATCGGCGTGTCCAGTTGAATGTCGATTCTCGCGATGTCGTGAGTCAGCATTTGCTTGCCGACGATCACGCCCTTGACCGGAGGGCCATCGATCGCACCCTCCCGATCCAGCTCGATCTTCACATCGCTGCGCAGGCGGCTCTGGCAGGCCAATATGAACCCGTCGGAGATTTCCCTCTCCGTCAGCAGGTACGCCGTCTCGGTCAGTTCGTCAACCTTGCCGCTCTTGAGCTTGCACTTGCAAGTCCCGCAGCCGCCGACACGACAGATGGAGGGAATGTTGATGTTCTGGCGTTGCGCTGCCTCCAGCAAAGTTTCATCGGGCTCGACGGTGATGGTCTGCCCGTTTATCTCCGCTTGGTGCAAGCTTCTTCCGTGAAGAAAATTCATCGCAATTGTCTCCTAATGAATGTTTTTTTCCTTTTTTATTAGACTTCGCCACCACTTTCTGTCGCAAGCGCATAAACTGACAAACATGGTGCATTTCTTGCCAAGCACCTGCCGCTACGTGTAGGATCGTTTTGATAGTCATCAGAGGAAGAAGGCTGAGGAGCGTGTCGGACTCCTCAGGGCGGCCACCGGCCGGCACAAGAACATGGAGCGAGACAACCGTGAACCCAAAAACTGTTCGAGTCACCTACCTGCGGCAAATTGCAGATCAAGCGGCTGAACTGGGCGTGGATACCGTGGCGTGGCTGGCCATTTCCGACCTCAAGCAAGATGATCTTGCCGATGCGTCGGCGGTAGTTGCCGTCGAAAAGTTTGGAGAGCTGATCACCCGCGCCGTCAGTCTGTCGCGTGAGACGGGCTTCGGGGTATTGGCTGGGCGTCGTTTGCTTACAGCAACCCATGGTGTCCTCGGCATGGCGGCTGCGGCAAGCCGCAGCATCCGTGAAGCCATGCAAATCGTCGAGCGTTTTGTCTGCATCCGAACGGAGGCTATCAGTATTCATACCCGCGAGGTAAATGGAAGTCTGGAGGTCTGGTTTGAACCGGCGATCGGTCTGGGTTCTGCAAGCAACACGGTGACGGAAATCGCGATGGTTGCAGTCAAAAATATCGCCGACGACATATTTCTGAGTCGCAGTGCCTGCAATATGGCTTACTTTCAATTTCCTGAGCCGCCTCATGCGGCACTGGCACGCGGCGTTTACGGCTGCGCAGTTCGATACAATCAGAAATGGTCAGGTTTATCTTTTGATATTTCTGCTGCCGAAGAAGTCACCCAGAAATACGATCCATTGGTTCTAACAGAGGCAGTACGCTTCTGCGTCGAAGAGTTAAATGAAACTGGAGATAACAGGAGCGCAGGCTCGAAATTGGAGAAAATTGTTCTAGAACGGCTTCCGCCAATTCCTCATCTCACCGTATGTGCACGGCTGCTGAGCACGACGCCTCGGACACTTCATCGGCGCTTGATCGAAGAAGGAACCACTTACCGTGAAATAGTGGAATCAATTAGGCATCGCATGGCGTTAAAACTGCTCAGAAAAGGGTCTTCCATCAAAGAAGTGACCTATTTCTTGGGCTATGCGGACATCGCCAGTTTCAGGCGCGCATTCCGGCGCTGGGAAGGTATGGCGCCGTCGGATTGGTCGGCAAGAGTGCAAGAGCCGGCGGGTGAATCCAGGTAATTGATGGCTCTTGGAATGTGAAGGATATGCTTGATGACACACCAGAAAAGTTCGTGCGACTGAACTATATTCGGCCAAATTTTTGCCGAATATTTTGATCAAGTGTAGAGCCAGCAGATGCCCCGTGCGCGTGCGATGCTTTCTTGATCGAAACATTGCAGGCCTTCGGTATCGAATGGAAAAAAACGTTTTGTCCATCGTCTCAAACGATAGCAGGCCCGCGTTTACGCCCGATCTCCCAACATACCCCGCTACCGCGCACTATGGCCGCAAGCGGCTGCCCCAGGCGCTGTTCAATTACCGGTTTCCAGGGCACCAGGCTGAATCCTATGCCATCGTCCAGCATCGCGTAGCGCCCACTGGCGAGCATGACGCTGCGGCGGTAGATGCCGGCCACGCGCTGCCCGTCGGCCACCGGGCGATGCTCCAGGCCGGTTTCGCCGGCAATGTCCTTCGCGGCCTGCGCCAGTTCCCGGTTGCGCAGCATGCCCAGCAGGTTGCGCGCCAGGATCACACGCTGCCCGCGCCGCTCGGCCAGCCCCTGTTCGGCCAGGAAGTCGGCGCGCTGCTGCATCGCCTGCTTGGCCTCCGCGCCAAAGCCCAGGTCGCCCAGGCCCGAGCCGCCGCCGATCAACTGCTGGTCGAGCCAGGTGGCCCCGATCACGCGTGCCTGCCGCTCGATGGGCAGGTGCGATTTCAGCTCCACGGCCACGCCGCCCAGGCGTTGCGCGTCGTAGCGCTGGCCCTGCTCGGGCAGGTCGCCCGGCACCTTCCATAGCCCTTCCGCCACACGCTCCACGATGCCCGCCCGGCGCAGAGCTTCCAGGCGGCGGACATGGGCCGCCACAACTTCCTGCGGGTCGCGGCCCGGTACGACCTGGCCCTGCGCGATGGCGAGGTGGTGGTCGGTGCGGTACAAGCCATCGCTCGCCAGCGCGGCGATGTTCCTGTCGGCCGCGCGCACATCGGCCGATCCCTTCACCTCCACTACGGCCCCGGTCGGATAGTTCGCCAGCTCGTCGCGGGCGTTGAGCGCGACGTAGTGGGCCTTGCCGTCCACGCCGTCTATGACCAGATAGCCCCGGTCGCGCAACTCGTCGGCCAGCCCCTTCGCGGCCACGCGGCCGAGGATGGTTCGGCCGTCGTCCCCCGGCTCGAACACCGCCAGCTCGCGCGGCTCGCCGCGCATGGCCCGCTGCATCGTGCGGATGATGTCGCCGCGCTCGCCCAGGGCGCACAGGGTCTTCTCTGCATCGGCATGGACGGCCCAGGTGCCCGGCCGCGTCTCGTCGGCCAGGCCCAGGCGCTGCAAGCGTTGCAGGCGGCCGATCAGCAGCAGGCGCCGGCGCTGCAAGCGGGGTTCGTTGAGCCGTTCGGTATGCACCAGGCCATCGCCGCCGGCCTCGCCCATTTCTCGTTTGAGGGTGCGATCCAGGCTCGTCCACCGCTCTTGCTCCACCTCGCGCTGCAAGGTCTGCTGGATCTCCAGCTCGGTGCGCGGCCCCAGCCATTCGGTCGCCAGCTCGGCGGCGCGGTGGCGGAAGCCAACGGCGATGTAGTCGCCCGCGATGATGAGGTCTTTGCCCGTGTCGTCGCGCCCGCGCACGACGATGTGCGTGTGCGGGTTGTCGGTGTTCCAGTGGTTCACGGCCACCCAATCGAGGCCCGTGCCCAGGTCGGCCTCCATACGCTGCATCAGGTGCCGCGTGTAGGTGCGCAGGTCTTCCAGCTCCGCGCCATCCTCGGGCGAGAGGATGAAGCGGAAATGGTGCCGGTCGTCGGCGCAGCGTTCCTTGAAGGCGTCGAGGTCGGCCATGTCTGTCTGCGGCCTATAGGCTTGGCCCGGCTCGCCGTCGCGACCCACGCCATCGCGCTCGATGTAGCGCAGGTGCTTGGCAAGCGACTGCGGGCTGGCCCGCTGGTGATTCACCAGCAGCGTCTTGATGGTCACGCGCCGGGACATCGGCGTCAGCTTCGCGCCCGCAAAGCGCGCCGCCGTATGGCCGCGCCCCAGGCGCGATCCGGGCCGTTGGCCGGTGCCGCCCGCCGAGCCAGGACGGCGCACCGTGGACTTGCCGCTGCTGGCCTTGCCCGTCTGCTTGAGCACCTTGGAAACGAAGCTCTGCCCCTGGCCCTTGCCCCGGTTCTTCGGGGCCTTTGGAGGGTTCGGGTGCACGCGGAAATCGTCATCGCGGCGGTCGCTCATGGCTGTGCTCCCTGCAAGCTCTGGCGTGTCCTGTCGTGCGAAGCACGCGGACATGCCTGCATTGGCGCGGGCCTCGCGCCATACGCGGCACGGCGGCGAAGCCGCTCCGTGCCGCGCCACCCCCACGTGCAGACTGGCTTTCGACGCGGCCCGGTGCCGCGTCCTTTTGTCTTGCCTTCCGCATTTGCCTCCCCCTGTCCCCCAGGTTCTCGATCCCGGCAACTGCGGCCCGGTGGCAAGGCTGCACCAGCAGCCAGCGCACCGGCGAACACGGCAATGGCCGCAGGCCAGCCGTGTTCGAGGCAAGACGCCTGCACGTGGGACGGCTGCGCCGGAGGCAGCGCGAAGTGCAGCGCGGATGCGCTCGCACTGCACGCGCGACGACATGACAACGGCCAGCAGAACGACACGCCCGATAGCACGATGATGCGCAGCGAATCGGTGGCCATCATGGGCGCGACTCCAGCCAGACGGGGCGCGCAACGCCGATCACGGAAGCTGCGCTGACCGGCCCGAAATACCGGCTATCGAACGACGCCGGATTGGTCACGCTGAGGAGGAACAGCTCGCCATGCCGCAAGCGGTGGCATTGCTGCCGGGATGGCAGCGGCCGGCCCCAGCGATCGGCAGACAGCACGGCGGCTGAAGGCACGCCGTCGATGCGGACTTTGCCGTCAGCGATGCACACCTCTTGCGGCGCCACCGCGCCCACGCGCTTGAGCAGAGGAATGCGCGTCGGCAGGTAGCCGCGCTGCGCAGCGAGCGCGGCAGCCTCGGCAGGCAGCGGCACCAGCACGATGCTGCCTACCGACAACGGACGTGGTGGCGAGCTGGTGCGATGGTCGAGCGGATCGATGCGATACCAGCCGACCTCCACGCTGTCGGACGGGTTGTAGGTCAGGCGTGGCAGCGGATGCACGAAGGACGCCCAGGCCAGCGCAGCGAGGCCGCAGGCGGACAGGCCCGCCAGCACGAGGCGAGCGCGCACGCGCAAGCGAGGGTGCGGCGCGGTGCCGGAAGTGGAAACTGCGGTCATGGCAGCGCCCTCCCGGCCAGCCAGGCGGCGTGCCGCTCGGCGGTGTATTCGTGCAGCGGCAAGTGCGCTGCGAGCCGGTTGGCGAGCGTGCGCCAGTACGCGGGCGAGACGCCGACAGGCGTGATGCCCAGCGCCTCGATGGCGTCGATGCGCGCCAGCACGGCACGCACCGATTGCTCACCCTCGGCGTGCAGCAAGAGGCGCGCGCCGGGTTGCACGCCGGAGATGCGCTGCGCGCCATCCATCGGCATGCACGCCTGCATCACCATGAGCTGCCAGCGGATCGTGCCGTAGTCGTTGGCCTGCCAGCGGATGCGGCAGAGAACCGCATTCGGCGTGAACACCGCGCAGCGGCGCCAGCGGTCGAACCGGATGATGCGGGCAGGATCACCGAAGCGCAGGTAGAGGTCGAAGCGTTGGTCGATGTATGCGAGCGCAACGCGCGTCAGCGGTACGCCGTCGGCCACGCCGACAGGCGGGATGGACGGCGGTGCCGAAGCCGTCGAGGCGGGTGTGTTCATGAGGACTTCTCCGGGAATTCCCGCTCCAGCAGCGCGCGCAACAGATCGGCCACCGTCACGCCTTGCGTGAAGGCCGATACCTTGATGCGCGCCCGCATGGCGGGCGTGATGTCGAGGGTCAGGCGGGCCGTGTAGAGGTCGCCTTTCTGGAGGTCATCGGCACTGCCCTGGCGAATCCACGCCTCGGCGTGCGGATTCGCGGGCGGGCGAGCGCCGATGCCGATGCGCTTGCCCGTGCGCTTGCTGGCAGGAGTGCTCATGACGGCCACCGCAGCAGTTCATCGACCAGCGCGGTGATTTCGCGCGCGGCGGCGCTGTCTGGCGCCGTCTCGCGTGCAAGCCGGCCGGCGGCCACGCTGTCGGCAAACACGATGCGCTGATGCACTTCCGCGCGCAGCGCAGGAAGCGGCTGCTCGGCCAGCGCGCCGCGGGCCTCGCGTCCGATCACGGTGGTGCTCACGCGCCGGTTGATGACGAAGGCCGCGCGCAGCGCAGGCCGGAACACCTGCGCCTCACGGATCAGCGCCACCATCTCGGCGCTGGCCCACAGGTCGTAGGGGCTGGGCTGCACCGGGATCAGCACCCGCTCGGCCGCCAGCAGCGCGGAGCGCGCCAAGGCAGCGATCCTGGGTGGCCCGTCGATGACGACGTGATCGGCCCGCCTGGCGAGTTCTGGCGCTTCCTGGTGCAGCGTTTCGCGTGCGAGGCCCACGGCGCTAAATAGCCTTGGCAAACCTTGCTGGCTGCGGCGCTGTGTCCAGTCCAGCGCGGAGCCCTGTGGATCGGCATCCAGCAGGATGACCGACTGCCCGCGCATCGCCAGCTCGCCGGCGATGTGGGTGGCGAGCGTGGTCTTGCCCACGCCGCCTTTCTGGTTGAGCAGCGCGACGATCATGACCGGACCCTCCGTGTCGGAAAGCCCGCCTGTTGCCGCTGCGCTTCGCGTCCTGTGGCGGTTGTCCACCGAGGCGCGGCGCTGCTACTACCAGTTAGAGTATTTAAGTTAGGGAAGTTAGGAGAGGCCGAAACCCGCGCCAGTATTAGCTTTGCGGCCGGTTTTGTTGCCTGATAGCACGAGGATTCGTTGCCTGATAGCACGATACCTCTGTTGCCTGATAGCACGAGTCCGTCCACAGGCTGCGCAGCAGTTATCCCCGTGCCGTGGACGGCACGGGCCGGAACGTCAGCAGCGGCGAGGCAATGCCCGAGACGTACTCGATGCCCAACTGGTAGCCAGGCAAGGCTTGCCGCACCACCAGTGCGCGCAGGTCGGCGGCGAAGTCGTAGTACCGCGCCACGCTGCCCGACTTGCGGTACAGGTGCTGGAAGTCGAACTGCCAGCCGCCAGGCTGTCGCCCGCCGTGCTTGCGCACCAGGCGGTACAGCCATCGCTCGATCCCGCCCGTCAGCCGGAAATACGCCGGGTCGATGGTCAACACGAGGGCAGCATCGAGCACGCCCGCATAGAACCAGTCCGGCAGGATCAGTTCCAGCCCCAAGGGGGTGCCCTTGGCATCGGCCAGTTCCTTCCACTCGTTGATCCATGAGAAGCGATGCAGGCGCCGCCCGGTCGTCTCGCGGATCGACGTGGCCACGGTCGTGGACTGCAGCCGATCCAAGGCCGCCTTGAGGCGCTGGTAGTCGCGCAGCGACGTACCGCGCCCGATGAAGCGCAGGATCTCGTAGGGCGTGGCCTGCATCAGCCGCGACGGGCGCAAGCCCGCATCGCGGGCTTCCACAATCTGGCTTGCAGCCCAGATCAGGATGTCCGCATCCCAAATCGTGGCGATGCCATGCTCCTGCGTGCCCTCCACGCGGATCGTGATGCCGCTGGCGCGGAAGTCGATCGGCGCCGTGCGCCGCGACTTCGCCAGCGAGAAGAACGGAAAGGCCATCAAGTCCTGGCTGTCGCGCGGCGCCATGTCGCCCGGCAAGGCGCGGAACAGATCGAGCTGTTCGCGCTCTTGCATCGGTCGCTGCCGCATGGGCAGCGCGGGGCTGGACATGGCGAAGGCCACCCGCGCGCCAGCGATCAGCGCGCACGGCTGTCCGCCGAATGCTGCTCGGCGTACTCGGGCTCGGACGTGCTCTCGAAGCTGCGCTCGGCGGCCCAGGCATCGAGGTCGACCACGGCGTACATCACGCGGCGGCCGAACTTGCGGAACTTGGGACCGCCTCCCAGCACGCGCTGCTTTTCCAGCGTGCGCGGCGACAGGCGCAGGTACTCGGCGGCTTCGTCGTTGGTGAGATAGCGTTGGGGCTGCGCGGCAGCGGTCGAGACAGTAGCGGCAGGCCGCAAGGGAGCAGGACGCATGGTGAGAACCTCCATCGGTTGCAGGGCTCCGGCCACACAGCGCAACCGGATGAAGGCAGTCTCAGAAAACGAAGCCCTCCTGCTCAGGGTCGTTTTGCGCTCTCTTCAAAACGACCCTTCTCAAGCGGCGGCAGTTGTGCTAGGCGGCGATAGCCGCCGCGCATCAACGCATCGCCGCGCCGCACCAGGCGGCGCACCTTGGAGCGCAGGCCGCCGTCGCTGTACCAGCCGGCTGCGGCGTCCGCACCGAACAAGCCCTCGGCGACGTCGCGCAAGGACGCGCCCGCCAGGGTGGCGTCGAGCGCCTGCAGGGTGTGTAGCTCCAGCAGCGCCGCAGGCGGTGGCCTGGGCCGAGCCATTGACGCAGGCGTACCAGGCATAGGGGCCGCAGGGGCGGCGTGACGGCCACGATAGGCATGGGCCACGGCCATGCCGTCCTCCAGGCCAGGCGCCAGCGCATAGCGCTGGCAAAGGCTGGGGCTGCGCGCGATCAGCGCCAGACCCTTGCCGTCGTGCAGCAACTGCTTGTGGCCGGGGATGCGCCAGAACGCGAAGGCGGTGGCATCCGGAGGCGGATCGGCATCGGGGTGAAGCTGCACCACGGCCCCATGGCCGGGAAGCCAGGCCGGATGCGCGTCACGCGCATCCACGTCCGGGTCTTCCAGCAGACGCAAGCCCCAGCGATGCGCGGCATCGGGGCAGCGCGCACGGCGCAGCCAGTCGATCCGGTAGTCGGGATGGCGGCGCAGGTACTCCCAGGCCAGTGCGAGCGTGTCCAGACACAGGACGTAGAGGTAGGCGGCGGTCGGATACCAGTGCGCGAGGTGGTGCGGTTCGGCCATGACGCAAGCTCCCGTAGAGCAGGACGGCCGTCACTGGTTTCACACGCCAACGTCACCGCATCGAACTAGCATCCAATCGTGAATAAGCTGGTAGATTAGTAACTTGCGTGTCAAGACGAAAAGCATCCGATGGATTGCGCGGATCGTCTGAATGCGACGGTGGCGCGCGAGGAAATGCGGCCTCCTGCGCTATCCACCGTGCCCGATGGCACGGCTGGCGTCATGACCGTTTGCGTCAGGGTGGCACTGGTTTGGTGCAACAGTGCGGATTAAGACCTGACGGGTCTGGAGCAAGACCGAAATAGCCTCAATGCGCCCGGCTTGGCCGTGGCGCGAACGGCTCAATCGAGGACGGAACCGTTCTCCTGGGCCAGCCGCAGGTACTCCGACAACGGGCGCACCGCCCGGAAATACCGATCTCGCATCACGGGCTGTTTGCTCGGCCCGACGATGGATGCGAGGTCGGACAGCTTGATCTCGCCCAGCTCAGGCATGCTGATCCCCAAGTCGATCAGGCCATGGGCCGTATCGCCGTCAGCGGGGTCAAGCGACACCAGCAGCCAAGTGGCGTGTGCGTCCGGCGTGAACAACCGCACCACGGGCAGCGGGTCGATGGCCCGGCCAGCGGCCCGGACCCGGCCGTGTTCCAGCAGTTGCTTGCGCTCGTCCTCGGTCATGAGTTGGTTCATGGGCGTCACCTCATTCGCACAAAACCGCCGAAGCGTGAAAGCGCAAAACCGCATCGGCGGGTTTGTGGAAAGGCACGGATGCGGTTTTGTGCTTCTGTGAGAAGCTGCAGATACGGATTTCCGTAAAAGCACGAAAGCGGCAGGCGGGCATAGTTGAACACTATAGATTGTAGCCCTATAGGGCTCAATCGGATGTCATCTTGGATTTTGCGGAGATCCAGGGTTGGCAGCGAAACATACATTGTCGGAGGCACTAAAGACCATCAGGAAAGCACGTGGTTTGAGCCAGGAAGCGTTCTCGGACGTGTCCAGCCGCACCTACATGAGCACGCTGGAACGCGACCTCAAAAGCCCCACCTTGAACAAGCTGGCCGAGCTGTGCGAGGTCATGGAGGTGCACCCGCTCACGCTGCTGACGCTGGCCTATGCCGGCGACGACCTGCAGCAGGTCGATCAGCTGCTGGCGCAGGTGCGCCAGGAGTTGGAGACTGTGGCGAAGAAGAGTGACACGCCATAGCGTGCGACCGCGCTGGCGTGGCCGATCCGGTGCAGCCGGTTCGGGGACTTCAGGGGCGCCAAGCATCGCGCGGCGGGGAGAGGCCGCAGGGTTTTCCCCCGGAGGCAAGCGAAGCGCGCAGCTGCGATAGGGATTGAAGCCGAATGGCCATGACGGCGAAGTCGGCATGGGGCGCAGCCCGCAAAGCCCGGTCGGCGCAGTGCGCCGAATCGCCCTGCATTCGCCCTGGCAACACGAAGTCATGGTGATGCTGCCCGACCACCACCATCACGAAGCTGGGAGAGCCAAGCCTTCCAGTCTGCTGATCCAAGCAGTACAGCGCCCCGCCGCAGTGGGCGGGGCGCTGGCGGCCGTCAGGCCGCCTGGGGCTTGCTGCGCGACCAGATCAGGTCGTGCGTGCCGTTCTCTCCTTCGATCAGGCGGGCATAGACCGTGGCCGGGAACGAAGGATCGTCGAGGGTCACGGAGATGTACTCCCGCCCGGCCTCGCTGGTCTTCTTCCACGCCGCGCCGATGTCGTGGCTGGCGGCCTGCAGGCGGAAGTCCGGGGCCTTCTCGTTGTCCCCCTTGTCGTTGGGCACCAGCTTGACCTTGACGTTGAGCGTCAGGGTGCGAAGCGTGCCGGTGAAGCCGTCTTTGTCTGCGGTGAAGGTGCCGATGTTGGCCATGATGAAACTCCTTTTGGTGGAACAAGGTTCGCGCCCATCGCGTCCTTGTTGTGATCCGGCCGGCGGGGGACGGGCGGGCTGCACCGCTTGCGGTCGCAACGCAGTGGAGAGCCGGGAGGCGAAAAGAATTTGTCCCGCGAGGAATGCGCCGAACGCAGTGACAAAGCAGGGGAAATTGTTTTCGCCGGACGGTTGCAGCCATGAAGCCCGAGGCGCAGCCGCGCCACCGCTAGGATTCACAACAACACAAGGACGCCTTGGGCCGAACCGCATCGAAAGGAGGCAGGGCCGGCTCGGCATCCCCGCACGAAGGCAGCACCGGCTCGCCCACTGACGCGGGCCAGGTCAACCATCCGACGACAAGCGAGAACGCCCCGGCCGCACCTTGCGGCGCCGGTCTTGAGGCGTGGCGTGGAAGCTCCATAGCGATGCCGGGCGGGATGTCCGTGAACCGTCCTTCGTGACGTGATGGGCGAGAACCGCCAGCGTTGAGGACGGCACGCATTCGCACAACCTGCCGCAGCAAGCACCAGCGTGTTCGCCAGCTCCGTCCATTGCGGCGGGGCGCTGGCCGGGCCGATCCGGCATCGACGGTTCGGCGGCATCGAGGGGCGCCAAGCTCGCGCGGCGGGGATGGGCCTTGCGCCGATCCCCCGGAGGCAAGCGCAGCGCGCAGCGCCGCAGGCGCGAAGGCGTGAGTGGATTGAAGCCGAATGGCCGTGACAGCGAAGTCGGCACGGGGCGCAGCCCGAAAGCCCGGCGGCGCTACGCGCCGACACGCCCAGGCCGTTCTATATTTTGAGCAGGGAACGCAGAAAACCATGACCATCCAGCTACGACACGAAACCACGAACGACATTGCCGCTATCGAGGCCGTGACCATTGCCGCCTTCGCCGATGCGCCGCACACCAGCCACACGGAGCAATTCATCGTGCGTGCATTGCGCGACGCTAGCGAACTGACGCTTTCCATCGTGGCCGAAGAACACGGCCAGGTCGTCGGCCATGTGGCTCTGTCGCCGGTGACTATCACCAACGACCACGGCCACAAGGCCAAAGGCTGGTGCGGCCTGGGGCCGATCTCCGTCCTGCCGCAGAGGCAGGGGCACGGCATCGGCTCGCGCCTGATGGAACAGGCGCTGTCTGAACTGCGGGCCATGCAGGCCGAAGGCTGTGTGCTGCTCGGAGAGCCCGCGTACTACGGGCGCTTTGGCTTCCAGGCCCATGCGGGCCTGCAACTGCCGGGCGTGCCGCCCGGCTATTTTCTCGCACTGGCCTTCCATGGGCCAGTGCCCGAAGGCATCGCGCAGTACAGCGATGCCTTCAACGCCGCCGCCTGAGTGCCAGTGAAGGCGGCGGCGTAATGCCCCGGCTATTCGGCTTCAACACCGGGCGCGGCCACCGCCGCGCCCGGATTATGCGTTTCACCGCGCCCAGGGCGGAACGGCCTGGGCGCGGTGCTGACGATGATCATTCCTTCGTTTCGATGATCCACCACACGGCACGCGGCAAGGCGCGGCCCGTGATGGGATGTATGTCGGTGAGGTCAGCGCGGGCCGACCAGCCCGAGGGCGGTCGGTAGCCGCGCACGTCGCCATCGCCGTGCCAGCGGCGGGCGCGCACCGTGCCGGGTGCATAGACCGCCGCCATGCGCGGGCGGTTGGTGGTGGTGCGGGTCATGGGGGCTTCTCCTTGCAGCGAAGCGCCCCGGTCGAAGCCGGGGCGCTTGCCTTCGGCGTGGGTCAAGCGGCCAGCGCCTCGGCGGGTTCATCCGCCATTGCCTCGGCATCCTCCGGGGCGTCCTGCTCCGGGCCTGCCTCCTGCGCGCTTTCCTTCACTGCCTGCTGCGGGCCTTCGACCTTAAAGATGGCAGGCATCCAACCCGCGCCATCGGCCAGCCGCTCGGCTTCGCTGGCAATGTCGGCCTTCTTCAGCTTCGCCAGCCGGGAAACCTGATCGGGCGCGTACTCGCCCACGGCTTGCAGAACTGCCGCCTTCGGAACGTGCTTGAAATACCCCTCGGCGGTCGGCTGCCACCATGCGGCCATGTCGAGGCCCACGGCCTGCGCCAGTTCCTCGCCGGGCTGGTGCGGTGTGGCGCGAGGCGTCACCACGTCCACCGTGGAAGCCACGCACACGGCCAGCAGCTTGACCAGTTCGCCTTGCTCCATCGCCAGCAGCGCGGCAAACAGTTCGGCGCTGTCCTCGGGCAGCTTGCCGCTCCACGCCTGCTGCAATTCACGCAGCGCCACAGCGGCGGGTGACTCGGGCCAGTCCGGGGCCATGCCGTCCAGCCGGTCTTGGACTTTCAGGCTCACGCCCAGCGGCAGGTCGCGCCCGTAGTAGCGGCCCTGCAAGACGGTCTGCACCATGCCATGCACCAGCGCGGCCACCGCCACCTGCGGATGCCGGGCCACCTCGATTTGCAGCGCGGCGGTGCGATGGGCGCTCAGGCGCTGGGCCAGTCGGTCGGAAATCGCTGCTGCCTTGGGCGGCTCGTCGTCCTCGCCTTCGTCATCGTTCGCGGCATCTGGGTCGCTGAACCCTTGGCGCAGCTTCTCCAGTGTGCGCAGTGCCTTGGCCTCGGCCTCGCGCAGCAGTCCGCGATGAATCACCACCTCGCCGTTGCGGCCGATGGTGACGATGGCCCCGGCTGCGGCCTTCACGTTCGCGCCGTACCCCTGCAAGCCGTCTTCCAGCGCCTGCAACTGCTCGCCCAGCCGCTCGCCTTCCTCTTGCAGCGCATCGGCCTTGTCCTCGTCGTCGGCGTCCGTCGCGGCATCAATGGCTTCGGCCACCTCCTGCATCTTGGCTTGCAGCCTCTCGATGCGCTGTGCTTCGCGCTTGTTCGGCTCGCGGCGCTCCCTCGGCGCACGCTGGAAGGCGTGCAGATCGGCATGGGTCACGCCCGGCGTGGCATCAGCCCAAGCCCAGCCCTCGGCCTTCACCTCTGCGGCGATGCCCGCCAGCTTGTCTTGCGCCAGTCGTTCCAGCAGCGCGGCGTCGGTCAGGTACACGCCTGCATCGCCCTCCGCGAACAGGTCGCGGCGGATGCCGCCGCCCGCCTGCTCGTAGGTGTCCAGCCCGACGAAGCGCACCAGCGGATGCCGGTAGGCGTCAATCTCGCGCTCCGTCAGACGTTCGCGCAAGTGCGAGGGTTGGCGCTGCCATTGCGGCGCATCGTAGAACGCGCATTCCTGCGCGGCGTGGTCGTCGGTGATGGAGAGCGCCATCAGCTGATCGAGGCTCACGGCATCGGCCCGGTAGTCCTCCATCAAACGCGGCGAGACATTGGCGAGCTTCAAGCGGCGCTGCACCACCAGCGGCGTAACGGAGAAATCCGCCGCAATGTCCTCAATCGGTCGGCCTTCGGCCACCAGCGCGGCGAAGGCTTCAAACTGGTCTGCTGGGTGCATGGCTTCGCGCTGCACGTTCTCGGTCAGGCTGGCGGTGCGGGCCGTGCCATCGGCCACCTGCAGGCAAGGCACGTCCCAATCCTTGGCGATACGGTGCTTCTTTGCCAGCAGCTTGAGGGCCGCAAAGCGTCGGCCACCTGCCACCACCTCGTAATGCAGGTCATCGGCGGCGGGAATCACGATCAGGTTTTGCAGCAGGCCCACGCGCTGAATGCTCGCGGCCAGCTCGGGGATGGACATGCGCGGGACGGTCTTGCGCACGTTGCGGCCCGTGGGGCGCAGCACCAGCCGCGACAGCGGAACCAGAATCATGTGCTTGCTCGGGTCGGCGGCTTGCAGCACGTTTGCGCGGCTGTCGAGGGCTTGAGCTTCGGTGTAAGTAACGGCGTTCATGGTGAATCTCCAATCAAGTGAAACAAGGGAATGGAGGGGAAACCGCCCCTCCGGCGGGGAACACGTCAGAGGGGGTCAGGCCTTGAGGGCGCGCATGCCATCGGCCAGCAGCCACAGGGCGCGGTTCAGGCGAATGTCCGAATCAATGCCCTGCACGGGGCGGGTCTGCTGTCTGCGGCCATTGGCGGCGCGGCCATGCAATCCGCCCTTGGTCAGGTTCTCCTGCGTGCGGTTGAACACGCTCCACAGGTCGGGGCGGCGGTCGTCGAAGCGGCGCGGCATCAGGATTTGCGATTCCGTGACGGGCGCGGGCTTGGTTGGGTCGTCGTACTTGAGGGCCAGCGCGGCGCGGGCGAACACTTCCGATTCCCCGGCATCCAGCGTGATGGCCTGCATGGATTCGCGCGATTCCTGCGCATGCTCGAAGCCGCTCAGCACCTGATAGGCGCCCTCGATGACATGGCCCGCCACGTCGCCCTTGTGGGGCACGCGCACATCGCCCACGGTGTCGCCGCAGACAAGGCCATTGCTGCAAACGAAGCGGAACATGCCACCCAGTAATTGATAGCTGCTCGTGCCGTCGTGCGAGTTCAGCAGGATGATTTCATTGGCTTCGCGGGCGTTGATCTGGTTGGCGTGGCGCAGGCGCAGCATGTGTTTCGTGTGCTCGCGCCGGCCCTCGTTGCGAACGCGGGTCTGGCACACCATGAAGGGCTGAAACCCCTCTTTGCGAAGCTCGGTCAGCACGGCGGCGGTGGGGATGTAGCTGTACCGCTCGGAACGGCTTTCATGGGGGGCATCCGCGAAGATGGACGGGGCCACGCGGCGGATCTGGTCATCGGACAGCGGGGAGTCGCTGCGCAATGCGGGGGAATGGGAAGCGAAGCGGGATGCGAGTTGCATGGTCTTTCTCCTGAACAAAAAGGCTGTTGAAGAAAACCGCACACCGGATTCCAAGATTCGAAGCCCAGCCTTTCGGCTGTTCGGTGCGGTCGGCGCGAGGAACCCGGTTGGCCCTGTTGCCACCGTCTTTCCTGAGTTCATCGCCCGCGACGAAAGGGAGCGCGCGGACGGGGGCCGTCAAGGAAACAAGCGCAGGGTGGGGCGGCCCGCAGGCGCAGCCGAGGACACGGCCCTGCGCGCCTTGACGGCACACGGCCGCGGGCTACAGTCGCGGACAAGGTGATGAAGTCAGGGAAGAGGACTGGACATGGCAACGGCCATCCCACAAGCCGACCGCACGGCAAGCGAAGCGCGCAGGCTCGAAGCTGGAAGCCGGGCCGGAGGCGTCAGCCGAACGGAGTGAGGGAACGATCGAAGCCCGAAGGGGGCGAGACGCCGCAGGCGGCTCGATGCGCTAGCACGAGAGCGCGACCGGCCATCTCCCAGGTGGCCGGGGACGCCCACATGACTTCAATGAAATCCCCGTGGACAGCTACCCACCCAGCCATCGGCAAAATGGCAATGGCATGGACATACGAGCCCTACAAGACGATGAACTGATGGCCCAGGCCCGAGACTGGCGGCAACGGGCACTGCGCGGCGAGAAGGACGCACGCGGCCTCGCGCACGAACTGGAATGCGAAGTGCGCCGGCGCTTCCCCAGGAACAATGCGCCCCATGCACTGCCGCCGATCCAATTGCTCGGCGCCGTGCCGCAAACACCCCAGCGGCGCTGGAAGCCCTGGTAAGCACCGGCTCAAAGGCAGCCCGCCCGCATGACTGCGCCACGGCCGATCGGCGCTGATCCCGAAATCCCCCCGAAATAGCGCGAATTTCGAGTGGCCCGGTCACGGGCCAATGCCTACCGTGGAATCTCCACCTTCTGGAGAACCACCATGAGCGATCCCATGCAACCCGGAACGCCTGCGCCTGGAGCAGAAGGGCCTGGCATCTTTCTGCCGACCCTCATCTGGACCACCGACCGCAAGACGGTAGGCAACGAGATGCAGCGCCTGCTGGGACGGCGCGCACAGCTCAACGTCCTGCTGTCCGCCTCCGAAGAAACGGACGACGGCACCACCTGGTACGCAATGGCCCAGGCCACGCTGAACCAGCTGGACTGCGATATCGAACGTCTCTTCGAGTGGCTGGGCGACTACGAACCCGACACACCCACGCCCGAAGTGCCATCGTAATGTCCGGCATGAAGGGAGCGATCCGGCACCAGCCGGTTCGCTGCGCGAGAGGGGCGCCAAGCCTGCGCGGCGGGGATAGCCCGCAGGGCTTTCCCCTGGAGGCAAGCGCAGCGCGTAGCGCCCCGCCAGGGGCGCGAAGGCATCAGGCCGGGTCGTCGGGGCGCAGGCTGGCTTCCGACACCGGCATCCACGGCGATGACGAGTCCAGCAGGTAGCGCGCACCGCGCGCGTACAGGCCCGAAAGTCCGCTGGGACGATAAAACCCGGTGACGCGGCACCGGAACTGTGCGCCAAACCCGTTGGTATAGATCACCGCGTCGCCGAGCGCAAAGCGCAAGGGCTGGCCGTTCTCCGGTGGGAACGGCTTGAACGCATCATGCTCTGCCGTGATTTCGAGGATGTAGTCGTGGTGGCTGCTCATGGCCTTGACCTCCTGAAATGATTGAGAACGCTCAGGAGCGCCTTGCGGCGCCCCAGAACCAGGTCAGACAACGACACGCCCCGCCAGCCGCGCATCGCGCGCATAGGCGCTCAGCCGCTTCTCGGCACGAAAGTGCAGATCCCGCTCTACCGGCAAGCCCAGCCGCCCGCGCACGGTCGCCAGTTCGGAAAGACTGACCCAGCCGATTTCCGGCATCCCTAGGCCCAGGTCGCAAAGACCGAAGGCGTGATCGTGGTCATCGGGATCAATCTCGGTCAGCAGCCAGGTCGCGCCGGCATCCGGCGTGAACAGCTTGACCACTGGGGCCGGATCGAAGTCCGGGTTCTCCAAGGATTCGCGGCCGTTGGCCAGCAGCACGATGCGCTGCTCGTCCGTGATGAATGCGTGGTTCATGGTGAACTCCTGTAAGGTTACCGGGCGGAATTGCCCAGCCCTTGCAGGGCACGGCGCAGCGCAAGCAGTCAAAGATCGAAGACGGCCGCCAGGCCGCAAGCGCCGAAGGTGCGCAGTCATTGACGGCGAGCACGCCGTGGCACGATGAAGGGAACAGCAAGCCGCCACACCTCACCACGCAGCCACCCCGGTATTGACAAGCGTAGCGCGCAGGTCCGAAGCGTCAGTCCAGATCAGAGCGTCCGGGCTTGAAGCCGGATGACTGCGATTCGGCACGAAGCTCGGGGCGCAGCCCATGAGCCCGACGAAGGAACGTCGGGATGCAGGCCAAGTTGTCAGCAGGCAGTTGAAAAGTGGTGCTGGCCTTCAGGCGCTGTCAATTTTCTTGATCTTCCGGATACGCCGCCTGGGGAATCGGCACCCAGCCATCGCGGGTGATGCCTGCCCCGATGCGTATGTTCTGGCTTTCAGTTGCCGCCCAGTGCCCACCCCGGTGCAATACGGCGCGAATCACCGACTTCCGCGGATGATCCTCATCCGCCTTGGCAGAACTGCATATGGCATTCCAATGGTGCTTGTCCGGCATACTGTTCAACCGTGGGCCGAGCAGTTGATCCAAGACTTCGGTCGAAACGTTGTGTCGCCCGCCGTGATGGGGCACTTGGAAATACCGAATACCTGGCAGCGCGAGTCCCACGAAAGGTGCGTAGTCGATCACCTCCTGCAGTGCTTCACGCCCGGCATCGCCAGTAAGCATGACGCGATGACCGTTCAAGACAGCCGACTGCACCACACTCATTTCATTCTCACGACTGGTCGGCTCAGGCGGGAAATATTCCTCGCCCCACAGGGACTTGATGTAGGCGGTCGCGGCCTTCACTGCCCGGAATATGCTGCTCAGCGCGCTATCAAAAGCACTTTCTTCGACAGCTTCCGGTGTCTTCGCGGAGTCCACGATCAGGTCCAAGTAGCGCCCCAGGGTAGGTGCCATGACCGCGAACGGACCGATGCTCTGCCCCTGAAGGGGGGCATGGATTGGAATTCCCTTCTCCACCGCAATATCCTCAAGAATTGCCGTGGCATCGTAGATTGAGCGCAACTTCCGTCGCAGGGCTTCAACCGATTCATAGGTCTCAAAGCGATCGATCAACTGGTCCGCGTATATCCACGGCCGGTTGATCCAAAGATTCCTGACCGTGCATTGCTCCAGGACTTTTCGTAGTCCGTTGGCGTGATCGCGATCTGGGTGCGTGAGGATCACATGGTCGATGACTGTTGTTCCATAGTACGTCTTCAGATGCTCGACTATCTGATCACCCGTATCCAGATACCCACCGTCAACAACGTGCACGCCCTCGGTGCCATTCACCGAGTAGCGCAGCGTGATCGCGTCCCCGCTTTTCGCTGTTTCGACGCCAAGAAAGTCGATCTCGAAGTAGTCAGCCATACATCCCTCTTGTTTTATGCCAACAAAGTGCCGGTGGCTTTGCACCTACCAGCGATCCACCGCACACGTGAGTCCTGTCGGAGTCCATACCAACGACACGGCCGGAAGGCCGCCAGCATCCTCGGCGATGCCGCGCAATGTATTTCGGTCGATACCCGAATGTGCGCCGCCTTTCGGGTGGCTGTGCCACGTTCCTATAAAGGCGAGATACCCCAAAGAGGCCGCGTTTGCGGCGCGCAAATTTTGAACAAGCCCGTTGGTTCCGAGGACGAAGCGGGCGGCCTCTCGAACACTGTCAGGCGGTGCCTCAACAAGGCCTGCAATGGTGATGGTTCGATTTTCAAACGAGATGCGGCCGATCAAGGCGCCGCCTGTTTCCAGAGCACCCCAGCGCAGCGCATCAGCATGGATTGCTTGCGCAACTGGGGACAGGACCCGAATGTTCCAGCCACCATCGTCTGCGACTTCAAGCGCAGTGGTCGGGCCAAGGCTGGCGCGGGTCCATGCCATTCCAAGGCCTTCGGCATCTGAGATTCCGGCGCAAAGCGTCGCTTCCTTCGGAAGCCCATCAACGAGCCATCGTTCCAGTTGCAGGCCGGCCAGTGACGTCGACCGCGAAACAACGGCGTCAGACATAGGCATCGTCAGCGAATGACAGTTGTCACCCACGAAAATCCGAGTCGGCTCAGACGTCTCGCCGGCAATCGACGCACGCAGTTCCGGTGCAAACCGGCAGCACTCGAACAAGAACGCCGTGAGGTCGTCAACTCGGCCGGCACGGCCAGCTCCTTCGAGCAATACCGCCACACAGCGCCCCTGACCATACATCGCGATCCGTGCCAATCGGGCTGGGGATTGATCCAACGCTGCCGATTGTGTTTCTGCAGCCAGCACCTGAAGTGACGCCGTCGCATCCACGATGAGGGCCGCATCCTGCGGAACGGTTGCCGCAAACTGTTCCGGATCGACCAAAAGAGTCACTGCGTCGGTGTCGAACGCTCGCGATTGAAGATGCGACAGCGATTCAAAGGCTGTCTTCATCAGCGCCGACTTCCGAGGCGGAACCAGAACTGATGCCCGCTCAATGAGTGCATGCCGCGCGGCGTTGTGAGGCGACATGGGTTCGTTGTCGACGAAAGTCATCGAACCAAAGCCCGCTCGCCCCAGTTGCATCGCGACTTTCGATCCCACGCTTCCGCAGCCGAGCACGACCAGCGGCTGTGATGTGGCTGCGTATGGAATGCCGGACGTCCTTGCCAGCAGTTCAGGAGACAACGCATGCGCGTGAAAGGCCGGGTGAACCGTGGCGTTACGCTCCAGGAGCGATTGAGCGTTGAGTTCATAGCGCACCACATAGGGCAATACCTCGACACTCCTCCCTGGCGAGCCCACAAGCGACGCTGGCCTTTGCACAGCCAGAATCACAATCGCGTACAAACCATGCACCCAGCCATGCGAGTCCTGTCGCATATCCAGGATTGAGCGTCCGAAATAACCGTCCACTTCCTGGGCCAAAGCGTCGCGATCAATACCAAGCTCCGCTGCTCGATCGAGCAGCGTCGCGAGATCGACAACTGTCTCTGGTTGATAGCGTCCGATCACATGCGGGAGGCCGTCGGTCATCGGAGCGCGCGCGATGAAGGCCGCGGCATGGCCGTTCCCCCATTTGCCCAGCTTGTCGTTGTGAACATCCTGATAAAACACAGGATCGACTTGTGCGGTCAGTTCGGCGTTGATGATGGCGTACAGACCGCCATCGATCGTCACGTAGCCTGCGGGAACCACCAGAATCGTGCCGTCAGCGGGAGCGGCGGCCGCGACCTTCTCGGCACTGAATACAACGGTCGAAGGACAGCTGTCTCGGCGCGTTGGTTCCCACCCCTGCTCCAGGTCCAGGAGTGTTCCGGCCGCGGCCTTGTGCAGCCAGTCGATCAACTGATCGACAACGGCGTCCAGGCCAAACCGATGCAGCAGCTCGTTCAACGACCCTTCGAATAGGCACGGCGAGACTAACTCGCCTTGGCGATGGGGGTTGATGTGCGGCAAGTTGAGCGGGAAGTCCGCACGTAAGAAGGGCTCGGGTGCAGACAGGGGCCAGTCACTACCGAATACCAGCACGCACGTCTCGACGGTGCGCACTCCGGTCTCAGAGATACCATTGCGCCGAGACCTGTTCGGCAGTTGGACCGCAACATCGACTTCAATCTCCGTCGATGCACCAGTTGTCCTTGGCTCGCCAACGCGGATAAGGCCTCGATGCCGCTGAAGTTGATGCAGTGCGTCTGCGATGGTGCCCGTCATGATGCTCCGTGCGGCATGGGGGTGCGCGCAGAGGTCACCACGGCAGCGGCCTTCGATCCGGACTCCTTCTTCGAGGGAGGTTGCACACCCTGAGCGGTTACGGTGAAAACGAGCGGTTCCACGGACTTTTCGCTGGGGTACTCGCCTGTGCAGTAGAACTCGCCTTTTGCTTCGTCCACGATCGTCACGTACTCACGCTTCGCACGGATGCAGGGCGGATCGCTGTCATCATCTGCAATCGGCTTGCAGCTGGCGACGATGACGGCGCCGTCACGGGTCTGCGAAAGCGCCTTGCGAGCATCAGCATCGAGCTTGGCTTTTTCACGGTAGTCGGACCAGCTGTCATAGGACAGCGAATGCCAGGAACAATGATGAGGCGCCTGCATGATGTCGTACTCAAGCACATCTGCTTCAGCCTTGTGGCGTTGCCACTGGCGGTTCCAGATGAACACCTCAGCATCGCCACCAGTAAGGAATTTCGCACCATCCGGCGTCTGCGCGTCAGCCGCCAACGTGATGTTCAGAATAACGCTGGACTGGTTCTTGACCAGGCACTCTTCCTCTTCCTCGTCATCCTGGGCGTCCAGTGGAGCCAAAAGAAACGCAGAAAAGAATGCGGAACTCTTGCCATTGATCGTTGAAAAGCGCGTGTCCACCTTCCGCACAATCGAAGTGAGATCATCGGTTTTTCCGTCGATGTCCTCGCCCATGATCTGAATGCGGTCACCGTTCCCGACGGCGAAATTCTTGTCACGGTTCAGTTGCACGCGCCGACGCGCCTCCGTGTTGAATGCCTTGGCGTCGTCGCTCAAGGTGTGCGTCTTGCTGGCGCGTCGAAACACGATCGGGGACGACCACATCTCGCGGATCACGATTTTCTTGTCCTTGTCGTCCTTCTTGTCGTCCGGGTACTTGTCGAGTGGCCCTAGGTAGAAGTGTCGCTTCAACCCTCGGCAATGGTCTTGATCCGGGTGGCTCAGCAGGAACGCATCGACATACGGCCTGCCGTTCTCATCCTTCTTCAGTCGTTCGCGCAAATCCTTGGCGACATCGCGCGCCTCCCCGTCAGGGTCGTCGGCGTCTTGCCTGATGTTTACGTCGATCAGCAGAGTCGTCGCGTCGAGATCGCCGAACTTGATGAGGGTCATGTCCCCGTTGTCGACGGGAAAAAACGTGATGGTTGTAGGCACTGGGGTCTCCGGGTAGACGACCGAAGGATGATCGCGTATAGTTAATGTACGACGATTTTTTATATCCGTCTACTTTTTAGGCGTGACTGATGCAAAAACCTTCCGTTCCTGCCGCCGAACCTGCTGAGCCTAAGGGGCTAAGTTGGGGGCTGGAGAGCAGACTTCAATTCATCGATTTCCGTCTGCGCTGGGAGCGGCGCATCAACCGGATGGATCTCACCGAGCACTTTGGTATTTCGGTCCCGCAGGCATCGCTGGACATTTCCAAGTACATGGAGTTGGCGCCGAGCAACCTGACTTACGACCGCAGCTCCAAGACCTACACGGCAGCGCAGAGTTTTCACCCGCTTTACCAACGAAGCTCGGCGCAACGCTATCTAGCAGAACTGCTAGCGACAAAGATGGGAATTGTCGAGCCGACGGCCAGCTTCATCGGCTCCGCGCCGGAGACAGATTGGGCCCCGTCCCCTTGGCGCACGATCAATGAGCAGACCGTCGAAGCAGTGGTGCGCGCAATCCGCCAGCAGGAATCCATTCTGGTGAGCTACCAGTCCATGACGTCGTTGGATGAATCGGTTCGCTTGCTGTCTCCCCACGCCCTTGGCAATGACGGTTTTCGCTGGCACATGCGCGCGTTTTGCCACAAGCGCCAGCGCTTCAGCGATTTCGTCCTTGCTCGAATCCTGCGCATCGATGGCTTCGAGGCGACCCAAGTGGACTCCAACCAAGATTCGCATTGGCAAACTGTATTGACGCTGGTACTTGCACCGCATCCCGATTTGCCTGCAGCCAAGAAACGAGTCTTAGAGTTGGACTACGGCATGGAAGATGGAGAGGTCAAACTTCCATGCCGCCAAGCGTTTCTGTACTACACGCTGAGACGTTTGGGTTTGCATACCAAGGAAGCACCAGACCCCCTCGCACAGCAGATCACGCTAAAAAACCGCGATGAAATCCAACCCTATATCGACGCCTTGGCGGCACAGGCCTGACTTCACATGACAACAATTTTTGAACTGGTCAAAGACCCCTACGAGCGCAAGGCACGTGTTATCCCTGGCCTTCTTGTGGCCTTACCCGTGCTGGTGCCGCTGTTGTGCGTCTACGGGGCTCGGCACCCTGTGCTTACAGGTGTGATCGGCCTGCTGGGCGGCTGCGGCGCTATCTATGCACTCGCGAGCGTAGCGCGCGGACGTGGTAAAAAACTTGAAGAGATGCTGGTCTCAAAATGGGGTGGCATGCCCACGACCATCGCACTACGCCACCGCGACAAGTTCCTTGATGGTGTCAGCAAGCAGCGTTATCACACGGCGATCACTGCCAAGTTGGGTATCGCCATGCCAACGGCAGAAGAAGAATCAGCAAACCCAGACAAGGCAGACGACATCTACATCGGTGCCACTAAGCGGCTTCGCGAACTCACGCGTTCCAACAAGCAGCTCTTGCTGAAAGAGAACATCGCCTATGGATTTCATCGCAACATGCTGGCGATGAAGCCTGTCGGTATCCTGTCGTGCCTCATGGGCGTCGTCTACGGATTGTTGATTGCAAAGATTTTGCAGGTAGCACCTCTCCAATTTGACTTGGTGCACCTTGCCGATCCAGGGCTTGCCGCAGGCTTGACATTGCTCATTTCGCTGGCGCTACTTGCCGCATGGCTACTGTATTTCGATCAGGACGCAGTAAGGCGGATGGGATTCGTCTATGCGGAACGTTTGTTTGAATGTTTGCCGTCGTTGCCTTCTTCCTCCTCACGGAAGAAAGCCGTAAAACCGACTACAGACTGAGGTTCTGCCCAATCTCCAAACAGGCGTATAGCTCCGCAGGTGTGTCTACCGCTTCCACGTCTTGGGACGAATCGTTCCGCGAGACTCCAGCAAGAGCCGCGTGCTTTCCAGTTCCTTTTGCAGCACATCGGTATCCGGCAGAACCATCCGGTAGTTCGCCGCCATGACCTTGGTGGGTAAGCCCTCCAGCGCATACCGCGCCAGGGCGAGCCCCTTGTCGGCACAAAGAATCAGCCCCACCGGCGGGTTCTCCTCGGGATAGGCCCAGTGTTCCTTGGCATAGTTGCAGTACATGTGCATCTGGCCCACGTCCGCATGCGTCAGACTCCCCAGCTTCAGGTCGATGATGACCAGGCAGCGTAACTTGCGATGGAACAGCAGCAAGTCCACCCGATACCAGGTCTGGTCGATGCGCAAGCGCCGCTGCCGTCCAATGAAGGTGAACCCTTCACCCAATTCGAGCAGGAAGTCTTCCAGCCGCCGGATCAAGGCGGCCTCCAGATCGGACTCCGAATACTCGTCCTTGAGGTCGAGGAACTCCAGCACATAGGGGTCTTTGATGGCATCGCCGGGCGCGACGGCATCTTCGGGCTTGGCCACCGCGCCCTTGGCCAGCATCGCCGCCTTGTTTTTCGACAGCGCCGTGCGCTCGTAGAACTGGCTGCCGATCTGCCGATCCAACTGGCGCACGCTCCAGCCGCCGCGCAAGGCCTCGGCTTCATAGAACTGGCGCGCATGCTCGTCCTTGACCGACAACAGCCGCACATAGGCCGACCACGGCAGCGTGAAGACCTGCGCCAGCTCGTCCAGCCGCCAAGGCCGCACTGGCTCCGGGGAAGATTCGCCAGACACTGTCTGGCGAATTGGCCGGGTCAGAAAAAACGACCGCATCTGCTGCAGGTTCTGACGGCTGAAGCCACGGCCGAACTGCTGGGTGAGGTCGCTTGCCAGCCGCTCGATCAACTGCTCGCCATAACCCGCGCGCCGCTTGCCCTGTTGCTCGGCCTCCACGATGCGGCGGCCAATCTCCCAGTAGCTGGCCGTCATCAGCGCATTGACGCTGCGCGCTGCCGTCTGGCGCGCGGCATCGAGCAGATCCACGATGCCGCCGTGGATGCCGGCGTAGCCGGCAGGCACGGCGGCGGGTGCGACTCCCGCCATCGCAGGCGCCTTCTTGGTCATGCAGCCACCTCCGCAGGCCGCTGCGCCTCGGTGATCGTCTTGCGCCGGTTCGCCACCAGCTCGGCCGCCTTGCGCACCGGATCGTCCTCGGTGTGGACGTAGCGCATGAACATCGCCACGGTCTTGTGCGCCGTCAGCGCCATGCCGACCTTGACCGGGATGCCCGAGTTGGCAATGTCGGTCGCGGAGCGGTGGCGGATGCCATGCGTGCCGACGTGCGTGGCGCCCGCCGCCTTGAGGGCGCGGCTCCAGCCGCCGTAATACTCGCCCGTGGTCAGGTGCTTGCCGGGATGGCTTGGAGACGGCAGCACATAGGGAGTGCCTTCCTGCCGTGGCGCCGTCGAGAGCAGTCGATAGGCTTCCTCGCTCATGGGCTTGGACATGCCGCCCGTCTTGCTGTCCGGCCAGACCACGCGGCGGTTGTCCAGGTCCACCCAATCCCATCGGAGCGTCACGATTTCGGAGCGGCGGCCGGCGAACTCGAATTGAAGGCGGATCGCCAGCGGGATGACGTAGTTCTCCAGACCCTCGGCTTCGATGTGCTCCAGTCGCCGAAACAGCTTGCCCATGTCCTCGTCGCTGATGAGGTGGGTGGCCTTGCCGTTGGGGTACATCGGGACGTGGCGGCAGGGGTTGGTGCCGTCAGGCCGGTGGCCCCACACCTCGGCCAGGTTGAACATCTTGCGCATCACGCTGAAAGCACGGTTGGCCTCGGCCGGCTTGTGCGCCATCTTCTTCATCGCCGTGGCCACGTCCGGGCGCTTCACGTCCTGGACCTTCAAACGGCCCAGCATCGGAACGATGCAGCGGTCGATGACGGCCTGATACCCGCGCTGGGTGCTGGGCTTGTTGCGCTGCTTGGAGTAATCCTCCATGAACTTGGTACACAGCTCCTTGACCGTGGGGGCTGAACGGGCGGCGGCCTTGGCCGCGCTGGGGTCGCCGCCCCGGCGCACCTCGGCCAGCCATTCCTGGGCCAGCGAGCGGGCCTGCTCGACGGTCAGTTCCCCGTACAGGCCCAGGGCGGGCTTGCGCCGCTCGCCAGCGTTCGTGCGGTACTGGAGCATGAACACCTTGCGGCCCGCTGGTGTAACCTTGCACAGGAAGCCGGGCACCAGCGTGTCCCGGAGTTCGACGGCCTGCGCCTGGGGTTGTGCCGCATCGACTGCGGACTTGGTGAGCTTGAGTTTTGCCACGATGACTCCTCGGAAAGACCCGATTCCCAAGAGCCATGTAGGGGCCATCAGAGGGGAAGCCGGGTCAGGTTTCGGAAAGCACCGGCATATGTTGGACTCGCCTAAGTTATTGATAAACCTGCTGTATCGGGCTTCGGCGTAGTCCAGCAAAGTTCGGTGCTGGAGTCATGGTGAAATGAAAAAAGGGCACTCCATTTCGTGGGAGTGCCCTTTTTGCTGTTTCGGACGCGGCCGCCGTAACCGTTAACCGCCGAGCAACGCGTCGGAAAACTCTTCCGCGCTGAACGGCTGCAAGTCCTCGACCTTTTCGCCGACGCCGATGAAGTACACCGGAATCGGACGCTGCCGGGCGATGGCGGCCAGAATGCCGCCCTTCGCCGTGCCGTCGAGCTTGGTGACGATCAGACCGGTGAGGCCGAGCGCGTCGTCGAAAGCCTTTACTTGTGCGAGCGCGTTCTGGCCGGTGTTGGCGTCGATCACCAGCAGCACCTCGTGCGGCGCGCCGTTTTGCGCCTTGCCGATCACGCGCTTCACCTTGCGCAGTTCTTCCATGAGATGCAACTGGGTCGGCAGACGGCCGGCCGTGTCCGCCATCATCACGTCGATCTTGCGCGCACGCGCGGCGCCGACCGCGTCGAAGATCACGGCTGCCGGGTCGCCGCTTTCCTGCGACACCACGGTCACGTTGTTGCGCTGGCCCCAGATGGCCAACTGCTCGCGCGCGGCGGCGCGGAAGGTGTCGCCCGCGGCCAGCAGCACCGACTGATCGAAACTTTGCAAATGCTTGGCGAGCTTGCCGATGCTGGTGGTTTTGCCCGCGCCGTTGACGCCCGCGATCATCATCACGAGCGGCTGCGCGCGTCCGAGCATTAGCGATTTCTCCAGCGGCTTGAGCAGGTCGATGAGCAGTGTGCGCAGCGCTGCCTTGACCTGCTGCGGCTCGGTGAGGCGCTCGGCGCGCACTTTTTCGCGCAGCGCTTCGAGCAGGAATTCCGTGGCGTCGACCCCCGCGTCGGACATCAGCAGCGCGGTTTCGAGTTCCTCGTACAGATCTTCGTCGATCTTCGTGCCGACAAAGATGCCCGTCAGGCTCGAACTCGTCTTCGACAAGCCGGTCTTCAGGCGCGTCAGCCACGAGCGCTTTGCACCGGCGTCCGGCAGCGGCGGCGGAACGATTTCGACGGTTTCGGGCGCGGATTCTTCCGGCTCGGGCAAGATTGCCGACGGAGCGGCCGCAGCCGGTGTCTCGACGCGAGCCGGCGCAGCCGCCGGGCGCAAGGTAGCCGGCGCGACTGGCGCGGGCGCCTGCACGGCGGCTTCGGGTGTCGAGCCTTCGGGCGCTGTTTGCGACTCTTCAGGCGCGTTATCGGACTCTTTCGAACCCTTGAATCGTTTGAAAAAGCTGAACATGATCTGGCGTGGTGAGAGCGCGCGCCGATGCGCGCGGCCGGCACGAAACCGGCGGGAGCGGCAGGCAGCGTTGCGATGCGGGATGCAAGGCGCTGGAAGCCGCACATTTTATCAGGCGCGCCGCTGCCCGTCGTATCGGCCGAACGGCCAGGCTGGACGCGCGGCGTCGCTGTGGTAACGTTGGCGCTCCGGCCCTCACGTATCGACGTCGCGGGCGCCTTCAAACGTCATCGAAACCGCATGCCCCGTTCCGCACCTTCGCGCGCCCATGGCGCTTCGTCCAAAGGCGGCAAGCCGCACGCCATCCGTATCATCGGCGGCGACTGGAAGCGCACGCCTTTGCCCGTGCTCGATCTCGACGGTTTGCGCCCCACGCCCGATCGCGTGCGCGAGACGCTGTTCAACTGGCTCGGCCAGGATCTGCAGGGCCAGCGCTGCCTCGATCTGTTCGCCGGCAGCGGCGCGCTGGGTTTCGAGGCGGCATCGCGCGGCGCCGCCCGGGTATTGATGGTGGAGCGAAATGCGCGGGCCGCGGGCCAATTGCGCGCCAACCAGGAACGCCTGTCGGCGCGCACAATCGAAATCGCTGAGGCCGACGGTTTGCGCCTTGCCGCGAGTCTCGCGCCCGGATCGTTCGACGTGGTGTTTCTCGACCCGCCGTTCGGCGCTGATCTGCTCGGCAAAGCGCTCGCGCTGGCGGTGCCGCTGGTGAGCGCCGACGGCTTTCTGTACGTGGAAGCGGGGGAGGCGCTCGAACTCGAGGGCAACGAGACGCTCGCCGGCTGGGAAATCGTGCGGCAAGGCAAAGCAGGCGCTGTCCGCTTTCATTTGCTGCAGCGCGAAAATAAGGAATAATGCGCGTTCCAAAACAAGCGCCGGGCGGTTTGCCGTCACGTGCGCGGTCGGTGCCAAATGCGTCGCGTGGACGCTTTGACGTGCCCTTTGTCTGAAGAGAGGAGAAGTCTCATGGTAGTCGCCGTGTACCCGGGCACGTTCGATCCGCTGACGCGCGGTCACGAAGACCTCGTTCGGCGCGCGTCGAGCATTTTCGACACGCTGGTGGTCGGCGTTGCCGACAGCCGCAACAAGAAACCATTTTTCACGCTCGAAGAGCGCCTCGACATCGCTCACGAAGTGCTCGGGCACTACCCGAACGTTCAGGTCATGAGCTTCAAGGGGCTGCTGAAAGATTTCGTGCGCAGCAATAACGCGCGGGTGATCGTGCGTGGCCTGCGGGCTGTGTCGGACTTCGAATATGAGTTCCAGATGGCCGGCATGAATCGCTATTTGCTGCCCGATGTCGAAACCATGTTCATGACGCCGTCCGACCAATACCAGTTCATTTCGGGCACGATCGTGCGTGAAATTGCTCAACTGGGCGGCGATGTCAGCAAGTTCGTGTTCCCATCGGTCGAGCAATGGCTGAAAGAGAAGGTCGCCGCCCTGGACCCGGCCAACGGCGCTTCGGCGGCGCAGCCGTAACCGGCGTAAACTGTCGGTTTGACGGATCAAAGCCGGCTGCGGCCGGCGTGAAGTGAGAGAAGTATGGCCTTGATGATTACCGACGAGTGCATCAACTGCGACGTATGCGAGCCCGAGTGCCCGAACGACGCAATTTCGATGGGCCCGGAAATCTATGTGATCGACCCGAAGAAATGTACCGAGTGCGTTGGGCATTTCGACGAACCGCAGTGTATCCAGGTCTGCCCGGTGGAGTGTATTCCGCGCGATCCGGAGCACATGGAGACGCCCGGCGAATTGATGGCGAAGTATCACGCGCTGCAGGCCGCGAAGGGCGAGTGAGAAACAAAGTTAAAAAAACGGCGAGACCTTTTGGTCTCGCCGTTTTTTTTGCCGCGTCGCTTTTGCGCTGTGCGCCGCTTTATCCGACGTACGCGTCGAAAATGTCGCGCAACGCGCCCAGCAGAATGTCACATTCGGCGTCGGTGCCGACCGAAATCCGCAGATGTTGATCGATTCGCGGAGCCTTGAAATGGCGCACGAAAATCTCCTTTTCCCTTAGCCGTAAAGCGAGCGTTGCGGCGTCGTAGCCTTCGTGGCGTGCGAACAGCAGATTCGCAGCCGACGGCACCACCTCGAAACCCAATGCCCTCAACCCCGCGGCCAGTCGCTCACGGCTTGCGACGACCTTGGCGCAGGTGCCGCGAAACCACGCGTCGTCCTCGTACGCTGCGGCGGCCGCGGCCTGCGCGAGGCGGTCTAACGGGTAGGAGTTGAAACTGTCCTTCACGCGGTTCAGCGCGGCGATCAACTCCGGATCGCCGAACGCAAAGCCGACGCGCATCCCGGCCAGCGAACGCGACTTCGATACGGTCTGTACGACCAGCAGATTCGGATAACGGTCGATCAGACCGATCGCCGATTGAGCGCCGAAATCCACGTAAGCCTCGTCGATCACCACCACGGAATCCGGATTGCTCGCCACGAGGCGCTCGATATCGGCGAGCGGCAGCGGCCGGCCGGTTGGCGCGTTCGGGTTTGGAAACAGAATGCCGCCATTCGGCGTCATATAGTCGTCGACGTTGATTGCGAAGCTCTCGTCGAGCGGAATGGTGCGGTAGTCGACTTCGAAAAGCCGCGCATACGTCGGATAGAAGCTGTAGGTGACGTCCGGAAACAGCAAAGGTTTGTCGTGCTTGAGCAGCGCCTGGAACGTGAGTGCGAGCACTTCGTCCGAGCCGTTGCCCGCAAAGACCTGGTCGGCGCGGATGCCGTGGTACGTGGCAACCGTTTCGCGGAGCTTGTGCGCCGTTGGATCGGGATAGCGGCGCAGCGATTCCGCCGCCTCGCCGAGTTCCTGCCGGATTGCCGCGAGCACGCGGGGCGACGGCGGATAGGGATTCTCGTTGGTGTTCAGCTTCACCGGATGCGCAACCACGGGCTGCTCGCCCGGCACATACGGCGTTAAACGGTGAACGATGTCACTCCAATAGCGGCTCAAGCGATTCTCCATGCAAAGCACCCACTCTAATCCCACGCAAGGCAGTTGCGCTCAAGGGTTGTGCGGCGACCTGTGCCACCGGGCCAGTCTAGGGATTGCGATGCAACTGCATCATCGCGCGTTCAAGTTCGCCCTTGATGATTTGCGGCATCACGGCGAGCGCACGCTCGATCGATGCATCGATCACATCCTGCTCTTCGCGCCGTGGCGGTTTCAGCACGTAGTTGGCGACATCCGGCTTGGCGCCGGCGCGCGCGCTTTCCGGAATCAGGTCCCGCGGATGGCCAATGCCGATCCGCAGCCGCCAGTACTGTTGCGACGACAGATGCGCGGTGATGTCCTTGAGCCCGTTGTGGCCGCCGCTGCCACCGCCGAGCTTCAGCTTGACGCTGCCGGGCGGCATGTCGAGTTCGTCGTGCGCGACCAGAATTTCGTCGGGGAGAATCTTGAAGAACTGTGCGACCGCCACGACAGATTGGCCCGAGCGGTTCATATACGTTTGCGGTTCCAGCAGGTGCACTTCCTCGCCGTGAAGCCGTGCCTTGGCGTAGAAGCCGTGGAAACGCCGCTCGTCGCGCAACGTCGTGCCTGCTTCGCGCGCCAGTTGATCGACCAGCCAGAAGCCGGCGTTGTGACGCGTCGCGGTGTATTCGGCGCCCGGATTGCCGAGGCCGACGATCAGCTTGATCATGATTGCGTAGGTCCATCTGGCTCAGCAGCCGAATGCCGCCGAGCCGAAAAAAACCGAAAAAAAACCCGCCGGGGCGAACCTCGGCGGGTCACATCGACCGTTTCATTGAAACGGATCGAGAGGATTACTTGCTCGGTGCCTGAATGGCGCTCAAGCAGCCGGCGTTTCGCCTTCAGCAGCAGCGGCTTCGCCTTCAGCGATTGCGCCAGCCGGGATCGTTGCAGCTGCGACCACCGGGTTTTCTGCTTCGACGTGAGCAACCAGCGACACACCTGCCGGCAGCTTGATGTCCTTGGCGTGAACCGATTGACCCGCTTCGATGGTCGCCAGATCAACTTCGAGGAATTCCGGCAGTGCCGACGGCAGGCACTCGATTTCGATTTCGTTGATGACGTGCGAGATCACCGCGCTCGACAGCTTCACTGCCGGGTTGGATTCCTGGTTCATGAAGTGCAGCGGCACCTTGGTGTGCAGCTTCTTCTTCGCGTCGACACGTTGGAAGTCCACGTGCAGCACGAGCTGACGGAACGGGTGGTATTGCACGTCGCGCAGCAGAACCTGTTGCGACTTGCCGCCCACTTCCAGATCGAGGATCGACGAGTGGAAAACTTCTTTCTTCAGCGCGTGCCACAGCGCGTTGTGGTCCAGTTCGACCAATTGCGTTTCAGCACCAGCGCCATATACGATGCCCGGGGTCTTGCCCGAGTTACGCAGGCGGCGGCTCGCACCCGTACCTTGCAAAGAACGCTCGAAAGCGACTACTTTCATTTTGAATCTCCATTGCACTGCCCGCGACCAGGCAGTAAAAACGGGGCCTCCAAGCCAAATGGCTGAGGCCCCAGAGCTGCGGCACGAACCTTCGTTCGTTCATGCCGATTGTGCAAAAGCGCTGCCTGCCGCACGGAGCGGCGCGCAGCGCCTTCGCAAATACTTAACTTTCGGCGAACAGCGACATCACCGAATCGCCGCGGCGAATCCGCGAGAACGTTTCGGCAAGCAGGCCGGCGCTGGTCAACGAGCGGATCTTGGCGCACGAGCGGGCTTCTTCTCCGAGCGGGATCGTGTCCGTGACAACGAGTTCGTCGAGCGCGGAAGCCGCGATACGCTCGCCTGCGCCGCCCGATAGGACCGGGTGCGTAGCGTAAGCGAACACCTGCTTCGCGCCACGTTCCTTCAAAACTTGTGCTGCCTTGCAGAGCGTGCCGGCGGTGTCGACCATGTCGTCCATGATCACGCAGGTACGGCCTTCGACTTCACCGATAATGTTCATTACTTCGGCAACGTTCGCCTTCGGGCGGCGTTTGTCGATGATCGCAAGATCGCAATTCAACTGCTTGGCCAATGCGCGGGCACGCACCACGCCGCCGACGTCCGGCGAAACGACCAGCAGGTTCTCGTAGTTCTGCTTGCGCAGATCGCCGAGCAGCACGGGCGTCGCGTAGATATTGTCGACTGGAATGTCGAAGAAGCCTTGAATCTGGTCGGCGTGCAGATCCATGGTAATGATCCGCTCGACGCCGGCGATTTCCAGCATGTTCGCCACGATCTTCGCCGAGATGGCCACACGCGCGGAACGCGGGCGGCGATCTTGACGGGCATAACCGAAGTAGGGGATGGCTGCGGTGATCCGGCCAGCGGATGCGCGCTTGAGCGCATCGACCATGATCATCAATTCCATCAGATTGTCGTTTGCCGGCGCGCACGTGGACTGCAGGACGAAGACATCCTTGCCACGCACGTTTTCCTGAATCTCGACCTGGATTTCACCGTCCGAGAAACGGCTAACCATTGCTTTGCCGAGGGGAATACCGAGGATTTTGACGACTTCCTGTGCAAGCGCGGGATTTGCGTTGCCAGTAAAAACCATCAGGCCGTCATGGCTGCTCATCGTGCACCTACTTCAGGCTGGGGGGCGAGGGGAAATGCGAGAATTTTTGGCAGGGGAGAAAGGATTCGAACCTTTGCATGCCGGAATCAAAATCCGGTGCCTTAACCAGCTTGGCGACTCCCCTACACTAACTCTGAGCTCCGCCGAACGTGGAGTTTCGTTCGACGATGCAAAACTTATGACGCGAAAGTAAAGAGTGGATGCTGATCGAGGCTGGCGGCCACTGCACTGTTCCATTCGCCAGGCAGTTTGGCTTGCACCGCTTCTGCCTCAGCTTTACTACGGAACGCTGCAAAGACACTTGCACCTGATCCAGACATCCGCGCTGGCGCGACGTTTTCAAACCATCGCAGCACTTGCGCTACTTCCGCGTACTTCCCTACGACTACCTGCTGCATGTCATTCCGGCCGAAACTTTCTGGCCATTCAGTGTTGCAGCTAAGTTCTGCAGGAAAGTCCATAATTGTGAGGGGTTTTGAATCTCTTGTCAACGCTTTTTCAGAAAAAATCGCTGCAGTCGGAACATGAACCCTCGGCGTCACTACTAGGAAATGGCGCGGCGGCAATTGTACAACGTCTAAAGCTTCTCCGACACCCTGGGCGAACGCATTTTTTCCAAAAACAAAAAATGGCACGTCCGCGCCGAGTTTCAACGCCAGTGCCTGCAATTCAAGACGAGGCAGGTTGAGCTTCCACAGACGGTTCAGCGCGAGCAACGTCGTCGCCGCGTCGGAGCTGCCGCCGCCGAGGCCTGCGCCCATCGGCAGGCGCTTGTCGATTTCGATATCGACGCCTTCAGGCGAACCCGTATGCGCCTTGAGCAGCGTCGCGGCGCGTACGGTCAGGTCGTGTTCCGGCGGCACATCGGCGATCTCCGTGCGGCGCGTGATGAGGCCGTCGTCGCGTCGCGTGAAGTGCAGCGTGTCGCCCCAGTCGAGCAACTGGAAGACCGTTTGCAGCGTGTGATAGCCATCCGGCCGGCGGCCGGTGATGTGCAGGAAGAGGTTGAGTTTCGCTGGCGCGAGGCAGTCGCGCAGCGAATCGGTCGTTTCAATCATGAGTCGAAGCTACATGCGCCAGATGGCGCCGAAAAAGCGGCAAGGGCGCGCGTGAAAAGATGTGCAAAAGCCGGCGTGCGTTACTGATCCAGCACGAGCTTGATGTCGAGCGGCGGATCCGAACGGCTCAGGTTGACGCGCTTCACGCCGGTGGCCGGTGCGTCGGCATACGCCAGGTAGTCGATCGTCCAGCCGTCCTGCGTGATCTCCTTCAGCCGCGACGGTTGCTCAGGATCCTTCTCGGTTTTGGCGCGCGAAGTGGGCGCCGGCGACGGCTGCAGCCAATAGCGCAGCCCTTCGACCGGCAGCACGAAGCCAAGCGCATTCTGCATCAGCGTGGAGACGTTATCCGCGGTAAGCGGCTGGCGATTGGGCAACTCCAGCGTGGCCGACGCCGACGAGGATGTCACCACCGCGAGCGTCTGGCCGAGCGGATTGCGCAACTCCAGTGTCACGGTGTCGCCGGTTTCCTGCCAGCTGAAGTTGCCGTACGCGTTGCGTTGCTGGCCGTTCTGATCGTTGTACTGGACCGCGAAACGGCCCTGATACGCGCGGCTCGTCTGCGCGGTGACGGAGGTCGCGGCATTCGACGTGGACGGACCCTGCGGTTTCACCGATGCACAACCGGCCAATGCGACAGCCGCTGCCGCTGCGAATCCGAGCGCCGCGCCACGCGACGCTCGGGAAAAGGAAGTCAGACGGGAAAGACGCATCAAAGATCGTTCACCTGAAGACGTTGGAGCGTTTTGACCAGCGTGTCGTTGTCCGGTTCGAGCTTGCGGGCGTCGCGGAAAGCAGCGCGTGCCTGATCCTGATTGCCGGTCTTCCACAACACTTCGCCGAGGTGCGCGCCGATTTCGGCGTTCGGCTGCATGTCGTAGGCTTTGCGCAGCAGCTTGATCGCGTCCGACGTGTCGCCCATGCGGTACTTCACCCAGCCCACGCTATCCATGATGAACGCGTCGTTTGGCGCCAACGAGGATGCCTTCTCGACCAGCTTGTCCGCTTCGGCGAGACGCTGATTGCGATCGGCCAGCGAGTAGCCGAGCGCGTTATACGCTTGCGGATTGTCGGGCTGCGTCTGGATCAGCTTGCGCAACTGCGCTTCCATGATGTCGTAATGGCCGGTCTTTTCGGCGGACATCGCGTAGTCGTAGGTCAGATCGGGGTCGTCGGGGAACTGCGCCGTGGCTTGCTGCAGGCGGGCTTCAGCCTCCGGGTAGCGTTTCGCGTCGAACAGGATCGCCGCGTCCGTGCGCGAGATCAGCGCCTGGTCACGCGGGTCGGGCGCCTGCAGATTAGCCAGCAGCTTGCGCGCGTCGTCAGCCCTGCCTTGCTTGGCGAGCAATTGCGCGCGCGTGATCTGCGCCGGCACGAATTGCTGGCTCGACGGCGAGACCTTGTTCAGCCAGTCGCTCGCTGCCGCATCGTTTTTCTGTTCGAGCGACAGTTGAGCAAGGTAGATATACGCTTGGCCAGGATCGGCGCCCGGCGTTTTTTCGGCTTGCTGTGCGTACTTGGTCAGATACGTCTGCGCGTCGTTGAAATTCTTCTGCTGGATCTTGATCAGCGCGAGCGCCATGAGCGGCGTGAGGTCGTTCGCGTTGTTCTTATGCATGATCTCGAACTGCTTCTGCGCGTCGTCCAGACGGTCGCTCGCGAGATACATCTGGGCGAGCGCGAGACGCGCGTCATGCGATTTCGGATTTTGCTGCACGTACTTTTCGAGCGAGGCAATCCCTTCCTTGCGCTCTTCCGGGCCCATTTGCGACAGCATCAGCGCCGCCGGCAAATAGTCGGGCTTGAGCGTGAGCGCCTGTTCGAGCGACTTGCGCGCGCCCGGCGCGTCGTCCGACACGATCTGCTGGCGGGCGATGGCCAACTGCGCTTCCGGCCGGTTCATGTCGTTCTTGAGCAGGTCCTGCAGCACGTGCAGGCCGCCGATCCGGTTCGGGCCGCGCGAGAGCAGCAGCTGCAGCGCCAGAATCGCGCTGCCGCGGTTGGCGGCGGGCACCCTCGCGAGTTCGCGTGCGAGGATCTGCGCCGCGTCGTCGGGCCGGCCGGACAGCACGAGCAGCGACGCGTCGAGTTGCGCGGCGCGTTCCGAGTTCGGCGCATACTGCTGCCACAATTGCGCGGCGGCCAACGCGTCCGACGGGCTCTGCGCGGCCAGCGCGATCTCGGTGGCGCGTTGCGCCATGCGCGGATCGTGCGTGTCGCGCGCAAGGGCGAGGTAGGTCTGATAGGCGGGCGCCGGCTGGTCGCGCTGCAGCGCAACTTCGGCCGCGAGCACCTGGAATACGATCTGGCTCGTCAGCGGCACACCGGGCAGGGACTTCTGGTCCTCCGCGGAGGCCGGGCCGAGCGGGTCCGGCAGGGTGACCGAGGTGTCATCCGGGTCCGGTGAGGGGACCTGCGCGTGCGCGGGCACGGCGGCCAGCGCCCAGACGGCGAGCACCGCCGCGCCGAGCATCCGGCGAGCGGACACGGCGTGCGGTACGCGCAATGCGCTAGCCGGGCGCTTCAAAAACAGCTTCACGAAGGACAAGTTCATGGAAATCCGTTCAATGTTTCGGACGATTGTAACGCGCTCGCTACAATACGCGCACAACCACTCACGCAAGCTCCACACCAGTTAGACATGCCAGAGTTGCCAGAAGTTGAGGTTACCCGACGGGGAATCGAACCGTATGTGTCCGGGCGCAAGGTTGAACGCGTCGATGTACGTACGCCCGCGCTGCGCTGGCCGATTCCAGCGGATCTCGCGAAGACCTTGCGCGGCAGCGTGGTGCGCAAGGTCGAGCGGCGCGGCAAATACCTGTTGTTCGAGATCGACGCGGGCTGGTTCATTGTGCATCTTGGCATGACCGGGACGCTGCGGGTGTTGCGCCATGTACCGCATCCGCCGGCCGCGGCGAAACACGACCACGTCGACTGGATTTTCGACGAGTTCATTTTGCGCTACCGCGATCCGCGGCGCTTCGGCGCGGTGCTGTGGCACCCGCGCGAAGCCGGCGACGTGCTCGAGCATCCGTTGCTCGCGGGGCTCGGCGTCGAGCCGTTTTCGCCCGCGTTCTCCGGCGCGCTGATGCACCGGCTCACGCGCGGGCGCAAGGTGTCGGTGAAGCAGGCGTTGCTGGCGGGGGACATCGTCGTGGGCGTGGGCAATATCTATGCGTCGGAGAGCCTGTTTCGCGCCGGCATCCGGCCGACCACCGCAGCGGGGCGCGTCTCGCTCGTGCGTTACGATCTGCTCGCGGACGCCGTGCGGGTGACGCTCGCCGCGGCGATCGAGAAGGGCGGCAGCACGCTGCGCGATTTTGTCGGCAGCAATGGCGAAAGCGGTTACTTCCAGCTCGACTATTTCGTCTATGATCGCGCGGGGCTGCCATGCCGCGTGTGTGGAACGCCGATCAAACAGATCGTGCAGGGGCAGCGTTCAACGTATTTCTGTCCCACCTGCCAGCGCTAGATCTTCCATGCCTTCTCGCTTAACTCCGCGTTCAACCTCGTCCGAAGCGCCTGCTGCGCCCGTTTTTCCGGTTATGTCCGATTTTTCCACGCGTTTGATCGCGTGGCAGCGTCAGCATGGCCGGCATGACTTGCCGTGGCAGAACACACGGGATCCGTATCGCATCTGGCTGTCGGAAATCATGTTGCAGCAAACGCAGGTGTCGACGGTGATTCCGTACTACGCGAAGTTCCTCGCCCGGTTCCCGAGCGTCGCCGCGCTCGCCGCCGCGCCGTCGGACGACGTCATGGCGCTGTGGGCCGGTCTCGGCTACTACACGCGTGCCCGCAATCTGCATCGCTGCGCGCAGGTCGTGGTCGAGCAGCATGGCGGCGCGTTTCCGGCATCGGTCGAGGAGCTCGCGGAGTTGCCGGGTATTGGCCGTTCGACGGCGGCGGCGATCGCGTCGTTCGCGTTCGGCGCGCGCGCGACGATTCTCGACGGCAACGTGAAGCGCGTGCTCGCACGCGTGTTCGGCGTAGAAGGCTTCCCTGGCGAAAAGAAGGTCGAAAACGCAATGTGGACGTTGGCGGAGTCGCTGTTGCCGTCGAACGCGTCGGACGCCGAAGTCAGCGCGTACACGCAAGGCTTGATGGACCTCGGCGCGACCTTGTGCGTGCGCGGCAAGCCCGACTGCCTGCGCTGCCCGTTCGCCGCCGACTGCGTAGCGAACGTGACGGGACGTCAGCGCCTGTTGCCCACCGCGCGACCGAAAAAGACCGTGCCGACGCGCAGCACATGGATGCTGGTGCTGCGTGACGGCAATGCGGTGATGCTGGAGAAGCGGCCGCCGTCGGGTATCTGGGGCGGCTTGTGGAGCCTGCCCGAAGCCGCCGACGAAAGCGCGCTCGCCGAGCGCGCACGCGCCTTCGGCGGCGACGGCGCGGTCGCGCCGCTTGCGCCGCTCACGCACGTGTTCACGCATTTCAAACTGGATATCGAACCGCGGCTCGCGCAACTGGATCGTGGCGTGGGCGCGCTGGCCGCGCTCGCCGACGGCGATACCGCGTGGGTCGCGCTGAGCGACCTCGATTCGTTCGGCGTGCCGGCGCCGGTGCGCAAACTGCTGGACAGTCTGCAGGGTTCGCTGATCTGATCAAGCCGGCCGGAGCGCGGCCGCCGTCAAAGCAATTGATGCTGCTGCATGTAGTGGTGAACCACATCGATGCGCGCGCCGGCGTCCTGCAATTCCATGAGTTTCTGGCGCGCACGCAGCGCGATCGGCAGCACTTCGGCGAGCCGGTTCGACACCCATGACGGATCGTCGAGCCTGAACGGCTGCGCAAACGGCAGACTTTCCGGATCCCGTTCGCGGATCGTCGCGATGATCCGTTCGAGCACCTCCGCGCATGCGCCGAACTTGGCCAACTGCTCGTTGCCTTCGAGCGGCCTGTCTTCGCCGAGCGGTTCCGCCATGCCGACCAGCAGGCCACTCGTCTCCACGCGATGCGACAGCAGGCGAAAGCGCCGCGTGCCGCGTGCGCGAATCAGCAACATGCCGAAGGCTTCGACATCGCACTCTTCGATTTCGGCGAGACAGCCGATTGCTTCGGGTACCGAAGGCTCTTCTTCGCGTGCGACTTCGGCGCCGCTTTTCAGCAGACACACGCCGAACGGCGTTTTTTCGCGCAGACAGTCGCGCGCCATGTCGAGGTAGCGCGCTTCAAAAATCTTCAGCGGCAGCAGTCCGTCGGGAAACAGCACCGTATGCAGCGGAAACAGCGGCACATCGGCAAGCACAGTAGAAGTAGAGGACATGGCGCAACGCTTCGAGTTGAGGCCGCGCGATGCGGCCGGTTAAGCCACTAACTTCGACGATTCGCCGGCTTCGACCGGCGCATCGCGGTGCCGCACAATGACATTCGCTGACGACGCGAGACGCGCGGCAAGCGTCTCCGCAATGAACACCGAGCGGTGCTGGCCGCCCGTGCAACCAATGGCGACCGTGAGATAACTGCGGTTGTCGTCGCGGAAATGCGGCAGCCACTTGGCGAGAAATTTCTCGATATCGTCGATCATTTCATGCACGACCGGCAGCGCATCGAGAAAATCGATCACCGGTTGGTCGAGGCCCGTGAGCGGCCGCAATTCGTGATCGTAGTACGGGTTCGGCAAGGTGCGCACGTCGAAGACGAAATCGGCGTCGAGCGGCACACCGCGCTTGAAGCCGAACGACTCGAACATCAGCACGAGGCCCGAATCCTTCTGCTCGATAAAGCGTTTGACCCACGCGCGCAACACGTTCGCGCGCAGATTGCTGGTGTCGATCTGATGGCCGAACTCTGCCAGCCCCGCCACGAGTTCGCGCTCGCGTTCGATCGCCTCGGCGAGCGAGGTGAGCAGGCCGACGTCCGCGTCGCGCGCGGTGGAACCGGACAGCGGATGGCGGCGGCGCGTTTCGGAGAAGCGTTGAATCAGCGACTGGGTGCTCGCGTTCAGGAATAGCACCCGCACGTCGTGGGCACGCGAGAGGTCGCGAATCATGGCGGGCATTTCGTCGAGCGAGGCGCTCGAGCGCGCGTCGATCGCGACGGCAAGGTGGTCTTGCCCGTCTTCGGCGAGATAGGAAGCCAGTTGCGGCAGGAAACGCGGCGGCAGGTTGTCGACGCAGTAGTAGCCTGCGTCTTCAAGCGCGTTCAGGGCAACTGACTTGCCGGAGCCGGATATACCGGTGATCAGGATTATGCGCATGGAGTCGTCGGAACCGTACGTTTCATCATAGCATCTGGTCCCCATGCGCGTACCCGTACCCGGGACTGGCCGCGGTCACCGCATGGCCTTGCGGACTCAGATCAGTTTGCCGGGAAACTGGCTGTCGGGGTCCTGCATCGCGAGGCGCTGGCGATCCATGAAGTCGCGCAGCGTGTCGATGCCGCGCAGCTGCAGGATCGTGTTGCGCACCGCGGCTTCGACCAGCACGGCAAGGTTTCGGCCGGCAGCCACCTGGATCGTGACTTTGCTGATCGGCAGGCCGAGCACGTCCACGGTCTGACTCTCCAGCGGCAGCCGCTGGAATTCGCCATCGGGACGGCGGACCAGTTGCACGATCAGCTTGAGCTTCATTTTCCGGCGCACCGCGGTTTCACCGAAAATCGTCTTGATGTCGAGCAGCCCGAGGCCGCGCACTTCCAGCAGGTTTTGCAGCAGCGGCGGGCAACGCCCTTCGACGAAGTCAGGACCGAGACGCACGAAGTCGACCGCGTCGTCGGCAACGAGGCCGTGGCCGCGACTGATCAGTTCCAGGCCGAGTTCGCTCTTGCCGAGGCCCGAGTCGCCGGTGAGCAGCACGCCCATGCCGAGGATGTCGAGAAACACGCCGTGCAACGTGGCGCGTGGCGCGAGAATGCGCGACATGTAAAGGCGCAGGCTGTCGATCACCGCGGCGGCGGACATCGGCGTGGTGAATAGCGGCGTGGATGAGCGCGTGCAGCGCAGGACCAGTTCCGGCGGCGCGGCGACGCCGCCCGCTACCACCAGAAAAGGTGGTTCCAACGCAATCAGCTCGGCCATGTGGCGCGAGCGGTCTTCGTCGGTTTGGCGCTTGTAGTAGTCGATTTCGGCGTCGCCGAGCACCTGGATCCGGTTCGGGTGGATCAGGTTCAAGTGGCCGACGAGATCGGCGCTCGACGTGGCATTGGCGACCGATTCCGAAGAAAAGCCGCGCTCCCAGCCTTCATGCCCCGTCAACCAGCTGAGCTTCAGCGTGGCGGCGTTATCGTCGAAAATGCTCTGGGCGTTGATGCTGGACGTATCCATGAGTCAGTGACTCCAGTGTGGGCCGCTTGCCGGGCAAAGCGACGGCCACGCTAGCGCGCGCCGCTTGCCTTGCCGGACTGTATCCGCATACGGGCAGATAACCGGGCGGATAACCGGCGTGCGGAAAACCGCCGATGCATCAAGGTTGCCACTGAGTGAGCAGGCGATGCAATGTTTCGCGGTCTTCTTCCGTGTGCAGGCGCTCGCGGGTTTCGCGATCGGACAGCAACTGGGCGATTTCCGAAAGGATTTCGAGGTGTTGCTGGGTGGCCTGTTCGGGCACGAGCAGGAAGATGAGCAGCGAGACTGGCTGACCGTCGGGCGATTCGAAGGGGATGGGTTCGGCAAGGCGAACGAAGGCGGCGAGCGGCTGCTTCAAGCCTTTGATCCGGCCATGCGGAATCGCCACGCCTTCACCGAGGCCCGTCGATCCGAGGCGCTCACGCGCGAACAGATTGTCAGTGACCGTGCTACGGGCGATGCCGTTCTGGTTCTCGAAGATCAGGCCCGCTTGCTCGAACACACGCTTCTTGCTGGTGACCGATAGACCGACGACGACGTTCTCGAGGGGAAGAAATTTGGCTAAACGATTCATGTTGACAGGCGAAAACGTGGCCTGGGTTCTCCTCGCTGGGGCGTTTGAGTGGCGTTCCATTCGTTTGATGCTCGCGGCGACGTGCGCGGGAGTCCGAAAGCGCAGGACTCCGGTCGACCGTTTCCGCTTGAGCTAACTTTGACCCCGATGGTAACCGGAACATTATAGAACAGGGTAGCCACGGATGGTGCGACGCGCCATCAATGCGCAATGAGTTCGTTCGAGCGTCGCCGCGCGCCCCGCAGCCGGCCAGGAAATGACGTCCGGAAACAAAAAACCGCCCGGATTCGGGCGGTTTGCTAGCTAAGGAAAACGAAGGGCTCATGAACAGAACCCTCTAATTTCCCTCATTGCGGCGGCACATCTAGTTGCGGCGCCGGTTGATACTTGATCGCCTCATGCGCATGGCCTTGCAGGCGATCTTTATGGCGAATGACTTGCCGGTCGAGCTTGTCGATCATCAGATCGATTGCAGCGTACAGGTCGCTGTCACAACTCTCGACAAAGAGATCCTTGCCCTTCAGATGCAGGTTGATTTCAACCTTTTGACGCTTTTCCTTTTCCTTGTGGTTGTTGTCGACCGAGAGGACCACACTGCCGTCGATGACCTGATCGAAATGTCTTAGCACCCTATCCAGTTTGGTGATCACGTATTCGCGCAACGCAGGCGTTACTTCGAGGTGGTGTCCACTGATCTGCAGATTCATAGTGCTTCTCCAAGCTAGTGGCCGCTTGATCCGCACGATGACGAAGGTCCGGTCGATCTGTCGCCCTGCCTGAGTCGCCCCCCGGTGACTGACTTCTGGCAGGTCGCATCGGCCGGCCTGTCCGCCAACTGCGGAGCGGCCGGTAAATGCCCGCCACGGAAGGCGACGGGCTACAGAGACTTGCGCAGGTTGACTGCCGGAATCTTGAGCGCTTCACGGTACTTCGCAACGGTACGCCGTGCGACCACGAAGCCTTGTTCCGCCAGCAGTTCGGCTATGCGACTGTCTGAAAGAGGAGATTTCGGGTTTTCCGCTCCTATCAGTTGCTTGATGAGCGCGCGGATCGCCGTTGAAGACGCCGCGCCGCCCGTGTCAGTCGAAACGTGTGATCCGAAGAAGTACTTAAATTCAAGCGTCCCGAATGGGGTCAGCATGTATTTACCGGTTGTCACACGCGAGACAGTTGACTCGTGTAGGCCCAGCGTATCAGCAATTTCCCGCAAAACCAAGGGGCGCATGGCAATTTCGCCGTGCACAAAAAAGCTCTTTTGACGCTCCACAATGGCCTGCGCCACCCTGAGGATGGTCTCGAAACGCTGCTGGATATTTTTGATCAGCCAACGCGCTTCCTGCAGTTGCTGGCGCAACGAACCGCTGCCCGGATCGCCCCGGTTATTGCGCAGAATATTCGCGTAAAGGTGGTTGATTCGCAGCTTCGGCACGACTTCCGGGTTCAACTCGGCCTGCCAGCCCTGTGCTGTTTTGCGCACCATGATGTCCGGCACGACATAGTCCGCTTCGGCCTTGCCGTAGGCGGCGCCGGGAAACGGTTCGAGCGAGCGGATCAGCACGTGCGCATCGCGCAGATCGTCGTCGCTGGCTTTCAGATGCTTTCGCAGACGCGTGAAATCGCGCGCCGCGAGCAGTTCCAGATGGTGCGCGACGATGTCGAGCGCGAGCGTGCGGGTAGGCGAGGCATCGAGTCGCAGTAATTGCAGCTTGAGACATTCCGACGCAGACCGCGCGCCGACCCCGGCCGGGTCGAAGCTATGCAGCAGCGCAAGCGCGGCGTTCAGTTCGTCGAGGTCGACTTCGAGCTCTTCGGGCAGATCGGCCTGCACTTCCTCGAGCGTGGCGGCCAGATAGCCGTCGTCGTCGAGCGATTCGATCAGGAACGTGACCAGCGCCCGGTCGCGCGGACCCGCCTGGGTGACGCGCAATTGCGCCATCAGGTGATCGCGCAGCGAGGTGCTCGATTCGTGGATTTGCAGCGGCGGCAGGTCGTCGTCGTCCGAGGCGTTGCCCGAGCGGCCGTAGTCGTCGAGATTCCACTGGGACGCGTCGCCGTTGCTGTCGCCGCCGAGCCCGTTGTATTCGTCCACGCCCTGCGGCTCGCCGTTCTCGGCGCGCTCGCTGCTGCTGGTGGACGATGACGACGCGCTGCCGCCCATCTGGTCGGGCGGAGCGGAGGAATTGGGCGCCTGGGCAATCAGGGAGCCGTCGGCCGCCACGCGCAGCGGGCTCGCGATCCAGTCGTCCTCGTTCTCGAGGAGCGGATTCTGCGAGATGGCCATTGCGACTTCCTGCTGCAATTCGAGCGTAGACAACTGAAGCAGCCGGATGGACTGCTGCAGTTGCGGCGTCAGCGCAAGATGCTGCGATAGGCGGAGTTGGAGGCTGGCTTTCATGGCAAGTTGAGATTCATTGTAGAGAGTTTGCCACGACCGCGATACCTTGCGACATTCGCAATTACGCGCGCGTCTCTCGCGTGCGCTATTCAGGCGGCGCCGGGCGCGAACCGGCCCGGGTCAAAATACGGCTGTGCGGTTGCCGCACGGGGAGCCGGCGGGCGTGCGCGCGCACGACCGGTAATCCTTGGTGCGCTTACATGCGGAAGTGTTCGCCCAGATAGACGCGCCGCACGCTTTCGTTTTCGATGATATCGCTCGGCGCGCCGGCGGCCAGCACGCTACCGTCGCTGATGATGTAGGCGTGATCGCAGATGCCGAGCGTTTCGCGCACGTTGTGGTCGGTGATGAGCACGCCGATATTGCGCTGCTTCAGAAATTTGACGATCTTCTGAATTTCCAGCACGGCGATCGGATCGACGCCGGCGAACGGTTCGTCGAGCAGAATAAAGCTCGGATTGGTGGCCAGTGCGCGGGCGATTTCGACCCGGCGGCGTTCGCCGCCCGACAGCGACAACGCCGGATTTTCGCGCAAGTGCGAAATCTGCAGTTCGTCGAGCAACGCTTCCGTGCGGTTGGTGATGGTGTCCTTGCTGAGCCGCTTGCCGTTGTCTTCGTGCTGCAATTCCAGCACCGCACGAATGTTTTCTTCGACGCTGAGCTTGCGGAACACCGACGCTTCCTGCGGCAGATACGATAGTCCAAGCGAAGCGCGCTTGTGGATCGGCAGCAGGCTGATCGACTTGCCGTCGAGGTCGATTTCACCCGCGTCGAGCGGCACGAGGCCGACGATCATATAGAACGAGGTGGTCTTGCCCGCGCCGTTGGGGCCGAGCAGGCCGACCACTTCGCCGCTTTTGACGTCGAGCGACACGTCTTTGACGACGGTGCGCGACCCATAACGCTTTTTCAGGTTACGCACCGCCAGCGAACTACTGGTGCCGGCCGGCTTGCGATTGGGGAGGGACGCGGAGGTGCTCACTGGTTCGGCGCTCCCTGGATGGTGGTGGACGGCGCGAGCGTGGCCGGCGCGCCGTTCAGCGGCGCGGCGCCGCCGTTGCGCGGCGCCAGCATGGCGCGCACACGGCCGGTCGGATTGCCCGGGCCGGCCACGTCCTTGCCTGCCTTCGCGGTATAGAAGTCGCTCTGACCGTCGTAAGTAATGACGCTGCCGTGCACCTGGTCCATCACCGAGGAGAGGCCCTGCAGGCGTTTCACGGTGGCGTTGGTGGTGAGCGTGGTCAGATCCTGCTTGCCGTCGTAGTCGATTCGAATCGCCGTGCCTTCGATATATTCGTCGAGGCCTTCGCGCTTCTGGCGGAAATACGACAAATTGCCGCCGCTCGAGGTGCCGGTGGCGTACTGATAGCCCTGCGGGTCTTGTGTCACTTCGACGCGGTCCGCCTTGATCACGATCGTGCCTTTGGTCGCGACCACATGGCCGGTGAAGATATTGACCTGCTTGAGGTCGTCGTAAGTCATGTTGTCCGCTTCGACGTTCAGCGGCTTGTCCTTGTCGGCGCGGTCCGCGTGCGCGAGCGGCGCGAAGCCGGCGAGCGGCAACGCGACGATCAGCGCAGCGAGTCCGGCGCGGCACGCGGACAGGGAGCGCGTGCGGCCGGTATGAAAACGGGGGAACGATTCGTTCATGCAGTCACGCCTGGAATGGATTACCCGGGTTGCTTGGGCGAGCTGCCGCCTGCTTCGGACGGGGCGATCGAGCCTTTCACGTTGCCGAACAGCTGCATCACCCGGGTGACGTTGTTGTAATTCATGCCGCTGGCAGTCATCACCGACATGCCGCGCTGAAGTTTAACCGGCTTTTCAGTCTCGATCACATCGTCGTTGACCAGCACCCTAAAATGCTGCGAATCCGCTTGCATCTGCGGATCTCCGTAGCCGGGCGCCCGCACGATGCGCGCGTTGTCGTACAGATCGACGATAGACGCGTCGCCGTTCACCTTGCCGGTATCGCCGGTTGCGGTGACGATCGGTTTGCCGGGCTGAAACGCGCGCATGGCCGGCTTGACCATGTCGCTCAGCTCGTCGTCTTCGTAGTGGATCAGCGACTGGGCCGTCAGCCGGTATTGCGTCGAACCCGACTGGTCGAGTTCGGAAATCGAGAAGTTGTCGGCGAAATAGTCCGGCGTGTGTTCCTTGGGACGCACCACGCCTTCGTTCTGCCGGGGCAGCGTGGCTTGCAGGAGCCACCACGTGATACCGGCGAGCGCGGCCATTGCGACAAGCGGAATCAGCGAAGTCAGCCGGAACTGGTTCATCCGACGAGGCCTCGCTGTTCGCCGCTACAGGCGGCCGCGAGCAACGCCTCGTACTTGTGCTGCGCGCGCAGCAGCGTGTCGCAGACTTCGCGCGCCGCGCCGTGCCCGCCGCGCGCTTCGCTGACCCAGTGGGCCCGCGCGATCACCTCGGGATGCGAGTTGGCCGGCGCCGCCGCGAAGCCGACTTTCAGCATCACGCCGAGATCGACCCAGTCGTCGCCCATATAGCCGCATTCTTCCGCGGTCATGCCGGTTTGCCGCAACAGGTCCGCGAACGCCTGCGGTTTGTCCTGCACGCCCTGATAGACGTGCGTGATGTTCATTTCCTTCGCCCGCGCCGCCACGATGCCGGACTTGCGCCCGGTGATGAGCGCCGTTTCGATGCCGGCCTGGCGCAGCAGTTTCATGCCGTGGCCGTCCATCGAATTGAAGCCCTTCATCGTGTCGCCTTCCGCCGTGAACAGCAGGCCGCCGTCCGTCAGCACGCCGTCGACGTCGAAAATCATCAGCTTGACGCGGCTGGCGCGTTCGGTCGCGGTGGCAGGAGCGAGGGCCATCAGATCACCTTTTTCGAGAACAGGTCGTGCATGTTGAGTGCGCCGATCAGCTTGCCCGCTTCGTCGACGACCAGCATCTGATTGATGCGGTGGCGCTCCATCAGTTCCACGGCTTCCACTGCGAGTTGATCCGGGCCGATGGTGCGCGGGCCGGCGGTCATGACCGAGGCGATCGACAACCCGCGGAAATCGCCGTCGCGTTCGAGCACGCGGCGCAGGTCGCCGTCGGTGAAGATGCCGGCCACGTGGCCGTCGTGATCGACGATCGCGGTCATGCCCATGCGCTTGGCGGTCAACTGGAACAGCGCGTCGCGCACGGTGGCCTCGGGTGTGACCTTCGGCACTTCGTCGCCGGTGCGCATGACGTCGCGTACATAAGTGAGCAGGCGCCGGCCGAGCGCGCCGCCCGGATGCGAGCGGGCGAAGTCGTCGCGGCCGAAGCCGCGCGCGTCGAGCACCGCGACCGCGAGCGCGTCGCCGAGCGCGAGCGCGGCGGTGGTGCTGGCGGTGGGCGCGAGGTTCATCGGACAGGCCTCTTTCGCTACCCCGGAATTGAGGTGCACGTCGGCCAGTTGTGCGAGACTCGATGACGGGCGGCCCGTCATCGCAATCAGCTTCGCGCCGAGCCGCTTGATGAGCGGCAGGATCGCGACGAGTTCTTCGGTTTCACCGGAATTGGACAGCGCCACGAACACGTCGTCGGCGGTGACCATGCCGAGGTCGCCATGACTCGCTTCCGCGGGATGCACGAAGAACGCCGGCGTGCCGGTGCTGGCGAGCGTGGCCGCGAGCTTGCGGGCCACGTGGCCGGATTTACCGATGCCGGAAACGACTACGCGCCCGCGGCAACCCAGGATGAAGTCGACCGCCCCGACGAAACCATCGTCGAGTTGATCGCGAAGCGCGCGCACGGCGTCCGCTTCGATGTCGAGCACGTCACGAGCGAGCGCGAGTGCCCGGTCGCCATTGATTTTCGCTATCATTCGCGAAGTATAGCAAAGGCGCCTGTTCGCCGCGCCGGGCCTGCTGTGCCGAGCCGCTGTCTTTATTGCTGCCTTTAACGGCCCCTCAACCTTGTCGCACGGCGTTTCGCGTGCGCGGTTCCGCTGACGAACGAGGACGCTTTACCCATGCGTTTCAGCCGATGATTTCGCCGCTCGAAATGACGCTATTCCTGCTGCTGGCATCGGTAGCGGGCGTGGTGACCTTTCGCTTTCTGAATCTTCCGCCGATGCTCGGCTATCTGACGGTCGGCATCGTCGTCGGGCCGCATGCATTCGGTCTGATTCCGGACTCGGTCGGGGCGCAGAACCTCGCGGAATTCGGCGTGGTGTTCCTGATGTTTTCGATCGGGCTGGAGTTCTCGCTCGCCAAGCTGCGCTCCATGCGCCGTCTCGTGTTCGGCCTCGGCCTGTTGCAGGTGATCGGCACGATCGCGGTGGCGGTCACGCTCGGCTTCGTGCTGGAGCGCTGGGTGCATATCACGTGGCAGGCGAGCGTGGCGCTGGGCGGCGCGCTCGCCATGTCGTCGACGGCGATCGTCAGCAAGATGCTGGCGGAGCGGCTCGAGATCGAGACCGAGCATGGCCGCAATATCTTCGGCGTGCTGCTGTTCCAGGATCTGGCGGTGGTGCCGCTGCTCATCGTCATCGCGGCGCTGGGCGGCAATTCCGAAGACCTCGTCAGCGCGCTCGGCGTGGCGGCCATCAAGATCGTGGTGGCCCTGGCGCTGCTGCTGATCGTGGGCCAGCGCTTCATGACGCGCTGGTTCAACGTGGTCGCGCGGCGCCGTTCGCAGGAACTGTTCATTCTCAATCTGTTGCTGGTGACGCTAGGTTGCGCGTTCATCACGGACAAGTTCGGGTTGTCGCTCGCGCTCGGCGCGTTCATCGCCGGCATGCTGATCGCCGAGACGCCGTACCGGCATCAGGTGGAAGAGGACATCAAGCCGTTTCGCGACGTGCTGCTCGGGCTCTTCTTCATCACTACCGGCATGCTGCTCAATCCGCGGGTGATCTGGGAGCATCCGTTGATCGTGCTCGGCTTTCTGGTCGGCCCGATTCTGCTGAAGGCGATCATGGTCACGGGCCTCTCGCGCCTGTTCGGCGCGTCGCCCGGCGTCGCGATGCGCACGGGTATCGGTCTCGCGCAAGCGGGCGAGTTCGGGTTCGTGCTGCTGAATCTGATTCTCGACAAACATCTCGTCGACGCCACCCTGCTGCAGGCGATTCTCGCGGCCATGCTGCTGTCGATGCTGGCCGCGCCGTTCATGATCCAGAACGCGGACCGCATCGTGCTGCGGCTCTCCTCGACTGAATGGATGATGCAGTCGTTGCAGATGACGCGCATCGCCACGCAGAGCCTGAAGCAAAGCGGCCACGTGATCATCTGCGGATATGGCCGGGCCGGACAGAATCTGGCGCGCATGCTGGAGCACGAAGGGTTGTCGTATGTCGCGCTGGACCTCGATCCCGACCGCGTCGCGGCGGCCGCCGCGGCGGGCGAGTCGGTGGTATTCGGCGACGCCGGGCGGCGCGAGTCGCTGCTCGCCGCCGGTATCCACCGCGCGGCGGCGATTGCGATCACCTACGCGAACACGCCGTCGGCACTGCGCGTGCTGCATAACATTCACGAGCTGGAACCCACGTTGCCGGTGATCGTCCGTACCGTCGACGACGCCGATCTGGAAAAGCTGCTGGCCGCGGGCGCAACTGAAGTGATTCCGGAAATCGTCGAAGGCAGTCTGATGCTCGCCTCGCACACGCTCGTCGTGATGGGCGTGCCGATGCGACGAGTGGTGCGCCGGGTCGAGGAAATGCGCGATGAGCGCTACGCGTTGTTGCGCGGCTATTTTCACGGCGCCGACGACGTGGACGACGACGACGGCCACGAACAGGTGCGGCTACAATCGGTGCCGGTCGACGAAAACTCGGACGCCGTGGGCCGCACGCTCGCGGAACTGGGCCTTTTCGATGTGGGTGTCGAAGTCACGGCGATTCGCCGGCACGGCATTCGCGGCGTCGAGCCGGATCCGTCCACCAAGCTGCGCTCGAGCGATATCGTGGTGCTGCGCGGCCTGCCCGAACAGTTGGCGGAGGCCGAGGAACGGCTCTCGAAGCACCGTCGCGCGGGCGCCGCCGCAGCCTAGCGGCAGCCCCGGCGAGGCGCGTTCCCGCCGGGGCACCCTGGTTTAGCTTTTTCATCGGACCTGTCGAGGTCCATCCGGAGACATCATGTCCAACGCGCTCTCGAGCGCGCCGCTCGATGCGGCCGATTACATCAAAAGCCACATTCGCACGGTGCCCGACTGGCCGGAGCCGGGCGTGCAGTTCCGCGATATCACGCCGCTCCTGCAGGAGCCGAAGTCGCTGCGCGTGCTGATCGATCTGTTCGTGCAGCGTTATATCGATGCGAAGCTCGACTACATTGCCGGGCTGGACGCGCGCGGTTTCATCATCGGGCCGATTCTCGCGTATGAACTGAACCTCGGCTTCATTCCGATCCGCAAGGCGGGCAAGCTGCCCTACAAGCGGGTCGCGCAATCGTATGAGCTCGAATACGGCTGCGCCACCGTCGAGATTCACGAAGACGCCTGCAAGCCGGGCGACCGCGTTGTCGTCATCGACGACCTGATCGCCACGGGCGGCACGATGATGGCCGGCAAGATCCTGCTCGAGCGGCTCGGCGCGGTCGTGGTGGAAGGCGCGGCGATTATCGATCTGCCCGAGCTCGGCGGCTCGAAACTGCTGCGCGAGAGCGGCCTCGCGCTCTATACGGTAACCGGATTCGACGGTCATTGATCATTGGCGGCCAACGCGCTGCGCAACGCTTTCTCCTGCTCACCGAGAAGGACACAACAATGCCTGACTTCCTGCTGTTTCTCGCCACCTCGATTGCGATCACCATGGCGCCCGGCCCGGACAATCTGCAAGTGCTCGCGCGCGGGATCTCGCAGGGCCGCGCGGCCGGTTTCGTCGCGGCGCTCGGCTTTGCCGCCGGCATTACGTTTCACACCACGCTGGCCGCGCTCGGCGTGGCCGCGTTGCTGCGCTCGGCACCGCTGGCCTTTACGGCCATCAAGCTGGCCGGCGCCGCCTATCTGCTCTGGATCGGCATCAAGGCACTGCGCAGCCAGGGTCTTGCGACCGCCCACGAGCGCGCGCCGCAGCCGTTGATGGCGGTGTTTCGCCAAAGCCTGCTCGGCAATCTGCTGAATCCGAAGGTGACGTTGTTTTTCGTCGTGTTTCTGCCGCAGTTCGTGCAGCCCAACGGCACGCAAAGCGTGACCTTGCAGATGCTCGAACTCGGCGCGCTGTTCATGTTGCAGACGGTAGTGGTGTTTTCGCTGTTCGGCGTGTGCGCGGGGATGGTCGGCGGTTACCTGAAGCGCCGGCCGCGCGTGGGCGTGTGGCTCGATCGCCTCGCCGGGGCAACGTTCATCGCCATCGGGATTCGCGTCGCGTTGCGCGATTGAGGCGATCCACGCGGCGCTCACCGCTCACCGGCAAAGACCGGGAACAGTCTGGAGCTTTACATGACTTTGCCTTGCATCACCGCCGCGCGCCGCTTCGACGCGCAAGCGCACGTGCCGTTCTGGATCGGCGCCGAGCAGGTCGGCTGGATCCGCACGGACGATGTGCCGTTGCTCGCGCGCTGGCCCGATGTGTTCGACCTCGACCATGCCCGTGTGACGCTGATGCCCGCGTTCAATACGGTGGATTTGCGCAGCGCCGCGCTCGGTTCCGTGATCGGCGCGCTCGCCGCCGAGGGCCGCATTCCGGGCTGGCGCAACGAGACTTACGCGATCCGCAATGGGTTCGACGCGCCGCCGCTCGCGTACATTGAACGCGCGGCGTCGCGCTTCTTCGGCACGATGACCTACGCGGTGCATCTGAACGGCGTCGTAGAATACGCGGACGGCGCGCCGCGATTGTGGATCGCGCGCCGCAGCGACACCAAGGCGACCGACCCGGGCATGCTCGACAATGTCGTGGCCGGCGGGATCGGCTGGGGCTTCGGCGTCGAGGCGACGATCGTCAAGGAGTGCTGGGAAGAAGCCGGCATTCCGGAGGAGATTGCCGCCCGTGCCGTGGCGGGCCGCACCGCGCATGTACTGCAATCGTTGCCGGAGGGCACACAGGCCGAGCAGATTTTCATCTACGACCTCGCGCTGCCGGCCGATTTCGCGCCGCGCAATCAGGACGGCGAAGTGGGCGAGCACCGGCTCGCGCGCATCGACGAAGTGGCGCGCTGGATCGAGGAGGGCGCGATGACGGTCGACGCGAGCCTCGCCACGCTGGATTGCCTGCTGCGCCGCCGCTGGATCGATGAAGACGCGTGCGCCGGCATCGAGGCCACGTTCGTGCCGCCGGTGTTCGCCTGACTGCCGCATCGGTGCGCGCGCAACGAACCTGCCGAAACACGCTGTACCGAAAGCCGTCCACACCGAACAAACCATGCATTGAAGAAGGGAGTCACCCAGGTCATGTCGACCGATCACAGCTTTATCCTCAAACTGTCGTGCGCCGACCGGCCCGGCATCGTTCACGCAGTGTCGGGCTTTCTGTTCGAGCGCGGCAGCAATATTCTCGACTCCGCGCAGTTCGGCGACAGCCGCACCGGCGAGTTCTTCATGCGCGTGCATTTTCAGCAGGTGGGCGGCGATCCGGGTCTGGAGGCGTTGCGCACGTCGTTCGCTGCGCTGGCTGAACAGTTCGGCATGCGTTGGGAGTTGCACGACGCGTCGGTCAAGCCGCGCGTGGTGATCATGGTGTCGAAGATCGGCCATTGCCTGAACGATCTGCTGTTCCGCTACCGCACCGGCCAGTTGGGTATCGAGATTCCGGCCATCATCTCGAACCACAAGGAGTTCTATCAACTCGCCGCCAGCTACGACATTCCGTTCCATCACTTCCCGTTGATGGGCGCCACGCCCGACGCGAAGGCCGCGCAGGAAGCGCGCGTGCTCGAAGTGATCGACGAGCATCAAGCCGACCTGGTGGTGCTCGCGCGCTACATGCAGATTCTGTCGCCGAAGCTGTGCGAAGCGCTGGCCGGCCGCGCGATCAACATTCACCACTCGTTCCTGCCGAGCTTCAAGGGCGCGAAGCCGTATTACCAGGCGTTCGACCGCGGCGTGAAGCTGATCGGCGCGACCGCCCATTACGTGACGACGGATCTCGACGAAGGTCCGATCATCGAACAGGAAGTGGAGCGTGTCGACCACAGCATGACGCCGGAGCAATTGACGGCGATCGGCCGCGACGTCGAATGCGTGACGCTCGCGCGGGCGGTGAAGTGGCACGTGGAGCATCGCGTCGTGTTGAACGGCAGCAAGACGGTGGTGTTTCGTTAAAGGCCGTTGATAGTCGCCTTGCCATCGAGGGCGGCGTCCGGGTGATTCCGGCGCCGCTTTTTCTTTTGGCCGGGACTAGGATCGCGCCGCCGACCGGCCCGCGTCGCGCGCTGCATTCGCAGCATTCGCGTTTTGCGCCGAGCGGCGGCGCGCGTTCAGCTTCTTCAGCCAGATCAACAGTCCTGTCGCGCTCAGCACGGCGACGGCGATGCCGACCGCGCTAATCAGAATGCGTCCGCCGAGACCGAGAATGCGCCCCGAGTGCAGCGGGTATTGCATCTGCAGGAAGATGTCGCCCGCCGTGCCCTTGCCGGGAATCTGCGCGCTAAGCTGCTTGCCGGTGGCGGCGTCCCAGTACATCCACGGATTGCCGAGGCCGATATCGCCGTGATCGTTGCCGGTCGCGAAGAAGCCGACGCCGTAAGCGTGCATGAATTCCGCGTAGTAGATGCCGCCCGGCGCGACGCCGAGATTCTGCGCTTTGCCGGCCTGCTCGGCCAATTGCACGATGCGCTCGCGGCTCAACACGGTGTCGCCGGCTTGCGGGGCGCGGCGGATTTCCGGATTGTTGAGCGGGTCCGGCGTGAGCCTCGAGAACAGCGACACGATTGGGCGTACCACCGGCGCCGAAAGATTCATCGATACCGATGTCAGCGCAACGATCATCAGCAGGCCCCAGATCCACACGCCGCCGGAGCGGTGCAAATCGAAAGTGAGCGCATAGCCGCCGCGCCCGAGACGGAACGCGAACGACTTGCGCCACGCCTTGAAGCTCGGAAACGACAGCCATAGCGCGATCAGGCTGTCGAATAGCCAGATGATGCCGACACTGCCCATCAGCCACGTGCCGATATCGATGCCGCCAGTAAAAGGCAGTTGCAGCGTGTAGTGGAGCTTGTAGATGAACGGGATCAGATTGAGCCGCGCGAGCGAGACGGCGCCCCATTCGCGGCGACCCTGGATTTCGCCGGTGGCCGGGTCGACGGCGATCTGGTTGAAGTCGAGCGGGTACGGCTGCCGGGTGGCCGGGTTGGTCCGCGGCAACACCATCATTTGCAGCGTGTGGCCGGTTTCGGCGGTGAGCGGCAGAAACGTCACCTGCAGGCGCGGATCGGCCGCTTCCACGCGGCGCGCCAGTTCGAGGCCCGACAGCGCCGGGCCGGCGGTGCGCGCCTTGAAGAACGACGGGTTCAACGCCGCATCGAGTTCATGGTCCCACGCGATGACCGCGCCGGTGAGGCCGGCGACGAACAGAAACAGCGCCGTGGCCACCCCGAACCAGCGATGCAGGCGGACGAGCTGCCGCCTCATGGGCGAGCCGACGGGACGGAATTCGAATGGCGTGTCACGAGAGAGACTTCGTGTAAATGGGAATTGTTCGCATCTTAAGGAATCATGCCATGCGCTGCAAGTTGGTCGTCAGGGCGGCGTATCGACGCAACGCCCGAGAGTTCTTGTGTTTCGCGGAGGTGTCCAGCCAGCAAGGCGTCGCGCGGAGGCGGATTCGTTACGTGCGACAAAATGCCGCATATCCGAGTTTGCGATTTGCCTGGCGTTCGTCTCCGTCAACGGCAACACCTATAACGCCGGGCGATCCGCGCAGGTTGCCGCTGAATGCGCGCATCGATATCTGAGCATGAAAAAAAAGCGGCACCGCAGTGCCGCTTTTTGATTGCCGCGTATCCGCTTTCGGGGCGTCTTTCGCCGCCTCAAACCAGCCGCAGGTAGATCAATTCGCGCTTGATATACGCATAGAAGATCGGCGCCGCGATCACGCCGGGAAGGCCGAACGCCGCTTCCATGATGAGCATGGCGATCAGCAATTCCCAGGCGCGCGCCTCGATCTGTCCGCCGACAATGCGCGCGTTCAGGAAGTACTCGAGCTTGTGGATCAGGATCAGGAACACGAGCGACATCACCGCCGCCGGAAAGCTCACCGAGAGTGCGACCGCGACGATGATGGTGTTCGAGATCAGATTGCCGATCACCGGCAGCAGGCCGACGATGAACGTGACCAGCACCAGCGTCTTCGACAGCGGCAACGTATCGTGGAAGATCGGCAAGACCACCAGCAGGAAGATGCCGGTGAAGACCGCGTTGATCGCGGAAATCTTCACCTGAGCGAACACGATGCGGCGGAACGCGTCGGCAAAACGCGTCACGCGCGTGATGAAGGCCGTGGACAGCGGCAGCCGCTGGATATGCTTTTGCGCGCCGACCGCGATGATCGCCCCGATGATCATGCCGATCAGGATATGCGTGAACGCGCGCGCCGCGGTCTTGCCGCTTTGCTGCAGCATGTTGGCGTGCGTTTGCATCAGCTCCGCCGCCTTGGTCTTCATCTGCTCGGTGTCGACCGGCAGATAGTTGGCGATGAATTGCGGAATCCGGCCGCGCGCCTGGTCGATCAGCTGCATGGCCTGATCGAGCAGCTTCTGCACGCTCGGCACGTCGTTCTCGAAATGCTCGATGATGCCGAGCGTGAGCCCCGTCAGCGCGCCCACGATCACCGTGGCGAGAATCACCACGGCGAGCCAGCGTGCCCGCCTGCTCGACATGTGACGCTCGATACGCGGCGCGATGGTGTGGACCAGCTGGAACACCAGCAGCCCGGCGAGCAACGCGCCGAGCAGCTTGAGTTCGATGACCGCCCACATGCCGAACAGCATCACCACGTAACTGCCGATTTCGACTGCCGACAACCTCGGCAGGCTCATGTCGCTAGTCAGCCTGACCGGGCGTGGGCGTAGGTCCTGCACTTGCCCGTCGTCGCGCGCCTGATTCCGCTTGGCCATGGCTTTTTCGTCCCCAACCCGAGTTGTGCAGCGTTACTTTTTACTGGCCGCGCGTTTCAGCAAAGGCGCCAGATATTTACCGGTAAAACTTGCCTTCGATTTCGCGACCTGCTCCGGCGTGCCTTGGGCGATGATCTGCCCACCGCCCGCGCCGCCTTCCGGGCCGAGATCGATGACCCAGTCCGCAGTTTTTATTACATCGAGATTATGCTCGATGATCACGACGGTATTACCCTGGTCCCGTAAACGATGAATCACTTCGAGCAGCAGCGCGATGTCATGAAAGTGCAGACCGGTGGTCGGTTCGTCGAGTATGTATAGCGTGCGACCGGTATCACGCTTGCTCAGTTCCAACGATAGTTTGACGCGCTGCGCCTCGCCGCCCGACAGGGTAGTGGCCGACTGGCCCAGCCGGATATAGCCCAGGCCCACGTCCAGCAAGGTTTTCAGCTTGCGCGCGACGACCGGCACCGGCTTGAAGAACTCATAGGCATTCTCCACCGTCATGTCGAGCACTTCGCTGATGTTTTTGCCTTTGTACTGAACGTCCAGCGTTTCGCGGTTATAGCGCTTGCCGTGGCAGACGTCGCACGGCACGTACACGTCCGGCAGAAAATGCATCTCGACCTTCAGCACGCCGTCGCCCTGGCAGGATTCGCAGCGGCCGCCCTTCACGTTGAACGAGAAGCGGCCGGCTTCGTAGCCGCGCTCCTTCGCTGCCGGCACGCCGGCGAACAGTTCGCGGATCGGCGTGAAGAGTCCGGTATACGTGGCCGGGTTCGAGCGCGGCGTGCGGCCGATCGGCGACTGGTCGACGTTGATCACCTTGTCGAAGTGCTCCAGACCTTCGATCGATTCGTACGGCGCAGGCTCCGTGGCCGAGCCGTACAGGTGATGCGCGACCGCGTGGTACAGCGTGTCGTTGATGAGCGTGGACTTGCCCGAACCGGACACGCCGGTCACGCAGGTCAGCAAGCCGACCGGCAGGTCCAGCGACACATGCTTGAGATTGTTGCCGTAGGCCTCGACGATCCGCAGGCGCCGCTCGTCCGGCTCCTTGCGTTCGTCCGGGAACTCGATGTTGCGCGCGCCGGACATGTACTGCCCGGTCATCGACGCCGCGTTGGCCTGCACCTGTTTCGGCGTGCCTTCGGCGATCACCATGCCGCCGTGTTCGCCCGCGCCCGGTCCCATGTCGACCACGTAGTCGGCCATGCGGATCATGTCCTCGTCGTGCTCGACCACGATCACCGAATTACCCAGGTCGCGCAGATGCTTGAGCGTGGCGATCAGCCGGTCGTTATCACGCTGATGCAGGCCGATGGACGGTTCATCGAGCACGTACATCACGCCGGTCAGCCCCGAGCCGATCTGCGAGGCGAGGCGAATGCGCTGCGCCTCGCCGCCCGACAGCGTTTCCGCGCTGCGCTCGAGCGACAGATAGTCCAGCCCGACGTTATTCAGGAACATGAGCCGCGCGACGATTTCCTTGACCACCTTGTCGGCGATCTCGCGCTTCGAGCCTTCCAGCCGCAGCGTCTGGAAATAACCGAGCGCGTCGCGCAGCGGCCAGCCGCTGATTTCGAAGATGCCGCGCGCATCGCCGTCCGCGCCGATCCGCACGAAGCGCGCTTCGCGGCGCAGCCGCGTGCCGGCGCAGGCCGGGCAGGGCTGGTTGTTCTGATACTTGGCGAGCTCTTCGCGCACCGCGACCGAATCGGTCTCGCGGTAACGCCGCTCCAGATTCGGGATGATCCCTTCGAACACATGCTCGCGCACCGAGGTGCGGCCACGTTCGTTGATATACGAGAACGGGATCTCCTGCTTGCCCGAACCGAACAGCAGGATCTTGCGGACCTTCTCCGGCAGGTCTTCGACGGCGGTGTCGATGTCGAATTCGTAGAACGCCGCGAGGCTCTGCAGCATCTGGAAGTAAAACTGGTTGCGCCGGTCCCAGCCCTTCACCGCGCCGGCCGCGAGCGACAGCGACGGATGCGCGACCACCCGTTTCGGATCGAAGAAGGTGATCTGGCCGAGGCCGTCGCATTCCGGGCACGCGCCCATTGGATTGTTGAACGAGAAGAGGCGCGGCTCCAGCTCCTGCAGCGAGTACGAGCAGATCGGGCAGGCGAACTTCGAGCTGAACAGATGCTCCTTGTCCGTATCCATTTCGAGCGCGATCGCGCGGCCGTCGGCGAGACGCAGTGCCGTTTCGAACGATTCGGCGAGCCGCTGCTTCATGTCGGGGCGCACCTTCAGGCGGTCCACGACCACGTCGATGGTGTGCTTGTCGTTCTTCTTCAGCTTTGGCAGCGAGTCGACTTCGTAGATCTTCGCGACGCCTTCATTGGCGGTGCCGCCGCCCGAGCGCACGCGGAAACGGATGAAGCCTTGCGCCTGCATTTCCTCGAACAGTTCGACGTGCTCGCCTTTGCGGTTCGCCACCACGGGCGCGAGGATCATCAGCCTGGTTTCTTCCGGCAGCGCGAGTGCCGCATCGACCATCTGCGAGACGCTTTGCGCTTCCAGCGGAATTTCGTGGTCCGGACAGTAAGGCGTGCCGACCCGTGCGAACAGCAGACGCAGATAGTCGTGAATCTCCGTGACGGTGCCGACCGTGGAGCGCGGATTGTGCGAGGTCGCCTTCTGTTCGATCGAGATCGCCGGCGACAGGCCTTCGATCAGATCGACGTCGGGTTTCTCCATCAATTGCAGGAACTGGCGTGCGTAGGCGGAGAGACTTTCGACGTAGCGCCGTTGTCCTTCCGCATAGAGCGTGTCGAACGCCAGCGACGATTTTCCCGAGCCTGAAAGGCCCGTGATGACGACGAGCTTGTGACGGGGTAGGTCGAGGTTGACGTTCTTCAGGTTGTGGGTGCGAGCCCCACGAATACGGATTTGTTCCACGGATTTATTCCATGAACTGGCGGAAAGAGGAAGAGGCTAAACCTGCTACTATAACGACTTTTCAAGACCGCCGTTACGGCTTCCTGACAGCCTGAAGAGGTGTCGAAGCGAGCTGTAAGGCAGCGGTTCAGCGCCGCGGACAAGAGGTCTAACTGGGGCCGTTTTCCGCGAGTACAAGGCACCGCGAGGCGCCTGCGGAAGGTGCAACGGCCGCCGGCGCGAACCTCGTGCCGCATGCTGGCCCGCCGTCCTGCGGCAAGCCGCGCGGTCGTGGCCGCCTTGCCGCTGTGTCCGCCCGCGGTGTGCCGCCCAGCTCATTCAAAGAACGCTCCCGATGTCCAATCCGTCCGCCACCTCCTCACGCATGAGCGCGCCTGAACTGCGCGCGACCGTGTCGCTTGCCGCGATCTTCGCGCTGCGCATGCTGGGTCTCTTCATGATCATGCCGGTGTTCTCGATCTACGCGAAGACCATCCCCGGCGGCGACAACGTGCTGCTGGTGGGTATCGCGCTAGGCGCCTACGGAGTGACGCAGTCCATGCTGTACATCTTCTACGGCTGGGTTTCCGACAAGATCGGCCGCAAGCCGGTCATTGCGACCGGCCTTCTGATCTTCGCGCTCGGCAGCTTCGTGGCGGCTGGCGCGCACGACATGACGTGGATCATCGTGGGCCGGGTGATTCAGGGCATGGGCGCGGTGTCCTCCGCGGTGATCGCGTTTATTGCCGATCTGACCGCCGAGGAAAATCGCACCAAGGCCATGGCCATGGTGGGCGGCAGTATCGGCGTGTCGTTCGCGGTGGCGATTGTCGGTGCGCCGATCGTGTTCCATTGGGTCGGCATGAGCGGCCTCTTCACGCTGGTCGGCATCTTCTCGATTCTGGCGATCGGCGTGGTGTTGTGGATCGTGCCCGATGCGCCGAAGCCGGTGCACATCCGTGCGCCATTCGCCGAAGTGCTGCACAACGTCGAGTTGCTGCGTCTGAATTTCGGCGTGCTCGTGCTGCACGCGACGCAAACCGCACTGTTCCTCGTCGTGCCGCGCATTCTCGAAGCCGGCGGCCTGCCGGTCGCCTCCCACTGGAAAGTGTATTTGCCGGTCATGGGCCTGTCGTTCGTGATGATGGTGCCGGCGATCATCGCCGCCGAAAAGCGCGGCAAAATGAAGATCGTGCTGCTGTCGGCGATCGGTCTTATCCTGATCGGACAGTTGTTATTGGGCGTTGCTCCGCATACGATTCTGAGCGTGGCGGCGATCCTTTTTGTGTACTTTCTCGGCTTCAATATTCTTGAGGCCTCGCAGCCTTCACTGGTGTCGAAACTGGCGCCCGGAAGCCGCAAGGGCGCGGCTGCGGGCGTGTACAACACCACCCAGTCGATCGGTCTTGCGCTGGGCGGCGTGGTCGGCGGCTGGTTGCTGAAGGCGGATGGCCAGAGCGCCGTATTCTTCAGTTGTTCGGGGCTCGTCTTTTGCTGGCTTATAATCGCCGCAAAGATGAAACAGCCGCCGCGCAAAGCGTAATACGGCGCATCCCGAACTCACCCAGAACTCACCCGGCGGCGGGCAGAGGCGCAGTTCCGGTCTCGGGCCTGCCGGCCCTGAAACGCGAACCGTGTATTGCCGCGCCGCCCGTAACGGAATCAACAGGAGAAACTCATGGCATCCGTGAACAAGGTCATTCTCGTCGGCAATCTCGGAGCCGATCCGGAAGTCCGTTATCTTCCGAGCGGCGACGCAGTGGCGAATATCCGCCTTGCAACGACGGATCGGTACAAGGACAAGGCGTCCGGCGAAATGAAGGAAGCGACTGAATGGCATCGTGTGTCGTTCTTCGGCCGCCTCGCGGAAATCGTGTCCGAATATCTGAAGAAGGGCTCGTCGGTGTACCTGGAAGGGCGCATCCGTACCCGTAAGTGGCAGGCGCAAGACGGCACCGACCGTTATTCCACCGAAATCGTCGCCGAACAGATGCAAATGCTCGGTGGCCGCGGCGGCTCGATGGGCGGCGGTGGCGACGAAGGCGGTTACAGCCGCGGTGAGCCGTCGGAGCGTAGCGGCGGCGGTGGTGGTCGCGCGGCGTCGGGCGGTGGGTCGCGTGGCGGCAGCGGTGGCGGTGCCGGCGGCGGCGCAAGCCGTCCGAGCGCGCCGGCTGGCGGCGGGTTTGATGAGATGGACGACGATATTCCGTTCTAAATCTGACCGGAGCAGTTTCTTGCTGATAGAACCCCGCCTGCGCGCGGGGTTTTTTCTATTCGCCAAAGGCTTGTGCGGCTCGTGGGGCTCATCGGGCTCGCGGCAAGCGCGCTCGACCAGCTCGACCACCCAATCCAGCCATCGAACGCCCCGTCCCAACCGGCGTGCCCGCAATAAGCGTCCATCGGCGCCGCAAAACCACCCGTTTTTCCGTCTCCGCTTCCGGCTCGCCAGGATACCGGCGAATTAATGACGGTGACCGCGCGCCTGCTGCGCTTCGGCAAAGAGTGGGCGAGCCCGGCGCTCGCGTCGACGCTCAAGCTCGAGTGCGGCGCACGGCTTGCCACTGCGGATAATCTTCGGCTGCATGACGACGTTCCGGTCATGCATCGAGCCGTTGTTCCGATCGCAACGTACGCGGCTTGCAGGACTGATCGCATCCACGGCTCGGCCGCGTCGCGCGGATAAACGATCCGCCGCGCCCGGCAATCCGCGCGTCTACTTCAGCGCGTCCGCGCCCGCCTTGCAGATATCCGCATCCTGGTCGCCGCTGCCGCCGCTGCATCCGATCGCGCCGACGATCTTGCCGCCAATCACGAGCGGATAGCCGCCGGGTGAGGCGGCCATCGAAGGATCGAGCGTCGCCGCATAGGTGTGGCCGGATTCGAAGGCGTTGTAGAACGTGCGCGTATCGCGGCGAAAGCGTGCGGCGGTTGCGGCCTTGCGCAGCGCGATGTTCGGCGCCGCGTTCTGCGTGTCGTCCATCTTCGCGAACGCGACGAGTTCTCCACTGGGATCGGTCACCGCGATGGCTTCGGGCCAACCGTGCCGGGCGGCTTCGGCTTCCGCGGCTTCGAGCGCCTGTCTCGCGTTTTGCAGGCTGATCGGCATGCCGTATGGAATGTCGAACGGCGAGCGCGCCGGCAGGCCGCCGGCCGAAGGTTGAGACGCGGGCGTCTGCGCGTTGGTGCCGCTGATCGCCGCGCATAGCGAGCACAGCGCGAGCAACGAGGCTTTGATCATTCGCTTGCTGGTCATAGCGGATTTCCGTGTTGTGACCTGTCAGGCGTCGCGCAGGTCGAGCGCGTCGAGCAAAAACGGTGGCTGACTGTTTCACCCGCCGGGTCCGGCACCGCGGGCGAAGCGGGCCGCTCAATCGAGCGAAGTCCAGTGTGTGCCCAGCGCGTCGGTAATGGCGGCGGCGTCAAAATGATACGCCATCAGCGCGGCAAAGCCACGCCGTCCGTCGATCGACGCGGCCGCGCTCGCGAACCCGTGCTTCGCGATCATCGCGGCTTCGAGCGCGTCCGCCGCGGCCTTGCCGATCTCGATCGCTTCCATGGCGTGGTCGGCATTGTGCGAGAGTCCCGCCGCCCGGGTTGCCGCGAGGCCGGGCGCACGAGGTGTATGTGCTGCGTCGAGCTGCAGCAGGCGCGATACCGCCAGCACGGCACCCGCCAAGCCCACCGACGATGCCACGTTCCAGCGTGCGCGCAACGCGTCGCTATCGGCCGAGGCCAGAATGCGCGTGGCGGCTTCAGTACCGATCGCGACGGCGAAGCCGGCGAGCCCAGGCGTGGGAATCGGAATCCGGCAAGGGTTAATGCCCGTCTGGCATCGGCGCCGCCATTGCTACGTCCCCATCCGCACCAGTTGCCAGGGATAAACCTGGTCGCCAGTCCTGGCGTGCCTTGGCGGCACGTTTGACCGCAATGACCGGCCGCTTCGACGAATGTCGCCTTGACATTCCCCCGTCGGCCGACAATACTCGATTCATAGTTTGTACGGACAAAGTAACAAACGCAGATAAAAGTCATTCGAAACAGGAGACAGGCATGGAGTCAGACCTCGCAGTCAAACACCGTATTCGCGCCAGCTACGGCCGCTACCTCGAAGATTTCCAGGTCGGCGACATCTACGAACACCGCCCCGGGCGCACTATTACGGAAGCCGACAACATCCACTTCTCGCTGCTGACGATGAATTTCCATCCGATGCATTGCGATGCCGCCTACGCGGCCAAAAGCGAATTCGGCCGCCTGCTCGTCAATAGCGGGCTGACGGTTGCCGTGGTGCTGGGACTCTCGGTGAACGACGTCAGCGGCAAGGCGATCGCCAACCTCGGCTGGAAAGAAATCCGTCTGACCGGGCCGGTGTTTTGCGGCGACACGATTTATGCGGAATCCGAAGTGCTCGAAAAGCGCGAATCGAAGTCGCGTCCGGGACAGGGCATCGTCACCGTGCAGACCCGCGCGTTCAAGCAGGACGGCACGCCGATCATGGATTTCGTGCGCAGCGCTCTCGTGCCGGCACGCGGCCACGGCGTCGGCGATTGAGCGACGCGTCACCCTCGTGCCGCCGGCCGCATGATCGGGCTCGGCGCTCGGGCAGTCTGGGAACGACACGCAGCACATAGCGCGCATCTGCCGGCAAGAGCAGCCCGCGCGCGGATTCCGGCGACGCCCGAACAGGCGTCGCGATGCGGCGAGCGTCAACTCGGCCGCATGCACACCAAGGAGACAAAGGTGGCTATCGGTATCGTCAACTCGGGCGCGCGACTCGATCGCCTGCCCATCGCGTCCTTTCACTGGAAGGTTCTCGGCCTCATCAGCGCGGGCGCCTTTCTCGACGCCTTCGACATTTATCTCGCCGCCGGCGCGCTCGGCGCGATGGTGAAAGCGGGCTTCTCGGACCTGAAGCTGAACGCGCTGTTCATTTCGGTGACATTCTTCGGCATGCTGATCGGCGCAGGCTTTGCCGGTTATCTCGGCGACCGCTTCGGCCGCCGCTCGTCGTATCAGACCAATCTGTTGATCTTCGGCATCGCGTCGATCGCCGCGTGCTTCGTGCCGAACATGACGTGGCTGATCGTGTTGCGGCTGATCATGGGCATCGGTCTCGGCGCCGAGCTGGTGGTCGCCGCGGGCACCTTGTGCGAATTCATCCCGCCCGCCTCTCGCGGACGCTGGACTGCGTTGCTCGCGCTCATCATCAATTCCGGTTTGCTGGTGTCGACGGCGGTGGGCTACGTCGTGATTCCGCTTCTGGGCTGGCGCTACATGTTCGGGATTGCCGGCGTCGGTGCGCTTATCGTCTGGGTGCTGCGGCACCGGATGCCGGAGTCGCCGCGCTGGCTCGAATCAGTGGGACGCAGCGACGAAGCCGAAGCGACCGTTTCGGCCATCGAGAACGAGGTGCAGCGGAAAAAAGGTCCGTTGCCGCCGGTGGAGCGCACCGAAAGTCTGGAAGTGCCGAAAGCGCCGTTCTCCGCACTGTTTTCGCATGCCATGCTCGGCCGGACGCTGGTCGCCATTCTCACGGCGGTCGCCGTGAATATTTCGGTGTACGGCTTTGTTGCGTGGCTGCCTACCTTCTTCGTCAAGGAAGGCCTCACCATCGTGCAATCGCTCGGCTTCACGACGCTGATGGCGTTCGGCGCGCCGGGCGGCGCATTGATCGGCTTTCTCTGCGCGGATCGTGTCGGCCGTGCTCGTGGTCTCGTGATCTTCGCGATCGCCACGATCGTGGTCGGCTTCATCTATCCGACCATGCATGCGGGCTGGGCAATCAGCAGTGTCGGCTTCGTGCTGGTCACCTGCATCTATACGGTCACCACGCTCGGCTTGTTCGCCTACATCCCCGAACTCTTTCCGACCGAGCTGCGCCTGCGGGGCACCGGCACGGCGGGTGTTTGCGGCCGGGCCGCCTCGATGACCACGCCGTATCTCGCGGTGGTGCTCTACAACGCGTTCGGTGTGTCCGGTGTGCTGGCCATGGTGAGCAGCGTCCTCGCGCTGCTGGTGTTCGGCATTTTGCTGCTGCGTGTGGAAACCAATCAGCACGCGCTCGAACGGATCTCGCCGAGCCTCGACACCGATTCCGATCCGCTACCCGCTACCCAGCAACGTTAACTCTCCATGACTTCACTCGATACCTCCGTCACGCTGTCCGACCAGTACGCGCGCTTCGGTTTGGGTCTGCAATTGCGTGACGTGCCGCGTGCGGTCCAGACGCGCGCCAAGCATCTGATTCTCGACGCCGTCGGCATTGCGTTCGCCTCGCGTGGTTATCCGTATGCGGATGTGTCGTTCGCGGCCTGTTCCGAACTCGGCAGCGGCACTTCGCCGGTCATCGGCTACGGGCGGCGTCTCGGCCTGCGCGATGCCGCGATGATGAACGGCGTGCTGATCCACGGTCTCGACTTCGACGACACGCATTCACGCGGCGTCATTCACTCGACCACCAGCGCGTTGCCCTGCGTGCTCGCGCTCGCCGATCGCGACGGCGTAAGCGGCGCGGATCTGCTGAGCGCCTATATCGTCGCAATGGAAGTGTCGACGCGCGTGGCGTCGGCGGCCAAGGGCGGATTCCACGACGCCGGCTTTCATCCAACGGGGTTGGTCGGCGCATTCGGCTGCGCGGTGGCCGCAGCGCGTTTGCTGCAACTGGACGAGGCTCGCGTGGCGCATGCGCAAGGCATCGTGCTGTCGATGGCGGCCGGCAGCCTCGAATTTCTCGAAGACGGCGCGTGGACCAAGCGCGCTCATCCGGGTTTCGCGGCGGCCTCGGCGATCACCGCCGCGACGCTCGCGAGGCACGGCTTCACCGGTCCGCGTCTGGCCTACGAAGGACGCTTCGGGCTCTACGCGAGCCACCTCGGCAAGCCGCTCGACGCGGCCGGCCGTGAACTCGCCACGGAAGGCCTCGGCAGCACCTGGCAGATCGACGAAGTGGCGATCAAACCGCTGCCGGCCTGTCATTTCACCCATGCAGTCGCCGACGCGGCGATCGCGTTGCATCGCGAGCATCGTTTCTCGGCAGAAAAGCTCGACTCGATCAAACGCGTGGTCGCCAGGGTGCCGCGCGGCACGGTCGAGATCGTGTGCGAACCGGTCGAGGCGAAGCGCAAACCGGTGACCGCTTACGACGCGCAGTTCAGCGTGCCGTACATCGTCGCGACGGCGTTGCTCAAAGGCCGCTTCACGCTCGACGAACTCGAACCGGCCGCGCTCGCCGATCCCGCGGTGCTGGCGCTGGCGGCTCGGGTCGATTACGAAATCGATCCCGACACGACCTTCCCGCGCCACTACACCGGCGAAGTCGCGGTGGAGCGCAGCGACGGTTCGCGCGTCGCGCATCGCGAGGCGATCAATCGCGGCTGCGCGGACCGGCCAGTCAGCAACGACGACATCGTCGCCAAGTTCCACGCGAACGCGCAGCGCAGCATTTGCCGCAGCGCGGCCGAACAGGTCGCCCACGCCGTTTTGCAGCTCGACGAACAGCCGGCCCGCGCGCTCGCCGACACGCTTGCCGGACACTCCGCATCTTAAGGAAGTCACCATGACCGCAACTGAACTCGATACGCTGGAAAACGATCAACTGATTCTCGACTCGCTGGAGCGCTTTCTCGACACCGAGGTGCGTCCTTACGTCCACAAGTTCGATCACGACGATATCTACCCGGCGGAGATCGTCGAGAAGATGAAGGAGATGGGCCTGTTCGGCTGCATCATCGATCCCGAGTACGGCGGGCTGGGACTGTCGACGCGGACCTACGCGCAGATCATCGCGCGCATCTCGCGGGTATGGATGTCGGTGAGCGGCATCATCAACTCGCATCTGATTCTCGCGATGCTGGTGCAGCGCAACGGCACGCCTGAACAGAAAAGCAAATATCTGCCGAAGTTCGCCACCGGCGAATGGCGCGGCGGCATCGGCCTCACCGAGCCCGATTGCGGCACCGATCTGCAGGCGATTCGCACTACCGCCAAACGCGTCGGCGACGAATACGTGGTGAACGGCAACAAGACGTGGATCACCAACAGCAAGCACGGCAATACGCTGGCGCTGCTGGTGAAGACGGATACGACGGCGCAGCCGCGGCATCGCGGCATGAGCTTGCTGCTGGTGCAGAAAGGGCCCGGATTCGAAGTCAGCCGCCAGCTCGAAAAGCTCGGCTACAAAGGCATCGATACCTGCGAGTTGTCGTTCAACGACTATCACGTGTCCGTGGATGCGTTGATCGGCGGCGTGGAAGGCAAGGGTTTGCAGCAGATACTCGGCGGCCTGGAACTCGGCCGTATCAATGTCGCGGCGCGCGGCGTGGGCGTCGCGCAAGCCGCGCTCGATGAATCCGTCAGCTATTCGCAGCAGCGCAAAACCTTCGGCAAACCGATCTGCGAACACCAGGCGATCCAGTTGAAGCTCGGCGAAATGGCGACGCGCGTCGAAGCGGGGCGTCTGCTGGTCGATGCCGCCGCGCAGAAGTACGACCGCGGCGAGCGCTGCGATATGGAAGCCGGCATGGCGAAATATTTCGCCACCGAAGCCGCGCTGGAAAACAGCATCGAGGCCATGCGCATTCACGGCGCGTACGGCTATTCGAAGGAGTACAACGTCGAGCGCCTGTATCGCGATGCGCCGCTCCTCACCATTGGCGAAGGCACGAACGAGATGCAACGCATCATCATCGCCAAGCAGCTGATCGAAAGGAGTCCGGTATGAGTTTGCCTCTTTCAGGCGTGCGCGTGCTCGCCATCGAACAATACGGCGCAGGGCCGTTCGCGACCCAGCATCTCGCGGACCTCGGCGCGGAGATCATCAAGATCGAGCATCCCACCAATGGCGGCGACGTCGGCCGCGCGGTCGGCCCATATTTTTTCGGCGAGGGCGATAGCCATTTTTTCGAAGCGTTCAATCGCAACAAGTGCAGTCTCACGCTCGATCTGAAAAAGCCCGAAGCGCGCGCGGTGCTGCTGGACCTCGTCGCGAAAAGCGACGCGGTGTTCAACAACCTGCGCGGCGATCTGCCGGCCAAACTCGGGCTCACGTATGAGCAACTGCGCGAGGCGAATCCGAAGATCGTCTGCGGGCATCTGTCCGCGTATGGCCGCAGCGGCAGCCGCGCGGCATGGCCCGGCTACGACTATCTGATGCAGGCCGAGGCCGGCTACCTGTCGGTCACGGGCGAACCTGACAGTCCGCCCGCGCGCTTCGGCCTGTCGATCATCGATCTGATGACCGGCACGACCGCGGCGATGGCGCTGCTCGCCGGTCTCGTCGATGCGAAGACCTCGGGCAAGGGACGCGACATCGACGTGAGTCTGTTCGACGTGGCGCTGCATAACCTCGCGTATGTCGCAACGTGGTATCTGAACGGCGGCGTGGTGACGGGGCGCGAGAACCGCTCGTCGCATCCGTCGCTCACGCCGAGCCAGTTGTACAAGACCCGGGACGGCTGGATTTTCCTGATGTGCAACAAGGAAAAGTTCTGGGGCGTACTCGCGGAAGTGCTCGACAAACCGTCGTGGGTAACCGATCCGCGCTTTTGCAACTTTCAGGCGCGCCTTGCGAATCGCGAGCTGGTGCAGACCGAACTGGACGCGGTGCTCTCGAGCTCCACCACCGCGCAATGGCTCGAACGCTTCGGCGGTCGCGTGCCGGCGGCGCCGGTGTTCGACGTCAAGGAGGCGCTGGAGAATCCCTTCGTTGCCGAGCGCGAATGCGTGGTGAACGCCGAGCACCCGCGCTTCGGCACGGTACGCGGCGTGGCTGCGCCGGTGCGGATCGACGAGCCGCTGCCGACGCGCGCGGCGCCGGACCTCGGGCAGGACACCCAACGGTTGCTCGACGAGCTGGGCTATGGTCCGGAAAGGATAGCTTTGCTGAGAGAGGCGGGTGTGGTGCAATAAGGCCGGGCGGGCAACCGTCCGCTCTTCCACTTTTTTGCACATCGAGATGGCCACGACAGTCCTCGGGCAACAGCCGCGCTACATGCAACTGGCACAGACGCTCCTCAACGAGATTCAGGGCGGGCAGTTTCCCATCGGCACGTTGCTGCCGACCGAGTTCGAGCTCTGCGAGCAGTTCGGCGCGAGCCGCTTCACGGTGCGTCAGGCCATCAAGCAACTCGAACAGCGCGGTCTGGTGGACCGGCGGCCCGGCATCGGCACCCGCGTGAAAGCCACGCAGACCGAGACCGCGTACCGTCAGGTCATGGAGCGCCTGAGCGATCTGCACCGCTATACGGCCGACACGGAGCTGGAGATCGCATCCACGCAGACCGTCGAGATCGACGACGCCGAACTGCTCGAACGGCTCAATGCAAAACCGGGCGAAACCTGGTTGCTGGCCGAGGGCATTCGCCGCTCGCCGGATAGCGTCGAGCCGATCTGCCACACGCAGGTGTATATCCACCCGGCGTTCCGCTCGTTGACGGGGCTGAGCGGCCGCACGCATGTGCCGATCTACACGCTGATCGAAAAACAGTTCGGCGAGCAGATCGCCGAGGTGCAGCAGGAAATCCGCGCGGTCGCGCTGCCGGCGGCGCTCGCGCAACGGCTGAACGCGAAGCCGCGCTCGCCGGCGCTGTGGTTGTGCCGCCGTTATCTGAACCGGCGCGCGCAGGTGGTCGAGTTGACCATCAGCGTGCATCCGGCGGATCGCTACAGTTATTCCGAAACATTTCAACGCGACTGGCACGCCAACTAGCAGCATCGCGGCGTGCCGTTCAGGAGAGCAGGATGGACGCACGCAGTTATCTGTTCGTGCCGGGCGACCGGCCAGAGCGCTTCGCCAAGGCGCTCGACACCGGCGCCGACGCGGTGGTGATCGATCTCGAAGACGCGGTCGTGCCGGCGGCGAAGCTTGCCGCGCGCGACGGCCTGCAACGCTGGCTGGCCACGGCCGATCCCGCGCGGCTCATGGTCCGCGTGAACGCGGTGGGCACGCCGTGGCATCTCGACGACGTGGCCATGGTGAGCGCCTGCGGCATTGCCGCGCTGATGCTGCCGAAATCGGACAGCGCGCAGCAACTCGCCGATGTCGCCGCACGGCTGCCGGCGGCGACGCGCATCGTGGCGCTCATCGAAAGCGTCGCGGGTGTGGTGGCGATGCGCGACATCGCCGCCGCGCCGTCGGTCACGAGGCTTGCGTTCGGCACCGTGGATTTTTGCGGCGACGCCGGCGTGGAAGGGCTCGGCGCCGAGCTGGACCACGTGCGTTCGCAGATGGTGATCGAATCGCGCTACGCGGGTCTCGCCGCGCCGATCGACGGTGTGACGCTGGAACTCGACGATTTCGCGCGGTTGACCGAGCATGTGGCCAAGGCGCGGCGCTTCGGCTTCGGCGGCAAGCTGTGCATTCATCCGCGCCAGGTGGAGCCGGTCAACCGCGGCTTCGCGCCCAGCGAGGACGAGCGCCGGTGGGCGGCGCGCGTCCTCGCGGCCTGTCGCGAGCATCCGGAAGGGGCGTTCGCGGTCGACGGCAAGCTGGTCGACCGGCCGGTCATCGAGCGGGCGAAGCGGATTGCGGCGTTCGACACGCTCACGCAGTGAAGGTCCGCCGGTTCTGGCCGGCGGCCGGGCAAGCCACGCTCACCGGCGCAAATGGTCCAACGCGTCTCGCAGCGGCGAACTGGAGATGACGATCGGCCCGGTGAACGGGGTATCCAGATCGACGATCACATAGATCGCGGACGCAATCGACACCGCGCCCAGCAAGATCGTGACCAATGCCAGCGCGTTGCGCGGCGCGATCAAACCGAAACTCAGAAAGATCACGCCCAGCCAGAAGGTCAATGTTTTGAGGAACGGCTGGGAAATCGAGCTGTGCGCTTCCTCGATGATTTTCCACCGCGCGTCCACCACGCGCCGGTACTGGTTCAACCCGTCGTCGAGCGCGCGCTGCTGCAGCGGGTCGTGCGCCCGCAGTTTGCGCAACTCCCTGCCCACGGCGGTCAGCATATCGCCGAGCCGCACGTTCTCCAGTTTCTGCGAATTGCCTTGCGAGCCGATGTCCTTGGGGTAGTCGCCAGTGGGCGGTGTTTCGGTGGGCCACGTCGAGGCAATCGCCGCAGCGGTGTACTGGCGCAACAGCTGCCGGGCCGGGCCGGTATCCGCACCGTATTCGCGCAAGGTCGTGTCGAACTCGATCAGATCGGCCGCATAGGCGCGTAAATCGTTCGACGCCGTGTCGAAGCTGGACTTCGCCGATGCCGTCATCAAGCCGAGTACCAGCGCGGCAAACGTCACCAGCATGCCGATTACCAGCTGGATCAACTGCACGGTTTCATGCGCCTTATGCTCTTCCGGCAACAGCGGACGCACCCACACGCCGACGCCGGTCGCGAGTAGCAAGAGAAGGAAAACCACCACGGTCGTGCTCGCTTCCGACATACCCATGCTCCGTAGACGCATTCCCGTCACTTTCCATCAAGCGCCGCCCGCCGGAAACCCGGGCAGTCCCGCAATCGCGGGCGCGCGTCACCGTTCACATTCGCTTGTAAGTTGCTGTAGCACAAAGCATGCGCCAGCGACCATCAAGTTTTCCGCTGTCGCGCCGTAGTCCTTACATGTGGCATTCGCTTAAATTCAGATAATAGTTGCGGACCTGGTCGAATGGGCTTGGGGCGCAGCGCGCGTGGCCGGGGCATTTAACGAACATTCGGTCAGGCAGACCCACGGAGACAAGCCCGATGTTGAAAAATCTGTCGATTCGCACCTGCCTGACCATGATGATCGTGTTTTTCGGCATCGTGTTGCTGGTCGGCGCCGCGGCGGGCCTGCTGTCGCTGCGCTCGAGCAACGCCTCGCTGCAGCAGATGTACACGGTCGACACGCCGGCTGTTGCCGACCTCGAAGGCAGCGCCGGACAGTTGTTGCGCCTGCGGCTCGCGCTGGCGACGTACGCATCGCTCGTCGACCTGAACGATCAGGACGGCGCGAACGCCGTGCTCAAACGTTTCGATCAGTACCAGAAAGGATCGAACGACCGCCTTGCCCACTATGTGAGCCGCGCGAGCGCGGACGCCGACGAGCAGCGCCTCATCAAGGACATGCAGGACAAGCGTGACACCTTCCTGCGCGAAGGCGTGGAACCGGCGCTCGCCGCGCTCAAGTCCGGTGACCGGACGGCCTTCCAGCAATTGCAGGCGCACAAGCTGCCGTCGCTCTATACCGCGTACGAAAAGGCTATGCTCACGCTCGAACAGTTGCAGATCGATCACGGGGCGCAGCGCTATCAGGATGCGCAAGACCTGTTCTATGCGATCTGTATTGCAGTGGCGGTCGGCATGGCCGCGTCGCTGCTCGGTTCGTGGATCGGCCGCGCGGTGCTGGTGCGCGCGATCGTCAATCCGGTCGACGCCACCATCGCGCAGTTTCAGCGCATCGCCAATGGCGACCTGACCGGGCAGATCGTCGTGGCGAGCGGTAATGAAATGGGCCGTCTCGCGGCGGCATTGCGCAAGATGCAGGAAGCGCTGATCGCGACGGTGAACTCGGTGCGTGAAGGCACCGAATCCATCGACACCGGCGTGAGCGAGATCGCCGCGGGCAATACCAATCTGTCGCAACGCACCGAGGAACAGGCCGCGTCTCTCGAAGAAACAGCGGCGAGCATCGAACAGCTCACCTCGACGGTCAAGCAGACCGCGGATAACGCGAAGCAGGCCAGCTCGCTCGCCCAGGGCGCATCCAGTCTGGCCGCGCAAGGCGGCGATCTGACAGAGCAGGTGGTGGGCACGATGCATGGCATCGTCGACGATTCGCGGCGCATTGCCGACATTGTCGGCGTGATCGAAGGGATCGCGTTTCAGACCAATATTCTCGCGCTGAACGCCGCGGTCGAAGCCGCGCGAGCCGGCGAGCAGGGACGCGGCTTCGCGGTGGTGGCAAGCGAAGTGCGCTCGCTCGCGCAGCGCAGTGCGGCAGCGGCGAAGGAGATCAAGGGTTTGATCGACGAATCGACGGCGCGGGTGCAGGCCGGCTCGCAACTGGTTCACCGCTCGGGCTCGACGATGACCGAGATCGTCGACGCGATCGCACGCGTGAGTGCGATCATGGGGGAAATTGCAGCAGCCGCGACCGAACAGAGCACCGGCATCGATCAAGTCAATCTGGCGGTGGCGCAGATGGACGAGGTGACTCAGCAAAACGCCGCGCTCGTCGAGCAGGCCGCGGCGGCGGCGGGTTCGCTGGAAGAGCAGGCGCGGCGGCTGACTTCCGCTGTGTCGGTGTTCCAGACCGGCAGCGGTGCGTCGTCGTCGCAGTTTGCCGCGCGGCGCGGCGGTTCGGCCGCCACGCCGAGGACAACGGATGCAAGCGAGTTCGCAACGGCTTGATATCGGCGCCCGCCTTGCGCGGCGGCGTGCCGGGTCTTTCGCTCCCGTCGCGCCTCCCGGGCAAAACGCTTGCTACTGCATGGCCGCGTAATATTTGGCCAGACTGTCGATCTCGGCGGACGTCATCTGCCGCGACACGTTGCGCATCTGCTCATTGATATCGTTGTGTCTGGCGCCGGAAGCAAAGGCGCGCATCTGCGCCGCGAGATAGATCGACGATTGGCCGCCCAGCCACGGCGCCGCGCCCTTGCGGTCGAGCTGACCGTGACATGCGGCGCAAGGGGCGATATTGCGCTGCGGATCGCCCTGCATGGCGAGCTTCACCGCATTCGCGTCCGGTTCCACACCGGTGGGTTGCGACTCCGCCGCGGGGGCTCGCGGCAGCGATGCGTAGTAGGCCGCGAGATCGTGCAGATCCTGATCGCTGCGTGCCGCAATGATCGGTTGCATGATCGCGTTCTGGCGCACGCCGCTCTGGTAGTCGCGCAACTCTTTGTAGACCACGTCGGCATATTGGCCGGCCAATGCGGGCGCCGTCACCTGCACCGTGCCCAGCACCCCGTGGCACATCGAGCAATTCTGTGTCGCTATCGTCGCGCCGCGGCCGATCGAATTCGCGTCGGCCCGCACGCGCCGTGGCGGCGGCAAGACCACCACTTCGCTCGGCGCCGGGCCGGTGAGATTGGCGCCGCCGTACCAGCTCGACGGCGCGCCCGCGGCACTGCAGATCGTCGCCCATAAGCCGCGGTCGCCGAACGTGTTGTTCGCCGAAGGCAGCCAGATGAAGCCGATCAGTATCGACACGACGGCAATCGCCAGCGTGCCGCCCACGCTCAACGTGAACCACGGGTTGCGCAAGCTGAAGACGCGTTCATGATTCATCGCTGCGCTCCGACGACGACTGCCGGCACGGAGGTCTGCGGCAGTCTGAGCAACTGCACGATCGGCACACTGTAGTTGACGACCGTGAGGCCGATCATCAACGCCACCCACAAGCCGAAGCTGTTGAGCGCGGCCGGCACGCGCTCCACCGGCTGCGCCGCGCTCGCAAAGCGGAAGCCTTGCTGCTGGACCGCCGGGCCGAATTGCGATTTGACGAGGATGTAGACGAACAGCACGCCGGACGCCACCAGAATCAATCCGCCCACCGCCGACATGCCGACCCAGAACGCCTGCGACTGCATGCCCGGCGTGTTGTAGTCGTAATAGGCCATGCGGCGCGGCGCGCCGAGCAGGCCGACGTAGTGCCACGGCAGCGTCACGACCATCATGCCGATGAACCACAGCCACAACTGCGTGCGCACCAGCCTGACCGACACGAGCGCGCGGCCGGTCAGCTGCGGCCACAGTTCGTAGGCGATCGCGAAGTACATGATGACGATCGCGCCGCCGAAGATCAGATGGAAGTGCCCGGTGACCCACTGCGTGTTGTGCACGGTCGAGTTCAACTGATAGCTCATGTTGATCAGGCCGCCCGCGCCGCCGAGTCCGAGCATCACGAACGAAAACGCGACCACCAGCATCATCGGGTTGTGCCAGGGCAGCGCGGTGATCCAGCCGAATGCGCCCTTGCCGCCGCGCAGTCTGCCGGCGATTTCGACCGACGCGCAAATCGTGAACACCGTCAGCAGCGTCGGCACCGACACCATGCCGGTGAAGACGGCATGCAGGAACTTGAAGCCGGAGCCGACCTGCGGATCGGCGAACAGGTGGTGGATGCCGATCGGCATCGCGAAGACGAGGAACAGGATGAACGATACGCGCGCCATCGAATCGCTATAGAGCCGGCCGCCGATCGCGCGCGGCACCAGCGTGTAGTAGGCGATATATGCCGGAATCAGCCAGAAGTAGACGATCGCGTGCAGCGTCCAGGAGAACAGGATGCGTGAGAGGCCGGCGTCGATCGTGTTGGTCAGGCCGAACGCGACCGGCAGGATCTGGAACAGGATTTCCAGCGCCGCGCCGACGGCCGTCCATGCCCACAGATAGGCGCCCGCCACGTTGGCGAACATCGCGAGCGGCACCGGCTTGCCCGGATTGGCGCGCTTCCAGACGCGCAGGTTGACGTGCATCAGCGCGACCCAGATCCACGAGCCCACCACCACCAGCACCACGCCGAGGTAATAGAAGGGACTGCCGATCATCGGTGGATAGAAGGTGTAGAGCACCGAGGCCTGGCCGAGCGCCACCGGCACCATCGCCATCACCGCGCCGACCGCCAGCATGATGAAGGCGGCCCATGCCCATTTGAGACCGACGAGGCGCTGCGCGAGCGCGAGTTCGACAATCGCGTAGCCGAAACCCATGGAAACCAGCGTGGGCAGCACGTAGGCCATCACCGAGCCGTGCGCGGTCACCGAACGGTAGTACAGCTCGGGATCGCCGACCCACGGCACGAGTGGGCTGCGCACCAGCATCTGCCAGGCGCCGAGCAGCAGCGCGACCAGAAACGCGATGAAGGCGAGCCAGAAATGCGCGAGAACGAGTCGCTTAGCGTGAAACACAGCTCAGCCTCCGTGATTGTCGGGCCTGCTCGAAGAAGGTGGCTTTGTCGACGACTTTCACGTGCGCCCACATGGCTTGATGGCCGAAGCCGCAGAACTCGTGGCACGGCATGGTGTGATCCGCGGGCGTGTCGAAGCGCGTGTTCAGCGTGGCGACGTAGCCGGGCACGACCATCGTGTTGATGTTGGTGTCGGTGACGAGCAGGCCGTGCACGACATCCGCGCTGGTGGTGCGGATCGTGATCGGCGTGTCGGCGGGCACCAGCAGGCATTGCGGCGTGAACGAGTATTGCTGCGCGATGAAGCGCACGACCACCGAGCCGTCCGGCTCGACCGCGCTGCCCAGATTGTCTTCGACGAATTCGCCGGACAGTTGCAGGCGCGACGGATCGATCGTTTCGACGCGCGAGGGCGGCATCATCGCCCAATGGAGTCCTGAATACACGATGACGGCCAGCATCAGCACGATCAGCGCGACGGCGAAAATGGCCCAGCGGCGCTCGGCGCGTAAGGCGACCGCGTGGCCGCCGCCCGGTTGGTGATTGGAATCGGTCGACATGATCAGTGAACCACGCCGCGCGGCAGAAACACGAGGAAGTAGAAGCCGAACCAGATCGCCATGACGATCAGCGTGGCGACACCGGCGAGAGCAATCGCGCCATGCGGGCCGGCCGCGACCACGCGCTCTACTTCGTCGTCCGTCGGCGGGGTCACGCTACCGGTTTCGTGTGCTTCCATCTGAAGGCTCTCCAGTGCGGCGGTTCAATGCAGCGGCGCGTCGCGCAACGCGTTGACGTCGCGGGACGTCACGGGTTGGCCGTGATTGCCCCACGCCGTGCGGATATAGGTGACCACGGCAGCAGCCTCGGTGTCGCTCAGTTCGTGACCGAAAGGCGGCATGCCGTACGGTTCCGGATTGCGCATCGTGCCCGGCGGGAATCCGCCGTTGAGCACGATGCGAATCGGGTTGACCGAGGAGTCCATTTCGATCGACTGATTGCCGGCGAGCGGCGGGTAGTGCTGCAACTTTCCTTCGCCCTTCGCGCCGTGGCAGAGCGCGCATTTGTCGGCGTAGATTTTTTCGCCGAGCGCGAACACGTTGGTGTTGGTCGGCGCCGACGGCCCGGACTTGCGGCCGCTCTTGTCGGGCAAGGTCTTGAGATAAACCGCCATTGCCTTGATGTCGTCGGTGCTCATGTACTGCAGGCTGTGGTACGTGACTTCGGCCATCGGCCCATACACGGCGCCGCGGTCGGAAATGCCCGCTTGCAGCAGATCGACGATGTCCTTGGTGCTCCAGTCGCCGAGGCCGCCGTCCTTGTCCGAGGTCAGCGAGGGAGCGTACCAGTTCTGCACCGGGATCAGGCCGCCCGCGAACTGTTCGCTTTGCGACGAGCCGCCGAGCATGTTGATCTTGGTGTGGCACATCGTGCAGTGCCCGAGCCCTTCGACCAGATACGCCCCGCGGTTCCATTCGACCGATTTGGTCGGATCGGGCTGGAACTCGCCCTCGCGGAAATACAGCGTGCGCCAGCCGTAGAGCAGGTTGCGCTGATTGAACGGGAAGCGCAGCGTGTGTTTGTGATTCGGCTGACGAACCGGCGTGACGGTTTGCAGATAGGCGAAGATCGCGTCCGAGTCCTCGCGCGTGACCTTGGTGTATTGAGCGATCGGCATTGCCGGATAGATCAGCGTGCCGTCCGGCGTGCGGCCGGTGCGCATCATCTTGAAGAATGCGTCCTGGCTCCACGTGCCGATGCCGTACTGCGCGTCCGGTGTGATGTTCGGCGAATACAGCGTGCCGAACGGCGTTTCCATGGCAAGGCCGCCCGCGAACAGTTTGCCGCGCGGCGCGGTATGGCAGGCGACGCAGTCGCCGGCGCGCGCCAGATACTCGCCGCGTTTGACGATGTCGGGGCGCGTGTCGGCGTTGCCGCCCGCGGATGCCGCCGTGGTTTCGGCGGCGCGTGCGTCGGCGATTAGCGGCGTATGCGAAGCGCGCATGAGCGCGGCGCTGCCGGCCACGATCAGGCCGGCGGCCAGCAGGCCGGACACGAGCGGCGCTTGCGCGCGCCGGCTCTTCGTCAAGGCGAGCAAAGCGGTGAGCAAGGCAGTACGCAGCGCGCGCAAAGAGCCTGGAGAGCGGAGTGTCGGCTTCATTGCGGTTGGCTCCCGCATGCAAGAGGCAGCCGCTGGCCGGACGCCGGAGCGGGCCGCGGATCAGCCGGACGCGGCTGGCGCGCCAGCCAGCTCGATACCGCGGTGATGTCCTTGTCGGTGAGCTTGACCGCGATGGAATGCATGCAGTCCGGCGCGAGCGCGTGCCGCGTGCCCGAACGCCACGTGCCCATCTGCCCGGCGATGTAGCTCGCGTGCAGACCGAGCAGGCCGGGAATACCCGGCTGCGTGCCGGTCATGCGCGCGCCGTGGCACGCGATGCACGCCGGTATCTTGCGGGCCGGATCGCCCTGCGTGACGAGGCGCTGGCCGGCGGCGAGCACCGCAGGCGCGACCTCGCTCTGATCGGCGTTGGGATACGGCGGTTGCAGATCGGCGAAGTACTGGCTGATCTTGCGCAGATAGTCGTCGGGCAGGAAGGCAAGCAGATAGCCCATTGGCGGATAGGTGCGGCCGCCGTCGCGGAATGCGGTCAACTGATTGAACAGATACTCGGCCGGTTTGCCGGCAATGCGCGGAAAGTAGTCGTTGTTCAGGCCTTGGCCCTGCACGCCATGACATGAGGTGCAGGCGCGCACGCGTTCGTCCATGGCCGAGGGCATGGCGCTGGACGCGTCGGTGGCGGCGAGCGCCACGCCGCTCCACATGACGTAAAACACTAACAGAACCGACGATCCGATAGTTCTACGATGCACGCCATACCTCTATTGGGAACGTTCTTTCTTCTCGATTATTTCTCGCGCATGCGCTCGAGTTCTGGCTTCTCGATCCGCGAACAGCGCGTGACGACTCCGCAAGTTTTTTTCTAAAACGAGCGCAAAAACAGCAAATCGAAAACAGACTTATTCTGAATAACGACAGTTGATTTGCTACGGCGATGCGATTGCTTTTTAGAACAATGATCGGCCTGAATGCGCCAGTGGGCGGCGGCTTTCGGGCTGCGGTAATAGACGCTTGAAACGTTAAGCAGCGCCTGCGAGGTTGCAGGAATTCATTCTGCCCGTCAACAGCGAATCGTCCCTTACTTGATCTGACTCATGATCATGATAGATGTCGGCCAGGAGGCTTTCAATGTTCATTGAGAATCTTCCTGTGCGCCCACGTTATCGCACCATTGTGATTGATGATGGATCACGTGCTTCAGCGAGACGGCGCGAATCTGCTTTGCAGGCGGTCAGCTGAAGAGGCGCGTCAACGCCGTGCGCGCATTGCTCACACGTTCGCTTTCGCCGATTCGTCCAGGTAGCAGATGGAACTCCACGGCGGGCAACGCGGGCAAGCCGACGCTCGCCGGACAGGCCACGACGCCGCCGCCGATCGACGACTCGTTCAGGCAGGACATGCCGAGCCCCGCTTTCAGCGCGAGTTGCAAGCCGGCCACGCCGGAAGCCGAGTGCGACACCACATACGGCACCTTGTGCTCATCGAGCAGTTTCACCACGAACCGCTGCAACTGGCAGCTCGACGGCAGCAACACGAGCGAATAAGGCGTCACCGGCCGCGGAGGTGAATCCGCCGCGCTGACCCACAGCAGTCTTTCGCGACGCACAACCGTGCTCGGCGCGCGGGGGCGTCGGCCGGCGGCGCGCGTGTTGTTCGTGACGAGCCGCAGAGAGAGGCCGATGTCGAAAGACGCATCGTCGCCCGCATTGCTGTCGATCACCGCGCTCGGCAGCACGGTGACGTGCAGCTTCAGGCGCGGGTGCTGTTCCGAGAACGTTTTGAGAATGCGCGCGATGTCGTGCGGCCGGTAGTAGTCCGTGATCGCGATGCGCAACTCGCCGTCGAGCGAGCGGCCTTGCAGATCTTCGAAGGCGGCTTCGCTCATCGCGATGATGCGCCGCGCATGGTCGAGCAGGCGGCTGCCGGCGGGCGTGGCGCTGACGCCCTGCTTGCTGCGTATGAAGAGCGGCTGGCCGGCGCGCTCCTCCAGCTTCTTCAACTGCTCGCTGACGGAAGACTGCGACAGGAACACGCGTTCCGCGCCCGCCGAGACGCTGCCCGATTCCGCGACGGCGACGAAGGTCCGCAACTGCGTCAGGTCGAATCCACGCTGGCTCATGATTCGGTATATCCGATGGAAGTCATCTAAAAATCCGGCTTTTCCGATGGAAAGCCCAGCCGTAGGATACCTCCAGATTCTTTGTGGAGGGTGGGATGGGAAACGAAACGATTGCAGGCGTAGGGTTATCCGGCGGGCGAACGGCAAGCCATCGGTGGAAGGTGCTCGGCGTCGGATTTGCCGCGAACGCGAGTTTCTCGGCGGCATTTTCGGGAATTCCGACGACGGCGGTTTTCTTGCGCTCGGGCTATCACCTTGGCAATGACGGGCTGGGCCTCGTGCTCGGCATGCTCGGTCTGGGCATCGCGGTCAGCGAGTTGCCATGGGGGCTGCTAACCGACCGCTGGGGCGACCGGCGCGTGTTGCTCCTCGGACTGCTTTCAACCGCTGCCGCGCTCGCCGGCCTCGCGCTGTTCGTCGTGCCGGCCGGTGCGCACGTGCCGAGCGTGACCGCGCTCGCGCTCGGCCTGTTGCTGGTCGGCCTGCTCGGTGGCAGTGTCAACGGTTCGAGCGGCCGCGCGGTGATGGCCTGGTTTCGCGAAGGCGAGCGCGGCCTCGCCATGAGTATTCGCCAGACTGCGGTGCCGGCGGGCGGCGGCCTCGGCGCCTTGCTGCTGCCGGTGCTCGCGTCCCGTTTCGGTTTCGCGAGCGCCTATGCCGGGCTGGCGCTGGCCTGCGCGATCACGGCCGCGTTCGCATGGCGCTGGCTGCACGAACCTTCTCATACCGGTGCGGACGGCGCGCGCGAAGCCCACGACGCGCCGGCAGGCGGCATGCGCGCCCGGGTCTCGCCGTTGCGCGACATCGGCGTCTGGCGCGTGGCGCTCGGTGCCGGCGTGTTGTGCGTGCCGCAACTCGCCGTCTTGACCTTCGGGACAGTGTTTCTGCACGATTTCAGCCGCGCCGGGGTGCGGGCGATCAGCGTGACGATGGCGGCGGTGCAGACGGGCGCCGCGATCGCGCGGGTCTGGAGCGGCGGTTGGACCGACCGGCGCGGCAATCGCCGGAGCTACATGCGAATCTGCAGTCTGCTGACGGCGGTGCTGTTCGCCTCGCTCGCGCTGCTGACAGGCCTCGCCGGCATGCATCACGCGACGCTGACAGTGATATTCGCGCTCATGGTCGTGTTGGCCGGCGTGAGCGCGTCGGCATGGCACGGCGTGGCCTTTACTGAACTCGCCACGCTGGCAGGGACGAACCGCGCCGGCACGGCGCTGGCAATCGGCAACACCTGCGTGTTTCTCACGCTGTTCGTGACACCGCTGGCGATTCCCCCGCTGCTGACGGTGGGTTCGTGGCCGATGGTGTGGGCCGTGGCCAGTGTGTGCGCATTGATCGCGCTGCCGGTGTTTCCGCGCGCGGCACGTGAAAGCAAGGTGAGGGCGGCACGCGCTTGCGACGCAACCTGACGGTTGCCGGCGCCGGTCGCCGAAGCGGCGGGCGCCGCGCTTTTTCTCATGCCGTTGGCCCGCGCGCTGGAACTCGCGCGGCGAGCGCCCGAGTCCTCGACTTTTTCCGGACATACTCCTTTTCTCGAGAGTGCCGAATTCAGGCGTGGTTTTTCGGCTATGTGCCCAGGCGGAACATCTCGAATGTGTCGGGGTCCTGCCTTTCTGCGATGAATTTTGCGAAGAAATGGGTTTTGGCGCTATTCACGAGAAATTCGGGCAGGCATTGACGTAGTGCGTTGGCGACGACCAACTCCGATGGAGGGATGCCGGGGCGGATAGTGCGCAGCCAGGATCCAAAGGAACTCCAGACCTGTGAAGGGAACACCGCTGCCAGATAGTGAAGCAGTCCCTGACAGACGATGCCAGCGTGCATAAAGACGTGGTACGCGTGGATCTTGCGCTTGACGGCGTTGCGGTACTCGAGTGACTCGCGATGAAGGTATTGATCGCCGTTTCGGCGGGCGAGCGGCTTCATGTCCTGCATCCAGAAGTGGTACGCGAATGTGCCGATCCGATGCACCGCCTGTTTGAAGCTGTACTCGATCTTGAAGCGCAATCCATACAGGCGGATGATCTCGACGGCATCCAGACTGAGGTCGGTGCACATCAGCAGACACGAACCCCTGCTTGGGTGAGTCACTGCCACGAAGCGAACCAGCTGACCGTACGCCGGCCACAGCAGATCGCAGACCCGATAGTGAATGGTGACATTGTGCTCGCCATAGACCGGACTGGGGGCGGATTGCAAGGCCTGGGGATCAGCCAGTAGCGATTTGAGTTTGATCTTCTCACCGTAGCGCCTGGGACGCCCCCGTTTGCGCGGTCCCTGCTGCACGTACGGGGCACAGGCGACTGCATTGGACTTCACGCGTGTGACCAGGTGGTTGTCCCGATCGCGCAGGCCTTTGACGATCTTGCCAGCAGCGTAGTAGGCATCGGCCACGAAGTAGAACGGCTGCTGCACCGAGACGATGCCAAGCAGCGAGATCATCTTGTCGAGCAAGGTACGCCGATCGCGGTTGGACCACACCAGACCTTCGTGAATACGCACGGCCAGCGGTACGGCGAAGACGCTCTGGGCGGCCCGCACAAGCATACTGACCGCCTGCATCGAGTGCCCCATGATGTATTCGGGCTTGGTGTTGGAGTCGGACTGTTGATGCAGCAGCTTGACGCCGGGCATCTTCCTGCCGCTCTTGGCCACCTTGATGCCATCGCCGACCAAAACCAGTCGGCCATTGACGCGTAGCGGGTCAGGGAACAGGCGCAGCACCGTCTGGGTCCACAGCGCTGAAAGCTGATCGAGCTGCACGGCGTCGCTATGCAGGCTGTCACGCAGCTTGTTGTACAGGGCTGGCCGCAGTTTGAGAGCCCGCACGATGCTGGTCACGCCCAGCAACTCGGTGCGCACAGTCAAGCCAGCGACGACAGTTGCGAACCACATGAAGCTGCGCAGGCGAGAAAACGCTGGGCGTAGCAGCCAGATCGCGTCCCACCAAGCCGTCCAGAGTTTCATTGTTGTTCTCTACATTATTTTGCACTACGAAGTATCGCATAGAATATGCAATATAGGCAGCACAAACGGCTCCTTCAAATCGAAAGACTCATTGAGACGATCAAGGCGATGCTCGCCGCGATAGATGAAAGACGCGCGGGGTCACTCACCCCCCCCCCATTGCAAGGCCCTCCCGAACCAGTTCGGGGCATACTGACAGACGAGCGATACGCGGGACAGGAAGATCCGCACTGAGTCCTTCGTGGGCGATGCGCTGAGCGATGTGAGCCCCTGCAAGTCAACTACGAGAGCATCAACAAGGCATTGATTGAGGAATAGAGCAACGTGAGTTTGATCACTGCCGCCTGACGATGAATCTGGTGCACGAAGGCAACCGGCCACGCCGGATCACATCACCAGGAAATGGATCGGTGTTCAGATGAAAAGCGCCGAGGCCGGAGCGAGTCCGAGAAAAAACAAGCGAGAAGTCGGCACTCTCGAGTCCTTTTAAGAAAGTGCGAAATATTCATATTGCGTATTTATTGCTTTCTTCTTTGATAAATCCGCAATAGGTAATTGGTTTCTCTACAGGATTCGGAGCGCTCCGATTTTCGTGCCGTCGTGGTGGTGATTTTATGACCGCGTTGACACGCCATGCGTCGACAAACGGCCGTCAAAGAATAGGTAGAGTGCGTCAGATTTTGACTGCGCATTTGAAAATAATCCTACAACAAACGAGAGAAAACCCCGGTGAGCCTTCGAATTATCCTGGCGGACGATCATCATTTCGTTCTGCTTGGCATCCGCGCGACGTTAACCATGCATGCCGGTGTCACGATCGTCGACGAGGCGACGAATCCCCTATCGCTGCTCGAACGTTTGCACACCACGCCTTGCGACGTGCTCGTCACCGATCTCGCGATGCCGCAACGCTCAGGTGCCGCCGACGACGGCCTCGATCTCGTCCGGCGAATCCGCTGCGACTGGCCGCACTTGCACATCGTGGTGATGACCACGCTGACGAACGCGGCGATCCTCCGCGCCATTGTGTCGGACGGCGCCGTGAGCATGCTCGGCAAGGCGGAGTCGACCGACGAGCTTTGGCCGGCGATCGCCACCACCCGGCAAGGCGAAGCCTACCTTGGACGGTCCATCGTCGAAGCGCTGGCGCGCCCGCCGGACCTGACGTGCGAGCGACCGCCGGCGCCGCGTTTATCGGGTATCCAGGCGGAAGTCGTCAGGCTGCTGGTGGACGGCCAGTCGATCTCTGAAATCGCGGCGACGCTAGGCTGTCACCGTCGAACGGTCAGCAGGAAAAAGCGCGAGGCAATGGTCAAACTCGGTGTCGCCAACGATCCCGGTCTTTTCTCGTACGTTCGCGCAAATGGAATTCCTGGTTTTCAATCGCATATCTAAGCAATTTACTTTTTTAATTGAATGGGGGTGTTTCGGAGCGATCTTATGTTTGTTTTCTGAAAAATGTTTAATGATCGGGACAGGAGCTGGTTTCACTGAAGAGGGCGGCAGTCAATCAAGGTAGGGAGGAAAATTAGAAGATGCGCGATACCGCTGAGGTAAGCACGCCCATTCGAGCCATCATCGCGGACGATCATCCACTGGTGCTGCTGGCGATTGAAAATCTGATGGGCGGTTATCCGAATATGGAGATTGTCGGTCGCGCGGCGGACGCGACAGAACTCTTCACGGAAGTCGACCGCGGTTCATGCGATCTGGTCCTCATGGACCTCTATATGCCGGGCGGTTCGGACGGCAGCGGTCTGGAAGTGGTCAGGCAGTTCAAGATGCGCTACCCCGAGATCGCGCTCGTCGTGCTCACCATGGAAACCGAGGCGGCCGAACTTCAAAAAGTGATTTCTCTCGGCGCCGACGCATTGGTGAGCAAGCGCGACCGGATCGACCTGATCCACGTGGCCGTCGTCACCGCGCTGGCGCGCGAGTGCTATGTCGGGCCGGCGGTGCGCGCATTGATCGCCGACGCAACGGTGACCCAGCGGCTCGATTTTGTCCGGCAGATGTTGTCGCGCCGTGAACTCGAGGTGTTCACGCAGTATGCGTCAGGGTTCGGCGTGACCGAGATCGCCGCCCGTTTGGGGCGCAGCGTCAAAACGATCAGCGCGCAGAAGTGCACGGCAATGCGCAAGCTCGCGCTGCATAGCGATGCGGAACTGTTCCGCTTCGCCGTCGAATACGGTGTGATTCCCGAGGAGCGCGTGCAGAACCGGTGACGAGCCGGCCGCGTGTCGCGCCGTGGCGCGACGAATACAGGAAGCATTGGCATCGCCTGGGGAAGCACGGCTCGTGCGGGGCATGCCAGTCCAAAAAAGACAACAAGAATGAGACAAAAGATCCGCGTCATCGTGGCGGACGATCACGACTGCGTTCGTGTCGGCGTCAAGCAAATGCTGCAATCCGTGCCGTACATCGAATTGGTCGGCGAAGCGGCCGACACTCATGGCCTCGCTGAATTACTCGACGCTTATGCGTGCGACGTCGTCGTGTCGGATATCAACATGCCGGGGCATTCACGACGGCAGCAACGCGGTGTCGTTTTTGCGCCGCCTGTTGCGAGGCCGGCCTCATCCCTGCGTCGTCGTGCTCACCATGATCTGTCATGCGCATATGCTCACAGGGCTCCTGCACATCGGCGTGGGAGGCATCGTCGACAAGCGCGAGACGGTCACTGCGTTGCTCGATGCCATCGAGGCGGCTATTGCCGGCCGCGTCTATTTATCGGAGCACGCGCGTGCGGCCATTGAAACGGCGGACACGCCGCCGCAGCTTCGGGCCGGCGTGCTGAGCGCGCGCGAGTGGGAAATCTTCCAGCTTTATGTGCAAGGTCTCGCCGTTCACGAAATCGCAGTGCGTTTGCAGCGCAGCGGTAAAACCATCAGTACGCAGAAACGTAGCGCGATGCGCAAGCTCGGGCTGGAAACAGAAGCCGATCTGATCGACTACGCGCGTCAGCTCGGTCTCGCCTGAACGCAGGTCGCGTCGTGCATTGCGCCGCCGGAAAAGCCTTTTGCAGGGAGACGAATTTAAGAGTGTTCCGATTGGTTGCGGGGCATTGCCGCCCCATAGTTCCGAGTTCACTGCGGCTTTATTCGATGCTCCCGTGACGAAAGCAGTCGTTTCGTCACGCCGAGCGATGCCCGAGCCGAGCGAATTCAGGCAGACGTCTTATGGCAATCGTGCAGGGCCGTCTGCCTCGTAGACAGAAACGGGAGGCGGCATGGTTGCGTTAGGGAAGCGGTTGTTGGTGGAGAGTGCGGGAACGGCATGGCTGGTTTTCGTCGGCTGCGGCGGCATCGTGCTGAACGTCGGCGCGATCCAGCAGGCGGGCGGGGTGCAGGAGGCGGCGTTGGCGTTCGGTCTCGCGCTCGCCACGGCCAGTTACTGCATCGGCCGCCTGTCCGGCGGACATTTCAATCCCGCTGTCACCGTGGGCTTTACTGTCGCACACCGTTTCCCGGTCAGGGATCTGCTCCCCTACATCGCCTCGCAGATTGTCGGCGCGATCGTGGCCGCAGCACTGCTTCTTTACGTGGCGGGCGGCCGTCCCGGCTTCGATCTGCGCGCAAGCGAGTTCGCGGCAAATGGCTTCGGCGACCATTCGCCCGCTGACTACCAAATGCATTCGGCGTTGGCCATCGAGTTCGTGCTGTCCTTCTGCTTTGTCATGGCAAACCTCATGGTCGCGCGCCGGCGCGACCTGCAGCCAATCGCGCCGTTGGTGGTCGGCGCCTGTCTCGCGCTTGTCTATCTGGTGTCGATCCCGGTTACCAACGGCTCCGTCAATCCCGCTCGCTCCACGGCACAGGCGCTGTTCGTCGGAGATTGGGCGCTGGATCAGCTCTGGCTGTTCTGGGCTGCGCCGCTGTCGGGCGGTGTCGCCGCCGGCGCTCTGTTTTCGCTTCTGCACGGCAAGCCTGCGCGCGGTACCGCTGGACTCGCCGACGGGCGAGGCTAAGTTGTCTGAGTGTTGTTGGGTGCCATCATCGTGTCTGCCGTCAATTTCCCGCCAAACGTTGCAATGAGGCGCGCACTAGAACGCGTGTGGCTTGGTGTGCTCGCATGGCTCTTATTTGCCGTGGCCCAAACGGCCGGTGCGGCCCAGCTGTTCGACAATCGTTCGAACAGCCAGGGAGCGGCCGCTTTTCCCGCGAAACTGACCGTCGGCGTTCTCGCCAGCGGCTGGCTTCCGCTCGACTATTTGCAAGACGGTCATCTCACGGGCATGAGCGTCGATTATCTGCGCGCGCTCATCGGGCCGAACGTCGTCATCGAAGCCAAGGCGTTTCCAGACGTGCCGCAATTGCTTGCCGCCGCATGCGCCGGAGAGGTCGATCTGTTGACGAGCATAGCCCGCACGCCGGAACGCGAACGCTGCTTGAGTTTTACCGCACCGTATTTTCGTTCTTCTTCCTCGGCGGTAGTTCGCCGGGACGGTGACAGTTACGCGAGTCCTGCCCAGATTGCTGGCGCACGTATCGCGGTGGAAAAAGGTTTTGCGCTCGAGCGCGTGGCACGGGAGCGCTTTCCGCACGCGGCGATCGGCGCATTCGCCACGACGCATGCCGCACTCTCCGCGGTGGCCCGGGGCGACGCCGATGTTTATCTCGGCTTCACGCCGGCTGTTCGATATGCATTGGCGACGGAGGAGTTCCGTAGCTTGTACGTGGCGTTCGAGGAAAGCAGCCGGACCGCCAATTTGCGCTTCGCGGTGCCACGCAGCCGCGCTGCGCTGCGCGACCAGCTCGACGAGGCGCTCGCCTCGATGAACCCGGCCGACGAGGCGGCGATCCGCGTGCGCTGGCTGTCCGGCAACTTCGACGCGAAGCCCGTGCCGGTTGCGCCGCGTCTCGTGCTGACGCCGCAGGAGCAGGCCTGGCTTCGTTCCTTGCCACCGTTGCAGATCGGCTTCGACAACGGCTGGTCCCCGTTCAGCTACGTCGACAATTCCGGTCAGCCTGCGGGCATTGCCGCGGAATATCTGGCGTACCTGAGCCGCACACTCGGCGTCGTGTTCAACCGCGCCCGCACGGCCGACTGGCCCGCCGCGATCGAAGCCTTTCAGCACGGCGAACTGGCGATGCTCGCCACGGCCTCGATTCATGATCCGCGACTCAAGCTGGCGCGGCATACCCTTGCATACGAGAGCTACCCGCTGGTGATCGTCGGGCGCGAGGACGAGCCGGCAGCCAGATCGCTGAACGACTTCGCGTCTCGCCGCATCGTCGTTTCGTCTCATATTGCCGGCTCGATTCCGCTCGCGTTCGAGCGCATTTCGGCGGACCACGTGGCTATCGCCCCCAGTCTCGACGACGCGCTCAGGATGGTCGAGGCCGGCGAGGCGGACGTTCTGGTCGGCAATGTGGCCGCCATCGACGTTCTGCTCAAGGATCGCTACGACGGTGTCCTGAAAATCCTCGGCACGGTCAGCGAATCCGACGCGCTCGACTTCGCCGTGCGCTCCGACCTGAGTCCGCTGGCGGGACTGATCGACCGCGCGTTGCTCGCCATGCCGCCCGCGGAAAGGCAGCGCATCCGGCAGAAGTGGGTCACCGGCAGCGCGCCGGACTCCGGCATATGGAGCGTGACCGCGGTGCGCCTGCTGCCGTTGCTGATCGGAATCGGCGTCGCGCTGCTGGTCACGCTGCGTGCGTATCTGTTGCTGCAGCGGGAAGTCAGGCTGCGCAAGAAGACCGAGCTCGAGCTTGAACTGCAACTGAATTTCCAGGAAACGATGATGAAGATGGTGCCGTATCCGCTCGTCGCCATCGACCTCGAAGGCCGTTATATCGCGGTCAACGAGGCCTATGAGCAAGCGTGCGGACTGAGCCGCGAGGCGGTCATCGGAAGAAACACCATGGACGTTCAGACGTGGGGCGAGCCGAACAGCCGCATACTCGGCGACATGACCCGCGAGATGCTGAGCGGCCGCGAGACGGCGCAACTGGAGTTGCAGTTCGAGCGCGGTGCGGGCAATGTGCGGCACGGCCTTTTTTGGGCCAGGGTCTGCCGTGACAGCGCCGGTCAGCCGGTGTGCGTGCTGGGAACGGTGGTCGATATCACGGACATCCGGCGCGCCGAAATGCGCGCGCGCGAAACCGAACGGCGTCTCTTCGACGTGACGCGCTCCCTGCCGGCGGTGGTGTTTCAACTGCGACGCACATCGGATGGCGTGTATTCGTTTCCGTATATCGGCGGCGACACGCGGCATCTGCTGGGCGTGAAAGACGGCTCGGTGAGCAGTAGCGATCACGTCGATTTCCAGCGCGTGTGCGAGGAGGACAGGGCGTTCGTGCTCGCGGAACTCGAGCGCTCGGCTCACTGCGAGACGCCGGTGAACATGGAATTCCGTTTCGACGGCGATCAGGCAATCAAGTGGGCGCGCGCCGAATTGGTGCCGCGTCGCGAGTCGGATGGCAGCGTCGTTTGGAGCGGTTACTGGGTGGACGCCAGCGTCGAGCACGCGCGCTCCGACGAACTGGCCCGAGCGAGAGACCTGGCCGAAGCGGCTTCGCGCGCCAAAGACGATTTCTTCGCAATGATGAGCCACGAAATCCGCACGCCGATGAACGGCGTGCTCGGTCTCGTGGAGGTGCTGGAGCGCACGCCGCTCAATGCGGACCAGGGCGAGATGCTGGGCATGATCCACGAGTCGGCGGGCGCCCTGCTGCAGATCCTCGACGACTTGCTCGACTATTCGAAAATCGAAGCCGGGCGGCTGACGATCGAGGCTGAATCCATCGACATACGTGAACTGGTGGACAACGCAGTCGGCCTGTTGGCGGGCCGGGCCCACGAAAAGGGCTTGAAAGTGCGCGTGGATATCGCACCGGACGTTGCCGCCACCCTGCGGGGCGACAGCGTCCGATTGCGGCAGATTCTCTTCAACCTGCTTGGCAACGCCATCAAGTTCACGCCGCAAGGCGAGGTCGAAGTGTGCGTGTCGGTCATCGCGCAAACCGGCGAGGTCCAGACGCTCGAAATGACGGTCGAGGACACGGGCATCGGTATCGCGCCGGAGGTGCAGGACAAGCTGTTCGAGCCGTTCGTGCAGGCGGAATCGTCCACCACGCGCCGTTTTGGCGGCACGGGCCTCGGCTTGACGATCTGCCGCAAGCTGATCGCCCTCATGGGCGGCTCGCTCGCATTGCATAGCGAGCCGGGCAGCGGCACACGCATGACCGTGCAACTCGCCATGGCTGTCGAGACCCAACGCTATTCCGTGAACGGCTTGCGCGGCAAGCGCGGGCTGGTGCTGACCGGCGACGCACGCGTTGCTCAAGCACTGATGCACTTCGGCGAAGCGCTTGGACTCGCATTGCGCCGCGCGTCGCCCGGTGCGCCGGAACTGCGCGATCGCGCCGCGCTGGAAGACCTGGATTTGCTGTTCGTCAACGAGGACGTGGATTTACCCGCCGGCATTCGCGCGCGTGCGCGCGTCATCTGCCTGACCGAGAAGCCGAAGCCGACCGGTTACCGCATTCTGGACGACAACGTGCGCGTCAGCATCAACCCCATTTCGTGGCGCGGCCTCGGTGCCGCGTGCGCCGCGGCGATGACCGGACTGCCTTCGGTGGCGTCGCGATCGGCAGCCGTGTCACGAGCGCCCGAGAGCGGCGCCGCGCCGCCTGATCGCGAGAGGGCAATCGCCAGTGGCCGGTTGATCCTCGTCGCGGAAGATCACCCGGTCAATCAGGAGTTGATCCGCCATCAACTCGCGTTGCTCGGTTTCGCCTGCGACGTGACGAACGATGGCGCGGAAGCGCTGGCCGCGCTGCAGCGTACGAACTACGGGTGCCTGATCACGGATTGCCACATGCCGAACGTGTCGGGCTACGAACTCACCCGCCGCATCCGCGAAGGCGAGCAGGGCGGCATGCATCGGCTGCCTATTTTGGGTATCACGGCGAACACCGCGCCGGAAGACCTGAATCTGTGTCGCGACGCCGGCATGGACGACAGCCTGGTGAAGCCGACCCGGCTGGCCACGCTGCGCGAGTATCTGAGCCGTTGGTTCGGCTCCGACAGCGCGGGGCATGCCGCGGCTCCGGAGACCGTCAGAGCGCCGGCTGTCGCCACACCGGCTGTTCACGGCGGCGTCGACGCGTTCGTCCCGGTCGACCTGGGGCACATGACGCAACTGTGGGGTAGCGAATCGACCGTCAAGGCCTTGCTCGACTCGTTCGTATCGTCGGTGCGCGAAGACGTGCAGTCGCTGTCGCCGTTGCTCGAGCGCGTCGGCTCCGAGCGCAACGAGCTGGAGCGCGTGCGCGAGTGGCTTCATCGCGTGGCAGGGGCGGCGAGCGTGCTGCAATATCCGCCGATGCTCATCGCGCTCGAAGACTACCGTCGCGAAATCAATGTCAAACCGCCGGAACATGTGCGCCATGACGGGATCGTGTTAATCAACAAATGCAATGCCATGCTGGATGGAATCGAACAACAGGCCGCCTTGCTCGTATAGCCCTCTGCCGTTGAGAAGACCGGACGCGCGTCATCCCGCACAACGGTGATTGCCGCGTAGCGAAGCGGACCCATGTTGGGGCGTGCGTGACGGCAGGGCAAAAAAAACGCGGCCGAAGCCGCGTTAAAGATTTGGAGACATCCCTCGATGAAGGAGTCACTTCTCGCAAACGGAAGCATAACCGGGATATCGCCGCGCATTCACTACAAAATCCACAATTAACTGTTTGAGAATTTCGCTTAAAACGATACCGGTACATCGCGTCATCGCCATGTTTGGGTGGTGAGCCGCCAGTCGCGCGGCCGCGCGGCCAAGCCATCGGGACGAGGTGGCGAACTTTTCCGCTCGTGGGCGAGACGGGGATCGCTACGGACAACTATGAAGTTGCCGCGTTTCATCCGCTGAAAGTAGCGTCGCGCGCGTGGTGCACGACCACACAGCGTGTGGCGGCCGCACTATTCACGCACGGTAGGGCGGTACAAACAGGCTCGGCGGATTTGAACTAGTATGTGGTGGCTCCGCGCGGCCGAAGTGTCGGTGCGGCGGTGCATCAAGTCCGGAGAAGACCATGATTGCGCTTCGAAAACTGAATCTCGCTGTGGTGTTGTGGGCGTTGGCGTCGGGCGTCGCCTTCGCGGATACGGTGGCCATGAAGGCGGATCTCGAACCGTCGAGCGAAGTACCGCCTCGCGTGAGCCACGGACACGGCATGTTGAACGCCACATTCGACACGTCGACCAAATCCCTGCAATGGACGATTACCTATGAAGGTTTGAGCGGCCCGGCAACTGCCGCGCATTTCCACGGGCCCGCCCCGGTAGGCCAGAACGCCAAGGTCCAGGTGCCGATCGACAAGGGGGCGCTCGCCAGCCCGATCAAAGGATCGGCGGCGCTCACCGAGCAGCAGGTGACGGACCTGATGGCCGGGCAGTGGTACTTCAACGTCCATACCGCGCAGAACCCGATGGGTGAAATTCGCGGGCAGGTCTTACCGGCGAACTAGCGAGCGGAAAGCCTTTCCGGGCGGCGGCGACCGCTTTGAGATTTAGAAGCGGTCGTCCACCGGCGCTGCGGTGAACGCCCGTAACATGACGGGACATAATCGAAGGAGCGTGTCCCGATGAGCTGGCAAAGCGCACTCGCGTGCTGGTATCTGCGCAGGCAGTTCCGACCCGAAACCCTCAAGCCGCGCATCAATGTCGAGAGAGCTCGCGCGTTGACCGCGAGGCGCGTCTGGGTGCCGCGGGTGCCTCGCGGCTGGCGTCTGCGTGAGCTGTACGGCGCGGGCGATATGCCGTTGCGCGGCGAGTGGATCGAGCGCGCCGAGGGTGCGCCAGCCGCGAGCCCCGGTCCAACCATACTGTATTGCCACGGCGGCGGCTATTACTTCTGCTCGCCGCGTACGCATCGCTCGCTCGTGTTCGGTCTGGCGACGCGTGCCAACGCTGCCGTTTTTTCGCTCGACTATCGTCTCGCGCCGGAGCATCGCTTTCCGGCGGCATTGAACGACGCAACCGCGGCCTATCGCCGGTTGATCGCCGATGGCATCGCGCCCGCGTCCATCGTAATAGCGGGCGATTCGGCAGGCGGCGGGCTTGCGCTCGCCACGTTGGCGGCGTTGCGCGACGCCGGCGATCCCCTGCCAGCCGGCGGCCTGCTGTTTTCGCCGTGGACCGATCTGGCTGCGACCGGCCCCAGCATCCGCAGCAACGACGGTCTCGATCCCATGTTCAGCGGCCCGGCGATCGCGCTGGCGGCCAGGGTTTATCTCGGCGACACGCCTGCCACACATCCCTACGCCTCTCCCGTGTATGCCGACCTGCACGGTTTGCCGCCGCTTTTCATCATGGCGGGCAGCACCGAGGTGTTGCTCGACGACTCGCGGCGCGTGGCCGACAATGCGCGCGCGGTGGGCGTCGACTGCGAACTCGAAGTGTGGAAGGAGATGCCGCATGTCTGGCCGATCTTCGCGCCGTTCATCCCGGAAGGCAATCGCGCACTCGAGCGCGCCGCCACCTTCGTGCGGCGCGTGACGAGCCCCGCGTCTCAGCCGTCGAGCGCGATGTCGATGGTCTGATACGCGGCCTCGACCGTCCGCTGACCGTATTGCCGTTCCAGCCGCCGCACGGTGAAGTGCGCATGCGCGACCTGCTGGAAGTGGTCGATGAAAACCGTATTGACCATCGCGCCGAGCACCGCGCCGATCGCCGGAATCGATTTGGCGGCGATCTGTTCGCTCACCTGCACCGAAAAGCGCGCAGCGATCGTGTTGACGAGGCGCAGCAAAGCCGCGGAGCCGTGCGTGGTGAAACCTTTGGTGGCGATCTCGGATGACGCCTTCGACACCGCCTGCGCCAGCGCGCCGCGCATGATGAAGTAGCCGAAGTCGGCGTCGTCGTCGGCACTGGACGTGCTGCCCATGCCAAGCACCGTCAGACATTGCAGTTGCGTGTCGATCGCGGTCAGATCCTCGCCCTCGCTGCGCGCGATGTCGCAGATCGAGCGAAACATCAGCGTGGTCGTGACCGGCAATTCGACGGGCAGCGCGAACAGTCCGAACGCGCCGCCGGCCGCGCCGGTGGTCGCCACCGCGAACTTGTGCAGCAGATTGCTCGGCTTCTCCGGGGCTGTCAGCGGAAGTGCGCTGTCCTTGCGCCCCAGCGTGCGCAACGCGATCGCGAGGCACTTGCGCAACGCCAGCTCGGTCGCGTCCGCGACTTTTTCGTTGGCGAACGCCGGCATGCGCGAGAGCAGCTTTTCCAGCGGTGCGCCGACGATGCTGGCCAGTTTCATTGCCAGAGCCGGGCTTTCCAGTTCGTGTTTCGCGCGCCGCAGCGCTTTCAGGTCGTCGTCCGATAACGAGTGTGCTGCGAGCGAACTCGGCTGCATGTGCCTCCCTGGCGTGATGGGTGTGCGTTCTGATCGACATTCTTCAGTCGGTTGCCGCCGCGGCGCACCGCGGCGGCGTGTCCCGATTAGAGCGTCTCACCGTGGTATGATTCCCCATCGCTTGACAAGTCAACTGTTGCGCTATCAAAAATGGCTGTCCATACCGCGGCCCACCACTCGAGTGGGCAAGTTTTACCGTTCCGCGAATCGCTTCTGGCGATGCTCGGCATCTCCTTCGTCACGATGCTGGTCGCGCTCGATCAGACCGTGGTCGGCACCGCTTTGCCCACCATCGTCGCCGAACTCAAGGGTTTCGAGTTGTACGCGTGGGTCGCCACATCATATTTGCTGACCTCGGTGATTACCGTGCCGATTTTCGGCCGGCTCGGCGATTACTATGGGCGCAAGCCGTTCGTGATCGCGTCGATCGTCGTGTTCACGGGCGCCTCGGTGCTGTGCGGCGCGGCCAACAACATGCTGTTCCTCGTGCTCGCGCGCGGCCTGCAGGGCATCGGCGGCGGCATGCTGGTCGGCACCGCGTTCGCCTGTATTCCCGATCTGTTCCCCGACTCGGTCGTGCGTTTGCGCTGGCAAGTGTTGATGAGTTCGGCCTTCGGTATTGCGAACGCGGTCGGCCCGTCGCTCGGCGGGTTCCTCACGCAGTACTACGGCTGGCGCTCGGTCTTCTATGTGAATCTGCCGGTGGGCCTTTTGTCGCTGTTCTTTGTATGGCGCTTCCTGCCGCATCTGCGTCACGTCGAACACGAAGGCAAGATGCGGCTCGACTGGCCCGGCGCCGTGCTGATCGCCGTGGCGCTCGGCGCGCTGCAATTGTTCGTCGAGTTGCTGCCCAAGCATGGCGTGAGCCTGGGTGCGGCCGCGCTGCTCCTGTTGAGCGTCGCATCGGCTTACGCGCTGTGGCAGTGGGAAAAGCGCTGCCCGACGGCGATCCTGCCAGTCGACATGTTCCGCAACCGCAGTCTCGCCGCGCTCTTCACGCTGGCGGTGCTGGGCGGCTTCACGATGTTCTCGCTGCTGTTCTATGCGCCGCTGCTGTTCCAGGGCGGCTTCGGCATGTCGCCGAAAGAGGCGGGGCTCGTCATCACGCCGCTGGTCGTATTCATCACGATCGGCAGCATTGCCAACGGCCGCATCGTTTCACGCGTGCGCAATCCGAACCTGATGCTGTACGTCGGCTTCACGCTGCTCGCGCTGGCGTGCCTGGGCGTGGTCGTCGCGACGCGCGCCATGCCGCAATGGCTGTTGATGTCGTTCATGGTGGTCGGCGGATTGGGGCTCGGTTTCGTCATGCCGAACTTGACGATCTTCGCGCAGCAAACGGCCGGCCGCGAACATCTCGGTATCGCGACGGCGCTGCTGCAGTCGCTGCGGATGATCGGCGGCATGATCGGCACGGCGCTGACCGGCACGCTGGTCAGCCACATGTACGCGAGCGGCGTGCGCAGCGCGCTCGAAAACGATCACGCGTCGCAATGGTTCGCGGACCTCGGCGACCCGCAAATCCTCATCAATCGCGACGCGCAAACCACCTTGCTCGGCCAGTTGACGCACGCGGGCCATAACGGCGCGATGCTGCTCGAGAGCGCGCGCGAAGCGCTCGTCGCGGCCATTCATCTGGGGCTGGCCATGGCGGCGATCATCGCCGTGGTGTCGGTCTGGCAAAGCCGCCGCGTGCCGCCGATCAAGCTCCAGCGCAAGCTCGAGCCCGTGATTCACGCGGACTGATTTTTTTTTAGACTTATCGTTTTACTGAGCAGATCATGGAAGAACAGGACCGCGTCGCCGTCATGCAGCAATTCGGGCGCACTTATCGGGCGTTCATGTCGGCCTTCGAGGCGCAGGTCGGCCACCCGCTGCCGCGCTGGCGCATTCTGCTCGCGCTGCACGAGCAGGCGGGCGAGTCGTCGCAGAAGCGGCTGGTGGAGCGCCTGCGTGTCGATCCGGGTGCGCTGACGCGGCAGCTCAAAACGCTGGAAGGTTTGGGCTGGATCGCCCGCAGCATGGACACGCGCGATAACCGCGTGACCAATGTGCGTCTGACCGAAGCCGGGCAGTCGGCGACCGAAGCGAGCCTGCCGCGTCGCAATGCGTTTCTGCACGACACGATGGCGGCGCTGCCGGACGAGGCGCTGGGCGCACTCTCGGACGCACTGAAGATGCTCGAGGTGAGGATTGGGGAAGTGGCGGCGACGGCCGGCGCCACGGGAGCAGGCTCCGCCGATGGACCGCGGGCATCCGAAGTGACGGACGGCGAAGCCGCGCGTCAGCCTTAACGCGTCGTAAGCGGCTTGAGCGCCGCACGCAGCAGTTGGGTGATCACAGAGGCCGTCGCTCTCGCCCCGCATGTTCCGAAACACCACGAAAAGGCGCGCCCGGTTGTCTCAAGGCGCGCCTTTCGCAAGAAGAATCAGAAGAACGTTTCGATCACTTCCGTGACGCGATACGCCGGATCGACCACCAGCACCTGACGCCACTTGTCGAACGTCAGACACGGGTGCGAAATGTCGAACGCGATCATGTCGCCCACTTTCAGATCGGCGCCGGCGGGAATCCGCAGATACGCATGCTGATCCATCAAGCCGAAAATCTCCCAGCCTTCGGTCGCCGCGACATCGCGCGGCGCTTCGTTGCCCGGACGATAGTGGCGCGCCGGTTCCGGCATGCCCGCGTCGAACGCGGAATCGCGCTTGCCCAGACCGATGATGGCGCGATCCGGCTCGGGAATCGACTGCACATACGCCCACAACTGCAACGCGGGAAGCAGCCCTTCGCCCATTTTCTTCGCGACCGGATTACGCGCGAAGATGTCCGTCTGCGCCTTGCGATAGATACCGACGTCGTGCGTCAGATAGCAGCCGGGACGCAGCACGACCTCGACCTTGCCGGTTTCCGACGCCTTCACGAATTCCTCCGCGACCACGTCGTACCACGCCGACCCCGCGCCTGACAGCACCGCCGGCGTACGCGCAAAGCGCCCTTGCTCGACGAGTTCGCGGGTCACCGCGACGGCGCTTTGCAGGAACTCGCGCACTTCGTGCTCTTCCTTGAGCACGCCCTCATACAACTCGACGCCGGCGAGCCGCAGCGTGTCCGGATAGCGTGCAATCGCTGCCAGCACCGCGTTACGCTGCGCGGCGTCGCGCACGCCCGTGCGGCCGCCCGGCACGCCGAGTTCGAGCAGCACCTGCAACTGCTTGTTCACCGATTTGAAAAACTCGCCCAGTTGCTCGACGCCTTCGACCGAATCGACGAGGCAGAAGAATTCGAAATCCGGATCGCTCAACAACTCGGCGACCATCATCATGTTGCGGCGGCCGATCAGCTGATTGGCCATCAGCACGCGCGAAACGCCGCCGTGATAAGCCGCGCGAACCTGGTGCGCGGTGGCGAGCGTGATGCCCCACGCGCCGGTTTCGAGTTGACGGCGAAACAGCTGCGGCGCCATGGTGGTTTTGCCGTGCGGCGCGAGTTTGACGCCGTATTCCGCGACGAATGCCTGCATCCATTTCAGGTTGTGTTCCACCCGGTCCGCGTACAGCACGGCGGCCGGCAGGCTCACGTCTTCGTTCAGCAGGTTCCACTCGAGGCGCGCGGCATCCGTGAGTTGGATGCTGGTGCCCGGAACCATGCCCAAGCCCTTGCTATAAGGATCAATCGTCGCGCCCTGATAGTTTGTAACTTTCATGTCTCCTTGCTCCATCGTCCAGTTAAATTGAATCAAAGTTGACTTTAGCATGTTACCGAAAGTACGATGGATGAAGAAATGTTATTTAGTACCACGGCTTGCCGAAGGCGCGTGGTGAGCGTTTGTTCAGCCTTCGCGCCGCATCCCAAAGTCTGCAATGAACTCAACCGCCGAACCGCTCACTTTCGACATCGTCGCGCGCATCGCCGAATGCGCGCCGGAACTACGCTCGGCCGAACGCAAGGTTGCCGCGCTGATTCTCGACGATCTCACGGGCGCTTCGCGCGCCAGCATCGGCGCGCTCGCACAGCAGGCCGAGGTGAGCGTGGCGACCGTGACGCGCTTTGCCAAGGCTGTGGGTTGCCGCGACGTGCGCGAACTCAAGCTGCGGCTCGCACAGGCGGCCGCGGTCGGTCAGCGCTTCCTGCAGCCGGGCAGCGCGGGCGATGCGCCCGAGCCGATCGCGACCCGTGTGTTCGACGAATTGCAAACCGCGCTGGCGCACAACCATCAATTGCTGCGTCAGGCGCCGCTCGGCGAAGCGGCGGTCGCTTTGCGCGCGGCGCGCATGATCTACGTGTTCGGCATGGGCGGCGGTTCCACCGCGCTCGCCGACGAAATGCGCTTCAGGCTTGTGCGCCTCGGCCGGCCGGTCGCGACCTATCAGGACGGCTTGCTGCAACGCATGGTGGCGAGCACCGTGTCGCGTGAATGCGTGGTGATCGCGCTCTCCACCACCGGGCGCGTGCCCGAGATGGTCGAGAACTGCAAGATCGCGCGCAGCTACGGTGCGACCGTGATCGCGCTGACCGCGCCGGCTTCGCCGCTTGCCAGACTGGCCGATTGGGTGATCCCGATCGTCGCCTTTGAAACCGACTTCATTTACAAGCCGTCGTCGTCGCGCTACGCGATGATGATGGCGCTCGATGTGCTCGTCACCGAACTTGCCGTCAGTCAGGGTGACGAGAGCCGCGAATTGCTGCGCCGCATGAAGCACGCACTCGACACGCACCGCGGCGGCGGCGATCGACAACCGTTAGGAGACTGATCCATGCATTCGCATCCCGAAGCCGCCGATACGCTGATCGTCGGCGCGCAACTGTACGACGGCACGGGCGCGCCGCCGGTCGAGCGCGATGTCGCGGTTCGTGACGGCCGCATCGTCGCGATCGGCAATCTGTCGAACTGGCTCGCCGAAGAAGTGATCGAGGCCGAAGGCCGCGCGCTGGCGCCGGGCTTCATCGACGTTCACACGCACGACGACACGCATGTGATCCGTTCGCCGCAAATGCTGCCGAAGATCACGCAAGGCGTGACGACGGTGATCGTCGGCAATTGCGGTATCAGCGCGTCGCCGGTCGCGCTGAAGGGCGATCCGCCCGATCCGATGAACCTGCTCGGCGAGCGCGACGCGTTCCAGTATCCGACCTTCTCCGCGTATGTCGCAGCGGTGAATGCGGCGCGGCCGGCGGTGAACGTCGGCGCGCTGATCGGGCATACGGCGCTGCGCAGCAACCAGATGGACCGGCTCGATCGCGCGGCGACCGGACAGGAAATCGACGGCATGCGCGCGCAACTGGAAGAAGCGTTGGCCAACGGTGCGCTGGGTCTGAGTTCAGGGCTCGCGTACGGCTCGGCATTCGCCGCGCCGACTGAAGAAGTGATGGCGTTGGCCGAACCACTCGCCGCAGCCGGTGCGTTGTACACCACGCACATGCGCACCGAGTTCGACGCGATTCTCGAAGCGATGGACGAAGCGTACCGCGTGGGCCGTCACGCGCACGTGCCGGTGGTGATTTCGCATCTGAAGTGCGCCGGTCCGTCCAACTGGGGCCGCAGTGAAGAAGTGCTGAAGTCGCTGGAAGGCGCACGGCGCCTTCAGCCGATTGGTTGCGACTGCTATCCGTACAACCGCAGTTCGTCGACGCTCGATCTGAAGCAGGTGACGGGCGATATCGACATCACGATTACGTGGTCGGAGCCGCATCCGGAGATGGCGGGCAAGCTGATCAAGGAGGTTGCGGCGGAGTGGGGCGTTACGCAGCAGGAAGCGGGCAAACGTCTACAGCCGGCGGGCGCGGTGTACCACAACATGTCCGAAGAGGACGTGCGGCGCATCCTCTCGCATCCCGCGACCATGGTCGGCTCGGATGGGCTGCCGAACGATCCGCTGCCGCATCCGCGCTTGTGGGGCGCGTTTCCGCGCGTGCTCGGCCACTATGCGCGCGACGCGGGCTTGCTGCCGCTCGAAGAGGCGGTGCGCAAGATGACCAGCTTGTCGGCGCGGCGCTTTGGTCTGGCGCAGCGCGGCGAGGTGCATATCGGCTATCACGCCGACCTGGTGCTGTTCGACCCGGCCAAGGTGCGCGACGCGGCGACTTTCGAAAACCCGCAGCAGGCCGCCGACGGCATCGACGCGGTATGGGTGAACGGCGTGTTGTCGTACCGGGATGGCAAAGTGACGGGCGAGCGAGCCGGTCACTTCGTCGCGCGCGGCGCGGCGTCGAAGGGTGACGCGCACGGCGCGTTCTGAATTCTTTGTTGAATGGTTGATGGCGGCGCGCGCGGCGATTCTGCCGGGCGCGCCGCCGGACTTTTTAAGGAGTGTGATGATGAAGCGATATGGCGTTGAAGGCGGGAAGGGAACGGGCGGTCAGCATATGCCGTTTGCACGTGCGGTCGAAGCGGATGGCTGGCTGTTCGTGTCCGGCCAGACGCCGATGGAAAACGGCGAAGTGATAAACGGCGGTATCGTCGAGCAATCGCACAAGGCGATTCAGAACGTGTTCGCGATTCTGAAGGAGGCTGGCTATGGCGCGGAGCATGTGGTCCGCTGCGGCGTGTGGCTGGATGATCCGCGTGACTTCGCGTCGTTCAACAAGGTGTTCCGCGAGTACTTCGGCGAGAACCCGCCGGCGCGCGCCTGCGTGGTTTCTTCGATGGTGATCGATTGCCGGGTCGAAGTGGACTGCGTGGCTTATAAGAAGCCCGCGGCCTGAGCCTGAACATTCAGCCGGATTGGTTCGCCGCGGATTCGCATCGGCATCCGCGGCGAAGAACCTGCCGGTTACTGCCGGGCGAGACGCATATTGTCCGGCATCGGCAAGTTGTAATTCGTGCGGAACGGATTGATGTCCAGTCCGCCGCGCCGCGTGTAACGGGCGTACACCGCGAGCTTAACGGGCTTGCAGGCCTTCAGCACGTCGATGAAAATCCGCTCGACACACTGCTCGTGAAAGCCGGTGTGATTCCGGTACGAGATGATGTAGCGCAGCAAGCCCGCGTGATCGATCTGCGGGCCCACGTAATGAATCTGCACGCTGCCCCAATCGGGCTGCCCCGTCACCGGGCAGTTCGACTTCAGCAAGTTGGAGAACAGCGTTTCTTCGACCGGCGCTTCATGCAGCGCCGCTTTCAGCAACGATGCGTCCGGCTGATAGATATCGGTATCCAGATCCAGCCGGTCGAGCGACAAGCCTTCGAATTCTTCCATCTGCAATTTGCCGAACTCGTAGGGCGCCGTCAGATGAACGGAGACGGTCGCGCCGCACGACGCGGACACATCGCGCCTGATCGTGTCGCGCACCGCGTCCATCGACTCGAATGCGGTCTGCGCGAACGAACCGAGATAGAGCTTGAACGACTTCGACTCGACGATGTTCGGCGAGTCCGCCGGCACGAAGAAAGTCGCCACCGCGATCTGCGGCTTGCCGCGCGCATTCAGCCAGGACAGCTCGTAGGCATTCCAGATGTCCGTGCCGAAGAACGGCAACTGCGCGCCGATGCCGATCGCCTCGCGCGCATTCTTGCGCGCGATCGGAAACAGCAGCGAAACGTCGTATTGTTCGGTGTAAGTGGAGGCCTTACCCAGCGGGGATTGTTCGGGTGTCATGATGCGTTCACGATGCCACTCAGCACGTGCCCCGTCGCCGTCACGACGCGGGCCGATTCGCAGTGGCCAATTTGGTCGTCGAAGAAAAAGTCCGGCTCGAACTCGCGCAGAAATGCGCTCTTGTCGAGGCCGCCGAGGAACATCGCTTCGTCGATTTCGATGTTCCACGCCATCAGGGTGCGGATCGCGCGCTCATGCGCGGGCGCCGAGCGCGCCGTCACCAATGCCGTACGAATATGCATGGGCGCGGCGTCGTCCGCGAGTTTTTGCAGCCGATGCAGTGCTTCGAGCAATGGCTTCAGGGGGCCGTCCGCGAGCGGCAGATCCTTGTTGTGAATCTCGTGGCCGACAAAGGCGCGCAAACCGTCCTTCTGGAACACGCGCTCGGCTTCGTCGGAAAACAGCACGGCGTCGCCGTCGAAGGCAATGCGGATTTCGTCCGGATACTTGCTCGCCATTTTCGCCGATTCCGGCAAGACGCGCGCGGCGGGAAATCCAGCGGCGAGCGCGTCGCGCACGTCCTCCTGATTCGCCGACAGAAACAGCGACGCGTTCAACGGCTTCAGATAGCCGAACGGCGCGCGTCCGCGAGTAAACACGCCGCGCTCGATGGCGAGCCCGTATTCGCGGCACGAATGGAACGCCCGCAGTCCGCTGATCGGATCGCTGCGCGAGAGGATCACCACTTCGACGCGATGGCCGCCCGCGTTCAAGGCCAGCAGCTTGCGGATCAGCGGAAATGCCACGCCCGGTTTGGCGGGCACGGCAAGGCGGTCGCGCTGCAGCGCTTCATAGGCTTGCAGATCGCCTTCCTCGTACACGCGGTTTTCTTCCTCGAAGTCGAACAGCGCGCGCGACGAGATTGCCACCACCAGTTTGTCGACAAGCGAAAGAGCCATCTGCGCGTTTCAGTCCTAAAAGATCAGGCGAGGAATAAGCGATACACCGGGTTCTGCGTCTCTTCCCAGTTCGGATAGCCGAGGGTGGCGAGAAAACGCTCGAACACCTCGTTCTCGCTTTCGGGCACCTGGATGCCGACCAGGATCGAGCTGTAGTCCGCGCCCTGATTGCGGTAGTGGAACAGGCTGATATTCCAGTTCGGCGCCATCGACGAGAGGAACTTCATCAGTGCGCCCGGACGTTCCGGAAACTCGAAACGGAACAGCCGTTCGTCGTGCGCCAATGGCGAGCGGCCGCCCACCATGTAGCGGATGTGCTGCTTCGAGAGTTCGTCGAAAGTCAGATCGACGGTGGCAAAGCCGTGTGCCTCGAACGCGCCCGCGATCTGCGCGGATTCGCTGCGATTCCTGATCTGCACGCCCACGAAGATATGGGCGGAATGCGCGTCCGCAATGCGGTAGTTGAACTCGGTGACGCTGCGCGTGCCCACCAGTTCGCAGAAGCGCCGGAAACTGCCGCGCTCTTCGGGGATCGTCACGGCGAACACCGCTTCGCGCGCTTCGCCGACTTCGGCGCGCTCGGCCACGAAGCGCATGCGGTCGAAGTTCATGTTCGCACCGGACGTGATCGCGATCAGCGTCTGGTTCTCGATGCCTTCACGCTCCGCGTACTGTTTCGCGCCCGCCACCGCGAGCGAGCCGGCGGGCTCCAGCACGCTGCGGGTATCCTGGAACACGTCCTTGATCGCCGCGCAGAGTGCGTCGGTATTCACGAGCAGCACGTCGTCGAGATATTCGCTGCACAGGCGGAAGGTCTCTTCACCCACCAGCTTCACCGCCGTGCCGTCCGAGAACAGACCCACTTCGTTTAACGTGACCCGCTCGCCGGCTTTCAGCGAGGCGGCCATCGCGCACGAATCATCGGTCTGCACGCCGATCACCTTGATCTCGGGGCGCACCGATTTCACATAGGCGGCCACGCCCGCCGCGAGTCCGCCGCCGCCGATCGGCACGAAGATCGCGTGAATCGGGCCTTGATGCTGGCTGAGAATTTCCATGGCGACGGTGCCCTGGCCGGCGATCACGTAGGGATCGTCGAACGGATGCACGAAGGTCAGGCCGCGCTCTTCCTGCAGCTTCACCGCGTGCCCATACGCGTCGCTATACGATTCGCCGAACTGCACGACTTCCACGGTCGGGCCGCCATGCGCGCGCACCGCATCGACCTTGACCTGCGGCGTGGTCACCGGCACCACGATGATCGCCTTCACGCCCATGCGCGCCGCCGACAGCGCGACGCCCTGCGCGTGATTGCCCGCCGACGCGGTAATCACCCCGCGCTCCAGCGCCTCGGCCGGAATGTGCGCCATCTTGTTGTACGCGCCGCGCACCTTGAACGAGAACACCGGCTGGTTGTCCTCGCGCTTCAGGTAGACCGGATTGCGCAGACGTGCCGACAGGTTCGGCGCGCGTTCGAGTTCGGTCTCGCGGGCCACGTCGTAGACGCGCGCGGTCAGGGTTTTCTTCAGGTAGTCGTGGGAGGCCATGCGGGTGGCGCGGTGCGCTTTGCGAGACGGGAAAGGGTCAATGATAGCGCCAACGGTGTACGCTCAGGCTCCCGGCTTCTGCACCGAGGCCACGCCGCGCAGTTTCACCCGACCGTTCGGTCGGTCAATCCGGCGCAGGGGTTCCGTCACGGGATTCGCCGAGTTTCGTCGCGCGATTCGCCATGAAAGTGCCCAAAGCCCCACTGCCACTTCGATTTCACCCGTCAACGCGTGGCGGGATCATGCGGTAGAATTCCATTTTGGAATAAGGATCGGAAGATGCACTGGCAGCCTCGGATCGCCCACTTGATGCCCGCCCCGCGTGAGTCTTGCCCCGCGGCGGAGCGTCACGTCCGCCACGCACGATCGTGTAGCTGTATCTGAGCGCCGCGAAGCGACCGATGTGGGTTGGCCGTCGGTCGTGCTTCGCTCCTCTAGAAGATTTCCAGCATTGCGCGCCACGCGCACCGTCAGCCGGCGCCTCACCGATGAGCGCGCCGGGTTGACCCACCGAGTCGTCCAACATGAACGCACCTCAAGTTTTCGATCCGCACGGGGCCGCCGCTGCGGTGGCCGCCGATCCCGAAGCGCGTCTGCGCGAAATTCCCTATAACTACACGTCGTTCTCCGACCGTGAAATCGTTATCCGCCTGCTAGGCGACGCCGCCTGGGCCGCGCTTGCCGAACTGCGCGCGGAACGCCGCACCGGCCGTTCGGCGCGCATGCTGTACGAGGTGCTCGGCGACATCTGGGTGGTGCGCCGCAATCCGTATCTGCAGGACGATCTGCTCGACAACCCGAAGCGCCGGGCAATGCTGATCGAAGCATTGCACCACCGTTTGAGCGAGATCGAGAAGCGCCGCCGCGCCGATCTGACCGAACACGGCGATGAAGCGGGCGTGGACCGTGCCGCGCGCGTCGAAACGCTGGTCCAGGCGGCGCGGCGCGCCGTCGACGAATTCGCGAGCGAATTCCAGAAGACCTACGATCTGCGCAAGCGTGCGACCAAGGTGTTGGGCAAGGTCACGGAAAAGGACAATATCAAGTTCGACGGCCTGTCCCGTGTCTCGCACGTCACCGACGCGACCGACTGGCGGGTCGAATACCCGTTCGTCGTGCTGACGCCGGATACGGAAGCCGAGATCGCCGGCATGATCAAGGCGTGTTTCGAGCTCGGCCTGACCGTGATTCCGCGCGGAGGCGGCACGGGCTATACCGGCGGCGCGGTGCCGCTCACGCCGTTCTCCGCCGTCATCAATACCGAAAAGCTCGAACAGCTGGGCGCGGTCGAAATGACCGAATTGCCGGGCGTCGATCGTAAAGTCGCGACGATTTTCTCCGGCGCGGGCGTGGTGACGCGCCGTGTGACCGAGGCGGCCGAGCAGGCCGGCTTCGTGTTCGCCGTCGATCCGACCTCGCTGGATGCATCCTGCGTGGGCGGCAACGTCGCGATGAACGCGGGCGGCAAAAAGGCGGTGCTGTGGGGCACGGCGCTCGACAACCTCGCCTGGTGGCGCATGGTCGACCCGGAAGGGAACTGGCTCGAAGTCACGCGCCTCGACCATAACATGGGCAAGATTCACGACATCGAAGTCGCGCGTTTCGAGCTCAGGTGGTTCGACGGCAACTACGCGCCGGGCGAAAAGCTGCTGCGCACGGAAGCACTCGACATCAAGGGCCGCGTGTTCCGCAAGGAAGGTCTCGGTAAGGACGTCACGGATAAATTCCTCGCCGGTCTGCCGGGCGTGCAGAAAGAAGGCTGCGACGGGCTGATCACGTCCGCGCGCTGGGTGCTGCACAAGATGCCCGCGCATACGCGCACCGTCTGCCTCGAATTCTTCGGTCAGGCGCGCGATGCGATTCCGAGCATCGTCGAAATCAAGGATTATCTGTTCGAGACGTCGAAGCAGGGCGGCGCGATTCTCGCGGGCCTCGAGCATCTGGACGAACGCTATCTGCGCGCGGTCGGCTACGCGACCAAGAGCAAGCGCAACGCGTTTCCGAAGATGGTGCTGATCGGCGACATCGTCGGCGACGATGCGGACGCGGTCGCGCAAGCCACCTCGGAAGTCGTGCGCATGGCCAACGGCAAGAGCGGCGAAGGCTTCGTCGCGGTCAATGCCGAGGCGCGCAAGCGTTTCTGGCTCGACCGCAGCCGCACGGCGGCAATCGCCAAGCACACCAACGCGTTCAAGATCAACGAAGACGTGGTGATTCCGCTCGACCGCATGGGCGAGTACACGGACGGCATCGAACGCATCAACATCGAGCTGTCGATCAAGAACAAGCTGCAACTGGTCGACGCGCTCGAAGCGTTCTTCCAGGCCGGCAAGCTGCCGCTCGGCAAGAGCGACGACGCCAACGAAATCCCGAGCGCCGAACTGCTCGAAGACCGCGTGCAGCAGGCGCTCGATCTGCTCAAGCGCGTGCGCACGCGTTGGGAGTTCCTGCGCGACAAGCTCGATCTGTCGCTTCGTGAAGCGCAGCACTATCTGGTCGGTCTCGGTTACGAAGCGCTGGCGGAGAAGTTCGCCGACCGCGCGGACGCGCAGCCCGATGCCACCGTGTTCCATGTCACGCAGGACCGCACGATCCGCGTGTCGTGGAAGCAGGAAATTCGCGCCGAGTTGCGGCAGATCTTCAACGGCGGCGAGTTCAAGCCGATCCTCGAGGAAGCTCAGGCGATCCACAAGCAGGTGCTGCGCGGCCGCGTGTTCGTCGCGTTGCACATGCACGCGGGCGACGGCAACGTTCACACGAACCTGCCGGTCAACTCCGACAACTACGAGATGCTGCAGGACGCCCACACGGCAGTCGCGCGCATCATGAAGCTGGCGCGTTCGCTCGACGGCGTGATTTCCGGCGAGCACGGCATCGGCATCACCAAGCTCGAATTCCTGACGGAAGACGAGATCAGCGAGTTCCGCCAGTACAAGCAGCGCGTAGATCCGCATGGCCGCTTCAATGCGGGCAAGCTGCTCGAAGGCGCTGACCTGCGTAACGCCTACACGCCGTCGTTCGGCCTGATGGGCTATGAATCGCTGATCATGCAGCAGTCTGACATCGGCGCGATTTCCGAGTCGATCAAGGACTGTTTGCGTTGCGGCAAGTGCAAGCCGGTGTGCGCGACCCACGTGCCGCGCGCAAACCTGCTGTACAGCCCGCGCAACAAGATTCTCGCCACCTCGCTGCTGGTGGAGGCGTTCCTGTACGAGGAGCAGACCCGCCGCGGCGTGTCGATCAAGCACTGGGACGAGTTCAACGACGTCGCGGATCACTGCACCGTCTGTCACAAATGCGTGACGCCGTGCCCGGTGAAGATCGACTTCGGCGACGTCACCATGAACATGCGCAACCTGTTGCGCAAGATGGGCAAGAAGAAGTTCAACGCGGGTAACGCGGCCGGCATGTTCTTCCTCAACGCGACCAACCCGCAGACCATCAACCTCGCGCGCACCGCGATGATGGGCGTCGGCTACAAGGCGCAGCGCCTCGGCAACGAAGTGCTGAAGCGGTTCACGAAGAAGCAGACGGCACACCCGCCGGCAACGGTCGGCAAGCCTCCGGTCACGCAGCAGGTGATCCACTTCATGAACAAGAAGATGCCGGGCAACCTGCCGAAGAAGACCGCGCGCGCGTTGCTCGATATCGAGGACAACAAGATCGTCCCGATCATCCGCAATCCGAAGACGACCACCGCCGACACGGAAGCGGTGTTCTACTTCCCGGGCTGCGGCTCCGAGCGGCTGTTTTCGCAAGTCGGTCTCGCCACTCAGGCCATGTTGTGGGAAGCGGGCGTTCAAACCGTGTTGCCGCCGGGTTATCTGTGCTGCGGTTATCCGCAACGCGGGTCGGGCCAGTTCGACAAGGCCGAGCAGATCGTCACCGATAACCGCGTGCTGTTCCACCGCGTCGCCAATACGCTGAACTACCTCGACATCAAGACGGTGGTGGTGTCGTGCGGCACGTGCTACGACCAGCTCGCCGGCTACGAATTCGAGAAGATCTTCCCGGGTTGCCGGATCATCGACATCCACGAGTTTCTGCTGGAGAAAGGCATGAAGCTCGACGGCGTGAACGGCGTGCGCTACATGTACCACGACCCCTGCCATACGCCGATCAAGACGATGGACCCGGTCAAGCTGGTCAATCAGTTGATGGGCTCGGAGAAGGACGGCTACCAGATCGAGAAGAACGACCGCTGCTGCGGCGAATCCGGCACGCTCGCGGTCACGCGTCCGGATATTTCCACCCAGGTGCGCTTCCGCAAGGAAGAGGAGATCCGCAAGGGCGCGGCGAAGCTGCGCGGCATTCCTTTGGTGGCCGAAGCCGGCGCGAACGGGATCAATCCGGCCAATGCGTCGGCCGGCTCGGCGGGTGCGCCGGACGGCTCCGTGCTCAAGGCCGGCGACGGCCCCCAGCCGAAAGGCGCGACGGACGTGAAGATCCTCACGAGCTGCCCATCCTGCCTGCAAGGCCTGTCGCGGTACAACGAAGATGCGGGCATCGAGGCGGATTACATCGTCGTCGAGATGGCACGCCACGTGCTCGGTGAAGACTGGATGGTCGATTACGTGCAACGGGCGAACAATGGCGGAATCGAGCGCGTGCTGGTTTAATGGCACGACTGACGATTTTTGCCTGAGGACGACGATGGATTGCGTTTTTTGCCGTGAAGATGGCGGCGATGTGCTGTGGCACGACGACACCTTGCGTGTCGTCCTCGCCGACGAACACGATTACCCGGGCTTTTGCCGGGTGATCTGGAACGAGCACGTGGCCGAGTTCTCCGACCTCGACGGAAATGACCGTGATCGCGTGATGAGGGCCGTTTATGCGGTCGAGCGCGCGATCCGGCGCATCCTTCAGCCCGCGAAGGTGAACCTGGCGAGCCTCGGCAACCAGGTGCCGCACGTGCACTGGCACGTGATCCCGCGTTTTTCGAACGACGCTCATTTTCCGCTGCCCATCTGGGCGCCGCGCCAGCGCACGGTGTCCGAAGCCATGCTGTCGTCGCGCCGTGCGCAAGCCACCTTGCTGCGCGAAGCCGTGCGGCAGGAAATCGAACAGGCTCTCGGTTGAGCGCCCCCTGAACCTGCCGCGTCGCGCGAGGCTCCCGAGGGGGCAGGACAACTCGACGCGGCGTTCTTTATGAGGTCAACATGAGCGGATTGACTCCCGACACCCCGGTTCCGACCGGCGTGGTCGTGCATTCCAAGTCGCGCGTACTCGAATTGCAGTACGCAAATGGCGAATCGTATCGCCTGCCGTTCGAACTGCTGCGCGTGTATTCGCCGTCGGCGGAAGTGCAGGGCCACGGGCCCGGCCAGGAAACGCTGCAGACCGGCAAGCGCGAAGTGACGATCACGATGATCGAAGGTGTCGGCAACTATGCGTTGCAGCCCACTTTCTCCGACGGACACGCCACCGGCATCTATTCCTGGGACCTGCTGTACGACATGGCGGTGCGCCAGGATGAACTCTGGGGCGCGTATCTCGCCAAACTTCAGGCGGCCGGCGTCGATCGCGATACGCCGATGATCCAGGCCGGCGCTGCGCATGGGCACTGTCACTGATACGATTCGCCCCAACGCCGCACTGATGCGGCGCAACATTTCAGAATACGCGAAAGGACGAGCGCGATGAGCAAAACCCACTTCGGCTTTCAATCGGTCGACGAACAGGACAAGGCGCAGAAGGTGGCGGGCGTGTTCCACTCGGTTGCCGCCAACTACGACTTGATGAACGACCTGATGTCGGGCGGGTTGCACCGGGCGTGGAAGATGTTCACGATCGCCCAGGCCAACGTGCGGCCGGGCTACAAAGTGCTCGACATCGCGGGCGGCACCGGCGACCTGTCGAAGGCGTTCGCGAAGCAGGCGGGCGAGACCGGCGAAGTCTGGCATACCGACATCAATGAATCGATGCTGCGCGTGGGCCGCGACCGCCTGCTGGACAAGGGCGTGATCACCCCGGCGCTGCTCTGCGACGCCGAGAAAATTCCCTTTCCGGACAACTACTTCGACGTGGTAACGGTGGCCTTCGGCCTGCGCAACATGACGCACAAGGACGTCGCGCTGGCGGAAATGCGGCGCGTGCTCAAGCCGGCCGGGCGTCTGCTGGTGCTGGAATTCTCGAAGGTGTGGGATCCGCTCAAGAAGGTCTACGACGTCTATTCTTTTAAGGTGTTGCCGTGGTTGGGGCAACGCTTTGCGAAAGATGCCGAGAGCTATCAATACCTCGCGGAATCGATCCGGATGCATCCGGACCAGGAAACTTTAAAAACAATGATGGAACAAGCGGGCCTGGACGGCGTCAAATATTACAATTTGTCAGCTGGCGTGGTAGCTTTACATGTGGGGACCAAATACTAGGGTCCCTAACCCATCGATTTTTAAAGGAAAGTACGAAAATGTCCGATTCAGGTGTGTTATCTCCCCGTAAGGTTAAGCGGTCGCTGGTGAGAAGAATCGGACTGATCGCGATGGTCGGCCTGATCATGGCCGGCTCCCTCGCTTCGCTCGATGCGGAAGCTCGCCGCATGGGCGGTGGCCGCAGTATGGGCCGTCAGTCGAATAGCGTGACGCAGCAATCCGCTCCGTCGCAACCTTCCCAAAGCAATCAGGCCATGCAGCAGCAGCGCGCGCAGCCCGCACCGGCGCCCGCGCCGACGCCGGCCGCGCAGCCTAACCGTTCGCGCTGGCTGGGGCCCATCGCCGGGCTGGCGGCCGGTCTCGGCATCGCCGCCTTGTTGTCGCACTTCGGTCTGGGCGGCGCATTCGCCGGCGCCATGGCCAATATCATCGTGATTGCGATCATCGCGATGATCGGCATCTGGCTGATCCGCCGCTTCATGGGCCGCAAGCGCGACACGGCGCAGCCGGCGTACGCGGGCGGCTCGCCGTCGTTCAATTCGAGCGGCACGGGCTATTCACCGCAGGAACCGCGTTATGACGCGCCGCCTACCGGCTCGTACCTCGAACCGCAAGGCAATCCGCTCAGCACGCCGGCCATCAACGCCGCGCCCGCGGTGCCGGCGGGCTTCGATTCGGAAGCGTTCCTGCGCAACGCCAAGGTCTATTTCGTGCGACTGCAAGCCGCATGGGACGTCGGCAACACGGAAGACATCCGCGAATTCACCACGCCGGAAATGTTCGCCGAGGTGAAGGTCGATCTGTCTTCGCGTGGTGCGCAGACGAATCAGACCGACGTGGTGCAACTGAACGCCGAGTTGCTGGGCGTGGAGGAGCGCGCGAACGAATACTTCGCCAGCGTGCGCTTCTCGGGCCTGATCCGCGAAGCACCGGGCGCGGCCGCGGAGCCGTTCGTCGAAGTCTGGAACCTGTCCAAGGCGAACCGTGCTGGTGAAGGCTGGCTGCTGGCCGGCATCCAGCAGGTGACGCAGCACTGACACACCACGCGGTGGGGCCGCGACTGGACCGTACGTCCTGACTGGGCTCCTCGCGTTGGCCGTTCGGCATAGCGAGCAGCAAAGCGAACGGACGTTACAATAGGAACCCGCGCGGGCACCTTGCCCGCGCGGGTTTTTTCTTGCCACTTTCAATGACCCTCGCCGCCAAGCCATTCGCTGCTGCTGTCAATCATCTGCTCGCCCGCGAAACGTGGGCTCGTGAGCGCCTCGCCCCCTACGCGGGCAAGACCGCGAAGCTGTCCTGTCCGCCGGTCGTGCTGATGTTGCTGGTGCAACCGGACGGCTATCTGAGCGCGGTCGCCGCAACCGAGGCTCAACAGTTCGACGTGACCATCTCGGTGCCGTCCGACGCGTTGCCCGCCTTCGTGCAAGGCGGCCAGGCGGCGGTGATGAAGCATGTGAAGATCGAAGGCGACGCCGAATTCGCCACCGTCATCGCGAGGCTCGCCGAACATCTGCGTTGGGAGCCCGAAGAGGATCTGGCGAAATTCATCGGCGACGGCCCGGCGTGGCGGGTGGCGTCGGTCGTGCGGACGGTCGGCGAACATGTGCAGCGCACCGGGCGCAACCTGCTCGACACCGCCGCCGAATATCTGCTTGACGAGAATCCACAACTGGTGCGCCGCGCCGCGCTCGCGGACTTCAACGTCGAGCTGGCCCGCGCGCGCGACGCACTCGCGCGCGTGGAAAAACGCATCGAGCGTCTTGAACAGAAGGTCGAAGCCCGCGGCGCCCATGCGCCGGGCGGCGCCGCCACGTCGCGCGGCACGCGCTAGTCACTGGGCACAACTATGCGTTTTCTGCGTTTCCTCAAGATTTTTTTCACGGTCATCCGCTTCGGTCTCGATGAGATGATGCTCAGCCGGGTCAACGACCGGCGCGTGCGTCTGCTGCTGCGCATCACCACCATCGGCCGCAAGTTCGACGCCCCGCCGGGCGTGCGTCTGCGGCTCGCGCTGGAAAGCCTCGGGCCGATCTTCGTGAAGTTCGGGCAGGTGTTGTCCACCCGGCGCGACCTTTTGCCGGTGGATATCGCCAATGAACTGGCCAAGCTGCAGGATCAGGTGCCGCCGTTCGATTCGGCGGTGGCGATCGGGCTGGTGGAGAAGTCGCTCGGCGCGCCGGTCGACGTGCTGTTCGACGATTTCGAGCGGGTGCCGGTGGCGAGCGCCTCGATCGCGCAGGTGCACTTCGCCACGGTGAAGGCGGGGCAACATGCCGGCAAGGCCGTCGCCGTGAAGGTGCTGCGCCCGAACATGCTGCCGGTGATCGATTCCGACCTCGCCTTGCTGCGCGACATCGCCGTCTGGGCCGAGCGCTTGTGGGCGGACGGCAAGCGGCTGAAGCCGCGCGAGGTGGTGGCCGAATTCGACAAATACCTGCATGACGAACTGGACCTGATGCGCGAGGCGGCCAACGGCAGCCAGTTGCGGCGCAACTTCGCCGGGCTCGATCTGCTGCTGGTGCCGGAGATGTATTGGGAGTTCTGCACGCCCACGGTGCTGGTCATGGAGCGCATGGTCGGTGTGCCGATCAGCCAGGTGGAAACGCTGCGCGCGGCGGGCGTGGATATTCCGAAGCTGGCGCGCGAAGGCGTCGAAATTTTCTTCACTCAGGTGTTCCGCGACGGCTTTTTCCATGCCGACATGCACCCGGGCAACATTCAGGTGAGTCTCGATCCGAAGCACTTTGGCCGTTATATCGCGCTCGACTTCGGCATCATCGGCGCGCTGTCGGACTTCGACAAGAACTACCTCGCGCAGAACTTCCTCGCGTTCTTCAAGCGTGACTACCATCGTGTCGCCACGCTGCATCTGGAGTCGGGCTGGGTGCCGCCCACTACCCGCGTCGAGGAACTCGAGAGCGCGATCCGCGCGGTGTGCGAACCGTACTTCGACCGCGCGCTGAAAGATATTTCGCTGGGCCAGGTCCTGATGCGCCTGTTCTCCACCTCGCGCCGCTTCAACGTGGAGATCCAGCCGCAACTGGTGCTGCTGCAAAAAACCATGTTGAATGTGGAAGGTCTCGGCCGCTCGCTCGATCCGGAACTGGATCTGTGGAAGACCGCCAAGCCGTACCTCGAGCGCTGGATGAACGAACAGATCGGCCTGCGCGGCTGGTACGAGCGCCTGAAGATCGAGGCGCCGCAGTGGAGCAAGACGCTGCCGCAGCTGCCGCGTCTGATTCATCACGTGCTGGCCGAGCGTCACGATCACGCGCGCGGCACGAACGACGAAATGATTCGCCAGATTCTGCTCGAGCAGAAACGCACCAACCGGTTGTTGCAAGGCTTGCTGCTGTTCGGCGTGGCGGTCGGTGTCGGCGCGGCGCTGGCGCGAGTGTTTCTGGCGCTCGCTTACGGCGGTTAATGACGATTCCTGCGAGGCATGCGATGAGCGACCCGACCCAACCTTCCGCACCTGACTTCGAAACGCGCGATCCGAACTCGCCCGCGTTCTGGGACGAGCGATTCGAGCGCCGTTTCATGCCGTGGGATCAGGCGGGCGTGCCGTCCGCGTTTCAGTCGTTCGCCGCTCGCCACAGCGGCGCCGCCGTGCTGATTCCAGGTTGCGGCAGCGCGTACGAAGCGCTCTGGCTAGCCGGGCAGGGCAACCCGGTCCGCGCCATCGACTTTTCGCCGGCCGCCGTCGCGGCGGCGCATGAGCAGTTGGGCGCACAGCACGCGCAACTGGTGGAACAGGCGGACTTCTTCACGTACGAGCCGCCTTTCACACCCGCGTGGATTTACGAGCGCGCGTTTCTCTGCGCGCTGCCGCTGGCACGCCGCACGGAGTACGCACGGCGCATGGCGGATCTGTTGCCCGGCGGCGCGTTGCTCGCCGGCTTCTTTTTCCTCGGGGCGACGCCGAAAGGGCCGCCGTTCGGCATCGAGCGCGCGGAACTCGATGCGCTGCTCGCACCGTACTTCGAGTTGATCGAAGACGAAGCCGTGCACGATTCGATCACCGTCTTCGCGGGACGTGAGCGCTGGCTAACCTGGCGTCGCCGCGCCTGACGGTGCGGCTGCGGCACCCTTGAGCGGCGCGGCGCGGACTTGATTCGACCGCGGCTGCCCCCATTTAGTCGAGCGGTGGTTGCGTCGGGCGCTCGTCCCCGAAATCCGGGGAGGGGACATTGTTTGCGGCTATAATTCAAGGCTTTGCAAGCGTTTACAAGATTTCAGTAGGGAAAAGGATCATGCCGATCTACGCTTATCGTTGCGAATCATGCGGCTTCGGGAAGGATGTGCTTCAGAAGATGAGCGACCCCCAGTTGACGCAGTGTCCCGAGTGCGGGAAAGACACTTTTCGCAAGCAGGTCACCGCTGCCGGCTTTCAGTTGAAGGGCTCCGGCTGGTACGTGACAGATTTTCGCGGCGGCAATGGCGGCACGAGCGCGCCTGCCAAGCCCGACGCCAACGGCGCCTCGAATGGCGCCTCGGGCGAGAATGCGGGCGCCAATAATGGCGCAGCAACGCAATCCGACACGGCTGGGGCCAGCAGCACGGCTGCAGCCGGTTCATCGAGCGCGGCCGCAACGCCGTCCGCGCCTGCTGCCGCACCGGCCGCTTCGGCGAGTTCGAGCGGTTCCGGCGGCGCCTAGTGGGACTGCCGCCCTGTGGGGCGGCGCACACGCCGCGCGTTGGGCCTCGGCCCGCGCGGCTTTCTGGCGGTACACATGACGACGAAAAAAACGACGCTCAAATCGGTGTTCCTGACTGGCCTGCTGGTGCTGGTGCCTCTGGCCATCACACTGTGGGTGCTCGGCCTGATCATCGGCACGATGGACCAAACCCTGCTGCTGCTGCCGCGCGCGTGGCAGCCGGAGCGCCTGTTCGGCTTTCGCCTGCCCGGCCTCGGTGCAGTGCTTACGCTGGCGTTCATCTTTGTCGTTGGGCTGTTGACGCAGAACTTCATCGGGCAGAAGCTCGTGAAATGGTGGGAAGTCGTGGTCGCCCACATTCCGGTGGTCGGCCCGATCTACACCAGCGTCAAGCAGGTGTCCGACACCCTGCTGTCGAGCAGCGGCAACGCGTTTCGCAAGGCGCTGCTGATCGAATACCCGCGCCGCGGTTCCTATACGATCGCGTTTCTGACCGGTATTCCGGGCGGCGACGTGCTCAACCACCTGAAAGAAGATCACGTCAGCGTGTATGTGCCGACTACGCCGAATCCAACCTCCGGCTTCTTCCTGATGGTGCCCAAGAGCGAAGTGATCGAGCTCGACATGACGGTCGACGCTGCGCTCAAGTACATCGTCTCGATGGGCGTCGTGGCGCCGTCCGCGCCGCCGGCGCCGATGCGCCGCACGACAGTCGAGCCTCCGCTGTAATGCCGGCGCGCCACGTATCACGCGGTGTTTCACTGCAGCGCGCCGTTCAACCAATGCAAAACGAAAGACAAACATCATGTCGATGAGATCTGAATACTGCGGTCTGGTGACCGAAGAACTGCTGGGCCAACCCGTCTCGCTGTGCGGCTGGGTGAGCCGCCGCCGCGACCATGGCGGCGTCATCTTCATCGACCTGCGCGACCGCGAAGGCCTCGTTCAGGTCGTCTGCGACCCGGACCGCGCCGAGATGTTCAAGGCTGCCGAAGGCGTGCGCAACGAGTTCTGCCTGCAGATCAAGGGCGTGGTTCGTGCGCGTCCGGAAGGCACCACGAACGCCGCGCTGAAAAGCGGCAAGATCGAAGTGCTGTGCCACGAGCTGATCGTGCTGAACCCGTCGATCACGCCGCCGTTCCAGCTCGACGACGACAACCTGTCGGAAACCACGCGCCTCACGCATCGCGTGCTGGACCTGCGCCGTCCGCAGATGCAGCACAACCTGCGTCTGCGTTACCGCGTCGCGATCGAAGTGCGCAAGTATCTGGACGCGCAAGGCTTCATCGACATCGAAACGCCGATGCTCACCAAGAGCACGCCGGAAGGCGCGCGGGACTACCTGGTGCCGTCGCGTACCAACCCGGGCCAGTTCTTCGCGCTGCCGCAATCGCCGCAGCTGTTCAAGCAGCTGCTGATGGTGGCGAACTTCGACCGCTACTACCAGATCGTCAAGTGCTTCCGCGACGAAGACCTGCGCGCCGACCGTCAGCCGGAATTCACGCAGATCGACTGTGAAACCTCGTTCCTGTCGGAACAGGAAATCCGCGATCTGTTCGAAGCGATGATCCGCCACGTGTTCAAGGAAACGATCGGTGTCACGCTGGACGAAAAATTCCCGGTCATGCTGTATTCGGAAGCCATGCGCCGCTTCGGTTCGGACAAGCCGGACCTGCGCGTGAAGCTCGAATTCACGGACCTCACGGATGCGGTCCGCGACGTCGACTTCAAGGTGTTCAGCACGCCGGCCAACACGAAAGACGGCCGCGTCGCGGCCATTCGCGTACCGAAGGGCGGCGAGCTCTCGCGTGGCGATATCGACAGCTACACGGAATTCGTGCGCATCTACGGCGCGAAGGGCCTCGCGTGGATCAAGGTCAACGAAGTCGCGAAGGGCCGTGACGGTCTGCAAAGCCCGATCGTCAAGAACCTGCACGACGAAGCGGTCAAGGCGATCATCGAGCGCACCGGCGCGCAAGACGGCGACATCATTTTCTTCGCGGCGGATCGCGCGAAGGTGGTGAACGACAGCCTCGGCGCATTGCGTCTGAAGATCGGCCATTCGGAATTCGGCAAGGCCAATGGTCTGGTCGAAAGCGGCTGGAAGCCGCTGTGGGTGATCGACTTCCCGATGTTCGAATACGACGAGGAAGACAACCGCTACGTCGCCGCGCATCACCCGTTCACGAGCCCGAAAGACGAGCACCTCGAGTATCTGGAAACGGATCCGGCGCGCTGCCTCGCCAAGGCCTACGACATGGTGCTGAACGGCTGGGAAATCGGCGGCGGTTCGGTGCGTATCCACCGTGAAGAAGTGCAGAGCAAGGTGTTCCGCGCGCTGAAGATCAACGCGGAAGAAGCGCAAGCCAAGTTCGGCTTCCTGCTCGACGCGCTGCAATACGGCGCGCCGCCGCACGGTGGTATCGCATTCGGTCTGGACCGCATCGTCACGATGATGGCCGGCGCCGATTCGATCCGCGACGTGATCGCGTTCCCGAAGACGCAACGCGCGCAGTGTCTGCTCACGCAGGCGCCGAGCGAAGTGGACGAGCGCCAGCTGCGCGAGTTGCACATCCGTCTGCGTCAGCCGGAGCCGAAGGCGTAATGGCGTGAAGCCAGTCAACGCTGTCTGAAAACGACAGCGGCCGCAACCGGAAAAGGCGCTCATGCGCCTTTTTCGTTTTTTGCGTTACAGTCGATGCAACTGCGTTCGACCGCTCGTCGAACACTCGCCGACATGTACCGCGCAAGCGTTGCGCCTCGTTTTCACGCCATGCCGAAACCGCCGAAGATTCCACAATCCGTACTCGTCATCATTCATACGCCCGCGCTCGACGTTCTGCTGATCGAGCGCGCCGATCACGCCGGTTTCTGGCAGTCGGTCACGGGCTCGAAAGATCAGCTCGATGAACCGCTCAAGGAGACAGCGGCGCGCGAAGTCGCCGAAGAGACCGGCATCGTGGTGGGCAGTGCGCTGGTGCCGCAAAGCGCGTTGTTCGACTGGCAATATTCGATCGAATACGAGATCTACCCGGAGTTCCGGCATCGCTACGCCGAAGGCGTGATCCACAACACCGAACACTGGTTCAGCCTGCAGGTGCCCGAGCAACTCGAGGTCACGCTGGCGCCGCGCGAGCACACCGCGTTTCTGTGGCTGCCGTATGAAGAGGCGGCGTCGCGCTGCTTTTCCTCGTCGAATGCCGATGCGATCCTGCAGTTGCCTAAGCGGCTTGCCGGGCGCGCTGCCGTTGGGCGTTCCGCGGAGCGTGGCCGGTGAGCGTCGGCGGCGCGCGCCGTTTCGCCCGACTGCGACAATCGCTGCTTGGCCGTCGCTATTGGCAACGCTACCGGTTCACGAGCGGCAACGACGTCAAGCTGCTGCGTTCCGGCGACGAGTTCTTCAGTGCGCTGATCGCGCGCGTCGATGCCGCGCAGAGCGACGTGGTGCTCGAAACGTATATCTTCTGCTATGACAACGCCGGGCAGGCGGTCAGCGCGGCGCTGCTGCGCGCCGCCGCACGCGGCGTCAAGGTGCGGGTGATCACCGACGGCATCGGCACCGCGCGTTTGCCGATGTTCAACGAATGGTCCGCCGCCGGCGTCGATCATCGCATCTACAACCCGCATCTGTTCGGCCGCTTCGGCTTTTCGCGCACGCACCGCAAACTGGCGGTGATCGACGATCAGTTTGCGTTCTGCGGCGGGATCAACATCGTCGACGATTACGAGAACAACGGCGAGAAGCTGCCGTACCGGCGCTGGGACTTCGCGGTCGAATTGCATGGGCCGGTGGTCGGCGATATCCGCCAGGCGTTCGAGGTGCAGTGGCGCCGGATTCGTCTCGGGCATCGGCCGCTCGAATCCATAGCGCCGGATCTCGGGCCGAAGACCACCGCTTCGCTCGGCAGCCTGCGCCGGCGCCGCCGTCGTCGCAACGAGGAGTTGTGGGCGGGCGGTCAGCCCTGCGTGGCGTTCGTCGCGCGAGACAATCTGATCAACCGGCGTGCCATCGAGAAAGCCTATCTGGCCGCGATCGGCCAGGCGCGCAATGAAGTGCTGCTCGCCAATCCGTACTTCATGCCGGGGCGCAAGCTGCGGCGGGCGCTGGTGTTCGCCGCGCACCGCGGCGTAGTGGTCAAGCTGATTATCGGGCGCAAGGAATTCAAGGCGCTCGATTATGCGGTGCCGTTTCTGTATCGCTCGTTGCTCAAGGCCGGTGTGCAGATCGCGGAGTACGAGAAAACGCTGCTGCACGGCAAGGTCGCGGTAGTGGATTCGAACTGGGGGACGGTCGGCTCGTCGAACCTCGACGCACTGAGCCTGATGCTCAACAACGAAGCCAACGTGGTCCTGGTGAACGATCCGTCGATCGACGCGCTGCGCGAAGCGATCCTCGTCGCCTTCAAGGACTCGCGCCGCATCGACGAGGCGCGCTACCACGCGCGGCCGGCCGGTGAGCGCGTGCTCAACTGGCTCGCTTATACGACCTACCGGGCTGTGATGAAGCTGCTGACGGTCGGGGGCTACGATTGACTTCGCGGTAACGCGCTGACCGGCTGGCGCCCGCCACGCGCGCGCCAGCGTCAGGTGCAATGCTTGAGCGTCGTGCGTCCTGCGCCTCGCCGACGCATCGCACGCCACGCCACGTTTCGGAACGGTCCTAGAGACGGGCCGCCGCCCTGGCGAACATAATCTGCGCTCGCCATAGATCAAGTGGTCCAGCATCGAGTGGTCCGGCGAATTGCAGGCGCCACTCAAGCGCCTTCCCTTATCAAGCCTCGCGGCCGTTTCGACTGCGCGCTCACGGCAAGCGGATCGGCCGCGCAATGGATACGCATTCGGATCCGCATTCGCCAACCATGTCCACTTTCCCTTCCTCGCAGGTTGTCGACCATTCAAGTCTGCATGACGAGGCCGTGCAGGCCTATCAAGCCGGCCACCATGACGTGGTGCGCAGGCTCGCCGGGAAAATCCTCGCCGAGGACGCGGAGCATGTCGGCGCCATCCACTTGCAAGGCCTGCTCGCGCTGGCGTCCGGCAACTCGCACGACGCGCTGCGCTGGCTCGAACGCGCGATCCGGATTCGGCCGGAGCCGATCCTGTACAACACGCTGTACGCGATTCACCTCAAGCTCGGCGACTTCGCGGGCGCCGTGCGGAGTATTCGGCAGGGATTGGCAATCCAGCCCGACTTCACAGCGTTCCACTACAACCTCGCGTTGACACTGCACCATCTCGGCCATATCGAGGACGCCGCGCTCGGCTATCGGCGCACGCTCGAACTCGAGCCGGGCAACTCGGCGGCGCACAACAATCTCGGTCGCGTCTGTGCGGACCTCGGCGCAATGGAGGAGGCCGAGCTTCACTACCGGCGCGCTATCGAGCTGGCGCCCGCCAACCTCGTCGCGCGCAACAACCTGGCCATGGCATTACTCGCGACCGGCCGCTACGACGAGGCGTGGCCGTATTTCGAGGATCGCTGGGTCAGTTTCAAGCTGGCGGACGGCCGGCCCGTTCCCGCGCCGGTGGAAGTGCCGCTGCCGCGCTGGCCGGACCAGGGCGTGCGTCTAATCCAAGACGCGCGGGAAGCGCACAGATCGGCGCAAAACCTTCTCGTGCTTCACGAGCAAGGTTTCGGCGATAGCCTGCAGTTCGTGCGGTATCTGCCGCTCGCGCTCGCACACTGTGCTCAGGTGGGCTATGTGTGCCCGCCGGCCTTGCGGCGCCTCTATGAGCAGTCGTTGTGTTCACGCTGGCCGGGCCTCGTGTTGCTCGACGCCGTCCCCGCCGATCTGTCCGCGTGGCACCGCTATATTCCGCTGATGTCGCTGCCCGCGGCGTTCGCCACGCAAGTAGCGACGATCCCTGCCGCACTGCCTTACCTGCATGCCGACGCCGGGCTCGCCGCCGTCTGGCGCGCGCGGCTCGAAGCGCTGCCGGCCCCACACCAGCCGCGTGTCGGGCTGGTGTGGGCGGGCGGCCATTCGGGCATCGCCGTGGACCGTTTGCGCAGCCTCACCGCCGCGCAAGTCGCACCGCTGCTGGCGCTGCCTCACGTGCGCTGGGTCAGTCTGCAAAAGACCGACGATCCGGCCAAGCTTCCCAACGCCGCCGCCCGCGCGCAGCTCATCGACTGGACCGACGACATCGCCGACTTCGCGGATACCGCGGCCTTGATCGACAACCTCGACCTGGTGATTTCCGTCGATACCTCGGTCGCGCATCTTGCCGCGGCGATGGGCAAACCGGTCTGGCTGCTCAACCGTTTCGCCGGTTGCTGGCGCTGGTTGTATGGTCGGGACGACAGTCCGTGGTATCCCGGATTGCGCCTTTTCACGCAAACGCGCCGCGCCGATTGGGATGACTTGCTGGCGCGCGTCGCCGCTGCCCTTGCGCAAGCTTTCCCACCGCACGGCAACGCGTCCTGACGCGCTCCTCTGCCTCCCGCTCACTATCAAGCGATCCTGAAGCGGCGAGCGCAACGGCGTCAAGGCCGTGTCAGGCTTGCACCTCACGGAGCGTTCCGGTGGCGTTCCAGCATGGGATCCGCCGTGCCGCAGTGCTCTTCCAATACTCGTGATACGCCAAATCCTTCTGGATTCGCGCCAACTTGCTGCATGATGTCGGCCGGCTGTGCTAATCAGAGAAGCGTGCACTTTGGCAGGCAACCCCTGTCTCAAGGCAAACGCCTCTAAAAAATCTCATTCCTCTGATTGACGGATGCCGCAGAATTGAAACCAGGTTAGAAACCGGTTTCTAATAAAGTCCTTGTTTCGCGGACGGCAGCACTCAATAATAGTACGGCCGTTCGATTTTCTTTCGGTCACATTAGAACGGTAAAAAGCTATGCGAAAAGGCGAACAGACGCGAGCCGCAATTCTCGAAGCAGCACTTGATCTGGCAAGCCGCGACGGACTGGAAGGTCTGACGATCGGCTTGCTGGCCGAGCGTATGCAGATGAGCAAAAGCGGTGTGTTTGCGCATTTCGGGTCGCGCGAGGATTTGCAGGTCGAAGTCGTGCGCGAATATCACCGTCGTTTCGAAGACGAGGTGTTTTTCCCGAGTTTGCGCGAGCCTCGTGGATTGCCGCGCTTGCGCGCGATGATTTCCCGCTGGATCGAGAAACGCATTCAGGAAGTCACCACCGGTTGCATCTACATCAGCGGCGCCGTCGAATACGACGACCGCGCGGATAACCCGGTGCGCGAGCAACTGGTGTCGAGCGTGACGATCTGGCGTGCGGCGCTCACGCGCGCGATTTCGCAGGCAATGGAAGAAGGGCATCTGCGTGCCGACACCGATCCGCAACTGATGCTGTTCGAACTGTACAGCTTCACGCTCGGTCTGCATCACGACGCGCGCTTCCTGCATTTACCGGATGCGGTGCGTCTCACGTGGGCCGCGCTGGAAAAATTGATTGTTTCGTATCAGAGCGAAAGCCGTTAGCGGCGTCGCCGCCAAACAGGCGGATTCAGCGGCGCAGAAAGTTCCGATCCACGGACTCAGCTAACGGCCTGGCTTCTTGTCAAACTTGGGAGAGAGAGTCATGGGACAGTACGCCGCGCCGCTGCGCGACATGCAATTCGTGTTGCACGAACTGCTTAACGTCGAAGCCGAAATCAAGCAGATGCCGAAGCACGCGGATCTCGATGCCGACACGATCAACGCGGTCCTGGAAGAAGCCGGCAAGTTCTGCTCCGAAGTATTGTTCCCGCTCAACCACAGCGGCGATCAGGAAGGCTGCACGTACGTTGGAGACGGCGTCGTGACCACCCCGAAGGGCTTCAAGGAAGCCTACGCGCAATATGTCGAAGCAGGCTGGCCCGCACTGGGCTGCGATCCGGAGTACGGCGGCCAGGGGCTGCCTGCGTTCGTCAACAACGCGCTGTACGAAATGCTGAACTCGGCGAATCAGGCGTGGACCATGTATCCGGGCCTCTCGCACGGCGCGTACGAATGTCTGCACGCGCACGGCACGCCGGAGTTGCAGCAGCGCTATCTGCCGAAGCTGGTGGCGGGCGTCTGGACCGGCACGATGTGTCTGACCGAGCCGCATTGCGGCACGGACCTCGGCATTCTGCGCACCAAGGCCGAGCCGAACAGCGACGGCTCGTACGCGATCAGCGGCACGAAGATTTTCATCTCCAGCGGCGAACACGATCTCGCGGAGAACATCGTTCACCTGGTGCTCGCGCGTCTGCCGGATGCGCCCAAGGGCACCAAGGGCATTTCGCTTTTCATCGTGCCGAAGTTCGTGCCGAACGAGGCGGGCGAGCCGGGCGAGCGCAACGGCGTGAAGTGCGGTTCGATCGAACACAAGATGGGCATTCACGGCAACGCGACCTGCGTGATCAATCTCGACAACGCCAAGGGTTGGCTGGTCGGCGAGCCGAACAAGGGCTTGAACGCGATGTTCGTGATGATGAACGCCGCGCGTCTGGGCGTCGGCATGCAGAGCCTGGGCCTGACCGAAGTCGGCTATCAGAACTCGCTGGTGTACGCGAAGGAGCGTCTGCAGATGCGTTCGCTGACCGGCCCGAAGGCGCCGGAAAAGGCGGCCGATCCGATCATCGTGCACCCGGACGTGCGCCGCATGCTGCTCACGCAGAAGGCCTACGCCGAAGGCGCTCGCGCTTTCTCATACTGGTCGGCGCTGCATATCGACAAGGAACTGTCGCACGCTGACGAAGCGGTGCGCAAGGAAGCCGCCGACCTCGTCGCGCTGCTCACGCCGATCCTGAAAGCGTTCCTGTCGGACAACGCGTTCGAGAGCACCAACCACGCCATGCAGATCTACGGCGGCCACGGCTTCATCGCCGAGTGGGGCATGGAGCAGTACGTGCGCGACGCGCGCATCAACATGATCTACGAAGGCACCAACGCGATCCAGGCGCTCGACCTGCTCGGCCGCAAGATCCTCGGCGACATGGGCGCGAAGATGAAGAAGTTCGGCAAGCTGGTGTCCGAATTCGTCGAAGCGGAAGGCGTGAAGCCCGAGATGCAGGAGTTCATCAACCCGCTCGCGGACATCGGCGAAAAGGTGCAGAAGCTGACGATGGAAATCGGCATGAAGGCGATGCAGAACCCGGACGAGGTCGGCGCCGCCGCCGTGCCGTATCTGCGCACCGTGGGCCATCTGGTGTTCTCGTACTTCTGGGCGCGCATGGCACGCATCGCGCTCGACAAGGAAGCGTCGGGCGACCCGTTCTACAAGGCGAAGCTCGCCACGGCACGCTTTTACTTCGCGAAGCTGCTGCCGGAAACGGCCATGACGATCCGTCAGGCCCGCGCCGGCTCGAAGTCGATGATGGAAGTCGACGAAGCACTGTTCTAAGCCACATCGCGGCAGGCGCCACGCGCTCGACAACGCGTGGCGCCTGCGTCAGCCATTTATCGCGAAGCGTCCAACCAGGCTTCGCGACCTCGCATAACTCCCCGGAGGAACGACGTGAGCAATCTGATCATTCGCAAGGTGGCCGTGCTCGGCGCCGGCGTGATGGGCGCGCAGATCGCCGCGCACCTGATCAACGCCAAGGTGCCTGTGCTGCTGTTCGATCTGCCTGCCAAAGAAGGCCCGAAGAACGCGATCGCGCTGAAGGCGATCGAGAATCTGAAGAAGCTGTCGCCCGCGCCGTTCGGCGTGAAGGACGACGCGCAATACATCCAGCCCGCGAACTACGACGACGACATCGAGAAGCTCGCCGAATGCGACCTCGTGATCGAAGCAATCGCCGAGCGCATGGACTGGAAGCACGACCTGTACAAGAAGGTGGCGCCGCATCTCGCGCCGAACGCGATCTTCGCGACCAACACGTCGGGGCTGTCGATCACCGCCTTGTCGGAAGGTTTTTCGGATGAACTGAAGGCGCGCTTTTGCGGCGTGCACTTCTTCAATCCGCCGCGCTACATGCATCTGGTCGAACTGATCCCGACCGCGACCACGCGCCCGGAAATCCTCGACCAACTCGAGTCGTTCCTGACCAGCGTAGTCGGCAAGGGCGTCGTGCGCGCGAAAGACACGCCGAACTTCATCGCCAATCGCGTCGGGATTTTCTCGATTCTCGCCGTCGTGACCGAAGCCGCGAAATTCGGCCTGCGTTTCGACGAAGTGGACGACCTGACCGGCGCGCGTCTCGGCCGTGCGAAGTCGGCCACGTTCCGTACCGCGGATGTGGTCGGTCTCGATACGATGGCGCACGTCATCAAGACGATGCAGGACACGCTGAAAGACGACCCGTTCTATCCGGTCTACGAAACGCCTGCCGTGCTGGCCGAGCTGGTGAAGAAGGGCGCGCTGGGTCAGAAGACCGGCGGCGGCTTCTACAAGAAAGAAGGCAAGGCGATCAAGGTGCTCGACGCAAAGACGGGCGAGTACGTGGACGGCGGCGCGAAGGCGGACGAACTGGTCGGCCGCATTCTGAAGCGCCCGCCGGCGGAGCGCCTGAAGCTGCTGCGCGAATCCGAGCATCCGCAGGCGCAGTTCCTGTGGGCGATTTTCCGCGACGTGTATCACTACATCGGCGTGCATCTGGAGTCGATCGCCGACAACGCGCGCGACGTCGATCTGGCGATCCGCTGGGGCTTCGGCTGGAACGAAGGTCCGTTCGAAGGCTGGCAGACGGCCGGCTGGAAGCAGGTCGCCGAGTGGGTGCAGGAAGATATCGCGGCCGGCAAGGCGCTCTCGAACGTGCCGCTGCCGTCGTGGGTGCTGGAAGGTCCGGTGGCCGAGAAGGGCGGCGTGCATACCGACGAAGGTTCGTGGTCGCCTGCTTCGAAGACGTTCGTGCCGCGCTCGTCGCTGTCGGTGTACGACAAGCAGGTGTTCCGTGCACCGCTGGTCGGCGAAACCACGGCTGATCCGAAAACCTACGGCAAGACGCTGTTCGAAACCGACGCCGTGCGCGCCTGGGTCGACGATCGCGCGGGCGAGAACGACGTGCTGATCGTGTCGTTCAAGAGCAAGATGAACACGATCGGACCGTCGGTGATCGACGGTCTGACGCAGGCGATCGAGCTGGCCGAAAAGGACTACAAGGGGCTGGTGGTGTGGCAGCCGACGTCGCTGAAACTCGGCACGCCGGGCGGCCCGTTCTCCGCTGGCGCCAACCTCGAAGAAGCGATGCCGGCCTTCATGATGGGCGGCGCAAAGGGCATCGAGCCGTTCGTGAAGAAATTCCAGCAAGGCATGCTGCGCGTGAAGTACGCCAGCGTGCCGGTGATCTCGGCCGTGTCGGGCATCGCGCTCGGCGGCGGTTGCGAGCTCGCGCTGCATAGCGCGAAGCGGGTCGCGCATATCGAAAGCTATATGGGCCTGGTGGAAGTCGGCGTGGGTCTCGTGCCCGCGGGCGGCGGCCTGAAGGAAGCGGCGCTGCGCGCGGCGGAAGCGGCGACGCAAGTCGGCGCGACCAACGACCTGCTGAAGTTCGTGCAGAAGTCGTTCGAAAACGCGGCGATGGCCAAGGTCTCGGCCTCCGCGCTCGACGCCCGCGCAATGGGCTACCTGAAGCCGTCCGATACGATCGTCTTCAACGTGTTCGAACTGCTCGACGTCGCGAAGAAGGAAGCGCGCGCATTGTCGGCGGCGGGTTACCGTCCGCCGCTGCGGGTCACGCAAGTGCCGGTGGCCGGGCGTTCGGCGATCGCGACCATCAAGGCGTCGCTCGTCAACATGCGTGATGGCCGTTTCATCAGCGAGCACGATTTCCTGATTGCGAGCCGCATCGCGGAAGCGGTGTGCGGCGGCGACGTGGAAGCGGGCAGTCTGGTCGACGAAGAATGGCTGCTGCAACTCGAGCGTCGCGCGTTCGTCGATCTGCTCGGCACGCAAAAGACGCAGGAACGGATCATGGGCATGCTGCAAACCGGCAAGCCGGTGCGCAACTAAGCGACGAGGGAGATTTCCAAATGGCAAAGCAACTGCAAGACGCATACATCGTCGCCGCGAGCCGCACGCCGATCGGCAAGGCGCCGCGCGGCATGTTCAAGAACACGCGTCCGGACGAACTGCTGGTGCACGCGATCAAATCGGCCGTGGCGCAAGTGCCCGGCCTCGACACCAAGGTGATCGAAGACGCGATCATCGGCTGCGCGATTCCGGAAGCGGAACAAGGCCTGAACGTGGCGCGCATGGGCGCGCTGCTGGCCGGCCTGCCGAATACCGTCGGCGGCGTGACGGTGAACCGCTTCTGCGCGTCCGGCCTGACCGCGCTCGCCATGGCCGCCGACCGCATCCGCGTCGGCGAGTCGGACGCGATGATCGCGGGCGGCTGCGAATCGATGAGCATGGTGCCGATGATGGGCAACAAGCCGTCCATGTCGCCGCATATCTTCGACCGCAATGAAGACATCGGCATTGCCTACGGCATGGGCCTGACGGCAGAGAAGGTGGCCGAGCGCTGGAAAATCAGCCGCGAAGCGCAGGACGCTTTCTCGGTCGAATCGCACCGCCGCGCCATCGCCGCGCAGCAGGCCGGCGAGTTCAAGGACGAAATCGCCGCCTACACGATCACCGAGCGCTTTCCCGATCTCGCCACCGGCGAAGTCCGCGTGAAGACCCGTGAAGTGTCGCTCGACGAAGGTCCGCGCGCGGAAACGTCGCTCGAAGGTCTGGCCAAATTGCGCGCGGTGTTCGCCAACAAGGGTTCGGTGACGGCGGGCAACAGCTCGCAGACTTCGGACGGCGCGGGCGCGCTGATCGTGGTGTCGGAAAAGACGCTGAAGGAATTCAACCTGACGCCGCTCGCGCGCTTCGTCAGCTTCGCCGTGCGCGGCGTGCCGCCGGAGATCATGGGCATCGGCCCGAAGGAAGCGATTCCGGCCGCTCTGAAGGCCGCGGGCCTGAAGATCGACGACCTGGACTGGATCGAGCTGAACGAAGCGTTCGCCGCGCAATCGCTGGCGGTGATTCAGGACCTCGGGCTCGATCCTTCGAAGATCAACCCGCTCGGCGGCGCGATCGCCCTCGGCCACCCGCTGGGCGCGACGGGCGCGATTCGTGCGTCGACCGTGGTGCATGGTTTGCGCCGCCGTAACTACAAATACGGCATGGTCACGATGTGCGTCGGCACGGGCATGGGCGCAGCGGGCATCATCGAGCGCCTGTGAGCTTGATCATTCCGGCGTTCACCCCGATGTTCGCTTGGGTTCTCGCGGCAAGCTCCGGGGCGACCCGTTAAGAACCGCGCAACGGTTCGCAGGCCATCCGGCTTGCGGACCGTTTTTACATTCTGAGCAGGAGTACGAGGAGATGACGATGGATATTCTGGTCGAGCGCGCCGACGGCGTGCTGACGATTGCCTTCAACCGGCCCGACAAGAAAAACGCGATCACGGCCGCGATGTACCAGACGACGGCCGATGCGCTGGTCGAAGCGCAAGGCGACGCCGCGGTGCGCGCCATCCTGATCCGCGGCAGCGCGGGCATTTTCAGCGCCGGCAACGATCTCGAAGATTTCATGAAGGCGCCGCCGATGGGCGAAAACGCGCCGGTGTTCCAGTTCCTGCGCGCGATCAGTTCGGCGGAGAAACCGGTGGTGGCGTCGGTGGCGGGCCCGGCGGTGGGCATCGGCACGACCCTGCTGTTGCATTGCGATCTGGTCTACGCAGCCGACACGGCAAGCTTCTCGCTGCCTTTCGCGCAGCTCGGCCTGTGCCCGGAAGCGGCCTCGAGTCTGCTGTTGCAGCGTGTGGGCGGCTACCAGGCGGCGGCGGAGAAATTGCTGCTGGGCGAAGCGTTCGACGCCGCCGAGGCGCACCGCATGGGCTTCGTGAATCGCGTGCTGCCGGCTGCCGAAGTCGATGGGTTCGCCGCTTCGCAAGCTGCGAAGCTGGCTGCGCTGCCGGCCTCGTCGCTGCGTGTGACGAAGAGCTTGATGAAGCGCGCGAGCCACCAGGAACTGCAGACGCAGATGTCGGAAGAAGCCGTGCATTTCGGCAAGATGCTGCTCGCGCCCGAAGCACGCGAGGCGTTCAAAGCGTTCTTCGAGAAGCGCAAGCCGGACTTCCGGCAGTTCGACTGAGCGCCGCGCCTGAGCGCATCAGGCGCTCAGGTGTTCAGGCGCCCAGCCGCTCAAGGCTGCGCCGGCTGCAACGTGTCGTAGTCGACGTAGCTCTTTTCGCGGCAGAAGCTCACCAGCCGCACGCCCGCCTTGCGGGCAATCGCAATGGCCAGCGACGACGGCGCCGAGATCGTGGCGACCATCGGCACGCCGACCCGCGCGGCCTTGCGCACCAACTCGTAGCTGGCGCGGCTCGACAGAAACACGAAGCCCTCTTTGGTATCCACGCGATCGAGCACGAGCCGGCCGATCAGCTTGTCGAGCGCGTTGTGGCGGCCCACGTCCTCGAACGCGTAGCGGATCGCGCCTGCCGCGTCGCACCATGCGGCGGCGTGCAGGCCGCCGGTCAGCCGCGTCAACGCCTGGTGCCCGGGCAATTCCCGCGCGGCGCGCGCGATCGCGTCCGGCGCGAGCCGTTGCAGGAAACCGGTGTCCGGCACACGCTCGGGCTCCAGATCCAGCAGATCGATGCTTTCGATCCCGCACACGCCGCAACCGGTGCGCCCGGCGAGCGCGCGGCGCTTTTCCTTCAGCGCGACGAACGCCTGCTGCACGACCTGGAGCTGCACTTCGGCGTGCGGCAATTCGCCGTCGTCGTGCAACTCGACCTCGATGTCCTGAATGTCGCTGCCGCGCGCCACGATCCCTTCGGAAATGGCGAATCCGACCGCGAACGCTTCCAGATCGCGCGGCGTGCACATCATCACCGCGTGCGAAATACCGTTGAAGACGAGTGCGACCGGCCATTCCTGGCCGACGTGGTCGGTGACGGTTTCGACCACCTCGCCGCGATGCCGGCGCACCTGGCGCTCCACCGCGCCCGGTTGCCCGGCTGTTTCCAGTTCGTTCAAGCTAGTGACTCCTATGCCATGCTGCGCGCGCCTGGGCGGCTGGCGGGCCTGGGCGTTGCCGCCAGGCCGTGCCGCTGCCGCGCGAATAAGGTTCTAAAATACCTCAAGCTGGGCTTAAGCGTGGCCCGCCATCCACGAGGGACACTGCCATGGGACTCAACGAAGCGCCGCTTCTGTTCAACTTCGAGGTCGAGTCTTCGGAGAATTTCACTTACATCCCGATGTCCGTGCGCTTTAACCTCGACCGGTTCGGGCTGCGCATCTCGCTTGCGCAGTGGCAGTCGCTGCCGCTGGAAGACCGCAAGCTGCTGGCGCGTTTCCCGGTCGAGGAAGACGCGGAAATCGAACCGAATTTCGATCATGCGCTATTCGAAATGCTGCGCACCCACGCGAATGTCGAGCCGGAGTGGTTCACGCCCGAGGAAGCACCGGCCTGGCGCCGCACGGATAGCGTGCCGGAGGGCATCGCGCATCAGGCGCAACTGGCCGGCATCGCCGCGCCGGGCGTGGCCCGCTGGGCCGAACTGGAGCCGTTCAAGCGCTACGTGCTCGCCAAGCTGTCGCGCAAGCCGGAGGCCAACCACGACTTCATCCCCGCCATGAAGGAGTTCGGCGCGGCCGGCTAGGGCGGCCGGCCACGTTTTTTTCGTCCACTCCCCTCAACCTGTTCCGAACCCTGCCGTTATCCATGGGTTGGCGCGTAAAGAAATCCGTATCGATGCGGCCCGATGCATCGAAAGCGGCCGCGCACTCCCGCCCGCAGAACGATTGACGTTCGGAACCCATGACTTCTTTTCTATCGAAGCGGCTGCTGATCAACCTGGCGGTCGTCGCCGCAGCGGTCGGCGCGAACGCGTTCGTCGCCTACACGCAGATTTGCGGCCAGCGCGACGCCGACGCGCGCATGCTGCGTTCGACGAGCGTGCGCCAGAACCTCGACGCCTACCAGTCGACGCTCGACGGCGGCCTTGCCGCGCTCGGCCGCTTCGAGGCGTCGGGCGAGTCCGCGCCGGCCGGCGCGGCGACCGCCATGGCCGCGACGCTTGCGCGTCTGGAGCGCGACCTGCGCAGCGAGCTTGCCGGCGAACCCGCGCTGCTCGACGCGCTCGCCAGGCTGAGCACGGACAGCCACGCGTTGCAGCGCGACATCGACGACGCGCTGCTGCGAAGCGCCGGTGGCGGGCCGAACGCGTCGCGCGCGTGGGCGGCTTCGACCTACACTCACCTCGGGCTCGGCCTCGATCACGTCGAAGCCGCGCTGGCGGCGCTGCGCGGCGAGGAGAACCGCGCCTTGCGGGCGTCGCTCGCGGCCTCGGCAAGCGAAACCCAGCGGGCGATGTTCCTGCTGATCGTGACGATGCTGGCCGGCAGCGTGTTGCTGATCTACACGTTCGGCGCCCGCGAAAACAGCGCGCGCGAGAAGCTGCGCAGCGTGCGCGCGCTCGGCCGTCACGACGAACGCTTTCGCGGCCTGTTCGACGACCATCCGGTGCCCATGTACATCGTGGATCGTGAGACGCTGCGCTTTCTCGCCGTCAACGCGGCCGCGATCCAGCAATACGGCTATACCGAAAGCGAATTCCTCGCCATGACGATTCGCGCGATCCGGCCGCAAGCCGAAATCTCGCGTCTCGAATCGCACCTGCAGCGCAGCGACGCGACCCAGCACGGCCGCACCATGGCGGGTATCTGGCATCACCGGCGCAAGGACGGCTCGACGATCAGCGCCGACATTTCGTATCACGCGCTGAACTTCATGGGCCGCGCCGCGTTTTTCGTGCTCGCCGACGACGTCACCGACCAGATCAACGCCGAAGCCGAAGCGCAGCGTTCGAACCAGATGCTCGAAGCGGTGATCGACAACATTCCGCAGCGCGTGTTCTGGAAAGACATGGAGTCGCGCTATCTCGGCTGCAACATGGCGTTCGCGCGCGATGCGGGGCTCGCGTATCCCGAGCAGGTGGTGGGCAAGAGCGACGCCGACATGCCGTGGCGCGACTTCTCCAGTCTGCTGAGCGAGCACGACAAGGAAGTGGTGAGCACCGGCGTGCCGAAGATGAACTTCGAAGTCGATCTGATGATCGACGGCGTGCACCGCACCACGGTCACGAGCAAGCTGCCGTTCACCGACGGCGACGGCCGGGTGATCGGCGTGCTCGGTTCATACACGGATATCACCGAGCGCAAGCGCGCCGACCTTGCCTTGCGTCTGCAAAGCCGCGCGCTCGATGCCAGCGTCAACGCGATTCTGATCACCGCGCCCTCGCCGGCGGGCAATCTGATCGAATACGTGAACCCGGCGTTCATGCGCATTACCGGCTACGATGCCGCCGAGGCGATCGGCCACGATTGCCGCCTGCTGCAGCGTGACGACCGCGACCAGGAAGGCGTCGCGCTGATCCGCCAGGCGCTCGCGGCGAACCGTGAGGTGAGCGCGGTGGTGCGCAACTATCGCAAGGACGGCGCGTTGTTCTGGAATCAGCTCTTCATCGCGCCGGTGCCGAATCAGGACGGGGTGATCACGCATCACATCGGCGTGATCAACGACGTGACCGACCTGATGCGCTATCAGGAACAGCTCGAATATCAGGCCAATTACGACAGCCTGACGCGCCTGCCGAATCGCAACCTGCTGCGCGACCGTCTGCAGCATGCGCTGATCGTCGCGCAACGGCATCACAAGGGCGTCGCGGTCGTGTTCATCGATCTGGACGGTTTCAAGAACGTCAACGACAGCCTCGGCCACAGCGTGGGCGACCGGCTGCTGAGCGTGGTTGCCGAGCGCCTCGCGCGTTGCACGCGCACGAGCGACACGGTGGCGCGCCACGGCGGCGACGAGTTCGTGATCGTGATGACCGACACGGTTGACGAAAAGTCGCTGATTGCGTGGATGGAACGCGTGCGCGCGTCGATCTCCGAGCCGGTCTGGCTCGACGGCACCGAGCTGTACGTCGGCTGCAGCATGGGCGCGAGCCTGTTTCCGCAAGACGGCGAAGATGCCGAAACGCTGATGAAGAAGGCCGATCTCGCGATGTATCGCGCCAAGGACATGGGCCGCAATACGTTCCAGTTCTATCAGCCGGAAATGAACGCGAGCGCGGGCACGCGCCTGAATCTCGAGCGGCGGTTGCGCCGCGCGTTGCGCGACAACCAGTTCCTGCTGCACTACCAGCCGCAGGTGGATATCGAGAGCGGACAGATCGTCGGCACCGAGGCGCTGGTGCGCTGGCGCGATCCGGAAGTCGGACTGGTGCCGCCGTCGTCGTTCATTCCGGTGGCGGAAGAAAGCGGGCTGATCGGGCCGCTCTCGGAGTGGGTGCTGCGCGAGGCGTGCCGGCAGAACAAGGCGTGGCAGGACGAAGGTTTGCCCCCGGCGCGTGTCTCGGTGAATCTGTCGGCGCGGGTGTTCCAGCAGCGCGATATCGCCAAGCTGGTCATGCAGGTGCTGGACGAAACCGGCCTCGCGCCGCAGTACCTCGAACTCGAACTGACCGAAAGCACCATCATGCGCAACGCCGAAGAAGCCGTGTCGATGCTCAACGAGCTGCACGCGCTCGGCATCGGCCTTGCCATCGACGACTTCGGCACCGGCTATTCGAGTCTCAGCTATCTGAAGCGCTTCCCGGTGGACCGCCTGAAGATCGACCGCTCGTTTGTCTCCGACATCGGCGTGTCGGGCGACGATGAGACGATCACCTCGGCGATCATCGCGCTCGCGCACTCGCTGAAATTGCAGGTGATCGCCGAGGGCGTGGAAACCTCCGCGCAGCTCGACTTCCTGAAAGAGCGCGCGTGCGACGAGATGCAGGGCTTCTACTTCGCGAAGCCTTTGTCGACGGACGCGATGTCCGAGCTGCTGCAGGGCGGCGTGGGGCGCGAACTGGCGATGGTTTGAGCGTTCGCGCCGGGCGCGCTCACTGCGCCGGCGTGCTCACGAAAACCGGCAGGGCTTCCGCCTTTTCGGAGAACGACTGCAGGACGGGATGCGCCGTCTTGCTGACCATTCCCGGCAACATCATCTGCGTGAAATGCCAGGCCACCGCCACGGTGACGCCGGCCGCATCGAACTGATCGGCCTCGCCCGGCAGCGCCGCCGCCGCGAGATCGCGTTCGAGTTCGGCGTAGGCGGCGAACAGCTGCGTGCTCACGCGCTCGACCCACGGCTCGTGCTGCTTCTCCGCAGGACGCAGGTTGCGTTCGTAGACGATCTGCACGCTCTTCTCGCACGCGGCGAGCGCGAGACCCGTGAGACGGGCGGCGCGCAAGGCGGCCTCCGGCCGTGTCGGGAAGAGCTGCTGGTTCGGGCCGGCGAGCGTGGCCAGATACTGGAGAATTACCGTCGAGTCCATCACGGTTTGGCCGTTGTCGGCGATCAACGTAGGCGCCTTGACGACGGGATTGATTCTCGCGAACTGCTCGTAGGTGCTGAACACCGAGATCGCCTCGTGCTCGAACTCGAGCTTCAGCAATTTGAGGCAGATGGCGACCCGGCGTACGTAGGGCGAGTCCAGCATTCCAATCAGTTTCATCTCATTCCCGTTAGAACATCTATCATGGCGCGCCCAACTCCGCAGGGTTCCCGCGGTGCCCCCGTCGGTCGGGGACAAGGGCGCTCTGAGCCAATAGATTAAGCATCTCCGCGCATCAAAAAAAGCGACAATTAACGACGATCTACGTCAGAATTTCTTACATGAAACCAATCCCGCCTTTGACCGCGCTGCGCTGCTTCGAGGCCGTCGCCCGCCTGGGCGGCGTGACGCACGCTGCACGCGAACTGCATGTCACGCACTCGGCGGTGAGCCAGCAGATCAAGGTGCTGGAAGATTCAATGGGCGTCGCGCTGTTCACGCGCGAGGCGCGCGGGCTGCGGCTGACCGAGGAAGGGCGGCTTTACGCGCTCGACATCCGCATGGCGCTGCGCGACATCACCCATGCCACGCGCCGCGCGCAGGCGCGCCCGCACGAAAGCGAACTGGTGATCACGACCTTGCCGTCGTTCGCGCAGCATTGGCTCGTGCCGCGCCTCGCCAGCTTTCGCGAGGCCTACCCGCACTACCGCATCCGCTTGCTGACGAGTTTGCAGGTGGAGGACTTCCGTCAGGGCGTGAGCGATATCGGCATCCGCATGGGCCAGGGACATTGGCCCGACGTCGCGCAACAGAAGCTGTTCGACGACGAGATGGTGGTGGTCGCGGCGCCGCATTTCGCGCTCGCGCCGAACGGCCGCTTTCCCGCCAGCGCCGAGGACGTGATGGCCTGTCCGCTGATCTCGAGCCCCGATACGCCATGGCATGACTGGTGTCAGGCGGCGCAGGTGGCGGAACCGGCCGACGGGGCCGTGGTGTTGTCGGCGAACGATTCGAATATCGTGATCGGCGCCGTGCTGCAGGGCCAGGGCGTCGCGCTCGAACGGCGCAGCCTGGTCGCGTACGCACTCGCCCGGGGCGAACTGCGGCAGATCACCGATATCCGCGTGCCTTATCGTTACCCGTACTGGCTCGTCTGGCAGCAACGCGAAATCCTCGATGCGTCGCAGGCCCATTTCGCTCAGTGGATCGAAGGCCAGGTCGACGCCTATCTGCGCGGTAGCGGCGCATCGGTGGTGGGCCGTCGCGCGGGGTAGCCCGTGCGGCTTCGCGCTGGGCGGGCCGTGACGCGGGGGCTATGACGCGTGGGTTGTGACGCGTGAGCTTCGACGCACGGCTTCCGGCGTGGGCTTTCGAAAAACGCGACGCTCGCAACGACGTTTTTCGAAAAAGCGCGTCTGTCGGATATATTGATGCTTCCCATCTCAACATGCGCTGGGAACCACGAAGCACCGATTCACGTGGCGTTGCGCCCGCCTTTCGCTGCTCGCACCGGGTGATGGGCGTTTCGCCGTCGACTATTCGCCAATCCGCGCCAATCCGACTGGAGAGAACAATGACGTCGTCACCTGCAAAGAAGCTGTCTGTGTTGCTGGCATCGGTTGTACTGAGTGTGGCATGTGCCGCGCCGGCGTTCGCGCAGAGCGGCGGCGGCGGTGGCCCGGCGGGGAACGATTCCGACGCGGCGATACCGTCGGCCGCATCGAAAGCGGCTCCGTCCACCAAGGCTGAGCGCAAAGCCGCGCGCAAACAGGCGCGGGCGAAGAAAAACGCCGAGTTGAAAAAGTTGGAGGCCAACGGCTATCAGCCGTCGCGCAACGATCCGAACTATCCAAACGACATTCAGAACGCGCAGAAGAAGGCGGGAATCGGCGCGGCGGCGAGCCAGTAACCCGGCGTAGCGTTTGACGCTCGAGCTGTGAAGCCGAAACACAACGAGGCGCCTCGGCGCCTCGTTTTTCGTTTACCGCGGCCGCTCAATCCAGCGCCGGCAGCGCGCGCGGACGACGGTCGCTGTCGGTGGCGACGTAGGTCAGCGTGGCTTCGGTGACCTTCACGAGGTCTTCGGTCAGGCTCATGCGTTGCGCGTAGACCTCGACCTCGACGGTGACCGACGTGTTGCCCGTCTTGACGATGTCCGCGTAAAAGCTCAGCAGATCGCCGACGAACACCGGCTGCTTGAACACGAACGAATTGACCGCGATGGTCGCCACCCGCCCGTTGGCGCGGCGGCTCGCCGGAATCGAGCCGGCAATGTCCACTTGCGCCATGATCCAGCCGCCGAACACGTCGCCGTGGACGTTCGCGTCCGAAGGCTGCGGCACCACGCGCAGCGCGCAGTGCTTTCGCGGGAGTTGAAGAAGTTCGGTCATCGGGGCACCCTTGAGAAACGTGTTGGTTCGGTAGGCTGGACCAGCAGGCGGGGCAATTCACGACAACGTTACGGCACGCACCGCGCGGCCAACGTGCAACCTACGGCCGGTCAACCCATGAAAAGCGGCGCCAGCCGGCTTCTGCGACAATAGAAAGATCAGGAATTGTACGGGAAAGCGCCCAGCCGGGTCGCGCGACAAGATGCGGTGTGCCGGGCCGGCATGCCGCGGTCGGCGCGCCGCTGCGAACTCCGGCACTTCCACACTCTCCCCAGCCGATTCCCATGCGCCGCACGCCCTCGTCCGAACCCTCTCCGATCTCCACCCAGCCGCGCAACGACTGGCAGACCATTCTGTCGCTGCTGCCGTACCTCGCCACGTATAAATGGCGCGTCGCCTTCGCGCTGAGCTGCCTGATCGGCGCGAAGGTCGCCAATCTGGGGGTGCCGATCGTCATGAAGCGAATCGTCGACAGCCTCGCCTCGGTCCAGCATCTCACCGCGCTCGGCCGCGCCAACGATTCGCCGGGCCTCGTCCTGCTGGGCGGCGTCGGCCTGCTGGTGGTCGCGTATGCGGTGGTGCGGCTGTCCACGTCGCTATTCACCGAACTGCGCGAGATTCTGTTCTCGAAGGTGACCGAAAGCGCGGTGCGCCAGTTGGCGCTGAAAGTGTTCCGGCATCTGCATGCGCTGTCGTTGCGCTTTCATCTCGAACGGCAGACGGGCGGGATGTCGCGCGATATCGAGCGCGGCACGCGCGGCATTACGCAACTGATCTCGTATTCGCTGTACAGCATTCTGCCGACGCTCGTCGAAGTCGGACTCGTGCTCGGCTTTTTCGTCGTCAAGTACGAGGCGTATTACGCGGTGGTCACGTTCATCGCGCTCGCGGTGTACATCGTCTTCACGGTGAAGGTGACGGAGTGGCGCACGCATTTTCGCCGCACCATGAACGATCTCGATTCGAAGGCGAATTCACGCGCGATCGATTCGCTGCTGAACTACGAGACCGTCAAGTACTTCGGCAACGAAGAGTGGGAAGCGAGCCGTTACGACGAAAACCTGAAGCGCTATCGCACGGCGGCGATCAAGTCGCAGCGCTCGCTGTCGGCGCTGAACTTCGGCCAGCAGGCGATCATCGGCACCGGGCTCGTGTTCATTCTGTGGCGCGCCACGCAAGGCGTGATGGCCGGGCGTCTCACGCTGGGCGATCTGGTGTTGATCAACACCTTCATGCTGCAACTCTATATTCCGCTGAATTTTCTCGGCGTCGTGTATCGCGAGTTGAAGCAGAGCCTCACCGATATGGACCGCATGTTCACGCTGCTCGGCGCGGCGCAGGAAGTGCCCGACGTGGACGGCGCACCCGCGCTGCGCGTGAGCGGCGCGCAGGTGCGCTTCGAGCACGTGAACTTCGCGTACGAACCGGCGCGCCAGATTCTGCACGACGTGAGCTTCACCATTGCGGCGGGCACGACGACGGCGGTGGTCGGCCACAGCGGCTCGGGCAAGTCGACCCTCGCGCGGCTGATGTTCCGCTTCTACGATCTGGATCGCGCGACGGGCGGCGCGATCACCATCGACGGTCAGGATATTCGTGACGTCACGCAGGATTCGCTGCGCGCGTCGATCGGCATCGTGCCGCAGGATACGGTGCTGTTCAACGACTCGATCTACTACAACATCGCGTACGGCCGGCCGTCGGCGACCCGCGAGGAGGTGATCGCGGCGGCGCGCGCGGCGCATATTCACGAATTCATCGAGGGGCTGCCGAAGGGCTATGAAACGCCGGTCGGCGAGCGGGGCCTGAAGTTGTCCGGCGGCGAAAAGCAGCGCGTGGCGATTGCGCGGACCATCCTCAAGAATCCGCCGATCCTGTTGTTCGACGAAGCGACTTCCGCGCTCGATTCACGTTCCGAGCGCGCGATTCAGCACGAGCTCGATCTGATCGCCCGCGAGCGGACCACGCTAATCATTGCGCACCGGCTTTCGACCGTCGTGCATGCGCAGCAGATCATCGTGATGGACAAAGGGCGGATCGTCGAGCGCGGCACGCATGCGGAGCTGTTGCGCGCGAACGGCCTGTTCGCGCAGATGTGGGCGTTGCAGCAGCGTGCGAGCGAGGCGCCGGAATCGGCGGAGACGGTCGGCGCGGGGGACGGTGGGCGATAAGAAACGGCTGCGGTCGCCTGGCGTCGCGCGGCGCTAACCTTCAGCGCCGGATGCCGGATGCCAAACGCCAAACGCCAAACGCCAAACGCCAAACGCCAAACGCCGACAGAAGAGAGCGGAACGCCTAGCGCTTCTCGTCCAACGCGCGCAAACGCCGATCCAGCTCGCCTAACTGCGCGGGCGTGCCGACGTTCTCCCACAAGCCCTCGTACAACTCGCCGCTCGCCAGACCGCGTGCAATCGTGTCGCGGTAATACGGCGTGAGCGCGCGCCGCGTGCCGCGTGGCAGGTCACGGAACATGCGGGTGTCGTAGAGGCCGATGTTGCCGAACGTGAAGCGCGGCTCGGCCTCGAGCGACAGTGCGCCGTCGGCCAAACCGAAGTCGCCCACGGGATGAAACGCCGGATTCGGCACCATCACGAGATGCATGCCCGGCTCGGGTAACGCCGCGAGCTTTTCCGCGCGAGCATGCAACGTGGCGTAGTCGAAGTCCGCGTACACGTCGCCGCTGACCGCGACGAACACGTCACTCGCGCCGTTGTCTTCGAGCAGCGGCAACGCCTGCACGATGCCGCCCGCGGTCTCCAGCGCCTCGCGCTCGGCCGAGTAGCGCAACGCCACCTGCCAGCGCGAGCCGTCGCCGAGCGTGGCCTCGATCTGCTCGCCGAGCCACGCGTGATTGATCACGATGGTTCGAAAGCCCGCGTGCACGAGCCGCTCGATCTGCCAGACGATCAGCGGCTTGCCGCCCACTTCGAGCAAAGGCTTGGGACGCGTATCGGTCAACGGACGCATGCGCTCGCCGCGGCCGGCGGCGAAAATCATCGCTTTCTTGAGGGACATCGTCATCGGTCAGAAGGTGTAGCCGACTTCATTCGCGCGGCCTTCGAGATCGTCGAGCAGCTTCGCGAACGGACGCAGCGGCGCATAGCGTTCCGCGACCTTGCGCGCGTAGCCGATGAAACGCGGCAGGTCCTTCATGTAATGCGGCTTGCCGTCACGGTAGTTGATCCGGCAAAAGAGCCCCAGCACCTTGATGTGCCGTTGCAGACCCATCCATTCGACCTGACGATAAAACTCGCCGAAATCGGGATCGACCGGCAGACCGGCCTTTTTTGCCCGCTCCCAGTAGTACACGAAGCAATCCAGCTCGAACTCTTCGTCCCAGCTCAGGAACGCATCGCGCAACAGCGAGGCGACGTCGTAGGTGATCGGGCCGTACACCGCGTCCTGGAAGTCGAGCACGCCCGGGTTCACCGGATTGGGCTCGGCGGCGACCATCAGATTGCGCGGCATGAAGTCGCGCAGCATGAACACCTGCGGCTGCGCGCGGGCGCTCGCGATCAGCAGCGCAAACGTGCGCTCCAGCACGCCACGGGTCTTTTCGTCGGCCTCGCGGCCCAGATGCCGGCCGAGAAACCACTCCGGCATCAACTCCATCTCGCGGCGCAGAAAGGCTTCATCGAACGGCGGCAGCACGCCTTCGCGCGAGGTGAGCTGCCAGCGGATCAGCGCGTCGAGCGCATCGTGCATCAGCGTGCGGGCGCGGCGCGGGTCGCCTTCGTGTTGCGCTTCGGTGAGCGCGCCAAGGTACGAAGCCGTGCCCAGATCCGTGACCAGCATCAGGCCGGCCTCGAAATCGACCTCCAGAACACGCGGCACGTGCACGCCGGCGGTCTCGAGCAACTGCGCGAGCTGCACGAATTCGCGGCATTTTTCGGGCGGCGGGGCGTCGACGGCGATCAGGGTGGCCCTGCCTTCGCCTTCCGCCGCCTTACCGGCGAGCCGGAAATAGCGGCGAAAACTGGCGTCGGACGAAGCCGGGACGAGTGTGTCGAGCTCGAGCGCATAGCGCGCCGCATGGCCGTTCAGCCAGGCTTTGAGCAGTTCGAGACGGGTGTCGGTGGAGTCTTGGAGTGGGGGCAGCGTCATGAAAACCGGCGGCAAATTCAGAGGGGCAACGTCTTGCCATATAATACCCCACGACTTTTTTGACGCGGCTCACGCCGGCTTTCGCGTATTCCGCTTTACCGCCCGCCTCATTGTTCGACAGATTGTAAATATTGATGTGCAGCCGACTGTCACGGTCGGGGTGTGCAGGCGGTGGACCGTGACTGCAGAAGCTGATGGACGAGCCGATTCGCCAAACGATACATGCCGCCTAGACAGCTTTCCCAAACGACTCCCTCCTGTGCCACCGTGCCGCGCAAAAGGCGGCTCGTCGCGGCGTTAATCGCCGTTCCGGGCCTGATGCCCGCGCTTGCGCACGCCCAGTTGGTGGGGGAAGCTGCGCAGCCGCAACCCATCGACGCGCCGTGGGGCATGCAGCTCGCCCCGCAACTCGAGGAACGTCCGCTGCAGCCGGGCCAGAAGCCGGCCACGTTCGTGCTCGGCGATGCGACGAGCGGCACCACCGACCAGGACATGGCCGCCAAGGGTTCAGCCGAGGTGCGCCGCAATACGGTCGTCATCAAGGCCGACGCACTGCACTATGACGAGGACACGGACATGGCCGACGCGTACGGCCAGGTCCACGTGGTCAACAACGGCAATTCGTTCGTCGGGCCGGAAGCGCATATGCGCGTGGATTCGAGCGAAGGCTTCATGACCTCGCCGAAGTACCACTTCAACGTGACGGGCGGCTCGGGCAGCGCGGAGCGCGTCGACCTGCTCGACAGCGAGCGCTCGGTGTTCACCAGGGGCACCTACACGGCCTGCGCGTGCGCGGACGACCCCGCCTGGTACATCAAGGGCAGCGAATTCGATTTCGACACCGGCGCGGACGAAGGCGTCGCGCACAACGGCGTGCTGTTCTTCCAGGGCGTGCCGGTCTTCGCCTCGCCCTGGCTGTCGTTCCCGCTCTCGGGCGAACGCCGCAGCGGGATTCTGCCGCCCACGTTCTCGGTGAGTTCGTCGAACGGCTTCGAACTGTCGGTGCCGTATTACTTCAACATCGCGCCGAATCGCGATCTGACGCTCACACCGCGTCTGATCTCCAAGCGCGGCGTGCAGTTGCAGTCCACGTTCCGTTATCTGTCGCCCACGTATTCCGGCTCGATCACCGGCGAGTTCCTGCCGGACGATCACCTGACCAAGACCAACCGCTACGCGCTGTACATCCAGCACAACCAGAACTTCGGCAACGGGTTCGGCGGCTACATCTACTACAACAAGGTTTCGGACAACACGTATCCGGAAGACCTGTCGTCGTCGGTCAATCAGTTCATGAACGGCACCCAGCTCCTGTATCAACAGGAAGCCGGGTTGACCTATAACAACGGCCCGTGGTCGGTGCTCGCGCGTGAGCAGCACTGGCAGACGCTCACGCCGTCCGTGGCGCCGTACGGCCGCGAGCCGCAGTTGAACGTGAAGTACGCGAAGTACAACGTCGGCGGCTTCGACTACGGCGCGGAAGCCGACTACACGAATTTCCGCATCACCACGGCGGACATGACCGAAGGTCAGCGGGTGATGTTCAACCCGTACCTGTCGTATTCGGTGGTCGGGCCGGGTTACTTCGTCACGCCGAAGGTGCAATGGCACTTTGCGTCGTACAACCTGAACCACCTGAGCGCCGCCGACGTCGCGGCCGGCACGCCGAAAAACTTTACCGAATCGATCCCGACGCTTTCGTTCGATACGGGACTGATCTTCGACCGCTCGGTGCGGATCTTCGGTCAGGATTACATCCAGACGCTCGAACCGCGCCTGTACTACGTGTACACGCCGTATCGCAACCAGCAATCCGCGCCGCTGTTCGACACGGCCGAGTCCGACTTCGGCCTCGCGGAAATCTTCACGCCGAACACCTTCGTCGGCAACGACCGGATCGCCGACGCGAACCGTCTGACGGCCGCCCTCACCACGCGTTTCATCGACGCGGCCACGGGCGACGAACGGGCGCGTTTCGTGATCGCGCAGCAGTACTACTTCCAGGACCAGCGGGTCACGCTGCAGCCGACCCAGACCAGCGCGCAGGCCACGCATTCGGACCTGATCGCGGGTGCGTCCTTCAAGCTCGGCGCGGGTTTCGCTTCGGAAACGGCGTTCCAATATAATGCCGACAACAACCAGTTGGTGAAGACGAGCGTCGGCTTCGGGTTCAGTCCGGCCACCGGCAAGGTGATCAACGTCGCGTACCGCTACACCCGCGCGAACACCACGCTGGACAACACGCCGATCAATCAGGTGCTGATTTCGGGCCAATGGCCGCTCGCGCACCGCGTGTACGGGGTCGGCCGTTTCAATTACGACCTGGGCGGGCATCGGATCGTCGACGGTCTGGTCGGCCTGCAGTACGACGCCGATTGCTGGACGCTCGGCGCCGGGATTCAGCGCTATGCGAACGGCCTGAACACCTCGGGGCAGAATCAGTCGAGCACGCGGTTTCTCGCGCAGTTGACGTTCAAGGGCTTGTCGAGCGTCGACAACGGGCTGATGACCGCATTCCGCAGCAGTGTGGCGGGCTACACGCCGCTGCCGCCGCCGCCGCCGCCGGAATCGCGTTTCACCAACTACGAATGACGCTCGCCCGATCATTTATAAAGTGCGAAAAGACGGGCCAGGCGCGCCCGACATCATTGGAGTATCTGTGGCAATCATGAAAAAGCTTCGCTTGGCAACGCTTGCGGCCGGTCTTGCCGCCGTGGCGTCTTTCCTGTCGGTTGCTGCGCCGGTGCAGGCGCAGGCGCTGGGCGGCAATAGCGGCCAGACGGTCGACACCATTGCCGCAGTGGTCAACAACGGTGTCATCACGCGGCGCGAACTCGACGAACGCATGGGCCTGATCACCCGCCGCCTGAATCAGCAGAACGCGCCGGTCCCGCCGGCGGACCAGCTGCGCCAGCAGGTGCTCAACCAGATGGTGCTGGAACGCATTCAGTTGCAGAAGGCGAAAGAAGACGGTATCAATATCGACGACGCCACCGTGCAAAGAACGCTTGAACGGCTTGCGGCGGCGAACAACCTGACGCTCGACGTGTACCGCTCGCGGATCGAGGCGCAAGGCGTGCCCTGGAGCACCTTCACCGGTGACGCGCGAACCGAACTCACGCTCTCGCGCCTGCGCGAGAAGGAAGTGGACAGCAAGGTCACGGTCTCGGACGCCGAGGTCGCGAACTACATCGCCAGTCAGCGCGGGCCGAACGCCGGCCTGACGAGCGACCTGCATCTGCAGCACATTTTCATCAAGGCGCCGCTGAACGCGCCGGAGACCGATATCGAAGCGGCGCAGAAGAAGGCTCAGGCCCTGCTCGCCGAAGCCAAGGGCGGCGCCAACTTCGAAAAGCTGGCGAAGTCCAATTCGCAGGCGCCGGACGCATCGAAAGGCGGCGATTCGGGTTTCCTTGCGCCGGCCAAGCTGCCGCCTGAATTCGTCAAGGCCGCCTCGACGCTGCGCCCGGGCGAAGTCAATCCGGATCTGATCCGCACCAACGACGGTTTCGAAATCGTGCGCCTGGTCGATCGCCGCGCGGGGCAGGGCACCAGCTCGGATGCGCCGAAGCTCGTGCAAACGCATGTGCGCCACATTCTGCTGCGCGTCGGCGACGGCATGTCGGAGCCGCAAGCGCGTCAGAAGCTGCTCGAAATCAAGAACCAGATTGCCTCGGGCGGCGACTTCGCCAAATTCGCGCACACCTACTCGCAGGACGGCTCGTCGTCGCAGGGCGGCGACCTCGGCTGGATCAGCCCGGGCGAGACGGTGCCGGAATTCGAGCGTGCCATGAACAGCCTGCAGGACGGCCAGATCAGCGACCCGGTTCGCAGCGAATACGGCTACCATCTGATTCAGGTGCTGGGCCGCCGCGAATCCGAAGGCTCGGTCGCCCAGCAGATGGATCTGGCGCGCCAGGCCATCGGTCAGCGCAAGGCGGAACAGGCCTACGCCGACTGGCTGCGCGCACTGCGCGACACCGCGTATGTGGAAGTGAAGCCCACCCTGTCGAGCACGCAATAAACGTCATGACAACCGCCGCCCAGTCCGCCCGCCCACCGTTGCAGATCGCGATCACGACCGGCGAGCCCGCCGGCGTCGGCCCCGAGCTGACGGCGCAGGCGCTCGCCGGCGCGGCGGCGCATTGGCCCAACGCACAGTTCACCGTGCTCGGCGACGCGGACCTGCTTGCCGAACGCGCGCGCGCCGTGGGTGTCGACTGGAGTGCGCTGGTGGCCGATGGCAAGCGCGTGCGTGTGCTGCACCGGCCGCTTGCGGCGCCTGCTGTAGCGGGCAAGCTGGACGCGGCCAACGGCCGCTACGTGCTCGATCTGCTCGACAGCGCGATAGACGGCGCGCTGGCCGGCACCTTCGACGCGATCGTGACCGCGCCGCTGCAAAAGAGCACCATCAACGATGCCGGCGTGCCGTTCACCGGCCACACGGAGTATCTGGCCGAGCGCACCCACACGCCGCGTGTGGTGATGATGCTGGCCGGCACCGGCAAGCGCCCGTTGCGTGTCGCGCTGGCCACCACGCATCTGCCGCTCAAGGATGTGTCCGCCGCGTTGTCCATCGAAAGCATTCTCGAGACGCTGCGCATTATCGATCACGATTTGCGGCATCACTTCGGTTTGCCGGCGCCGCGCATTCTCGTGACGGGCTTGAATCCGCACGCGGGCGAAAACGGTTATCTCGGGCGCGAGGAAATCGAGGTCATCACTCCGGCGCTGAAGCTCGCGGACGAGCAAGGCATCGACGCGCGCGGTCCGTACCCGGCTGACACGCTTTTCCAGCCGCGTTATCTCGAGCAGGCCGACTGCGTGCTGGCCATGTTTCACGACCAGGGCCTGCCGGTATTGAAGTACGCCACGTTCGGCGAAGGCATCAATATCACGCTCGGTTTGCCGATCATCCGCACCTCGGTCGATCACGGTACCGCGCTGGATCTGGCCGGCACCGGCCGCGCCGACGCGGGCAGCCTGATCGCCGCAATCGAGACGGCGGTGTCGATGGCGCAGCACCGCCGCCCGGGCTGAGCCGAGGGCGACACACGGCTTCGTGCGCGCTCTTTGCGCGTTTTTTACCATGTATGCTGCCGCTGCACGGCACGTGCGGCTCGGCGAGCGGGCGCGACAAAGCGCATCGGTCAGCAAGCTCCTATTCTTAAGCAGTTCTCTTTCTTAGCGTTTCTTCGATGTCCACCAGCAGACAGCAACAGGGCCGGCACCAAGGTCATATCGCGCGCAAGCGTTTCGGTCAGAACTTTCTGGTCGACATGGGCGTGATCGATTCGATCGTCGACGTCATCCGGCCGCAGCGCGGCGAGCGCATGGTCGAGATCGGGCCGGGCCTCGGCGCGCTCACCGAACCGTTGATCGAGCGTCTGGCGACGCCTGACGCGCCCTTGCACGCCGTGGAACTGGATCGCGACCTGATCGGCCGTCTGAAGACGAAATTCGGCGACCTGCTCGAACTGCATGCGGGCGACGCGCTCGCGTTCGACTTCGGCTCGCTGGCCGCGCCTGGCGAGAAGGCGTCGCTGCGTATTGTCGGCAACCTGCCGTACAACATTTCGAGCCCGCTGCTGTTTCATCTGACGGCGTTCGCGCATCGCGTGATCGACCAGCACTTCATGTTGCAGAACGAAGTGGTCGAGCGGATGGTGGCGGAGCCGGGCACCAAGGCGTTCAGCCGACTCTCGGTGATGCTGCAATACCGTTACGTGATCGACAAGCAGCTCGACGTGCCGCCCGAAGCGTTCCAGCCGCCGCCGAAAGTCGATTCGGCGATCGTGCGGATGATCCCGTACGAGTTGCATGAACTGCCGCCCGTCGACGAGCGCGTGCTCGGTGAAGTGGTGACAGCGGCGTTTTCGCAGCGCCGGAAGATGCTACGCAACACGCTGGCCGCGTATCGCGATTCGGTGGATTTCGAAGGGCTCGGCTTCGATCTGCAGCGCCGCGCCGAAGACGTGCCGGTGGCCGAATACGTGCGCGTCGCGCAGATCGTGGCGGGCAAGGCCTGAGCCCAACGCCTGTGAGCCAGATTCCTAGGTGCTCACGCGCTTTGCCGGCGCGTTGACCAGCGCGATGCCCGTCAGCACCAGCACCGCGGCCATCAGAAAACGCAGACTGAACGACTCGCCGAGCAGCAGCACGCCGAAGCTCACGCCGAACAGCGGCGTGAGAAACGAGAATACCGACAGGCGCGACGCGATATAGCGCGTCAGCAACCAGAACCACACCAGATAGCTGACGAACGCCACGATCACGGCTTGATACGCGAGGCTCACCACCGCCAGCGGCGTGACGGTCTCCACGCGCGCCTGGCCGAGTCCGAATGCAAGCGTGAGCAGGACCACCGCCGACACCGTCAGTTGATAGAACAACGTCTTGCTCGCGCTCGAGTGGGCGAGGCGCGTGGCGCGCACCACCACGGTCGTGGCGGCCCACGCAATGCCGGCCAGCACGCCGAGCGCGTCACCGGCGACACCTGTCAGCATCGAGCTGCTTGCGGCGTGGCCATGCAGGAAACCATCCGCAAAGGCGAGCGCCATCCCCATGAACGCCACGAAGATACCGAGCCACTGAATCCGCCGCATGCGCTCGCCGGCGACGAACCAGTGCAGGCCGAGCGCCGTGAAGCACGGCGCGGTGTACAGAAAGACCGCCATGCGCGACGCGCTGGTCAACGTCAGGCCCAGAAAAATGCACACGAACTCGCTGGCGAACAGCACGCCCGCGAGCACGCCGGCGCCCAGGGTGCCGTCGTCGCGAAAGAGCGGTGTGCCGCGTGAGCGCGCCCAGCCCCATACCAGCACCGCCGCGATCGCCGAGCGCAGGCCGGCCTGAAAAACCGGCGGCAGCGCCACGTTGGTGCTCTTGATCGCGACTTGTTGAAGACCCCAGATCGCGCACAGGCCGATCATCAAGAGGATGGCGAAGCTATCCGGGGCGCGGCGTGCGGGCAGGGAGGTGGTGCTCATGAGCTGAGTGGAGGCGGGAATAGCTCGTACGATAGCAAACCTCGCCGTCACGCCGACCGATGACCCCACCGCCTACGCGTGCTTCTTACACGCCGCAAGCTTTTTGCTGATTTCACGACACCCGCGCAACACCGACCTCAGACTAATTTCGCACCGTTACCGTTTCGCGCTAAGGTTCAGCCACTAACGTTTTGTCAGGACATTCTCACCGGCCGCATCCTGTGCGGCGCAAGGCTTCTCAGTACGAAGAACGCGAAGTACAGACGGACAGCGGGCCGGACGGGCTCGATGGTCCGCCACGGCAGACGAACTCCATCCGCGCGACGCGGAGCCTATACGAGGAAAAGCGATGAAGAACGTAGGCAGGTGGGCGGCGGCCGCGGTGCCCGCGGCGTTGGCGTCGTTGGTGTGCCAGACGGCGCACGCGCAATCCAGCGTGACGCTCTACGGTGTGGTCGATGAGAGCGTGCGCTATCTGACTCATGCCAACCGGGCCGGCGATTCGTCGATCGGACTCGGCAACGGCGGCATGACGCAGAGCCGCTGGGGGCTGAAGGGCGTCGAGGATCTGGGCGGCGGCTGGTCCGCTTTCTTCAAGCTCGAAAACCGCATCTATATCAACAGCGGCCAAAGCGATCCCACGCTGCCGTTCTTCAATGAAGCGCAGGTCGGTGTACGTTCGGATTCATACGGTCAGATCATCCTCGGCCGTCAGTACAACGTCGTGATCGAAGGCGTCACGGTGGCCGGCTACGGCAGCAATGCCTGGATCCCGTACGACTTCAGCTTTCAACCTGAAGTGACGATGACGGGCGGCATCTGGACCAGCAACCAGGTGCAATATCAGGCGAGATATAACGGCTTCACGTTCGCGGCCGGCTATGCATTCGGCGGCAATGCCGGCAATTCCTATGGCAGCCAGATCGGCGCGGCCGCGGCTTATAAGCCGGAGGGCGGCCCGCTAAGCGTGGGCGGCGCATACGAAGTGTCGAAAGACTCCGTCAACGGCGCGGCCGCGAAGACCTGGACTTTCGGCGGTGCGTACACCTGGAACCTCACGCGCTTTTCGGCTGGCTACATCGTCAATCAGAACGATGCGGGCTTTTCGAATTTCGCCAATGGGCCGTTTACCGCGCCCGCGCTGGCGGCCCTCAAGTACACGGACTTTGCGCGGCGCCGCATGATCATGGGCGGCATCACTCAACAGGTCAGCAACAAGTGGCACTTCGCCGCGAACGTCTGGCGCACCCTGCAGGACGGCAAGACCGCCGCGCAGGACGGCTCAGCCTGGCAGTACCAGCTGGTTGCCGACTACAACCTGTCCCGCCGCACCGACATCTATCTGGAAGGCGACTATTCGATCTATCGCGGCGATCTGATCGGGGCGCAACTGCAAGGCGTCAACGGCGTCGGGCTCGCGCAGAAGGGCACGCAGATCGGCTTGATGGCGGGCGTGCGGCATCAGTTCTGAGGTCGGGCTTGGGTCAGGCGCGCCCTGCAGCGCCGCGGGATTCCGGGTACATTTACGTTCTCGCTATCACGCAACAGGGAGTGCACAATGCGCCTGCTTCACACCATGCTCCGGGTCGGCGACCTGGACCGCTCGATTGCCTTTTACACCGAACTGCTCGGCATGAAACTGCTGCGCCGCGAGGATTATCCGGACGGTAAATTCACGTTGGCCTTCGTCGGTTACGAAGATGAGCGCGACGGCACCGTGCTCGAACTCACCCACAACTGGGACACGCCTTCTTACGACCTCGGCACCGGTTTCGGCCACCTTGCCGTCGAAGTGGACGACGCGTACGCCGCATGTGACAAGATCAAGGCGCAAGGCGGCACGGTCGTGCGCGAAGCCGGCCCGATGAAGCACGGCACGACCGTGATCGCTTTCGTCACGGATCCGGACGGCTACAAGATCGAGTTCATCCAGAAGAAGAAATGAAGCAGGGCGGCGGGGCGAGATCGAACGATGAATAACAGCAATCCCTACTTCAAGGAACTCGACGAGATCCACGTCGAAATCGAGGCCCTGTTCGACGGTTCCGCGGATGAAGGCGCGCTGCAACGAATCATGGCGCGCTTCGCTCCGCAATTCACGCTGGTCATGACCTCGGGCATCGCGCTGGATTACGCCGGCTTGCGCGAAACATTCTCGAAGCTGCGCGGCGCGCGTCCAGGCTCGCAAATCAGCATCCGCGACAAGGAGATCGTCGCCGAGTATCCGTCAGGCGCGGTGGTGAAATATCGCGAGTATCAGCGCGACAACACCGGCAATGCCAACGTGCGGCGCTCCACGGCAGTGATGGATCTCGACGCGCACGGCAAGGTAACGTGGCGTCATCTGCAGGAAACCTTCTGCTCCGAATGAGCCGAATGAGCCGAATGAGCAAAGGAGTCTGACAAGCCGGCGCTTCAGTTTGACATTGAAGCGCCGGTTTCAAGGCGCATGGAAAACCTTAAAGCGTCGGCAGCAATTCCGGCGGGTGCGACTTCAACGTCTGCCGCGCTTCGCGGAACTCCGGAAAAATCGATTCGACGGTTTGCCAGAAGCGCGGGCTGTGATTCATTTCCCGCAGATGCGCGAGTTCGTGGGCAACGACGTAATCGATGATGGAAAGCGGAAAGTGAATCAGCCGCCAGTTCAGGCGAATCTTGCCGTCACTCGAACAACTGCCCCAACGCGTCGCCGCTGAAGAAAGCGCGTACGCGCGGTAGTTCACGCCCAGCTTCTCCGCGTAAATGGCGAGGCGCTCGCCGAACAGGCGCTTTGCTTCGCCCTGCAGCCAGCCTTGCACGCGGTCCTTGATCTGCTGCGGGTCCGCTTGCAGCGGCAGCGGTACTTGCAACGCCGCGTCGTCCGCGTTGAACGCGACCGTGCCTTGCGGCGAGCCGAGCGTCACGCGCACCGGGTGACCCAGATAGGGCACTTCAGCGCCATCTTTCCAGTCGACCTTCGGCAACGCGCGCTGCTCGACGCGCGTCTGCCATTCGATCAGCTTCGTGAAAATCCAGCGCTGCTTTTCGGTGATCGCGGTTTCGATATCGGCGAGCGTGACCCAACGCGGTGCGGTGATGGTCAGCCCCGTGCTGTCGATCGCAAAGCCGATCGAGCGGCGCGCCGAACGCTTGAGGGCGTAATGGAGCGTGCGTGAGCCGATCGCGAGGCTGCGCAGCTTGCTGCCATCCGGTGCGAGCGGCACGGCCGCTTGCTGGCTTTCGGGCGCGCTCTGGAAAGCGCCAGGCGTGGGTGCCGAAGGTGAAGGGGACGACGACGTCGACCCCGGCTCTGCGAAGAGCGGGAGATCGAGCTGCCGGTTATCGAGCGCCGCAGCGGGCTGCGACGTAGGAGACTTCTGCATCGGATTCGGCTTCGCGCAAATACGCCTTCGAGGGCGTGGGCGCGTCAGATTGGTGCCGCGGCGGAACTGCTTTCCGCCGCGCGGTACGCGGTAGGATCGATGCGACGCATTTCAGCTTCGATCCACCGTTCGACGCGCGTGTTCACTTCATCGGGCGTGAGCCCCGTCGTCTCGATCGGCTTGCCGATCGACACTGTGACTATACCCGCATATTTGAGAAACGAGTTGCGCGGCCACACACGTCCTGCGTTGTGTGCGATCGGTACGACCGGCGCGCCGGTGGCTATCGCGAAACGCGCACCGCCGGTTTTGTACTTACCTTGTTTGCCGGTCGGCGTGCGCGTGCCTTCCGGAAACATGATGACCCAGGCGCCTTCCGCCATGCGCGCTTTGCCTTGCTTGATGACCGATTCGAACGCGTACTTGCCTTCCTTGCGATCGATATGAACCATCTTCAGCATGCCGAGCGCCCAGCCGAAGAACGGCACATACAGCAGTTCGCGCTTGAACACATAGCACAGCGGCTTGGGCATGAGCGCCGGAAACGCCAGCGTTTCCCATGCCGATTGATGCTTGGACAGCAGCACGGCGGGACCGTCTGGCAGATTCTCCATGCCCTCGATCCGGTAGCGGATGCCGTTGAGCCAGCGCACCGTATGCAGCGTTGCGCGGCACCAGCCGGCCGCCATCCAGTAGCGGTTGTCGGCGCGCATGAATGGAAATGCGATGAAGCAGGCGGTCGCGTACGGCACCGTGAACAGAACGAAGTAGATCAGCAGAAGCAAAGAACGGATAAAGCGCATCGGCGTGGTCAGTGAGGGATGGGGACGCGCATGGCGCGCGTCACTCTTGAGCGTCGGCGAGGAAGTCGAGCGCGAAGGCACGCAGATCGTCGTGCACGATCGTGCCTTCGGGCAAGCCGCCGGCCGCGAGCGTTTTGCGCCCCTTGCCGGTCAGCACCAGATGAGTCGGATGGCCGAGTGCCGCGCCGGCTTGCAGATCGCGCATGGCGTCGCCGACTACCGGCGTATTTTCAGGATCGACCTCGAAGCGCTCCGTGATCATTTTCAGCATGCCGGGCTTCGGCTTGCGGCACTCGCAATGGTCTTCCGCCGTGTGCGGGCAGAAGAACACCGCGTCGATGCGCCCGCCGACCGCGGCCGCCATGCGATGCATCTTCAGATGCATCGCATTGAGCGCGTTCATGTCGAACAGACCGCGGCCGATGCCCGACTGATTGGTCGCGATCGCCACGCGATAGCCCGCCTGGTTCAGACGCGCGATGGCTTCGAGCGAACCGGGCAGCGCGACCCATTCGTCCGGCGTCTTGATGAACGCGTCGGAGTCGACGTTGATCACGCCGTCGCGGTCGAGGATCACCACTTTTTTGGTCGGCATGGCGCGGGGCTCAGGCGGCGAGTCGGGAAATGTCGGCGACGCAGTTCATCTGCTGATGCAGTGCGCCGAGCAAGGCCAGACGGTTGGCGCGCAACGCCGGATCTTCGGCGTTGACCATCACGTCGTTGAAGAACGTGTCGACCGGTTCGCGCAACGCGGCAAGCGCGGTCAGCGCACCCGTATAGTCGCGCGCGGCCAGTTGCGATTGCACGCGCGGCGCGACCTGTTCGAGTTGCGCATGCAGGGCTTTTTCTGCCGCTTCGACGAGCAGCGCGACCTGTACGCCGCCGGTCGCCGCGTGTTCCGACTTCTTCAGAATGTTCGAGATGCGCTTGTTGGCCGCCGCGAGCGAAGCCGCCTCAGCCAGCGACGCGAATTCGCGCACGGCATCCAGACGCGCGACGATGTCGTCCAGGCGCGTGGGGTTCAGCGCCAGCACCGCGTCGATTTCGCCCGGCGCATAGCCGCGCTCGCGCAGCAGACCGCGCAGGCGGTCCATGCAGAACTCATAGATCGCTTGCGTCGAATCGGCGATGTTCGGCACCGCGGCGAATTGTGCGTAAGCGGTGCGCAGCAGTTCGATCAGATCGACCGGCAGTTGCTTCTCGACGAGAATGCGCAGCACGCCGAGCGCGTGACGGCGCAACGCGAACGGGTCTTTCTCGCCGGTGGGTTGCAGGCCGATGCCCCAGATGCCGACCAGCGTTTCGAGCTTGTCGGCCAGCGCGACGACAGTGCCGGTTGCGGTAGCGGGCAATGCGTCGCCGGAGAAACGCGGCTGATAGTGTTCCGAGCACGCGAGCGCGACTTCTTCCGGCTCGCCGTCGTGGCGCGCGTAGTAGGTGCCCATCGTGCCTTGCAGCTCGGGGAATTCGCCGACCATGTCGGTGATCAGATCGGCCTTGGCCAGACGTGCGGCGCGCCTGGCGAGCGCCACGTCCGCGCCGATCAGTCCGGCAATCGCGCCGGCCAGCGCTTCGACCCGCTCCACGCGTTGCAGTGCCGAGCCCAGCTTGTTGTGATACACGACGTTCGCGAGCAGCGGCACGCGATCGGCGAGCGACTTCTTCTTGTCCTGCTCGAAGAAGAACTTCGCGTCGGCCAGACGCGGACGCACCACGCGCTCATTGCCTTCCACGATATCGCCCGGCGTGGACGTTTCGATATTCGACACGATCAGGAAGCGCGAGCGCAGCTTGCCGTTCGCATCGGTCAGCGCGAAGTATTTCTGGTTGGTCTGCATGGTGAGGATCAGGCATTCCTGCGGCACTTGCAGGAATTCGTCCTCGAAGCGGCAGGCGTAGACCACCGGCCATTCAACCAGCGACGTCACTTCGTCCAGCAGCGATTCCGGCATCACCACCTGGTCGCCGTTTGCTTGCGCGAGCAGATGCGTGCGGATGGTCTCCTTGCGATCGGAGAAATTCGCCACTACGCGGCCTTTGTGCAGCAGCGTCTCGGCGTACGAATCCGCGTGCTGGATCTGCACGAAACCTTCGGAGAGGAAACGATGGCCGAGCGTGGTGTCGTCGGCGTCGATGCCGAGCGCGCTCACTGCCACGATCTGTTCGCCATGCAGCGCGATGAGGCGATGCGCCGGACGCACGAATTGCACGTTGGTGCCGTCCGGACGCTGATACGTCATGACCTTCGGAATGGGCAGCCTGGCCAGCGTTTCGTCGAGCGCGCCTTGCAGGCCTTCGGCGAGCGTGGCGCCGGGCGCAGCATAGCGCAGGAAGAACGCTTCAGCCTTGCCGTCCTGTGCGCGCTCCAGGTCGTTCACCGAGAAATCGGGGAAACCGAGCGCGGCGAGTTTCTTGGCGAGCGGCGCGGTGGGCTGGCCGTCCTTATCCAGCGCGACGGAAACCGGCAGCACTTTTTCGCGCACGTGTCTTTCCGGCGCGACCGCGCGCACGTTCCTGATCGTGACGGCGAGGCGGCGCGGCGTGGCATAACGTTCGAACGACAATTCGCCTTCGACCAGGTCGCGCGCCGCGAGGCGCTGCGCAATGCCTTCCGCGAAGGCGTCGCCGAGACGCGCCAGCGCTTTAGGCGGCAATTCTTCGGTCAGCAGTTCGACGAGCAGGGTAGCTTGATGGGGTTGAGTCATTTCTTGATGTTCTCGTCAGTCCTGGTCGATCTTGCGTTCGACTTTCAGCGGCGGCGCCCATGCGGGCATGGCGGCGTCCTGTTCGTCAGTCGTGAGGCCGGGCACGCCGTGCACCGGATTGCCGAGCATCGGGAATCCGAGCTTCTCGCGCGAATCGTAGTAGGCCTGGGCGACCAGCTTCGACAGCGCGCGAATGCGGCCGATATATGCCGCGCGTTCCGTGACCGAAATGGCGCCGCGCGCGTCGAGCAGGTTGAACGTGTGGCCGGCTTTCAGCACCAGCTCATAGGCGGGCAGCGCGATCTGCGCCTCGATCATGCGTTTGGCTTCGGCTTCGTAACTGTTGAAGATCGAGAACAGCAACTCGACGTTCGCGTGCTCGAAGTTGTAGGCGGACTGTTCGACTTCGTTCTGATGGTAGACGTCGCCATAAGTCAGGCGACGCAGTTCGGGGCCGTTCGGCCCTTGCTCTTCCCACTCCGTCCAGACCAGGTCGTAGACGTTTTCTACCTTCTGCAAATACATGGCGAGGCGCTCGAGGCCATACGTGATTTCGCCGAGCACCGGCTTGCAGTCCAGACCGCCAACCTGCTGGAAGTAGGTGAACTGGGTCACTTCCATGCCGTTCAGCCACACTTCCCAGCCGAGACCCCAGGCGCCGAGGGTGGGGTTTTCCCAGTCGTCTTCGACGAAGCGCACGTCGTTCTGCTTCAGGTCGAAGCCGAGGGCTTCGAGCGAACCGAGGTACAGGTCGAGGATATTTTCCGGCGCCGGCTTGAGCACCACCTGGTACTGGTAGTAGTGCTGCAGACGGTTCGGATTCTCGCCGTAGCGGCCGTCTTTCGGACGGCGCGACGGTTGCACGTACGCCGCGCGCCACGGCTCGGGGCCGATCGCGCGCAGGAAAGTATGGACGTGGGACGTGCCCGCGCCGACTTCCATGTCGATTGGCTGGAGCAACGCGCAACCCTGCTTGTCCCAGTAGGACTGCATTGTCAGGATGATTTGCTGAAACGTGAGCATGAAGTGCCTTTCGGGCATGAGGCCGCGCCGTGAACGCCGAAGCGCGCCGGGGTGGCCGTGGAGCGAAGTGCTAAACCGGAGATTTTAACGGAAAGGGAGGGGGGTGTCCGTTTTGCGGGGTGATGAGGTCGACGGGAGCCGTCGAGTGCCCACTTTTTCATTCGGCCAGGATCTGGGTCCAGTCGGTTGTCCCTGGTTGCTCTTTCAGCACTTCCCCTCGTCTGACCGGAAGGCACGGGTTGCTGTATTTGTCGTTCTCGTTGTCGCTATCGAAATCGGGTGATATCTGACGGGTGCATGCGCGGTTTCCCACATAAGATCTGAATGTTCGTAAGGCCTTGTTGTCGCCACTAAAAGGAAGCCGCGAATTTAGGAATCGTCGGATTTCCCGGTTGCCGTGCCCCTTATAGGGTGCTTGTGCATGAAACAAGCACAACCGATAACCGATGGGGACGACGATGAAAAACAATGGAAGCACCAAGGGAACAGCAGGCGTTGCATTGCGACTGCTGGCGGCGTTCACGCTGCTCATGGGCGCATTTAGCGCAAACGGGGTCGACTGTTTCGCGCTTTATTCGCAATCCGGCGCAACGCCCGGTTCGAGGACCTGCAAGCTTGACGTGGTCAGCAATACGCCAGGCGGTATGGGCAACTACGCTTGCATCAATGACCTTGCTCTGGTCGATCAGTGGTGCAACTCAACCGAAACTCTGCCTGATGATACGTGCCCGGTAGCTGACCCAGTGTTCGCCGCCAGCGGTGCGGTTACATTGGTGGAGGCTGACTTCATCAGCGGCGATGAACTTCCCGTTACGTTCACACGCACATACCGTTCGTCTGTCTTCCTGAAGACGGCAAGTTCTATCGGGTCAATGTGGTTTCATAGTTGGCAACGGCAGTTGAATGTCACGGGGGCGGCGGGCGGTTCCGGCAACATCGTCGCATATCGTGCGAACGGCGAGCCGCTAACGTTTGGCTTGGCGGACGGCGTCTGGCGAACTAAAAGTTTTAGCGGCCTCTTACTTACCCGGAATGCTGCCGGCTGGGCGCTCACCGATCTGGTGACCGAAAACACTGAGACGTATTCCTCTCAAGGCGTTTTGCTATCGGAGGCAACCAAGACAGGGTTTATCAGAGCGTTGAGCTATGACGGTTCAGGTCGACTCGTTGCGATTTCGCAGCACGGCTGAAATACTAAAGCGGACTATGACCTCACCCTTCGTTTCGCATACGACGAGAAAGGCCGCATTGCGCGACTCATTGACCCTGCGGGCCATTTCACGCAGTACCAGTACGACGCAAACAATAATCTCACTTCTGTCATCTGGCCCGATGGAAACGTACGGCAGTACGTGTATGGCGACTCGCGTTTCAAAGGCGCGCTGACTGGCGTCATAGACGAAACCGGCTCTCGCATCGCAACGTGGACATACGATTCACAAGGCAGAGCGATAGCTGTTGGTCATCCCGACACAACAAGGAACGTACAATTTGCCTATGGATCGGGAGCGACCACTGTCACGGATAGCAACGGCGCGAGGACGCTTTCTTTTGCGACAGTAGGTGACAAGGTTCGCCCAACCGGCAGCAGCGGTTCCATAACAGGCGTAACGACGTGGGATGCATCTGGCAGTCTCCTTGGGACTGCCACGCCGTCACGCAACGCAGTCTACGCATATGACGGCATAGGTCGTCCCGTGAAAGCGACGGTGAAGAGCTCCTCTGGTGTCTCGGTCACCTCGGTGCGGTACGCCGATGCAACGAGCCTTCATCCTGCGACAGTCGCCATGCCGGCGCGGTTGCTGTCATTTGTCTATGACAACAACGGCAACGTCACGGGTTACAGCGAGCGCCTGACAAACGATTTGACTGGGGAGGCCGGGTTCGATGCTACGTGGGACGGCCAGCAACAGCGAACCACCGGCGCCCGATACGACCGGTTCAACCGACTGGTTCAGGCGATCACCTATATCAACAACGTCAAGACCGCGGACTGGTGGTATGACTATGATTTCACTGGGAATCTCAACACAGCGCAGAACATCGTTTCCCACTGGCTCTTTGGTGATCAAGATCGGGACGCCGCACACCGTGTCACCCGGCAGACTGGCAACGACCGCGAGGCACGTATCGCATACGACCTCAGAGGTCGCGTCAGCCGGTTCACATATGATGAACAGTCGGTAATTGCAACGGGTCGCAGACGCCGTTTGCTAACTGTCGAGTATGGTTACTCCGCCGACGGCAAGTTGATATCCCGCAACGGGACTATATCGACTGATGGCGGATCAACGGTTGCAATCAGTAGCGAAGACATCGGCAAGTGGCTTGATAACTACCAGGCGGGTCTCGACCCTGTCGGGCCTCCGGCGGCCCTTCCCGGTTTGACGGGATCGCTTTTATCCGATGCGCCTGAGAGCATTGGCACCGTTTGTGCAGAATGTGGGTTCATCCAGGCACGCCCAGCATGGTCGCTATTCCTGCGAAATCTCTATATCAATTCGCAGACTGGAAAGCCTGTCCCGGATAACCCCGTTGAAATTCAGGTCGCAGCGCAAAACCAGTTGCCGTTTCCGGTCCTGACACCAAACCTGTCGCAGCGGAGCGCGCTCTATGCAAAGGTGTTCGCCGGTAGTGCAGCGCAAGGGTCAGGCTACATAAAATGCAAGGACGACTCGAATTGCGATGCCGTGAGGGCGACGTGCCGGGCAAAATGTTCGAATAGTTCATTGCCGACCGGCGATTTCGGATTCAGGTTCTGGAATTGCGTCAATGACTGTGCGGAGCTTAGCGGCTGTCCGAGAATCTAGAGCGCATCTTGCTCCGCATCTGCTTGCCGGGAAGCACGGTACCCGGCTGTGAAGTGCGAGCCGAATGAATCCGAAGGAGTGAAAAAGTATGTTTCAAGATAAAGCAGTGGCACTGGAAGTGAGCAAGCGAATGTTGAAGATAAACGGTTCACTAGACGAGACGATCGCCTTTGTTCAGGCACACTGCTCGAATGAAGAGCTTGAAGATTTCAAACATGCTATGGGAGAGGTCATGTACATGGTGTTCGAAAAGGTACTCATCCCCGTATACAAGCGGCACCCGGAACTCATTCCTGAGGGGCAACGGGTAAGCGGAATTACCGACTGAGATATGGAAGGCGTGGTGAGGGGCGATGAGATCCCTTTGCGCCCGGAGCAATGCAGGTCCCTCCGTTACGATGGGAGCGCGCGCTGGACCGACAAGCTGCCCGGCTAAAAGGATGACGAGACGTCCTGGTCCCCGAAGGGGCCAGGATCGAATTGAGACAGGCCGGTCAATACGATCCCGCCAGCCGCCGGAGAACGTCGGTTGGCGCAGAAAAGACCGTGCAAATATATGGTTCGCTAAAGTGCCCGTATGGAGATATGGGGCGAATTCTCAAGCGGAATCACGTCGCCGCCAACTCCACCTTCGGCGAGAACGAATCGCTTTGCGCCACCGGCCAGTACTTCTCGAACAGCGAGTAGCGATAATTGCCGTTGAGCAGATCGTTCGGATCGAGATACTTCAGCAGCTCCGACATCAACTGCACCTCATGCGACGACACGCGCCGCACGATGTGATGCGCGCGCAGTTCCGCCGGATGCTTCAATCCCGCGGCCTGAATGATTTCCTTCAGCGCATGCAGCGTGTTGTGATGGAAATTGAAGACGCGGTCTGCCTTGTCGGGAACCACCAGGGCGCGCTGGCGCACCGGGTCCTGCGTCGCGACGCCGGTCGGGCAGCGCCCGGTGTGGCAGGTCTGCGCCTGAATGCAGCCCACCGCGAACATGAAGCCGCGCGCCGCGTTGACCCAGTCCGCGCCGATAGCGAGCGTTTTGGTGATGTCGAACGCGGTGATCATCTTGCCGCTCGCGCCAATGCGAATACGTTGCCGCAAGCCGATGCCCACCAGCGTGTTGTGCACCAGCAGCAGGCCTTCCTGCAACGGCACGCCGACGTGATCCGTGAACTCCAGCGGCGCCGCGCCCGTGCCGCCTTCCGCGCCGTCCACCACGATAAAGTCAGGCAGGATGCCCGTTTCCAGCATCGCCTTTGCAATGCCGAAAAATTCCCACGGGTGCCCGATACACAGCTTGAACCCGGTCGGCTTGCCACCCGATAGCGTGCGCAGACGGTCGACGAATTCGAGCAGGCCGCGCGGCGTGGAGAACTCCGAGTGCGTGGCGGGCGAGATGCAGTCGCGCCCCATCGGCACGCCGCGCGTCTCGGCGATTTCCGGCGTGATCTTGGCGGCCGGCAGGACACCGCCGTGACCCGGCTTCGCGCCTTGCGAGAGCTTCACTTCGATCATCTTCACTTGCGGCTCGGCGGCCTGCTTCGCGAACTTCTCCGCGCTGAAGGTGCCGTCTTCGTTGCGGCAGCCGAAGTAGCCCGAGGCGATTTCCCAGATGATGTCGCCGCCGTGCTCGCGGTGATACTTCGACATCGAGCCTTCGCCGGTGTCGTGCGCGAAGTTGCCTTTTTTCGCGCCGAGGTTCAGCGCCATGATCGCGTTCGCCGACAGCGAGCCGAAGCTCATTGCCGAGACGTTGAAGATCGACATCGAATAAGGCTGCGCGCGATCCGGTCCGACGACGATGCGGAAGTCGTGACTATCGAGCCTGGTCGGCGCGAGCGAGTGGCTGATCCATTCGTGCGCAACGGCCTTGACGTCGAGCTCCGTGCCGTACGGGCGGCTGTCGACGTCGTTCTTCGCGCGCTGATAGACGATGCTGCGCTGGGCGCGCGAGAACGGTTTTTCGTCGGTATCGCCTTCAACGAAATACTGGCGGATTTCCGGCCGGATGAATTCGAACAGGAACCGGAAGTGGCCCCACAGCGGATAGTTGCGCAGGATCGCGTGACGCTGCTGTGTCAGGTCGAACAGCCCGAGCGCGACGAGCGCGAGCGGCACGATGATCCAGAACCACGAGATGTGATGCGTGGCGGCGAACGCCGCACAGACCGCGAACAGCGCGGCCGCGCACCACATGGCGAGATAACGTCGAGAAAACATGGGGACTCCGGTGCAGTGAGGATCGTCACGGCGGGATCGCCAGCGCGGCCGGCGCAGGCGGAATCCGTCGTGGAGGAAATCGGGCGACTGCTTGTCATGGTGAAGCGGGCTGCCGTTTGAAGCGCGAACGCATGGATGCCGCGAGCAGGTTCAGACGTGAGCATGCGGCGCGTACGGCGCCGCGCGGCATGGTTCAACGAATGAATGCATGGGTCAACGGGCGCTCAGCAGCGCGGCTTTTTGCGGCTGGCGTGCCACCGGCTGGCCGGTTACCGCATGTTCGATAATGCCGCCGCCCAGACACACGTCGCCATCGTAGAGCACCGCGGATTGCCCTGGTGTGACAGCCCATTGGGCCGTGTCGAAATTCAGCTCGAAGAGGCCTTCGCCGGCCCCCGCCGAACTGAACGTGCACGGCGCATCCGCTTGCCGGTAACGGGTTTTCGCCCCGCACGCGAAGCCGTCGGCCGGCGGCTCGCCCGCCACCCAGCTCGTGTTGCCCGCGGACAGCGTATGGCTGAGCAGCCACGGATGATCGTGGCCTTGCGCGACGTACAGCGTGTTCGACGGGATGTCTTTGCCGGCCACGAACCACGGCTCGCCGCTGCCGTCCTTGCTGCCGCCCAGACCGATGCCCTTGCGCTGGCCGAATGTATAGAACGCGAGGCCGATGTGTTCGCCGACCACCTTGCCCTCGGTGGTCTTCATCGGGCCGGGCCTGGTCGGCAGGTAGCGGTTCAGGAAGTCGCGGAACGGCCGTTCGCCGATAAAGCAGATGCCGGTCGAATCCTTCTTTTTCGCATTGGGCAGCGCGATCTGTTCGGCGATCTCGCGCACCTTGGTTTTTGGAATCTCGCCCAGCGGAAACAGGGTTTTCGACAACTGCGCCTGATTCAGCCGGTGCAGGAAGTACGACTGATCTTTCGTATGGTCGAATGCCTTCAGCAGTTCGAAGCGGCCGTTGTTCTCGCGCACGCGCGCGTAGTGGCCGGTCGCGATGGTTTCCGCGCCGAGCGACATGGCGTGATCGAGGAACGCCTTGAACTTGATTTCGGCGTTGCACAGCACGTCCGGATTCGGCGTGCGGCCGGCCGAGTATTCGCGCAGGAATTCGGCGAACACGCGGTCCTTGTATTCGGAGGCGAAGTTGACCGCTTCCACGTCGATGCCGATCAGGTCCGCCACCGAGACCACGTCGATCCAGTCCTGCCGCGTCGAGCAGTACTCGCTGTCGTCATCGTCTTCCCAGTTTTTCATGAACAGGCCGACCACGTCGTAACCCTGTTCCTTCAGCAGCCACGCGGTAACCGACGAATCGACGCCGCCCGACATGCCTACTACGACTTTCTGCTTGCTCATAAGGTGCTCACTGGGTGCTGCATGACTTCATGGATCGTGGGTCGCCGCTCGTGACGGCTGCCGCGATAATTACCGTTTTTGCCCGACCGAATGCGTGTGCACGAAGTCGAGCGGGAAACGCCGGCCCGCGAGGTAGTCGTCGAGACATCGCATGACGAGCGGCGTGCGGTGCCGCTCGGGACAGGCGCGCAATTCGTCAGCGCTCATCCACAACGTGCGGACGATGTCGGGGTCGAGCGCGCGCTTCGTGTCGGGCTCGCCGCCCGCGCCGCAATAGGTGAAGCGCAGGTAGGTGACACCTCCGCTCATGCCTTCGTTGCCAGGCCCGCCGCCGGCCCGCTCGAAGTGGGTCATATACATGCCCACCAGCGCCTCGGGCGTGAACGGATGGGCGGTTTCCTCGAGCGTTTCGCGGATCACCGCTTCGACCAGCGTTTCGCCCGCTTCAAGATGGCCGGCGGGTTGATTCAGGCGCAGGCCGTCGGCGGTATGTTCCTCGACCACGAGAAAACGCCCGTCACGCTCGACGATGGCCGCGACGGTGACGTGCGGCAGCCAGGTTTCCGGTTTCATGGGTGCGCATTTTACCGTTTATGGGCTGCGCCTGCCGGGAAGCGGGCCGGGAAGCGGGCCAGGAAGCGGGCCATGAAGCGGGCCGGGCGCGGCGGCCGGTCTTGCCCGTCCGCGGCCCGCCACGACGCGGCCTGCATCCGCCAAGGGCCCCCGCATTGTCCCCGATTTCGACGCGGCGCCCGTTTCGGTTAAAGTGAGGCGTTAGCCGTTGCACTTGCAAGCCGGCGTGCCTCGTCGGCGGATCTGTCGTAAAACAGGAAGTCGAGGAGGAACAACGATGCACATCGGAGTGCCAGCCGAGACGCGCGCGCACGAAACCCGCGTCGCCGCGACGCCCGAAACGGTCAAGAAGTATGTGAGCCAGGGCCACCGGGTCACGATCCAGAGCGGCGCCGGCACCGGCGCGAGCTTTCCAGACGATGCCTTTACGGCCGCCGGCGCGGAAATCGTCGACGCGGCGACCGCTTTCGGCGCCGACCTCGTCCTCAAGGTCCAGTCGCCGACCGACGCCGAACTGCCGCTTCTGAAGCGCGGCGCGACGCTGGCCGGCATGCTCGATCCGTTTAATACCGAAAACTCATCAAAGCTCGCGGCCGCGGGCATTACTGCGTTCGCGCTCGAAGCCGCGCCGCGTACCACGCGCGCGCAGAGCCTCGACGTGTTGAGCTCGCAGGCGAACATTGCCGGGTACAAGGCGGTGTTGCTGGCGGCCACGCTGTACCCGCGCTTCATGCCGATGCTGATGACCGCCGCGGGCACCGTGAAAGCGGCGCGCGTGCTGATTCTCGGCGCGGGCGTGGCCGGTTTGCAGGCGATCGCGACCGCCAAGCGTCTAGGCGCCGTGATCGAAGCGTCGGACGTGCGTCCAGCGGTGAAGGAGCAGATCGAATCGCTCGGCGCCAAGTTTCTCGATGTGCCTTACGAAACCGATGAGGAGCGCGAAGCCGCACAAGGCGTCGGCGGCTACGCGCGGCCGATGCCGCCATCGTGGCTCACGCGTCAGTCGGCACTGGTCCACGAGCGCGCCAAACAGGCCGACGTGGTGATCTCCACCGCGCTGATTCCGGGCCGCGCCGCCCCGACGCTGATCTCGGTCGACACCGTCCAGGCGATGAAACCGGGCTCCGTGCTGGTGGACCTCGCGGCCGGACGCGGCGCCGAGTATGAAGGCCGGCGCGGCGGCAACTGTCCGCTCACCGAAGCGGACCAGGTGGTGATCAGGCACGGCGTGACGATCGTCGGCTATACGAATCTGGCCTCGATGGTGCCCGCCGACGCGTCCTCGCTCTACGCGCGCAACCTGCTCGACTTCCTCAAGCTGATCATCACGAAGGAAGGCGCCCTGAACATCGATCTCGCGGACGACATCGTCGCGGCCACGCTGCTGGCCCGCGACGGTGAAGTCACGCGCAAGGCCTAAAGGAGAACGGCGATGGAAGTCATCAACCACACCGTCATCAATCTCATCATCTTCGTGCTGGCGATCTACGTCGGCTACCACGTGGTCTGGAACGTCACGCCCGCGCTGCACACGCCGCTGATGGCCGTGACCAATGCGATCTCGGCGATCGTGATCGTCGGCGCGATGCTCGCCGCAGGCCTCACTTTGGGCGCGCCCGGCAAGTTCTTCGGCACGCTCGCCGTCGCGCTCGCGGCGGTGAACGTGTTCGGCGGATTCCTCGTGACGAGGCGAATGCTGGAGATGTTCCGCAAGAAAGAGCCGAAGAAGCTGATCGCAGATAAGACGGCCAAGGAGAACGCGTAATGAGTCTGAACGTCGTCACGCTGCTTTACCTGGTCGCTTCGGTCTGCTTCATTCAGGCGCTCAAGGGGTTGTCCAATCCGAAGACCGCGCGCATCGGCAATACCTTCGGCATGGCCGGGATGGCGATCGCGATCCTCACCACCATCGCGCTGATCGTCAAGCAGGCTAACGGGCTCGGCTCGAATCTCGGTCTGGGTCTCGGTCTGCTGCTGGTCGCGCTGGTGATCGGCGGCGCGGTCGGCGCGTTCGTCGCCGCGCGCGTCGAGATGACCAAGATGCCGGAACTGGTCGCGGCCATGCACTCGCTGATCGGTCTGGCCGCCGTGTGTATCGCGTATGCGGTGGTCTCGGAGCCGTCCGCGTTCGGTCTGGTCGATCCGGAGAACACCGCGCCGGGCTTCCTGCCGTATGGCAATCGCGTCGAGCTGTTCATCGGCACGTTCGTCGGCGCGATCACGTTCTCCGGTTCGGTGATCGCGTTCGGCAAGCTGTCGGGCAAGTACAAGTTCCGGCTGTTCCAGGGCGCGCCGGTCGTGTACGCCGGGCAGCATCTGATCAACCTGCTGCTCGCGCTCGCGATGCTCGGCTTCGGCGTGATCTTCTTTCTCACGCAATCGTGGCTGCCGTTCATCATCATGACGCTGATCGCGTTCGTGCTCGGCGTGCTGATCATCATCCCGATCGGCGGCGCGGACATGCCGGTGGTGGTGTCGATGCTGAACTCGTATTCGGGCTGGGCGGCGGCGGGCATCGGCTTCTCGCTGAACAATCCGATGCTGATTATCGCGGGCTCGCTGGTCGGCTCGTCCGGCGCGATTCTGTCGTACATCATGTGCCGGGCGATGAACCGTTCGTTCTTCAACGTGATTCTCGGCGGCTTCGGTAACGAGCCGGGCGCGGCGGCGGCGGGCGGCTCGGCCGAGCAGCGTCCGGTCAAATCCGGTTCGGCCGACGACGCGGCCTTCATGCTCGGCAATGCCGAAACCGTGGTGATCGTGCCGGGTTACGGGCTGGCCGTGGCGCGCGCGCAGCATGCGCTGAAGGAGCTGACCGACAAGCTGGTGGAGAAGGGCATCGAGGTTAAGTACGCGATTCACCCGGTGGCCGGCCGGATGCCGGGCCACATGAACGTGCTGCTCGCCGAAGCCGAAGTTGCCTACGACATGGTCTACGAAATGGACGACATCAACGGCGAATTCGGGCAGGTCGACGTGGTGCTGGTGCTCGGCGCGAACGACGTGGTGAATCCGGCCGCGAAGAACGATCCGAAGTCGCCGATCGCGGGCATGCCGATCATCGAGGCATATAAAGCGCGCACGGTGATCGTCAACAAGCGTTCGATGGCGGCGGGCTATGCCGGGCTCGACAACGACCTGTTCTACATGGACAAGACGATGATGGTGTTCGGCGACGCGAAGAAGGTGATCGAAGACATGGTGAAGGCGGTCGAGTAAACCTGTCTGTCACGAGATCGCGGTTTGCCTCGCCACGGCAAGCCGCGATCGTCACTTCGGCTTCGCATTCACATGCCGCAACAGGTCTGCGAGCCGCCTGCCTTCCTGATCCGGATACGGTTCGAGCACCTGAAGATTCTGGATCTTCTCCAGTCCGAAATTGCGGAAGTCGCTCCGCAATTCACACCATGCGCCAAGCGTCCAGCGCGCGCCCCAATAGGCGAGCGCAAGCGGCCAGACCCGGCGCTCGGTCGCCGCGCCGTTCACGTCGACATACGCGAAGCTCACTACATGCCGTGTGTCGATCGCGCGATGCAGCGCGTCGAGTTGCGCGGAAAAATCCCCCTTGATGTGAAACGACGGCGCGAAGACCGCCAGCCTTTCCAGCGTCGCGCGCTTGTCGGCGGGCATGGCCGAGGCGATTTTGGCGAGCGCGCCGCGCGCGCCGCCCGCAAAGCCGGCGCCGCCCCACGATTCGAGCATGCGTGCGCCCGCGGCGAGCGCGGCCAGTTCGTCAGCGGTGAACGTGAGCGGCGGCAAGCTCGCCGTGCGGCTCAACCGGTAGCCGATGCCGGCTTCGCCTTCGATCGGCACCCCTGACAGTTGCAGGTCGCGCACATCGCGATAGACCGTGCGCAGCGAAATATTGAGCCAGTCGGCGAGTTGCTGCGCGGTGGTCAGGCGCCGTCCGCGCAGCAGTTCGGCGATCTGGAACAGGCGGTCGGCACGGCGCGTCATCGTGGGCGTTGTGTTGAAGAGGACAGGGACAGTCCCGCGATGATAGCGCCGCATGCCGCGCTCCGGTCAGCGCGCGTGCGCGGCGCTTGCTGGCCGCCGCGCACGCGCGTCGTGGCGCTTAAGCGTTGGTCCGCGAGTGCAGGCCGAGGCGATTGCCTTCGGTATCGGTAAAGAACGCGATATAGCCGATATCCTGCGGCAGCTTGATCACCGGGCCGTCGGTTTTGCCGCCGGCTTTCTCGATGCGCGCGAGGGTGGCGTCCACCGTCGGTTGCGCGTTCAGGTAGACCAGCACGCCGTCGCCGGTCGGCGTCGTCGACGGGCTGTGGACGATCGCGCCGCCGGTGGCCGGTTCTTCGTAGGCGAACACGGCGATCGGCTGGCCGCCGATGTCCTGCACGTTCAGTTTGACGTCGAGCGCGGTTTCGTAGAAACGCACGGCGCGATCGAAATCGACGGACGGAATCTCGAACCAGGCAACAACTTTGGATGCTGCGGACATGTCACTCTCCTGTGTAGGGCGGGTAAGCCGTGCAAAGCGCCGGATGGCGTGAGAAGGAGTGTGCGGGGGTGCTACTGACAGCGTGGTGTCAGTAGGAAGTGGCAGGAGCGATGAAAGCAGCGAGCGGCCGAACAAGGCCGCAGGCCAAAAAAAACCGCGAGGCCGGTTCGCGGCTCGCGGTTTTTATCGTCTCGCAGCGGTGCAGGAAACGGTATGTCTCAAGCCGCCGGCGTATCGGTTTGCGGCCGCTGCCGCACGCTGCCCGCGATCAGGTCGAAGCGGAACAGCCGGCATTCGAGCGCGCCGTTAAAGAGCGGCGTCTTGGTCGATTCACGCAGGCGCAACTGGCCCGGCAGCTTGCGGTCCGACGTCAGGATGAACGCATGCCAGCCGGTGAAGCGTTGCTTGAGCGCGTCGCCGAGCGACTGGAAGAATTCGCTGTCCGGCGTTTCTTCCTGGGCGCGGCGAAAGCCGTCGTCTTCACGGTTGTCGCGATTGCCGCGGCCCTCGCGAAGTTCGCCGCGCGCATTGCGTCCGCGCACTTCGATCCGTTCGCCATAGGGCGGGTTGGCCACGAGAATGCCCGGGGCGGACGTGGGCGGCGTCATGTTGCGCGCGTCGATCTGCTTGAGCGGAATCGACGGCAAGCCGGCACGCTGGAAGTTGGCGCGCGCCTTGTCGAGCATGTCGCCGGAAATATCGCTGCCGAAGATTTGCAGATCGGCGCGCGAACTGCGTGCGGCGTGCTTTGCGTCGAGCGCAGCGGCCTTCAGCGTTTGCCAGGTCTTGGCTTCGTATTGCTTGAGTTTTTCGAAGCCGAAGCGGCGTTCCGCGCCCGGCGCGATATTCAGCGCGACCTGCGCGGCTTCGGCGAGGAACGTGCCGCTGCCGCACATGGGGTCGTACAGGGGCGTGCCGGCGGTCCAGCCGGTCAGACGCAGAATGCCCGCGGCCAGATTCTCGCGCAGCGGCGCCGCGCCCTTGTCGAGACGCCAGCCGCGCTTGAAGAGCGGGTCGCCCGAGGTGTCGAGATACAGCGTGCAGTCGGTGGCGGTGAGAAACGCGAACACGCGCACGTCCGGCATGGCGGTATCGATGCTCGGACGCGCGCCGCTGACTTCGCGCAGACGGTCGCAGATCGCGTCTTTCACGCGCAGCGTGGTGAATTCCAGGCTGCGCAGCGGCGACTTGATCGCGGTGACGTCCACCCGCAGCGTTTCGTTCGCCGAGAACCATTGCTCCCAGCGCTGTTCGACCGCGAGCGCGTAAATATCCTGCTCGCTGCGATACGGACGATGCGCGATTTTCAGCAGCACGCGGCTCGCGAGGCGCGAATACAGGTTGGCGGCCATGCCGGCAGCCCAGCCTCCGCGGAAATGCACGCCGCCCGGCACTTGTGCGCCGGCCGTGAACGGCGCGCCGTTCAGGTGCTGGGCGGCAATTTCGGCGAGTTCAGCCGCAAGCGAAGCTTCAAGGCCGCGCGGGCAAGGGAGGAAGAAATCGAAGGACATTGAGGTTGCCGGAAGGCGTTGGATAAGGCGCCATTGTACGCGGTCGGGGTGGGCCGCCATGCACGATTGCCCTGGCGGCAAGCCGCGCCCGCCTGTGCGGCGGCTCGGCGAGCGGTTTGCACCGCGAGCCGCTACCTGGTCGCGCGTGCCGCTTTGGCCGGCCAGACCAGCTCCAGCGGATGCCGGAACATCCGTTGCCAGATCGCGCCGCGCAGCGAACGCACCGCGTTGCGCCGCAAGTCGCGCGACTTCACCGCCATGTAGAAGGCGAGCGCAAAGCTCACGGCCACGTTGAGTATCGCCATGCTGCCGACGCCCGCCACGGCCCACCACAACTCCGGCAGCTTCAACGCGTCCTGGCCGAGCACGCCGAGCGCGACGCCGATCGAGCCGGCGCTGAGCGTGACGTGCCGCACTTCGAAAGAGAACGCGAATGCGGTGAGAATCGCCGGCACCAAGCCGAGCATCAGGCCGAGCGTGATATTGCCGACCACCCCTGCCACATTCGCGCGGCAAAATCGCGCGATGCGGTTGGCGCCGGCCGCGCCGAGCGTCAGGCGCAGACGGCGGTTATAGGCGAGGGCGTCGGCGACGCGATGCAGCACGAACCAGTTGTCCGCCCAACCCGCGAGCAGGCTGGACGACCACAGCAGCACGCCGGTCAACGCGGCATAGAACGGCGTGGGCCCCCAGAGCGAGAAGGAATGCAGCGTGGCGTGCGCCTTCGCCGGCGTGATGATGTCGGCGTGAAACAGCGCGTGCCATAGCAATTGCACGCCGAGGCTCACGGGGAACACCAGCAGCACGTTGCCGAGCACCGCGGCGGCCTGCGTGCGCATCAGCGCGGTCACCGAACTGACGAAGCTGTCGACCCCCGCCGGCGTGCCGACACCGTCGAGTTCCCGCGCAAGCGTCGGCGCGGTCATGGCCGGCTGCTTGGTGGCGAGCGAGAAGTGCAGGAAGTGCATCAGCAGAAAGCTCGCCGCATAGTTGATACCGGCCAGCAGGCCTTCGAACATCGCTTGAAAATGCGCGCCGGTTATGGCGAATTTCACGCACACCGTGACGACGGTGACGAGGCCGCCGCCCGCCGCCATGCGCAGCATCTTCAGATATTCGGCGCGATCCCGGGCAATGTAATGCTCACCCGTATCGGCGCTGTATTCGACAACCTTGCGCGCCAGCAGCGAAAAGTTGCTGCGCACCAAGTGCGCGACGCTCTGGCTCGCATGATTCGCGTTGACGAGTTCGGCGGTGAGACGCGCGCCGGCGTGCAGATCGTCGTGCGCCATCCAGGCATTCAGCAGATGCTCGGCGCGCACGATCCGCATGCGCATCCGTTCGACCTGAAACACGATGTCGACGCTCACGCCGTTGCGATAGAGATGCGCGAAGACGTTATCGGTCGCGGCGCGGCATTCGTCGAGCAGTAGCCGCAGATAGTTGACCTCGCGCAGCAGCGGGTCTTGGGCGGCGCCCGCCACGAACGCCTGATGCGCGGCTTCGACGGCGAGCATCGCGCGGGTGAGCCGGTAGAACGGTTGCTTTTCCATCGCGACGCGCATGTCGCTGGCTTCGGGCGTGTCGTGGCCGTCGCGCCAGCGGTGCGTGTGAGCGAAGCCGCCGTCGTCCGGATCGGCTCCGCCCAGGCGGCTGCGCACGGTTTGCGACAGACCGGTCGAGCTGATCTGGCAGGTCAGGTTATGCAGTGCGGCCAGCAGGTCGAGCGAAAACGGCGTGGCGTCGCGTGGTTCGTCTTCCTCCGCCGCGTAGTCGAACAGCGCGCGGATGCGGACCAGCAGGTCGGTGGGAAGCGCGGCGATCCATTCGGCGTCCCGCTGCGAGCTGAACATGAGCGTGACGATCGCGGTGAGGTCGCGCCGGTTCGGCGCGGGCGGGATCAACGCGGCTTCGAGCCGTTCGAACAACGCACCGAAGAAGCCCGAATGCACGGGCATGCCGGCGTCGCACAGCAGCGAGAGGCCGTCGCTCTCGCGCAGCAGCGCACGCAGCATACCGGCGACGTTGGCCTTCCAGACGGGGTTGCGATCCAGCACATGGAGGAGATAGCGGATTCGCGTATGCGGCGCGGCCGCGTGGCGAGCGGCGTCTTCAGCGGTGGTGCCGGATGGGACCGCGCGGCCCCGGCGAATCCAGTGGGCAAGTTCGATCAGCCACTCGCTACGCTCTGGATAAGGGGCGCCACGGTCGGCGATCGCCAGCAGCGCATCGAGCTGGTGACTGCCGTCGCGCGAGGCACGCCATTTCCTGATAAATCGTTTGAACGAATCGAACACTTCAGGCGCCGGTCCCCGCAGCGCTGTTCGTTGAAGGACAGGCCGGCACGGCCACCGTCACGGCCGTCCCTTTAGTCGACGCCGAAGATGCGCCCTTGGTGCCTTGGGCTTGCGGAGCAGCGGCCGCCATGGCCTTAACGGCGGAGGCCACCTGCACGGAAATCTGCTGCAGCGCCCGCCGATGCCCGTCGATCAGCGCGTCATAGCTGCCGCTCACCGGTTCGCTGACCACGCTGCGGCAGGTCATCACCGCGTTGCTGCGTACCGAGCGAACGCTCCACACCGCGTCGATCAACGCGTGCGATCCGGGCCATGACTCGAAGCGCTGCACATTCATGCTGACCCGGTACACCGGTGTGGCATCGGAGTGCGCGGTGCCATACACGTCGATCGTATTGAGCTGCTGCGTCAGACTCGTCGACAACGCGCGCCGGATCTCGTCGCCGGGCAGCGACGCCCAGCGCTCTTCTTCGAGCACTTTGACCTGGGTCGGTCCCGTCTGCACCACCAGCTGATTCTTCGACACCTGCGGCGGCACGTCGATCGGCGCGACTTCGATCAGCCACGCTGGCGCAGCCGATGTCCGGCCACTGACCGGCGCGGCGGCCCCGGCAGCGCTATCCGCTCCCAAGGTGTAGAAGCGGCTCGACGGCGACGAGCATGCCGCCAGCGCGACCAGTCCGGCCACAGCGCCGGCAAGAGCGGCGCCGCGCGCGAACCCGCGCGGCGGCAGAGGGAGCCGGGCAAACATCATGGTTTATCTCCTGTTTTACCGCGCAGCAGCGATTCGGGATGACGCTCCAGATAATCCGACAGCGCATTCAGCGACTGCAACGTGCGCGTCAATTCCTGCAACGCCTGGTGAACATCGGACTGCAACGGCGAATCCTGCTGCAACGTGGCCTGGGCCGAACCGAAGGTCTGCTTCGCCGCCGCGAGCGTGTCGCGAGCCTGCGGCACCACTTCCTTGTCGAGCCGCGTGAAGAGCTGGTCGGCGTTCTTCAGCGCGCTGTTCAGGTTGTTGCCGATCTGGTCGAACGGCACCTTGTCGAGCTTCTTCGCAATGTCGGCCACCTGCAGCTGCAACTCGTCGAGCGTGTTCGGAATGGTCGGCAATTCGAGCGGGTCGCTCGCCACGTCGACGGTTGCCGGCGGCGCCTTCGGGAAGATGTCCACCGCCACGTACAACTGGCTCGTAATCAGATTGCCGGTGCGCAACTGGCCGCGCAAACCGTGTTTGACGAGTTGCTGCAGCATGGTTTGGCCCGCGAGGCTGCCCGGTGCCGGCGCGGTTTCGCGGAAGCGCCTGCCGAGGCGGTCCGGATAGAGGTTCATCGTCACCGGCATGGTGAAGCTGCGCGTCTTCGGATCGTAGTCGATGCCGATGTTGGTCACCTGGCCCAGCACGATGCCGCGGAAATCGACCGGTGCGCCGATCGACAGGCCGCGCAGCGACTGGTTGAAGTTCATCACCACGCGCAGCGGCACGCCGTCCGGCTCGCGCATCGCATCCGCTTCATCCGAGCCGAGGCGGAAGGTCATGTTGTTCGGCGCCTGCGCGCCCACGCCCTGACCGGGCGGCGACTGGAACGACAGGCCGCCCACGATCACCGTCGCGAGCGACTGCGTGTTCAGCTTGAAGCCGCTCGAATCGAGCCGCAGATCGACGCCGCTCGCGTGCCACCAGCGCGAATTGGTGCCGACGTACTGGTCGAACGGCGCCGAGACGAACACCTGCATGGTGACGCCGGTGCCGTCCTTGTCGAGCGAGAAGCCGACCACCTGGCCGACCTGCACGCGCCGGTAGAAGATCGGCGAGCCGATGTCGATCGAGCCGAGCGAGTCGCCGTGCAGGACGAACTGGTGGCCCTTCTGGTCGCCGGTGATCGGCGGCGGCGTTTCGAGACCGACGAAGTCCTTCTCGCTATCCGGCGAGTGCCCGGCGTCCGCGCCGATGTACGCGCCCGAGAGCAGCGTGGTGAGACCCGAGACGCCGCTTGCGCCGACGCGCGGCCGCACGACCCAGAAACGCGAATCCTTGACCGCGAAGTCTTCGCCTTCCTTGGTCAATTGCACCTGCACCAGCACGTGCGACAGATCTTTCGACAGCGTGATGGTCTTCACGGAGCCGACGTCGACGTCCTTGTACTTCACTTTGGTCTTGCCGGGTTCGAGGCCCTCGGCGCTGACGAAGCTGATCGTGATGGTCGGGCCTTTCGCGGTGACCGATTTGATCACGAGCGCGATGCCGATCAACGCGGCGATCAGCGGAATCACCCAGACGAGCGAAGGCAGCCAGCGGCTGCGCGGTTCGATGTCAGGGTCTGGGAGTTGGGGCGGCAGCTTCGGTCCGTTCGAATCGTTGCGCGGCGCATCGGAGGCGGGCGTCGGTTCTTGCGGGCTAGTCATGTTTGAGGTCCTGAGGTTTTTGGGTACTGCCTTCCACGCTGCCTTCCACGTTATCCCAGATGAGCCGTGGATCGAACTGCATGGAGGCCAGCATGGTCAGAATCACGACCGAGCCGAAGGCGATGGCCCCCGGGCCGGCTGTAATGACGGCTAGCGATTTGAAGCGCACCAGCGCGACGGTCAGCGTGACGACGAACACGTCGAGCATCGACCAGCGTCCGATCCGTTCGACCATCCGGTAGAGCGTGATGCGCTGATCGGGCCGCCAGCGCGAACGGCGCTGCGCCGTCACGGTGAGCAGCACCAGCACGCTTAGCTTGAGCATCGGCACCATGATGCTGGCGATAAACACGATCACCGCGAGCGGCCAGTCGCCCGAGGTCCAGAAATAGACGACGCCGCTCATGATGGTGTCGTCCTCGGAGCCGAGCAGCGATGCGGTATGCATCACGGGCAGCAGATTCGCGGGAATATACAGCAGCGCGGCGGCGATCAGCAGCGCCCACGTGCGCATGAGGTTGTCGGGGTTGCGCGAGTGAAGGTGCGCGCCGCACCGTGAACAGTGCTGCGCCGTGACGGAACGAATGCGCGGCTCGACGCGTCCGCACGCGTGGCAGCTGACGAGGCCCGCGCGTCTCGCGGTGACGTATTTCATGGCGTGCTCATCCCCGACGTGGCACCGGCGGCGCCGGCGGCACCCCGGGCGGCAAGGCGGACGGCTCCGCGCCACGCACCTCGGGCGGACCGGCGACCGAATTGACGGCGGCCGCCGCACTGTCGGCGGAAGTGCGCGGCAGCGGCCGTTGGTCGCGTGCGCCCAGTTCGTCGGCGAGGTCCCAGAGAATGCGCGGATCGAATGTGACCACCACGGCGAGCATCAGCGTGAGCACGCCGAAGGCGAACAACGCCGCTTCGGGGATCACGCGCGCGAGGCTCACCATCTTCACGATCGTGATCAGGATGCCGAGCATGAAGACTTCGATCATGCCCCACGGGCGCACGAATTGAATGGCGCGCAGCACCCGGTTGAATGCATGCGGCACATAGCCGGCGCGCAGCGGAATCAGCACGTAGAGCAGCGCGACGAGTTCGGTCAGCGGGAACAGGATGGTCGAGCAGAACACCATGACCGCGACGATCTGCATGTCCTCGTCCCACAGCGCGATGAGCGCGCCGAACAGCGTGGTCTTCGAGGTAATGCCGTTGGTTTCGAGTTCGACGATCGGGAAGCCCTGCGCGATCAGGAAGGTGATCAGCGCGCCCAGCGTCATGGCGCTGATGGCGTCGAGCTTGCGGGATACGCCGCGGTAGAGCGTTGCTCCGCAGCGCGGACAACGCGCGACCGTGCGCCCGACCAGCCGCGGTTTGCGGAACAGCGTATCGCATTCATGGCACGCGATCAGGTTGTCATGTTCCATAGGGCAAGGGGCTGACAGTGTGAGGGGAAGCGTGCAATGCCCGTTTCTTTGGCAGGTCTGATAAAAGGGTGGAGCAATAGTACCAAAGGCGCTCCGCGGTCGCACCGGCTGTTGCGCCAAGGCCCGATTGCGCGCCACGGCGGCCGTCGACGGACAGTGAATCCTACATTGGATCCGTATCGCTCTGACAGTCTCCGTCCCTAATTGTTCAATGCACGCCCAATGCATGTTCAATGCGCGCGGCATGTGCGCTGAAAGGTCACGTGCGTGGCCCTCCGCCACGCTCTGCCAGTTTTTTCCGGTTCGGGTAGCATGGCCGCCTTGGCGCGTGTCGTGGCGCGCATCGTCCGGTCGTCCGAGCGGATGCTCGACGCATCGGCCTGCGGAATATCCGCGCGGCCCGCGCCGTTAACCTTTCCTAGCTTGCGTCGACCTGTCATGGCACTCAATCCTTCATTCGGTAACCAGGAGTCGTACACGCGCACTGCCATTGCCTTGCATTGGCTGATCGCGCTGCTGATCGTGTGCGGCTTCGCGCTCGGCTGGGTGATGACCGATATCCCGGGCTTCACGCCCACCAAGCTGCGCTACTTCTCGTGGCACAAGTGGATCGGCGTGACGGTATTCGCGCTCGCCGTCCTGCGCATTCTGTGGCGCGCCACGCACGTGGCTCCCGTGATGCCGCGCCGCATGCCGTTCTGGCAGCGCGGCGCCGCGCATCTCGTGCATCTGCTGCTGTATCTGCTGATGATCGCGATTCCCGCTTCGGGCTACCTCTATAGTTCGGCGGCCAACGTGCCGGTGGTGTACCTCGGGCTGATTCCGCTGCCGCGCCTGATCGCGCCGGATCCGCACCTCAAGGAGCTCCTGAAGAATCTGCATATCGTGCTGAATTACACCCTGCTCGTGCTGGTCGCGCTGCATGTCGCGGCAGCGCTCAAGCATCAATGGCTGGATCGCGACGGCCTGCTTTCGCGCATGCTCCCTTTCCTCAAATAAGGACAACCATGAAGGTCTCGTTTTATCGCTACATGCTCGCCGCGTTCGCCGCGGCTTCGTTGACCGTGGCAGGCAGCGCCATGGCGCAAGTCGACGTCGCGAAGAGTTCGGTGACCGCGACGTCCAAACAGATGAATGTGCCGGTGGAAGGCAAATTCGGTAAATTCACCGCGCAGGTCAAGTTCGATCCGGCAAAACCGGCCGACGGCAGTGCGCAGTTCAGCATCGACGTGGCCAGCTACGATCTCGGCGACGAAAGCTACAACGACCAGGTGCGCGGCAAGGACTGGTTCGACGCGAAGACGTATCCGAGCGCCACCTTCGTCTCGAGCGCGATCGCGCCCGCCGGCGGCAATCAGTTCAAGGTGACAGGCAAGCTGACCATCAAGGGCAAATCGCAGACGGTGGTGGTGCCGGTCACGGTGTCCCAGCAAGGCGCCCTGCAAACCTTCGACGGTTCACTGCCGATCAAGCGCTCGCAATTCGATATCGGCACCGGCGAATGGAAAGACACCTCGGTGGTCGCCGACGACGTCGTCATCAAGTTTCATATCGTTGCAGCACATAAGTGACGTTCGCCACGCCGCGTGAGCGCGGCAGTTTTTCTCTGGAATCCAGGAGCACGAATTGAAAACATCCCTGTTGATCGCCGCCGGTGCGTTGGCTGCTTCTTTCTCATTGGGCGCGTTCGCGGCCGCCGACACTTATCAGCTCGACCCGACCCACACGTATCCGAGCTTCGAGGCGGATCACTTCGGCGGCCTGTCGGTGTGGCGCGGCAAGTTCACCAAGAGCTCCGGCACGGTCACGCTCGACCGCGCGGCGAAAACCGGTACGGTCGACGTGACGGTCGATCCCGCTTCGATCGACACCGGCAACGGCAAGCTCGACGAGCATCTGAAGACGGACGCGCTTTTCGACGTCGCCAAATATCCTTCGGTGACTTACAAGGGCACTGAGATCAAGTTCGACGGCGACAAACCGGTCGAAGTGATCGGCAATCTGACAATGCACGGTGTCACCAAGCCGCTGAACCTGAAGATCGAGTCGTTCAAGTGCATGCAGCACCCGGTGCTCAAGCGCGAGGTGTGCGGTGTGGAAGCGAGCGCGCATTTCAGCCGCGCCGATTACGGCATGGACTTTGGCGCCAAGTACGGCTTCAGCATGGATACCAAGCTGCACATTCAAGCCGAAGGTATCAAGCAATAAGGGCTTCACCCGTCGGCTGACCGCGGGTATTGAATCGCGCGGCCGTTGCGTCGCAACAAGAAACCGCTTCGTTCGCTTTGGCGACGAAGCGGTTTTTTGTTGACTGCCTGAAACCCGCCAAGCCTTATGCAGCGGCATAGCGCAATTTCGCACTCGCGCCGTATTAATTTTTCGGGTACATAGAGCGCAGGCACCGCACTGGTTGTGCGCGCATCCAGTCGGGCCTTCAGGCACCACGCCGACATGAACAATATTTCGCGCGAATCGGAGATCTGCATGAATGCAACGACAGCAGCAAGCCTCGCGGGGAGCCGGCAGAGTTCTTGGCGCGCGGTGGTCGCAGCCTCGATCGGCAACGCGCTGGAATGGTTCGATCTGGTGGTGTACGGTTTTTTCGCGGTGGTCATCGCGAAGCTGTTTTTCCCGGCCGGTAACGATACGGTTTCGCTGCTCCTCACGCTCGGCACGTTCGGCGTGTCGTTCTTCATGCGGCCGCTCGGCGCGATCGTGATTGGCGCATACGCCGACCGTGCCGGCCGCAAGGCGGCGCTCACCCTCTCGATCCTGCTGATGATGGGCGGCACGCTGATCATCGCGATTTTGCCGACCTACCGGAGCATCGGTCTCGCCGCGCCGGTAATCCTCGTGCTGGCGCGTCTCATGCAGGGCTTTTCGGCGGGCGGCGAGTTCGGCAGCGCCACCGCGTTTCTCGCGGAGCATGTGCCGGGGCGGCGCGGCTTTTTCGCGAGCTGGCAGGTGGCGAGCCAGGGGCTCACCACGCTGCTGGCCGCCGGCTTCGGCGTGCTGCTCACGGGCAAGCTCTCGCCTGAGCAAATGGCGTCCTGGGGTTGGCGGGTGCCGTTCTTCTTCGGTCTGCTGATCGGACCGGTCGCCTGGTACATCCGCACGAGGCTCGATGAGACACCTGAATTCCTCGCGGCCGAAACGACCACGACGCCGCTGCGCGATACCTTCACCAGCCAGAAACTGCGCCTGCTGATTGCGATCGGCGTGGTGGTGCTCGGCACCGTATCGACCTATCTGGTGCTGTTCATGCCGACCTTCGGCGTGAAGCAATTGGGACTGGCGCCCTCGGTCGCGTTCGCGGCGATTGCGCTGACCGGCTTGATCCAGATGGTGTTCTCGCCGCTGATCGGCCACCTGTCGGACCGGCACGGACGCACCACGATCATGCTGATTTCGGCGCTACTGCTGCTCGTCCTGATCTATCCGGCCTTCGTGTATCTGGTTGCGCATCCGACCTTCGGCAACCTGATCGCGATGCAGATCGTGTTCGGCTTTCTGATGACCGGCTATTTTGCCGCGCTGCCGGGTCTGCTGTCGGAGATGTTTCCGGTGCAAACGCGTACGACCGGCATGTCGCTCGCCTATAACATTGCGGTGACGATTTTCGGCGGCTTCGGGCCGTTCATCATCGCGTGGCTGATCAGCGTGACGGGCTCGAAAGCCGCGCCGAGCTACTACCTGATTTTCGCCGCGCTGGTGAGTCTCGTCGCGCTGATCGCGGCGCGTCGCAAGCTCGGTTTTCGCTGAAGCGGGCGCGTTGTGCTGCCGCTCAGGATCGCGCGGGAGGGCGGCTGAGCAGAGCAGGGCGGCTGTAAACACAAAAGGCCGGTTCAACATGAACCGGCCTTTTGCATGGCGAGGTCTGAAGCTACAACAGGATCAGACTTGCGCGCCCGCGTTCGGATCGTCCGCGTCCGTGCGTTCCTTCTTGTCCTTGATCAGGTCTTCGCGCTTCACGCCGAACCACATGGCGAGCGCCGCAGCGACGAACACCGACGAGTAGATACCGAACAGGATACCGACCGTCAGCGCCAGAGCGAAGTAGTGCAGCGTCGGGCCGCCGAACAGGAACATCGACAGCACCATCATCTGCGTACAGCCGTGGGTGATGATGGTTCGCGACATCGTGCTGGTGATCGCGTGGTTGATCACCTCGATCACGGTCAACTTGCGTTCGCGGCGGAAGGTCTCGCGAATCCGGTCGAAGATAACGACCGATTCGTTCACCGAGTAGCCGAGCACCGCGAGCACGGCGGCCAGCACCGACAGCGAGAACTCCCACTGGAAGAACGCGAAGAAGCCGAGAATGATCACCACGTCGTGCAAGTTCGCGATCACGCCGGCCACCGCGTACTTCCATTCGAAGCGGAACGACAGATAGATCACGATACCGACCACCACGCAGGCGAGCGCGAGCAGCCCGTCGGTGGCGAGTTCCTTGCCGACCTGCGGGCCGACGAACTCGACACGCTGCAGTTGCACCTGCGGGGTCTCGGCTTTCAGCGCGGTCATCACCTGATCGCTCTGTTGCGCGGACGTATAGCCCTGCTTGAGCGGCAAGCGAATCAACACGTCGCGCGAGGTGCCGAAGTTCTGCACCTGAGCGTCCGCGTAGCCGAGCTTGCCCAGCGTGCCGCGCACCGGCTCGAGCGGCGCGGCGCCCGGATACTGCACTTCGATCACCGTACCGCCGGTGAACTCCACCGACAGATGCAGCCCGCGATGCAGCAGGAAGAACACAGCAGCAAGGAACGTCAGCAGCGAGATGGCGTTGAAAATCAACGCGCGCTGCATGAACGGAATGTCTTTGCGGAAACGGAAAAATTCCATGGTCTTGTTTTCTCCGGGACTCAGCGGGATGAACCCGGTTTCTGCGGCGTATTCGAGGAACCCGGCGAGGAACCCGGCGACGAACCCGTCGACGAACCCGTCGACGAACCCGGCCCGTTGCGGCGGCGCACGGTCGGCTTGCCGGCACGCGCCTGCGCGACCGCTGCCTTGGCCTTCGACGGCTTGGCGGCGGCTGCGGCGATGGCTCGCGCCGTGTCGGTCGCGGCGTCTTCGTCACCGAGGTAAGCGGCCGGGCCTGCGGGCGCCGTTTCCGGACGCCACACCTGGCCGATGGCCAGCGACTTCAGCTTCTTCTTGCCGCCGTACCAGAGGTTGACGATGCCGCGCGAGAAGAACACGGCCGAGAACATCGACGTGAGAATGCCGATACAGTGCACGATCGCAAACCCGCGCACCGGGCCCGAGCCGAACGCGAGCAGCGCGATACCGGCAATCAGCGTGGTGACGTTCGAGTCGAGAATCGTTGCCCAGGCGTGCGCGTAGCCGTTCTGGATCGCCAGTTGCGGCGGCGCGCCGTTGCGCAGTTCTTCACGCACCCGTTCGTTGATCAGCACGTTCGCGTCGATCGCCATACCGAGCGCGAGCGCGATAGCGGCGATACCCGGCAAGGTGAGCGTGGCCTGCAGCATGGACAACACGGCGATCAGCAGCAGCAGGTTGACCGACAGGCCGATCATGGAGATCACGCCGAACAGCATGTAGTACGCGATCATGAAGACGGCGATCGCCGCGAAGCCCCACACCACTGAGTGGAAGCCCTTCTTGATGTTGTCGGCGCCGAGGCTCGGGCCGATCGTGCGTTCTTCGATGATGTCCATCGGCGCGGCCAGCGAACCGGCGCGCAGCAGCAGCGCGAGGTCGGCGGCGCCTTGCGGCGTGGCCTGGCCGGTGATCTGGAAGCGGTCGCCCAGTTCCGACTGGATGGTCGCCACCGTCAGCACTTCGCCCTTGCCCTTTTCGAACAGCACCATGGCCATCGGCTTGCCGATGTTGTCGCGCGACACGCTGCGCACCGCGCGGCCACCGGCCGAATCTAGGCGGATATTGACCGACGGGCGCTGGTGTTCGTCGAAGCCCGCCGACGCGTCGATAATCCGGTCGCCCGTGAAGATGATCTGTTTGCGCAGCAGCACCGGTGTCTGGTTGCCTTGCGTGAACAGTTCGTCGCCCGGCGGCACCGGATCGGACGGGTTCGGATGCGTGTTGACCGGATCGGCGAGGCGCGCTTCGAGCGTTGCCGTGCGGCCGATGATGTCCTTCGCCTTCGCCGTGTCCTGCACGCCCGGCAGTTCGACCACGATGCGGTCGGAGCCTTGCTGCTGGATCACCGGCTCGGCCACGCCGAGTTCGTTCACGCGGTTATGCAGCGTGGTGATGTTCTGCTTGAGCGCGGCGTCCTGCACGGCTTTCTGCACCGTCGGCGTGAACGTGCCGACGAGTTGTACGCTGCCGTCCGGGCTCGCTTGCGAGGCCCACTGGAGTTCGCTGATGCTGCGGCTCAGTTGCTTCGATGCGTTGTCCGCGCTCGCCTGGTCGGCGAAATTGATCACCACCGTCTGGTTGACGCGGTTCACGCCGCCGTCGCGGATATTGTTGTCACGCAGCAGCGTGCGCGCGTCCGAAGCGTCCGAGTCGAGCTTCTTGTTGAGCGCGCCGGCCATGTCGACCTGCAGCAGGAAGTGAACACCGCCGCGCAGATCGAGACCGAGGTACATCGGCAGCGCGTGCAGGGCGGTCAGCCAGCGCGGCGACGCGCTTTGCAGATTCAGCGCCACGATGAACTGCGGGTCGGTCGGGTCGCTGTTCAGCGACTTCTGCAGCAGGTCCTTCACGCGCAGTTGCGTGTCGGTGTCCGGCAGACGCACGCGGATGTTCGCGTTGGTCGACGCGTTGTCGAACGTGACGTCGTCCGGCTTGATCTGATTCGCGGCGAGCGCGGCTTCGACAGCCGACAGCGTGGTCGAGTCGAGCTTGACCGTTGCCTTGCCGCTCGACACCTGCACCGCCGGCGCTTCGCCGAACAGGTTGGGCAGCGTGTACACGAGGCCGATGACCAGAGCCACCAGCATCACGGCGTATTTCCAGAGGGGGTAACGATTCATGAGTGGTCCAACGGGAAGGTTGGCTTGGAAGCGATGCGTCCGGCGATGAGCGCGGGCGATCCAGCGGCGGATTGCATGGATTGCCGGCGAGGCCGCGCCGGACGCGAGAGAGCAGGCCTTACAGCGACTTGATCGTGCCCTTCGGGAGAATCGTCGTGACCGACGCTTTTTGCACGGTGATTTCCGTGCCTTCCGAGATTTCGATGCCGACGTAAGCTTCGCCCACCTTGGTCACCTTGCCGACGATGCCGCCGTTCGTCACCACTTCATCGCCCTTGGCCATCGCGGCGAGCATGTTGCGATGTTCCTTCTGGCGCTTCATTTGCGGGCGAATCATGATGAAGTACAGCACGCCGAACATCAGGATCAGCGGCAGGAAGCTCATCAGATTCGACTCAACGCCACCTGCTGCGGTGCCTTGGGCGAAGGCATTGGAAATGAACGACACGTTGGTCTCTCCGTTATAAGTCAAAACGATCAAAAAAATCAGCCGGTTATTCTACCACCGGCCTGACGCGCGTCGGCGCGGCGAATCGGCTTTACGATCAATCGTTTAAAGCCTGCTTCGCCGTGTTTGCCGCCGCTCGCGAAAGTGAATTGTAAGGTTTTCCCGGCGAGGCCGACGGATTCTTCGGTTGAATCCGCAGCGCCCGCGCCGTCACGGCGCCTCGGCGGTGCCGCGCGCGCGGTTCTCGTGGAAGCGTTTGCGGAAGGGTTCGAACATTTTCGCGTCGATCGCGTCGCGGATTTCCTGCATCAGTTCGAGGTAATAGTGCAGGTTGTGGATCGTATTCAACTGCGCACCGAGGATTTCCCCTACACGATGCAGATGATGCAGATAGCCGCGAGTGAAATTTCGGCAGGTGTAGCAGCCACATTGCTCGTCGAGCGGGCGCAGCGAATTCCTGTGCGTGGCGTTGCGGATCTTGATGTCGCCAAAACGCGTGAAGAGCCAGCCGTTGCGCGCGTTGCGGGTCGGCATCACGCAATCGAACATGTCGACGCCGGCGGCGACGCCCGCCACCAGGTCTTCCGGCGTGCCGACGCCCATCAGGTAATGCGGCTTGTTGGCTGGCAGCTTCGGGCCGATGTGGTTCAAGACGCGCATCATGTCTTCTTTCGGTTCGCCGACCGACAGGCCGCCGATCGCCAGACCGTGGAAATCCTTCTCCGCGAGCCCCGCCAGCGACTCGTCGCGCAGGTCTTCGAACATGCCGCCCTGAACGATCCCGAACAGCGCGTTCGGATTGCCCAGCCGGTTGAATTCGTCGATGGAACGCTGCGCCCAGCGCATCGACATGCGCATGGAATCGGCCGCTTCCTTGTGCGAGGTCGGCACGTTGTTGGTGGCGTACGGCGTGCATTCGTCGAACTGCATGGCGATGTCCGAGTTCAGCACCTTCTGGATCTGCATCGACACTTCGGGCGACAGGAAGAGCTTGTCGCCGTTGATCGGTGACGCGAACGTGACGCCATCTTCGGTGATCTTGCGCAGATCGCCGAGAGAGAACACCTGGAAGCCGCCCGAGTCGGTCAGGATCGGCTTTTTCCAGCCCATGAAGCCATGCAGGCCGCCATGCGCCTCGATGGTTTCCAGACCCGGACGCAGCCACAGGTGGAAGGTGTTGCCGAGGATGATCTGCGCATGCATTTCTCCCAACTCGCGTGGCTGCACGGCCTTCACGGTGCCGTAGGTGCCCACGGGCATGAAGATCGGCGTTTCCACCACGCCATGATTCAGCGCGACGCGGCCGCGACGGGCCAGGCCGTCGACGCCGAGCAGTTCGAATGTGAGGCCGTTTTCGGGGCGGACATGCTCGCCGAGGTAAGCGCCGTGGTCGGCGCGCGTGCTAACGGGATGACCGTCGGTCATGAATGACTCCTGTGCTACCGGAAGACAGTCCGGCGCAAATGATGAATGCCGCCGGAAGGGTTTCCGGCGGCGCTTGCAACTGCGAAATTTTGACGGCTGGCCTGGGGCTCAAACGTCGCGCCGCGTAAGCAGCATCGCGTCGCCGTAACTGAAGAAGCGGTAACGCTGCTCGATCGCATGGCGGTACGCCTCGCGAATCGTTTCGACGCCCGCGAACGCCGACACCAGCATCAGCAGTGTCGACTTCGGCAAATGGAAATTGGTCACCAGCCGGTCGACCACGCGAAATTTATAGCCCGGCGTGATGAAGATGTCGGTTTCCGTGCTGGCGGCGGCGAGCGGCCGGCCCGCGGCTTCGGCGTCGCGCGCGGCGGCTTCGAGCGCGCGCATCGAGGTCGTGCCCACGGCGATTACGCGGTTGCCGCGCGCGCGCGTCGCCGCGATCCTGTCGGCGAGCGATTGCGGCAGGTGATACCACTCGCTATGCATCTTGTGCTCGGCGAGGTTTTCGACCCGCACCGGCTGAAACGTGCCGGCGCCGACGTGCAGCGTGAGCGTCGCGCGCTCCACGCCCTGAGCGTCGAGGCGCGCGAGCAGCGCCTCGTCGAAATGCAGGCCCGCCGTGGGCGCGGCGACCGCGCCGGGATTCTGCGCGAATACCGTCTGATAGCGGGTTTCGTCGGTCGCGTCGGGATCGTGCTCGATGTACGGCGGCAGCGGCAGGCGCCCGAACTGCTCGATCAGGGTCAGGCAGTCGCCGGGGAAATGCAGCGTGTAGAACGGCTCGACGCGTTCGCCGACCATGACGTCGAAAGCATCCGCCAGCCGGATCGTGGTGCCCGGCTGAGGGCTCTTGCTCGCGCGGATCTGCGCGAGCGCCGTGCGCTCGCCCGTGAGGCGCTCCACCAGCACTTCGATCTTGCCGCCACTGGCTTTCTGGCCGAGGAAGCGCGCCTTCAGGACTTTGGTATCGTTGAAGACCAGCAGGTCGCCGGGCGCGATGCAGTCGGGCAACTCGGCAAAGCGGCGGTCGATCAAATGCGCCGGGCTGGCGGCCTCGGCCGGATTGGCCACCTCGAGCAGACGGCTGGCGCTGCGCTCGGGCAGCGCGACCTGTGCGATCAACTGGGGAGGCAGATCGAAATCGAAATCGGAAAGCGTCAACATGCGAACGACTGAAAGCGAATTGGGACTGAATTGAGCCGAAGCCGGAGCCGGGCGGCTATGATTGCGGGACGCCTGAGCGGCCCGCAAGCGAGCGCGCCGTATGGCGGCGAACCCTTTGACAGCCGATATTGTACTTGCGAAGCAGCCCATGCCTTTGTCCGACCGCCGATTGCCCTCCGCTAACGACGAAGTGAGCGCCGAACCCAAGCGCCGCGTCTCGCGAGCCAAAGCGGCGATGGAGGCGGGCGATGTCGGCGCGCAGGTGGCGCCGCACAGCGAACAAGTCGTGCCTGAAGACGCTGGGCCCGGCATCCGGCCCGCTGACAAACCAGACGACATATTCGGCGACAAACCGGCCGGCAAATCTGCCGCCGCAGCCGGCGCGAAATCGACGGCGAAGTCCACGAGCAAGCCCGCGGCGAAGCCGTCCGCCAAGCCCGCCGAAAAAACCGCCGACAAGCTCGCCAAACTCGGCCTCACGCGCGACATCGACCTGGTGTTGCATCTGCCCATGCGTTACGAGGACGAGACCTCGCTCACGCCGATCGGGCATCTGCTGCCCGGCGGCATCGCGCAGACCGAAGGCGTAGTGTTCGACAACGAGATCGCCTATCGTCCGCGCCGTCAGTTGCTGGTCAAGCTGCATGATGACGCCGGCGACGAACTCGTGCTGCGCTTCCTGAATTTCTACGGCTCGCAGGTCAAGCAGATGGCGATCGGCGCGCGGCTGCGGGTGCGTGGCGACGTGCGCGGCGGCTTCTTCGGCATGGAGATGGTGCATCCGGCCGTGCGCGTGGTCGACGAAGACACACCGTTGCCGCAGGCGCTCACGCCGGTCTATCCGAGCACCGCGGGCGTGACGCAGGCGTATCTGCGCAAATCGATCGACAACGCGCTCGCGCGCACCTCGTTGCCGGAGTTGTTGCCCGAGCCGGTCGCGCGCACGTGGTTGGAGCCGCTCGGCGTGCCGTCGCTGATGGACGCCGTGCGCACACTGCATCATCCGGGCGTGCAGTCCGATGAGACGGCGCTGATCGACGGCACGCATCCGGCCTGGGTGCGCATCAAGTTCGAGGAACTGCTCGCGCAGCAGATGTCGCTTAAGCGCGCGCACGAAGAGCGCCGCACGCGCGCGGCGCCGGCCATGCCGCGCCGCAAGCTCGGCGACGAGTCCGCGCTGGTGGCGCGCCTCCTGAAGGCGTTGCCGTTTTCGCTGACGGCCGCGCAGGAGCGCGTGGGCGGCGAGATCGCACTCGATCTGACCCAGCCTCACCCGATGCAGCGGCTGTTGCAGGGCGACGTCGGCAGCGGCAAGACGATCGTTGCCGCGCTGGCTGCGGCCCAGGCCATCGACGCGGGCTATCAGGCCGCGCTCATGGCGCCGACCGAGATTCTCGCCGAACAGCACGCGCGCAAATTGCGTGGCTGGCTGGAGCCGCTCGGCGTGAGTGTCGCGTGGCTGGCCGGCAGTCTGAAGACCCGGGAAAAGCGCGCCGCGATCGAAGCCGCCGCGCTCGGCACGGCGCAGCTCGTGATCGGCACGCACGCGATCATTCAGGACGCGGTGGAGTTCGCGCGCCTCGGGCTCGTGATCGTCGACGAACAGCACCGCTTCGGCGTGGCGCAACGGCTCGCCTTGCGCGCCAAGGCGCAGAACGCCGCGGACGGTGCGCGTGACTTCCAGCCGCATCAACTGATGATGTCGGCAACGCCGATTCCACGCACGCTCGCGATGACCTATTACGCCGACCTCGACGTTTCGACCATCGACGAATTGCCGCCGGGGCGCACGCCGATCCTGACCAAGCTGGTGTCCGACGCGCGGCGCGAGGAGGTGATCGGCCGCGTGCGCGAGGCCGCGCTGACGGGGCGCCAGGTGTACTGGGTGTGTCCGCTGATCGAGGAAAGCGAGACGTTGCAGTTGCAGACCGCGGTCGAGACCTATGAGACGCTGGTGGCCGCGTTGCCCGAGCTGAATGTCGGCCTCGTGCATGGGCGTCTTGCGCCGGCTGAGAAAGCGGCGGTGATGGATGCGTTTACTCGCAATGAAGTGCAATTGCTGGTGGCGACGACGGTGATCGAAGTGGGGGTCGATGTGCCGAACGCGTCGTTGATGGTGATCGAGCATGCCGAGCGGTTCGGGCTTGCGCAGTTGCATCAGTTGCGGGGTCGGGTGGGGCGTGGGAGTGCGGCGTCGGTTTGCGTGCTGCTTTACACCGGGCCTTTGTCGATGACAGCGCGGGCGCGGCTTCAGACCATGCGCGAGACGACCGATGGTTTTGAGATTGCCAGGCGCGACCTGGAAATTCGTGGGCCGGGGGAGTTTCTGGGGGCGCGGCAATCGGGAGCGGCGATGCTCAGGTTTGCCGATCTCGAGAATGATCAGTGGCTGATTGAGCCTGCGCGGGAGGCGGCCGCCGAGTTGCTGGGGAAGTATCCTGAGGTGGTGATGCAGCATCTGGCGCGGTGGCTTGGGGCGCGGGAGCAGTATTTGAAAGCGTGAAGTTCAGAGGGGTTTTTTGCCTGCGGCGCGCTTTTTTTGGGTGTGTTTCTGAGGGGTTGGCCCGAAAACCACACCCCACCAGCGCCCCGCGCAACCCCAGGAGGTTGGCGAACCGACCCTATAGGTGTATAACTAGAACCTATCGAACTCACAGCACTGATTGGTCCCCCAATGACGCTCACCGAATTGAAATACATCGTCGCGGTTGCCCGCGAGCGGCACTTCGGCCGGGCCGCCGAAGCGTGTTTCGTCAGCCAGCCGACCCTGTCGGTCGCCATCAAGAAGCTCGAAGACGAGCTCAACGTCCAGATCTTCGAACGCGGTACCAGCGAAGTGAGCGTCACGCCCATCGGTGAACAGATCGTCACCCAGGCGCAACGTGTCCTCGAACAGACGCTCGCCATCAAGGAAATCGCCAAACAGGGCAAAGACCCGCTGGTCGGCCCGCTGCGCCTTGGCGTCATCTACACGATCGGACCCTACCTGCTGCCCACGCTCGTCAAGCAGATGATCAAGCGCGTCCCGCAAATGCCCTTGATGCTGCAGGAAAATTACACGCTCAAGCTGATCGAACTGCTCAAACAAGGCGAAATCGACGTCGCCATCATGGCGCTGCCCTTCCCGGAAACCGGCCTGATGCTGCGCCCGCTGTACGACGAGCCTTTCGTGGTCGCGCTGCCGTCCGGTCATGCCTGGGAGAACCGCGAGAAAATCGACGCCGACGACCTGAAGCAGGAAACCATGCTGTTGCTCGGCAGCGGGCACTGTTTCCGTGACCACGTGCTGGGCGTCTGCCCGGAACTGATGCGCTTTTCGCAAAACGCGGACGGCATCCAGAAGACCTTCGAAGGGTCGTCCCTGGAAACCATTCGCCACATGGTGGCGAGCGGCGTCGGCATTACCGTGCTGCCGCGCATGTCCGTGCACGAAGTTAAACCGCACGCCGGCGGCATCGACGCCGGGCTGCTCAGCTACGTCGCGTTCGACGAACCCGTGCCGGATCGCCGCGTCGTGCTGGCCTGGCGCAAGAGCTTCACGCGCATGCCGGCCATCGACGCCATTTGCGACGCCATCAGCGCCTGCGATCTGCCCGGCGTCAAGAAGCTCGACTTGCCGGTCGCCGTCAACTAATAGTGCGGTCGCCCCCCGTCCAGGCCGGTTCGCTGCGCATGTCCAGCAACCGGCCCGGCGCCCGTTAAAGGCGCCAATAGCTGCAAGCCCTATCGAATAGATAAAATTAATTAAACACGATAAATCGATAGGATTGTTATAGTGTCCTCCATGGATCGCCCGATCCCACAAGACCTGGAGGAAATCATGACGCAAGCAAATCCGCAGCAAGTCCAAGCCCTCGCGGCTCGACCGGCCGTCGTGTCCGGCGGCTTTGTCGCGTCGATGCTCGGCATGCGCACCGTCGCGTTGTCCTTGCTGGTCGATCGGGCCTTGTCCGCTTGAGCCCTGACGCATGAGCGTCTGACATCAGTGCGCCGCGCCTCTCCCCACACTCTGTTCCCATCAAAGCCCTTCAGGAGTTACGCATGTCCGAACGTAAGCTCACCAATGCCGCCGGCGCTCCCGTCGCCGACAATCAGAATTCGATGACCGCCGGCGCGCGCGGTCCGGTCGTCCTGCAAGACGTCTGGCTGCTCGAAAAACTCGCTCACTTCGATCGCGAAGTGATTCCGGAACGCCGCGTTCATGCCAAAGGTTCGGGCGCGTTCGGTACGTTGAAGGTCACGCACGATATCTCGCGCTACACGAAGGCGAAGGTGTTCGCGCAGGTCGGCAAGGAAACGCCGCTTTTCATGCGCTTTTCGACGGTGGCCGGCGAGCGCGGCGCAGCCGACGCCGAACGCGACGTGCGCGGCTTCTCGATCAAGTTCTACACGGAAGAAGGCAATTGGGACGTGGTCGGCAATAACACGCCGGTGTTCTTTATCCGCGATCCGCTGAAGTTTCCCGACTTCATTCACACGCAAAAGCGCGACCCGTACACCAACATGCGCAGCAATGTGGCCGCGTGGGATTTCTGGTCGCGTCATCCGGAGTCGCTGCACCAGGTGACCATTCTGATGAGCGACCGCGGGATTCCGCAGAACTTCCGTCAGATGCACGGCTTCGGCTCGCACACGTACTCGTTCATCAACGCCGCCAACGAGCGTTTCTGGGTGAAGTTCCATTTCAAGTCGATGCAAGGCATCGAGAACTTTACGGACGCCGAGGCCGCACAAGTGGTCGCGCAGGACCGTGAAAGCGCGCAACGCGATCTGCTGGCGAACATCGACCAGGGCAATTTCCCGAAATGGCGCTTCGCCATTCAGGTGATGCCGGAAGCGCAAGCCGCAACGTATCGCTTCAATCCGTTCGACATCACGAAAGTATGGTCGCAGAAGGACTATCCGTTGATCGACGTCGGCACGATCGAGTTGAATCGCAACGCCGCGAATTATTTCGCGGACGTGGAGCAGGCGGCCTTCACGCCGGCCAACGTGGTGCCGGGCATCGGCTTCTCGCCGGATCGTCTGTTGCAGGGGCGGCTGTTCTCGTATGGCGACACGCAGCGCTACCGCCTGGGCGTGAACCACCATCAGATTCCGGTGAACGCATCGCGTGTGCCGAGCCCGCATTCGTTCCATCGCGACGGTGCGATGCGCGCGGACGGCAACCTCGGCGGCAATGTGAATTACGAGCCGAACCGTTTCGGCGACTTCGCGCAGGACGCCAACGCAGCCGAGCCGCCGCTCGCGGCGGGCACGGTGGACCGCTACGATCATCGCCTGGATGACGACTACTACACGCAGCCCGCGATGTTGTTCGCGCTCTTCGACGCGGCTCAGCGCGAGCGTCTGTTCGGCAACATCGCACGCCATATCAACGGTGTGCCGCAGGAGATCGTCGCGCGTCAGATCGAGCATTTCCGCCGCATCGACCCGGCTTACGCACAAGGCGTGATCGCGGCGCTGGCCGAACTCGCGGAAGGCAGCAACAAGTAAGCAGCCAATCAGCCGTTCACGTGATGCAGCAAAGCGGGGCGCCTCTGCGTCCCGCCGGTATCGATACGAACCGAAGGAGCACGATCATGATGCAGATGATGATGGCCACGCTGGGCGGCACGTCAGCCGCACGCGGCGCGCAACAGCAGTACGCGTGGATGGCGCGCAAGGCAGTGGGCTTTGCGATCCTCACGAGCGGGCTCGCGGTGCTCGCCGCGCAAGCGCTGCAACATGCGCTCGGCGGCTGATAGAAGCCGTGCCGTGGTTGCGGCAAGTGGCCACGCGTCATACGAGCGCAGCCGCTTTCCAGGCTAAACTGTCGGGCGTTCGATATGCCGGTTTTGCTCTTCGCAGACCGTCACTTGCCGACCGGTTCGTATCACTCTTCAAAGGAGTCATCATGGCCAAAAAAGAAGCCGCAGCAGCCGTACAGCACGTCAATATCGGGATCAGCGACAAGGATCGCAAGAAGATTGCAGAAGGTCTGTCGCGCCTGCTCGCCGACACCTATACGCTGTACCTGAAGACCCACAACTTTCACTGGAACGTGACGGGGCCGATGTTCAATACGCTCCACCTGATGTTCGAAACGCAATACAACGAGCTGGCGCTGGCGGTGGATTCGATCGCTGAACGGATTCGCGCGCTGGGCGTGCATGCGCCGGGCAGCTACAAGGAATTCGCCAAGCTGTCGTCGATTCCGGAAGCGGATGGCGTGCCGGCCGCGGAAGAAATGATTCGCCAGCTGGTGGAAGGTCAGGAAGCCGTGGTCCGCACCGCACGCGCGATTTTCCCGTCGACGGAAGCCGCCAACGACGAGCCGACCGCCGACCTGCTGACGCAACGCATGCAAACGCACGAAAAGACCGCGTGGATGCTGCGCTCAATGCTGGCTTGAGCATCGTGCGCGCCGGGTACTTGGCCCGGGTTTCAACGTAGCGCTGCGTTTCGGCGCCGGCGTCGAAAGGTCCTGCAAACAAAGCCTCCCCACACGGGAGGCTTTGTTTTTGCGGTGCCGGCTTTTTCGGACTTGCTCGCCTTGCGGCGAGCCGCCGTCCGCATCCCGTAAAATAGCCGGACCGTCTCGCACTCTCACCGACTCCGCCCATGTTCGCCCGACTCCCTCTGTATCTGCGCCTCGTGCGCATGGACAAGCCGATCGGCAGCCTGTTGCTGCTATGGCCGACGCTCAACGCGCTGTGGATCGCCTCAGACGGTCGTCCCTCGTTGCCGCTGCTGGTGATTTTCACGGTGGGCACGGTGCTGATGCGCTCGGCGGGTTGCGCGATCAACGACTACGCCGACCGCGATTTCGACCGTTACGTAAAGCGCACCGAAAATCGTCCGATCACCTCGGGCAAGATCAAGGCGTGGGAAGCGGTGGCGCTGGCGGCCGCGCTGTCGTTGCTGGCATTTCTGCTGATCCTGCCGCTGAATACGCTGACCAAGGAACTCTCGGTGGCGGCGCTCTTCGTCGCCGGTTCGTATCCGTTCACCAAACGGTTCTTCGCCATTCCGCAAGCTTATCTGGGCATCGCATTCGGCTTCGGCATTCCCATGGCGTTCGCCGCGATTCAGAACCACGTGCCGCTGCTCGCGTGGGTGATGCTGCTTGCCAATGTGTTCTGGTCGGTCGCCTACGACACCGAATACGCGATGGTCGACCGAGACGACGACATCAAGATCGGCATCCGCACTTCGGCGCTGACGTTCGGCCGCTTCGACGTGGCCGCGATCATGCTCTGCTACGCGGTGACGCTGGGGATCTACGTCGGCATCGGCGTGATGCTCGGTTTCGGCGTGCTGTACTGGCTGGGATGGGCCGCCGCCGCGGGCTGCGCGATCTATCACTACACGCTGATCCGCGGTCGTGAGCGGATGGCGTGCTTCGCCGCGTTCCGGCATAACAACTGGCTGGGCGGCGCGCTGTTCGCCGGTATTGCCGCGCATTACGCGGCGACGTGGTTTTAGTTTTTTCGCCGGGCCTTAAGCCGGCTTTGCGTCATTTCTTCGCCAACACCGCAGCGGCTTGAATCGAAGCGCTGCGGCGTTCACTTCTGCTGTGCGGCTTGCGCGCTTACTGCGTGCCGAGTTCGTCGCCCATTTCCCGCGCGCGAGCGTTGGCGGCGAGTGCGCCACGCACGATCGCATCCTTGATACCGTTCGCCTCGAACGACGCCAGCGCGGCCGCCGTCGTGCCGCCCTTGGACGTCACGCGTTCGCGCAGCAGGCTCGGCGGCTCGTCGGAATTGGCCGCCAGTTGCGCCGCGCCGGTGAAGGTCGCCACGGCGAGCGCGCGGCCTTGCGCTTCGTCCATGCCGAGTTGGCGGGCGGCTTCCTGCAACGCCTCGATGAAATAGAACACGTAGGCCGGCCCGCTGCCCGAGATGGCGGTGACGGCGTCGATCTTCGCTTCGTCGTCGAACCAGACCGTTTCGCCGACCGCGCCGAGCACTTGCGACGCGAGCGCGCGGCCCGCTTCGTCGACCCCGGCGGTCGCCACGAGACCCGTCACGCCCATGCCGATCAGCGCGGGCGTATTGGGCATGACGCGCACGATGCGGCTGTGACCGTTCAGCCAGCGCGACATGTCGCCCATGCGAATGCCGGCGACGATGCTCACGGCCAGTTGCGACGCGTTCAGATGCGGCGCGACCGCTTCGGCGACGCTCTTCAGGATCTGCGGTTTCACCGCCAGCACGACGGCGTCGTACGCGGCGAGCGCGGCATCCGCGGCGGCGCCGGTCTTGATGCCGAACTGCTGCTCATTGCGCTTGCGCGCGTCTTCATTGGGATCGATTGCGTAGAGGTCAGCGGGCGCGACGCCACGCTTGATGAGTCCGCCGATCAACGCGGCGGCCATGTTGCCCCCGCCGATAAAAGCAATTTTCATGATGGTCCGAAGGAAGTGCCGTGAAGAGACTGACGAGCCTGAAAAGGTTCGTAAGGTCAGTTAGAGTAATCTCGCGCGCCGAAGATCGCGGTGCCCACCCGCACGATCGTTGCGCCTTCCAGCACGGCGGCCTCGAGGTCGCTCGACATGCCCATGGACAGCGTGTCGAGCTCGAGCCCGTCGTCGCGCAAACGCTCGAGCAACTCGCGCAACTGCCGATGCGGCACGCGTTGCTCGTCGATGCCGCCGGCCGGTTCGGGAATCGCCATGAGCCCGCGCAAATTGAGCTTCGGCAGGGCGGCGATCGCGTGCGCGACTTCCACGGCTTCGGGAATGCTCACGCCGCTCTTGGACGCCTCGCCGCTGATGTTGACCTGCAGACACACGTTCAGCGGCGGCAGATTGTCCGGGCGCTGCTCGGAGAGCCGCTGCGCGATCTTCAGCCGATCGACCGAGTGCACCCAGTCGAAATGCTCGGCGACGGGCCGCGTCTTGTTCGATTGCAACGGCCCGATGAAGTGCCACTCGATCGTGGCGCGCAGGTCGGCGAGCGCCTCGATCTTGGTGAGGGCTTCCTGCACGTAGTTCTCGCCGAACGCGCGCTGGCCGGCTGCGTAGGCGGCGCGCACGTCTTCGGCGGGAAAGGTCTTCGAGACCGCGAGCAGGTGGATCGAGCGCGTGTCGCGCCCGGCCACGTGCGCGGCCATGGCGATGCGCTGCCGCACCGCTTCGAGATTGTGAATCAGATCGGGCATGACGGATCCGGAAGTCCAGCGAAAGTCGATTACCCGATTATACGGACAGCATGTGCTCGACCAATTCGATCCAGTGCGCGACGGGTGTCGAGGTGCCGCTTTGCAGATGCGCAATGCAGCCCACGTTGGCCGACACGATCACCTGCGGCTCCTGCGCCTGCAGCCGCTCGAGCTTCTGATCCCGCAACGCATACGAGAGCTTGGGTTGCGTCAGCGAGTAAGTGCCGGCCGAGCCGCAGCACAGATGACTGTCGGGGGGCAGGCGCACTTCGACACCCAGCGCGGCCAGCAGATGCTCGACCTTGCCGCGGATCTGCTGACCGTGCTGCAACGTGCAGGGCGGATGAAACGCGACTGTGTGAACCGAGCGCCGTCGCGTCACCGAGACCAGCGGTTCTTCGAACTCCGGCAGAATCTCCGCGATGTCGCGCGTCAATTCCACCACGCGGCGCGCTTTTTCCGCATACGCCGGATCGTGGCGCAACAGGTGCGCGTATTCCTTGACCGTCGCGCCGCACCCGGACGCATTCATCACGATCGCCTCCACGCCTTGTTCGACATAGGGCCACCATGCGTCGATGTTGGCGCGCAGGTCGTCGAGGGCGTCGTCGTTGTAGCCCAGATGCAGACGGATCGCACCGCAGCAGCCGGCATCCGGCGCGATCAGCGTTTCCACGCCGAGCGCGTCGAGCACGCGCGCGGTGGCGATGTTGACGTTCGGCATCATCGACGGTTGCACGCAGCCCGCCAGCAGCAACATCTTGCGTGGATGTTTCGCGGTGGGCCATTCGAGCGGACGCTGTCGCGCGGGCACCTTGTCGCGCAGCTTCTTGGGCAGCAGAGGCCGGAAATGCTGACCGATACGCATGGTCGGCGAGAACAGCGCGCTGTTCGGCACGAAGCTCGCAAGCAGCCGGCGCGTCAGGCGCTGACCGAGCGGACGCGTGACTTTTTCCTCGGTGAGCTTGCGGCCGATTTCCACCAGCCGGCCATATTGCACGCCGGACGGGCAGGTCGTTTCGCAGTTGCGGCACGTCAGGCACCGGTCCAGGTGGACCTGGGTGCTGCGCGTGACCGGCGCGCCTTCCACCATCTGCTTGATCAGATAGATCCGTCCGCGTGGGCCGTCGAGTTCGTCGCCGAGTATCTGATAGGTCGGGCAGGTGGCCGTGCAGAAGCCGCAATGCACGCAATTGCGCAAAATGCCGTCGGCTTCGTCTCCGTCGGGCGTGTTGCGAATGAAGTCCGCGAGGTTGGTTTGCATCGCGTCGCTCAGAAGTCGGGGTAGAGACGGCCGCGATTGAAGATGCGGGCCGGGTCGAAGGCGCTTTTCAGGCCGCGATGAATTTTCATCACCGGCGCGGGAAGCGGCGTGAACACGCCGGCGCCGCGGTCGTAGCCGTGGCCGGTCCGGAATATCGTGGCGTGGCCGCCGGCCTGCTTGGCGCTGATGCGCACGGTCTGCGCGTCGGTGTCGGTAATCCACCAGCGCTGGGCGCCGCCCCATTCCATGAGTTGCGCGCCGGGCAGTTGCAGCGGCTCCGTGATCGAAGGCAGCGCGAGGCGCCAGAGCGCGGCGTTCGGCGGAATGGCCGCGAAGAACGTGTCGGTCTGTTCGCGCAGGCCCGCCCAGAAGCGTTCGGCTTCGACCGCATCGACGACTTCGCCGCCGAGCGATGTACGCGCCGATTTGACCGCGGCCTCGGCGCCCGCGAGGCGCACGGCCAGCGTGCCATGACGCCAGGCGCTCGCGGTAATCGGCAACGGCCGGCCGCCCCATTCGTTGAGCTTGCGGACCGCGTCGGTGCCGTTCATGTCGAATTTGAGCGTGGCTTCGGCCTGCGGCAACGGCAGCACCTTGATCGACAGTTCGAGGATCAGCCCCAAAGTGCCGAGCGAGCCGGCCATCAGGCGCGAGACATCGTAGCCGGCCACGTTCTTCACCACCTGGCCGCCGAAATGCAGCGTCTGGCCCTGGCCGTTCATGACCACGGCGCCGAGCACGAAGTCGCGCGCCGCGCCGGCCGCGGGGCGGCGCGGACCGGCAATGCCCGCCGCGATGCAGCCGCCGAAGGTGGCCTGCGACCCGAAGTGCGGCGGTTCGAAGGCGAGCATCTGATGGTGGTCGGCGAGCACGGCTTCGATGTCCTGCAGGGACGTGCCGGCGCGCGCGGTGATGACCAGTTCCGCCGGATCGTACGCAATGATGCCGCGATAAGCGCGCGTGTCGAGGATGTCACCTTCCAGCGTCTGACCGTACCAGTCTTTGGTGCCGCCGCCACGGATGCGTAACGCGCGCCCTTCGGCGCTGGCCGAACGCACACGTTCCGACCACCCGGCGACGATGTCGTCCTCTTCCATGGTGTCCTGCTTCGTTGTGTTTCGGTTGATTGTACCGGGCGGGGGCGCTCTGGCAACCCGGAGCGGACCCGCATCGGGTAATCAGGGTGAAAGCAGGAAAAGCGGCGCGCGCGCGGGCTATGCGCGATGCGTCGGCGGGCAGGACAATGTTAGAAACGCGGCAGGTCCGGATGCGGCAGCAAGCCGCCACGCACGTGCATCTTGCCGTATTCGGCACAGCGGGCGCGCGTGGGAATGCCTTTGTCGGGATTCAGGAGGCCGGGCGCGTCGAAAGCCCGCTTGACCGCGTGGAACGCGTCGCGCTCTTCGGGCGAGAACTGCACACACATGGAATTGATCTTCTCGATGCCCACGCCGTGCTCGCCGGTCACCGTGCCGCCCAGCTCCACACACGCTTCGAGAATGTCGCAGCCGAACGCTTCGGCCCGGTGCCACTCGTCCTGGTCGTTGCCGTTGAACAGGATCAGCGGATGCATGTTGCCGTCTCCCGCGTGGAAAACGTTGATGCAGCGCAGGTTGTAGATCTTCTCCATCGCCTCGATGCGCGTGAGCAGCGGGCCGATACTGCGGCGCGGCACGGTGCCGTCCATGCAGTAATAGTCGGGTGAAATGCGCCCGGCGGCCGGAAAGGCATTCTTGCGTCCCGACCAGAAGCGCAGCCGTTCATTCTCCGAGCGGGAAATCTGGATGCGCGTGGCGCCGTGTTCGCGCAGCACCGCGGTCATGCGGACGATTTCGTCGGCGACTTCTTCGGGCGTGCCGTCCGATTCGCACAACAGGATCGCCGCCGCGTCGAGATCGTAGCCCGCGTTGACGAATTCCTCGACGGCGCGCGTGGCCGGCTTGTCCATCATCTCCAGACCCGCCGGGATGATGCCCGCTGCAATGATGCCGGCAACCGCGTCGCCGCCTTTCACGACGTCGTCGAAACTGGCCATGATGACCTGCGCGGTTTGCGGCTTCGGGATCAGCTTGACGGTGACTTCGGTGACGATTGCAAACATGCCTTCGCTGCCGATCAGCACCGCCAGCAGGTCCAGACCGGGCGCATCCGGCGCGAGCGAGCCGAACTCGACGATTTCGCCTTCCATGGTGACGGCGCGCACGCGCAGCACGTTATGCACCGTCAGGCCGTATTTGAGGCAGTGAACGCCGCCGGAATTCTCCGACACATTGCCGCCGATCGTGCAGGCAATCTGCGACGACGGGTCCGGCGCGTAATACAGACCGTAAGGCGCGGCGGCTTCCGAGATGGACAGATTGCGCACACCGGGCTGCACCGTGGCGGTTCGCGCGTACGAATCGACTTCGACGATCTTGCGAAAGCGCGCGAGCGATACCACCACGCCGTGACGGATCGGCATGGCGCCGCCGGACAGCCCGGTGCCCGCGCCGCGCGGCACGATCGGCACGTCGAGACGGTGGCAGATCTGCACGATGCGTTGCACCTGTGATTCCGTTTCCGGCAAGGCGACCGCGAGCGGCAGGCGCCGGTAGGCGGCGAGACCGTCGCACTCGTAGGCGACGGTGTCTTCTTCGCGGTACAGCAAACAGTGGTTCGGCAATACGGCCATCAACGCCTGCACGACTTCGCGCTGGCGCTGGGCGAGTACTTCGGGCGTCAGTTCAGCGGGTGCGTTCATGTGACTTGTCTCCTCGTGCCTTTCAAGTCCGGCGCGGCGCTTCGTCTCAGGCAGCCGCGCCTGAAGACGCCTCAAGCTGCCCAGGTGAAGATCTTGCCCGGGTTCATCAGATTGTGCGGATCGAGCGCGTGCTTGATCGAGCGCATGGTGTCGACCGCGACTTCACCGTGTTCTTCGAGCAGGAAGCCCATCTTGTGCAGGCCCACGCCGTGCTCGCCCGTGCAGGTGCCGTCCATGCGCAGCGCGCGCTGCACGATGCGATGGTTCAGGCGCTCGGCTTCGACGAGTTCTTCCGGCTTGTTGGGATCGATCAGGATCGCGACGTGGAAGTTGCCGTCGCCGACATGGCCGACGATCGGGCAGGGCAGCGGTGACGCCTTCAGGTCCTGTTCCGTTTCCTCCACGCATTCCGCGAGGCGGGAGATCGGCACGCAGACGTCGGTCGTGACCGCGCGGCAGCCGGGTTTGAGCTGCAGCATGGCGAAGTAAGCGTTGTGGCGCGCGTTCCACAGACGGCTGCGGTCTTCCGGCCGCGTAGCCCATTCAAAGCCTTCGCCGGCATTTTGCGCGGCGATTTCCTGGACCAGTTCGGCCTGCTCTTTCACGCCGGCCTCGGTGCCATGGAATTCGAAGAACAGCGTGGGCGCTTCGCGCAGCGTCAGATTCGAGTGGCGATTGATCGAGCGGATGGCGAGCGAGTCGACGAACTCGACGCGCGCGATCGGCACGCCGATCTGGATCGTTTCGATGACCGCGCGGACCGCGTCGCCCATTGACGGGAACGCGCACACCGCCGCGGACACCGCCTCCGGTTGCGGATACAGGCGAACTGTAATTTCCGTGATCACGCCGAGCGTGCCTTCCGAGCCGACGAACAGGCGCGTGAGGTCGTAACCCGCGGACGACTTGCGGGCCCGCGTGCCGGTCTTGATCACGCGGCCATCGGCCAGCACCACGGTCAGTCCGAGCACGTTCTCGCGCATCGTGCCGTAGCGCACGGCGTTGGTGCCCGACGCGCGCGTGGCCGACATCCCGCCGATGCTCGCGTCCGCGCCCGGGTCGATCGGGAAGAACAGGCCGGTGTCGCGCAATGCCTCGTTCAACTGCTTGCGCGAGATGCCGGGCTCGACGGTGACCGTCAGGTCTTCGGCGTTGATCGACAACACCCGGTTCATTTCAGACAGATCGATCGATACGCCGCCTTGTACGGCGAGCAGATGCCCTTCGAGCGACGAGCCGTTGCCGTAAGGGATGATTGGAACGTTGTACTGGCCGCACAGTTTGACGACGGTTTGCACGTCTTCGGTCGTGCGTGCGAAGACGACGGCGTCAGGCAGTTGGGGATCGAACGGCGACTCGTCGCGGCCATGATGAACGCGCACGGCTTCGGATACGGACACGCGATCGGCGAACGCGGCTTTGAGCGCGCTCAGCAACTCGGCGGGAAACGGTCGGCGCAGCGGGGCCGGCGGCACGGGATGGTTCACGCATGTCTCCTGATATGTAGGACTATGCTGGTTTGCAGCAGGTGTTTCATTTTACGCCGATCGCCCGTGGGCCGGCGTTGGAGCAGGCGGGCGCTCCTATAATGGCGGCGACTTCACGATGCGCGCAATATGGATAAACGCGGTGCCCGATGAGCCGCCTGGGGGCCGCGCTCGGCCGCACTGGGCCGCGCATCGTCACTGAATGCATGGAGATATGAGATGGGCAACCGCTTGAGCAAGATCGCCACCCGCACGGGCGACGACGGCACCACGGGTCTCGGCGACGGCAGCCGTGTGCGCAAGGACAGCGTGCGGATTGCCGCGATCGGCGACGTGGACGAACTCAACTCGAACCTCGGCGTGCTGTTGTGCGAGACCTTACCGGACAAGGTTCGGGCCGCGCTGGTCGCGATTCAGCATGATCTGTTCGACCTTGGCGGCGAGTTGTGCATTCCCGGCCATACGATGATTACCGACCGGCATCTCGCGCAACTCGACGACTGGCTCGCGGACTACAACGCGGCCTTGCCGCCGCTGAAGGAATTCATTCTGCCCGGCGGCTCACGCGCGGCTTCGCTCGCGCATGTGTGCCGCACCGTGTGCCGGCGTGCCGAACGGGCGATTGTTGTGTTGGGCGAACACGAGACCATCAATGCCGCGCCGCGCCAGTATGTGAACCGGCTGTCCGATCTGCTGTTCGTGCTCGCACGCGTGCTCAATCGCGCGGACGGCGGCACGGACGTGCTGTGGCAACACGATCGCGGCGCACACTAGAGCCGGGCCGCGGCGGTACGCGTATGACAGCGCGACGACGCACGCAAGATCGCATGCAAGGGCGAGCCGTGCACGTTAGCCGACCGCCAGCGTGACCGGCTTGCCGATCCGGCTCATCATTTCCACGAGGGTGTCGACGGTGAACTTGGTGGTCTTCTTGTTGACCACGTCGGACACGCGCGGGCGCGACACCATCAGAATCTCGGCCGCCTCGGCCTGCTTCAAGTGATGCTGTTCGATCCAGCTGGACAGCTCCGTCATGAGCTGCTCCTTGAGCAGCCGCGTGTCGTTGATCGGTTTTTGCGACGCTGCGTGCAGCCGCTTCGCCTCTTCGGCGGAAAAGCCGAGTTCGAGGAACAGATTGGCGCCCGGCCGGGTGACGTGACGAATTTTGGTGTCGATCGTCATTTGTTAAGTTTTCCTATCATTAATGGTGATGCGGGCGGGCGTGCAACCCGATGGCGCGATACCGCGTTTCGGCAATCTGCCTGGCGCGCGGACTGAGCTTCTGCGTTTTCTTCTGGAAGCAATGCAACACATACAGCGCTTCCACGAACTTGGTGACGTACATGACGCGAAAAACGCCGTCTGCTTCCCTGATACGAATCTCGCGCGTTCCGGGGCCGATCGAGTCGAACGGTTTCCAGCCGTCAGGGTCGAGGCCCGCCTGAATCTTGCCGAGTTGAAATCCCGCTGGACGACGCATTTCCTCGGGAAAGGCGAGTAAATCGCGATAGCTGGAGCCAAGCCAGCGAATTTCTTTTTCCTGCTCCATAGCCGCCTTCTATGTATAAAACGTCATACATAACCTGCATCCCGGTCAAGTCGCATTCGACCCGGCCACGAGTGGTTACGGTACAGAGGCGGCTAAAGGCGCACCATTCGTCCGATCGGCCAAAAAAAACCCGGCTTCTTGGAGCCGGGTCTGTTTGCAGGGCTGCAATCCGCGCGGGTTCAGTTGCCGCTGCCGCGCGCCACACGACGCTGTTTCACTGCGTCGGCGAGCCCTTCCAGCACGGCGACGCTTTCGTCCCAACCGATGCACGCGTCGGTGATGCTCTGGCCGTACGTCAACGCGCAGCCTTCCTGCAGATCCTGGCGGCCCGCCACCAGATGCGATTCCACCATCACGCCGACAATCCGTTCGTCGCCCGAAGCAATCTGGCGGCCGATATCCGCGCACACCGGAATCTGATTCTCGTGCTTCTTCGAGCTGTTCGCGTGGCTCGCGTCGATCATCAGACGCGCGGCGAGACCGGCCTTGCCGATATCCGCGCACGCGGCGTTGACGCTGTCCGCGTCGTAGTTCGGCGTCTTGCCGCCGCGCAGGATGATGTGGCAGTCCTCATTGCCCGCGGTGGACACGATCGCCGAGTGGCCGCCCTTGGTGACCGACAGGAAATGGTGCGGCTGCGAGGCGGCCTTGATCGCGTCGACCGCGATCTTGACGTTGCCGTCCGTGCCGTTCTTGAAGCCGACCGGGCACGAGAGGCCCGAAGCCAGTTCGCGGTGCACTTGCGATTCGGTGGTCCGCGCGCCGATCGCCCCCCACGAGATCAGGTCGGCGATGTACTGCGGGCTGATCATGTCGAGGTATTCGGTGCCCGCCGGCAGGCCGAGTTCGTTGATGCGCAACAGCAACTCGCGCGCGGTGCGCAGGCCTTCGTTGATCTTGAAGCTGTTGTCCATATGCGGGTCGTTGATGAGACCCTTCCAGCCCACCGTGGTGCGCGGCTTTTCGAAGTACACGCGCATCACGATTTCAAGTTCGCCGGCAAAGCGCTTGCGCTGCTCGACCAGACGCCCCGCATATTCCATTGCCGCCTTGGTGTCGTGAATCGAGCACGGTCCGATGATGACGATCAAGCGATCTTCCATGCCGTGCAGAATGCGATGCATCGCGGTACGCGAGTTGTAGATCACGTCGGACACCGTTTCGTCGCAGGCGAATTCGCGGATCAGGTGAGCGGGCGGCGTGAGTTCCTTCAATTCGCGGATGCGGACATCGTCGGTATTGTGCGGGGGCATGTTGTTCTCCAATCGGTTCGTAGCGTGTTCGCGCGGGCAGTCAGGATTGCGATGAAGCAGCGATGCCAGAGCGGACAACCATCAAAAATAAAGTTTCAAAGACATGAGGCGAAAAAAAACCGCCAGGCTGGCTGGCGGTTTTTCGGGAATTCTCGGTGTTCTGCGTGCACTAACACCCCTCTCGATCCGCCAGCGGTCTGAGATGCCAAAAAAAGTAAAAATAAAACTTGGCGGACATGACGAATGAGGTCGCAGGTCAAAAAGGGTGAGTGACTTTATAACCCGGGCAGGCTGCACTTGCAAGCTACGGGGCGCAAAAATGCGGGAATTCCGCATACTTCGTGCAATACATGCACGAAGTATGCGTTTGTTGCGAATCAGGCGGTGCCGCCGACTGTCATTTTCTCGATGCGCAGCGTCGGCTGGCCGACGCCCACCGGCACGCTCTGGCCTTCCTTGCCGCACACGCCGACGCCCGAATCGAGCTTCATGTCGTTGCCGATCATGGTCACGTATTTGAGCGATTCCGGGCCGCTGCCGATCAGCGTCGCGCCCTTCACCGGGTACGTGATCTTGCCGTTTTCGATCATGTACGCCTCGGAAGCCGAGAACACGAACTTGCCGTTGGTGATGTCGACCTGGCCGCCGCCGAAGTTCACCGCATACAAACCGTTCTTCACGGAGGCGAGGATTTCCTGCGGGTCCTTGTCGCCGTTGAGCATGTACGTGTTGGTCATGCGCGGCATGGGCAGCGCCGCATACGACTCGCGGCGCGCGTTGCCCGTCACCGGCATCTTCATCAGGCGCGCGTTCAGCGTGTCCTGAATGTAACCCTTCAGGATGCCGTCTTCGATCAGCGTGGTGCACTGGGTCGGATTGCCCTCGTCGTCGATATTGAGCGAACCGCGACGGTTCGGCAGGGTGCCGTCGTCCACCACGGTCACACCCTTGGCGGCAACCTGTTCGCCGATGCGCCCCGCGAATGCCGACGAACCCTTGCGGTTGAAGTCGCCTTCCAGACCGTGGCCGATCGCTTCGTGCAGCAGTACGCCGGGCCAGCCTGGTCCGAGCACGACTGTCATCGCGCCGGCCGGCGCCGGACGGGCCTCGAGGTTGACCAGCGCCGCATGCACGGCGTCGTCGACGTAGCCCGACAGCACCTCGTCGGTGAAATAGCCGTAGTCGAAACGGCCGCCGCCGCCGCCGCTGCCGATTTCGCGGCGGCCGTTCTGCTCGGCGATCACCGTGACCGACACGCGCACGAGCGGCCGGATGTCGGCCGCGAAGCCGCCGTCACTGCGCGCGACGAGCACCACGTCGTATTCACCGGCGAGGCCGGCCATGACTTGCTGGATGCGCGGATCGCGGCCGCGCGCCATCTTTTCGATGCGCTCGAGCAGCTTGACCTTGGCGGTGGCGTCGAGCGAATGCAGCGGATCGGCGGGCAGGTACAGATCGCGCCCGGCGATGCCGGTCAGCGACGAGGCCACCTTGATCTTCTGCTTGCCGCCGCCCGCCTTGGCGATCGAGCGGGTGGCGAGCGCCGCCTGGCGGATCGCTTCGGGCGACAGGTCGTCCGAATAGGCGAACGCCGTGCGGTCGCCCGACACGGCGCGCACGCCGACGCCCTGGTCGATGCTGAAGCTGCCGGACTTCACGATGCCTTCTTCGAGACTCCACGCTTCGCTGCGCGTGTACTGGAAATACAGGTCGGCGTAGTCGATCTTGTGCGTGAAGATGTCGGCGAGCGTGCGGGTGAGCAGGGCTTCGTCGAGACCGTAGGGCGTCAGGAGAATGTCCTTGGCGGTGGCGAGATTACGGATACCGGGTTCGATGATGTTCATGCGAAGTATGTTCTGCTCAATACGAAGGATTCGGTTAGCGCCTCTGTCACACACTATGTGAGTAGCAGGCGCCGCAGTTTCAATGTCACGCGCAGGGATTTGTCCACTGGGTCAGGTGAGTCAACTGAGCACGCGGTGACGCCAGGCGGGCAGACTCTGTCGCACTTCGTCGATGCGCGCACGCTCGAGATTGCCGGCGACCACGCCTGCGCCCTCGTCGCGCACCGCGACGATTTCGCCCCACGGGTCGATCAGCATGCTGTGGCCCCACGTACGGCGGCCGTTTTCGTGTTTGCCGCCTTGCGCCGCGGCCAGCACGTAACACTGGTTTTCGACCGCGCGGGCACGCAGCAGCATTTCCCAATGCGCGCGGCCGGTCGTGTAAGTGAACGCCGACGGCACCACGATCAGCGCGCAGTCGCCCATGCGCCGGTACAGCTCCGGAAAGCGCAGATCGTAGCAGACCGACAGGCCGACGCGGCCGAACGGCGCCTCGAAACTGCGCACTTCGCCGCCGGGGCAGATGGTGCGGGCTTCGTCGAACGATTCCTCGCCCTTTTCGAAGTTGAACAGGTGGATCTTGTCGTAGCGCGCGGCCTCGTTGCCCTGCGGATCGAACACCAGCGTGGTGTTCAGCACGCGCGAGGCTTCGGGCGACATCAACGGCAGTGTGCCGCCGATCACCCAGACCTGGTGGCGGCGCGCGGCGTCCGCGAGAAAGCGCTGGATCGGTCCGTCCTGATAGGGTTCGCGCACGGCGAGCTTGTCCGTGTCCTTGAAGCCCATGAAGCAGAAGTACTCCGGCAGCAGCACGAGTTGCGCGCCGCCGGCGGCGGCTTCGGCGATCAGACGCCCGGCTTCGGCGAGATTGCGTTCGCGATCCGGCGTGCTCACCATTTGCAGCGCGGCGACACGGAAGGCGCTTTCCAGGAACCCGCTGGACGCGGTTGAAGAGACGAGTGTTTCGCTCATGAGCGTTTCGGAAAACTCCCGGCAAGGCGGCGGCGCGCACCGCTTGCGCCGCAAACGTCGTTCAAGACTGGCTGGGGCCGCGGGTGCGGCACGGCGCCTGTCTGACCGGGCAAAGGGTCGATTACAGGCTCAGTGCGCTTCCACGGTCGAAGCCGGAGCGTCCATCTTACCGCGATCGCTCGTCACCCGCTCGACGTGCGGTTTCGACCACGATCCGGTGATCGCATACTCCCGCGCGAACGCGTGCGAGATCGACTGGCTGAACGCCAGATCGGCCACCAGCGCGCCGAGCCCGAGCAGCGGATTGATGACCGTCGCGGCGATCACGGCGGCGCCGGCGCTGACCGTCGGCACGATCTGGACGTGCAGATCCTGGGTTTCCTGGGCGAGATCGACCGAGCCCTTCATTTCGGCGCGCGCCGGGGCGGTGACCATCTCGAAGTTCTCGGTGCGGCCAATGCCGTTGTGAATCTGCGCGGTGCCCGTGACGTGCTCGAACGGCAGGCCTTCGCCGATCACGTCGCGGAAGTTCAGGGTGGCGAAGCGGGCGAGACTTTGCAGGCTGAGCACGCCCAGCAGCTTGGCGACGCCCGGATCGACCTTGAGGATCTGGCCGTGGCGCAGGTCGACCGCCAGATTGCCGTTGAGCGTCGGATAGTCGATCCTCGCCGGGCCGCCTTGCCACACCATCTTGCCCGACAGCGAGCCGTTGCCCGCCTTGAGCGTGCGCGGCTGGCCGAAGCGCTCGAGCAGCGCGCCGGCGTCCTTGATGTCGAGCTTGAAATCGAACACGGTGCGGCGCGGCGTGGCTTCGTCGGCGCTATTGCCGAGTTCGGTCGCGGTGCGCCAGTTCGCGGTGGCGCTCAGCGTGGCGGCGGGATTCGTAATGTCGAGCTTGTCGAGTTGCCAGACCGGCACGCCGTCTTCGTCGAAGTTGTGCGCGTCGACTTCGAGACGGCCGATGTTGTGGTCGCGCACGATCAGTTCGTTGACCACCAGATCGATGGACGGCATGTTCTGCGCGGGCGCCGACATCGCCTGGCCGAGCAGGTCCTTGTCGGTTGCCGACGGAATCACCACGCGGGCAAAGCGCGCCTGCAGCGTGCCGGGCGACTCTCTGGTCGGGCCCGGCAGCCACGACACGTGGCCGGATACCTGATTCGAGGCGATATTCGCCTGCCACGTGCGATCCGCATGCGACGCGCCGACGATCACGCTGTCCCAGTGACGCTTGAGCAGCGTCAGCGTGTCGATGTGCACCGCGAAGCGGCTCGGCAGGAATTGCGTGACGGTGGGATTCGGCGCGGCCGGCGTCGCCGCGGGGGCGGGCGCTTCTTTACCGCGCATTTGCGTGACCAGCGCGCGCCACGCGTCCGCGTCGAAGGCGTCGAGATCGACGGCGGCGATCACGCCTTCGGACGGCAGGTCGGCGGGTTTGTTCACGCCGACCGCGCCGCGCACCACCGTTGGCGGCATTTTCGGCTGATAGCGCAGCAGATAGGCGGCGGCGACCGGGCCGAAGGTGAGGTCGGCGCGCTCCAGTCCCGCTTCGCCCGGCGCGCCGGAAGGGCTGACGGCGAAGCGCAGCGGCAACGGCGTGCCGACCGGCTTGTTGAACGGCGCCGGGAAGTCGAGCGCGAGGCCGCTCAGGTCGGAGTTCGCGGTCACTTCGGGCAGCCGTCCCTTGGCGCCGCGCACATTGAGCGCATAGGGCGCGTTGCCGCTCATGCGGGTGAGCACCTGGGCCGCCGGGCCGTGCAGATCGAGTCCGCGCGCCGCGTCGACGGCGATATGGCCGCCGAGGTCGAGCGCATACGTGCCGTCCCGCTTCAGGCCGCCGTTGGCATGCACGTCGCCGCCGAGGAATTGCCCGGAGAGCCGGTCCACCTGCGCCGTGTACTCGGTAAAACGCACCTTGCCCTTTAGTTGCGACAGCGGCGGCACGTTCTCGACGCTCAAGCGGTTGTTCTGGAAGCCGACCGCGCCTTCCACGGCGATATGCGGCTTCGGCGTGCGCGGCACCGTCAGCTTGAGCGCGAGTGACGCGGGCCCTTCGGCGCGCACCTTGTCCGTCTCGTGCTTCGCCATGATGCCGAGCGAGCTGGCGTTCACGTAGTCGAGCATGTCGGCGAGCGGCCCGTGGCCGTCGCCCTTGATGACGAGGCTCGACGCCTTGGTGCCGAGGTCTTCGATCCTGCCGTTGACGCCGGTGAGCGCGACCTGCTTGTAATGCGCCCGGTCGATGTCGAAGCGCATCACGTTCTGCTTGAGTTCGAACACGCCGTCAATGCCGTCGAGCGCCGGCCACACGTTCGGCGTGCCGTTCTTCATCTTGCGCGGCGGGTAGGGCGTCGGATCGAACTTGCCGCCCTTGAACGGCGCGACGATATGGAACTGCCCGGCGCTCGGGTCGCGCGAGTAGGGGAACCTGGTCAGGTCGCCGTGCACTTCGATGGTCGCGCCGTGCGACATGCCGGCCTGCAAGCCGTGGCCCAGATAGATGCGCAGCTTCTCGCTGATGCTGGTCGGCAGATAACGGGCAATGCGCGGCACCTGCGCGCGCTGGAAGTCGGCCTTCAGATCGAGCGAGCCGCGCCCGTGGCCCGGGTTGCTGTAGTCGGCGGTGGCGGTGGCCGCGACGTCGGCGTTCGAGACGCCGAAATCGGCCAGCTTCACGGTGAAGGCAGGGTGGTTCTCGCCCGGCGCCTTCGGCGTGATAGTCCAGTCGGCGCGGCCATGCAGACGGTCGAGCTTCAGGCGCGGATCGTCGAAAACGCCGGGCAGCGTGATGGCGACGTTCGAGGTGTCGAGCAGGGCGGTGCCGCGGGTTTCATCGGCGTCCACGTTGCCCCACAGATTTTCGATACCGGGAATGCCCGCGCGCGGGTGATTCAGCGGCGTGAGCCCCGGCGGCGGTTCCTGGGCGGCGACGCTGATGCCTTGCAGATCGCCCTTGAAACGATAGCGCTCGATCGGTTCGGCACCGCTCGGACGGCGGTCGCTGCCCGCTTCGCCGGACTCCGGCCTGCCGCGCTCGACTTCGATCAGATAGTTGGCGACGAGGCCGCGCGGGTTGTAGCGCAGCAGATTGTTCAGGAGGCGCCTGGGAAGAGGCAACGCGCGGCTGAATTCGGCCAGGATCCCCAGGTCGACGCGATCGCCGCTCACGCTGACCAGTTGCCCGTGTTGCTGCGAGGCGGTGCGGTAGCGTCCGTTCAGTGTGTTGAAGGCGAGCATGCGCGTGAGCGGCGTGCCGTCGTCGAGCGGCGGCTGGCCGAGTTCCGCGTGCAACTGGCTCAGCTGCAGTTTGTAGTCGCCCTGTTCGGCTTCGAGGCGCCACGAAAAATTGGCCACCGGGACGAGCAGCTTCGGCTGTGTCGGGCGCACCCGCAAGGCGACGTCGGTGCCGGCCAGTTGTCCGCCCGCCGACTTCATGCGGCCCTCGGCGAAGTCAATCCAGATGGCGTTGTCGATGCGGCCGGCAAACGTCTCGATCGGGAAATCGACGTAGCGCGCGAGCGTCGGCAGATCGACCGGGCCGGTCGAGACGTACACCTGGCCCGTCCAGTTGATAGGCTTGCCAATGGCGGAGAGGGGCGCGTGCCGGAAATTCGTACGGAAATCGAGCGGGCCGTGCAGGACCTGGCCTTCGGCGGGCGCCTGCAGCGCCAGCCGGTGATCGTAGCCGTCGTTGAGAATCGCGATCCGGATATCGCGCAGGGCCAGCTCCGGCGCGTCATGCTGCGCATCGCGCCAGCGCAGCACGCCGCCGCGCACCACGATTGCCTGTTGGCGCAGTAGCCAGGTGGACAGGATGTCGTTGCCGCTGTGACGCGTCGGCACCGGCACGCCCGCCACCGAGAGCACGCCGTCGCTGCTGCGCGACACCAGCACGTCCGGCTGATCCACGATCAGGCTGGACAGCGCGGGGCGAAACTGCCACAGCGACTTCCACGAGAGCGTGGCGGTGGCATGCGGAATCGTCAGCGCGGTTTTGCCTTCATGATCGCGGATCACGAGATTGGTGACGTCGAGGCCCGGCTGGAAGCCGCTCCAATAGGGCGCGAGTTTGCCGATGGTGAACTGTGCGTGGAGCTTGTCTGAAACGATGGCTTCGATACGCGGACGGAAGGCGTCGGCGCGCGGCAGCACCACGTAGCGCAAACCGAGAAACAGAGCCGTCGCAACAAAGTACAGGACGAGCGCGATCGCGAGGACCACGTGTAAGGTCCGGCGCAGCACGATATGGTCGCTTCCGCTCACAGGCCGGACCTGCCCGGTTTCGTGAGGGTCGGCGGATTCGTTTCGCTCGGACATGCTGCGGCGGGTGGGCGTATGGTAGTTTTGCGAATTAACGACGAAATGTAACACACGGGATAGCGTGGGCGGACTTCCTGCAAACCCTGTCTGCGCGCCGTCTCGCGACCTGCGCGAGGCTGCCGCGCCGGTGTGCTACTGCGAATTGAACCACGCTGATCAAGCAACGAGCGAGCCAGACCCTTGATGACAGACGCCACTCTCCTGAGTTCCAGCTATTCACACTACGCGGCGCGTGCCGCGGCGGCCCGTCCGCAACTCGTGGCGCAGGTGGCGGCGCTCGCGTCCGCGCCGCTGACCCGGGAGCGTATCGACGCCCGTTTCGACGCGCTGTGCGCCGAAGCCTCCGGCGCGAGCAGTGCGCCGCTGAGTGAAGATGCACTCAAACGGGCGTTGCGCCAGTTGCGCACCGAAGTGTTTTGCGCCGTGATGGAGCGCGATCTGACGGGCGCGGCGGACGTCGCCGAAGTCACCGGCGCAATGACCGATCTCGCCGAGACGACGATCCAGCGGGCGCTCGCCGTGCTGTCCGCCGAACTCGAAGCGCTCTACGGCGAGCCGCGCGGACCGCACGGCGAACGGCTTGCGCTCGGCGTGGTGGGCATGGGCAAGCTCGGCGGGCGCGAGCTGAATGTGTCGTCGGATATCGACTTGATCTTCATCTATGAAGAGGACGGCGAGACAGCCGGCGGCCAGCGCTCGTCGATCGCCGTCCAGGACTTTTTTACGCGCCTCGGCAAGCGCCTGATCGGCGCGCTCGCCGAAGTCACCGCCGACGGCTACGTGTTCCGGGTCGATATGCGGCTGCGGCCGAACGGCGACTCGGGACCGCTCGTCTGCAGCCTCGGCATGCTCGAAGAATATTTCTACGTGCAAGGCCGCGAGTGGGAGCGCTACGCGTGGATCAAAGGACGTCTCGTGTCCGAAGGCGCGAGCGAAGCGGCGCAGCGGCTGCAGAAGCAGCTCGACGCGATCGTCACGCCGTTCGTCTACCGCCGCTATCTCGACTTCGGCGTGATCAGCGCGATTCGCGCGCTGCATCTGCAGATTCGCCAGGAGGCGCAGCGGCGCGCCTCCATGCGGCCCGACAAGGCCGACGACATCAAGCTCGGGCGGGGCGGCATCCGCGAAATCGAATTCAGCGCGCAGGTGTTCCAGTTGATCCGTGGCGGCCAGGACGCGGGCTTTCGCGTGCGGCCGACCCTGGCTGTGCTGCGGCACGCGGCCACCCACGGGCTGATCGACTCGTCGGTCTGCGTGAAGCTCTCGCAGGCGTATCGTTTCCTGCGCGAACTCGAACACCGTCTGCAATACCGCAACGACGCGCAGACCCATGCCATGCCGGTCGCGCCCGAGGAGCGCGCGGCGCTCGCGCGCGCCATGGGCTGCGACGACTACGCAACGTTGATGGCGAAGCTCGATGCGCACCGTGAATTCGTCGAACAGCAGTTCGATCAGATTTTCGCCGACAAGGTGAGCGGCCGTGACGGCTGCGGCGCACCCGAAGACGGCGCCGCCGCGTGGGTGTGGAGCAGCGCCCTTGCCGACGACAGCGCCGACGAAGTCCTGCAGGCGCGCCTGACCGAACTCGGCGTGGCCGAGCCGGGCGAACTGCTGGCGCGGCTGCGCGCGGTCTGGCAGTCGTCGCGCTACGCGGGGCTGGCCGAGCGCAGCCGGCAGCGTTTCGACATCGTCGCGCAACGTGCGCTTGAAGCCGCCCGCACGCTCGAGCCCGCCGAACGGCGCGGCGATACCGTGGCGCGCTTCTTCGACCTGCTCGAGGCGGTGAGCCGGCGCGGCGCCTATCTGGCGCTGCTGACCGAATATCCGCAGGCGCTGCATCGCGTGCTCTCGGTGCTCGGCGGTTCGCGTTGGGCGGCCGGCTATCTGATCCGGCATCCGCAATTGCTCGACGAACTGCTCGACGACGAGGCGATGGACAGTCCGTTCGACTGGCCTGAATTCAAGCGCACCTTGCGCCTGCGTCTGGCCGCCGCCGACGGTGTGGAACAGCAGATGGACCTGCTGCGTCACGCGCATCAGGCCGAAGTGTTCCGCATTCTGCTGATCGATCTGGCTGGCAAGCTGAGCGTCGAACACGTGAGCGACCGGCTGTCCGAACTCGCCGACGCGGTGCTCGACGTCACGCTCGAAGCCGTCTGGAAGCAGTTGCCGAAGCGCCATCGCGATGTGCCGCGCTTCGCGGTGATCGCGTACGGCAAGCTGGGGGGCAAGGAACTGGGTTACGCATCCGATCTGGACGTGATCTTTCTCTATGACGACCCCGACGATGCCGCGGCCGACGTCTACTCCACCTACACGCGTCGCCTGATCACCTGGCTCACCACCGCCACCGGCGCGGGCACCCTGTTCGACGTGGACTTGCGGCTGCGGCCGAATGGCGAGTCGGGTCTGCTCGTCACCGATCTGGACGCGTTTCGCCGTTACCAGTTGCGCGAGGGCGACGCGGCCAATACGGCGTGGGTGTGGGAGCATCAGGCATTGAGCCGCGCCCGTTACTGCGCGGGCGACGCCGAGATCGGCGCGAAATTCGAGGCCATCCGCGAACAGGTGCTGACCACGCCGCGCGAAGCGGCGTCGCTCGCCACGGAGATCGTCGAGATGCGCGAGCGCGTGGAGGCCGGACATCCGAACCATACGGCGCTCTTCGACCTGAAGCACGACCGCGGCGGAATGGTGGATATCGAATTCACCGTGCAGTACTGGGTGTTGTTGCACGCGGCGAGCGATCCCGAACTGATCCGCAATACCGGCAACATTGCGCTGCTGCGGGAAGTGTCGCGCTTCGGCCTGATGAGCGAGGCGGAAGCGGAGACGGTCGGCGCGGCGTATCGCACCTACCGCAAGCTGCAACACCAGCTGCGGCTCGACGGGATGGAGAAGGCGCGGGTCGAGCCGGCGCTGGTGGCGACCGAGCGTGAAGCCGTGCTGGGGCTGTGGAAGCGCGTGTTTGGCTGAAGGCGCGGGTTGATCGCGACGGATGACGGGGGATGTCCCCCGTCTCGCGAAAAACTAGGCCGCCAGCATTTCCTTCGCGTGCTTGCGGGTGGTCGGGGTGATCTCCAGGCCGCCGAGCATGCGTGCCACTTCTTCGATGCGGCTCGCCTTGTCGAGCGAGTTCACGCTGCTGACCGTGCCGCCTTTGCCGTTGCCCGCTTTGGCCACCTGGAAATGATGGTCGCCGCGCGCGGCGACTTGCGGCAAGTGCGTAACGCATAGCACCTGGCGCTGTTGGCCGAGCTGATGCAGAAGCCGCCCGACCACTTCGGCGACGCCGCCGCCGATACCGGTGTCCACTTCGTCGAAAATCAGCGTGGGTGTGGGGCTCGCGGCGCTTGCGATCACCGCCAGGGCGAGGCTGATCCGCGCCAGTTCTCCGCCCGAGGCGACCTTCGCGAGCGGCCGCAGCGGCACTCCGGCATGGCCGGCGACGCGGAATTCGACCTGTTCGAGCCCATGCGCGCCACCTTCGGGCAGCGGCACCAGCGCGACTTCGAAGCTGCCGCCTTTCATCGACAGTTCCTGCATGCCCGTGGTGACCGCCGCGCCCAGTGCCTTGCCCGCCTTGGCGCGCGCCTTGGACAGTTTCTTCGCCTCGGTGAGGAAGTCTTCCCTGGCCTTGGCTTCGGCGGCGTGCAGGCTGTCGAGGTCGGCGGCCGCGTCGAGCGCGGCCAGTTGCGCGCGACGCGCCTCGTGTTCCTCAGGCAGCGTTTGCGGCTGCAGACGGAATTTGCGCGCCGCCGAATGCAATGCGTCGAGGCGCTTTTCGACCTGCGCCAGCCGCTCCGGATCGAGTTCGAGCTTTTGCGCGTAATGGCTCAACGAATAAGCCGCTTCCTGCAGCTGGATTTCGGCCGGCTCGAGTGCGGCGAGTACGTCGTTCAAAGCGGGATCGATTTCCGCCAGATCGCGCACCTTCGACACGATCGAAGACAGATGCGTGATCATCGCCTCGTCCGATTCGGACAGCGCGCCGAGTGCGCCTTGCACGCCGTCGATCAGATTGGCCGAATGCGACAGCCGCCGATGCTCGGCGTTGACCTCTTCCCACTCGCCGGGCAGCGGTGCGAGCTTGTCCAGTTCGGCGAGCTGCCAGGCGAGCCGCTCGCGCTCCAGTTGCAGCTCACGGTCGCGCGTTTGCGCGTGCTCGACCGCCTGAACCTTTTCGCGCCATGCCCGCCATGCCCGCGTGACGGTCGCCGCGGTGTCGGACAGGCCCGCGTGCGTGTCGAACAGTTCGCGTTGGGCGTCGGGACGCATCAGCAACTGGTGCGCGTGCTGGCCATGAATATCCACCAGCATTTCGCCGACCTCGCGCAACTGCGCGAGCGTCGCGGCCGTGCCGTTGATAAAGGCCCGCGAACGGCCGTTGGCATCCACCACGCGCCGCAGCATTACGGTGCTGCCGTGATGCCCGTCGGCACCGGTCGTGCCGAGCGCCTGCTCGTCGAGCCAGTGCTCGAGCTGCGCGTGAGTCTCGAATTCGGCGGTGATGTCCGCACGGCTTTCGCCGGTGCGCACGACGTTCGCGTCGGCGCGGGCGCCGAGCGCGAGCGCCAGCGCGTCGATCAGGATCGACTTGCCGGCGCCGGTTTCGCCGGAGAAAACAGTGAAGCCGCTGTCGAATTCGAGATCGAGCGCGGCGACGATGACGAAGTCGCGTATCGAGAGGTGGCGAAGCATGGAGGTCGTCTGGTGAGCTGGGTAGTCAGGGTTCGGCAGCGGCGGCGTTCGCGTTCCGGGTGTCCTTGCCGCTCAGGGCTTGGGGTCTTCTTCGTGCGACGGGTACTCGTTCCAGTGCAGCTTCTTGCGCAGCGTGGCGAAGTAGCTGTAGCCGACCGGATGCAGCATCGGCACTGTATGGCGCGAGCGGCGCACTTCGATCGTGTCGCTCAGTTCGAGCGAGGTGAACGACTGCATGTCGAAATTGACGTTCACTTCACGCCCCGAGACGATCTGGATGCTCACCTTGGAATCGTCCGGCAGCACGATCGGACGGTTCGACAGCGCGTGCGGCGCGATCGGCACCAGCACGATGCCTTGCAACTGCGGATGCAGAATCGGCCCTTGCGAAGACAGCGCGTAGGCGGTCGAGCCGGTGGGCGTAGCCACGATCAGGCCGTCCGAGCGCTGGTTGTACATGAAGCGGCCGTCCACCGAGACATGCAGTTCCGCCATGCCCGAGAAGCCGCTGCGGTTGACCACCACGTCGTTGAAGGCCAGCGCGTGATAGATCGGGGTGCCGTCGCGCATGATGCGCGCTTCGAGCAGCACGCGTTCTTCGCGTTCGAAATTGCCGGCCAGCATTTGCGGCACGATCTCGCGCATGTCGGAGATCGGAATGTCGGTGATGAAGCCAAGCCGCCCGTGGTTGATGCCGATCAAAGGCGTGCGGTATGGCGCCAGCTGGCGGCCGATGCCGAGCATGGTGCCGTCGCCGCCCAGCACCACGGCCACGTCGGCGCGCGCACCGATCTCGGCGGGACGCAGCGCCGGGTAGTCGGTGACGCCGATCTCGGCGGCGGTGTCGGCTTCGAACACGACCTCGAAGCCGCGCTTTGCGATGCACAAGGCGAGCGCGGTCAACGGCTCGGCGATGCCCGGCGTATTGTTGCGCCCGACGAGCGCGACGGTCTTGAACTGGCTGGTCACTTGCATGCCGGCATTACACCATAGGTAGGGCCTGAAAAGAACCGTAGACAGACCCCGGTGGCGGCCCGGCCCGCGCGGGCCGCCAGCGCATCTCGCGATTATCGTTAGAATGGTGAAGCCTTGATGACATGCGCGCCGGTTAAAGTGCAATGAGGTACCGGCCGCCGGGCGGCCCGGAAGGCGGTCCGCCCGGTGGTCCGCGCGATGATCCGCAACGCGCCGGGCTGAACGCCGGCCAACGGGCCGGACCGAAGGCAACGTGCCGCAGCGGCAAGCGGTGGCGCGTTCGTCAGGGATGGGCGCCCCTAGCGCTCGCGGTAGTCGTGCCATTGAGCTAAAATTTTCCGTCATGCTAGATCCTCGCGCACAAACCCTCCTCAAAACGCTGATCGAGCGCTACATCGCCGAGGGTCAGCCGGTCGGCTCGCGCACGTTGTCGCGCTATTCGGGCCTCGAACTGAGTCCCGCAACCATCCGCAACGTGATGTCCGACCTCGAGGACCTGGGGCTCGTGATCAGTCCGCATACTTCCGCAGGCCGCATTCCCACGCCGCGCGGCTACCGCCTGTTCGTGGATACCATGCTGACGGTGGAGTCCGCCGCCGACGAAGAAGCGGTGATGCGCACCGTGAAGACCACGCTGCAGGCGGGTGAGCCGCAGAAAGTCGTTGCTGCGGCGGCAAGCGTGCTGTCCAATCTGTCGCAGTTCGCGGGCGTGGTGCTGACGCCGCGGCGCAGCCACGTGTTCAAGCAGATCGAGTTCATGCGTTTGTCCGACAAGCGCATTCTGCTGATCATCGTCACGCCGGAAGGCGACGTGCAGAACCGCATCATGGCGACCCAGCGCGATTTCTCGCCGTCGCAACTGGTTGAAGCCTCCAACTACATCAACGCGCACTTCGCGGGCCTCTCGTTCGACGACGTGCGCCGCCGCCTGCGCGAAGAAATCGACGAACTGCGCGGCGACATGACCACGCTGATGCACGCCGCCGTCACGGCCAGCACGGACGAAGCCGACACGGGCGAGACCGTGCTGATTTCCGGCGAGCGCAACCTGCTCGAAGTGGCCGACCTGTCGTCGGACATGGCGCGCCTGCGCAAGCTGTTCGATGTGTTCGACCAAAAGACTAGTCTCCTTCAATTGCTCGACGTGTCGAGTCACGCGGCCGGCGTGCAGATTTTCATTGGCGGCGAGTCGAACCTCGTGCCGATCGAGGAAATGAGCGTGGTCACCGCGCCTTACGAGGTGAACGGAAAGATCGTCGGCACGCTGGGCGTGATCGGACCGACCCGCATGGCCTACAACCGCGTGATTCCGATTGTGGACATTACCGCACGCCTGCTTTCCCTGACTCTGAGCCAGCAGTAGAAACAGCTTTCTTCGACTCCCGGCCGCGCCGGTTTCTGCCGCAAATAATGCGTGACGGCGCGCGGCTTGCCAATTGGCCGAATGGCCAGGGGTGTCCGGCGGACCGGTGCATGAAACACGCCGCTATAATGGTTTCCACCTGAACCGATACTCCGCCTACACGGGTTACCCCTGCTGCCTATGCGCTTCGACCTCGAGCGGCCTTCTCAGAACGCCACGTCACATCGTGTCGCGGTGCTGCTGATCAATCTCGGCACGCCCGACGCGCCGACGCCGCGCGCGGTCCGCCGCTATCTCGCGCAGTTTCTCTCCGATCCGCGCGTGGTCGAAATTCCGGCGCTGCTCTGGCAAATCATCTTGCGCCTGCTGATCTTGCCGTTCCGCGGCCGCGCCTCCGCCAAGAAGTACGCCACGGTGTGGATGCCCGAAGGCTCACCGCTGCGCGTGTTCACCGAGAAGCAGACCGAAGGCTTGCGCCATCTGCTGCAACTGAACGACTACACGGTGCTCGTCGATTACGCGATGCGCTACGGCACGCCGGGCATTCCGGCCATGCTGAACCAGCTCAAGCTGGCCGGCGCCGAACGTGTGCTGCTGATGCCCATGTATCCGCAATATTCGTCGTCCACCACCGCCACCGCGTTCGACGAGGCCTTTTCGGCCCTCAAGCGCATGCGCAATCAGCCGGAAATCCGTACGGTGCGCCAGTACGCCGATCATCCGGCCTACATTGCGGCGCTTGCCGCGCAGGTTCATCACTATTGGCATCAACACGGCCGGCCGGATTTCGCCTCGGGCGACAAGCTGGTGCTGAGTTTTCACGGTGTGCCCAAACGCACGCTGGATCTTGGCGATCCGTATCACGAGCAATGCCAGCAAACCGGCGCGCTGCTGATGCAGGCGCTCGAACTGACGCCGGTGGAGTGCCGCATCACCTTCCAGTCGCGGTTCGGCAAGGCAGAGTGGCTGCAGCCGTATACCGCGCCCACGCTCAAGGAGTTGGGCGCGGCGGGCGTGCGGCGCGCCGATCTGTTCTGTCCGGGTTTTACTGCCGATTGCCTCGAAACCATCGAGGAAATCGGCATGGAAGTGCGTGACGAGTTCCTCCATGCGGGCGGCCAGGATTTCCATCGGATTCCCTGCCTGAACGCCTCGCAGGCGTGGATTGCCGCGCTGGGCGAAATCGTCGCGCAAAATCTGCAGGGCTGGCCGGTGCAGGCGCTGCCCGTACCGCATACGACGGGAGCTTGAGCGGGCTCATGAACTACCGGATTTCGACCGAAGCGGGCGCGAAACTACGCATCGACAAATGGCTTTGGGCGGCGCGCTTTTTCAAGACGCGTTCGCTCGCGGCGGCGGCCGTCGAAAAAGGGCATGTGCGCATTGACGGCGTCAGTGTCAAGCCGGCCAAAGACGTGCGGGTCGGCGACCTGGTCGAGGTCGAGATCGAACGGATTGTCTGGCAGGTGGCGGTGCTGGGCGTGTGCGACGTGCGTGGCCCGGCGAGCATCGCGCAAACGCTTTATGCGGAAACCGAGGAGAGCAAGGTGAAGCGGCAGGTCGAACAGGAGCGGCGCAAGACGTATCGCGAACCGGCGGCCGCATTGCACGGCCGACCGACCAAACGCGACCGGCGCACTATCGACAAACTTTCAGGTGGGGGTTGAACAATTGTTCCATGGTCGCGTGCACGCCACCATATTCGGTAGTGCGGTCGTTGACAGCCCCGGACATGCAGATGGTCGTGGTGCCCGCAATCAGAACCAATGCGACCACCGAGATTGCAAAGGTCAGTTTCACGGTACTCCCCTCGGGAAGGTTCAGGATAAAGACGGGCGAATCGGGTGAAATTGCAATATGTCGGAAAGGCTTACGTCAGATTAGGGTTAACGCGTCTTTTCCGGTGCTTTGTTGGAGCATAGGCCACTTGCCGTCCGCACTCAATCTCAATCTGATTGCGTCGCATTAATGGTTGTAACCGGGCATTTCCGCCGCCCAGCCTTGGTGCGAAAAGATCCGGTAGAACCGCTTGAAATGGTTCTTTCCGGCCTCATCTGCCGTGTTGATTTGCGGTGGCTCGCGAAGTAGTCTGTCGCGATTTTGCAACGCACAAATCGCGTCAGCCTGGATGCGCGGCCGCCACCGTTGGCTTTTACTCATTTAACGACTTTCAGCGACATGGAAAACACGCAAGAGAACCCGACGAGCCAGAATCCCACGCCCGCCGACGAAACCGCGCGCCAGGCCGCCGAGGCTGCGGCACCTCAGCAGGAAGCGGCCGCGAACGCGGCGACCGACTCGCCGGCGAGCGCCGAGCAAGCGGCTTTGGCCGAGGCTCAGGCGAAGATCGCCGAATTGCAGGAAAGCTTCCTGCGGGCTAAGGCCGAGACCGAAAACGTGCGCCGCCGCGCTCAGGAAGACGTCGCCAAGGCTCATAAGTTTGCGATTGAAACTTTTGCCGAGCATCTGTTGCCGGTGATCGACAGCCTGGAAGCCGCCGTCGCCCACTCGTCCGACGATCTGCCCAAGGTGCGCGAAGGCGTCGAACTCACGCTGCGCCAACTCACGGGCGCGCTGGAAAAGGGTCGCGTGGTCGCCCTGAATCCGATTGGCGAGAAGTTCGACCCGCACCGCCATCAGGCCATTTCCATGGTTCCGGCCGACCAGGAGCCGAACACCGTGGTGGCCGTGCTGCAAAAAGGCTTCGTGATCGCGGATCGGGTGCTGCGTCCGGCACTCGTGACCGTCGCTGCCCCGAAGTAATCGGCACAGGGCTTCTGTAAGCCGCTACGTCCGGCAGGCATTGCCATGGCCAGCATTCCCGTCGACGCCTCCGCATTCGCCGCCTTCGGAATGCAGGAGCTCAGCGCCGAGTCATTCGACGCCGGGCTCGCCGAGGCGGGGGACCAACTGGCCGTGGTGTTCTTCTGGGGTCTCGACTGCTACAACTGCGAGATCGCCAAGAAAGCCATGCTGGCGCAGCCGGACGCGATTCGCGCGCTCGGTCTCAAATGGTTTCACAGCAACGTTTACGAGCATCGCGAACTGGGCCGGCGCTTCCTGCTGCACGGCGTGCCCACGTGGTTCTTCTTTTACCGCGGCAAGCGGCTCGGCCGGGCAACCGGCTGGCATGGCCTCGGGCAGTTCGAGGCCGCGGTCGCGGCTGCGCGGGAGAAGATCCGGGCGATCGATGCCGCAAAAACCGCCGGCGAGTACCTTGATGGAACAAATCCGGCCGAAAGTTCGGCCGATTGAAAAAAATTAAAGACCGCATCGTAAAAGAGGTCTTGAAAACGATGCGGACGCACTTATGTTGAGTGCAGGTAGGAATTGAGAGCGGATCGCCTTACCGCCAGCTGGGCAAACAAGGCGCTTCCCGCAGCGATCAAAGTCAGGAGATTAGTAAAAATGGGCAAAATCATCGGCATCGACCTCGGCACGACCAACTCGTGCGTGGCGATCATGGAAGGCAATTCGGTCAAGGTGATCGAGAATTCGGAAGGCGCGCGCACCACGCCGTCGATCATCGCTTACATGGAAGACGGCGAGATTCTCGTCGGCGCGCCTGCGAAGCGTCAGTCGGTCACGAACCCGAAGAACACGCTGTACGCGGTCAAGCGTCTGATCGGCCGCCGCTTCGAAGAAAAAGAAGTGCAGAAAGACATCGGCCTGATGCCGTACAAGATCATGAAAGCCGACAACGGCGACGCATGGGTCGAAGTGCGCGATCAGAAGCTCGCTCCGCCGCAAATTTCGGCGGAAGTGCTGCGCAAGATGAAGAAGACCGCTGAAGACTACCTCGGCGAGCCGGTCACGGAAGCCGTGATCACGGTTCCCGCGTACTTCAACGACAGCCAGCGTCAGGCCACCAAAGACGCAGGCCGCATCGCCGGTCTGGAAGTGAAGCGGATCATCAACGAACCGACCGCGGCCGCGTTGGCTTTCGGCCTGGACAAGAACGAGAAGGGCGACCGCAAGATCGCGGTGTATGACCTGGGCGGCGGTACGTTCGACGTGTCGATCATCGAAATCGCGGACGTCGACGGTGAAAAGCAGTTCGAAGTGCTGTCCACGAACGGCGATACGTTCCTGGGCGGTGAAGACTTCGACCAGCGCATCATCGACTACATCATCGGCGAGTTCAAGAAAGAGCAGGGCGTCGATCTGTCGAAAGACGTGCTCGCGCTGCAACGCCTGAAGGAATCGGCTGAAAAGGCCAAGATCGAGCTGTCGTCGAGCCAGCAAACCGAAATCAACCTGCCGTACATCACGGCCGACGCATCGGGTCCGAAGCATTTGAACCTGAAAATCACGCGTGCGAAGCTGGAGGCGCTGGTTGAAGAGCTGATCGAACGCACGATCGAACCTTGCCGCGTGGCGATCAAGGACGCAGGCGTGAAGGTCGGCGAAATCGACGACGTGATTCTGGTCGGCGGTATGACCCGCATGCCGAAGGTGCAGGAAAAGGTTAAGGAATTTTTCGGCAAGGACCCGCGCCGTGACGTGAACCCGGACGAAGCCGTGGCCGTTGGTGCTGCGATCCAGGGCCAGGTTCTGTCGGGCGACCGCAAGGACGTTCTGCTGCTCGACGTGACCCCGCTGTCGCTCGGCATCGAAACGCTCGGCGGCGTGATGACGAAGATGATCAACAAGAACACCACGATCCCGACCAAGCACGCACAGGTCTACTCGACGGCCGACGACAATCAGGGCGCCGTGACGATCAAGGTGTATCAGGGCGAACGCGAAATGGCAGCCGGCAACAAGCTGCTCGGCGAGTTCAACCTGGAAGGCATTCCGCCGGCACCGCGCGGCACGCCGCAGATCGAAGTGAGCTTCGACATCGACGCGAACGGCATCTTGCACGTCGGCGCGAAAGACAAAGCGACCGGCAAGGAAAACCGCATCACGATCAAGGCGAACTCGGGTCTTTCCGAAGCCGAAATCGAGAAGATGGTGAAGGACGCCGAAGCGAACGCGGAAGAAGATCACAAGCTGCGTGAGCTGGCCGATGCCCGCAACCAGGGCGACGCGCTGGTCCACAGCACGAAGAAGGCGCTCACCGAATACGGCGACAAGCTGGAAGCTTCCGAGAAGGAAAAGATCGAAGCCGCGCTCAAGGACCTCGAAGAAACGCTGAAGAGCGGTTCGAGCGACAAGGCCGCGATCGAAGCCAAGATCGAAGTGGTGGCCACCGCCTCGCAGAAGATGGGCGAGAAGATGTACGCGGACATGCAGGCTGCGCAAGGCGCGGAAGCGGCGGCAGCAGGCGCGGCGGGTGCGGGCGGCGCGGGTGCATCGGCGGGTGGCGCGAGCCAGCAGCAGGACGACGTGGTCGACGCCGAGTTCAAGGAAGTCAAGAAAGACTAAAGCCAGGTCGCATTTCGACCGTAAAGCCGCACACAGCAATGTGTGCGGCCCGGCTGCACAAGGGATTGCGTCCAACCGGGCGACATGAACGTGCGAAAGCGGTTATCGCGCCTGGCGAGCCTTTCGGGGCTCTCCGGGCACATTTGTTTTATGGAGGGCGTTGTTTTCAGGCCATGTTGAAAGGGCATGAAACAGCGGCCGGACGAGTCGTTAGACTCCAGCATTCAAGAGGAGCCACCGCGTCGCATTGCGCGAGTGGCGTTGAACCGATATGGCGAAACGGGATTACTACGAGGTTCTGGGCGTCGCAAAGAACGCGAGCGACGACGAAATCAAGAAGGCTTATCGCAAGCTCGCGATGAAGCACCACCCCGACCGCAATCCGGGCAACAAGGATGCGGAAGGGCATTTCAAAGAGGTGAAGGAAGCCTATGAAATGCTGTCGGACTCGCAAAAGCGTGCCGCGTACGACCAGTACGGCCACGCGGGCGTCGATCCGAACATGGGCGGTGCCGGAGCGCAAGGCTTTGGCGGTTTTGCCGACGCATTCGGCGATATTTTCGGCGACATCTTCGGCCAGGCGGCCGGTGGCGCCGCACGTGGCGGTGGCGGCCGCGCGGGCCCGCAGGTGTATCGCGGCGCCGATCTGCGCTACAGCATGGAAATCACGCTGGAACAGGCCGCGCACGGCTACGACACGCAGATTCGCGTGCCGAGTTGGGTGTCGTGCGAGGTTTGCCACGGTTCGGGCGCCAAGCCCGGCACCAAGCCGGAAACCTGTCCGACCTGTAGCGGTTCGGGTTCGGTGCGGATGTCGCAGGGCTTCTTCAGCATTCAGCAAACCTGTCCGAAGTGTCACGGCACCGGCACCTACATTCCCGACCCGTGCGGCCACTGCCACGGCGCGGGCAAGGTGAAGGAAACCAAGACGCTGGAAGTGAAGATCCCGGCAGGTATCGACGACGGCATGCGTATCCGTTCCGCCGGCAATGGCGAGCCGGGGATCAACGGCGGCCCGTCGGGCGATCTGTATGTCGAGATCCACATCAAGCAGCACTCGGTGTTCGAGCGCGACGGCGACGATCTGCACTGCCAGATGCCGATTCCGTTCACCACCGCGGCGCTCGGCGGCGAGATCGAAGTGCCGACCCTCGCCGGGCGCGCCAGCTTCACGGTGCCGGAAGGCACGCAATCGGGCAAGACGTTCCGTCTGCGTGGCAAAGGGATCAAGGGCCTGCGTTCGAGCATTGCCGGCGATCTGTACGTGCACGTGCAAGTCGAAACGCCGGTCAAGCTCACGGAGCCGCAGCGCGATCTGCTCAAGCAGTTCGAAAAGGCGCTGGTCGAGGGCGGGTCGCGGCATAGCCCGCAAAGCAAGAGCTGGTTCGACCGGGTGAAGAGCTTCTTCGATTAATGACAGTTCGAATGTGGCGGTAAGCATGACGGCAGATGAGCACGGCGCGGTTTTCGCATTGCTCGACGATTGCGACGCGACGCCGGCGCGCCCTTCGAGTCGTCTGTACACGGGATTTGTGCAGGAATGGGTGTGTGCGGATGCGGCGCAACTCGAAGCCGTGTGCGAGAGCGTGGCGGCGGAAACCCGGCGTGGTTCGCATGCCGTCGTGCTCGCCGACTATGAGTTTGGCCGGGATCTCCTCGGCGCCGAGGCGCACTGGTCTCTGAAAACGCAGCGTGGCGATGCCACGCTGCGTTTTTTATTGTTCGAACGTTGCGAAAAGCGTTCGCGTGAAGAGGTCGACGCGTGGCTCATGGCACGTGACCAGGGCGCGGCCGAGCCCTCGGTGGCGGGCACGGCCAACGTGCGCGCGAGCGTCGATCCGGCGCAGTTCAACACGGCGATCGAGGCGGTCCACGAGGCTCTGCGCGCGGGCGATTCCTATCAGGTCAACTACACGTACCGGCTCGGCTTCGACGTGTTCGGTCCGCCTGTCGCGCTGTATCGGCGGCTCAGAGCGCGTCAGCCGGTGCGGTACGGTGCGCTGATCGCGTTGCCGGGCGGCGATTGGGTATTGTCGTGCTCGCCAGAGCTCTTCGTCGAAAAGCAGGGCGAGACGCTGCATGCGCGGCCGATGAAAGGCACGGCGCCGCGTTCCGACGACCCGGCGGCGGACCGGCGCGCCGCCGAATTCCTCGGCAGCGATCCGAAAAACCGTGCCGAAAACGTGATGATCGTCGACCTGCTGCGCAACGATCTGTCGCGGGTGGCGCAAACAGGCTCGGTCAAGGTGCCGGCTCTCTTTTCGGTCGAGCCGTATGCGACGGTCTGGCAGATGACCTCGACCGTGCATGCGGCGTTGCGGCCCGGCACCTCTTTTGCCGGGATCCTGCGTGCGCTGTTTCCATGCGGCTCGATCACGGGCGCGCCGAAGCATCGCACGATGCAGTTGATCGACGAACTGGAGAGCACGCCGCGCGGGCTCTATACGGGCGCTATTGGCTGGCTGGACGCACCGTCAACGGACGCCGACACCACGGGGGCGGACAACCGCGCGTCCGCCGCGAACGAAACCGCCTGTGGCGACTTCTGCCTCTCCGTTGCGATCCGCACGTTGACGTTGAGCCGGTCGACGCAAACCGGCCGACTGGCGGGCAAGATGGGTATCGGCGCGGGCATCGTGCTCGACAGCGTCGCCGCCGACGAATACGCGGAGTGCCAATTGAAAGCCCGCTTTCTGACCGGCGCCGAGCCGGGTTTCGAACTCTTCGAAACGATGTACGCGACGCGCGAAGACGGCGTGCGGCATCTGTCGCGTCATCTTGCGCGACTCTCGTCGAGTGCGGCGGCACTCGGCTTCAGACTCGACGACGCAAACGCCATTCGCGCGGAAGTCGCGGCGAAGTGTGCGTCGCTGCCGGCAAATACGCCGCATCGCATGCGGCTTGCGTTGAGCAAGAACGGCACGGTGCACCTCACCGCGGCGGTGCTGACGCCGTTGGCCGAATCGACTGTCGGCGTGTTGCTCGGACCCGATCACGCTTTCGCGGCAACCGACGCCGCCGACCTGCTGCTGCGGCACAAAACCACCCGCCGCGCCGAATACGATCGCGGCTGGCGCGAAGCCGAAGCGAAGGGTGCGTTCGACACGCTGTTCTTTAACGCGCAGGGCGAGTTGACCGAAGGTGGCCGGTCGAATGTGTTCGTGAAGATGGCTGGCCGCTGGTGGACGCCGCCGCTTGCGTCGGGCGTGTTGCCTGGTGTGATGCGCGGCGTTCTGCTCGAGGAAGAGTCGGGCCTGCAGGCCGCCGAACGTGTGCTGACCCGCACCGATCTGCACAACGCCGAAGCGTTGATGGTGTGCAATGCGCTGCGAGGCGCGGTGCCGGCGCGGCTCGTGGACTGAGTGAGCGTGAGCCGTTACCGGCTGAGCCGTCTCGGCCGGTCTGCGAAGAAAGACAAATGCTTTGCGGGCCTTTACAGGCCATATCGGATATAAGCCGAAACGGGCGCGAATCCCCCCGTTTTGCCCGATCTTCTATTGGTTGAAGCTCAGAACGTGTGCTCAGGTCCTGGAAACGCGCCGTCCTTCACCGCGCGGACATACGCTTCCACGGCCGCCAGAATACTCGGCTGCCCCTGCATGAAATCCTTCACGAAGCGCGGCCGCTTGCCGGGGAAAATGCCCAGCATGTCGTGGAGCACCAGCACCTGACCCGAGCAATCCAGTCCCGCGCCGATACCGATCGTCGGAATACGCAATTGTTTCGTGACGTCGCTCGCGAGCAGTGTCGGGATTGCTTCCATCACGATCAACTGCGCGCCGGCCACCTGCACGGCGAGCGAGTCGCGCAGCAATTGCGTCGCGCCCGCCTCGGTCTTGCCTTGCACCTTGAAGCCGCCGAACGCATGCACGGATTGGGGCGTCAGGCCGACGTGCGCGCACACGGGAATCGACCTCTCCACCAGGAAGCGCACCGTGTCCGCGAGCCATTCGCCGCCTTCGAGCTTCACCATCTGCGCGCCGGCGCGCATCAACTCGACCGAGCTTTTGAACGCGTCTTCCGGCGTGCCGTACGTGCCGAACGGCAGGTCGGCCACGATCAGCGCCGCGGGCCGCGCGCGCGCCACGCTAGCCGTGTGATACGCGATGTCGGCGAGCGACACGGGCAGCGTGGTCGTCTGGCCTTGCAGCACGTTGCCGAGCGAGTCCCCGATCAACAGCACGTCGACGCCCGCGCGATCCAGCAGCGCGGCGAAGCTCGCGTCGTAACAGGTGAGCATGGCGATTTTTTCGCCGGCGTCGCGCATTGCCTGCAGTTTCGGCACGGTGATGGCGTTCCGGCTCGCTTCCTGCAAATAGGTCATGGGTCAATCCGTTGAGAAAAAGAGGTAGCCGCGCCGCTCAGAGCGACGTGCCTTTGACAAAGAATTCCTTGCGGCCGCGCATGGTTTCGATGCGTTCGGCGAGTAGCGCAAGGTCCGCGTCCGAGTCGAGCGGATTCAGGTGTTCGGCGTTGACCGTCAGCACGGGCGCGCGGTCGTAGTGATAGAAAAACTCGTTGTACGCATCGCACAGGGCGTGCAGATAGGCGTCGGAAATCTGCAGTTCCATCGGCACCGCGCGCTTCTGGATGCGCGAGAACAGCACCTCGGGGCTCGCCTGCAGATACACCACGAAGTCCGGCGCCGGCGCGCTGACTTCGAGCCGCGCGGCAAGCGCGCGATACAACTGCCACTCGTCTTCCTGCAGCGTCAGACGCGCGAAGATGTCGTTCTTCTGCGTCATGAAATCGGCGATCAGCGGCGTGCCCGACATGTGCGCCGCGCTCACGTCCTGAGCCTGCTGCGCGCGTTGCAAGGCGAAGTGCAATTGCGTGGGCAACGCGTAACGTGCGGTGTCGCGGTAAAAGCGTTCGAGAAACGGATTGTCCTGCGGCCGTTCGAACAGTTCCTGCATCGACCAGCGCTGCGCAAGACGGCGTGCGAGCGACGTCTTGCCGACGCCGATCGGGCCTTCGATCGCGAGGTAGCCGAACGGCGGCCGCAGCTGCGGCGCCGTGACGGTGAGCGGCGATGAATTCATTCGCAGCGGCCCTTGCCGGCAGAGTTTTCACCGGCGGTCAATGCGTTGAGCATAGGGCACTGGCAAGGCCCTTTGACCTTCTCGATGCGCTGATCGCTCACGCGGCTGAGCAGCGCCTCGGCACGGCCCTGTTGCGGAATGACCAGCGCGGCGTCGATTTCGACGAGCGGCACCAGCGCGAAAGCGCGTTCGGTCAGGCGCGGGTGCGGCACGATCAGATCGGCTTCGTCGATCGATTGATCGCCAAATAGCAGGATGTCCAGATCGAGCGTGCGCGGTGCGTTGCGAAACGGCCGCTCGCGGCCGAACTGATGCTCGATCTTGTGGCATAGCGCAAGCAGATGCCGTACGGGGAGCGTCGTATCGACCTTCACGACGCAGTTGAAATAGTCGTCACCGCCCGCGTCGATCGGGGCAGTGCGATACAGGCTCGACTTGGCGAGCACGGTGATGGTGTGCTGTTGTGCGAGGCACACCACCGCGTCTTTCAGGGTCTGGCGCGCGTCCCCGAGATTCGCGCCGAGGCCGAGATAAGCAACCGTCATGGCATAACTTCCTGCAACTATCGTTCGACGGCAACCGCTAACGCCGTGTCAGTCTTCGTGCGAGCCGTCGTGGCCCGCGTCGTCGGCTGTGCGTTCGGCTGGCGTGCCGCCCTCCAATCCGTCGCCCGGCTTGCGGCTTCTGGCGCCACTGCTGCGCCGCCGTCGTTTTCTGGGGCTTCGGTCCTTCCCGCCTTGCGTGAGCAATGCCTCACGTGCGGCGACGTCTCCTTCTATGAACTCCGTCCACCACGCACCGACCGACTCGTCGAGTTCGCCCGATTCGCAGCGCAACAGGAGGAAATCATACCCCGCTCTAAATCTTTGGTGTTCCAGCAGCTTCAGCGCGCTTCTTCCCGAACGTTTTTCGAGGCGCAACTGCAGGCCCCAGATCTCGCGCATATCCGACGAGAAGCGCTTGTGGATCGCGAGTTTCTCGGTTTGCATGTCAAGCACGTCGTCCATCGCGCGATGCAGCGCGGGGACCGGATATTCGCCGTTCGCTTCGAATTTTTGCCAGCGCTGCTGCACGTCGTGCCATAACAACGTGGCGAACAGGAAGCCGGGCGACACCGGTTTGCCGGCGCGCACGCGGGCATCCGTGTTGTTCAGCGCGAGCGTGATGAATTTTTCGCCGGTGGGCTGTTCGAGCACCACGTCGAGCAAGGGCAGCAGGCCATGATGCAGGCCTTCCTGCCGGAGGCGTTTCAAACACGCGAGCGCATGGCCGGAGAGCATCAGCTTGAGCATCTCGTCGAACAGGCGCGCGGCAGGCACGTTGTTGATCAGATCGGCCATGTTGGCGATCGGCTCGCGGGTGCTGTCCTCGATCTCGAAGTCGAGCTTTGCCGCGAAACGCACCACGCGCAGCATGCGCACCGGATCTTCGCGGTAACGCGTGGCCGGGTCGCCGATCATGCGCAACAGGCGTGCGCGCATGTCGGCCATGCCGTTGTGATAATCCAGCACGGTTTGCGTGGCCGGATCGTAGTACATCGCGTTGATCGTGAAGTCGCGGCGCGTGGCGTCTTCGTGCTGCTCGCCCCAGACGTTGTCGCGCAGCACACGGCCGCTCGCGTCGACCGCGTGGGTGCGGCGGTCGAGCTCGTCGCGCTTCAGGCGGCGCGCCGGCGGCGCGTCGGCCGCGGGCGGGTCGACCAGCGCGCGGAACGTGGAGGTCTCGATGATTTCCTGGCCGAACTGCACGTGCACGATCTGAAACCGGCGGCCGATGATGCGCGCGCGCCGGAACAGTTTCTGCACCTGTTCAGGCGTGGCGTCGGTCGCGACGTCGAAGTCTTTCGGTTTGATGCCGAGCAGCAGATCGCGCACCGCACCGCCGACGATGAACGCGCGGTGCCCGGCCTGTTGCAGACCTTCGGTCACGCGAATCGCGTTCCTCGAAATCAGCGCCTGGTCTATGCCGTGCACGTCGTGCGGAATGATGACCGGCACGTCCGGATCGCGCACGGCTTTCACGGGCGCGCTGGAGCGGGTGGGCTTGCGGCGCGTTTTGCTCGCGCCTGACGATGTGCGCGCCGGTGCGCTGCCGGTTTCGTCTGTTTCGGCTTCGGCGGGCAGGGTGTCGTCAGCGGGTGCCGAGTCCTGGCCGAACAGCTTGCGGATAAATTTTTGGCTCGTCGGCGGAATCTGTGGGTGGTTTGATGCGATTCATGAGGGACAGAGGAAGCGATAGAGTTTCTTGCAGGTAGCGTCAAAGGCGTTCTGCTCGTGCTCGGAGAGGTGCCTCGAAAGCGGGCCACCGAACTCGTGGATCTCATTGAGAAGCAGTGTGCGGGCATCCATGGCGGCTAAGTCCGGATCGACGTGACGGACTTCGATGAGATGGCCACCAAGCATCCAAAGGTGATCGCGGTGGCGGTGCAACGTTTTGCGGGCATAGCCGTGGGTCAGCAGGTGTTGCAGGAAAGGTGTGAAGACCTTCACGAGCGCCTGTCCGAATGGGATGTCCTCGTCCTCGAAGCGCCATGAGGCAGGCCAGTTCTGCAAGTCCGGGACGTAGCGCTCCAGTGCGTGCGGATCTGAGGTAACAATAGCGTCTTTACTGATTCCCGCGCGCTTGCTAACCATGTTGCTGACCCGCCTGCTCAATGCCTGCCATCATTTTCCCGGCTTCGTCTATGAAAGTGCCCGACTGTGCGAGCAGTCCAAAACCATCGAGATCGACGTGCGGCCACGCAAGGGTTCGAAGCCGATCTGTTCGTGTTGCAACCGGCCTGGCAGCGGCTATGACACGCTCGCATCGCGTAGTTTCGAATTTATTCCGATCTGGGGCTTCGCGGTGATTTTGCTGTACGCCATGCGCCGCGTCGACTGCCGTGAGTGCGGCGTGAAGGTCGAGACGGTGCCGTGGGCCATCGGCAAGCACACGCTGACCAAGGCCTACATGCTGTTTCTCGCGCAGTGGGCACGCAAGCTCTCCTGGAAAGAGACAGCGCAAAGCTTTCGCACCAGTTGGGAGAAGGTTGCCCAGGCGGTGGAGTGGGTGGTCGACTGGGGGCTGGCCCATCGCGAACTCGGCACCATCCGCGCTTTGGGCGTCGATGAAATCCAGTATGGCCGAGGGCACAATTATCTCACGCTGGTCTATCAGATCGAGGCCAGCTGCGTGCGCCTGCTTTGGGTTGGCCAGGAGCGCACGAAGGAAAGCTTCGCAAAGTTCTTCGTCATGATCGGCAAACGGTTGTGCGAGCAGGTCGAGTTCGTCTGCTCGGACATGTGGCGGCCCTACATCGAGATGATCGCACTACATTGCCCCAACGCGCTGAACATCCTCGACCGCTTCCACATCGTTGCCAAAATGAACAAGGCGATCGACGAGGTTCGCGCCGAGGAAGCTCGCCGCATGACCCGCGACGGCTATGAGCCAGTCCTCAAGAAGTCCCGCTGGTGTTTGCTCAAGCGGCCAGAGAACCTTACTGACAATCAGCGACTGCGCCTGCGCGATCTGCTGCACTACAACCTGCGCAGTGTCCGCGCCTATCTTCTCAAGGAGGAGTTCCAGCAGATCTGGGATTACATCTCGCCTGTCTGGGCAGGCAAGTTCCTCGATCAGTGGTGCACCCGGGTCATGCGCTCACGCATCGAACCAATGAAGAAGTTCGCACGCACCGTGCGCGCCCATCGAGAACTGATTCTCAACTACTTTCATGCGCGCAAGCAGTTCTCCAGCGGAATCGTCGAGGGTTTGAACAACAAGGCCAAAGTCACCATGAGAAAAGCGTACGGCTTCCGGACGTTTCGAACGACGGAAATCGCGCTATATCATGCACTTGGCAATTTGCCCGAGCCGCCGACAACCCACACTTTTTACTGACGAACCAAATTTTTTGATCACGAGGGTTGGAAGAGTTCGAGGATGCGCCAGCCTTTGGCCTGCGCATGAGCGCGCAATGTGTCGTCGGGATTGGTCGCGATCGGGTCCGTGACTTTTTCGAGCAGCGGAATGTCGTTGTGCGAATCGCTATAGAAATAGCTGTGCTCGAAGTCGCTCCACGTCTTGCCGAGCGAGGCGAGCCACGCTTCGGTGCGCACGATCTTGCCTTCCTTGTAGCTCGGCGTGCCGGTGGGGCGGCCGGTGTACGGCGAATGCGGCTCGCCGTCGACGGTTTCCGCTTCGCAGGCGATCAGCGCGTCGACGCCGAATGCGTGCGCGATCGGGCGGGTGATGAATTCGTTGGTGGCGGTGACCACGCAGCACAGGTCGCCGGCTTCCTGGTGCTGCTTCACCAACTCCTGCGCAACGGGGAAGATCGCCGGCTTGATGACTTCGTGCATGTACTGCGCGTGAAAGTCGGCGAGCTGCGCGCGCGTGTACTTCGACAGCGGCGTGAGCATGGCGATCAGATAGGCGTGAATGTCGAGCCGGCCGGCCTTGTAGTCGGCGAAAAAGCGGTCGTTTTCACGGGCGAAGTTTTCGGCGTCGACCATGCCGTGTTTCACCATGAAGCGGCCCCATTCGTGGTCGCTGTCGGTGGGGATGAGCGTGTGGTCGAGGTCGAAGAGTGCGAGGTTAGCCATGGGGGCCTATTTTACTTGAAGCGGCGGGTGAAGCGGATGCGGCGGGCGCGGCGCGCCGTTCTTCGGCGTCGGGTGAAGCCAGCATGGTACGCAACAGCGGCAGCGTGACCGCGCGTTTCTGTTCGAGCGAGAAGCGGTCGAGCGCGTCGAGCAGCGCCATCAGACTGGGCATGTCGCGGCGAAAATGCGTGAGCAGGTAAGCCGGCACGTCGTCGGCGAGCATGATGCCGCGCTCGCGCGCCGCGTGTTTGAGCACCGCGGCCTTGCCTTCGTCCGGCAGCGGCGCGAGATGGAACACGAGGCCCCAGCCGAGGCGCGTGCGTAAATCCTCGCGCACCGTCATGCCGATGGGCGGCGCGTTGCCCGCGGCGACCAGTGCGCTGGTGGGATGCGCGCGCACTTCGTTGAACAGGTTGAAGACGGCGATCTGCTGCGCGGCCGACAGGCCGTCGCAATCGTCGATTGCGTAGAGGGCGACGCGCGGGTCGAAGCTGAAGGCGGCAAGACTGCTCTGCGGTCCGGCGAAGCGCGCGTGTCCCGGCGACGCCTCGTGCACAAGCGCCTGCAGCAGGTGCGTGCGGCCGCTGCCGGACTCGCCCCAGATATAGAAGGTGCGATCGGCGACCGGCCCGGCGGCGAGCGCGTTCTCGAGCTCGCGCAGGCGCGTGACCAGTTCGGCGTTGGCGCCGGCGAAGAAATTGTCGAATGTCGATGGCGGCGGGGTGCCGAGATCGAGCGTCAGTTGACGAAGCACAGTAGGTTAATGCCGAAAATGAGGCTAAGCCGCAAATGGCCCGTATCTCGGGCCGGAATAGTCAACAAGCAGTCAGTTCTTATAGAGCGTGCTCGCCAGATAGCTTTGCCGCAACTCTCGCATGGCGACCGACAGAATCGCGCTGACCGGCAACGCCATCAATACGCCGAAAAAGCCGAACAGTTGCCCGAAAGCGAGCAACGCGAAAATCACCGCGAGCGGGTGCAGGCCGATCCGCTCGCCCACCAGGCGCGGCGTGAGAAAAAAGCTCTCCAGGATCTGACCGACACCGTAGATCACCGCGACCGCGCCGAAGCCGTACCAGTCGCCGAATTGCAGCAGCGCCGCGAGCAGCGCCAGCGCGAGGCCGATCGCAAAACCGATGTACGGGATGAACACCGCGAGCCCCGTAAAAATACCGACCGGCAACGCGATCTCGAAGCGCGCGAGGCTCAGCGCAATCGCGTAGTACGCGGCGAGCACGCCCATCACGAGCAACTGGCCGCGCAGGTACTGCGACAGCATCTGGTCCATGTCGCGCGCGAGCTGCAGCGTCTTGTCGAGCCAGCGGCGCGGCACCACGCTCTGCGTGCGGGCGAGCATGCGGTTCCAGTCGTACAGCAGGTAGAACAGCACGAGCGGCACGAGGACCACGTTGCCGATCACCGTCATCATCACGTTGCCGCTCGTGCGAATGGAGGTCCACACATACAGCGCCACGGTCTGAGCGCTGCCTTCGAGCTGCCCCGTGACGAGATCGCGGATGCTGGCGAAGTCGAGCGAATCGGCGAGTCCCAGCACGGCCAGCTTGGGTTGCAGCCACCCGTTGACGTGCGCGAACAGCACGGGCACCTGCTGCCGCAACTGCGGTCCTTCTTTCTGCACGACGGCCAGCACCAGCAGGACGAGCAGCGTCATCAGCAGCGTGAAGAGCAGCATCATCAGCAAGGCGGCCACCGCGCGCGGCACGCGCCGGCGCACCATCCACGCCACGCCCGGCTGCAGAATGTACGCGAGAATCGCACCGAGCAGAAACGGCGTGAGAACCGGACTGAGCAGCCACAGCAGAATGCCGATGCCCAGCGCGATCGCCACCCACGTGAAGGCGCGGCGCTGGACGGGCGTCAGAATCGAGGAGTTCTCTTGCAAGGTTGTTTCCCAGGTGTCGTCGGGACCGGATGATTCAAATTCCAGCCAGACGGCCGGCATCGGGTAAAATCGCATTTTACCGACCTTCGAGCTCGTCCCCATGAATCAACCGAAATCCGCCCCGAATTCAACTGGTTCGGCCCAAGGTTTGTCGTATCGCGACGCCGGCGTGGACATCGACGCGGGCGACGCCCTTGTCGATGCGATCAAGCCCTTTGCCAAAAAGACGATGCGCGACGGCGTGCTGGGTGGCATCGGCGGGTTCGGCGCGCTGTTCGAAGTGCCGAAGAAGTATAAGGAGCCGGTGCTGGTGTCCGGCACCGACGGCGTCGGCACCAAGCTGCGCCTCGCCTTTCAGCTGAACAAACACGACACCGTCGGCCAGGATCTGGTGGCGATGAGCGTGAACGACATTCTCGTGCAGGGCGCCGAGCCGCTGTTCTTCCTCGACTATTTCGCGTGCGGCAAGCTGGACGTGGCCACCGCGGCAACGGTCGTGAAGGGTATCGCGCATGGCTGCGAACTGTCGGGCTGCGCGCTGATCGGCGGCGAGACGGCGGAAATGCCGGGCATGTACCCTGACGGCGAATACGATCTGGCCGGTTTCGCGGTCGGCGCGGTGGAAAAGAGCAAGATTATCGACGGCAGCACGATCGCCCCCGGCGACGTGGTGCTGGGTCTCGCTTCGAGCGGCATCCATTCGAACGGTTTTTCGCTGGTGCGCAAGATCATCGAGCGCGCACAGCCTGATCTGAACGCGGATTTCGACGGCCGCTCGCTCGCCGACGCGCTGATGGCGCCCACCCATATCTACGTGAAGCCGCTGCTGGCGCTGATGCAGCAGATCGCGGTGAAGGGTATGGCGCATATCACGGGCGGCGGGCTGGTTGAAAATATTCCGCGCGTGTTGCGTGAAGGTTTGACGGCCGAGCTGGATCATCGCGCGTGGCCGCTGCCGCCGCTGTTCTCGTGGCTGCAAAAGCACGGCGGCGTGGCGGATGCGGAAATGCATCGCGTGTTCAACTGCGGCATCGGCATGGCCGTGGTGGTGTCCGCTGCGGATGCTGACGCTGCAATCGGTTTGCTGTCCGCCGCCGGTGAGCAAGTCTGGAAGATCGGCGTGATTCGCGAAAGCGCGGCCGGTGAAGCTCAGACCGTCGTGGTCTAAAGTCTTCAGGACCTGCGCGGCGGGCGCGTTCAGCATGCGCCGCGCGGGTTCGAATTTCAAAGTTTCAAAGCAACACTTCAATCGCTTCAAGCACCCGCGCCGTTGCGTGCGGATCGCAGCAGTCCACCACCATCCGCTCCGTCATGCTTCGCAGCCATGTGAGCTGCCGCTTGCACAATTGCCGCGTCGCAAAGACGCCCTTGTCGCGCATGGTCGAATAATCGACCGCGCCATCCAGATATTCCCAGACCTGCCGGTAGCCCACGCAACGCATGGACGGCATCTCGGGCAATAAGTCGCCGCGTTCGCGCAACCTCACCACTTCCTCGACGAAACCGCCGGCCAGCATCGCATCGAAGCGCTTCTCGATGCGTGCATGCAGCACGCCGCGATCGGACGGCTCCAGCGCGATCGGCACGAAACGCCACGCGGCTGCGGCGTCATCCACTCGGGCCGGCGCGGCCAGCAACGCGGACATGGCTTGCCCGCTCAGCATAAAAACCTCGAGCGCCCGCTGAATCCGCTGCGAATCGTTCGGCGCGAGGCGCGCGGCCGTCACGGGATCGACCGCCGCAAGCCGCGCATGCATGGCCGGCCAGCCTTCGCGTGCGGCGTCCGCATCGAGCGTGGCGCGCAGCTCGGCGTCGGCGGCGGGCAGATCGTTGAGGCCTTGGGTGAGCGCCTTGTAGTACAACATGGTTCCGCCGACCAGCAACGGCACGCGCCCGCGCGCGTGGATCTCGCCGGTGAGCCGCAAGGTGTCGGCGCGAAATTGCGCGGCGGAATAGGCGTCGGTCGGATCGACGATATCGATCAGATGATGCGGCGCCACCGCGCGCTCTTCAGCGGTTGGCTTGGCGGTGCCGATATCCATCTCGCGATACACCAGCGCCGAATCGACGCTGATGATTTCCACCGGGCGCCGCGCGGCCAGCGCGAGCGCGGCGGCCGTCTTGCCGGAGGCGGTCGGGCCGAGCAGGCAAGGCACGGTCGTGGGCATGCGTGATTTCATAGGCAAGCGGGCGCGCGGCGCAGCGTCACGTCACTGACCACGCATGAACAGCCGATCGAGATCGGACAGCGTCAACTGATACCACGTGGGGCGCCCGTGATTGCATTGATCGGCGCGCTCGGTTGCCTCCATCTGACGCAGCAGCGCGTTCATTTCGTCGAGCGTCAGACGCCGGTTCGCACGCACCGCGTGATGGCACGCGAGCGTGCCGAGCAGTTCGTGCTGACGTTCGGTCAACACGCGCGAGCCGCCGAAGGCATGCAGGTCGGAGAGCACCGCGCGCGCCAACGCCTGCAGATCCGCGTCTTTCAGCAGCGCCGGCACGGCGCGGATCGCGAGCGTGGTCGGCGACAGCACGGCAAGGTCGAAACCGAGTGCGTCGAGCGTGTCGCGCTCTTCTTCCACGGTGCCGATTTCGATCGGGTCGGCCTGCATCGACAGCGGGATCAGTAGCGGTTGCACGGCGATCGTGCGATCGGCCAGCGCGTTCTTGAACTGCTCGTACAGAATGCGCTCGTGCGCGGCGTGCATGTCGACGATCACCAGACCGTGCGCGTTCTGCGCCAGCACGTAGATGCCGTGGATCTGGCCGAGCGCGAAGCCGAGCGGTTGCTCGTCTGCGGCATGGAAAGCGGGTGCCGGGTAGGGCGCGGACGCGTTGTACGGCGACTGCGGGTCGGCGGCCGAATCGCGGACTTCGAACAGCGTGGCGCCTTCGGCCGTGCCCGCATTCGTGTCTTTGCGGCCGAAGAGCGCATCGTAAAACGCGAGCGGCTGGGCAACCGGCAGCGTGCCTTGCGTCATGCGTGCCTGGCGCATCCACGTATTGCCGGGCTGCGAGGACGATCCGAATCCGCCCGATGCACCGCCCGATGCACCGCCCGAGCCGCCACCGAGACCTCCCGCACCGATGCTCCCTGCGCCGACGCCCGCACCGCCCAGCGGCGTCGCGCCGAACGAAGCCGGCCCGCTACCGGACGGCGCCAGATGCGCCGCATGCCCGCCCGCGGTCGTTTCCGGCGATGCGCCCGCATGCCGCGCCAGCGCGCGCTGCACGGCATGGAAGACGAACTGGTGGATCGAACGCGAATCGCGAAACCGCACTTCGATTTTCGACGGATGCACGTTCACATCGACCGCTTCAGGCGGCAGATCGAGGAACAGCACATAGGACGGATACCGCTCGCCGTGCAGCACGTCTTCATAAGCGGCGCGCACGGCGTGCGTGAGCAGCTTGTCGCGCACAAAGCGGCCGTTGACGAAGAAGTACTGCTGATCGGCACGTCCGCGGCTCGCAGTCGGCAGGCCTGCGCAACCATAGACCGCAAGCGGTCCTGCGGATTCGTCGAGTGGCAGATGAGCTGTGGCAAACGTGTCGCCGAGAATCTTCGCGACCCGCACGGGAGGCTCGCTTGCGTTCCAGTGTTCGACCGCCTTGCCGTTATGCAGCACCGAGATCGCGACATCCGGCCGCGCCAGCGCCGCACGCCGGATCTGTTCGAGACAGTGGCCGAGTTCGGTCTGCTCGCTCTTCAGGAATTTGCGGCGCGCCGGCGTGTTGAAGTACAACTCGCGCACTTCAATCGTGGTGCCCTGGGTGCCGGCCGCGGGGCTCAGCACGCCGGTTTGCGCGTCCACGCGCACGGCGTGCGCCGCATTGGCCGTGCGGCTCGTGATGGTCATCTGTGCGACTGACGCGATCGAGGCCAACGCCTCGCCGCGGAACCCCAGCGTGGCCACCGCCTCCAGTTCGGCGAGCGAGCGGATTTTGCTGGTCGCGTGGCGCATCAGCGCTAACGCGAGTTCGTTCTCGGGAATGCCGCAACCGTCGTCGGTGATCGAAATGCGCTTCACGCCGCCTTCGTCGAGCAGGATGCGAAGCGACTGCGCACCGGCGTCGAGCGCATTTTCCAGCAGTTCCTTGACGACCGAGGCCGGCCGCTCGACCACTTCGCCGGCGGCAATCTGACTGATCAGCTGATCGGGAAGGGGTTGGATCGCGCGCAACGGGCGTGGAGCGGGCGCGGCGGCGGATGCCGCGGTCGCGGCATCGAGGCCGGCAGGCGTTTCGGAGAATTCGGACATGGCGAAATTATAGCGATTCGGCGCGACAGGCTCGCGGCGCGGGCGAGCGCGCCTGAGCACGGCAGATTTTTAATCGCCGCCGGGCACTTTCTGTATCATGACGCGGTCAATTCGCGGCGGCGAGCGAGCGCTTGCCGCCATCGCTGCAGGCCTGCCGATACGGCCGTTTCCGCCACCGTCACATTCGCTTAATAAAGGACTCTCTTTGGACACGTTGCTACATTTCGTCAACCTTGTCTTGCACATCGACAAGTTCCTCGGAGACTTTATTCACGTGTACGGCGCCTGGGTCTATGCGGTGCTGTTTCTGATCGTGTTCTGCGAAACCGGGCTGGTCATTCTGCCGTTTCTGCCGGGCGATTCGCTGTTGTTCATCGGCGGCGCTTTTTGCGCGACCGGGGAGATGAACATCGGTTTGTTGATTGTGTTGCTGCTTGTGGCGGCCATTAGCGGCAATACCGTCAATTACATGATCGGGCGGGCCATCGGGCCGCGGGTGTTCAATTCGCACATTCCTTTTCTCGAACGCTTTCTCGACCGCAGCGCGCTGCAGAAGACGCATAACTTCTATGAAAAGCATGGCGGCAAGACCATCGTGCTGGCGCGTTTCATTCCGGTGGTGCGCACCTTCGCGCCGTTCGTTGCGGGTGCATCTGAAATGACGGTGAGCCGGTTCCAGTTGTTCAATTTTGCCGGCGCGCTTTTCTGGGTGTTGCTGTTGACGTTGCTCGGCTATTTCTTCGGCAACATTCCGTTTATCCGTCAATACCTGAATGTGATCGTGCTGGTGGGTATCGGCGCGGCCGTTGTGCCGGTCGTACTCGGCGCGTTGTGGAAGATGATGCGCAAGAATGCGTCGAATGCAGGCGGTCGCTAAGGTCTTGCCGCAAGACTAGCCGGACAAAAAACGGCGTCGCGAGATTCGCGACGCCGTTTTCGTTGGCGCTTCCGAATCCCGCGGATTTGACAATGAACAATTGGCGATGCGATGAATCCGCGCCGTGTCAGCCCGCGGCGATTCCCGTCACGCGAGATGCTTGGCTCAGCTCACCGCACGCGGCGCGAGCGGCGTTTCCGGTGTCGGGTAGCCGGCTTCCTTGAAGGTCTGGATGATCGCGCGATTGGTGTCGAAGTAGACCTGCCAGTAGTTCTCGTTGTGCGCGTACGGCCGCACGCAGAGCAGCGGGCCTTCCGGCGTGAAGCCCAGCACTTCGATGTCCGGCGCGGGACTCTCGGCCACGTTCGGAATCTGCGTGACGGCTGCCTTCAACCGGTTCATCGCATCGGTCGGATCGACGCCGTTGGCGATCTTCGCCGTTAGCTCGACGCGGCGCACAGGCAGAAGGCTGTAGTTCGAGATCGTGTCGGAAAAGATCTTGTTGTTGCCGACGATCGTCGTCACGTTGTCCGGCGTCACGATGGTGGTGCCGAACAGGCCCAGCTCCGAGACTGTGCCGGTGACCCCGCCTGCGGTGACGAAATCGCCGACCTTGAACGGCCGCAGCACCTGCATGAACACGCCCGCGGCGAAGTGGGCCAGCAGACCGCCCCAGGCGGTACCGATCGCGAGGCCAAGGCCGGCCAGCAGCGCGGCGAACGACGTGGTTTGCACGCCGAACACCTGCAGGATCGCGAGGATCAGAAGCAGGTTCAGCAATGCGCCGAGAATCGAGCCGAGATAATGCGCCAACGTGGGATCGACCCGGCCGTTGCGCGCCAGCATCTTACGCAGAAAGCCGGTGATCAGGCCAATGAGCCAGCGGCCGACAATCCACAGGACGATCGCCCCGACGACCTTGGTGCCGAGGTCGATACCCCGGGTCATGATGAAGACGCGAACTGTATCGAGATCCAAGATGTTCCTCGTTGAGTGAATTGCCTTCGACTGATTGAACTGCGGTGGTGCAATACAGCGGCAAATGCCCGGCGATGGGCGCAAACGGTAACATCGGTCTTCGGAAGTTATAGGCGACGGGGCGCGCATGCGCAAGGAGCGTTCCCGTTGCCTGATGGCTTGTCTGGCGGGAAAAGTCGGCCGCGTGGCGGACGCGTTCGAAGCGATGGTGACGGGGACGCGACTACATCGGCAGATGCGATTTCGAGTACGGCGAAGTGTGGATGACGAGCGGCGCGCCGGTACTTGCCTTCGCGATGTGCGAGCGGCGCGCTGCGCGGCGCCAGGCGAGCGCGGCGATGATCGCGAGCCAGTACGCGCAGGCGCGCTCGAAGAACGCCGTTGATGTGCTGAGGTGGCCGTAGCGGTTCTGCGAGTCGGCGAACACCAGAAAGGTCAGCGCTGCATCGAGCAGAAATGCGATACACGCCAGCACGGCGAAAATATGCGAACCATTGAGCGAAGCGCCGGGTATGCGGCGATTGCACAGACGACAAACGGCCAGCACGAAGGCCAGCAAAGCCAGGTTCGAGAGGAGATCGAACAGAAAATTGGTCATATGGGTGGAATGAAAGCGCGGGGCTGCGGCATTGGCAAAGCGTTTGCTTACGCAGCGGTCTCAGCGTGTCTCGCTGGACTGGCGGCGATCATTGCACGTCTTTATGTCTCAATAAATGTTCAGATTCGGAGTCCGTTGTTTCCTGTCCATGCCAGGAAGATGTGCCCAGGAAATTGCCGGTTGCGTCGAGCGAAATGGTGGAACGCGTCGCGAGAAAATTCTGGTGACAGCGTTCTCTCGTGAATGTCTGCATTGCCCGACTTCATCGCCTAGTCTCGATCGGCACGGCATTTCGATTATCGCGTCACCGGTCCAGCGCAGCGGCGAGAGGCGGCGTTTCGCAGCGCGCGCGGCCAGACGCCGGAAGCGCGCCTTCCTATGCTTTTCGTCGAAATGGGCTGTGTCTGAGGCGCGGTTACGAGGTTCTGCTGATTGAAGGTCGGGCGACCGAAAAATACTTGGACGACGCTTCTGTAGAGGCGCTTGATCTCGGAAAACTCACCGATTCGATATCGGCGAAGAGCGTCCGCGTTTCTTCTGCCCGGGGGGGGGGTTGCGGAGCGCGTCAGGAATTGCGGAGCAAAGAAAAAGGGCCTAGCGCGAACGCTAAGCCCTTGAATCTTTTGGTAGGCCGTACGGGATTCGAACCTGTGACCAACGGATTAAAAGTCCGCTGCTCTACCAGCTGAGCTAACGACCCAAAAGAGAAGCGAAATTATAGCGATAGCGTTACCGGGCTGTCAACCCATCGCGCCCATCCGGGCTATGGGCACTTCAGATAGTGAAAAGCCCGGGTAGCGATACCCGGGCTTTTCAGCGAGAGGCGCGCGTGGCTATAACATCGGACACTGCGCGTTACTGCCAGCTACTTGATCTGCGACAGCTTGCTCTGGGCCGATTGCGCGACGTCCGAGCCGCCATACTGCGCGACGATCTGCTCCAGCGTCTTCTTGGCCGCGGCCTTCTGACCCTGTTCGAGCTGATTGTTCGCAATGGCCAGCAGCGCTTCCGGCGCACGCGGATGCTGCGGATAGTTCTTCACCACACCTTGCCAGGTCGCCGTCGAGCCCTTGTAGTCGCGCAACGCATACAACGCGTTGCCCAGCCAGTACTGCGCGGTCGGCTGGTAAGGGCTGTTTGGGAACTTGGAGATGAAGGTGCGGAACGACGCCGCCGCATTCTTGAAGTCGCCGTTGCGGAACTGCTGCGAAGCCGCGTTGAACGACTCGGTCTCACCCGGCTGCACCTCGCCCTGGACGCCGTCCACCGTTTGCTGCTGCGGCTCGAATTTCTTCAGGCGCGTATCCAGGTCGGTGTAGTAGTCCTTTTGCTGCTTTTGCAGCGTGGCGAGCTGATTGCCCATGTCCTCGTTCTGTCCACGCAGCGTTGCGACCTGCTGATTGAGCTGGTCGAGACGATTGGACTGATCGAGGATCGTGCGTTGGGCGGCCGACAACTGACTCGACAGGCTATCGGTCTTCGAACGCAGATCGAGAATGGCCTGGCGGGCCTGATCGTCGTCGAAGATGCCCGCATGCGCAGGCACAGCCGCGAGGGCCGTGCCTGCGACGCAGGCCGCTGCGGCAAACCGCAGCCAGGAGAAACGATGCGTCATTCGGCTCATCACCCGTTACTTACTGTTGGTACACGAGGTCGGCGCGGCGGTTTTGTGCCCACGACGATTCGTCATGACCCGTAGCTTGCGGCTTTTCCTTGCCGAGGCTCACGGCTTCCATTTGCGAGTCCGTCACGCCCATCAGCGACAGCGAACGGCGCACAGCTTCAGCGCGCTTCTGGCCGAGTGCCAGGTTGTACTCGCTGGTGCCGCGTTCGTCGGTGTTGCCCTGGATCAGGACGTGGCGTTGCGGATGGCTCTTCAGGTATTGCGCGTGTTGTTGCAGCAGCGATTGGTAGTCGTCCTTCACCGAGTAGCTGTCGAAGTCGAAGTAGATGCTGCGCTTGGCGAGCGGGCTGTTCGGATCGTTCAGCGGATCGACATTGACCGTTGCGACATCGTTCGGGTTCGGCTGTGCCGAGACCGAGCCGCCCTTGTTAGCGTTTTCGTCGAGCTTGACGCCCGAGTGACATGCGGCCAGCGCACCGACCATCAATACAGCAAAAGCGAAGCGAAGTTTTGACATCATTTGGTTACTCTCCTTGTGTTATTGCATCAACGTTATTGCATAAACGGGCCCCAGGACGGCTCGCGTACGCTGCCACCCTGAACGGACAGGACCTGCCGAGTGCGACCGTCGGTCGATACTGCGGCCAACACGCCACGGCCGTTCACCTGTGTGGCGTAAAGAATGTACTGACCGTTCGCCGCGAAGCTCGGCGATTCGTCATGTGTCGTGTCCGTCAGGCCTGTGGCCGTGTTGCCTTGCAGGTCCTGGATATAAAGCTTGAACCCGCCGCCGACGCGGGAGATATAAGCGAGCTGTTTGCCGTCCGGGCTCACGCGCGGGCTGGTGTTGTAGCTGCCCGTGAACGTGACGCGCTGTGCGGCGCCGGCGTTTTCGCCTTGGGCCGACATCTTGTAGATTTGCGGCTGGCCGCCACGGTCGCTGGTGAAATAGATCGACTGGCCGTCAGGCGAGAAGCACGGCTCGGTGTCGATCGAGCTGCCTTGCGTGAGACGGCGCAGGCCGCTGCCGTCCGCATTGACGGCGAAGATCTGCGTGTTGCCGGTGCGCGAGAGCGCGACGGCCAGCGTGCGTCCGTCCGGCGACCACGCCGGCGCACTGTTGTTGCCCTTCTGGTCCGAAACCACGATGCGGCGACCCGTGGGCAGATCGTGAATGTAGACGATCGGCTTTTTCTTTTCGAACGAAACGTAAGCGACCTTGGTGCCGTCAGGCGACCATGCCGGCGAGATGATCGGCTCGGGGCTCGACAGCGCGATGTGCGCGTCCTGGCCGTCCGAGTCGGAGATCTGCAACTGATAACGGCCGCCCGTCTTGATGACGTACGACAGGCGTGTGGCGAACACGCCGCGGCCGCCCATCAGCTTCGCGTAGATGTAGTCCGCGACCTTGTGCGCGCTCATGCGCAAGCCGCTTTCCGGGCTCACGAGTACGAGACCGCCGAGGCTTTCGCCCTTGACGGTGTCGTACAGCTTGAAGCGCACTTCATATTGGCCGTTCGGCAAACGGTTCACGCTGCCCGACACGAATGCGTTGGCGCCCTTGGCCTTCCAGCTGCCGAGGTCGACGGAATCCGTTTCGGCAACCGGCGTGGAGCCCGCGTCGATGTTCGTGAATTTGCCGCTGCGCTGCAGATCCTGACGCACGATCGTGCTGACCTGCTGTGGCGAGTTCGCTTCATTGGCGAAATTCGCCGTGGCGATCGGAAACTGGGTGGACCCGACGCCCGTTACGAGGACGTTGAGTTGTGCGTTGGCAGCGCCGCCGACGGCGATCAGGCACGACGCTACAAGTGTCCGCAGGCCTAGCTTGGTCATCAAACTCATGCTGTATGGATTCCCCAAAAACGGTTTTACTAACGCTTCAAGACAGCAGACAGACCCGAAAAGAACTAATTCGTTCCCAAGCGCGCCCCGGTGGGCGAAGCGCTGTGTCTGCCGTCAACTGACTGTCAAACTGCTGGAATCAACTGGCCGGGCGCAACGTGATCAGGAAGCTGGTCGGTGTCTTGCCATTGATGTCCTGAGGCATCGGATCAGTACGCTGGACGGCCCGCAGCGCTGCGTCGTCCCACGCCGCATTGCCGCTGCTGCGCGAAATCGATGCGCCAAGCAAGGTGCCAGTCGGCGAGCAGCGCACGGAAACGACCGTCTCCAGACCGCTGGTCTCACCGCCCCACGTGATGTTCGGGCGCACTGCGCGACGCACCTTGTCCGAGTAGCCCGGCGAGGTCGCCGTGCCACCCGAGCCGCTGCCCGTGCCACTCTTTCCAAGCCCGTCGCTGGTGGTCGAGCCGGTGCCGGCGGCGGCGAGGCCCTGCATCTGCGCGAGCCGCGCGCGACGCTCCGCATCCAGTTTCTTCGCTTGCGCCGCGGCGTCGGCTTGCGCCTTTGCCTTCGCGGCTTTCTGCGCGTCGGCCTTCTTCTGCGCTTCAGCCTCGGCTTGCTTCTGTTGCTGTTCCTGCTGCTGTTCTTTCAACTGCTGCTGCTTTTGCTGTTCGGCCAGTTGCTGTTGCTTCAGCTTGCTGGCTTCCTGTTGTTGCTGTTGTTGCTGCAGTTGTTTCTGTTTGGCTGCCGCAGCTTTCTGCGCGGCGAGTTGCGCGGCCTGTTCCGCCGCTAGCTGCTGCTGGCGCCTGGCCTCGGCTTCCTGCTGGGCCTGCAGCTTCTGTTGACGTTGCTGTTCGGCCAACTGAGCCTGGCGAGCCGCTTCCTGTTGCTGCCGTTTCTTCTCCTGCAACGCAATGTCGGCCTGTTCGTCGCGCACCGGCGGAGCGGGGGCGACCGGCACGGGCGGTGGCGGAACGGGACGCGGGATTGCCGTATCGGGCACTTCGGTCCACAGCTCCGCTTCCGCGCCTTCGGGCGTACTGTTTTGCCACTGAATGCCGTGATACAGAAAGAACCCGAGCAGCGCGTGCATCACCAGCGCGAACGCAAAGGCTCGCCCGGTGCCGCGTTCACGCGGTGGCTGGAGCGGGTATTCGGAGTTCTTGCGGATCATTGCGATTTGACGAGCAATCCAACGCGCTTGACGCCGCGAGCCTTGAGCTCGGACATCACGTTCATCACGACTTCGTATTTGACCGTCTTGTCGGCGGCGATGACGACGGGCTGATCAGGATGCGACTGCGCGCGCTCGGCGATGAAGCCGTTCAGATCGGCCTTCGTCATGTCTTCCTGCTGCTGCGCACCCGAATCGTCCTTATATTTGACGCTCATGTTGCCGTCCGCGCGAATATTCACGATGACGGGCGGTGTTTGCTGCTGCGGCGCGGCGCCACCGACGGTCGGCAGATTGACGATCGACGGAGCGACGAGCGGCGCGGTCACCATGAAGATCACGAGCAGCACGAGCATCACGTCGATATACGGCACGACGTTGATGTCGGCCATCGCGCGGCGCGAGCGGCTGCCGCGCATGCTGGAGGAGCGAGAGCCTGCCATCGTGAACTCCTTACTGTGCCTGACGCTGCAAGATGTTCGAGAATTCTTCGATGAAGGTCTCGAAGCGGATCGCCAGACGGTCGATGTCGTGCGCGTAGCGATTGTAGGCAACCACGGCCGGAATCGCAGCGAACAGGCCAATTGCGGTAGCGGTCAGCGCTTCGGCGATGCCCGGCGCGACGTTCGCCAGCGTGGCCTGCTGTACGTTGGCGAGGCCGCGAAACGCATTCATGATCCCCCATACCGTGCCGAACAGACCGATATACGGGCTGACCGAACCGACCGACGCGAGAAAGGCGAGATTGGCTTCGAGCACGTCCATTTCACGCTGGAACGCCGCACGCATGGCGCGCCGTGCGCCGTCGAGAATCGCACCGGAATCGTTCAGGCGCTTTTCCTTGCCTTTCAGGAATTCGCGCATGCCGGACTCGAAAATCCGCTCCAGCGCGCCGATCGTGTGACGGTTGTTCGCGGCGCTCTGATAAAGCGCCTGCAGGTCGCCACCCGACCAGAAATCGCGTTCGAAGCGTTCAGTTTGCGCGCGCGCCCGGCGGATCGCAAACCACTTGCGGAAGATGAAGGTCCACGACAACAGCGACAACAACAGCAGCAGCGCCATCACGGCCTGCGCCAGCAGGCTCGCATTGAGTACGAGGGAAACGATCGACAGATCTTGTGTAGTGTTCATAAAGGTTCGTTTTAACGTCCCGGGAAGGGGGCGTCCGGCTGCAAGGCCAATCGAAGCTTGCCGTGAGCAAAACGGAAGCGTCGGCGATATTGCAAGCCGAACCATGCTTTGTGTTGCTGGATCGTTACGAGTTCACTGGCCCCTTAACAACGGGGTTCAGTCATGGTCCGTTGACACCGCCGGCGCTCATGCCCGGCCCGCGCCGCAAAGCGGCGAGGACCGGTGGAGGAATCGCGGCCGGCCGCAGCGCAATGCGGTCGACGCAACCTACGCGGATGGAACCGGTAGCAAGCAGCGTGCCGTCGCGCCACGCTTCCTGCGCGAAATCGACCGATGCTCTGCCAAGACGCTCGATCCGGCTGACCACGTTGACCACGTCGTCGAGCCGGGCCGGCGCCCGATAATCGACCGCGGTGCTGCGGACGATGAAGATCGCGCCCGATTCTTCCACGAGCCGATTCTGGTCGACGCCACATGCGCGCAGCCATTCGGTGCGCGCCCGTTCAAAAAATTTCAGATAGTTCGCGTAAAACACGATGCCGCCGGCGTCGGTATCTTCGTAGTACACGCGAATGGGCCACGTGTAGCCGATTTCCGTGCCGGGCTGGCTGGTCGACATATTCATGCGGCGCATTTTACCGGAACGCACACTCGGAGGTCTGTTTCAAGATGTGCGCCCCGTCTGGCGGCCTTTAGCCGCGATAAACGGACAAAGCGGCGAACGATTGAGCCACCGGCATCAGCTCGATCGTGTTGATATTCACGTGCGCCGGGCGAGTGGCGATCCAGTAGATCGAGTCCGCGATGTCTTCGGGCGTCAGCGGCTGGACGTTCTCGTACATTTTGGCGGCTTTGCCGTCGTCGCCGCGAAAACGGACGTTCGAGAACTCGGTGCCGCCGCACAGGCCGGGTTCGACGTTGGTCACCCGCAGCGCGGTGCCGGCCACGTCGGCGCGCAGATTCAGGCTGAACTGATGCACGAACGCCTTGGTGGCCCCGTAAACGTTGCCACCCGCATACGGCCAGCTGCCGGCCGCCGAGCCCAGATTGAAAATGTGGCCGCGATTGCGCTCCACCATGCCGGGCAGCAACGCATGCGTGACCTGCACGAGGCCCGTGCAATTGGTCTCGATCATGGTGTTCCATTCGTCGAGACTCGCTTTCTGCGCCGGCTCGATGCCGAGCGCGAGGCCGGCGTTGTTGACCAGCACGTCGATTGCGGCGAAATCCGCCGGCAGCGAGGCCGGAACGGCTTCGACGGCGGCGCGGTCGCGCACGTCGAGCTCATACGGCAGAAGTGCGTCGCCGAGCTCGTCGGCAAGTGCCTGCAGGCGGTCCTTGCGGCGTGCCGTGGCGACGACACGGTGGCCACCCTTGACAAAGGCACGAGCGATAGCGGCGCCGAATCCCGCGGACGCTCCGGTGACGAACACGATCATTGCAGTGGTTCCCTGGCTGGTAGGAGAGAAAGGTCCCAAGCCTACTTCCATTGTGGCGCTGCGGCAAGGGTAAACCAGCTGTACGAGGGGCCTTGGCAGGGATGCGCAGCGGCCCTGCGCAAGCTTTCCGACAGACTTTTGCGCGCCGCACAAGGTGCCGCGGGCGGTGCGGAGGGCCGGCGGGCGGGCAGCCGCGGCAGTGCCCGGAAGCCGGTTGCCTATTCGACCCTCTTCCAATAAACTAACGCGCTCACCCCTGCGTGACTGGCGATAGAACCGGTTCAAACAATCGGATTCAAGGTGGAGCAACCCACCGTGAAGCGCAGGGTGCCGTTTTGCCGTTCGCCTGGGCAGCCGTGATCCGCGCGCATTGATCTGCGCTGACGGTGGCTGTCCTGCCTCGCGTGTGCGGCGACTCTCCATCCGCCACGTCAGGGCTGGCCCAGCCGCCAGCAGCGCTGCGTACCCTCTACGCAAGATTCGGCGCACGATCCGGTCAACCTGAACACATTCAACGGAATCCGTATGTTTGACAGAGCCCAAAGCACCATCGCCAACGTCGATCCTGAACTCTGGAAGGTCATCGAGCAGGAAAACCGCCGTCAGGAAGAGCATATCGAACTGATCGCGTCGGAAAACTACACGAGCCCGGCTGTCATGGCTGCGCAAGGCTCGCAACTCACGAACAAGTACGCCGAAGGGTATCCGGGCAAGCGCTACTACGGCGGCTGCGAGTACGTGGACGTCGCCGAGCAGCTGGCGATCGACCGCGTGAAGCAACTGTTCGGCGCGGAAGCCGCCAACGTGCAGCCTAACTCCGGCTCGCAGGCCAACCAGGGTGTGTTCTTCGCCATGCTCAAGCCGGGCGACACGATCATGGGCATGAGCCTCGCGCACGGTGGCCACCTCACGCACGGTTCGCCGGTCAACATGTCGGGCAAGTGGTTCAACGTGGTCAGCTACGGTCTGAACGAGGCCGAAGACATCGACTACGATGCCGCGGAGAAGCTCGCTCAGGAGCACAAGCCGAAGCTGATCGTGGCGGGCGCATCCGCGTTCGCGCTGCGTATCGATTTCGAACGCTTCGCGAAAATCGCCAAGTCGGTCGGCGCGTACTTCATGGTCGACATGGCGCATTACGCCGGTCTGATCGCCGCCGGCGTGTATCCGAACCCGGTGCCGCACGCCGATTTCGTCACCACCACCACGCACAAGAGCCTGCGCGGCCCGCGTGGCGGCGTGATCCTGATGAAGGCCGAGTTCGAAAAGCAGATCAACTCGGCCATCTTCCCGGGTATTCAGGGCGGACCTCTGATGCACGTGATCGCCGGCAAGGCTGTCGCGTTCAAGGAAGCGCTGTCGCCGGAGTTCAAGGCATACCAGCAGCAAGTCGTCGAAAATGCGCGCGTGCTGGCGGAGACGCTGGTCAAGCGTGGTCTGCGTATCGTGTCGGGCCGCACGGAAAGCCACGTGATGCTCGTCGACCTGCGCGCGAAGAAGATCACCGGCAAGGCTGCGGAAGCCGCGCTGGGCGCCGCTCACATCACGGTCAACAAGAACGCGATCCCGAACGATCCGGAAAAGCCGTTCGTCACGAGCGGCGTGCGCCTCGGCTCGCCGGCCATGACCACGCGCGGCTTCGGCGCGAAGGAAGCCGAGCAGGTGGGTAACCTGATCGCCGACGTGCTGGACAACCCGGAAGACGCCGCCACGATCGAACGTGTGCGCGCGCAGGTGGCCGAGCTGACCCAGCGCTTCCCGGTTTACCGTTAAGCCGCCATGCACTGCCCCTTCTGCCGTCACGCCGATACGCAGGTTGTCGACTCGCGCGTATCCGAAGACGGCGCAACGATTCGCCGGCGCCGCCGCTGCCCAGCCTGCGACAAACGTTTCACGACGTATGAGCGGGTCGAGCTGGCGTTGCCGTCGGTCGTCAAGAAGGATGGCAGCCGCACCGAATTCGACCGCCGCAAGATCGTCGCGAGCATGCAACTGGCGCTGCGCAAGCGCCCGGTGGCAGCAGACGCGATCGACGCGGCGGTTGCCCGCATCGAGTATCAGTTGCTCGGCAGCGGCGAGCGCGAAGTGCGCAGCGAGCGCCTCGGCGAACTCGTGATGAACGAGTTGCGGGCGCTCGATACCATTGCCTACGTGCGTTTTGCTTCTGTTTACCGGCGCTTTGAAGACGTCTCCGAATTCGAGGACGTGATCGAAGAATTCCGCCGCGCCTCTTCTCCCCCCAAGCCTTCCCGCAAACGCTAAACGCAGTCGCATCTCGCGTTGCGTTTGAGTTGCCGTTTTCCCCTGCGTGGTTTCGCGCATCCGTATCTCCCGCTGCCGTTATGGTTCGTCGCGTGCATTTTTGCGCGGGATAACGTCTGAGTGCCACCTGGCCATTCGGCCGATTGTTGAGGGATCCGCGAATCGTTAGATTGGCTGCATTCTTCGAATCGATCAGGGATGCAGATGAAATGGAATGCCGTTCGCCCGCCGCGATGCCGCGGCTTCACGCTTGTCGAAATGCTGGCCGTCGTCGCGCTGCTGGCCGTGATCGCTGTAATGGGTACGCCGTCGTTCGTAGCGTGGTACGTGCGCGATCAGGTCGACGCCCGCGCGAGGGTGCTTGCTTCGACGCTTGCTTATGCGCGCAGTGAAGCATTGCGCCAGGGCGCACGTGTCACGGTGTGCCGGACCGACACGGCACGGCATTGCCTTGCCGCAGGGCAGCCGTGCGGCAATGGCGTGGCTGACTGGTCCTGTGGTTGGGCTGTGCTGGCCGAGCGAGGCGGCACGTTATCGCTATTGCGCGCGCAGCCTTTGCTCGCGGCCGTGAGCATTACCGGCACACAGACGAATCTCACGTTCACGCCACCGGCGGGGCAATTGATCGGCACGTTTCGCAGTTTCGATGTCGCGCCGCGTGCACCGTCAAGGGCCACCCAAGGGGCCAAGTGGCGGCGCTGCATTCGCATTGCAGCGGGCGGCCGGGCGCGGACGACCGAGGGCGCGTGCGGAGCGGCGTCATGAGCCAATCCACGCAGAAGCGGCACTCGCGCCGCTGCGAGTCGACGTGTGGCGGCAGCTCACTGATCGAGGTCATGCTGGCTGTCGCCTTGATGGCGGTCACGGCGTTAGGCTTGATCGGCGGTCAATTGTGGACCGCGCGTGAAGCCCGTGCGATGTCCGTGCGCGAACACGCCGTGTGGATCGCCGATTCCGTCGCGGAAGCGGCGTGCGCGCCCTCCGCGGCGGACTCTGCAATCAGGCAATGGAGCGCGCGGGCAACACTGGTTCTACCGCATGGCGTTGCCGCGGTGCGCGAGAACGCCGGTGTGTCCGCCGCACGCGTCACGTGGGCCGCGTTGCCCGATATGCCGCGTCCCGACGACGTGATCGACAAGCCAGCACCCTGCGGCGGAGCGGATATTCCCGTGGGCGCGTCGTGCGTAGCACTGGCGTTTGCAAAATGAGGCGGCGACCGAATCGTGCTCGCGGCCACACGCTGGTCGAATTTGCGATTGCTATGGCGCTTGGGCTGCTGGTGAGCGCGGGTGCCGTCTCGCTTTATACGACGCAGCGCAGCGCATTCGAACATGCGAGCGATGCAATGCGGATCCGCGAAGCCGGTCTGATTGCGCTGACGCTGATCGGCCAGCAATTGCAAATGGCCGGCTTCGTACCCGCGGATGTCGCACGGTACACCCGTCCCGCGCCGTTGTTCGGCTGTTCGGGTGGCCGCCCGGTCGGCGCCGACGACAGCCTTGCCTGCGAGACCCTGCCCAGTCATTCGGACGGTGTCGCGGTTCGCTATGTCGGTGACAACGTCTCCACATGGCCATCCGCCAGCGGACAGACAACCGACTGCCTCGGGCAGGCCGTGACCGGCGCCAGCGCGGCGCTCGGCGACAAGGGCGTGCAGGTCGTGAATCGGTACTTCGCCAGAGTCAGCGGTTCGTCCGGTGAGCCGGAGCTTTACTGTGAAGGCAACGGTAAGACCGGGTCCGCGCAGCCGCTGGTCGAAGGTGTCGAGCGCGTGCGGATCAAGTACTGGGTGGCCGGCGCGCTGGCTGCGCTCGACGCGTCGGCTGTGTCTGCCGATCAATGGGCGAGGATCGTCGCGGTCGATCTCTGCGTGCTCGTGCGCGGCGCGCCACAAGGACAGCGTTCGCGCTACGTCGATTGCGACGGCGTGAGCGCTTCAGCCGCCGATTTCCGGCCGCGCCAGGCGTTCTCACGGCGTGTGGCGATACGCAATCACGCGGAGGACTCGCCGTGAGGAAACGACGAACCGGAAAGCGGAAGCATCATCCAATTGGGCAATGCGCCACATGCCGCGTTCACGTGGAGAACTTTCCATGGCGCGGTCGACAGGACCGCCACCGCTCAAGCACACGCACCCGGCAACTCGGCGTGGTCCTGCCAATCGTCCTGTTGATTTCAGCGATGATGTTGGCTACTTCCGCGGTCTGGTTCGAGACATCGCTCGCTGCGGCGCGCAGCGCCACCAACGTTCGCGAATACCTGCAAGCTTTTCATGCCGCGGATTCGGCGTTGACATTGTGTGCCCGCAATGTAATTGCAGCGGCAGCCGTCCAGAGCGCACCGTTGCCGTACGCATCGGGCGAGCCGACCCAGTGGAAACTCGAAGCCGCGTTCGACGCCGGCGCCATGACGCCGGTGGCGCAATGGCCCGACTCGTTACGCGCGCCGCAATGTCTGATCGAGGCCTGGCGTCTTGCCGCTCGCGCCGATGCTCGGGCGTATTTATTGACTTCGCGCGGCTTCGGCCGGACGAAGGAGTCACAGGTGTGGTTGCAGATGGAACTGGTAATCGATGGCGAGAAGATCGAACGTCATTGGCGCCGCGTCGCCGCCAGGCCTTTTTGATGGAGGTGTCATGAAGCTGTCGTCTACATCCGGCTTTACGTTGCTCGAATTGATGATCGCGCTGGCGATCACGGCCGCGCTGGCGGTGTTTGCAGTGCCTTCGTACCGTAGCCATGTCGCGCGAACTCATCGAATCGATGCAGCCTCCGCGCTCTATCGCGCAGCCCAATTCGTCGAGGGAGTGACGAGCGACAGCGTCCCGGTATTGCCGCCGGGCCTCGACCAGGCGCCGCAATTCGGCACGCCAGTCTACCGCCTGCACGTACTGCCCGCGGACGATGCTAATGGCGGCTATGCCATAGAGGCGGCGCCGAGTGACTCCGGCCCGATGCACGATGATCCATGCGGCATTTTCACACTCGATGCGACAGGATTACGCGGCAATAAAAGCGAGGCAAATGGCGGGGTGAGCGGCGGGGCAAACGGCGGGGCAAACAGCGAGAAAAGCGTTTTGCCACCCGCGAGCGGCGACTGCTGGAACACAAGCTAGCGAATCGCCCCGATCGCGGCCAGCGTCACGCTTCAATAACCGCTGTCCGTCGAGTCGGCCTTATCGCCTGGCGCCGCGGCGGAGTCCCGTTTCATCTGTTGCCAGATTCGATACGCTTCCCAGCCGGCCAGGGCGAGACTGCCCCACTTGAACACGGGTTTGGCGCCGGCTGCGACCGTTGCGCGCAGCGGCTTGGCGAGGATGATCGAAACGATAGAACTGATGAGCGGATACTGCTTGAGCAGGGCGCCGATGCTCCCCGCGTTGAGAAAGCTTGTCTTCGAGCCGTGGCCCACGCGCATGCCGCCAAAACCCGGCAGGATGAACTTGAGCCAGCTGAAGTGCGTGACCGCTTGCCGTAGATCCATGGTCGCCTGAGCAAGTTCCATACGCTCGACGTCCGCGCGCACCAGCAGCAGTTCCTTGCGCAGCGCTCGCAGATGGGGTGCGCTCAGATCTTTGGCCTGGTGGCGCTTGTTACGGAATGCGGTATCGGAATGGGTCTGGCTCATGGCGTGTCGGCGGCAGTGAAGGTGGAGCAGTAGAGCGACGCTGCAAATCGCGCGAGATTCTCAAGGAAGACGCAGGGCACGCCGTTGCGTCTTCCGGATCACGGTTTGCGGAACACGTCGCGGTCTTTTTCGAACTCGGCAATGGTCGCTTCGAACACCATCGGCGCATTGCGCAAGCCGCTGCGGGCTTTCAGCGCACAGGCCAGTCCCGCAATCGCATAGACCGCGGTGATGCTGGCAAGCGCCTGCCAGCGGTAGGTGTCCCAGAATGCGATGGCGATCAGCGCTGTGAGCGCGATCAAGGCCATGGTGGCGAGCATCATGGCGGCAAGGCCGAGGAACAGCACGCCTAGCAAACGGTCCTTTTCTTCGGCGAGTTCGATGCCAACCAGTTCCAGCCGCGTTTGCAGAATGGCAAACACGGAACCGATGATGCGGCGTAACGGACTATGTTCTCCGCGCTGCGATTGTGTGTCGATCGTCATGGCTGTGGGCGTTGCGCGTGAAGGCCTAACCGGCGCGCGCACGCGCCAGAAGAAGCGGACCGGCCAGGCCTGCGCCGGTCAACTCGTTTCGCTGGTGCGCCGGGCGTGATGTGCCCGGCGCCGTCGCCAGTGTTACTTGCGGTTGATCAACAGCCCGAGCAGCACACCGGCGCCCGCGGCGATGCCGATGGATGCCCACGGATGCTCGTGCACGTAGTCGTCGGTGGCGCGGGCCGCTTTCTTGCCTTTTTCGACCACGACGACCTGAACGTCAGCCGCCTTTTCTTTAGCCTGCTTCAGGCGCGTCAGCGCCGTTTCACGAAGTTCCGAAGCGCGCTCGCCGGTGGCGCTCGCGGCCTGTTTCAGCAGATCTTCAGCGTCCGCGAGGACGGTTTTGATATCCGACATCAATCTCTCCTTGTTGATTTCCGACATTGACAGCTCCCCTTCGTCTCACGCCACGCGTGAATCGTAACCAAAGAAACGGCCGCTGGCGAGCGCAGGGCTCGGTTGGTTGACAACTTCGCACGAACCGTTCCCGGGTGAAGCATAGCCACAAAAACCCCGCCGCCTGCAAAATGTGCGACAAAGTTTGCTTAAGATGGAGTTGATCTGTCCCGCAAAGTTTCCACTAAATCGGCGAAAATTACAAAAACGCATAAAGTAGTGACGCGATGTTCGTTCGTCATATACCGTCGCTCCCGTATGCTTTATCTTTGCGGGGCGCCGTGGATGAATGCTCGCGCGGCAATGTCCAAACCTTTAGGAGATGCATGATGAGTCTACGTCTTGGCGATATCGCGCCGGATTTCGAGCAACAATCGAGTGTCGGCCCGATCAAATTTCATGAATGGCTGGGCGATAGTTGGGGCGTGTTGTTTTCGCATCCCGCTGACTTCACGCCGGTCTGCACGACCGAACTCGGCTTGACCGCGAAGCTGGCTAGCGAATTTGAGAAGCGAAATGTGAAGACCATCGCGTTGTCGGTCGACAGCGCCGAGTCGCACAAGGAGTGGATTAAAGACATTAACGAGACTCAAGCCGCCAATGTCGGCTTTCCGATTCTCGCGGATGGCGACCGCAAGGTTTCCGAACTGTATGACATGATCCACCCGAACGCGAACGAAACGCTGACCGTGCGCTCGCTGTTCGTGATCGACCCGAACAAGAAGGTGCGTCTCATCATCACCTATCCGGCCAGCACGGGCCGTAACTTCGACGAAGTGCTGCGCGTGATCGATTCGCTGCAATTGACCGACAATCACTCGGTCGCCACGCCCGGCAACTGGAAGCAGGGCGATGACGTGGTGATCGTCCCGTCGCTGAAGGACGAGGAAGTCATCAAGCAGAAATTCCCGAAGGGCTACAAGGCGCTGCGCCCCTATCTGCGCATGACGCCGCAGCCGAACAAGTAAGCGGCAGTTGAGCCAGGAAGTGCGCCGTTGACTGCGGCGCGCCGCGCCGCGTCGGACGACAAAAAAGCCAGTTCACCTATGAACTGGCTTTTTTTATCGTGCTGCGCAGACCCCGGCACAGGTCGGCGGTGCCCGCGCATTACAACTTTCAGAAGAAAGCCTGAATGCCCGTCTGCGCGCGCCCGAGAATCAGCGCGTGAATGTCGTGCGTGCCTTCATAGGTGTTCACCACTTCCAGATTCACGAGATGTCGCGCGACGCCGAACTCGTCCGAGATGCCGTTGCCGCCGAGCATGTCGCGTGCGAGCCGCGCAATGTCCAGCGCCTTGCCGCATGAATTGCGCTTCATGATCGAGGTGATCTCGACAGCCGCGGTGCCTTCGTCCTTCATGCGGCCGAGACGCAGCACGCCTTGCAGTCCGAGCGTGATCTCGGTCTGCATGTCGGCGAGCTTTTTCTGAATCAACTGGTTCGCGGCGAGCGGCCGGCCGAACTGCTTGCGATCCAGCACATACTGACGCGCGGTGTGCCAGCACGCTTCGGCCGCGCCGAGCGCGCCCCAGGCAATGCCGTAGCGCGCCGAGTTCAGGCAGGTGAACGGGCCGCGCAAACCGCTGACTTCCGGGAAACGGTTCTCTTCCGGCACGAACACTTCGTCGAGCACGATTTCGCCGGTGATCGACGCACGCAAACCCACCTTGCTGTGGATGGTCGGCGCCGACAGTCCTTTCCAGCCCTTCTCGAGAATAAAGCCGCGAATCGCGTCCTTGCCGTCTTCTTCGAGCTTCGCCCACACGACGAACACGTCGGCGATCGGCGAATTGGTGATCCACATCTTCGAGCCGGACAGCGAATAGCCGCCGTCAACCTTTTTCGCCCGCGTCACCATGCTGCCGGGGTCTGAGCCGTGGTTCGGCTCAGTCAGGCCGAAGCAGCCGATCCATTCGCCGGTGGCGAGCTTCGGCAGGTACTTCTGCTTCTGCGCTTCCGATCCGAATGCGTGGATCGGCACCATGACGAGCGACGACTGCACCGACATCATCGACCGGTAGCCGGAATCGACGCGCTCCACTTCGCGCGCAATCAAGCCGTACGCCACGTAGTTCAGGCCGGGGCCGCCGTATTGTTCGGGAATCGTCGGGCCGAGCAGGCCGAGTTCGCCCATTTCGCGAAAGATCTCGATGTCGGTCTTTTCGTGGCGGAACGCCTCGAGCACGCGCGGCTGCAACTTGTCCTGCGCGTAAGCCGCGGCAGCGTCGCGCACCATCCGTTCGTCTTCGGTGAGCTGCTGATCCAGCAGCAGTGGGTCTTCCCAGTGAAACTGCGCGGCCTCGGCCATGACTTATCTCCTGATTCCTTGCTCGGCTAAACAGCCGTAAGCTTGACTTAAGTTCCGCTATGCGAAACAATGTTTTGCAAACCACGTCCGAGTGTATCACCCCATGACGCCTGCATCCACTCCCACAGAACCGCTGGACGAGCGCAAATTCGTCGTCGCCCTCGCACGGGGGCTGGATTTACTGCGCGCGTTCAAGCCGGGAGACACCCTGCTCGGCAACCGCGATTTCGTCGAACGCACCGGCTTGCCGAAGGCGACCGTCAACCGGCTTGCCTACACGCTGACCGTGCTCGGCTATCTGCGGCTCGACGAAACCCTGGGTAAATATGCGCTCGACGCGGGTGTGCTGTCGCTCGGTTTCGCGCTGCTCTCGGGCACGGACACGCTCGAACTGGCGCGCCCGCACATGCGCACGTTCGCACGCGAGGTGGGCGCGGCGGTCTCCCTCGGTTGCCGCGACGGGCTGGACATGATCTATCTCGAGACGATCCGCAGCGAGACCGCGTTGACGCTGGGGCTGGCTTCCGGTTCGAAACTGTCGATGCTGACGAGTTCAATGGGGCGCGCCTATCTCGCCGTGCAACCGCTCGACGTGCGCGCGGCGCTGCTGGCCGAACTGAAGAAGGCCGCGGGTGAGGATGGCGCGCAGCTGGTCGCCGACGCGCAGAAGGAGATCGCCGCCTTTGCCGCGCAGCGCTGCTGCTATTCGTTCCGCGCGTGGCACGACGATGTCAATGCGGTCGCAGTGCCGTTTCGCGAGCCGCGCGAAGGCCGCTGGCTGGTGCTGAGCTGCAGCGGGCCGGCTTCGTCGATGGGAGAGGAGGTGTTTCGTGACAATGTCGCGCCGCGGCTGAAAGCGCTCGCGCGGCGTTTGGGCGATACGGGCTGAAGCGGCGGCGCGGGGTTGCTATATCAACCGGCTCACGCCTACGCAACCGGCTCGGCCAGGTCAAGCCGCTCAAACCGCCCGGTCGTGATAATGCGCGTTGAACAACGGCCCTTGCACGAAGCGCACGTCATACTGCTGCAACGCATCGAACTGCGCTTCGTCCACCACACGGTTGAAGATCAGCGGAATCCGCAACCGGCCGGCATAACCGACTAGTGGTTTAACCGTTGCATCGCGCAAAGCGGTTCCCGCATCCATCTTGATGAAGTCGAGCCGCGCGGTTTCCGACACCGACAGAATCTGCCCCGCGTTGGACAGATTGCCTGCCACCTTGAAGCCATAGTGCTGATAGCTCTTGGTCAGATAGCCGAGAAAGGTTTTGTGCGCGACCGCCGCCGCCGGCAACTCGATCACCACCCGCGACGGGTTCAATCCGAGCGACACCAGCACCGTCGAAAAATGCCGCCCGTGGTCGTACTTCACACTCTTGAGCAGCCGCTCGTGCACGCGCAGAAAGAGCAACCCATGCCGCTGCGCGCCGAAGAAATTGATGGCATGCAGCGCGCGCGACATGCGGTCGAGTTCAACGAGATCCCGATCGTCGGCGATCCGGTCGAACGGATCGAACGCGTCGGACGGCGGACCGTCGAGCAGATGCGTGACCGCCTGAAAGCCGAGTTCGTCGCCGAAACGGTCCACTCCCTCGGCACCCGATGAAAGCGACTGCGCCAACGCATGCACGCTGATATCGAAGATCGGTTCGTAGGTGCTGGCGAGTTCCAGACCGTCGAATCTCGCCAGCGCGACGTCGTGATGCAGGCCTTGCCCCATCGCCAGATGCGCGCCGAGAAACGGATGATCGGCGGCGCGGGCAATCAGGGCGGGGATGGTCGGCGGAATCATGTAGACGTATGGATGGCGAGAGAGAGGCGCTCGGCAACGCTATTCAATTGCCGCATCCATTGATGGTAGCAGTCCGCCAGGCGCTCACATGAACAAATTGCTCATAACGTTATCCGCCATACGCTCGTATCCACGAGCCACAGCGGGCGGCTGAGTCATTCTCTAGGGTATACGTTAATTTCACTATACGTAATTAGTTTTACTATACGTAAATCCTGGCGCAGCTGCCATGGCGGGACTGTGTGTGCCGCCGCGGGCCGCATGCGCCGAACAGGCGGCGGTTTCGGTCGCATCGCCGCCAAACCAACCAGTCAGGAAGAGGGGACGACCCATTGAGCGCGACACCCACCGCAGCCGCCGCCAACGTAATCGAAGTCGAGCGTGTGCTCGCCGAAACGCATCACCCGGCATTTCAGTGGATGCTGCTCATGCTATGCGGGCTGTGCCTCGTGATCGACGGGTTCGACGCGCAGGCCATGGGCTACGTCGCGCCGAGCGTGATCGCCGAATGGCGCGTATCGAAGGCAGCGCTCGGTCCGGTGTTCAGCGCCAGTCTGTTCGGCATGCTGCTCGGCGCACTGGGGTTGTCGGTGCTGGCCGACCGCGTTGGCCGCCGCCCGGTGCTGATCGGCTCGACGTTCTTCTTCGCGCTGTCGATGCTCGCCACACCTTTCGTCACGACCGTCCCCGCTTTGATCGCGCTGCGCTTCATCACCGGTCTCGGGCTCGGTTGCATCATGCCGAACGCAATGGCGCTGGTCGGCGAATTCTCCACGCCGGCGCATCGCGTCAAGCGCATGATGCTGGTGTCGTGCGGCTTCACGCTGGGCGCGGCGCTCGGCGGCTTTATCAGCGCCGCGCTGATTCCGGTCTACGGCTGGCGCGCGGTTTTCTGGGTAGGCGGCGCGGCGCCGCTGCTGCTCGCGCTGGCGATGCTTGCCGTGCTGCCCGAGTCGCTGCAATTCCTCGTCCTCAAGGGCCGCAGCGAGCGCGCATTGCGCTGGCTCGCGAAGTTCAACCCGGCGCTGCCGATCGATGCGAACACGCGTCTCGTCGTGCGGGAGAAGGGTAACGAAGGCGCGCCGGTCGCTGAATTGTTCCGCGCGGGCCGCGGCCCGGTGACGTTGATCCTGTGGGCGATCAGTTTCATGAACCTGATCGATCTGTATTTCCTGTCCAACTGGCTGCCTACCGTGATGCGCGACGCCGGCTATTCGCCGGGCACGGCCGTGATCGTCGGCACCGTGCTGCAGACGGGCGGCGTGGTCGGCACCTTGCTGCTCGGCTGGTTCATCGAACGCTTTGGCTTTGTCCGCGTGCTGTTCGTCTGTTTCGTGGGCGCGGCGCTGGCGGTCGGCACGATCGGCACGGTGGCGCATGCATTGCCGTGGCTGTTGATCGTCGTGTTCGCGGGCGGTTTCTGCGTGGTCGGCGGACAGCCGGCGGTCAACGCGCTGGCCGGCCATTTTTATCCGACCACGCTGCGCTCGACAGGGATCGGCTGGAGCCTCGGCATCGGCCGGATCGGCTCGGTAATCGGGCCGCTGATCGGCGGTGAACTGATCGCGCTGAACTGGTCGAACGCGTCGCTGTTCCATGCGGCGGCCGTGCCGGTGCTGTGCTCCGCGCTGCTGGTGATCGCGCTGGCCGCGGCGACGCGCCAACGCCGCCGCCCGTCCGAGCCGCGGACCGCGTGAGATGACGAGATCGAGTATCAACGGAGAACTTTGCATGGATACCCAAACACGTACGCCGAACACCGCCAGTTCGCGGCTTGAAATCGAGCCGGGCTACCAGTCGGGCTTCGCGAACGAATTCGCCACGGAGGCCTTGCCGGGCGCATTGCCGGAAGGGCGCAACTCGCCGCAACGCGCGGCCTATGGTCTGTACGCCGAACAGGTGTCGGGCACGGCGTTCACCGCGCCGCGCGGCCACAATCGCCGCTCGTGGCTGTACCGGATTCGTCCGGCGGCCGTGCATAAGCCGTTCACGCTGCTGCCTTCGGAGCGGCTCGTCGCCAACTTCGCCGAGGTGCCGCCGACACCGCCAAACCAGTTGCGCTGGGACCCGCTGCCGATGCCGGCCGAGCCGACTGACTTCATCGACGGCTGGGTGACGATGGCGGGCAACGGCGCGGCGGAATCGATGAGCGGTTGCGCGATTCATCTGTACGCGGCGAACCGCTCGATGCAGGACCGCTTCTTCTACAGCGCCGACGGCGAATTGCTGATCGTGCCGCAGGAAGGGCGTCTCCATATCGCCACCGAAATGGGCCGGCTCGAAGTCGAGCCGTTCGAGATCGTGGTGATTCCGCGCGGCATACGCTTCGCGGTGAGCCTGCCGGATGGTGACGCGCGCGGTTATATCTGCGAGAACTTCGGGGCGTTGCTGCGTTTGCCGGATCTTGGCCCGATCGGCTCGAACGGCCTCGCCAATCCGCGCGATTTCCTCACGCCGCATGCGGCCTACGAGGATCGTGAAGGCAAGTTCGAACTCGTCGCCAAGCTGAACGGCAACCTGTGGCGCGCGGACATCGGCCATTCGCCGCTCGACGTGGTGGCGTGGCACGGCAACTACGCACCGTACAAGTACGATCTGCGCCGCTTCAACACGATCGGCTCGATCAGCTTCGACCATCCGGACCCGTCGATCTTTCTGGTGCTGCAATCGCAAAGCGACACGCCGGGCGTCGACGCGATCGACTTCGTGATCTTCCCGCCGCGCTGGCTGGCCGCCGAAGATACGTTCCGCCCGCCCTGGTTCCATCGCAACGTCGCGAGCGAGTTCATGGGTCTCGTGCACGGCGTGTACGACGCGAAGGCCGAGGGTTTCTTGCCGGGCGGCGGGAGTCTGCATAACTGCATGACGGGTCACGGCCCGGACGCGGACACGTTCGAAAAAGCCTCGCATGGCGACACGTCGAAGCCGATGAAAGTCGGCGACACGATGGCGTTCATGTTCGAGACGCGCACGCTGATCAAGCCGACCCGTTTCGCGCTCGAAACCGCGCAATTGCAGGCGCATTACTACGAGTGCTGGCAAGGTCTCAAGAAACACTTCAATCCGGAGCAACGATGAACGCATTGAGCGATCTTCAGGCGACGCTCGATCCGTCGCGTAAAAGCTGGGTCGAGTCGGCCAACGACTCGACCAACGATTTTTCGATTCAGAATCTGCCGTTCGGCATTTTCAGCGACGCTCTGAATGCGACGCGCCGCGTGGGCGTGGCGATCGGCGACCGCATCGTCGACCTGGCCGCGCTCGAAAGCGCGGGGCTGCTGAGCGTGCCTTCATCTGGCGCGGGCGAGAGCGTGTTTGTACGCGACACGTTGAACGATTTCATCGCGCTCGGCCGCGACGCATGGCGCAGCGTGCGCATCCAGTTGAGCAAGCTGCTGTCGCGCGACAACGCGACGCTGCGCGACGACGCCGAGCTGCGCAGCCGCGCGCTGATTCGCCAGGCCGACGCGCAATTGCATTTGCCGGTGCAGATTCCTGGCTACACCGATTTCTATTCGTCGAAGGAGCATGCGACGAATGTCGGCTCCATGTTCCGCGATCCGAAGAACGCGCTGCTGCCGAACTGGTCGGAGATGCCGATCGGTTACAACGGCCGCGCGTCGTCGGTGGTGGTGAGCGGCACGCCGGTGCGTCGTCCTAACGGACAGTTGAAGCTGCCGGATCAGGAGCGTCCGGTGTTCGGCGCGTGCCGCAAGCTGGATATCGAGCTCGAAACGGGCTTCGTGATCGGCGCTGGCAACGCCCTGGGCGAGCCGGTTGCGTGCGCGGATGCCGAAGCGCATATCTTCGGCATGGTGCTGCTGAACGACTGGAGCGCGCGCGATATCCAGCAATGGGAATATGTGCCGCTCGGGCCGTTCAACGCGAAGACATTCGCGACCACGATCTCGCCGTGGATCGTGACGCTCGACGCGCTCGAACCGTTTCGCGTCGCACAGCCGGCGCAAGATCCGCAGCCGCTCGACTACCTGCGCCACGACGGCGAGCATGCTTTCGACATCACGCTGGAAGTGACGCTGCGCCCAAAGCAGGCAGAGCGGGCGAGCACGATTACGCGGACCAACTTCAAGCACATGTACTGGACGATGGCGCAGCAGCTCGCGCATCACACGGTATCGGGCTGCAATACGCGCGTGGGCGACCTGATGGGCTCGGGCACGATCAGCGGGCCGACGGAAGATTCGTTCGGCAGCCTGCTCGAGTTGACGTGGAACGGCAAGAAGCCGGTGGAGTTGCAGGAAGGCGGCACGCGCAGTTTCATCGAGGACGGCGACGAGTTGACGCTGGCCGGCTGGTGCCAGGGCGACGGGTATCGGGTGGGCTTCGGGGTGTGCGTCGGGGAGATTTTGCCGGCGTTGAAGTGACGCTGAAAGACCGCGCGAGCAGCATGCAAGCCGCATGACGAAAAACGGGGAAGCCAGGATGAACGGCTTCCCCGTTTTGCTATTCGCGCATCATCACGCGGCGACACCGCGTCAAAGTCTGCTATCAGCCGACGCTCCCCACCGGCGCATGCCGCTTCTCCCACCAGGCCGCGCCGAGAAACGCCAACGCCGCAGCGAGCAGCACGCCGACCATCGCGTCGTTACCCACACTCTTCATCAGCGCACCGGCCACCAGCGGGCCGCCGAAACTGGCCGCGCTCCACGAGGCGCCCACCAGCGAGCTGGCCGACACCAGCGCGACACCGCGAAAGCGTTCACCGCAGGCCACCAGCGAGAGCGTGTAGATCGCGCCTGCCGCCGCGCCGAGCACATAGAGCAGCGGCCAGCAAAGCCACGGTGAAGTGGCCGCCCAAGGCAAAAACGGCAGCAACGCTACGACGACCACACCGCAACCGATATGCACCCGCTCGCGGCCGAGCCGGTCGGCGAGCCAGCCGATCGGAAACTGCATCGTCGTATCGCCAAGGAGCAGAGCCGAGGCGAACAGCACGGCCACCTCGCTCGTGATGCCGTGCGACATCGCGAAGAGCGGCAGCAACGAGAGCGCGATCGTGTCGAACAACGCGAAGAAGCCAGTGCCGATCACGAGCGCCGGCATCTGCGGTAAGACACGACGCCAGCTGCCGTGCGCCGCGTGCTCGTCGTCGGAGGCTTGGGGCGTCGTGCGGATCGCGGCGAGCATCGGCAGCGCCAGCAGGAAGATCGCGCCGCACAGCAGGAAGCGCCAGTGCGCGAAGCCCGCGATCTGACTCACCAGCACCGGCCCCGCCATCTGGAACAGCGTGAAGTTGGTGGCGTAGATGGCGACGACGCGGCCGCGCGAGGCGTCGTCGGCCAACTGGTTGACCCAGGCTTCGCCGATCGTGAAGAGGAGCATCAGTGCCGCGCCGCACAGCACGCGCAACACGGCCCAGAGCCACAGGTTCGCGGTGAGTTGCATCAGCGCGGTGGCGAGCGCCACCACCAGCACGGCACCGACGATCACCTGGCGGCCGCCGAAGCGCGCCGCGATCCAGCCGGCGAGCGGCACGATGACGAGGCCGCCGCCTGCTTGCGCGGCCGTCAGCAGACCGACCACGTCGGTGCCATAGCCGGCTTGCGTGAGCGCGAGGGCCGTGAGGGGAAGTGTCGCGCCGCTGCCGAGTCCGACAACGGCGACACTGAGGATCAAAGCGAGGAAATCGCGAGTGAGGATGACTTTCATCGGCCGAGATGCTACTACGGCCGCGAGTCATGCGCAGTCTGGATCGAGGTTGCGATGTGAGCCGTTGCTGCGCCGGCTGGCCGGCACGAGTGTGGCGGTGAGTCGTCGCGCAGGGTACGGATAAGCGCCGATAAGAGCGCCGATCAGGCCAATCAGCCCGCCACGGCGACCCGTTGCGCGCGCCGGTCGATCGACACCGACCACAGCGTCAGCACGAGCGCGCCGATCGAGGTCGCCACACCGACCCACGGCAGCGTCGTGAGCGGTGCGCCCGCGCCGATCGCCATGCCGCCGAGCCACGCGCCCGTCGCATTGCCGAGGTTGAAGGCGCCCTGGTTCAAGGTCGAAGCCAGATTCGGCGCATGACTCGCGCGGTCGACGATCAGCATTTGCAGCGGCGGCACGATGGCGAAGGCCAGAACACCCCACGCGAAAATCGTGATCATCGCCGGGATCTCCGCATGCATGGTGCCGGCAAAGATGGTCAGAATCACGACGATGGCGAGCAGAAACGCCACCAGCGACGGCATCAGCCGCCAGTCGGCCAGCTTGCCGCCGAGCGTGCTGCCCACCGTCAGACCCAGGCCGAACAGCAGCAGCACGAGGGTGACCGCATGCGGCGTAAAGCCGGTCACGTCTTCGAGAATCGGCGTGATGTACGTGAAGGTAGAAAAGAGACTCGCCGACGCGAGCACGCTGATGCCGAGCACCATCAGCACTTGCGGGTTCTTCAGCACGCTGAATTCACGGACGAGGCTCGCCTTCTGCGTCTCGATCTTCGCCGGCAGGCACACGGCGAGCGCGGCCGCCGCGACGAGGCCGATGCCCGTGACCGCCCAGAAGGTGGCGCGCCAACCCACCGCCTGGCCGAGCGCGGTGCCGAGCGGCACGCCCAGCACGTTGGCAAGCGTGAGGCCCGTGAACATCAGCGCGATGGCTTGCGCGCGGCGGTTCGGCGCGACGAGGCCCGCGGCCACCACCGAGCCGATGCCGAAGAACGCACCGTGGCAGAACGCCGTGACGATGCGCGCGGCCATCAGCACCGCGTAACCCGGCGCCACCGCGCACAGCAGATTGCCGACGATGAACACGCCGATCAGACTCATCAGCGCCTTCTTGCGCGGCATGTTGGCGACCGCGATCGCGACGATCGGCGCGCCGATGGTGACGCCGAGCGCGTACGCCGACACCAGCATGCCGGCCGCCGGAATCGAGACGGCCAGGTCGCGCGCGACATCGGGCAGCAATCCCATGATCACGAATTCGGTGGTACCGATTCCAAAAGCGGCAACGGCAAGGGCGAGCAGGGGCAAAGGCATGATGAAGGGAGCGTGCATCGGCGCGGCGGGGAGCGTCGCGCGGCCGGCGCGCGTTTTCGGGGCGAGAACGCGTGCGCCGGACAAGGGGTAAAGCAGTAGGGGATTCTACCTAAGTCAAAACAGCCTTGCTGACCGTAGCCGCAGTTGTTGTTTTTTGCTGAAGGCTGCGGCGGCGCTATTCTCGTGGCACATCGCGGCGCGTCTAGCGCGTGCCGTCGCCGGTATCGAGGGTGTTGCCGTGGCGGCCGGCGCCTTCGGCGAAACGCGCCGCGCCAGCGACCCCTTCGTCGAAGACGGCGCGAAAGCCCCCGGCGCCTTCCCGACGCAAAGCTTTGGCGAAATCGTCGAGCATGCTGTTTTCGAGCGCGGAGCGGCGGTCCGCAAGCAACGCCGCCTGCGGCAACGCGGCCAGTTCGGCGGCCAACTGTTCGGCCGCCGCGCGGGCCGTGCCTTTGGCTACGACGCGGTTGGCGAGACCGAAGCCGAGCGCTTCCTGCGCGCTCACCGCGCGCCCGGTCAGAATCAGGTCCAGCGCGCGTGACAGGCCGATCAGACGCGGCAGCCGGATCGTGCCGCCGTCGATCAGCGGAATCCCCACGCGCCGGCAGAACACGCCGAGCACCGCGTCGTCTTCGACCACTCTCAGATCGCACAGCGCAGCCAGCTCCAGACCGCCCGCGACCGCGTAGCCGGCAATCGCGGCAATGACCGGCTTGCTGAAGCTCATGCGCGTCGGGCCCATCGGGCCGGGCCCGCTGCCGTCGGCGTGCAGTTCGTTGCGGCGGGTGTCGTCGGCGAGTGCGCTCAGATCCGCGCCGGCGCAGAAGGTGCCGCCCGCGCCGAACAGCACCGCCGCGCGCCACGCCGGCTCCGCTTCGAAACGGGCGAACGCCGCGCTGAGCGCCTGCGCGACCGGGCGGTCGACAGCATTACGGCGCGCGGGCCGCTCAAGAACGATCGTGGCGACGCCGATAGCCTCGTTAGCTTCGATGCGCACGTGGTCATTGAAATTGAGCGTGGTTGACATCGTTGTCTCCGTAGCGGCGCGTCACCTCGTCGTACGGGGTTTCGCGCAAGGTGCTCATGCAGCGTAGTTAATACCGTGGCCTGTCATGCTTCTTTCACAATCGGCTCGTAGCTTTAGCGCTCTCCTAACGCGCTGGCGATTTTTCGCCAGCTTATCGAGCCTGCCTTTGCCCTTGTCCAACTCATCGTCAACTGCCGCGCCGGCTTGTGCCGAGACGGTCTGGATCGTGCCGCTGCAAGAGCATTCATGGTACGACCATGTGCGCCTGAAGCGCGTTTTCGTCACGGACGGTACGCGCCATCAGGTGGTACTCGTCGACGTGCGCAAGCTGCTGGCCTGCGCCGATCGCGACAACACGGATTATGTTTTGAAGCCGGTCGCCGAATGGCATTCCGGCAAGGTGCGCGGCATTCGCGAGTTTCTCGATCCGGAGAACCCGCGCATTCCGCAGATGCCGTACGTGACGATCTCGACGCGTCGCGGGCCGGGTCTGCTCGGCTGGGTGGGGCTGGAGCGCGAAGGGGTGGTGGCGTTTCGCAACGGCCAGCACCGCGCGCGCTACCTGGCCGCCGCGGGTGCGCGCTGGTTTCCGGTGGAAGTGCATGAGCGCGAGGCGACGTTGCTGCGTGAGCTTTGCGGCGCGGCCGACGATGCGCGCACGGTCGTCCGCGCGACTCCGCTGGGTGGCAGTGGCGGCGTCTGAGCGGGCGCACGAACAGTGGTCCGCTCCGCTCCGCTGATCCAGCGCCGGCGTCCAGGCAGGCGCACGAACAGTGGTCCGCGCGGCTGCGCTGACCAACAGCCGCGGCGCTTAAGCCGTCGCGCGCACCACGTTGCGCGGCGTGCCGGCCTGCCACGCCGCGACGTTCGCGAGCGTGGTCTGGGCGATCTCGCTCATCGCCTCGCGGGTGAAGAACGCCTGGTGCGCGGTGACGATCACGTTCGGGAACATCAGCAGACGCGCCAGCACGTCGTCCTGCAAGGGCAGGTTCGAGTGATCCTCGAAGAACAGGCCGCCTTCCTCCTCGTACACGTCGAGCCCGAGGTGACCGAGCTGGCCGTCCTTCAACGCACCGATCAGCGCATTGCTTTCGACGAGACCGCCGCGGCCCGTGTTGATCAGCATCGCGCCGCGCTTCATTTTTGCAAGCGCGGGGCCGTCGATCAGATGGTACGTGCCCGCCACCAGCGGACAATGCAGGCTGACGACATCGGACTCGGCGAGCAACGTGTCGAGCGGCACGTAGCGAGCGCCTAGCGCGAGCAGGTCGCCGGCGGGCGTGCCGGGGTCGTGCGCGAGCACCTGCATGCCGAAGCCTGCCATGATGCGGCCGAACACGCGACCGATCATGCCGGTGCCGATCACGCCCACGGTCTTGCCGTGCAGATCGAAGCCGAGCAGTCCGTGCAGCGAAAAGTCGCCTTCGCGCGTGCGTGCGGCGGCGCGCGGCAGGCGCCGGTTCAGCGCCAGAATCAAACCGACCGCATGTTCGGCCACCGCGTGCGGCGAGTAGGCCGGCACCCGCGCGACCGTGATGCCGAGACGCTCGGCCGCGGCCAGATCGACGTGATTGAAGCCCGCCGAGCGCAACGCGATCATGCGCGTGCCGCCGGCGTGGAGCCGCTCCAGCACGGCCGCGTCGACGCGATCGTTGACGAACGGACACACCACTTCATAGCCTTGAGCGAGGACGGCGGTCTCGCTGTCGAGGTGCGATTCCTGGAAATGCAATTCATAGCGATGCGCCGCATTGGCCTCGCTGAACGTGTCGCTGTCGTATTGGCGGCTGCTGAACAGAATCACGCGCATGTCGGGCTCCAAAGAAATGCGTGCCATTGCTAAAGATCATTTTTTGCGAAGACGAATCGGCCGCGAGTTGAAAATAATATTGACAGCCTTGTCGAACTACAATATTTATTAAAAATGCAATTCAAGAATGCATGTTCATTTTGCTGTTGCAATTGGCCTTTTGCTGTTGTAATTGGCCATCAGCAGCCTAGGTCTTTTTCACGGCGTTAGGCAACTTCGCGAGGAAAGCGTGACTGTCGAACTAACGGAAAGCCATCTTCACCGCCGCCGTCGCTGCAATGCGGCATGTTCCTTCGGACGCGACTCGCGTCATTCTATTGCCATAAATTGTGTTTTTACTCAATCATTATGCCGGTTGGGTAATGCGTGCGTCATAGGGGAAAAATGACTTCATTAGCATTTCTGCAATGAATTCTTCAGCCCCCTGCTAATAAACCAGAAAATCGGCGAGCCCACATGATCGGTGAATTGCTGAGATCTCAACCCGAGATCGCGCTGTTCGCAAGCCTTGCAATCGGATATTTCATTGGTTCTTTCCGCATCGGGCCCATTCAGCTGGGCGGCGTATGCGGGACGTTGATCGTTGCGTTGCTATTGGGTCAGACCGGCGCACGCCTTGCGCCCGACCTGAAGAACATCGCGTTTGCGTTGTTCATCTTCGCACTGGGCTTCACCGGCGGACCGCAGTTCTTCGCCAACATCGGGCGCGGCTGGCGCTACGGTCTGCTGTCGGTGGTCGAGATCGTCTCGGTGCTGGCGTTGATCATGATCGCGGTGGCCGTCATGCGGCTCGACGCCGGCACGGCGGCCGGCCTGCTGGCCGGCGCCGCGACGGAGTCCGCCGTGATCGGCACGGCGTCCGAGGCGATTGCCAAGCTCGGCTTCAGCGACGCCGAAACGCTGCGCCTGCAGGCGAACATCGTGACCGCGTACAGCGTGAGCTACCTGTTCGGGCTGATCACCATCGTGCTCTTCACCAGCCAGTTCGCACCGTTGCTGCTGCGCGTCAATCTGCGCGACGAGGCCGAGCGCGTGTGGCGCAAGCTCGGCGGTGAAGGCGCGTACGGCGAGGGGCAGCGCGCCGCGGCGCCGGCACTGGTGGGCCGCGCGTTCCACGTGGGCGCGGCAGCCGGCACGACGATCCGCGCGTTCGAGCAGCAGTACGGCTTCAACCTGACGGTCGAGCGCGTGCGGCGCAACGGCGCTGAAGTGCCGGCCGAGCCGCAACTCACGCTCGCGCCCGGCGACGTCATTCTGGTGGGCGGGCGGCGCGAAGCGATCGTGGCGGCCGCGGCCGGTCTCGGTGAAGAAGTGGACGGCGCGGAGTTCGGCCAGGTGATGGCCGAGAAGCTCGACGTGGTGCTGACGCGCCGCGATCTGCACGGCCTGACCGTCGCGCAGGTACGCGATCAGGCGACGCCGGAAAACGGCCGCGGCATCTACATCGCGGCGGTCACCCGGCTCGAGACCACGGTGCCCGCGCTGCCCGGCACCGAACTCAATCGCGGCGACGTGCTGACGCTGGTGGGCGCAAAGGCGGATGTCCAGCGCGGTGCGAAGCTCCTCGGCTACATGGTGGTGGCCACGCAGAAGACCGACTTCGTTTATCTGGGACTCGGCGTGCTGGTCGGCATGGCGATCGGTCATCTCGGCGGGCGGGTCGGCGGCGTGTCGCTCGCGCTCGGCACCGGCGGCGGCTGTCTGCTGTCAGGGCTGCTGTTCGGCTGGATCCGTTCGCGTTACCCGGTGATCGGTTCGTTGCCTTCGGCGGCGGCGCAGATCCTCAAGGACTTCGGCCTTGCCACTTTCATCGCCGCGGTGGGTTTGTCGGCGGGACCGGACGCCATCAAGCTGGTGCGCGAGTACGGGCTGGCATTGCCGCTGGCGGGGATTCTGATGGTGCTCGTACCCGGCCTGCTGTCGCTATGGATTGGCCGCATGTTCCTCAAGCTCGAGGCGCCCATGCTGCTCGGCGCGATTGCCGGCCAGCAATGCAGCACGCCCGCGATCAGCGCACTGGTGGGCGTCACCGGCAACTCCACCCCGGTGATCGGCTACACGATCACGTATGCACTCTCGAACATTCTGTTGCCGCTGATGGGACCAGTGGTAGTCGGCCTCGCCGGGAAATTCCACTAGGCGGGCGGATAGGCCGGGGTGACGTGTCGCCTTCGGCCGATGCAGCAGACGGCGCACGCAGCGCGACTGAAGCGGGCCGCGCAGGCGCAGGCAGCAACCCGTACTCAGTATCGCAAACTATCCAGCGAGGGCACGATGGACTGGCTACATCACATTTTTCAGAAATCACCGGAAATGGCGCTGTTTCTGTCGCTTGCGGCGGGCTACTTCATCGGACAGATCAACTTCGGCAAGTTTCAGCTGGGCGGCGTGGGCGGGTCGTTGCTGGCCGCGGTGGTCATCAGTCAGGCGGGTGTGACGATCGACAACGGCGTGAAGTCGGTCATGTTCGCGGTCTTCATCTACGCGGTGGGCTACGACTCCGGTCCGGGCTTCTTCAATTCGCTGAACCGCAAGACGCTGCGCGAGATCGCGATGGCCGTGTTTCTGGCGGTCACCGCGCTGATTACCGTGGTGGTGTGCGCGAAGCTGTTCCACCTCAACAAGGGGCTCGCCGCCGGACTGGCGGGCGGCGCGCTGACGCAATCGGCGATCATCGGCACGGCGGGCGACGCGATCGCGCGTCTCGGCCTGCCCGCCGATCAGGTCAAGTCGCTGCAATCGGACGTGGCGATCGCCTATGCGGTCACCTACGTGTTCGGCTCGCTGGGCGCGATCATCGTATGCGTGAATATTCTGCCGAAATTCATGGGGCAAAGTTTGCGCGATGCCTCGCTCGAAGTGGAGCGTGAGTTGGCCTCGGGTGCGACGGCCACCGGGCCGGGGCAACTCTCGGCGTTGCCCGAAATGGTCGGCCGCGCGTACAAGATCGATGTCAGCGCCGGCAAAACGGTGAAGGCGGTCGAGACGCTGCATCGCGATCTGTTGACGATCGAGCGGATCAAGCGTGACGGCCAGCCGCTCGATCCGGCGCCCGATCTGGTGCTCAAGCCCAACGACGTGGTGCTGGTGGTCGGCCGCCGCGAGGCGGTGGTCGAATTCGGCGCGGCGGGCGGCGAGGTGGCCACCGTCGAAGATGTCGGCGTCGTCATGCAGACGCGCGAAGGCGTGTTCACGCGCAAGGGCATGAACCACACGACGATCGCCGCCGCGCGGCAAGTGGTGGATCGCGATATGCGGCACGGCGTCTACATCCAGAGTATTTCGCGTGCCGGTCAGCCACTGCCGGTCCTGCCGGAAACCATCCTGGAGCACGGCGATGTCATCACTTTCTACGGTTCGCCGAAAGACACCAAGCGCGCCGTCGAGGCAGCCGGCTACGAGCTGCCGTATACCAACAAGACCGACTTCATCTATATGGGCGTCGGCCTCGTGCTCGGTCTGTTGATCGGGCTGATCGTCGTCGATGTCGCCGGCATTCCGCTCACGCTCGGCTCGGGTGGCGGCTGCCTGCTGGCCGGTCTGCTGTTCGGCTGGATGCGCGGCAAGTATCCGATGTATGGCGTGATGCCGACAGCGGCCTCGCAACTGCTGAAGGACTTCGGCCTCGCGGCCTTCGTGGCGGTGGTCGGTTTGAACTCCGGCCTGCAGGCCGTGGTCACCGTCAAACAGAGCGGCATGACGATCTTCCTGCTCGGCGTGTTCGTCACGTTGTTTCCGCTGTTGCTCACCATGCTGTTCGGCCGCTACGTGCTGAAGTACGACAACGCGGCCATTCTGGCCGGCGCGCTGACCGGCTCGCGCAGTGCGAATCCGGCGTTCGGCGGCGTGCTCGACAAGGCGGAAAGCGCCGTGCCGACCGTGCCGTTCGCGATCACGTACGCGATCGCGAACGTCGCGTTGACGCTGCTCGGACCGCTCGTGGTCGGCCTCGTCTAGCGCACGCCTCTATCGATCTCTGTTACGCCGGCGCCAACCGGGCGATTGTTCGCCGCGCCGGCATCTTTCACCTGGTTCATTGGAGAACGCATCATGGCAAAAGAGAAGGGCGACAAGAAACACGTGGATATGGCGCAACCGGGCATGTCGGCGCTGAGTCCGTTCGAGTTGAAGGACGAACTGATCAAGGCCGCCGGCGGCAGCGCCGTGGAGCGGCCCGCCAACGTGTCGATGCTGAACGCCGGGCGCGGCAACCCGAATTTTCTCGCGACCATTCCGCGCCACGGTTTCTGGCAACTCGGCCTCTTTGCGATGCGCGAATCGGAGCGCTCGTTCGCATACATGCCAGAGGGCGTGGGCGGCTTTCCGCGGCACGACGGCCTCGAGGAACGCTTCGATCTGTTCCTGCGCGAGAACAAGGGCGTGGCCGGCATCGACTTTCTGCGCGGTGCGGTGTCGTACGTGCGCGATCAGCTGGGTTACTCGGCCGGCGACTTTCTCTACGAAATGTGCGAGGGCATTCTCGCCTCGAACTACCCGGTGCCGGACCGCATGCTGAAGCTGTCCGAACTGATCGTCGGGCAGTATCTGCGCAAGGAGATGATCGGCGACCATCCTTTTGTCGGCGAATTCGACATATTCGCGGTGGAAGGCGGCACGGCCGCGATGACGTACATCTTCAACACCCTGCGCGAGAATCACCTGATCAAGGCGGGCGACACGATCGCGCTCGGCATGCCGATCTTCACGCCGTACATCGAGATTCCGCGCTTGAACGACTACCGGTTGAACGTCGTCAATCTCGAAGCCGACGTGGCCAATGGCTGGCAGTATTCGAAGAAGGAACTCGACAAGCTGCGCGATCCGAAGGTGAAGGCGTTCTTTCTCGTGAACCCGAGCAATCCGCCTTCGGTGAAGATCAATGACGAAAGCCTTCAATACATTGCCGAGATCGTCAAGGAACGGCCCGATCTGATCCTGCTGACCGACGACGTGTACGGCACCTTTGCCGACGACTTCGTCTCGTTGTTCGCACTCGCGCCGAAGAACACCATTCTCGTGTATTCGTACTCGAAATATTTCGGTGCGACCGGCTGGCGCCTCGGCACCATCGCGACGCATCGCGACAACGTGCTCGACAGGCTGATCGCCGAGTTGCCGAAAGACACGAAGAAGCAGTTGCACGAGCGTTACGAATCGATCACGACGGAGCCGGACAAGCTCAAGTTCATCGACCGGCTGGTGGCCGACAGCCGCACGGTCGCGCTGAATCACACCGCGGGTCTGTCGACGCCGCAGCAGGTGCAGATGGTGCTGTTTTCGCTGTTCTCGCTGATGGACACGCCGGACGCCTACAAGAACGCGTTGAAGCGTTTGATTCGCAAGCGCAAGCAGGCGCTTTACGAAGAGGTCGGCATTTCCTTCGAGGACGACGATCCGAATCAGGTCGACTACTACACGATCCTCGACGTCGAGTTCCTCGGCGAGCGGATGTTCGGGCGTGAGTTCGTCGACTGGCTGTTGAAGAACACCCAGCCTTCCGAAATGCTGTTCCGCCTCGCTCGCGAGGCGCGGGTCGTGCTGCTGCCGGGGCTTGGCTTCGGCACGCAGCATCCGTCGGGGCGCGTGTCGTTGGCGAACCTGAACGAAGCCGACTACCGGCAGATCGGGCGCGCGTTGCGCAAGCTGATCGAGGAGTATGTCGAGCGTTTCAACGCGGCGACCGGCAAGAAACTCGATAAGACAGCGGTGAAATGACGGTTTTGCCGGTTGTGTCGCGGGGTCAGGCATAGTCAAAAAACTTGCGCAACTGCGCGGATCGGTGAATGATCGAACACGCGGCCTCGCCAGCGTCAACGCTGGCGGGGCCGTTTGCTCCTTTGCGTTCTGACATTCACGTACCGATCATCATGCCGACTTCATCCATCACATCCGCATTTTCCGCAGTGCCCTGTCCGGTTGTCGAGTCGCTCGACGCCATTCTTCCCGAAGAGCCGCTCCTGATGATGGGCGCCGGCCCCGTGCCGATTCCCGCGGCGGTGGCCAAGGCCAACGCGATCGTGATCAATCACCTGGGCGAAACGATGGTGAAGGTGATCGGCCAGGTGAAGTCGATGGCGCGCTACGTGTTCCAGACGAACTCGAAATGGGTGCTGGGTGTGGCCGGACCTGGCTCGGCCGCGATGGAAATGGCGATCTCGAACCTTGCGTGGGATGGCACGCGTGTGCTGTCCATCAAGAACGGTTTCTTCAGCGAACGGATGGCGGAAATGGGCCGGCGCGTGGGTGCGCGGGTCAGCACGCTCGATGTCGCCGACCGCTCTGTGGCGAGCCTCGAAGAGATTGCCGAGGCGATCCGGCGTGAGCGTCCGGAGATCGTGACGGTGGTGCAGGGCGAGACGTCCAATACGGTGTGGAATTATCGGCTGAAGGAGATTGCCGCTTTGGCGAAAGCGGCCGGCGCGCTGGTGATCGTCGATGCGGTTTGCACGTTGAGCACGATGCCGTTGGAGATGGATGCCTGGGGGATCGATGCGGTGATTACGGGTGGGCAGAAGGGGTTGTCGTCGATTCCGGGCGTGTCGTTGATTGCGTTTTCAGATGCGGCGTGGGAGAGGGTAAAGGGGCGCACGGCGCCGAACGCTCATTGGTGTCTGGATGCGAGGCTTGCTGAGAATTTTTGGCATAACGCGGGGTATCACTATACGGCGCCTGTTTCTGGGGTTCTGGCTTTGCATGAGGCTTTGCGGCTGGTGTGTGCCGAGACGCTCGAGAAGCGCTTTGCCCGGCATTTGAGGTGTTCGCTGGCGTTGCAGGATGGGGTGGTGGCGATGGGGTTGCGGTTGTATGCGCCGCAGGCTTGTCGGTTGAATTCTGTTGTCGGGATTGAGGTGCCTGATGGGCTCAGTCCTGCGGATGTTTGTGCGCATATCTCGCGGATGCATCAGGTGGAGATTTCGGGGTCGTTTGGGTTGCCGATTGTTCGCGTCGGGCAGATGGGGGAGCAGTGTCGGGAACATAATCTTTTTCGTACTGTGCATGCGCTCGGGCGGACTATGGTTGATCTCGGGGTTAAGGTGGATTTGCCGGCGGGGGTTGCGGCTTTGGAGAGAGGGTTGTCGGGGGGGAGGTGAAGGTTTGTTTGCCTGCTCGGCTTGGTGGTTTGCTTGGGTGGTTTTGGGGTTTTGGCCTTTCCTTGCTTTCTTAGTGGTCTATTAGCGTTGCCCCTGTGCGGGGCGGCACCTACTTTCTTTGCCGCGGCAAAGAAAGTAGGCAAAGAAAGCCGCTTTGAACGGACCTGTCCGCATTTTCGTGGGCGAGGCGGTTAAAAACCCTCGTGCTCAACGGGCCTGCGTAAATCGTTCACCGAACAGAATAGCAAACTGGTTCATCGCGGATTTCCAATCAAAGGTGCTCCGCACCGATTTCGCCAACATGTTGCGTAGCGCGAGCCAGAGCAGCTTGACGGCCGCCTCGTCGTTCGGGAAATGGCCTCGCGTCTTGATGATCTTGCGCAGTTGCATGTTCAAACTCTCAATGGCGTTGGTGGTGTACACCACCCGTCGAATGTCCGGGGGGAACACGAAGAACGGTATGACGTGCTCCCAGGCACGCTGCCAGCATTGGACGATCATCGGGTATTTGGCGCCCCATGGCCCTTCGGCGAAGTCGCGTAACGCTTGCTCTGCGGCCTCTGCGCTGGCGGCAGCATAGATCGGTCTCAACGCTTGGGCGAGCGCTTTGCGGTCCTTGTAGTTGGCAAATTCCAGGCTATTGCGGATCAAATGCACGATGCAGGTCTGCACGGTGGCACGGGGGTAGACCGCAGCGATTGCCTCGGGCAAACCCTTCAGACCATCCACCACGGCGATCAGGATGTCCTGACAGCCGCGCGTCTTGAGTTCGTTGAACACCTTGAGCCAGAACTTCGCGCCTTCGGTCTGCTCGATCCAGAGCCCCAGCACGTCGCGCTGGCCGTCGGCCTGGATGCCCAGCGCCAGGTACACGGCCTTATTGCTGACCATGCCGCCGTCGCGAATCTTGACCCGCAGCGCGTCGAAGAACACCACCGGATACATCGTCTCGAGCGGACGACTTTGCCAGGCGAAGGCTTCGGCCATGACTTCGTCGGTCACCGAACTGATGAAATCGGGCGAGACCTCGGTTCCGTAGCTCTCGGCTAGAAAAGCGCGGATCTCACGCACACTCATGCCACGCGCGTACATCGCGATGATGCGCTCGTCGAAGCCGGTAAAACGGCGCTCGTGCTTGGGAATGAGGATCGGCTCGAAGCTGCCGTCCCGGTCGCGTGGGATCTCGACCCGAACCGGGCCGCGGTCGGTCATGACGGTTTTGCCACTGGCGCCGTTGCGTTCGTTGACCTGACCGAGCGGCTTGACCTGGCCGGACGGGTAACCCAGATGCAGATTCATCTCGGCGCCCATCGCCCGTTCGATGATGGCCTTGTTGAATGCCAGCATCAGGTCTTGAACGTCGCCGGGCGACATAGGCCCTTTGACCAGTTGATCCATCAACTCATCTGGCAGTTCAGGCAGCGGCCCGCGGGCCGCTGCCTGAGACGCTGCTGTCCGTTTCTTTTTCATCGGCATATCCATGACCTTGATCCCTCATGATATGCCCCGCCCACGAAATCGCGGATAGGTCCCTTTGAACCGCTAGCTCATAAACGGGTCCCTCGCGCAGCCACTTTAGTGGTCCATCTGGAATCGGGGTTCTCGCACATTCGGCGGCAGTGACAAGGGCGTCATACTTCCCGCCTCGCGCTCCGCGCTCGCCGGAAGGGCTGTTCAAAACTAGTGGTTTTAGTTTTGCAGGGTGGGGGCCGTTGGCTTCGCCTCGGCGTTGGCGCTCGGCCTGTGATTTCAATGCGATCCACGCGCCAAATGCCTCTTGCATTCCAGCAGGACCGCGGCGGCGCATAATCAATTTGTGCGCGGTGGGAGCCGTCGGCTTTGCCTCGGCGTTGGCGCTCGGCCTGTGAGTTCAATGCGCCCCGCGCGCCAAACGCCTCTTGCATTCCAGCAGCACCGCGGCGGCCCATCATCAATTTGTGCGCGGCCGGGCCGTCGGCTTCGTCTCGGCCGTGGCGCTCGGCCCATAAGTTTCAAAGCGCCCCGCGCGCCAAACGCGCCTCTCATTCCAACACAACGGGGTTGGCCCATGTCAATTTGTGTGCGCCGCAGGCCGTCGGCTTCGACCCGCGGAGATCGCGCGGACGGTAAGGCTCAATGTGCTCCGCGCACCAAACGTGGCTCGCTCTTCAGCAGGGCACGTCGGTCCATGAATGGTCGCTGATTTTTGAAGGCAACTGGACGCATCTCGCCGCCCAGAAATGTCGTCAGGCATGAATTGATCATGCATCTCGCTAATGGGATTGGGCACGCGCCTCGCGAATCATTCGCTGCGGTATTTGCGGAAGTTTCTTCTGCGTCGTAGTCCTTTACTCTGGCAGATTATTGGGCAATTTCGGAATTGGTTGCCGCGTACGCGTTTTAGCTCGTTCGGGTGATCGCTCGTAACGCGATATGTTTAAACTCGTTTTGTCGTGTACTTCACGACAACAGGTTTCGCAGCCTGCCTCACACAGAATTCGCATGCTTGCACTAGCAAGTGCGCGGCTGCCTTTGCACGCCTGATCACAATGGGCGGGCCTTGGCGGGGGAGCCCCACGGCTCGCCGGTTCTTGGTTCTGTGTGCCGGTCTGCGAATCCCGTCAATGTGCCCGCTCACCACCGTACAAGCGCGAGGTGAGCGATCCAGACAAGTTTAGGGAGATCGCGCCATGAGTAAATCCGTCAAACGTACACGAACCATATCGCGGCCGCCCGTTGACGCGCTTCAATACGAGAAACTGGCGCTGTCCGCATTCGGATTGATCGAACGGCAATTAAGCCAATTAGACAAATTGGCGACGCTTGTGGCCTCGATAGTTAGGAGTCCGGCTGTGACAAGGGAGGAGAGACATCGCCAGCGACGGTTGCTTGAACTGTTGCTCGACACCGTTGAGGACTACCAATACGAAGTCGAGACTGACCGTGAGCTATATCAGGTCATTGCGCTGGACGCGAGGGGAGTGGTGCAAAGCCGGATCACAGCGCGCCATGCAGCGAAAGTTCTTGCCAAAGCGACGCGGAGGGCATCCGAAACCCGAGAAGACCGTAACGAAACGCAAGCCAAGCACCGCGAACCAGCACGATTCAAAACGATCGCTCGAACGAGAGCGACTGCGCATTGAGAGTCACGGAACACTGCTGCGCCGGACCGGACCGGACCGGACCGGACCGGACCGGAGCCAGGGCCAAGGGCCAAGGGCCAGGCGCCGGAAGCCGACCGTTCCGACGAGCGCGGAGCGCGAGGCGGGAGGTATGACGGCCTTGTCACTGAGGCGGAATGCGCGAGAACCCCGATTCCAGATGGACCACTACCGCGGCTGTGCGAGGGACCCGCTTATGAGCTAGCGGTTCAAAGCGGCTTTCTTTGCCTACTTTCTTTGCCGCGGCAAAGAAAGTAGGTGCCGCCCCGCACAGGGGCAACGCCAATAGACCACTAACAAAGCAAGGAAAGGCCAACCCCCGAAGATCACAAAAAGCCTAAACACCAAGCACCAAAAAAACCTCAAAGCGCCGCAGGCAAATTAGTGACCTTAGCATTCCGAAGATAAAGAAGAGTAGACAGCCCAACACCCGCAGCAGCGGCAACCGCCGCAAAAAGAAACACCGACCCATACCCAAACTCACCAGCGATATACCCGGCCAACGGCCCAGTAATCCCGAGCGAGAGATCGAGAAACACCGAATAAGCCGACAAAGCCGCCCCACGACTAGCCGGCGGCACAAGCCCAACCGCCTCGACCCCAAGAGCCGGAAACACCAAAGCAAACCCAAACCCAGTCAAAGCCGCGCCAGCAAGCGCAACATGAGGCTCAGGCGCAAGCCACAACATCAACAACCCGGCGCATTCAAACGAAAACGAAGCAATCGCGACCCGAAACCCGCCATAAGTCTTGATCGTATTGGCAAACAGCAACCGCGCCCCGATAAACAGCGTCCCGAACACCGTCAACGAGAGCGCCGCATTCGGCCAATGCTTCGCCGCATAAAACAGCGTAATGAAAGTCGCGATCGACCCAAACCCGACCGACCCGAGCGCCAACCCAATCCCATGCGGCAGCACGCGAGTAAACACACTGCGGTATGACATCCGCTCGCCATGCACGATCGGCACCGGCGCGATCGGACGGGCGAGATAAAACCCGAGCGCCGCCAGCAGAATCACCAGAATTCCCAACGCGGCAAATCCGACCGTGTGTTCGATCGCCACGCCCAGCGGCGCGCCGATCGCCAGCGCACCATACGTCGCGATACCGTTCCACGAGATCACCCGCGCATTGTTGCTCGTGCCCACCCGGCCGATGCCCCACAGAATCGCGCCCGTGCCACACAGGCTCTCGCCGAATCCCAACACGAGCCGGCTGCAGACCAGCAGCCCCAGGCTCAGCACGGGCCAGCGCCCGCACAGCACAGCCAGCAACAACAGAACTCCGCTCGCGCCACAACCCATCAAACCAATCGTCACCGTCCGCTTCGGCCCCAACGTGTCCGCGGAACGGCCAGCCAGCGGCCGCGACGCCAGCGTCGCCAGATACTGCACGCTGATGGCGGCACCAGCCAGCACGGCGCTGTAACCGAGGTCGTCGTGGACGTAGCCCGGCAACACCGCAAGCGGAATTCCGATCGTCAGATAGCAAAGAAACGTGAAAAAGACGACCGGAATGATCTGCATGGTCGTCGCAAATTCGCTGCGAGGTGTCGCTGAGTCGGTGGACATGGGGAAAACGAGACTTGAATTCGGCGGGAAGGCGTGATTTTCCCATGGAACCGGTTTTCTTGCAGGACATGCTTAATAATTCATCGGACAAGAACGCTTTCCGGGAATCTCATAGTGGTCCATTTCTGACCCGTTGGCGCCTACTTTTTCAGCATGGCTGCCCGAAACACGTGGACGCGAAATGGCTGTTCGTCAATATAAAATATAAAAATACGGCAAAAATTCAAAATCACCATAAGTCAACAGCCCCTCAAACCCATCTCGATATCGTTTTGCGGATATGTCCCGCATGCGATCGCCGCTATGGGTTGTATTTATTGACGGTGATAGTTTTCGAACCATCCCTGCTGCACGTCCCACGGACACAGAACATTCGAGAGTAACGAGACATGACTGAGCCGATTCGCTTCTATCACCGCAACGCGATCCGCGAGATCAAGGACGCGCCCGTCACCCGCACCGTGCTGCAGTATCTGCGCGAGGACGCGCATTGCACGGGCACGAAGGAAGGCTGCGCCGAAGGCGACTGCGGCGCGTGCACGGTCGTGATCGGCGAGCGCAACGAAGCGGGCGGCGTCGACTTCAAGGCGGTCAACGCCTGCATTCAGTTCGTGCCGACGCTCGACGGCAAGGCGCTCTTCACCGTCGAAGACCTGCGCCAGCCGGACGGGTCGCTCCATCCCGTGCAGGAAGCGATGGTCGAATGTCACGGCTCGCAGTGCGGCTTCTGCACGCCGGGCTTCGTCATGTCGATGTGGTCGCTCTATGAAAAGCACGGTCACGAGCACAGCTGCGCGAACAAGACGGTGCCGTCGCGCGAGGCGATCAGCAATGCGCTGACGGGCAACCTGTGCCGCTGCACGGGCTACCGCCCGATCGTCGACGCGGCGGTGCGCATGTTCGAAGCGCCCGCGCCGAAAGCGCCGGTCAATGTCGAGGCGCTCGCCACCACGCTCGCCACGCTCGAGCGCAAGGACACCTTCCACTACCAGCACGCCGGCCAGCAGTTCGACGCGCCGCGCACGGTCGAAGCACTCGCCAGGATCAAGGAAGCCGAACCGGCCGCGCGCATTCTCGCCGGCAGCACGGACATCGGCCTGTGGGTCACCAAGCAGATGCGCGAGCTCGGCAACATCGTCTACGTGGGACAGATCACCGAGTTGCAGAAGCTGGAGACCAACGACGAATGGATCGAGATCGGCGCGGGTGTCAGCGTCGAAAAAGCCTACGCGGAGATCGCGAAGCAATATCCCGAACTGATTGAAATGTGGCAACGCTTCGCGTCGCTGCCGATTCGCAATGCCGGCACGCTGGGCGGCAATATCGCCAACGGCTCGCCGATCGGCGATTCGATGCCAGGCCTGATCGCGCTCGGCGCGCGCGTGATCGTGCGCGGCGGCGAGATCGAGCGCGAGATGCCGCTCGAAGACCTGTACCTCGCGTATCAGAAGAAGGACATGGCGGAGCATGAGTTCGTCGTCGGCCTGAAAGTGCCGACGCGCACCGGCGTGCGTCGGAACCTGCAATTCCGTACCTACAAACTGTCGAAGCGTTTCGATTCGGATATCTCGGCGGTGTGTGCCGCGTTCGCGTTCATCGCCGACGGCAACCTGATCCGCGAGCCGCGCATCGCGTTCGGCGGCATGGCCGCCACGTCCAAGCGCGCGACCCACGCGGAAGCCGTGCTGCGCGACGCCGAATGGCACGAAGCCACCGCGCAGGCCGCGATGCTCGCGCTCGGCAACGACTACGCGCCGCTGTCGGACATGCGCGCGACCAGCCACTATCGCCTCGAATCGGCGAAGAACACGTTGTACCGCTTCTGGCTCGAAACGCGTCCGAACAACCCGCTGCCGAAGAGCGCGCTGGATGTGCGCGCGGTCGCTGCGGCCTGCGCACCGGTCGGCGCCTGAGACGACGAAAGGATACGGAGAACACAACAATGAATCAGCACGCCGAACCGTTCCTGAAAGACCTTCAGGATCTCGAGGACTTCACCCAGGTCCACATCTCGCGTCCGCACGAGTCCGCGCATCTGCACGTAAGCGGCCGAGCTACCTATACAGACGACATTCCGACGCTCGCCGGCACGCTGCACGCGGCGCTCGGCCTGTCGTCGAAAGCCCACGCGAAAATCGTCTCGATGTCGCTCGACAAGGTGCGCGCCACGCCGGGCGTGGTCGCGATCTTCACCGCGGACGACATCCCGGGCGTCAACGACGTCGGCCCGATCATCCACGGCGACGATCCGATTCTCGCCGACGGCCTCGTGCAATACGTCGGCCAGCCGATCTTCATCGTGGTCGCGACATCGCATGAAACGGCGCGCCTCGCGGCGCGCCGCGCGGAAATCGTCTACGAAGAATTGCCGGCGATTCTCACCGCACAGCAGGCCCGCGCCGCGAACCAGCACGTCCTGCCGCCGATAAAACTCGCGCGCGGCGAAGCCGGCACGAAGATCGCCCGCGCCGCGCATCGCGAAGCCGGCGAGATGCTGCTCGGCGGTCAGGAGCAGTTCTATCTGGAAGGCCAGATTTCGTACGCGGTGCCGAAGGACGACGACGGCATGCACGTTTACTGTTCGACGCAGCATCCGACCGAAATGCAACACATGGTCGCGCACGCGTTGGGCGTGGCGTCGCACAACGTGCTGATCGAATGCCGCCGGATGGGCGGCGGTTTCGGCGGCAAGGAATCGCAATCGGGTCTGTTCGCGTGCTGCGCGGCGCTCGCCGCATGGAAACTGCTGTGCCCGGTAAAACTGCGACCGGACCGCGACGACGACATGATGGTCACGGGCAAGCGCCACGATTTCCACTACACGTACGAAGTCGGCTACGACGACAAGGGCGTGATCGACGGCGTCACGGTCGACATGACCTCGCGCTGCGGTTTTTCCGCCGACCTGTCCGGTCCGGTGATGACGCGCGCGCTGTGCCACTTCGACAACGCTTACTGGCTCTCGGATGTCACGATCGACGGCTTCTGCGGCAAGACCAACACGCAGTCGAACACGGCGTTCCGCGGCTTCGGCGGCCCGCAAGGCGCGTTCGCGATCGAATACATCATGGACAACGTGGCGCGCTCGGTGGGCGAGGATTCGCTCGACGTGCGCCGCCGCAATCTGTACGGCAAGACCGAGCGTAACCAGACGCCGTATGGCCAGATCGTCGAAGACAATGTGATTCACGAACTGATCGACGAACTCGAAGCAACGAGTGAATACCGCGCGCGGCGCGCCGCGATCAACGAGTTCAACGCGAACAACGAAATACTGAAGAAGGGCATGGCGCTCACGCCGGTCAAGTTCGGTATCGCGTTCAACGTGACCCACTTCAACCAGGCCGGCGCGCTCGTGCACATCTACACCGACGGCTCGGTGCTGGTGAATCACGGCGGCACCGAAATGGGCCAGGGCTTGAACACGAAGGTCGCGCAGGTCGTCGCGCATGAACTGGGCATCGGCTTCAACCGCATTCGCGTCACCGCGACCGACACCAGCAAGATCGCCAACACGTCGGCGACGGCGGCCTCGACGGGCTCCGATTTGAACGGCAAGGCCGCGCAGGACGCCGCGCGCCAGTTGCGCGAACGTCTGTCGGCGTTTGCCGCCGAGCGCTTCGGCGCGGGGCAGGTGAGCGCGTCGGAAGTGCGCTTCGTGCACGACCGCGTGGTGGTCGGCGAGTCGATCGTGCCGTTCGAAGAACTGATCGCGAAGGCTTACGTGGCGCGTATCCAGCTCTGGTCGGACGGTTTCTATGCGACGCCCAAGCTCTACTGGGATCAATCGAAGCTGCAAGGCCGGCCGTTCTACTACTACTCGTACGGCGCGGCGGTGTCGGAAGTGGTGATCGACACGTTGACCGGCGAAATGCGCGTGCTGCGCGCGGACGCATTGCACGACGTGGGCGCCTCGTTGAATCCGGCGCTCGACGTCGGTCAGGTGGAGGGCGCCTTCATTCAGGGCATGGGCTGGCTCACGACCGAAGAGCTGTGGTGGAACGCGGGCGGCAAGCTGATGACGCACGCGCCGTCCACCTACAAGATTCCGACCGTCAACGATACGCCGCCCGACTTCCGCGTGCGGCTCTTCAAGAACCGCAATGCGGAGGACAGCATCCATCGTTCGAAGGCGACCGGCGAGCCGCCGCTGCTGCTGCCGTTCTCGGTGTTCTTCGCGGTGCGCGATGCTGTGTCTGCAGTGGGCGATCATAAGGTCAATCCGCCGCTGAACGCGCCCGCGACCAGCGAGGAAATCCTCAAGGCGGTCAGCGCGGTGCGTGCCGCGACCGCGGCGGCACGCCAAAAAGCGGATCAATAAGCGGATCAATAAGCGGATCAATAAGCGGCTCGCAATCGCAGTGGCAATGAGCCGGGAAAGCAACGCGTGGACAACACACTCACTGGAATTGGAATGATCGCCATGAACGAATTTTCATCCGTTCAGATCGGCCAGCGCAGCGGCTTGCAAACGCCGCGTCCGGCGCCGATGCATATCGTGCTGTTCGGCGCGGGGCACGTCGGGCATGCGCTCGTCAAGCTGCTCGGCAGCTTGCCGTGCGTGGTCCAGTGGGTCGACGAGCGCGACGAACTGTTCCCCGACGAAACGCCCGCCAACGTGCAGATCGAAGCGACCGACACGCCGGATGCGATCGTCGACACGGCGCCGCCCGGCGCCTATTTTCTGGTGATGACGCACAACCACGCGCTCGATTTCTCGCTGGCCGTGCGCATCATGCGGCGGCGTGATTTCACTTACTTCGGCATGATCGGTTCGAAGACGAAGCGCGTGAAATTCGAGCGCCGTTTGCTCGATCGCGGCGTGGATCTGGACCGCCTGGTGGAGATGACGTGTCCGATCGGTGTGGCCGGTATCGTCGACAAGGCGCCTGCGGCGATCGCCGTGGCGGTGTGCGCGGAGTTGCTGCAGATCCGTTCGCGGCAGGTCGTGGCGCAAGTGGCAACGCAGAAGCTCTGCGCGGCTGTCTGATCAGCGGAACCAAGCGCCGGCCAGGATGCGGCGCGCAAACAGCGCACAAGCAGCGCCCTTCGAGCCGCAAACCCCAAACGTCAGCCCGTCGCGGCTGACGTTTCCTTTTTCGGCGCCCGTTTTGGTGCCCGTTTCGCGCGCCGCACCTTCTGCGCGACCAGCCCGTCCGACACCTGGGACATCAGCGCACGCAGCCAGCCGACATCGCTCGGTCGATCCGGCTGCGGATGCCAGAGCTGATAGCACTTGATGCGCGGAAACGGAATCGGTACCTCGACCACCGCGAGCGGCAGCATGTCGGCGTAGTGCATCGCGAAACGGCGTGTCGTCGTGAAGATCAGATCGGATTGCAGCAGCGTCTGCGGCACCAGGCCGAAGTAGGGCAGCGTGGCGACGATGCGGCGCTCGGCGCGAGCCCGCGTGAAGCCCATGTCGATGGCGCCGCTGCTCGCCCCGCTATACGGCGTCGGCGCGAGATGCGGCGCGGCGAGATACGCTTCGCGCGTAAGCGGCATGCGCGTGAGCGGATGATCGGCGCGCATCATACATACGACCGTATCGGAGAACAGGTCGCTGCGCCCGAAGCGCGGGTCGGGCTTGGGCCAGTTGCCGATCACCAGATCGAGTTCGCCGGCGTCGAGCGCGGCGGAATGATCGAGCATCGGACTCAGCGAATCGATCTCGAGCCGCGCGTGCGGCGCCGCCTCGCGAAACTGCGCGATCACCGTCGGCATGAAGAAGTCGTTCAGATAATCCGGCGCGGCGACGCGAAAGGTGCGGCGCGAGCGGCCGGGATCGAAGTCGCCATGCGGCGTCGCGACAAAATCCACCTCGCGCAGCACGCGTTGCGCGGAGGCGAGCAGCGATTCGCCGTATTCGGTGGGCACCATGCCCGACTTGCCGCGCACGAGAATCGGGTCGTTCAGCGTCTCGCGCAGTTTGCGCAGCGCGGTGCTGATAGCCGGCTGGGTCTGATTCAGACGCAGCGCGGTCTGCGTGACGCTGCGCTCGACCAGCAGCGTGCGCAGCACGCGCACGAGCCAGATATCGAGGGAGGCGGCGGTGTCGTCCATGAGTTGAGCGAGGCGGGCAAGCGGATCGGATCCGATGAAGCGTCGTACGGAGCCGCCCGCGAGACGGCTCGCGACGGCTCGCGAGAGCGGGGCGCCAACGCGCACGAAGCAAAGGTCATAACCTTAGGCCCGAACGCGGTGTAGCGGCATAGCAGGCACGGTATGGCCGGCATCAGCAGCACGGTTTTGCCGCGCCCAAGCCGCCGGAGCGGCGTGGGACGCGCCCCGCGCTCGCTTCAGGCCGACGTTTTGCCTACGTCGGGTTATCCACGAGCCCCGACGGCAGCGTACTGATGCGTTTCACTTCTTTCGATTCGAGCCAGTTCGGCGTGCGCGCGCAGTACAGCACCATGGGCAGCGCATCTTCACCCCAGAACAACTGATCGTTCAGACGGAAGGTCGGCACGCCGTACACACCCAGGCCGATCGCGTCCGCGGTGTTGCGCTGCAATTGCGCTTTCACTTCCGGGCTCTTGATGAGTTCCGGGCCGTCAGGCAGGCCGACGCGCTCGCACAATTCCGCAAAGGCCACGTCGGTCGACGGATCGCGGCCTTCACGCCAGATGAAGCGGAAGATCTCGCGCACGAAATTGACGTCGCCGTTCGCCGCGGTGGCGAGCAATAGCGGCTTCGTGGAATCGAAGGGATGGGCGGGCGGCATCTTGTACGGAATGCCGAGCTGTTCCGCGCGAAACAGCGCGTGCCGGTACATGAAGGTGCGTTTAGAGGGCACGCCGTAAGCCGGCCGCTGACCCCAGTGACGGTAAAGGTCGTTCAGCACGACCGGCGTGAAGACGAAGTCGAAGCCCGGCCATTTGTCGTGTTGCTCGAGCAACAGGTACGTGAACGGCGAGACAAAGTCGTAAAACCACAGCGGCTGCCTGGCGTCGATGCCAACGGTCATAAATGTCTCCCGGATTGCTATTCCGAACGGCCCGTCTGCTGGACCGTCGAAATTGTAATGATCTTACGCGGTGCAGCCGCGGCTTGCATCCGTCAATAGGGTTTCGCGGCGTCGTCGTTGGGCGTTTCGCCGATTTCGGCCGCTTCGTTCGCGGCGGACGGCTCGGACGGCGTGGACGAAGCGCCTGCTTCGCCGGTCTCGCCGCGCCCGCTGTCCGCGCCTTGCGCCTCATCCCCGGCGCCGTCGCGCTGCGCCTCGCGGGGCTGCGTGAGCCGCTGGCGCACGAAGCCGATGTGCTCGCGCAGCACGTAGAACTGATCCGCATAGGCAAGCGGCATCTTCAGACCGTTGACGGATTCCTCGATGGCGTCGAGCCGTTCGAGCAACGAGGCGCGTTCGGCGGGCGAATGATCGCTGAGGGCGCTGCGTTCGATCGCGATCAGCGCGCCGTACCAGCGGTAAATGCGCGATTTCACCCGCCATGCATACAGCGACGGGACGAGCCGCAAGGCCGGCACCAGCAACACGATCAGCGGCACCACGACCACCAGCAGCCGGTCGGCGAGACTCGCGAGCCAGAACGGCAGGATCCGGTAGAGGAAGCTCTTGCCCGACTTGTAGTAGCGGGCGGCGTCGTCGCTGATCGGGAAATCGTGGGCGAGCGGCGCGGGGAATTCGCCGGCCCGCTGCAGGATGTTCGCCTTGCCGTGCACCTCGCGCGCGGCTTCGATCAACAGGTCGGAAAGCGCGGGGTGCAGCGAGTCGCGCGCCACCAGTTCGACTGTCGGCGCCACCATGTGAATCGGCGCGGACGGCAGGTTCTTGCCGAGGTCGAACGCGCCCATCGGCATCATCAGCTCTGTCAGATAGGGAAAGCGGCGTGTGTAGGCGTCGGCCTGCGAGAAATCGTAGAACTGCACGTTCGGCGTGCGGTAGAGCTTGCCCATCACCGCCGGTTGCGCCGAATCGCCGGCAAGGAACGCCGCGTCGACCTTGCCGGAGACGAGTGCGTCGGCGGCGTCGTCGCCCGAGAGCGGCAGCAGTTTGGTCGCGCCGCCCGGCACGATGCCGTTGGCCTTGAGCAGCGCGAGCGCCAGCTCGCGCGTGCCGCTGCCTTCGGCGCCGACCGCGAGCCGCTCACCCTTGAATTCGGAGAGCCGCGTGACGGTCGGCCCGTGATAGAAGATCGCGAGCGGCACATAGGCCACGCTGCCGAGCGACATCAGACCGTCGGACGCGGAGCCGGGCGCGACGCCGTCCTGCACGAAGCCGACATCCACGTTCGACTTCGGATCGGACAGGCGCTTGAGATTCTGCAGTGAGCCTTCCGAGGGCAGCACGTTCAGCGTGATGCGGTTGCGCGCCAGAATCTCCTTGTACTTCTGGGCGGCGTTCCAGAAGGTGCTGCCTTCCGGGCCGGCGCTGATCGTCAGCGTACTGGGCGGCGCGGGCTGGATCAGCCGCACGGCGACCCAGATCGCGACGGCGGCGATCAGCAGGATCGGCCCGAACGAGACGGCGAGATCGCGCCAGGAGATGGCGACGAAACGGGCGACGAGACGGGGAGGGCTTTTGCGGCCGGTGGCTGGCTTCATCGGATGACGTGACGGCGACGGTCGAAAGTGAACAGGAACGGCGCTCCACGGCGCGCGGACCAGGGCGAGGCGCTCGCGCCGCACCGCGCCGGCTGCCGCGAATGGCGCGCGAGCCACGCGGCAGCGCGCGTCGCGCCGATGGTACCTGAGATTCGCCGTACGGCGCCACGCCGGGCGTCTACGCGCGCCGACAAACCCGTAACAAATCGTGAACGCCGTGTGACAGCGGTGCGCGTGACGCAATTCGTGTCTCGTGTATGACTAAACCCTTTGCGCTTCTGGCCCGGCTAGATTAAATTGTGCATCGCTGCCGCGAACAGACGTTTGCGCAGCGCGACCCGGCAAGACACAAAAGAACTGGGCGCGCTCGCGGACCTCGCGGCTTGCCGGTCCGTCGTACCGCATGGCATGGCCGTCATCGCTTGCGGCAACGGCAACTGGCCTCTCCGCCTCTCGCACACCGTGTTGCAGCCATAGTCGGCCGTCGCTTGGCCGCGCCTTGTCGCGCGTCCAGCGTGGCTGCGGGAAGTCGTACGAAGCCGCTTGTGTATGCGGTCCAATGTGAAGCTAAGGAGAAGAAAAGTTATGAAATCGGTCGGTTTTCTGAAAACGCTGGGCTCGGTGGTGGCAATGGTGGTGGCGTGCAATGTGTACGCTCAGGCAAGCGACGCAACGGCAACGGGCACGACCGCCGCGCCGGCTGCAAGCGCCAAGGCCACCAAGAAGGCAAACAGCCAGCTGGGTCGCAAGGTGCGTAGCGCGTTGGCCAAGGCGCAAGGTATCGACGTGTCGAACATCGCCGTGCGCGCTCGTGGCGGCGCGGTGACGCTCACGGGCTCGGTGCCCGACCAAAGCCAGATCGACGCTGCCGGCGAAGCCGCCAAGGGCGTTGCAGGCGTGACGTCGGTGTCGAACAAGCTGACCGTTGTGCAGCAGTAAACAGGCTGGCGCATCAGGCGCGGGCGGCGAGACGCCGCCATGCGCCATCGTGATGCAGGTGTGCACCAGGGTTCCGGCAAAAAACCGGAGCCTTTTTTATTTTGTACTGGCGATTTTTGAAGCGGCGATGATAGGTCCAGGCGGTCGCAAGCCGCGCCGCGGCGCGACTGTGCGCTGTGACACATTACTGACGCGCTCTGAAGCGTACTGTGATGCGTAGGGAACCGGAGTCAACGCCATGGAAACCTCGCTTTTGCGCTATACCGATCTGCCCATCAGCGATCGGGCGGCTTTCGAACTGGTGTGCGCGCGGCACGGTTTCGCACCGGCGCATTTCGACATCAGCGCCTGCGCGGATCCCAGCGACGCCGCGCACGAGCGCCTTGTCACCATACGGCGCGGCGGCTGGGCGCAGTCTTATCACGATCGCCAGGGCCAATGGGTCCGGCAATTCGAGGCCGATCTGACCTGCCGGTTCTTCAAATAGCCGCCGGCCGCCTGCGCCGGCGGGCCGGCACCCCTTGCGGCCGGTCAGGCCAGCACGAGGCGCACGCCGACCAGCGTGAGCGTGGCGGCGAGCAGGTTGCGCAGCAGCGCGTCCGGCGCGCGTGAGGACAGATAGCTGCCGAGCGCGATGCCTGGCAGCGAGCCCACCAGCAGCGACAGCAGCATCGACCAGTCGACCGAACCCAGCAGCCAATGGCCGGCTCCCGCCAGCAGCGTAAGCGGCACCGCGTGCGCGATGTCGGAACCGACGATGCGCGTGGTCGGCAAAAGCGGATAGAGCAACAACAACACCGTCACGCCGATGGCGCCCGCCCCGACCGACGTCAGCGACACCAGTACGCCGAGCACCGCGCCGGTCAGCATGGTCAGCGCGAGCGTGCGTCCCTGACGCGGCGCGCGCTGCCGGCGCGCGCCGAGCGCCGCGAGTTGCGGACGAAACACCAGCGCCACCGCCGTCACCAGCAACGCCGCGCCGAGCACGATCTGGATCAGCCGGCTGGCGCCCGGCGTGTCCATGCCGTAACGATGCAGCAGAATCAGCGTGATCGTGGCCGCCGGCACGCTGCCGGCGGCGAGCCGCAGGGTCACCTGCCAGTCGACGGAGCCCTTCAGGCCGTGCACGAGCGTGCCGGTCGCCTTGGTGGCCGCCGCGTACAGCAGGTCGGTGCCGACGGCCGTGGCCGGATGCACGTTGAACAGCAGGACGAGGATCGGCGTCATCAGCGAGCCGCCGCCGACGCCCGTCAGCCCGACCAGAAAGCCCACGAACAGGCCGGAGACGGAGTACAGCAGATCGATGTGGGGAAGAGCCATTGAGCGGACCGCTGACGGTCGGGTGGGTTGGACGGATCAGGCGGCAAGGCCTGCGCGCCAGCCTTCGACAGTCGACGAAGGGCGGCGGGAAGGTCGCCGCGGCGCGGCGAAAGCCGCTATTGTCGCAAAACTGCCGCGTTCGCGTACGAAACGGTGTGCTGCGCCGCGAGCAAGCGGTCGATCAGTGCGAAGGCTTCGGGCCGCGTCTCGCCTGGCTTGCTGACCGGCGCCCGCCTTCTGCCGGGCGGGTTGCTGGCGATTGCCGGCGTGGCGGTGGTGGTGCGCGGGTGCTCGTGAGACTGACCTCCGCAACTGCGGCGGACTATCTGGCGATACCTGCTCAAAGCGCCCGGCGAATCTCCACGACGCCGAAGGCCGCCAGCATGAGTCCCACTATCCGGTCGATGGCGACGCGCAGTTTGCTGCCGATCGCATGGCGCGCGAGCGACACCACGGTCACGAGGAAGCACCACCATGCAATCGAGCCGCAGAACACGCCGCCCACCGTAGTCAGCGCAATGCTCGATGAAAACGCGCCGCGCGGGGCGAGCGTGGTGAACAGTGCGGCGAACATGATGACGGTTTGCGGATTGGTCAGCGTCAGCAGCAACGAACTCGCGTACGCGCGCAGCGCGCCGGCGCGGCCCACTTGCGTGAGCTTGCCGTTGCCGTTTGCCGCATCGTTTGCGGCGCCATTTGCCGCGTCAGCAGGGGCTTTCTGCAGCAGCGTGCGCACGCCCAGATACAACAGGAACAACCCGGCGAGCAGATGCAACGGGCGGTCGTACGCGAGCATGAACTGCGAGATGCTGACAAGGCCGAGCGCCGCGATCAGACCATAGGCCGCGTCGCCGGTCGCGATGCCGAAGCCGATTGCAAGTCCGGCGCGCGGACCGCCGGTCAGCGTGCGGCGGATGCACAGCATGCCCATCGGGCCGACCGGCGCGGCAATGGCGAGCCCGACGCCCGCGGCGGTAAAGAAGAGACTGGTGGTGGACATGGCTATCCCGGATCGATTGTTCTGGTTCGTGCTGCGATTCGTGTGTGCCCGGCAAGCGTGCGGCCGGCTAGCCCTTCAGCATAGCCAGACCGAAAACGCCGGGCAAGTCCGCGCCCGGGGATCGTGCCCGATCGCTTCGCGCAGGTTCGCATTCCCGCAGTGTTGCTGATGAGCCGAGGAGTATGTCGCTCGCTAGCGGGAAAACTTATTTCGTATCTCTATCGCGCGTTTCAGGCGGACCAGTGTCCTAACGCGGCCGATGGAATTCGTTTATTCGCAGAGCCGGATTTCCGCGATGTACCCGGCGTTCGCGAGCGCGCGATTTTGACCCGCTTCGACGTGGACGGAGTATGCGTGCTTATACCCGCCGCAAATGGCGATGGCGATGGCTGGGATATTCATGACGCTGCCTAAGGCAACGCTCAGGCCGACAATGCGGGGTGGGGTGCTGCAGGCTATTTCGCTTCAGATAAATACCCGCCGTGATTCGGCGGGCATGCTCAATGGGCTATCTTCAATGTTTCTTGGCGGTGGCCGAAGTGCTGGGCGCCATGCGGATCGGCGGTGCGCCCGAGGGCGAAGTGGCGGGTTGCGGTTTCTTCGCCTGTTTCGGTTTCTTCACCTCGCGGTTACTGCGCATTTGACCTTTTGCCATGATGGACTCCCAATTGGCGGTTATTGCTCCGCAAAGGAGCAGTTAGCTAGTGTGCGCCTCTTTTGTCCGCGTGGGCAAACAATCTAAACGGTTCGGCTCCTTTTCCAGGTCTGCGACGGCAACTCGCCGAACTGCCCGCGATACTCGTTGGAGAAATTCCCAAAATGCCAGAATCCCCAGCGCGTGGCGACTTCCGTTACGGAAGCCGAGCCGCGCAATTCACGGCGCACGTGATCGAGCCGAACAGCGCGCATATAAGCGGAAGGGTTGACGCCGAGGGTCTCTTCGAACGCATATTGCAAAGTGCGGCGGCTCGCGCGGAACCGGGCGCATAACTCCGCGACCGAAAGCGGACAATGCGGCGAGCCTTCGATCAATTCACGAACGCCACGCACCAGCTGCCAGTTCCGCGCAGTGCGCGCCTCGCTATTGCCGTGCGGATCGGTGTCGCGTAAGTCCTGCAAGACATCGGCGAGACCGAATATGACTGACTTCTCGAACGCCGCGGCCACACCGGCGTCGTCGAGCAAAGTGGGCGTGGCCGCGACGGCGTCGAGCAACTGCTTCAGCACTTCGCGAAAGCCCTGCAGTCTTGCGGGGTCGACATTCAGCACGCCGGGCTTCGCACCCAGTCGGCGTGTGATTTCGTCGAGTTGCGATCGCACCAGGGGATCGTCGATCGCACCCGGCTCGATTTCGAGGTTCACCACCACATGCTTGTCGGGCGACAGAAACTCGAAGCCGCCGTCGCCGGAAAACACATGCAGGCCGTCGCGATGACTCGTCTGCCCGCACAACAATGCGTGTCCTTCGAGCTGAAACGGAATGCCCACCGCGACCCTGGAGGCCGCCACCTGGCCGCGCTGATAGACCGTGCGGTTCAGGCGCTCGACCAGCACCCGCACGCCGCCCGCGTGGCACGAACTCACCGAGCCGTCGAAGGCGCCGCGCGAGATCTGGCAATAGCTCTGGTTCCATGCGTCGAGCAGCATCGCCTGCTCATCGATGTTGCGGCAACAACGAATTTCGACTGCGCCGCTCGTCTGATTGACCGCCTGCATAGCTTCTCCCGATTCTGATGGCGCTCCCCGAAAGCCTCGTGCCGACCAGTGTATGCGAAAAAAAAGCGCTGCCGTAGAGCGGATGCGGACCGTGTTTGCGCCGCTGGCAACGCGGCCGGACGCTGTCGTAATGCATTTGTCAGGCAGCCGGATTTTTACGGGATTTTTATCTTTTTGCCAATTTTGGATAGTCGCCGCTTTTTGCCGCCCCTACTTTGTGCCTCACGCAATGCACCGGAAAGGGAGTGAGGTATGAGCAGATCGGCAGGCAGGCTCGAAGGCAAGATCGCAATCGTGTCGGGCGGCGCAACGGGCGCGGGCGGCGCGGCCTCGTTGCTGTTCGCCGAGGAAGGCGCGCAGGTCGCCGTCGTCGATATCAATACGGATGCCGGCGAGGAAGTGGTGACGCGGATTCGCGCGGCGGGCGGCAGCGCCGAGCTGTTCGCCGCCGACGTGTCGAAGCGCGCGGCCGTCGATGCCGCCGTGGCCGGCATCATGGCGCGCTTCGGACGTATCGACGTGCTGTTCAATCACGCCGGCAGCATTGTCGTGAAGCCGTTCGTCGACACCACCGACGAAGACTACGACTGGCTCATGAACGTCAACGTGAAGAGCATGTTCATGATGACGCGGTCCGTGCTGCCGCACATGCTCGCTGCGGGCGGCGGCTCGATCGTCTGCACGGCGTCGATCTCGTCGGTGGCGGCGACGCCGCTCGAAGTGCTTTACTGCACCACCAAAGGCGCATGCGCGATGTTCGCGCGCGCCATCGCCGTCGAGTATCGCGACCGGGGGATTCGCTGCAATGCCGTGTGCCCCGGCTTTATCGACACGCCGCATGGACGCCGCGAAATCAGCGCGCTCGCGAAGTACGGCTTCGACGCGAGCGAAGCCGCCTTGTCGGTGCAGCAGGGCCGCCTGTGCGCGCCGGAAGAAGTGGCGCGCGCCGCGCTCTTTCTCGCGAGCGACGACGCGAGTTTCGTCAACGGCGCACACCTGTACGTCGATAACTGCTTCACGGCCGCGTGAGCCGCTTTGCTTGACGCGGCCACGCCGTTGGACCGGCTTGCCGGTTTGCCGCTTCGTCATAACCCTGTTCAAAGGATCGCGTCATGGACATCAACACGGCCTTGCCGTCGGCGGAGTCCGCCGACAACGACGTCAAGCTGTTGCACAAGATGGGTTACGCACAGGAACTGTCCCGGCGCATGGGGGCGTTCTCGAACTTCGCGGTGTCGTTCTCGCTGATCTGCATTCTCTCGGGCGGCATCACGTCGTTCCAGATGGGCTTGTCGGCGGCGGGCGGGGCGTCGATCGGACTCGGCTGGCCGCTCGGCTCGCTGTTCGCGCTGGTGGTGGCCGCGGCGATGGCGCAGATCGCTTCGTCGTATCCCACGGCGGGCGGCCTGTATCACTGGAGTTCGATCCTCGGCGGCAAAACGTGGGGCTGGCTGACCGCGTGGCTGAATCTGCTCGGCCTCGTGTTCGTGGTCGCCGCGATCAACTACGGCACCTACGATCCGTTCTTCCGCACGCTGATCGCGCCGATGTTCGGCGTGAAACCCGAAGCGCTCGGCTGGTGGCAGCAGACGCTGTTTCTGACCGTGATCACCGCGTCGCAGGCGTTCCTCAATCATCGCGGCATTCGCATCACGAGCAAGATCACCGACCTGTCGGGCTATCTGATCTTCGTGGTGACGATCCTTCTGGTCGGGTCGCTGCTGGTGTATTCGCCGGTCAAGATCGATCTGTCGCGGCTCTATACGTTCACCAATTTCACGGGTGTGGACGGCGGCGCGTGGCCGAAGCAGACCATGGCGATGGCGTTCCTCTCAGGCCTGCTGCTGACCGCCTATACGATTACCGGCTTCGACGCGTCGGCGCATACGTCGGAGGAGACCCATCAGGCGGCGCGCAATGTGCCGCGCGGTATCGTCGGTTCGGTGTTCTGGTCGACGACCTTCGGCTACGTGATGGTGTGCGCGTTCGTGCTGGTCATGCCGGATATCGGCGCGGCCGTGAAGCAGGGCACGGGTTTCTTCGAAGCGATTCTTGCGCCGATTCCGGGGCCGCTGCGCATCGTGATCGAATTGCTGATGTTCTTCATCAACTACGTCTGCGGTCTGGCGGCGGTCACGTCCACCTCGCGCATGATGTTCGCGTTTGCCCGCGACGGCGGCCTGCCCGCGTCGAAGTGGCTGCGTAAAGTGAATGCCGCGCATCGCACGCCGGGCGCCGCGATCTGGACCTCGGCGGTGCTGGCGATCGTCGTCACGTTGTACGGCGATGCGTTTACCGTGCTGAGCGCCGGGAGCGCCGTGTTCCTGTTCATCTCGTACGCCATGCCGATCGCGGCCGGCATTCTCGCCGAAGGCCGCACGTGGAACGAGAAAGGCCCGTTCCAGTTGGGCATGCTGTCGAAGCCTTTCGCGGTGGCGGCGGTGATCGGCGCACTGGTGCTTGCCTATGTCGGTATGCAGCCGCCGAATCAGAAAGTCGTCTACGTGATCGTCGGCTTGCTCGCGGTGCTGCTGGCGATCTGGTACGGCGCGGGTGTGCGCAACAGCTTCGCCGGGCCGCCGATCGGCAAGGTGTCCAAAGAACGCGAAAGCGAATTGCGCGGCATGGAGGGGCAGTTGGGAGAAAGTTGAATCCCTCGCTCGCCTGGCAGGTTCTGAACGCACAAAAAATAACGTCAGCCGGCCCGTGAGCCGGCTGACGTTTTTATGTCGGCCGCCGTACCCGAGTCCGGGTACGGCAAACGCATGCTTACATGCCGACGTATCCCACCGGCGTCGTCGCGTTGGCTCTGGCGACCGACGCGTTGTTCGACACCACGTACACCGGCGATTCGGTCAGGTTGAGGGTGAGCACACCGTTGCTGTAGTTCGCGGTGGTGGCATTGCCCATCATGTCGATCACCTTGACGGTGCCGCTCGTGCCCGGTTGATCGACGTTGAGGCTGTAGGCGACGCTATAAGTCGAGCTGAAGCCCGCGCTCGCGCTCCACACGCTATTGTTGTGCGCCCACAGGGCGGTGATCACCGCGCCGTTGCCCACTTGCTGGAACGCGTAGGCGTAGACGCCGGTCGGCGTGCCGTTCACCGGACCGAGCGTGGTGGTGCCGTCCAGCGTGTGGGTCATCGCGCTGATCGCCATCGCCACCGGCTTCGGGCTGATGTTGGTCGCGCCGAATGCGCCTTGCGCATCGCTCAGATCGAAGAAGGTGCCGTAGCCCACTTCATCCGGATAGTCCGCGCCGTAGAACACGTAGGTCTGATCCGCGCCCTCGCCGAGCGTGATGATGTGCATGCGCGCCGCGACCGCCGCTTGCGCGTACAGCACGTTGGCGGTCGGATAATTCGGACCGTACGACGTGCCCAGGTCGTAGCTGATGCCCGCTTCCGTCGAGAACAGATGCATGCCCGTGCGGTAGTCGGTGGCCATTTCCGCGCGCAGGTTGCGCATCTGGCCGCGCAGCGAACCGTCGGCGGTGGACGGGTCGCTGTCGTAGCGCTCCGGCGGATGCGACGGCGACGTGCCCGCGTCGTAGTAACCGTGCGTGGCGACCGCGTCGATGTACTGGCCGAAGCCGAGCGGCGCGAGGCGCTTCAGGTGCGAGGTGGTCAGGCTCGGGAAGGCGTCGGCCGGGCCCGTCACCATGGCGTGCGGATCGGTCGAATGAATGCCCTGGTAGACGGCCTTGTACAACGCGACGAAGTTGGCGTCGGTGTCGGTCCACATCTGGTTCGGTTCCCACGTCACCTGATAGTAGTTCGCCGACTGGGTCGGGAAGTACGCGGCGCGAATCGCGTTCGATTCCGTGCCGACGCGGCTCATGTAGCTCTGATAGTACGAAATATCGGTCGGCAGCGTGGTGTCGTCCTGGAAGGCGCCGGTGCTGCTCGCCCAGGCCGGAATGCCGTCGAGGCGGATCAGCCGCATCACGTTACCGCTCTTGTAGAACGCATCGAGATTGTTGGCCGACGGGTTGAACGTGTTCGGGCCGTTCGGTTCCATGGTCGAGAGCTGGCGGTCGTCGATGGTCGACGAAATGCCGAGTGCGGCAAGCAGCGGGCCGTTGTCGTTCGCGCCCTGCATGCCGAAGCGATGCTGCTCCTGGCGCGCATACGTGACGGCCGGCACGACGCCGGACAGGTTCGGCGTCACGCCGAACGTCGCGATGCCGACCGGACGCGTGCCGGCCTGCGGCAACTGGCCGCCGTTCCTGGCGAGCGTTCCCGTCGCCGCGAAATAACCGGCGAGCGTCGACGTGCAATTGAACGTGATGGTCTTCGCGCCACTCGCCACGGCGGTGCTGCCGCTCGCTGCGACCCGGCCGAACGTATCGGTGACGGACCAGTTGAGCGTGTCCGCGCCCGGTGCGTTGGTGTTGAAGGCGATCTGGAACGTGGTGCCGGAGGCGAAGATGCGCGTGCCGTCGGCGCTGGGCGTATCCGCGGAGATCGTCGCGCTGCCCGAGCCCGCCGACGTGGTGGGCGAGGCGCAGGTCATGCTCGCGGTGCCGCCGGTGGCGTTCAGCGCCGCGGTGCCGGTGCTGGCGTTCCCAGCGGCAGACGTGCTGGGCGAACTGGCGGCGTTGCTCGCGCTACCGCTCCCGTTGGACTGGGCTGCCGCGTTGCTGGTGGCGCTGTTACTGCCGCCGCCACCGCCGCAAGCGGCGAGGGCGAGGGACAGTGTCGAAAGAAGGAGTAGTCGAGATTTCATCAATCTGTAAGCAATGTGTTGGCTGATCATTGGTCCACGTCCTCGCGCGGAGCGCGTCAGGAGGCGGGGGAACAGCGGGGTTCATTTGCAAGCCAGCCGATGACCGAGGCTTCGACACTGGCGTCCTGGTGCGCAGCATTCCGGCTGCGCGAAGGTGATGCCTTCCCGGGTTGTCGGCCCCGAACGCATTTCTCTGCAGAGAAGCGCGCGTCGCGCGAAACCGGGCCGCCCACGCGAGCGGCTTTGGCGGAATCGGACGACCGGAGCAGGTACGACCAAACGGCCAGCGTGGTGAGGAACAGCGCGATTCAAAACGAACGGCTTGCGTACATGGCGCCAGCCGATGAACTTTTTACTGTTCCGTAAGCTGAAAATGCTTAATTTGGGAAGAATCGACCGCAACCATACGCATTAGTGTGCTTAAAAGAAGTAACGAGTCGTTACGTATGAACATTGAGGCAGTACTAATTGCTTTGATCGCATGAAACCGTCTGTCAGGCAAGACCAGTCTTTTTCCGCCACGTCGAATCGGGGTCGAAAGGATTTGAAATGGATGCCTAACTATCACGCACGGCCAATCCACTGAGAAATGGGCGCTAGCGCTCGTTGGTCAGCCGAAAAAGTCTTGGGCTTGGCGTAAAAGTGCTGGGTCTTGGGTGTAAGGTTTCTTCGCGACATGGAGTTCGCGGCGGAACTGTCGCTGATTGATAGAGACCGTGACGCGTTCCGCAAAAAAGGAGCGCGCCATATAGGGAGATGGATGTCGACGTTATTCGGGTCTGCAATAACGGGGGCGGCATCCCGTCCGCTGCGCAAAAAAGACGGTTATGCTGAGAGATCAATCGTGAGGATTCTTCAACTGGTTCATGCACCGCGATTGTCGGGGGCAGAAGTACTCGTAAAGGGGCTGGCCATTCACCATCAGCGCGGTGGTCATGAAGTCTGCATGACGTCGCTGCTCCCAGAGCAGGACGACTTCGCCGACATTCACGCCGAGCTTCAGGCCGCGGGCGTCACCTGCCTGTTTCCCGAGGTCCGCTACGGCAGGATAGGCAAACTGCTCCACCTGTATCGCGTGGTGCGGCGGTTCCGCCCGGATTTCATCGTGGCGCATGCAACGCTTGCGGCGCTGTATGTCCGTCTTCTGCCGGTCCATACGCCGATTGCGTGGGTCATGCATTCCGGCGTCAACGACTTCGAGAACGGCGCGCTCAAGCGCGCCGAGCGCCTGCTCTCGCGGCGGGCCAGAGCGATCATCGGTGTGTCGCAGCAGAATATCGACGACTACCTGCGGGAAATCGGCCGGCATCCGTCCATGGTGGTGATTCCGAACGGCGTGGATGCGCAATTGTTCGCCGAAGCCAACGACGCCGGCACGCCGGATATCGACCTACACCCGAAGCAGATCGTTCAGCTTGGCCGGTATATCGAAGGCAAGAGCCAGCTCGACACGATTCGCGCGTTCGAACGCGTGTTGCAATCGGAGCCGGACGCGCGTCTCTTATTGTGCGGTGTGGTCGAAGATCTGGACTATCACAGGGCGGTGCTGGAGCTCGTCCGGCAGCTCGGGCTGGAAAGCAAGGTGAGCGTGGGCGGCCCGCGCTCCGACGTGGCCGCGATCCTGCGCACCTCGCGCGTGTTCGCCATGCCGTCGCGTTTCGAAGCGCAGAGCATCGGTTTTCTGGAGGCGCTGGCCTCCGGTATTCCTGTCGTGGCGAGCCGGATTCCTTCTTTCGGCTTTGCGAGCTCCTTTGCCGGCGTCAACCTCGTCGACACCACCGACCCCGAAGCCTACGGCAACGCCTTGCTGAGCGCGCTCAATACACCGCGCGCCACCCGGCAACTGGCGGGCTACACGTTGCACGACACGGCGGATCGTTACATGTCGATCGCGCGCAAGTTCGCTCAACCCCTCCAGGTCTCGGCCTGACGTGAAACGGAACCGGCCGGCCCGCGCGCTACTGCGCGAGCCGGTCGATTCGCACTGTCTCCGAGAAAAGCCCCGGCAGTTTGCCCAGATCCTGAGCTTCGCCCAAGGCGAGTCCGTTTCCCGACGGATAGCGCGACAACGCGGGCGCGCCGCCGGTGAAGTAGAAATCGCCGAGGGTGGCGTCGGTCCGTCGAAACAGCATGAGTGCGGCGCCGTGCCGGTCGCGCACGAATTGCGGAAAGACATCCGACCACGACAGGTCATGTAATGTCGCGGCCGGGACCGGCGCGCTCGTCGCGCCGCTCAAGTCGAGCGTGGCGACGTCGATCGTGCCTTCTTCGCCCGATTCGTCGAGATGCGGCGTGAGCAGAATCAGCGTGTTACTGTCGCGCCCGTGCACGGCGCCCATGGTCACTTTCACGAAGTCCGGGACGAAACTCGCCGGCAAGACGGTGCGCTCGCCGACGGTCATGCGTGCGCCCTCGTTGGCGATGGAGGTGAACGCGAGGCGTCCGTTCGCACCGTCCACCGCGATCAACGAGGCGCGCGAGCCCGCCGTCTCACGTACCAATAGATTGACGTTGCGCGGCAGGTTTCGGGCCTGTGCCCACAGCGCCGGCGCCGACCCCACCGAAGCTGCCGATTTTTGCGGCGACGCCACCCACAGATCGAGCCCGCTGTCGGCCCGTTTCTGCGCGATCAGCACGCTGGCCCGGCCCGCCGCGGTGAAGTCCGCGGCCACATATTGCTGCGTCAAGTCCGGCTTGAATGCAGTGCTGGTTTGCAGCCAGAGGCGCGGCGCCTCGAAATGGTCGCCGGCACTGCGAAGCAACCAGAACGCGGTCCCGCCCTCGCGCGCCGCGACGATCATCAGATCCGCCTTGCCGTCGCCGTCGAAATCGCCAAGCAGGAAGCGTACGCTGTCGAAGCACAATTTGTCGCCGGCGCAGCTTGCCGCGGTGGCGAGCGGATCGAATGGGACGACGCTCGCGTACCACAGCGCGGGCGGCGACACCTTGGCGAGCGACGCGGCGTAGACGTTGAACCCCGGGCCGTCGTGCTGCCGCTGGACATACACCGCCGACTGTTCACTCGAGCCGGCCACGTCGCCCACCATCGCGGTGGCGAGCCGCAGATCGTTTGCCTGGGTGTGTTGCGTGGTGGCCCACCGGTAGCGCGTGGTGAGGGCGGTACAGCCACGCATGGTCAGCTTGCCGTCGTTTTCGCCGAGGCAATGCCGCATCGGCGTATAGACGAGGCCGAAGTCCCATGGCGTCCAGCGCTGCGCCACGTCCCATTGATCGCAGGTCTCGGCGACCAGATAGCCGTCGCGTTCGGCAATGCATTGCGAAGTCTCGACGCTCACGAGCGCGGCGTTGCGGGTATTGCCGGGGTAGACCGTCAGCGGATCCCATCGCCATTGCTGGGCCGGCGAGCCGGTGCACGCCGCGAGCGTCGGCGCGCGGCCAGGTCCCGGCGCGTTCAGGCAGCGGCTCGCCGCCGCGTTGAAGAGCTGAATTGGGTGAGACACGAAATCCGGCACGCGGCGATCAGTGCGATCGGCAAAAGCATAGCGGCGCGAAATCCAGTTGCCGTCCCATTGAAACTCACCGAATACATGCGACGACTCGCTGCCGTCGATCGAAAAATAGCTGGCGACAATGTCGCGCTTGCGCTGCACTTCGGCGGCCGGGAGATTGCCCGGCCAGCTGCCGGTCGGATAGGTGACGTGGTAGATGATCGGCGCGCTCTTGCCGAGCGTCTGGGCCACGTGGCGTGTAACGCGCGCGGTAAGGATGTGATCGGGATGCTCGATGAACGGCACGGTATCCGGGTTGAGCGTATAGATCAGCGTCGCCGGCGCGAGTATCGCTTTCAATGTGGCGGACAAGCCATCGCGATCGTATTTCACGCGCGCGGAGCCGTCCGCGTTCAACGGATAAGTTAAGAGCGTGGCGCGTTGTTCCCACAACAGGCCGAGCGGCACGCGGCCGCCGCGTACCGCGCCGCCGGGCAGCCGCAGTTCGAGCAGGCGCACGCGTGGGCTCGCCTTCAGCACCATCTGATGCACGAGCTTGCCGGCAATCGTCACGTTCGACTCGAGCCACTCGTCAGGCACGCCCGCCATGCGCGCGTAGGCGAGCCGCGAAGCCCGCTCGCGCGTTTGAACATAAGCGAAGTCCGCGCCGTTGGCGCCGCCGATCAGATGCACGGTGGTGATGCACCATCCCGCGTCGAGACGCTCGCTGATGGCGGGGTCCACGAACAGCAGATCGTCGTCGAGGTGAGCCACCACGGTGACCAGCGTACCGGCGCCGCAGTCGGCCGCGCGAGCGGAGCCCGGAAGGAAGGCGAAGAAGAGCAGCGCGAGACACGCAACGAATGAATCGCGAACGAGCCGGATTGCCGATGATCGCATAGTGATTCGAGCCCTGACGGTGAGCCCGAATCATACTGTAGCGGCCAGGGGCGGCACGTTGCCGAACTCACAGTCGGCGCCAGAATGCGGTCCGGCACGGATTCATGCGCGTGCGGCCGCCCGCGCGCACGTTTCGCACGCCGCTTAGCGGAAGTAGGCTTTGGTGTTGTCGTGAACGTCCGCGCGCGCCAGCAGTTCCGCCGGTGCGAGCCAGACATATTCGCTGTGCTGCTCGGGCCGTCCGAGCGGGGCGGTGCCCGCGAGCGTCAGCGCATAGGCGAGCACGATGTAGTGAGTCGATACGTCCGGCTCGCCCGCGAAGTTGTCACTGTAGTGATGCTCGAACACGCCTTCAAAGCGCGCCGCCGAGCGCGCCAGATTCGCGATGCCCAGCTCGGCGTCGGCGATGCGCGCGAATGCGGCGTCGAGTGTTTCGTCTTTGTGAATGCGGCCGCCGGGAACGAACCAGGTGCCGCGGGCGGGCCGGTTGCGGCGGCGGCCGATCAGCACGCGCCCTTGAGCATCGCTGACGATCAGATCGAACGCGACCAGCGGCGTGAGACGGACCACGTCCAAAAAATCGATCTCGGTCAGCATGTCATTTCCCCCGGTTTCCCCAGCGTCCGAGCGCGCCTGATCAGCGCGATCCCGAAGCGGCATTCATTGTTCGTCACGATTCGCTAGTAGTCGCGATGGTGATCGTCGTTCCGTGTGAGCCGGCTCGACACGCTCGCCAGAAAAAGCGCGAGCAGGACCGCGCCGAGCGTCGCGAAGAGAACCGCGCCGATCATTGCGGCCAGTACCAGCATCGTCCATGCAAGGCCGCTCATGTTTCGGCTCCAGCGTTCGGCTCCAGCGTGTTGACAGCCATGCTAACGCGCCCCCGTCTGCATGCTATGTGCGCCAGTCACCGCAGAGCCTGTCACATCCCGCCGAAGTATCGTCACATCGCGCCGCTAGCGCGCCACGTAACCCTCGGGTGTCGTGACTGCGTCCTTGAAGACGTCGGGGTTGCCCGAGACGACGTAGACAGGTGCGGGCGAGAGTTTCAGGCTCGCCACGCCGTCGCGGTACGGCAAGACCGTCGGGTTGCCCATCATGTCGAACAGCGTGACTTCGCCGCTGGTGCCGGGCGCGTCGACCCGCAGCCGATAGTCCACGCTCCGGCTCGCGTCGAAACCGGTTTTGGCGCTCCATGCGTCGTTGTCATGCGTCCAAAGCGCGGTCACGATCTTGCCGCCCCCCAGCCGACGGAACGCATACGCGTAGACGCCTTTGGGCACGCCCTTGAGCGGGCCGAGCGTGTCCGTGCCGTCGATGATGCGCGTCATCGCCGCCACCGCCAGCGCGGCGGGCTTCGGGCTGATGCGGGTCGGGCCATAAGCGCCGGTCGGATGATCGAGTTCGAAGAAAATGCCGTATCCGGGCGCGGCGTCCGGCATATCCGCCAGATAGAACACGTAGGTCATGTCGGCACCTTCGCCGAGCAGGATCAGATGCGTGCGCGCCGTTACCGCCGCCTGTGCGTACAACACGTTCGCGCCGGGATAGTTCTTGCCATACGATTGGCCAATGTCGTAGCTGATGCCGGTCTCGGTCACGAACAATGGCGCGCCAGGCTTCAGGTACTGACGCAACTCGTGGCGTAGCGCCCGCATGGCAGCCGGCAGCGCGCCCGGTACGGTGCCCTGATTGCCGGTATCCGCGACGCGCTCGGGTGGATGCGAGGGCGTCGTGCCGATGTCGTAGTAACCGTGAATCGTCATGCCGTCCATATAGCGGCCGATTCCAAGCGGACCGAGCTTGCGCATCCAGGTGACATTACCTTGCACCGACGAATAGGTCAGCCCCATGACCACCGCATGCGGATCCGTCTGATGGATGCCCTCCCACACCGCCTTGTACATGGCGACGAAATTCGCTTCGGTGTCGCGCCACGGCAGACCGCCGTCGGCGTCCGGCTCCCAGGTCACTTGATAATAGTTGTCGCGCTGCTTGGGAAAGTAGCTCATGCGCACGCGATTCGACTCGGCGCCGACCTTGGCCATGTAGTCTTTCATTTGCGCGAGCGACTTGGGCGCATAGCTGTGCGTTTGCTTGCCTGCCGAACTCGCCCACTGGGGAATGCCGTCGAGTTGAATCAGCCGCATGAGGTCGCCGCGCCGGAAGAACGGCGTGAGCTGTTTGGCGGCGGGGTCGAACGTGCCTGGCTTGTTGGGCTCCTCCATATACCAGTTGCGATTGTCGTTGACCCACGAGAGGCCGAGCGCGGTGTAGACCGGCCGGTAACCGTCGCCGTCGCAGCAGTGCTGGCCAGGCGCAAGATAGGCGGCGCCCTGTCCGCCGAAGCGGTGCAGATCTTCATAGGGAAAACGTACGGCGGGTAACGCCGCGGAGGGATCGGGCAGCACGCCGAATGTGGCGATGCCCATGGGACGCGTGCCGCGCGATTCGAGCTGGCCATGTGCGCGCTCCAGCGATGCGGACACCGCGAAGTAGCCCGCCACGCTCGAGGCACAACTCAGCGTGGACAGCGTTGCGCCGGCCGCAACGGGGAAGCGTCCGCTGGCACGCACGACATTCCACGCGTCGCGTATCTGCCAGTTGAGCGTGTCGTTTTGCGTGGGGCGTGTGGTAAAGACCAGCGCGAACGGTTTGGCCGCGGCGAACAGGCGCGTGCCGTCGCTGGGCGTGTCGGCTTCGAGCAGATCGCCGCTCGCGACCGTGGGCACTTGCATCGAGGGCGCCGAGCAGCGCAGGCCCTGGCCGGGCGGCGCCTTCAGAGCGGACGGCGCAACTGACTGCGCTGCGGCATTCGATGCCATATCGCCATTGGCGGCAGGCTTCGCGGCAGGCGCCGCCGCCTTGCGGGCTGCCGTTTGCGCCATCGCGCAGCGCTTTTCCACGCCGGGCGCCGGATCGCCGAACACGCCGTTGTTGCACTCCGCACTGTCGGAGAACGTTTTGACGACATGTTGCTGCGCCGTGCCATACAACACATCGCGCGTGCCGTTGAAACGGCAGGTACCGTATTCCGCCGCGCACGGTGTCCACTTTCTGCCGTCCGCGGTGAACTCGCCATTGCTCACACCATTCGCTTGAGGCGTAGCGTCCGCAGCCACGCACCGAACGGCGGAAAAGCCGAACAACATCATGGCCGCCGCCGAGACAACCTTGCTGATCCGTAGTCCTTGAATCCCGGCGGAAGAACCGCCGTCGCGCTTTCGCGGCGCGCGCTGTTCGCGTACATTCGACATGTGTTCCCCGTGCCGTTCGCTGTACCACCCCCAGACGACAGACGCGTCGTCCATGAACTAGTTCACCAGGTCAGACCCGCCTCGCCATTCCTTTTGAGGCAATGTGTTGCGGAAACCGCATAGTGTATTTCCGCAAGGCACTGGCGGAAATAACCCGTCTCGTACTCGACAGATTCCGCCACTGGCCCGCCTATTGCCGCGCGGTCTAAAGTTGTCTTATTCCCGTGTTTCACGTTTGAAACATTAATCGCCGCGTTTATATTCGTGCGATCCAATAACAACAAATTAAATAATTTTGTCGCGGCTTCAAGTGCTTATATTGGATGTTCGTTTTACTTATTGCCACTCCGAAGATTTATCGTCAGAAGATAGGCCGTCTGGCGTCCCCCGCAGAGCAGACGCCGGTATAGCGAAGCCGGCTGCGCTCATTCTGACGTCGTGGCGGGAAAAAGTCACTTCAAATCGGTTCGGCAACGGATGGTTCAAATTGTAACTCGGCCTTTTTCGAGTAGTCGCCGTGTGTGCGGTGCCGAACGAAATCGCGGTTTTATTTGCATTAACATTCGCAGAATGCCAATTCATTCATATGTGGAATCGGCAATTAACTCGTTGAAAAAGATAGCGGCAGCGGGGGAGTTCCGAAAATCCCTGGCCGGTCACCCCGTCCAAACGCCAACATGTACGCGCTTTCCGTCATGGCGGCTAAATGCTTGATTGGCGGTGACCATGATGCGCTGCACAGAGAAAGCCTCTCTGCAGCCGTCCGAAGGTGAAAAAGTTAGATCCGTTTTCTGGTGAGAGGATGACTATGACCTGCGCGAGTCTCGAGTCTGCAATGCTGCGCTGGGTGCACGCTCCGAACAAGGGTATGCGTCGCATCGCGATACTGATGTTCAACGACTGCTCGCTGCAGGGAGCCGGGGTCGTTGCCGAAGTGTTTCAGGCTGCGAACGAAATGGCTTCGTCCGGCTCGGGCGGCTGGTTATACGACGTTTCCTTCCTGTCGGCCGATGGCGGCATGGTGACTTCATCGTCCGCGCTGCGTGTCTGGACGGATGGACTCGATGCGCGGCATTACGGTGGTTTCGATGCGTTGTACGTGGCGGGCGGCAAGGGCGCATTCGCCGCCGCGAGCGACGAGCGGCTGATAGCCTGGCTGCGCCGTGTGCGCCGCAACACCGGCATGATCCGGCCGATCGCGGAGGGCCGCGCGCTGCTCGATGCAGCCTACGTGCCGGACAGCAAGGACAGCAAGGACGGCGCGGACCTGAACGGGCAACCCATGCAGGCGCGCCAGCCGGAACAGGGCGCCGACGCGGGCGATCGCCTCGAATCGATGCGCAGCGCGCTCGCCATGATCAAGCGCGATCTCGGCAGCGCCACGGCGCGTACGGTGGCCGAGCGCCTGCTGGCCGATTCGTGCTCGAATCTCGCGCCCCTGCTCGGTGAGGACGGTGGTCTGAGCCCCGGCGACAAGGTCCGCGCGGCCGCGCGCTGGCTGCAGGAGAACTGCCAGCAGGCTATTTCGATTGCCGATGCGGCGCAGTTTGCCGCGATGAGCGAGCGCAACTTTCTGCGCCGCTTCAAGATGGAAATGGGCATTACGCCCTCGAGTTTCCTGTTGCATGAGCGCCTTGCGGTGACCTGCAGCCTGTTGACCGAATCCGAGTTGCCGGTCGACAAGATCGCGCGGCGTACCGGCATGGGCAATGGCGATCGTCTCGCGAAGGTGTTTCGCAAGCGAATGAGAATTTCGCCCACCGAATTTCGGATTCAAAGCCGCCGACTGGTCGGCGAATAGCGCGACGGAGCCAGCCCGGAGGGCCGTGTGGCAACGCGGCATCCGGTCCGAATTTCCGCCGATCTTTGAAGATTATAAGGAATGCGAATATGTTGACTCAGGGAGCTGTGAGCGCCGTGTCGATCAATCCCGACAGTGCGGGAGCCGCGGCGGCGCACGGGCGCTGCGCGCGCATCGTCCCGGTCATTCTCGCGGGCGGTTCAGGCACGCGGCTGTGGCCGGTGTCGCGCGAAAACTTTCCGAAGCAACTGATCGACGTAGTCGGCTCCGACTCGCTTCTGCAGGCCACCGCGCGCCGCATGGACGCGTTTCCCGCCGGCTGGAAAGTGGATGCGGCGCCGATCATCGTGTGCGGCGAGGAACACCGCTTCGTGATCGCCGAACAACTTCATGAAAATGGCGTCGACGCTCGTCTTATTGTCGAGCCGGCGCGACGCGATACGGCGCCCGCGTTGACGCTGGCGGCTTCGCTGGCGTGCGCGGACGGTGGCGACGCGATCCTCGTCGTCATGCCGGCGGATCATTCCATTGCCGATGTGCCCGCCTTGCAGGCCGCGCTCGAACTGGCGGCGCGGTACGCGGAGCAGGGCGCGATCGCGACGCTGGGCGTGCCGCCCACGCGCCCCGATACTGGCTTCGGTTATATCCGCATCGGCGCGGAATTGGCGGGCGGCGGCCACGCGATCGACGGTTTCGTCGAAAAGCCCGCGGAAGAACTCGCGGCGAAGTACGTCGCCGCGGGCGTGTATTGGTGGAACAGCGGCATCTTCATCGTCCGCGCCAGCGTGTGGCTCGACACGTTGAAACGTCTGCAGCCGGACATGCATTCGGCTTGCGAACGCGCTTTCACCGGGGGGCGCCAGGACGGCGCGTATTTCCGGCCATTGGTCGACGCGTTCCTCAGTTCGCCCGCGAATTCGATCGATTACGCGGTGATGGAGCGCCTGACCGAGACGGCCGAACCGGACGCGCCGGATGGCGAGTCCGCCAGCGCGCCGGCGACGCCGGCGGGCGTCGTGGTCGGGTTGGATGCCGGCTGGTCGGACCTCGGTTCCTGGGACGCTGTCTGGGCCGCGATGGAGAAGGACGTCAACGGTAACGCGGGGCGCGGCCGGGTGACGTTCGAAGGCGCGGTATCGAGCTACGCGCATTCGGAAGGGCGGCTGGTCGCCTGTGTCGGCACCACCAACGTGGTGGTGGTCGAAACCGCCGACGCGGTGCTGGTAGTCGACCGCTCGCATGTGCAGGACGTGAAGGGTCTCGTGTCGCGCATCAAGGCGCAGCACGCGCCTGAAGCCGACGCGCATCGCAAGGTGCGCCGCCCTTGGGGTTTCTACGATTCGATCGATCATGGCGAGCGCTTCCAGGTCAAGCGCATCGTCGTGACGCCCGGCGCGCAACTGTCGTTGCAATTGCATCACCACCGCGCTGAACACTGGGTCGTCGTGCGCGGCACCGCACTCGTCACGCGCGGCGAGGAGCAGTTCCTGTTGAGCGAAAACGAATCGACCTACATTCCGCTCGGCACCCGCCACCGGCTCGAAAACCCCGGCAAGGTGCCGCTCGAAATCATCGAAATCCAGTCAGGTACCTATCTTGGTGAAGACGACATTGTGAGGTTCAACGACAACTACGGCCGCTGCTCCTAAACAGCACGCCGGACTCAAACTGCAGACAAGAACGGCAAGAACGAGGTGACCAAAATGCGCAAGTTTCAGGATTTGCTCGCGCGAGTTTTCGATGTTGCATTGGTGTTGGTGGGGGCGGCGGTGGCGTCGCAGATCCGCTTTGATTACCTCGCTCAATCCGGGTTCTATTGGGCGCTCGTGATGTTTTCCGCAGCGTTCGCGCTGGCCATCTTTCCGGCGTTCGGCGTCTACGAATCATGGCGCGGCCGCTCCAAGCTGGCGCTGGCCGGCCAGGTTTCGCTCGCCTGGCTGATGGTGCAAGGCAGCGCCCTCGTGCTGATGTATTCGCTGCATCGTATCGACTTCGTGTCGCGCCTGTGGTTCTCATACTGGACGGCGGTGACCGGCGGCCTGCTGATCGCCTACCGGCTGATGACCCACGCGGTGCTGGCGCGCGCGCGCAGCGCCGGCCTGAATCTGCATCAGGTGGCGATCGTCGGCAGCGGCTCGCAGTGCGACGCCATCATTCGCCGGATCGGCGCCGCGCCGGCCACCGGCTTTCGCGCCACGGCCGTGTACAACGCCCGGCCGGACGTGTCGCCCGTCACCAGTCCGGGTGTGCCGGTGTTCGACACGGTCGACGCGCTGGCGGGCTATATGCGCACCAATGACGTACACGAACTATGGCTGATGCTCTCGCTCACCGAGGAGCCGCTGATCTGCTCGCTGGTCAGCGAGTTCCGCGACGACCTGGTGAATATCCGCTTCATGCCCGACGTGCGCAGCCTCGCGCTCTTCGAGGGCAGCGGCGTGATCGATCTGCTCGGTGTGCCGGCAATCAATCTGGTGGCTTCGCCGCTGTCGGCCAATTCGATGCTGAAGAAGGAAATTTTCGACCGTCTGTTCGCCTTGACGGCGCTGATCGCTCTGGCACCCGTCATGTTCGCGATCGCGATCGCGGTGAAGCTGTCCTCGCGTGGTCCGGTTCTGTTCAAACAGAAACGCAAAGGCGCGGACGGCCGGGTATTCACGATCTACAAATTCCGCTCGATGCGTCTGCATACCGAGCAGAAAGGCGTCGTCAGGCAGGCCACGCGCAACGATCCGCGCGTCACCAGGGTGGGCGCGTTCCTGCGCCGCACGAGCCTCGACGAATTGCCGCAATTCTTCAACGTGTTGCGTGGCGACATGTCGGTCGTTGGACCGCGTCCCCATGCACTCGAGCACGACGACCTCTATCAGAAAGTGGTCGCGGGCTATATCAATCGCTACCGGATCAAACCGGGGATCACGGGGTGGGCACAGATCAACGGCTTTCGTGGCGAGACCGACCGCATCGAGAAGATGGAGCGTCGGGTGGAACATGACTTGTATTACCTGGGACATTGGTCGTTCGCACTCGACATGCGGATTATCGGCGCGACGATAGTCGCCGGACTGGTGCATCGAAACGCTTACTAAGTGGTTAACAAAACGCCAGACGCTACCTCCCTTGAGGAAAACGCCGTGGCGCAAGGAGGAAACATCATGAGCTCGCTTGGTTTACGCACGGGAAGTCTCCTGGTTTTCGCTACTGCAGCACTGCTTTCCGGGTGCGGTATCGCACCGGGCCAGCGGATGATTACGCCTGCCGCAATTCAGGACACGGGCGGTGATTACAGTACCGAAGCGAACACGCAACAACAGATTCCGATCACCGACATCAACCTGACGTTGCTGCGCAAGATGAATCAGGCGCAGAGCACCGCGCCGCTCTCGCCGCAGATGGTCGCGCTGTTCGGCAAGCCCACCGCTTATAAGGTCGGCCCCGGCGACGTGTTGCAGATCGTCGTGTGGGATCACCCCGAACTCGCAGCCGCGCTCGGTCAGCCGGCCCAGAACTCGAAGACGACGGATGCCGCACCTGGCTTCCTGATCGATGAAAACGGCGATGTGCAGTTCCCGTACGCGGGCACCGTGCATGTGGCCGGCAAGGATGTCGCCTCGATCCAGAAGGAACTGTCGCGGCGTCTGAGCAAGGTGTATCAGAAGCCGGAAGTGACGGTGCGGGTCGCCTCGTTCCGCGCGGCGCAGGTGTATGTCGACGGCGAAGTGCGCACGCCCGGTGCCCAGTCGGTCAACGACATTCCGATGTCGCTGACCACCGCGATCAGCCTGAGCGGCGGTCTCAGCGCGAATGCCGATCGCAGCCGCGTGGTGTTGCTCCGCAACGGCGTGCCTTATCAGCTCAACATCGACGATCTGATCAAGCGCGGCCGCAATCCGTCGGATATCTACCTGCAACCGGGCGACGTGCTGCGCGTCGCCTCGCGTGAAGACAGCGGTGTCTACGTGATGGGCGAGGTCAACAAGCCGGCGACCATCCTGCCGATGCGCAACGGTTCGCTGACGCTTTCGCAAGCGATTTCCGACAGCGGCAGCTTCGACTCGAACACGGCCGCGGCACGCCAACTGTTCGTGATCCGTAACTCGACAAGCGAAAAACCCGAGGTCTATCACCTCGATGCGACTTCGCCGGTGTCGATGGTGCTCGCCAACCAGTTCGAGCTTCAGCCGAAGGACGTGGTGTACGTCGGTCAAGGCGGGCTGGTCCGCTTCAACCGTGTGCTGAACCTGCTGCTGCCGGCGATCAATGCGGCTGTAACGGGCGTCGTGCTCACGAAATAACCACCGTGCAACGTGATCTTGAACCGCCGGGCTTTGTTGGGTGAAGAAAATGGCAATCAACTTCGAAAACCGCTACACCGACGTGTCCGGACCGGACGAGCTTCATCTGTCGGACTATCTGCGTACGATCGTGCGAGGCTGGCGCACCATCGTGATGGTGACGCTGATCGCGCTCGCGCTGGGGTGCGCGTACGCTTTCCTCGCGCCGCCGACTTACCGCGCGGACGTTCTGTTCCACGTCGAAGACAAGACGGCCAATGCCAATGCGAACGGCAAGGATTCCTTGCCGCCGCTCACCGGCATGTTCGACACCAAGCCTTCGACGGCGGCCGAGATCGAGTTGCTCAAGTCGCGTCTCGTCACGGAAGAAACCGTCAAGAAACTGCACCTCGATATCACGGCCGGACCGCGCTATTTTCCGATCATCGGCGGAATGATCGCGGGGTTGGTGAACGGGCAATGGGGCTTCAAGTTGCCGCAGTTCATCAACCTGTCCGGCTATGCCTGGGGTGACGAGAGCATTTCGGTGTCGCAGTTCGACACGTCGAAGGAAATGTACGACACGACCTTCACGCTGGTGTCCGGCAATGACGGCTCGTACGTGTTGCGCGACAAGAACGGTATCGCGATTCTGTCGGGCAAAGTGGGCGAAACCGTGGCAACGGATACCGCGGACGGCCCGATCACGCTGCGCGTCGACAAGCTGGTCGGCCCCGCCGGCTCGCGTTTCGAATTGTCGCGCGCCTCGACCTTGAGCACGGTGGACCGCCTGCAGAAAGCGCTGGTGGTGCAGGAAACCACGCTGCAATCCGGCGTGATCCGTGCGAGCCTGGAAGGCGGCGACAGCGCGCTGACCGCGGCGATCGTCAACAGCATGGCGCGCGAATTCGTGCGTCAGGATGTGGAAAGCCGTTCGACCGAAGCCGAGCACATGCTGGCCTTCCTCGATCAGCAACTGCCGGGCTTGCGCAAGGAACTCGACGACGCCGAGCAACGCTACAACAAGTTCCGCAATACGCACGGCACGGTCGATCTGGGTGAGGAAAGCCGCCTGTTGCTGCAACAGATCGTCGATAACAAGACCAAGCTGATGGATCTGCAGCAGCAACGCGCGGAGATGTCGCAACGCTTCACGGCGAATCACCCGGCAGTGGCCGCGCTCGACGCGCAGATCGCCGCCTTGCAAGGCGCGGCGGCGAACATGAACCGCAGCGTGGCGGTCATGCCGGATACGGAGCAGACGGCATTGCGTCTGCTGCGCGACGTGCACGTCGACACGGAGCTGTACACCAATCTGCTGAACAGCGCGCAGCAGCTGCGCGTGGCCAAGGCGGGGCAGGTGGGCAGCGTGCGCGTGGTCGACTTCGCCGAAGCGCCTGACGAACCCGTGCGGCCGAAGCGCGTGATCGCGATCCTGATCGCGCTCGGCGGCGGCCTCGTGCTCGGCATCCTGCTGACCTTCTTCAAGCGCGCCATGTACGGCGGCGTGGAGCGGCCTGACGAACTCGAAGGCATGCTCGGCGTGCCGGTGTTCGCGGTGGTCCCGCGCAGCCAGACCCAGCTGAAGCTGCAGGAGAACGTCATGCTGCGCCGTCGCGGGCTGCATGTGCTGGCGCAGCAGGCGCCGGAAGACATCGCCGTGGAAGGCGTGCGCAATCTGCGCACGTCGCTGCAGCTCTCGCTCGATCACGCCGAGAACAACGTGGTGATGATCACCGGCTCGCGGCCCGATTCCGGCAAGTCGTTCCTCTCGGTGAATCTGGCGGCGCTGGTCGCGTCGGCGAACAAGCGCGTGCTGATCATCGACGGCGATATGCGGCGCGGCGACGTGCACTCGCATTTCGGTGTCGCGCATCAGCCGGGTCTCTCGGACGTGCTGAGCGGCGGCGATCTGAGCGCGATGATCCAGCGCGACGTGCTGCCGGGCCTCGACGTGCTCGCAAAGGGCACGCTGCCCTCGCATCCGGCCGAACTGCTGATGAGCAAGCGCTTCGAAACGATGCTCGAAGAGCTGAAGTCGCATTACGACCTCGTGATCGTCGATACGCCGCCGGTTCTGGCGGTGACCGACTCGACGCTGATCGGCAAGCACGCGGGCACGACGCTGCTGGTGGTGCGCCACGGCCGCCATCCGCTCAACGAGGTCGTCGAGACGGCCAAGCGGCTGCGCAACGGCGGCGTGCCGCTCAGAGGCGTGCTGCTGACCGACGTGCCGCAGGAAGGCGCGTTCCTCGGCTCGGGCTATCAGGGTGGTTACTACGGCTACGACAGTATTGCCGGTTGAGACGACGGCTGGCAGCTGGCGGTTCAACAGGATTCAACTGGGTTGCGGCATTGGGATTGCAAAGGTTAACGAGGAGAATGCTCCATGAAACGTAAGGTCGCGCTGATCACCGGCATCACAGGACAGGACGGATCGTATCTGGCGGAGTTGTTGCTCGCCAAGGATTACGACGTACACGGCATCAAACGCAGGTCATCCCTGTTCAATACGGACCGGATCGATCACCTGTACCGCGATCCTCACGATCCGGACCAGCGACTCTTCCTGCATCACGCGGACCTGACCGACTCGACCAGCCTTCTGCGCGTGATCCAGCGTGTCGAGCCCGACGAGATCTACAACCTCGCCGCGCAGAGCCACGTCGCGGTGTCGTTCGAGGAGCCCGAATACACCGCCAACGCGGACGGCCTCGGCGCGTTGCGGATTCTCGAAGCGATCCGGATTCTCGGGCTGCAGGAAAAGACCCGCTTCTATCAGGCCTCGACCTCGGAGCTGTACGGCCTCGTGCAACAGGTGCCGCAGTCGGAGACCACGCCGTTCTATCCGCGCAGCCCGTACGCGGTCGCCAAGCTGTTCGCGTACTGGACCACGGTCAATTATCGCGAGGCTTACGGTCTCTATGCGTGCAACGGGATTCTGTTCAACCACGAATCGCCGGTGCGCGGCGAGACGTTCGTGACGCGCAAGATCACGCGCGCCGTCGCGCGGATCGCGGTGGGCATGCAGAAGACCTTGTATCTCGGCAATCTGTCGGCGCTGCGCGATTGGGGCCATGCGCGCGATTACGTCGAGATGCAATGGCGCATGCTCCAGCAGGAGCAGCCGGAGGATTACGTGATCGCCACCGGCGTGCAGTACAGCGTGCGGCAGTTCGTGCAGCACGCGGCCGCCGAGCTCGGCGTCACCGTGCGCTTCGAAGGCAGCGGCGTGGAGGAAATCGGCATTGTCGAGAAGGTGGAAGGGCGCGAGATCAAGATGTCGCCGGGCGACGTGATCGTGCGCGTCGATCCGCGCTACTTCCGGCCCGCCGAGGTCGAGACGCTGCTCGGCGATCCGTCGAAGGCGCATGCGAAGCTCGGCTGGCAGCCGACCACCTCGTTCGCCTCGCTGGTCAAGGAAATGGTGCGCTCGGACTATCAGATTGCACGACGTGACGCGCTCGTCACGCTGGCCGGATTCACGGCGCTGGAACATCACGAGTAACTTGCGATGAACAAACAAGCACGTATTTTCGTCGCGGGACACCGTGGCATGGTCGGCTCCGCGCTGGTCAGGCGTCTTGCCGCCGAGGGGTATCCGAACGTGATCACCCGCTCGCGCCGGGAGCTCGACCTCACGGATCAGGCGGCCGTGAACCGTTTCTTCGAAAGCGAACAGATCGACGTGGTGCTACTCGCGGCGGCGCGCGTGGGCGGCATTCTCGCGAACGCGACGCGGCCGGGTGAGTTCATTTATGAAAATCTGGTGATCGAAACCAACGTGATTCACGCGGCGTATCGCGCCAAGGTCGAGCGGCTGGTGTTCTTCGGTTCGTCGTGCATTTATCCGAAGCAATGCCCGCAGCCCATCCGCGAGGAGTATCTGCTGAGCTCGCCGCTGGAACCGACCAACGACGCCTATGCGATCGCGAAGATTGCCGGCGTCAAGCTGTGCGAAGCCTATAACCGCGAGTACAACACGCAGTACGTCGCGTTGATGCCGACCAATCTGTACGGCCCGAACGACAACTACGACCTGAATAGCAGCCACGTGTTGCCGGCGCTTCTGCGCAAGGCGCACGAAGCGAAGCTGAACGGCGACGCCACGCTGTCCGTGTGGGGTTCGGGCACGCCGCGCCGCGAGTTTTTGCATGTCGACGACCTGGCCGCGGCCACGCTGTTCGTGCTCGAACACGACGTGACGGTAGGCCTGTTCAATGTCGGCGTGGGCGAGGACCTGTCGATTCGCGAGCTGGCCGAATGCATCTGCAAGGTGGTCGGCTTCGATGGTGAACTCGTGTTCGACGCCTCGAAACCCGATGGCACGCCGCGCAAGCTGCTCGACGTCTCCCGCCTCGCGCAAATGGGGTGGCGCGCAACGATCGGGCTGGAGGAGGGGATCGCTTCCACCTATCGGAACTTTGTCGAATCCCATGCCGGTTCGACACCCGCTGCCGCCGTCGAGGCATAGGCGCGCGGGGTGCCGCGTCGGCGCGGCTTTGGAGTGAACAGCTGGGGACGCTGTGCGTGCGCAGAACGCGCCATGCACGCAGGACGATTTTTCGAGGAGTGGCATAAAAATGACAGCGTCAGTCACGATCTTTCACAACGTCGTGTGGTCGCGCCACAAGGGTGTCGTGTTTTCCGCCTTGCATAACATTTCGGCTTCCGGAGCGATTCGCTATTCGATGGTGCAGATCGCCGATACGGAGCACGACCGCGTCGGGTTTTCCGACGTCGACTATTCGTTTCACCGCTATCCGATGCAAAAGCTGTTCGACGGCTGCTACGAAGACGTGCCGACCATGAAGCTGATCGTGCGGCTCACGTGGGAGGTCTTGCGCACCAAGTCGGACCTGATCGTGCTGCCGGGCTATCACCGCCCGGAATACTGGGCGATGCTCGCGGCTTGCATCGTGACCGGCAAGCGGCGCGCGGTGTTCTGCGATTCGACCGCGCGCGACCGGCCCAAGAAGCTGCTCACGTCGATTCCGAAGCGGGTATTTTTCTCGCTGTGCGACGGCTATTTCGGCTTCGGCGAGCGCAGCCGCGAGTATCTGCTGTCGCTCGGCGCAAAGCGCGACAAGATTTTCGTGCCGTGTCAGGCGGCAGCGTTGCCGGGCTCGTTCTCTCCGGAACGGGCGCTGGTCGAACGGGTCGCCGCGCGCGCCGGTAATCCGCCCGTGTTTCTGTTCGTGGGACGTCTGTCCGAAGAAAAAGGCATCGGCACGCTGATCGAGGCGCTGGCCGGATTGCGGCGCCGGGTTCCGGCCGCGAAGCTGCGCATAGTCGGCACCGGCCCGATGCGCGAAGCACTGCATGCGAAGGTGGCAGAGCTCGAACTCGGCGACGCGGTGACGTTCGTCGGCAGTCTGCAGGACGAGCCGCTTACGCGGGAGTATTACGGCGCCACCTGCATGGTGTTGCCGAGCTACAGCGAACCATGGGGACTGGTGGTGAACGAAGCGCTCGCGCACGGTTGCCCGGCGGTGGTCAGCGAGAGTTGCGGCTGCGTACCGGAACTGGTGGTCGACGGGGTGAGCGGCTACGCGTTTACCGCGGGCGATGTCGCCGGGCTGCAGCGCACCATGCTCAAGGCAATGGAAGCGTTCGCCGATGCGGGCGGCACCGCGCGCCGGTGCATGGATGTGATTCGCCGGTTCGATCCGCCTTCCGCGGCTGCCAATATCGCCCGCGGCTGCGCGTTGATGTTGAGCGACTAGGCCGGCCCCCGCCCAGTCACTTCGCGCGTACGACGCCCTAACTCGTTCTGGCAGTCACAATGAAGATACTGATCTACGGCATCAACTATGCGCCTGAACTGACGGGGGTGGGCAAGTACACGGCGGAAATGGCCGTGCTGCTGGCCAACCGCGGCCATGACGTGCGGGTGGTGTGCGCGCCGCCGTACTACCCGGAGTGGCGTGTTGCAGAGGGCTATGCGTCGTGGCGATACCAGCACGAGACGCGCGACGGGGTGGCGATCTGGCGTGCTCCACTGTGGGTGCCGGCGCGTCCGAGCGGCCTGAAGCGCATGCTGCATCTGGCGACCTTCGCGGCGACTTCGCTGCCGCTGCTTGCATGGCAGGCGCTGTGGCGTCCTCACGCGGTCATGTTGATTGCACCGACCTTGATGTGCGCACCGGCCGCGCTGATGCTCGCACGCATCACGCGCGCGAGTGCATGGCTGCATATTCAGGACTACGAGGTCGATGCGGCGTTCGATCTGGGTCTGCTGAAAAGCCCACGAGCGGCCCGCGCGGCACGCTGGATCGAAAGCGCGTTGCTGCGGCGCTTCGATGCGGTGTCGTCGATCACGCGGCAGATGAGCGCGCGCGCGACGACCAAGGGCGTCGCTTCGTCGCGAGTGGTCTGCCTGCCGAATTGGGTCGACGTGTCGGCCATTTTTCCGCTTGCCCGGCCGAGCGAATTCCGGCAGCTACTCGGTATTCCGGACGAACAGAAAGTGATTCTGTATTCCGGCAACATGGGCGCGAAGCAGGGCATCGAAACGCTCGCCGATGCGGCGGTCGCGCTGGCCGCCCGCCAGGATCTCACTTTCGTGTTCTGCGGCAGCGGCGCCGCCAAAGATAATCTGCTCGAACGCTGCGCCGGCTTGACCAATTGCGTGTTCATGCCGCTGCAGCCGGTGGAGCGCCTGAACGAACTGCTCAATCTCGCCGATATTCACGTGCTGCCTCAACGCGGCGACGCGGCGGATCTCGTCATGCCGTCCAAGCTCACCGGGATGTTCGCGAGCGGCCGCGCGACCATCGCGATGGCGCGCCGTGGCACGGCGCTCTACGAAGCCGTGGCGCCCCGCGGCGTGGTCGTGCCGCCGGACAACGTCAAAGCGCTGGCGGCGGCGATCACGGTGCTCGCCGGCGACGCGGACCGGCGCGCGGCGCTCGGCAAAGCCGCGCGCAATTATGCGGAGCGCGCGCTCTCGCCGGAGTCGACGATTCGCACCTTCGAGGAACGGCTCGCGGTGCTGTTGCGTAAGTTGGGAGGCAAACCTTCGAAAGGCGCGGCAGGCGCTGCCGGTTCGCGGCCTTCAGGCGCCGCGAACCGGCGGCGACCCAAACCGGCCACGGCGGAGGAAGCCGCGCCGGATTGATCCGGCACGCGGCCTCATCATGAAGCTGATGTCACCACGGAGAGCGGTACACGCCGTGCTTGCCCGCGGAGTAGGGATCGGCGTAGGTGGTTTTCGCGGTGCCGTCGGCGGCCAGCGCCGCGTTAGCCTGATTCGGGCGGCCGGGCTGACCCGCTGCCTGCACCTGGCCATTGGCCGCGGCCGGCGCCTTGCGCTGGCCCTTGCCGAGCGCTGGTTTCGCGCCCTGGCCGCCGCCCAGCACGGTCATGCGCTGCGTGTCGAGCAGCGCGGCGCGTTGGGCGTCGTCGGTATTGCCTTGCACATTGTCCTTGCCGTATGGGTTCGGGGAGCCGAGCAATGCCTTCTCGCTGTCGCGATGCGCGGCGCGCCGGTTGGCGGGAAGCTGGGCGTTGACACCGTAGCCGTTGACCGCGGTTGCGGCGGGCGCGGGCGCGGCGCGATCGGGTGCGGCGTTTTGCGCGAACGCCGGCACCGCGCACGATGCGATCGCAAGAAACATCCAGGTAGCCGTGTGTCGAAGCGAGGTGGTCATCTTGTTCCCCAGAGAGATGCGGTCGGGATGCAGCTATCGTGCGCCAACCCGTACGCGTGTAGCCGCCAAAACGCTTGCCGGCACGGCCACAACGCAAAGTCGCGCAAGGTGCCGCAACATAATGTAAAGAATTTGCCTGGCATGCCTGCGTATGTTTACCACTATTCGTGGTTCGGAGAAAGCTGATGGGTAACGTTGCGGACGATCCACATATCGGGCGCATGCCGCAGGCCGCCGGGTCGCGCGAAGACGGTCGCGTCATCGAGCTGGCTCAGGCCGGCAAAGGAAACTATCAGGCGGGGCGCGGCGCGTTGATCGAACTCATCTGGTTCGTGCTGGAAGCCTGTGTGATCAACAACAAACTGCTGCCGTTCTCGGGTGTGCGCGTTGCGTTGCTGCGTCTGTTCGGCGCGAAAATCGGCACAGGTTGCCGGTTCGTGCATCCGGTGCGGGTCAAGGCGCCCTGGAATCTCGAGGTGGGCGACAACTGCTGGTTCGGTGTCGATGTCTGGATCTACAACCAGACGCTGATTCGCATCGGCTCGAACGTGTGCATTTCTCAAGGCACATTCCTCACCGCCGGCTCTCACGACATGAGCACCACGATGGATCTGCACGTTGCGCCGATCATCATCGAGGACGGCGTGTGGATCACTTCCAAATGCGTGGTGCAAATGGGCGTGACGATCGGCCGTTCGGCGGTCGTGACGCCATTGTCCGTCGTGCATCGTTCGCTCGAACCCGAAGGCGTGTATGGCGGCAATCCGTGCCGTTTTATCAGGAAACGGTTCGACTCCGTGACCTGAACCACAGACTTAGAACCACAGCGTTCGTACGCTGAGGAGGCCGAGGTCGCAATACCGGGATGTGCATTGCCGCAATGAGGTTGTCGCGCGATCTGACGCGCGGCGGCACTCATGCAGCACCCCGGTTGCGACGTTTGCGTGGCACGGCTGCCAGCGTTGGCCGGCGACCCGTGACGCGCTCAAAAAATGCGTGACGAAGATGGGGAGTAACGGATGTTCATCGATACGCGTACTGTTGAACAAAACACGGTTGTTGAAACGACGGTCTGCATCATCGGCGCAGGCGTCGCGGGGATCACGCTCGCGCTCGAAATGTCGAGGGCCGGTATCGATGCCTGCGTGCTCGAAAGCGGTGGCTTCGGACCGGACGACGCGACCCGCGATCTGTATCGCGGCGAGAACATCGGGCTTCCCTATACGTTCGCGGACGGCTCGCGCAGCCGCTATTTCGGCGGCAGCAGCAACTGCTGGGGCGGCTGGTGCCGCCCGCTCGATCCCTGGGACTTCGAAAAGCGCGACTGGATCGCGCACAGCGGCTGGCCGTTCGGCCTCGACGAGCTGGCGCCCTACTATGCGCGCACGCATGAACTGCTGAAACTCGGCCCGCAGAACTTCGACCCCGCTTACTGGGAGCGCGAGATCGGACGCCAGGATGTGCGCCGTCTGCCGCTCGCGACCGGCGATATGCGCGATACCGTCGCGCAGTTCAGCCCGCCGGTGCGTTTCGGCAAGACGTATCGCGAGGAGCTGTCGCGCTCGGCGAAAGTGCGCGTGTTCCTCCATGCGAACGTGCTCAATATCGACGCGGATGCCCAGGGCACGTCCATTTCCAGGGTGAAGGTGGGCACGATCAGCGGCCGCCGGATCTCGGTGACCGCGAGGATTTTCGTGCTCGCCACCGGCGGCATCGAAAACGCGCGCCTGCTGCTCGCGTCGAATAATGTGCAGGCCGCCGGTCTTGGCAATGCCAACGATCTGGTCGGCCGCTACTTCATGGATCATCCGCGGATGATGTCGGGCAAGGTGCGCTTCCGTCCGGGTATCGCGCGCAACAAGCTGTACGACATCAAGTATCACTACCAGAACGCGGCGGTGTCGGCGCACGGCACGAAGATCTCGTCCCAGTTCGCGCCGAAGCAGGAGTGGATGGAGCGCGAGAAGCTGCTCAATTCGCGCGTCTGGCTCTACTCGAAATGGTACGGCGAAGGCAGTGCCGGTTCCGAGGCGTTGATCCGCTTCAAGGAAGCGCTGATGGGCAAGGACCAGCCGGGCCGCAGCCTGAAGCGCGACATTGAGACCATGATCGCGCACCCGTTGCACACCGTCGGCTTCGGCCTGACGCGGCTGTTGCAATGGCCCGCGCTGATCACGGACGTGACGTTGCAGGCGATCGTCGAAGCGGTGCCCGATCCGGATAGCCGTGTGACCTTGTCGGCCGACAAGCGCGACCACTTCGGCATGCCGCGCGTGCGGGTGGAGTGGCGCCTGGGCGAACAGGTGCAGCGCACTTTCGACAAGACGTTCCAGTTGCTCGCGCAGGAATTGCAGTTGGCCAACGTCGCCGACGTCACGCTCGATGAGCCGCTCGAAGGCCGTACGTGGCCGGCGAAACTGGAAGGCACGTGGCATCACATGGGTACGACGCGCATGCACGATTCGCCGCGCGAGGGCGTGGTCGATCGCGATTGCAAGGTGCACGGGATGAGCAATCTGTACATTGGCGGCAGCTCGGTGTTTCCGACCGTCGGCGCCAACTTTCCGACCATCACGATTGCGGCGCTGTCGCTGCGCCTTGCCGGTCATCTGAAGCGGCAACTCGATCTGCCGGATCTCGTCGGCAATACCCGGGCCGACGCCGCGAACAGCGCCAGCATGCCGCTGCAGTCACCGTCTCAGGTCGACACGCTGCCGATCGCGGCTTCGACCCTGACGCCGTTGATGAAGGAGCAGTGAGCGCGTAACGAAGACGGGCGAAGCTGGCGCGCTTGGGGCGCGCCAGCTTCGGGCCGGGTAGAGAGGTTGTCAGGTCGTGACGCGTGACGGCGTGAGCTTGTGCGCGCGTGTGGCGCGCGCCGCGCGCCATGGGTGAGCCGTGCCGCGCGTCAGCGGGTTTGCTGGGTTGCTTCGCGCAGCGTGGTAAGCGTGGTGCTGTCTCGCGCGTTTTCGTGGCGGCCCTTGGACTCGAGCAGCGCGGTCAGCGCGCTGACCATGGTCTCGACCCGGAAGCGCGCTTCGAATGTGCGGCGTGCCTGCGCGCGCATCGCCTCGCGTGACGCGTTGTCCAGTTCGAGCCAGCGCACCAGATTCTGTTCCGTGCCGTCGACGGTATCCGCGGCCACCAGTCCCGCGCCGTCCGCTTCGATCTCGCGCCACACGTTGACCTTGTCGGAGATCAGCGCCGGCAGCCCGCAGCCGAGCGCCTCGGCGACCGCCACGCCGAAGTTCTCCTGATGCGACGGCAGGATAAACACGTCGCTCGCATGAAAAGCGCCCCACTTCAGGTCGCCTTGCAGCATGCCCGGCAGGCTCACGCGATGGGCGACACCGGCCGCTTGCGCCTGGGTGCGCAGCGTCGTGGCCCAACCGGTTTCGTCCGGACCGGCGATCACGAGGTGCAACGTCTGGTCGCGGCTGGCAATACGCGCGAACGCGTCGATCAGCAGATCGCAGCCTTTTTTCGCATGCACGCGGCCGAGAAACAGCACGATGCGCTTGCCGCGCAAGCTGGGTATGGCCTGCAGGAACGCTTCGCGCAGCGGCGCCGCTTCGAGTTGCGGCACCGTCGTGCCGAACGGCACGATGCGTTCATGTGCCCGGTACAGCCAGAACGACTGGCGCGCCCGCGTGCGTTCTTCTTCCGTCGTGAAGATGACGGCGCGCGCATCGCGCAACACGCGGTACTCAGCCCATGGCCAGTACAGCCACTTCTTCAGATGCTTGAGCGGGTAGGCCTCCTTGAACCACGGGTCCAGCATGCCGTGCACATACACGTAGTACGGCACCTCGCTCCTGTGCAGCACTTTCCATGCGGCGAAGCCGTGGTATTGCCACAAACCATGAACGATTACCGCGTCGAAGCGCTTCGCGTTGGCGGCGAGCCACGGTACGAGGCGCTCGCTGAAGCTATAGCGGCCCCTCGTCGGCCCGAACGCATGGACCGGGAACGGGAAAGCCGCGAGGTAAGCCTCGCTGGGCGCATCGCAGGTCGCCACTTCGATCTCGTGTCCGGCTTCCTGCATGGCCACGCCGCTGCGGCGAACGCCTTCAACCGGACCGCCGGCGCGTGGGTCGACGCTTGCAAGGAGGTGGAGAATTTTCATCGGATGATATCGGGTTGGTTGGGACGGTGCCCGGGCGGCGTGTGCGGGACGAGGGCGCCTAACTGGCTGGCGTCGCGACTCGTGTTGGCCGTGCTCGACACGCCGAGCGTGGACGGGAGATCAGCGCGGCCCATGCCGGGCTGAATCCGGCCGGGCAACGGGGGCATCGCTTCCGGGCGCACGGACGGCGGCCGGCGCAAGCGCCGCGCGCGCGCCGGCAGCGCGCGCTGCAAACGCGCGTGCGTGGCGATCATCAAGCCGAGCGCGACGCCGAATATCAGCCCCGAAAAACGCGGCCCGAGCGGATTGCCGCCAATCGAGGTGGCCGGTAACGCGGCAAACAGCATGATGGCGCGCCCCAGCACCGGCAACATGGGTGCATCGGGCACGACGGCGCGCCAGTATCGATACGAGAAGAAGCAGATTGCCAGCGCCGCGAGCGTGACCAGCGGCATGGCGAGGCCGAACAGCAGGCCGCCCGCGAAGAACTGATAGACCCAGAAGTTGTGCCCCGCAGCCCATTCATTGATCGCGTAAAAGTCTTTCTCGCTGATCTGGCCCGCGAGATCCGGCAGATAGACCGGCGAGTAGCGATAGTAATGGCCGTAGCCTTCGCCGAACCACAATGACGCCGGATCCGCCGTCACCTGATCGTACTGGTCGCGCATTTCAGCAAGGCGCGTAACGGTGGTCGGATCCTTGCCGGAGCGGGTTTCCTCGGAAACGAAAATGCGCTGCGCCCAGTGCTCGGCGACGGTCGGGAAACTGATAGCCGCGACGCCGGCCACCCCGGCGAGCACGGCGCCGATGATGAGCGTGCGGCTCATGGCGCGCCAGATATGCCGGATCGACGGCGCGCTCAGCCCCATCGCAATGAAGAACAGCAGTACCGTGCCGACCATCGCGCTGCGGGTCACGCTCAACAGTTCGATGACGACGCTCAGCGCGAACACCGAGACGGTGAACCACGAAAAACGCTTTGCCACGACGAATTCGTGCAGCAACACGCCTTGCAAACCCAGCAATGTCACGGAGAGGATGCGAAAGCGCACGTCGTCGAGACCACCACCGGTCGCCATCCCGTAGACCATGGTGAACACGAGGCTGATGACGTTGGCGACGAACAGGGCTTTCTCGAACTGGGCGATGCGAAATTCGCTCCACGGGCGGCACGCCACCAGATAGCCCAGCATGAAGAGGACGAACGGCAGCAGCACTCGCAGATAGTTGCCGGTATCGTTATCCTGAACCAGTTGCGCGACGATGCTGCCGAACACGCACAGCATCATGCTCCACGTGACGGCCGAGCGCAGCCGCGAGCGCTCGTGAAAGCGCGGCGCGATGAGAAGCAGGGCAATTCCCGCGGCGATCGCCGGAAGGACGAAGATGAACTGCGCGAAGTGGCCCGTATTCGCGTCGGTCGCCTTATAGTCGAACGCTAGCGGCAGCAGAAAAAACCATATCCAGGGCGTTGCATACTGATGGCGCATTACCGATTTCCTCCCCGTCGCCTCGTTCCGCCGTCGTCTATAGCGGACGGTCTCGCATCGGGTTATTTTGAAGGAATCCCTACGCCTGTTAGTTGGCTGGGCCGCATTCGTCGAACATTGCCTGGGTTCTGGCGTCGGTGGAAAGCGCACGCTCTGCAAGACGCGCGCAACCTTGCGCATGTTGTCGGCCAATGCCTTGAAGTTGGCGCGCACGCACGCTTGCCGACACCGAAGATGCAAAAAGGGCCGTGCGCCCGTGAAAGACGACAGCAACCATCTTGCATGGGACCAGAGTACGGCTAAGGCGCTAAAGCACCAACTCTGGCCGACAGGGGAGAACAACATGAAATTATTCGGCGGGGCGGGACCCACAACGGCCGGGCGGGCGGTCGAACTGGACTTCGTGCGCGGCATCGCCATCATCATGGTGATGGGTTTTCACTTTCATGCTGTTCACACCGGTAATTACCTCATCCAGATTATTGAGTACCCGCTGAAGAGTTTCGGCCGCGAAGGCGTGAACCTGTTCTTCACGCTCAGCGGCTTTCTGGTGGGCGGCCTGCTGCTCAGACAGTACGCCGAGACCGGCCATGTGGACGCACGGCGATTTATCGTCCGGCGGATTTTCCGCATCTGGCCCGCGTATTACGTGCTGATCATCTTTCATGTGCTGGCCGGACGCCACCCGTGGAATACCTTCCTGATCCAGAACCTGACCCATTTGCAGAACTATCTGGGCACGTCGATTACGCAGACGTGGAGTCTTGCCGTCGAAGAACACTTTTATCTGGTGCTGCCCGCGCTTCTGCTTCTGTTCGCGCGCTGGCGCCTCGGTGCGTGGACGATCGTCGGCGTGCTCACAGGCATCTGCGCGGTGGTGCTCACCGCCCGATGCTTCGCCGTGGCGGGCGGCAACCTCGAAGGGGCGTTCGCGTACACGCAGTACCGTATCGACAGTTTGCTGGTCGGCGTGATTCTTTCCGCTATCTACTGGATGAAGCCCGGCGTCTACCATCAACTCGCGAAGCGCAAATGGCTGCTGATCTTCAGCGTCGTCCTGCTGTGCGCGTGGCTCGCCCTCGCAACCAGGCATCTCGCACTGGATGAAAGCATCGGCTACACGATCCAGGCGATCGGATTCGCCGCATTGATCGTGCTGGTGCTGGAGTATTCCGGGTCGCTGCGCAAGTCGTGGCTCTATCGCGGCGTGGCCTGGATCGGCCTGTATTCGTACGGTATTTACCTGTGGCATTCGCTGGCGCTCGCGCCCGGCGACATGCTGATTCGCAAAGCGACCGCGATGGGCCTCGCGCCGAGCCTCATCTGGTTTGTCGCCCTCGCGGCACAGTTTGCGATCGCGATTACGATCGGCTACGTCACCACGCGTGCGATCGAGTATCCGTTCCTGCTGATGCGCAACGCGCTGTTCCCGGAAAAGCGCAGTAGTTCGGTGCGGGAGCAGGTGCCCGCCGCCGCGGCGGGTGGGCAGTTGTCCTGATGAGGGAGACATGCGGCCGGTTACGCGCGTAGCCGGCCGCTTAACCGACCAAACCGACGCCAAACCGACGCCACATGCGCCGAGGCGTCCATCTGATGATGGACGCCTCGCGTCGTTTCTGGGAAGTGTGCCGCGCAGTCAGGCCATCTGTTGCAGCAGGGTCTGCTTGAACTGCCCGAGCGTATGCCGGGACAACAGATCTTCCCGCGCGGCTGGCACGGCTTCGGGCGCGTGCGGCCACGAGGTCATCGTCTCGGTGATCGCGCGGCCGATCGATGCGGAACTCAGGTCGCTCAGGATCGGCCCCAATTCGCAACGCCGGCTGAACCAGCCGATCAAACCGTCTTCGGTCGCAATCACGGGTTTGCCGAAGCGGTACGCCTGCACCAGCACGCCGCTCATGCCGTAGTGCCCCTTGTAGCCGAGCCAGACCGCGTCGCATGCGGAGAACAGGTCGCGCTCCATATCGTTGGAGATGAAAGCGTCGAGCACCACCGGCGCGGGCTTCAGGCTGCGCACATGATTGCGCATGAAGTGACGTGTGCCGGCGTCCTGCTCGCCGGCGACGATCAGCGTGGGCGCATGCTCGAGACGCGTCAACGCATGCACCAGTTCGTAGATGCCCTTGCGCTCCGTGATCGCGCCGTACACCAGCAGATAGCGCTGCTCGGAATCCAGCCCCAGACGCTGGCGGGCCAGCGCGGGGTTTTCCGCCTGTTCATCGGGAAACGGGTCGGCCACATAGGCAATGGCTGCGCTGTGTTTCGGTGCACTGCGCGCCGCCCATTCCGGCAGCGTGGGGTCGATCGTCAGCAGCGTGCGCAGGCCGGTGGTGCGGATCGCGCGCTTGAAGAGCTGCGCCTTGATCGCATTGACGACCGGACGATCGGGAGCCTTGATGCCAACCTTGTGGTGATGGAACGTCGCGCGCATCGTGATGCCGATCCACGGCGTGTCGCCGAACGGCGAGCCGAGAAACGGCAGCGAATAAAAGAAGTAATCGACATAGGGCACGACCACCAGACGAATAGCCTGCATGCGGCTGATGATCGCGTGCACGCGCTTGAAATAGCGGTGAAAGCGCCAGTATTCGTTCGGATCGCGCAGGCGGCCGCGCGGCCGCTCTTCGGGATCGACAAAGGCGATCTGCTGATCCGGGCGGTTGGCGGCGGTGATCTGCCGCGCGAGCCGGTGATCTTCGTTGGCGCATTCGGTGACGAGCATGCACGGATAGCCGGCCTCCGCGCAGGCCTGCATGGTCCACTCGACGTATCGCCAGCGGTGCCCCGTGAGATTCGGTTCCACAATCAGGACATAGTCTTGTTCCATCGCGTCGGTAACCATTACGTTGGGTGAAAAATTGCTCGCGCGCCTGTTCCCGCATGGCGCCGGCTGACCAACGTTAGCACCGCCGGAATGCGCGGAACCACTAATTTGACCCGCTTTGTGGGTAAACGTACTAGGGGGCGTTGGTAGCGGCGGAACTGGCCTAGCTGATGGCGGTTGTCGGCGATTCTCTCGCGGTAAGGTCGTGCATGGAATTCGTTTAAAAACTTCGCCAGCTTGCTGGTGCTACTAACTAATTATGCGCCGGCGGCGTTCGCAGCGATGCGTGAAATCGCTGTGCGTGGCCGATTCACCGGCGCTGTGATTCGACGGAGAAATAGCTTGCGGGCGATCAGGCTTCCGGCGTTCTCGATGGCGGGCAGCTTCGGCGCGAGTGCGGCGACGTGGGTCCTGCTGCAACAGTTCGCCGTGCGTGGACTTGTAGCGGTCAAATTTCTTGCGATTGGGCGGATGCTCGGACCGGCGGCGATCGGTAGCGTGAGCGTGGCTCTGCTCGCGGTGGCGATTGCCGAGGCGCTGTCCGATACCGGACTCGCACAGGCGGTCATTCAAGGCGAACATCCGCCGTCGCGCTCGCAACTCGGCGCGCTATGGACGACATTGACGGCGCGAGGCGTGCTCATCTCGCTGTTGCTGGTCGCGCTCGCCCCGTTGTTGAGCAACCAGTTCCATCTGAACGGCTCACTCGTGCTGATCCAGCTCGCGGCACTGCTGCCGTTGCTGCGCGGTCTGGCGTCGCCCGCCTATTACGTGGTGCAGCGCGAGCGGCGCTTCCAGCACATCGCCGGGGTGGAAGTGGCGGCGGCGTTCGTCGATTGCTCGGTCGGGCTCCTGCTCGCGTATTTCGGCGCCGGCGCGGCCTCCGTGCTGCTCGGCCTCGTGGCGGGCGAAAGTCTGAAAAGCACGCTGACCTGGGCGACCATGAAGCCGCGCCCGCCGATCCGCGCCGTGTGGTCGGGCATCGGCCACTATGTCGGGTTCAGCCGCTGGATCTGGGCGAGCAGTGTGATCAATCTGCTGCTCAACCAGTTCGACAAGGTCGTGGTCGGCAAGCTGCTCGGACCGGCCCAACTGGGCAGCTATCAGATGTCGTCGCGGCTCGCGCAGATGCTGCTCGCGGACGCCGCGATCGCCATGTCGCAATACCTTTTTCCCACTTTCGCGGCGCACTACCGGCGCAATCCGCAGTCGGCGTCGCGCGTCATCAAGATCTACCTGCTGGTGATCGCGATCGGGCTCGCGGCCTTCGTCGCGTTGCTGAGGCTGATCGCCGAGCCGCTCTTCTCACTGGTTCTCGGCGCGGCGTGGTTGCCGGCGGTGCCGCTTTTCAGGATCCTCGTGATCAATATGGCGATCGGTGCGTTGATCGCGGTCCTCGTGGCTTATCTGCGCGCGGTGGGCGATGCGAAAGCGACCGTGCACGCATCGGCGATCCAGGTGGTGGTGTTGCTGTTGAGCGCGCCTCCCGCCGTTCACTGGTGGGGCGTAACCGGCATTGCGTGGTCCATGACGCTCGGCCTCGGCTGCGCCGCGGCGTGGATGCTGTTCCGGACTTTGACGGCCAGGACCTCATGATGCGCGTCTTTCATCTGGTTCTTGCGCCGCGGTTATCGGGAGCCGAAGTGCTGGCCAAGGACCTCGCGCTCGACCAGTGCGCCGAGGGCATGGCAGTGTGTGTGGCGTCGCTGTTGCCGGCGCACGCCGAGTTCGCGCCCTTGCAGGACGACTTGCAGCGGCACGGCGTGCAGTGCGTGTTTCCGCGGCGGCGGCACCGTGCGCTCGTCAAGCTGTGCCATCTGTTCGCCGCCGTGCGGCGCTTTCGTCCGGATGTGATTTTTGCGCATGCGACCATTCCGTCGTTTTATGCGCGCGCGTTGCCGCTGCGTGTCCCGGTGGTCTACGTCATGCATTCGGCAACCAACGATTTCGAGCGCCCGCTGTTCAGACGCGTCGAGCATGTTCTCTCGGGACGCGCCCGGGTGGTGATCGGCGTGTCCGAGCAAGGCGTGACGGACTACGTGCAGGCCATCGGGCCGCATCCGTCGATGACCGTGGTGCCGAACGGTGTGGACCTGGAGCGCTTTTCGTTTACCGACGGCGTGGAGCGCACCGGCCGCGCGCCGCAAGTGGTGCAGATAGGCCGATACGCGGCGGTGAAGGATCAACTGGCGACGGTGCGGGCTTTCAGCGAAGTGCTCCGGCAGGGGAAAGACGCACGTCTGGTGTTGTACGGTGTGGTTGAAGATCCCGACTATCAGCGTGCGGTCATCGCGCTGGCGCAGACCCTGGGAATTGCCGAGCGCGTCGTGGTGGCGGGCCCGCGCTCCGATGTCGCCGCGGTGCTGTCGGAGTCGAACGTCTTCGTCATGCCGTCGCAATCCGAGGCGCACAGTGTGGCTTTTCTCGAGGCGCTGGCCTCCGGCGTGCCGATCGTGGCGAGCAGGATTCCGGCCTTCGCGTTCGCGAACGGCTTTCCGGGGGTTCAACTGATCGATACCAGCAATGTGCAGGGCTATGCCGAGGCCGTGATCGCCGCGCTAGGGCAGGAGCGGGCGCAACGCTCGCTGACTGGCTTGACGCTTAGGGATACCGCGGACCGCTACCGCGCGATTGCGCGTCAGGTGAGTCTTGCCGTGTCGACACGCTAGAGGGCGCCGCCCTCGAGTGCTCGTCGACGTGGGTTCATGTGCTGCACGGAGCGGAGCGCGCCCATCAGTGATGGCTGGTCAGGTCGCGCGTGTCGGGTACGGACTCGGGGACGGGCTCGGCGGCCGGCGGAATCTGGAGCTCGGTTTCGCGTTGCGCGAGCGTCACGAGACGCTGGGCTTCCTTGCTGCTCGAATCGATCTGCAGCGCCGTACCCGCATTGTGCGAGACGCACGTCCATCGCGCGATATATCCGCAGCCTCGCGCGAGGCTCAGCAGCGCATCGCGCTGCTGTTCCCGCGCGCTCAGTGTCGAGCGCATATTCAACGCGTCGCGATTATCGGGTTGCGCGGCGATCGCTGCCGCAAGGCGCGCTCTGGTCGCCGATAGATTGTTCTCCTGCAGATTGGCACGCGCGGCTCTGAGGTGCCGGGACACATCGGGGCGCACCTTATCCGGAGGCTTGCCTGACTGGCCGCCTGGATCGCGTGTCGCGCCGGGCTGGACGGAGGCGACGCGGCCAGCAAGCGGCGGCGCGGCGGCCGGCGGCGGCGCTGGCGGCGCACGCACGGGCGCGGGCCGCAGGGCGGCGACGGTCGTGGGCTTCTGTGCGGCCACGGTCACCGCGGGCGGCTGCGGGGCAGCGGCAGCGGCCTTCTGCGCAGGCATCGCCGTGGGTTTCTGAGGGGCGGCGGGCACCGACCGCTGAGCGAACACGGCCGCGGGCTTCTGAGGCATGACGGCAAGCGGCGCGGCATGTTGTGTCTGCACCTTGCCGGAAACCGCGATTGGCGTGCCGCCATCCGAGTCGTTGCTATGAATGAAGCCGAGGTACACCGCCGATGTCACCACCAGCGCCGACGCGCTCAGCACGAGGGGCTGGCGCAGTCGTTGATAGATGGGCACCGCGACGACGGGTTCCTCGACGAACTCATAGCGGTTGACCAGCGCGCGTGAAGACGGACTCCAGATCCTGCGCGCCGGCAGCCGGCTGTCGACCAGCGGCAGCGGATCGTCCAGTGGCTCGTTCAACGGGACTTGCAGGGGAGAACGCGGCGCGGCGCGCGCGGGGAGCGACTCGACCGCCCGCTGATGACACGAAGGACAGGGCGCGAAGCGACCGCTTAGCGGGACACCACAGTGCCCGCATCGGGAAGGATCGTCATGATCGGAAGTGAAGTCGCTAAGCATCGCCGTGTCGCAAAGGGGCGTCGAATGCTGGCGCCACAATCAGAAAAACAAGGCACCGTAACGAGGCTTGCAAGCAAGGTTACTGTGCGACGACGTAACCCTTGGCTTGCATGCACGCGCCATACGCGGCCCAATATTGTGTCATTGGCGGCTCCGGTGCCGGCAGGGGCGGCAGCTTCACGCCGGATGCCGCCGCCACTTGCGCCGCGCTCGCAGCCGCCGTTTCCGAGGCGCCGCTCTCCGCGCTTGTCATGGACGCCATCGACGTCGCCGATCCCGCCGTGGTCGTGGTGCCTGCCGGCGGGGCGCTCGCCGCACCGGGCGCTGAGCCTTTGGCCGTCGCCGCCGTGGTCGCGGCGGCCACGCTCGCGCCCGTGGCGGTTGCCGCAGCCGGCATGCTCGCGCCAATCGGCGCGCTCGAGAAGCTGCTGCCGGGCAATGGCGGCCGTGACGGCACGCCGGTCGACGAGGTCTTGGTGGCAGGCGGCTTACGCGGCGGGATCTGCGGTTCCCGGGTGATGTTGACCTTGGTCTGCTTGTTGGCCGCCGCGTAGCACAGCGCAGTATCGACACTGCGCTGGTAAGGGCCTTGACTTCGAATCGGATAGGTGAGTGGCTGCCATGCGAAGGCAGCACTGCTAAACAGGACTAGCGTCAGTACGGTATATGTTTTGATTTGCATCGCAGTCGCTCCCGCAGCGATGTTTAGCCTCTCGTAGGCAATCGCGCTTCGCGGTATGTTCTGATAGCTGCTGGTTCTGCCGCTGAACGGCGGCTCACTGCCGCGAAGGCTGCTTTCCTGAGCGTAACACCGTGTATTGTCGACGTAATACACTGTCATAGCGCGCGAAACCGCCATCCTGCAGTCGAATCAAGCCACATTAAACGGGAAGAAGGAAAAGTCAGGGGAATCCCTGGGCGTGGCGGATGCAACCGTGAGAGGGCGTTGCTTGACGGCGCAGGCATCTGACGCCGCAGTTGATCATCGCGGGAACAGGGGAAGGGACATCTGAAGGAAGGCCGAATGCATCAGCGCTACAAACTCCTCAGCCTCGCGCTCGAGCCAGAATTCACCGGCATGGTCAAAGCGAATCTGAGTGAGAAGACATGTCGACTGATCTTCGAGCAAGTCGGCGGAGATATGTCCACGCTCACCGCGTGAGAACTGGTGAGCCGGCCGCGGCAGGTTTGATCCCGCTTGCCCGGTGCTCCGTTGCCATACTCAATCACCCGGCCGGGGACGATGCCCGTGCCTGCCGGATCTATGTACCGGGTTTGGCGCCGCGCGATTCCTCGACGTCGCGGAACCAGTGTTCCGCGCGGGAGCGCTCAGCAACGTCGGAATGAGGCGGCTGCGCATTCAACTCATGATCGACGAAGCGTGATCCCCATTCGACCCCGTCCCTGATGGCTTCCTCTTCGGTTAACCACTCGGGTTGGATCGTCATCGGGCGGTCATAGACTGGCGTTCCCGTGCCGCGACTTACGCTGACACTTGCCACCCAGGCGCCGCGTTCGTTAGTTTCAGGCCGCACGACGATCTCAAACTCGCCGTAAGAAACTGTGCATGCTGGCATCATTTTCCCCTTTGCAGCGTTCGTGATCGGCATTCGCCCTCATTCAGCGCGCGCTTCTCTCAAGAGGTCATCATGCCGCAATTCCCTGACCTGGACAGCAGGATATTCAACGCGAGCAGTCAATCTGCGCGCGTAGGGGGGCGATCGCCATCATTGGAGAAGCCGCGCTTCACTTGGCCATGACTTGCTCGTAGACTTTCAGACGAGAAGACGAACGGCCTCGCATTTCAAGAGTTAAATGGGTAACGCTTCACGCTACCGCGTGTAACGCGAATCAACGCAAGGGAGAGCATCATGGCGGCGCAACAGGGTGAGTTGGATGAGGCGTTCATCGCGCAGCAGCGTGAGCGCCTCGAGGCGCTTCGCCGGGAATTGCTGGGCGGCGAGGAAACTACGCTCGCCGACGAGCAGGCAGCGCAGGAGCAGCATGGCGACGAGGCGGAGGAGTTCGAGGATGAAGCGCAGTCAATGGCCCAGAGGGAAGTCAATCAGGCGTTGCGTGACGTGAACGACCAGCGCATCGCCGACATTGAACGCGCGTTGCAGAAGATCAAGGATGGCACCTACGGTATTTCCGACGAGAGTGGCCTGCCGATACCGAGAGCAAGGCTCGAAGTCACGCCCGAGGCTATTTTCACAGTTGAGGAGCAGAGCCGCCGCGAGTCCGGCAAGTGACGGCTCCCCTTCGATACTTGTCGGGCCGATCCGCCGATGCCCATGATCGGAAAATCCAGCATGTCCTGCTTCGCCCGCATGGACGCGGGCGGCTGGTCGATCACGTATGTGGCGACAGCTCGCGAGGCGTGCGAGATTCTGGGCCCGCAACGATGATCGGTGTCGAAGCACCTGTCTGGGTCCGCTTGCAGCATGATTGAATGCCGGAACAGTCGAGCATGCAGTCGAGCGAGACCGTTAGCGAAGCATCGATCCGTTCACTCCGCTTGCGTGACTGAAACCGATGCTTCGCTCGTCAACATTAAAAACGTCAGCGTTTCGCGCAGATAGAGACGCACCACGGTGTCCGTATGACTCGTGTAGCCGATCGACAGGTCTTCGCCGAGGTGTAACTCGAAGTCGCCGCCACGAGCGGACAGCACGCTGCCACCGGCGAGCGCGGGCGCCCAGATGATGTCGCCGTTCACAATCCGCTTGATGTGCTCGATAACCGGATAACCCTGGTCGCGTGCCTCGCCCAATGCCGTGTACGCATCGGCGCCGAGCAGCACGGAATAGGGACCGTCCACACCGGCAAGCCGCAACTGTTCGAGCGCGTTACTGATGGCGTTCGGATAGTCACTCACCGCGGCCGGCAACGCAAGCGGCGGGTTCGACGAACCTTCGCGAATCCCGCCGATGCCCGCCGCCTGATAGCCGTCGAAGATCGCTCGATCTTCGGCGTAGGCGAGTTGCTTTGCCGCTTCTTTCGCGGGCTGCCAGTCGGCATCTTTCGCGCCGCGCACGACGCTGTCGATCGCCTCGCGCTGCAGTTCGAACGGCACGGTCAGCTCGACGAGGCTTTTGATCTCGGACAACTTGGCCACGACGCCCTGCTGCGGCGCGGTGATCGCGATCTGATGCCCCGTGCCGACACCCGACAGTTCCGTTCCGCCCGGGCCTTTGACGTCGACTACGCGACGGCCGGCAACACTGCGCCTGAAAGTGCGCGCCACTTCGTCTTCGATCTGCGACCAGGCGGCACGGGAGATTGGGGCGAGCTCGCGATGCAGGTTATTCATATTGAGAAATTCCCTTGAGAGAGCCGATGTTCAACGAACCGCCTTGATGCGGTTCTGCGGAAGAAGCCGTGTCGGGTTGCTGCTCGACACCGGCAGCGGCCGCTTGTGGATCACGGTCTGCCAGTTCCTCGAGCAAGGTCGCCGATGGGACGAAGAAGAGGCCGCCCGTCACCGCGCGGCTATAGTCGAGCAAGCGGTCGTAATTGCCCGGCGGCCGGCCGACGAACATGTTTTCCAGCATCTGCTCGATCGGCGCAGGCGAGCGTGCATAACCGATGAAGTAGGTGCCGAACTCGCCCGAACCGGGCCTGCCGAACGGCATGTTGTCGCGCAGTATCTTCACTTCCTTGCCGTTCTCGGTGAGGGTGGTGAGCGAGCTATGCGAGCACGACGGTTTCACCGCTTCATCGAGTTCAATATCGGACAACTTCGTGCGGCCGATAATGCGTTCCTGAGTCTCCACCGAAAGCGCATTCCAGCCCGTCATGTCGTGCAGGTACTTCTGCACGACAACATAGCTGCCGCCGGCGAACTCCGGATCCTCGTCACCGATCAGGGTGAATTCATCAGCGGCGCGACCCGTCGGATTTTCCGTGCCGTCGACGAAGCCCACCATGGCGCGCATATCGAAGTAGCGAAAGCCGTGAACTTCGTCGACCACGGTCACCGCGTCGCCGAGTGCCCCCAGCAGCTACGTGGCGAGTTCGAAGCACAGATCCATGTGGTCGGCGCGAATATGCAGCAGGATGTGCCCCGGCGTGCCTGGCGCCTGGCGTTCGCCTGAGCCGACTTCCCGAAACGGGTGCAGGGAGGCGGGGCGGGGAGCGCCGAACAGTGTGTCCCACGCGTCGGAGGCGAAGGCGCACACGCACGATAGATTGCCGGCGGGGACCCGCTTGCCGACCGAGCGCACGAGGGCGGCGATGTCGCCACACCATGCACGCACCTTTTCTGCCGGATCGGGGCCGGCTTCGAGCGTCGCGACGATAAAGATCGCGCTACGGGTGACGTCGTTATGAATGGCTTGCGGCTCTGGGGTGTCTTTGGGCATCGGATTGGGTGTGAATAGATCGTTGCGAATTCCGACAGCAGTACAGCGAATGCGTATGCGATTGCGCGATCACCTGCTTGAGGCAAGCGGGAATATTTCATTTGAGTGGCTGAAACAGCTTGGCGGCTGTGTTGATTCGCCTCGCCGCCGCGAAAAGCCCACTGCGCAACGTCGTTGGCCTTCACGATTTTCACGGATCTTATACCGCCCACTCACTTTGTGACACCCCATAAAAGGCTATGGCGTTCAATTTCTATATGCGTGTTGTTGGTAAAGCATCGTGACATGACTACTGCTTTTCGATACTTCATATCGGATTCGACAGCTTCTTACTTTCTGTCACGCCGTTATCATGCGTTAATCTCCGGCTCAATGCGGCATGCGGATCAGGAAGAATACCTTCTTTCATGTCCGCGTGTTTGCCGGATGCCAATTCGCATCGCTGAACTCGACAGGGAAAAGCGTGTAGCATCGGCGAGTCCACGGCTCGCCGTGTGCATTCGTCAGGAGTATTGGAACATGACCCGGCCCGCCGACGAACATCTCGCTCGCCAAGCGATTGAAGACTTCTACCGCGCTTTCGAGCAAAAGAACGTCGCGTTGCTGCGACGGGTCGTCACCCCTGACTGGGAATAGATTCCCGAGCCTGCCGGAGTTGTGGCGGGACCCGACCAGATGGTGCAATTGTTCGACAATCTTGCTCAAGCACTTCCCGACCTGAGAGTGACGATTCTCGACGTGCTCGTTCATGACGACCGGGTAGGCGTTCGCGCGGAGATCGGCGGAACTCAGACCGGGACACTGCTTGGTATTGCCGCGAGTTCCAAACACATCAGATTCGCGATTCACTCTTTCCACCAGATGCGCGGAAATCTGATTGCGAAGACGTGGCACCTCGAGGACTGGCTGTCCGTGTTCCGGCAACTTGGCGCGTTACCCCAATCTCTTGAACGGCCTTGAGTGCGTGCGCAGGACCGATGTCATGTCACGAATAATTGTCGATAGCCGGGAAGCACCTCATCGGCGTCTTTTTCGATTCGTTGTATTGCGATATTCGAAGTCGCGAGTGAGCGCCGCGCTATTCGTGTGCTGGGCGGCCGTAATCCGGTTGAACCGTGTCCGCAGCCTTAAAGGAAGGCCAAACGTCACGCGTTATCGACGACGCCACTATGACGCTGGCGCTACGACGAATGCGTACGCTACCGCTACGATGGGTGAGTTGCGTCGTCTATCTGGTCGATTATCGACAGTAGACGCGTTACGCGGCGTGCGCCATCGGGAAGCAATGACTGCGCTGGTTCGAGCGCCGTGATACGCCGACGCCAATAGACTAGCCCAAGGGCGCTACTGGCCGCGAGCTGTGGAAATATGTGTTCGAGGTGAACGATATCCTGTTCGAGTTGATGATGCGACACATCGGTCCTTTGTCTGGAGGGAAGCTCCGGAATGCTGATGTTTCGCCCGATGCCGGGACCGGTCTTTCCGCCGCTGCGCGCACAGAGCCTGGCTGCATGAAGATGGTCCGGTTCCGCCGACCACTGCATACTGATTCAGTCTGTCAACCTTCTACTTGCCCACCAAACCTTGCCGATATCGGTAATGGGATACGATAATTATTATCGCCATCCCGACTAGAACGCCCCACCACGCTGTGGTCATGTTGTACTCCTTCATTCCTCCTGCCTGCCCGACATCAACTGCCTGTCAACGCCACGGAATAGCGCCACTTGCTTGCGTTGGAATCAATGCGGGCATCATTGACGCGCCGTTGTTCCGTCCGCGCCTGGTCCGCCCGTTCGAGCAGAAGTGCTTGTGCCTGACGCGACAGAGCGTATTCGCTCATAGTGCCGCTCGTACGTGGTGCAACTTTGATTTGTGATCGCATGGTCATTCCAGAATAAGGGGCGTCAAACGCGACCCGTACACCGACTGTATACCCTTCGGGCGGTGCAAGCACGCTTTCCTTTGAAAAAGGTTGAGGCCGCAACGGTCATGTCGCGCTCTCGTCGAGCGTGAGACGCAAGCTCCGTCGACGTTGCCGACGATTCGTAGCCCGAAGTGAGATGCGGCCTCGCTCGCGCGGCGTTGTGTAGTGACGCGCGCGCCGTCGCCAGAATTCTCGTGTTTGTACGTCTGACGATTCAGTTCGATGGGAGCCAGATCAGTCAGGCGCGTCGTGGATGGAGCCGGCAGCCCTCGCATGCGACCCGCGCGGCCTTAATGCAGGTGAATCTCCCGGCGAGCCAGCCAGACGCCGGGCAGCATAGGGAGCCAGACGGTCAGGGTGCACAGCAGAAGCGTGGGCGCGTCGGCCAATTGCCGAAGCAGCGTGGTGAAGCCATGCACTCGCTGAGCGATGCGATCGGCGCACGTTGGCCCCATTGTTTGGGTCCCAGCACGCCAGCCGGTGCCGCCGATGTGGCCACGACGAAGATCGCTACGCCGGCCACTAGCGGCGTGTTCAACCGCTGCCGCAGCCACGGCATGCCTGCGCTGGCGATGCCTGGGCCTGCGTTAGCGCGGCAGTTCGTACATCGCCGCGGCGATGTCGGCATGTCCCGGCTTGGCGGCCTGTGCGACGGTGGCGTGCGCTTGCCGGCTCGGCACCAGTAACACCGGCAGGTGCGCACTGCGCACGACGCGCTCTGCCACACTGCCCAGAAACAGGCGCTTGAAACCGCGCCGCCCGTGCGTGCCGAGCACCAGCAGGTCCGCATTGAATTCGTTGGCCGAAATGCGGATGCGTTCCGCAATGTCTTCGCCGATCGGCTCGACGTCGACGATCCGCGGCACGCCGGCAACGTTCTCATGCTCCATGCGCGCCAATGCATCCGCCAGTACCTGCTGGCCTTCCTGCATGCAGGCGTTGCGCAGGACGGTCGGATCGTAGCCGGAGGCGTCGTATGCCATCACTGGGTTGTCGATCACATAGAGCGGCTGCAATTGCGCGCCATTATCACGAGCGAGTTGCAGTGCGCTTTCGAATGCATGTCCGGACGTCTCGCTGCCGTCGATCGCTACCAGAATGCGTTGATACATGTCGGGCCTCCAGTGAATTCGTGCGGACGGCGAGCACCGCCGTGGGGTGGGAATATCTGAGTTCGCCGCGACACAGCCTGAACCTTGCTGTCGGCAATGACGGACTCCCTTTAACAGTTTACTCCGCCGGGCCGGCCCATCGCTAGATTGCAGTCGCCCGGAAGCAGAGCCAGGAACGGCGCTACCTTCGGCCAACAATCATGCAATGCAATGAAGGGATGCCCGGGATGCCGTACTGAAAGACGAGCAATGTGGGAGCTATTGCGGCCTGCACACAGCGATTCGATAGTGTGGTGGCGCGCTATTTCAGATTGTTGAGTTCGGCGCGGGCAAGCGTCTCGACCGATTCCCATGCGGCCTCTTCACGTTCGAAGACCGTGTCGAGCTGGATGTGTTCGTTGCCCTTCGACGCGCCCTTCGGCACGATGCACACACTGGCTACCCAGCCATCGGAAATGTGATCCTTGACGTTCATGTGGGCGTCGTGTGTCGTGCTTGAAATGATCTTGTCTGCCATAGCGCCGTCCGTCTGATCGAACGACAGCCACACTGGCCGTCGTCACTGTTGGTTAAGGCTTGCGATTCGTCGATAACGGTGAGCGCTGCTATATCCCGAACTTATGCTCCGCAATGTATTTATCGCCATACGCGAGTGCCGCCTCATGGCCTTCCTGGCTCGTCGAAAAGATGCCGATGTCGTAGAGTTTGTCAGCCGAAGGAAGCGTGCCTTCCACCGCATGCCGAAGATGAAAATGAAATGTGCCGTCCTGCAGTTCGACGCATTCGGGAGTGAACGTGTGGATACGCGCCTGATACAACTTCTGGATGTTTTCCCTCATGACTTGCCCCTGCCGTTAATGCCTTTGAAGTTTTCTGCTCCGATCGGTCCGGCGCTGTGCGGACTTCGACGAGAGCGGTGATCCGCCCGGCGCCTACGTCCTATCCGACGCACTCGGGTGCCGGCATCGAGCCATTCTTCGCGCTTGACGTGAAGTTGATCGCCCGATCAGGGGCCACTGTTGTTCAGCACGAAGGTGCCGATCAGTCCAGCTTCGTTCCCGCTCGTCGACGATAAGAGAGACGCTACGCGCACGCGCCGGAGAATGCAATACGACAACGTACAGACGGATGCCTATGTTCGAACGCGCAATCCGCTGCGATCGCAGTGCGCGTTTGAGCGTCAGACCGACCCGAATCCGCGGGCCGTTCGGGAACGCACCAATTTCCCCGGCTTTTGGGGCTCGACCGACGCTCGGATCAGTCGGTCGCTCTTGCCGATTTGAACGCTACCGTACGGACTTACCGACCCGCATTTGCGAAGCTGTTCTTTCAACCTGCCGACCGCTCGTGGATTCCTGATCGCGTGAGGCGAGGCAGGCATGGGCGAATCACGCGGTGCCGGTGCTCTCTGAGAAGCAGCCTTGCTGCTCTCCTTGAACATGTGCCGACACGCGCCTCGCTTTGCTCTTCGTGGTCCAATGGGCCGCGAAATGGGGATCAAAATGTCAGCCTATCTGGCGTCCACCGAGCCGTCTTCGGGTGGTTCTGCGTTGAACGGTCTAATCGTGACGGACGCAATAATGAACCGTGGTTGCCGCGCGGCCGAAAGTGGCTTCGTGGCGGATGCGTGTGCGGCGGGCCAACGCATCGACGCACCAGCACTGAGCAATGAGGTCCTGGCCATGGTGGCGCACGAGTTGCGCGCGCCGTTGATGCCGTTGCGGATGGCCAGCCAATTGATCCGCAGCGCATCGGCCGAGCGCCCGGAGATACTCCGGCTGATATGATCGATCGGCAAGTCAGTGGAATCGCACGGCTCGCGCAGGACTTGATGGATGCAACCCGAGTCGATCAGGGCGCGCTTCGGCTCAACAAGTTCGAGTTCGAAATCGCGCCCCTGCTTGCTGACAGTTGCGAGATCACGGCAGCGGCCGCCGCGGCAAAAAATCAGGCTTTTACCGTGTCGATTCCAGACAGGACATTGCGCGTTGAAGGCGATCCAGAACGCTTGACGCAGGCTATCGGTAACCTGTTGCATAACGCGGTGAAATACACGCCGGTGCACGGCAATATACGCATGACCGTGCTTGCCGAGGGAAGCAACGTCGTCATCAGAATCAAAGACGATGGAGCCGGAATTTCGCCTGTGCTGCTGCCGCATATTTTCGAGTTGTTCGCGCAGTGCAGCAGAACGATCGCCTCCAGCGCTGGCGGCCTTGGCATTGGCCTTGCCGTCGTAACGCGATTGCTCAAGCTCACGGGGGTACGGTGTCGGCAGCAAGTGCCGGCCCGGGGGAGGGCAGTGAGTTCACGCTCAAGCTGCCGATCGCCACGTAATCACGTCCGGCTGTGCTTCTTTATGGCCGCGTATCAGTGGAGCGGCGGTTGCCTTTTAGCAGGTGAACCACGCCGGACAGGCAGACGGCGCGACAATCTCGAAGTTCGTGCGATACGCATCCCCAGCGTGCGCCGCCACGCGGTGTCATGCGAGGGCGCGGACCTGTGCCCTGATGTCGACGCGACTTATAATCCTCCTTATATCGGTCAGACTTCGGGTCGCGTAAAGGATGCCGGCCCTTGTCGTGCGTCGGCACAACCCTTAAGGCGTTGGAGCATTCCTCCTTCTATCCATATTTACCGTCAGGAAATCGTCGGCGAAAGCGGCGCGGTTCCGGGCGAGCTGCGGAGCGTGCGAAATGGCCCGAGGTCATCAAGAAAACGAAAATCATCTGCTCGCGGTGCTGCCTGACCTGGAGTGGGAGCGGCTGGCGCCACATCTCGTGCTCGTGGATATGCCGCTAGGCAACGTCGTCTACGAATCGGGCGACCGGCTCAATTAGGTTTATTTCCCGACCACCTGTATCGTGTCGCTGCTGTATGTGATGGAGGACGGTGCGTCCGCCGAGATCGCGATTGTCGGTAACGAAGGGCTGATCGGCATCGCGCTTTTCATGGGGGGCGAGACCACGCCCAGCCGGGCGGTGGTGCAAAGCGCAGGCAAGGCGTATCGGCTGGACGCTCAAATTCTGAAAGATGAATTTCATCGTGCCGGCCCGGTGCAGCGCCTTCTGCTGCGCTATACGCAGGCGCTGATTACCCAGATGGCGCAGACCGCCGTGTGTAATCGACACCACTCGATCGACCAACAGTTGTGCCGGTGGCTCCTGCTTAGCATCGACCGCCTTTCTTCAAACGAACTGAAGATGACGCAGGAGCTGATCGCCAATATGCTGGGCGTTCGCCGGTCCGGTGTGACAGAGGCCGCGCTGAAGTTACAGGACGCAGGCTTGATTCGCTATAGCCATGGCCACATCGAGGTGCTGGACAGGCCGGGGCTCGAAGCACGCGTGTGCGAATGTTACGGCGTGGTGAAGCGTGAATTCGACCGGTTGTTGCCTGCTTTGAAAGCGGTGTGAGGATCGCGTCAGTTTCTCTTCGGGTTTCGGGCGCCTCTGAATATATGGTGTGTGAGAGATACCCGGCGGGCCGCGGTCGTCGGTAAGTAGTTCACGAGCTTTTTATCTTATAGCGGCCTTTTGCTCCGCTCGTTGGAAGCGTAGGCGCCGAACGATTCTTTCCCCGAGCACCAGGGGAATTCCCTGGCGCGGCGCGTGTACCGGTCGAGGAATGTTCGGTCCGTGTCCGAAACGCACCTTGTGCGAATCACAGACTCATTTCAGGGCGACGCCACCCGAATACGCGGGCGTTGACATGCGTCAAACAGCTGGCTGGCGAGTGAAATAGCCTGAAATCAGCCGTTCGTTGCTGCGGAGTTGCGCGATCGAAGAAATGGCTATCGAATACTCGGGAGGTGGAAGATGACCACGCTGGTTCCATGGCGCTCGGGTGTCCTGGGCGCACTGCTGATATTCTCGTGTTCCACCCTCATGGCCAAAGAGCTGGCGACGATCGAAACGCATACGCAGCGGTATGGCTCTCACATTGCCATTTCGGCTTACGACGATCCGCTCGTGAATGGCGTAACGTGCTACGTGTCAGAGTCGCAGTCGGATGGCGCGCTGGGAGGTGGACGCGTCCCCCAGGCTGTAGACATGACGGCATCCTGCCATCAAACGGGCAACATCCGCATAGCCGAAACTGTTGCCCAGCGAGCGCAGGTATTCACGGCCGAGTTGAACCCGGCTTTCGACGCGCTCCATGTCTTCCGGATACTGGACACGGAACGGCACTCACTTGTCTACTTCATCTATTCGGAAAGCGGAGTCGCCGGGGATTTGCCGGGGCGCATCTATGTGATCCGGTTGCCACCAGGTCTCAGGATGCCCGCCAGATAGCGACTACCATGAATGCCGGTTCGCTTCGCGGGTGGGGTACGCCCCTTGTGTGCGGCCGAGGCTTCACGCCCACCTGCATTGATCGGTGATGAGGTTCAACATGAAAATCAAGTCGCGAGATTTTCGGGTCCCGGAACGTGGGCGGGTCAAGCTCGAAAAGTGGCCGACGACGGTGGAGTCCGTATACGAGTCACGAGAACACTACCAACAATTGCTGGGTGAACACGTCGCGCGCCTGAGTTCTCTGCAGCAGTTGCTCTATGCCTCCAACCGCTATGCTGTCCTGCTTATTTTTCAGGCAATGGACGCAGCCGGTAAGGACGGTGCCATCAGGCATGTCATGTCCGGCGTGAACCCCCAAGGTTGTCAGGTTTTCAGCTTCAAGCATCCGAGCCCCATGGAGCTGCAGCACGACTTTCTTTGGCGCACCACACGCGATCTACCCGAGCGCGGACGCATCGGCATCTTCAACCGGTCTTACTACGAAGAGGTGCTGATTGCCCGTGTCCATCCCGAGATTCTGCGTAACGAGGGTCTGCCGGACGCATTGCTCGACGAGAGGACCGTGTGGCATGACCGCTATCGTTCGATCGTGGACCTGGAGTTGCACCTTTCGGGGAACGGCACCCGAATCGTCAAGTTCTACCTTCATATCTCGAAGGAAGAGCAGCGCAAACGCTTCCTGCAACGCATAGACGATCCTGAGAAGAACTGGAAATTAAGTGTTGCCGATGTCGAGGAACGGCGCTACTGGAACCAGTATATGAAAGCCTACGAGCAATGCTTCAACGCGACCAGCACCAGCCATGCTCCCTGGTATATCGTGCCTGCCGACGACAAGGAGAACGCCAGGCTAATCGTGTCCAGCATCGTCCTTGAAACCCTTGACGGTCTTGAGATGACCTACCCGAAGACAAGTGCCGAGCGTAAAAGGGAGTTGCAGGCCATTCGTGCCCGTCTTGAGAAATCAGAAATAGGATCAGGTGAAGTCACCGAATGATCGGTCGACTCATTGCTTATGCACGGCCGGTGGACCCCGGTGTCGAAGTCGGACGCGTTGAGGCGGCAAGACAACACCTGCCTGCGCGACGGCGGACACCACGAGCGCATGCTCACCCCCCCAACGAAGGCGTATTCCCCATTGCCGGTCGAGATCTCCGCGGACGCAAATTATTCTATTTGCAGATAATTTATAAAATAATATAATGTATGAATGTGAATCGTAGACTGCGCGATGAAAAAGAAATCCACTCCGTTCGACCTGTCGGCGATGCAATCGTCGGCGGAAAAGGCCTGTGCGCTTTTGAAGGTTCTGGCCAATCCCGACCGGTTGATACTGATGTGCCAGTTATCCCAAGGGGAGTGGTGCGTGAGCGATCTGGAAGAGCAGTTGGGGATACGTCAGCCCACACTGTCACAGCAACTCGGGGTGCTTCGAGACAACGAACTCGTCGAGACGCGGCGAGAGGGAAAGAGCATCTTTTATTCGATCGCGAGCAAGGAAGCGATTGCGGTCATGGCCGTGCTGTACGAACAGTTTTGCGTCCAATGAAAGTAGGGAGGGGCATGTCGATTGATATCGCGCATTTCACGCCGGGCTTGTCACTGGCCGGCGGCCTGGTGATTGGCGGGGCGGCGGCCGTGCTGGTCCTGTTCAACGGACGTATCGCCGGCATCAGCGGCATTCTGGGCGGGTTGCTGGGTCCGCTGCGCAACGATGCGGGATGGCGTGTCGCTTTTCTGGCGGGACTTGTGGGGGCGCCCGTGCTGGCAAGCTTGCTGGGCCGACCAGTCGTGCCCGACATCCAGGCAGGATGGGGCGAAATACTGGCAGCTGGCTTTCTGGTCGGTATCGGCACGCGCTATGCGGGCGGGTGTACGAGCGGGCATGGTGTCTGTGGCATCTCGCGCGGCTCCGTTCGTTCTCTTGTCGCGACGGCAACCTTCATGGCGAGCGGTTTTCTGACCGTTTTCATCTGCAGGCATCTGCTGGGAGGCTGAGATGGGTGGGCTAACCGCATTACTTTCCGGGCTTCTTTTTGGCACCGGCCTGATGGTGTCCGGCATGGCGAATCCGGCGAAAGTGCTTGGATTTCTCGACCTTGCGGGACGATGGGACCCGTCGCTGGCTTTTGTGATGGCCGGCGCGATCGCCGTTGGCAGTCTCGCTTTTGTGTTTGCAAAGCGCCTCGATAAATCGTTGCTGGGTTTTCCCATGCAGATTCCGGCCAGATCATCCGTTACCTTGCGGCTGGTTTTGGGCAGTGCGGTGTTCGGCGTAGGCTGGGGGCTGGCGGGATTCTGCCCGGGCCCGGCGCTGGTAGCATTGGGTGGGGGTTTTCCGAAGGCATGGGGTTTCGTGGCTGCGATGCTGGCCGGCATGGCTGTGTTCGAATTGTTTCAGCGCGCGAAGCTGAGCCGTCAGCATGCCTGACTAGTCGTGTATGGATTGAGGTAGTGTATTCAATGAAAGCGTTCACATTGCTGACTACTGCTATGGTGATAGCAGGGCTGAACACACCGCTGCAGGCGCTCGCGGCAGACGCTGGGCGCAAAGCTGAGGTGGCGCAGCGCGGTGCGGAGGTGATGCCCTTCAGTCTCCAGTCCACCACACACCTCTTCACGAAATCAGCCAACGGCGGGAGCCAGAGAGTCATTGCGAAGAACCTGTCCGATGAAGTCCAGATCCGGTTGATTCGAACGCATCTGCGTGAAATTCAAGCCGAGTTTCAGCATGGCGATTTTTCCGCGCCTGACAGGATTCACGGCGCGGACATGCCGGGGTTATCGCAGCTTAGGGCGGCGAAGCCTGGTCAGATATCGATCGCATACCGGGACGTGGACGGTGGCGGCGAACTCGTCTTTCGCAGTGCTAGCGGCAAACTGGTGTCCGCGCTTCATGCGTGGTTCGATGCACAGATCTCCGACCACGGCGCCGATGCGATGGACGGCCATATGGCACACCACCCCGGCATGGCGCAGCCGGGATCTGAATAGCATCGCGTGCCGGCTGCCAATGAGTGGGCGCGAATCAGCTTGATTCCAGCCGCCCATCGGCGTCCGGGAGGGGGTTCGGCGGGAGTCGCTTTCGCATGCACGCAGCTGTCGCCGGGCACAGAGCCGCGAACTGCCGGCACAAACGCACTTCGCGAGGCGCCTCGTCGCGACTTACCCGCTCGTAGCCGACTCGTTCAAAAAAGCGTTCCGCGGTCGCCGTCAAAAGCCAGATTTCCTGTCGGCCCAGTGAGCGTGCGTGGCATTCGAGCTGTGCGACCAGTTCCCGCGCGATGCCTGTACCGCGCAATTCCGGCGTGACAGCGAGCGATCGCAAAAGCACGCTCGAGCCGAGTTGCTCAAGGCCGCCGCTACCGACGATCGTCCCGCGTGCATCTTCGGCAACCAGAAATCCTTCGATGAGCGCCCCCGAAACATCCTGTGCGGGTAAGCCATTGGCGAGCAACAGATTCTGGATCCCGGTCAGGTCAGCGGCGACGGCCTTTCTTATCGGCATGGCTCCATGCTCACTCGAAATCGGCTTGTTGCGCGCCAGACGCTTTGCCAGCAATCTGGCGCTTGCCGAAGATAAACGCAACAGCCGAAACCCGCGAGGTTATCAACACGGTCCCCGCGTTTGTCGCTGTCACTCCGTTTCGTTGTCTTCAGTGTCCGCATTGGCGGCCACTGCTTCCTGATTCATGGCCGCGGCCGCGAGGGTCGTTGCAAGCTCCGGGTGCGCTTCCTTTCGCTCGCTGTAGCGATCAGTCAGATAGTCCGACCGGTCGCGCACCAGCAGCGTGAACTTGTACAGTTCCTCCATCACGTCGACAACGCGGTCGTAATACGCCGAGGGCTTCATGCGGCCGTCCGCGTCGAACTCCCGCCACGCCTTCGCCACTGACGACTGGTTCGGGATAGTCACCATACGCATCCACCGGCCGAGAATACGCAGCGCGTTCACGGCGTTGAACGATTGCGATCCGCCACACACCTGCATGACCGCAAGCGTGCGACCTTGCGTTGGGCGGACGCCGCCGCTTTCAAGCGGCAGCCAGTCGATCTGGTTCTTGAATACGGCTGTCAGGGTGCCGTGACGCTCCGGGCTGCACCACACTTGCCCTTCCGACCACTCCGAAAGTTTGCGCAGCTCGACCACCTTCGGATGATCGGGCGGCACGCTGTCCACCAGCGGCAAGCCGTGCGGATCGAATACCCGTGTTTGCGCGCCGAAATGGCGCAGGATGCGTTCAGCTTCGAGCGTGAGAAGCCGGCTATATGAGGTCGGACGCAACGAGCCGAACAGCAGCAGAATTCGCGGAGCGTGTTGCGCGACCGCGCGCGGTTCGAGCTTCTGCAGATCAGGCGTGTCGAGGTGCGCGGCGCTGACGTTCGGCATGTCCTGCGTCATCAGAGCAGTCTCCTTCCTTCGCTATCGACGACCTGTTCCCCATCCTCTTTCGTGAATGGGCCCTTCTGCCGCGCAGGCAGGATGTCGAGCACCATCTCGGATGGCCGGCACAGGCGCACGCCAAGCGGCGTGACCACGAACGGGCGGTTAATCAGGATCGGATGGTCCATCATTGCGTCGAGCAACTGTTCGTCGCTCAGGGACGCATCGTCCAGACCCAGCTCGGCGTAGGGCGTACCCTTTTCACGCAGCGCTGCGCGTACCGTCAAGCCGGCGCGTGCAATCAGGTTCTTCAGTGTTTCCCGGTCAGGCGGGTTCTTCAGGTACTCGATTATTTCCGGCTCGGCCCCGGCATTGCGGATCATGGCCAGCGTGTTGCGCGACGTGCCGCAGTCGGGGTTGTGATAAATCGTGACGCTCATAGCGGTTGCTCCTCGATACTGTGTTTCGCTTCGTACCAGTGCTGCGAGCGGTTGACGATGCTAACGACGAACAGCATCACCGGCACCTCGATCAGCACGCCGACCACCGTGGCGAGAGCCGCGCCGGAATGGAAACCGAACAGGCTGATGGCCGTGGCCACTGCCAGCTCGAAGAAGTTGCTGGCGCCGATCAGGCTGGACGGTCCCGCAACACAGTGCGTGACGCCGAGCCGGCGGTTCAGCAGGTACGCAAGGCCAGAGTTGAAGAACACCTGAATGAGGATCGGCACCGCGAGCATGGCGATCACGAACGGCTCCTCCACGATCGCCTGCCCCTGAAACGCAAACAGCAGCACGAGCGTCGCGAGCAATGCGCTGATCGAATACGGGCCGAGACGGGCGACGGCTTGCCGGAAATACGCTTCACCCCTCGCGAGCAAATGCCGGCGCAACAACTGGGCGAGAACGACGGGGATGACGATGTACAGGACAACCGAAATGATCAGCGTATCCCATGGCACCGTGATAGCCGACAGGCCGAGCAACAGCGCAACGAGCGGCGCGAAGGCCACGATCATGATGGAGTCGTTCAGGGCGACTTGTGAGAGCGTGAAATACGGGTCGCCTTTGCAGAGCTGCGACCAGACGAACACCATCGCCGTGCAGGGCGCGGCAGCCAGCAGGATCAGGCCCGCGATATAGCTGTCGAGCTGGTCGGCGGGAAGCCATGGCGCAAACACGTGGCGGATGAAGATCCAGCCGAGCAAGGCCATCGAGAACGGTTTGACGAACCAGTTCACGAATAGCGTGACGCCGATGCCGCGCCATTGGTTCTTTACCTGGGTCATCGCGGCAAAATCGATCTTGACCAGCATCGGGATGATCATCACCCAGATCAGCACGCCAACCGGGAGATTCACCTGCGCCACCTCCATGCGGCCGATCGCCTGGGAAACTTGCGGAAGCAGTTGCCCAAACAGAATGCCGCCGACGATGCACAGCGCGACCCAGACCGTCAGGTAACGCTCGAAGAATCCGATTGCCGGCCGTGCATTGCCGATGGCCGTATCAGTGCTGCTCATCTGATTCCTCTATGTGGTTCTCACCGGTGGCGCGCATCTCGCGTTGGATTGCGCCAGGGGCCGCCATGTCGACCAGTGCGGCTGCCGCAATGCTGCGCATGCCGTTGCCGGTGCGGAGAATGAGAATTGAGTCAGGTCTGGTGCTCACGCGCGGCTCCGGAAGTTCACGACGGAATCGGCGGGTGCGCAGCATGCAGTTGACGATTCCGGCAGCACATGCGAGTGCCCATATAGCGGCGCAACGTCAAGAGTTCTGAACGTCTCCCATGCGACGCCCTGAGGATCAATCGTCCAGGCCTTGTCCGACCGGGCATAGCAACAGGTCGTTCCTGTCTGCGTGACTACCGGCAATTGTGCTGCGCTAAAACACGCATTCATCTCGGCCAGCTCTGCCTCGGTCTCGACCTGAATGCCGATGTGATCGACACCCGGTTTCGCACCGCGCTGCGAGATCGCGAAGTTCATCGCGGGGTCCGTCAGCTCCCATTTGCAGTAATCGCTCTTGCGAACGGTGGGCTCGGCGTTACCGAACATCGCGCTGTAAAAGCGGATGCTGTCGTTCAGATTCTCAACCGCAACATGGATGTGAATGCGTTTCATGCTTTGCCTGCGCAGCAGTTTGGGAGATCGCTCGCGGCACAGGTCGCGCCCGCGCAGCAGTTCTCCGTGAGGAAATCGATCAGACCTGTCATGGCGTCGAAGTTCGCCGTGTAGATAATGAAACGCCCCTCCTGCCGCGGCTTCACCAGCTCTGCATGTGACAGATCCTTCAGGTGGAAGGACAGGCTGGAAGGGGACAGCCCAAGCTGCTGGGCGATTTCACCCGCCGCCATACCCTCCGGTCCGGCCACCACCAACAGGCGGAAGATCGCGAGGCGCGATTCATGGGCGAGCGCGCTCAGCGCGCGTACGACGAGATCTGAGTCCATGCCCGGAACAATAAAGCATTGGCTTCGATATTTCAAGTATTGTTGAAATAACGTCGCGCGGCTGCCTCGTAGGGATGCGGGGAGGCGTTCGAGGATTGCGACGACTCGAGCAATGGGTGAGGCGGTCACGCAATTCGTCGACGCATGTGACGCATCATTGTCAGGAGTCGCACTTACGAAACGCCGTTCCGTGACTTCCGTGACATAAGCAGCCGAATCCGCCGTCGCGCAACAGTCCGGGCACGACGACGAGCCTTGTGTCGCTCGTCACCATCTGCGCAGCGAAAGGCGCAATGCCGGGAGCGGCGATGACCGCGACCAGCGCGACGGGATTTTGCAGTTTGCCCGTTGCTTCGCGCTCGCGTGCGATGTACGGCGCCGGCGGATTGATCGCGGTGACCCCGCACGCCGAGCTTCTGCCCGACCGCGACCAGGGTACCCCGAGCCGATCAGCATGCCATTCGCGACGAGATGGATGATGCTCTCAGCTAACTCTGAGTCTATGGTTCATTTCAGTATGAGCGATCTGGAGTCTGGTTCGCTTAACTTTGAACTTTCTATCGCGTATTCAAAACGATAACGGCCAACCGTCGATATCGGCGCACTAATCCTGAGTGGCCGCATCGGCAGTGTCGGCCTGTACCAGTGCGCGTACGAGCAAGTACACGGCTGGCAAGTCGTCGTCGTCACGTCGCCAATCGACGGGTTCGTCGAGATCCATTCCGGACAACCGACTGTCTTCAAACCGGACAAACGTCGAGCGTACCGTCTCGCTGTGCCTCGCCCGGAAGCCCCGATTTTCAAAGACTTGTACGTCGATTGTCTGCAGCGTGCGCCAGGTCGGCAGTCGCGCATCACTTGAGTAACGGCGGCGGCCACTGTCGAGGTGGCGACCTGCGACCGTGGCAATGATCTGCTGGAGATCGAGCGACGCGCTGCGCAGGGCGCGTTCGAAGGCGGCAGGATGGGTGCCGTGGACATCCATATCAAGAGCGGCGTCGTTCATGCGGTTATCTTCCTGAAGACTTGCGGCAACTGGCGGCATCAAATTCGATGCTTCGACAACGTCTGGTTTCGCTGTGCCAACAACTGGCGGATCTGGGCAAGATAGTTATCGCCGACCGTGCAGTCTTCAACAGGCCGGCAATGTTGATGAGGCGTTGGTGGACGTACGCCGAGATAGCGGCACACCGCGGACACGTACGGTTTGCCGTTGCCTCCCAGATGGCGTGCGGCAGCAGCCACGCGCACGTCTCCGACATGCTTGCGCAACCAGGCAAGCGTTTCGCGATCACCGTCGTTCAAGATGCGGATGAGTTGGTTCATGGCCGATCCTGTATATAAAAACAGTACTGTGAATTTATACAGTATTTGACCGGGATGCAAGTCAATTCGCAGGATGTTGGACTCGGCGGACAAAAAAGACGGCGATTAACGTCGATGCGCAGCGGTCGCCGCGCAGGCCGATGAGGCTATCGCGGCGAACGCCGCGCATCGGTTTCCAGTATTAAGGGATTCCCCTGGGCGGACGATCACAAGGAAAATCCACGCGATTCGGTCGTCGAGCACCCTGTTCGCGAGTGATCGGGGTTCATTTGCCGGCCATTGGGGCTGCTAGTAGATCGCTGTTTTGAAAGGGAATTATTGCAATCCGTCAGAGGCCTGCTGCGGTGCAAGGTTCGGACTCAAGCGAATCTGGACACTCGACGGTCATCCCTTCTTGAATTTGTCACCACCGGTCCATATAATTAGCACTCGCTGCACGAGAGTGCTAACAACATCGCCGGTTGGCTCAGTCAGCCGGGTTTTCTCAGCGTTCTTCAGTCTCAATCAAGAGAGGAGTATGTATGAACCTTCGTCCTTTGCATGATCGCGTGATCGTCAAACGTCTGGATCAAGAAACCAAGACTGCGTCGGGCATCGTGATCCCCGAAGCCGCAGCGGAAAAGCCGGATCAAGGCGAAATCCTCGCAGTCGGCCCGGGCAAGCGTGACGACAAGGGTGCACAAATCGCACTCGACGTGAAGGTTGGTGACCGCGTCCTGTTCGGCAAGTACGCAGGCCAGACCGTCAAGGTCGACGGCAACGAACTGCTCGTGATGCGCGAAGAAGACATCATGGCCGTGGTGCAGAAGTAAGCGCAAGCCGCTACTTTCCCGGTCATATCCCAGAGAATTCAAGGAGTTAGAAGATGGCAGCTAAAGACGTCGTATTCGGTGATTCCGCCCGTGCCAAGATGGTTGAAGGCGTGAACATCCTCGCGAACGCTGTGAAGGTCACGCTGGGCCCGAAGGGTCGCAACGTTGTGCTGGAACGCAGCTTCGGCGGCCCGACGGTCACGAAGGACGGTGTGTCGGTCGCCAAAGAGATCGAACTGAAAGACAAGCTCCAGAACATGGGCGCGCAAATGGTCAAGGAAGTCGCTTCCAAGACCAGCGACAACGCAGGTGACGGCACCACGACCGCAACGGTCCTGGCTCAGTCGATCGTCCGCGAAGGCATGAAGTACGTCGCATCGGGCATGAACCCGATGGACCTGAAGCGCGGTATCGACAAGGCTGTGTTCGCAGCGATCGAAGAACTGCGCAAGATCAGCAAGCCGTGCACGACCAACAAGGAAATCGCACAAGTTGGCGCGATTTCGGCAAACAGCGACTCGTCGATCGGCGATCGTATCGCTGAAGCCATGGACAAGGTCGGCAAGGAAGGCGTGATCACCGTCGAAGACGGCAAGTCGCTGCAAGACGAGCTGGACGTTGTCGAAGGTATGCAATTCGACCGCGGCTACCTGTCGCCGTACTTCATCAACAATCCGGACAAGCAAGTTGCCGTGTTGGACAACCCGTTCGTGCTGCTGCACGACAAGAAGGTGTCGAACATCCGTGATCTGCTGCCGATCCTGGAACAGGTCGCCAAGGCTGGCCGTCCGCTGCTGATCATCGCGGAAGACGTCGAAGGCGAAGCACTGGCAACGCTGGTGGTGAACAACATCCGCGGCATCCTGAAGACTGTTGCTGTCAAGGCTCCGGGCTTCGGCGATCGTCGTAAAGCCATGCTGGAAGACATCGCGATCCTGACCGGCGGTCAAGTCATCGCTGAAGAAACCGGCCTGACGCTCGAAAAGGCAACGCTGGCCGAACTGGGTCAAGCGAAGCGTATCGAAGTGGGCAAGGAAAACACCACGATCATCGACGGCGCTGGCGAAGCTGCGAACATCGAAGCACGTGTGAAGCAGGTTCGCACGCAAATCGAAGAAGCAACGTCGGACTACGACCGTGAAAAGCTGCAAGAGCGCGTTGCCAAGCTGGCAGGCGGTGTTGCAGTGATCAAGGTCGGCGCTGCGACCGAAGTCGAAATGAAGGAAAAGAAGGCACGTGTCGAAGACGCACTGCACGCAACGCGCGCAGCTGTGGAAGAAGGCATCGTCGCTGGTGGCGGCGTCGCGCTGATCCGCGCTCGCACGGCTATCGCTGGCCTGAAGGGCGCTAACGCCGATCAGGACGCAGGTATCAAGATCGTGCTGCGCGCGATGGAAGAACCGCTGCGTCAGATCGTCACGAACGGTGGCGAAGAAGCCAGCGTCGTGGTGGCAGCAGTTGCTGCTGGCCAAGGCAACTACGGCTACAACGCAGCAACCGGCGAGTACGTCGACCTGGTCGACGCTGGTGTTGTCGACCCGACGAAGGTGACGCGCACGGCGCTGCAAAACGCAGCTTCGGTGGCAGGTCTCCTGCTGACGACCGACGCAGCTGTTTGCGAACTGCCGAAGGAAGATGCACCGATGCCTGGCGGCATGCCCGGCGGCATGGGCGGCATGGGCATGGACATGTAATTCCGGTTGGGTCTCGTTGCGAGGCCTGGTTGGGAGCACATGGGGAAGTGCGCCGCGAGGCGCGCTTCCCCAAAAGAAAAAACCCGCAGACCATGCGGGTTTTTCTTTTGGGGTTGGCGTGATGCGATCTGTTATTACACGCGCTCAACGCAACCGGGATTCACCAGACCGTTATCGCGCACGTAGGCTAATATTTTCGCGACGCTTTCTGCCGGCGTCTGCGTTGCGGTGTCTATTTTCAGCTCAGGATCATCTGGGGCTTCATAGGGCGCGGATACTCCCGTAAACGAAGTGATCTCTCCGGCCCGGGCCTTGGCGTAGAGACCTTTCGGGTCGCGGCGCGCGCATGTGTCGACAGAGGCGGAAAGATAGGTCTCGATGAATTTGCCGGGTCCAACGATATCGCGTGCCATCGCTCTGTCTTCGCGCATAGGTGAAATAAGAGCCGTGATGACGATGAGCCCTGCGTCGTTCATCAGTTGCGCTACGTGCGCCACCCGGCGAATATTTTCGCGTCGATCTTTTTCGTTGAAGGTGAGGTCACGCGCGAGGCCATGACGAATATTGTCGCCATCAAGTACATAACATGCGTGACCTAGTGACAGGAGCTGTTGTTCAAGCTGGTAGGCAATCGTCGATTTCCCCGCCGCGGATAGACCGGTGAGCCAAATCGTGACCGGATATTGGCGGAATATGCGCATCCGATCGTCGGCGGTCACTTCGCCGTGGACGCGTTGCAAAAAGACGCGGGACTGTTCCATGGTGTTGCCCATAGGTTTCAATGGCAATGGGCGCGGTCGCCGAACTTCGGCGCTTTGCAGGGGCGATTGTAATGTCGGGTTAGCGCTCGAAGGACGCGTGAAGCATTCACAGGGGGAGGAAATAGAATCGATGACACATCGTCCAGATACAAACATTACGAGTCGTAAAGTTTAGCTGGACGTTAAGAGCCGAGGTGTAACGTTTAATTACACGCTCCAGCGTCCGTTTGCCTATGAAGAACCTGTGAGTCGGCTTGCCGGGGGGAGTGTCTGAATTTTTGTGTGGACCGAGCAAGCAAACACCCATTGCAGGTTTTCTGGAAATAAAACCCGGCCCAATTCTAGTTTTTCTGCATCGACGGACTGCGATTGAGATCGGCTTTGTAGCCGCCTGCTGCTGACGCAGTGAACATCCCTATGAATCCTAGTGCCGTGCTTCGCCCGGCGTCGCGTCCTTGCCCGCGGCAGGCGGCGTTTCGTCGTCGCTGCTGCGCGCCCAGAAGAACCGGTCCGGCATATACGCGCCCATGCCCGGCCGGAACGCGTTGCGCACCGCCTGATACAAATACTCCTGCGCCTCGCGCACGGCTTCGGCGGGCTCCTGGCCGTTGGCCAGCAACGCCGCGATGGCCGAGCCCAGCGTATCCGTCAGACCCATGATCCGATGGCTGCCACGGTCCCACATGTCCTGGCGCAACTGGCCGTCTTCGCTGAAAAGCGTGTTGACGTGCCGGTGCGTGCCGGTCTCCGTCGACAGAATATATTCGCAGCCTTGCGACAGCAGATGCGAGATGGCGGCGTCGAGGCTCGGCGCCTCGGCGTCGCCGTCCGGCTGGGCGAGCGCGAGCAGCGTGGTCGCATCGGCGACCAGCAAGGTGGTTTGCGGCGCGAGCAGATCGGCGATCGCTTCGCGCAGTTCGTCCGCGGAGAGCACGTGCTCGTCGTCCAGCGTGAAGTCGGGGGCGAGAATCAGCGGAATATCGTCGTAATCGGCGACGACTTCGGCAATCGCGCTTACCACTTCGGCACGCGTGCAGGCGCCGACCTTGAACGCGGCGATCGGCATGTCTTCGAGCAGCATGCGCGCCTGGGTCGCGACCACTTCCGGGTCGAGTCCGGTGACTTCGTCGCAGCTTGCCGAGTCACGCACGGTGTAGCCTGTGAGCACGGAAACCCCATGGCAGCCCATGCTGGCAAGGGTCATCAGGTCGGCTTGCAAGCCGGAACCGCCGGTGGGATCGGAAAGGCCGAAGGTGAGGACGATCGGAGGCGTATCGCTGGGCATGAAGATTGACAAAAAAGAGCTGAATTTGGACGCAGAGGGTGCGCAATCGACTCAATTATGCGGCCTAAACCGTCGCCGGGGCGTTTTTTCGCATCCTGCGATGCGTGGCGGCAAGCAGGCGGCGGCCGGCGCGCTGCATGGCGCCACAACCATCGCGGCGGCTGACGCGAACCGCATGGCCAAAGGCCGTCGCAGGCTACGATCGCGCGTTTCTGATTGCTAGGCATTGGGGCGGCAACACGGTACCATCATGGCTCCCGTTTCCACGGACTCTACGACGCGACACAAGAATGGAATATCAAAGCTGGATGTGCCTGATTTGCGGCTGGATTTACGACGAAGAAGCCGGTTTGCCGGACGAAGGCATTGCGCCGGGCACGCGCTGGGAAGACGTTCCCATTAACTGGACCTGTCCCGAGTGCGGCGCGCGTAAAGAAGACTTCGAGATGGTCCAGATCTGACGTCCAAAGGCGGCCGGCACGCGTGCGTGCCTGTGCTGCATGCCAGTGGCGCGGCGTAGACAGGTGTTTCGCGGCCGGCGTGGCGCGCCGGATAGAACGCACCAGGTGTGTTTTGAAGGTTGCCCAATACGTCGGCACGGAACGTCCTCGGTCGCGCCGTGTCGCAACCTTAGTCTGTCATTGTCCTGTCGCCGGTTCGCGCGTTAGCCGATCACTCGGCGCGCGGCGCGAAGCGACGGCCCGTCAGCTTCGTGTCGCCAGCCCATGACTCTTCGATCCGCTGCACCCGTTTCCTTCGATGCCTTGCCGAATCCGCGCGGCGGCGCTGTCCGTCCCGCCGAACTGGCGCTGGCCGAGGCGCTGCTGGCGTTCGAGCAGCACAGCGAAAGCGCGTCGGCGCTGCTGCGTGCGTCACACGCCTTGCGCGAAGCCGGCTGGCTGAGCGCGCAGCGCTTTGCAGACGCGCTGGTGCGGCTCTCGCCGCTCGCGGAGGGCGATCCGGCCGACGTGCTCAACGCGCGGCCCGTGTTCGGCGCGGCGTTGCGCGACTTCCGCGCCGCGCTCGAGCGCCACAATCTGCGCGAGCTCTCCTGCTCGCCCGTGCTATTCGATCATTACCGGTCGCTCTGCACGTACCTGTCCGAGCACACCCCCGGTACCACCGTCGCGTTCGAAGATCTCGCGCTGAGCGCGAGGCCGGTGCCACCGGTCTCGCTGCACGCGCAATCCGCCGATCAACTCGCTCATCTGCGGGCACGCTATGAGCGCGCGCTGCTGCCGGTGTTGCGCTCGCAGGCGGGTACCGGCAGTGCGGCGGCGCTCGCCGTCACCAACGCGGCGCTCGACGAGCTCGACGCCGTGTTCGGCGAACTTGCCGGTCCGGACCCCTACGATTTCTGGCGCCTCGCCAAGGCCTGCGCCAAGGCTTTGCGGGTCGGCGGCCGCGCCGCGGGCGACACCGACGCGCGGCGTTTCTATGCCCGTTGCAACCTAGCGCTGGCCGACCACGTGCGTGGAATCCAGCTGGCGCCGCGCTCGCTCGTGCGCGCCACGCTCGCGCTGCTGTGGCGCGACTACGCGTTGTTCGGCGCCGCCGCGGAAGATGCCGATCAGGTGGAAGTGCTGCACGACTACGGTTTGACGGTGGACTGGCACGTCGCGGGCACGCCGGCATCGGAAATGCTGTGGGAGGCGGGCGCGTTGCAGGCCCAGGCGATCAGCGCAACCCGCAGCGCGCTGACGCGCGAACTGGGCGTGCTGACCGTCAATGCGAACGCCTATGAAGATTTCCTGCAAACGGCGGATGCGTCGATCGCCGCGTTGACCGAGCACGCCCGCGCGGCCGACCAGCCGGAAAAAGCCGATCCCAGCGAAGCCCTGCAAGCGGGCGACGCCGCCTACCGGCTCGGCTCCGCCGCGTGCGCGCTGGGCTTGGGCCACGTCGCGTTGCTGGCCGACGCGCTGGGGCTCGCGTGGCGGCGTCGCGCGCATGCCGGCGTTTCGACGCCCGCGGTGCGTGCGCATGTGGTCGTGGGCGCGCCGGCGGCGAGCACGCTTGAGCAGGCCGCGGAAGCTTTGCGCGCCACGCTGCACAAAGTTGCCGCGGGCGTCGCGCCCGCCGGGGGCAACGCCGCACTGGCCGCGTTGACCCGTTCGATCGAGCAGGGCGGCGCGTAAGTGGCATCCTTGCCCGCTCCGGCCCACTGGCCCGTTCAGGAGCCGGCAGCAAGGGTCGGCCATGACACGGCCAGGCGGCACGCAAACGGCGTGCCGCAAAACAGCGCGAACCCGCACCGTGGCGAGCGCCCGCGTGCGTGATAGAGTGGAACTTGATTCACCGTCGATGGCTCGCGGCACGCTTCACGGCACGCATCGCGGTTCCACGCTCAAAGCCCGCCATCCTGCATCGTCTTTGCTAAAATCCGAACTATGTCCAAGAGTACCGATCGCATCAATCTGACCAACCAGTTCCTGATCGCCATGCCGAACATGGCGGATCCGACGTTTTCAGGAACGGTGGTCTACCTTTGCGATCACAGTGAGCGCGGCGCGCTCGGCCTCGTGATCAACCGGCCGACCGATATCGACCTGCAAGCGCTCTTCAGTCGCATCGATCTCAAGCTCGAGATCGAACCCCTTCTCCATGTGCCCGTGTATTTCGGCGGCCCGGTGCAGACCGAGCGCGGCTTCGTGCTGCACGATCCGAAAGACGGCAACGCGTACACCTCGTCCATGTCGGTGCCGGGCGGTCTCGAGATGACCACCTCGAAAGACGTGCTCGAAGCTGTGGCGAGCGGCACGGGGCCCGAGCGTTTCCTGCTCACGCTAGGTCATGCCGGCTGGGGTGCGGGGCAGCTCGAAGAAGAGATTTCGAAGAACGGCTGGCTGACGGTCGAAGCCGACCCGAAAATCGTCTTCGACGTGCCCGCTGAAGAGCGTCTCGAAGCGGCCCTGGCGCTTCTCGGCATCAACCTGTCGATGCTCTCGGGCGAGGCGGGTCACGCATGAGCCTGCCGGGCGGACGTGAGGCGACGCTGCTTGCGTTCGACTACGGTGAAAAACGCATTGGCGTGGCGGTCGGCAATTCGCTGACACGCAGCGCGCGGCCGCTCGTGATCGTGCAGAACCGCAGCCGCGAATACCGCTTCGAAGCGGTCGGCAAACTGATCGCGGAGTGGAAGCCGAACGCGCTGGTGGTCGGCCTGCCATTGCATCCGGACGGCACGCCGCACGAAATGACGCAACTGGCGAAGCGCTTCGGCAATCAGCTGAACGGCCGCTTCAATCTCCCGGTCACGTGGATCGACGAACGCTATTCGTCGGTCGAGGCGAAGGCGGAGATCCGCGCGGGCAACGGCCGCGCCGACATGCTCGACGCCGAAGCCGCCAGCATCATCCTCCAGCAATATCTAGACGGACTTTCCGACGATCATGAGTTCCATTGACGCCGAAGCGCTTTATCGCGCGTTGCTCGACCAGATTCGCGCGGTGTACGGCGACAAGCTCGGCGCCGCGCAGGACGGCGAAGGCGCCGCGCTGGCCGGCATTTACAGCGGCGGCGCGTGGCTTGCCGAACGTCTGGCGCACGACCTGAACCTGCCGAGCTTCGGCGTGGTGAACGTCGCGCTGCATCGCGACGATTACGCGAAGAAGGGCCTGCACGCGCAGGCGAGCCCGACCTCGCTGCCGTTTTCGGTCGACGGCCGCCGTATCGTGCTGGTCGACGACGTGCTGTACACCGGACGCACGATTCGCGCGGCGCTCAACGAGTTGTACGACTACGGCCGCCCGGCATCGGTCGAGCTGGCGGTGCTTGCCGACCGCGGCGGGCGCGAACTGCCGGTGGCGGCGCGCTTTGTCGGCGGCGTGGTGAATATCCCCGCTGACGCCACGCTCGTGCTGGCCCGCTCGGACGACGGTGAAACAGGTGGCGCACACGGTCAGCCGCGTTTTACTTTTCACACAGAAGCGCGCGTCGATTGAACACGGCGCGAGATTGCGCGAGGCGCGCGTCGAGCCCGCTGCAATCGGCGCATCGCATTGAGTCATTACCCGTCAAGCAAGCAGGATTTTTCGAGTCGGTCGCCGCGGCAGCGCACGCGAAGGCCGGCCCGGCATCGTCACACGCGGCCAGCATCCACACCGATCACGTTGAAGCCCGTATTTGAAGCAGGTACACCATGAACACCGCCACCCAGGCCCTCAAGGATTCCGCCGATAGCGCCACCGAGCGCTTCCGTTATGGCTTCCTCAAGGGCAACCCGCAGCTCACGAAAAACGGCGAGCTCAAACATCTGTTGTCGATCGAGGGCTTGCCGAAGGCGATCGTCAATCACATTCTCGATACCGCTGACCAGTTCGTCAGCGTGACCGATCGCGAAGTGAAGAAGGTGCCGCTGCTGCGCGGCAAGTCGGTGTTCAACCTGTTCTTCGAGAACTCGACGCGCACCCGCACCACTTTCGAGATCGCCGCGACGCGTTTGTCCGCCGACGTGCTGAATCTGAACATCAACGCGTCGTCCACCAGCAAGGGCGAGTCGCTGCTCGACACGATCAACAACCTCTCGGCGATGCATGCCGACATGTTCGTCGTGCGCCATGCGTCGAGCGGCGCGCCGTATCTGATCGCCCAGCATTGCGCGCCCCACGTGCACGTGATCAATGCCGGCGACGGCCGTCATGCGCACCCCACCCAGGGGCTGCTCGACATGTACACGATCCGCCACTACAAGAAGGATTTCACGAAGCTGCGCGTGGCGATCGTCGGCGACATTCTGCATTCGCGGGTCGCGCGCTCCGACATTCATGCGCTGACCACGCTCGGCGTGCCGGAAGTGCGCGCGATCGGTCCGCGCACGCTGCTGCCGGGCGGCCTCGAACAGATGGGTGTGCGCGTATTCCACAACCTCGACGAAGGCCTGAAGGACGTCGACGTGATCATCATGTTGCGTCTGCAGAACGAGCGGATGAGCGGCGCATTGCTGCCGTCGGCGCAGGAGTACTTCAAGAGCTGGGGCTTGACGCCCGAGCGCCTTGCGCTCGCCGCGCCCGACGCGATCGTGATGCACCCGGGCCCGATGAACCGCGGCGTCGAAATCGATTCGCAAGTGGCCGATGGCCCGCAATCGGTGATTCTGAACCAGGTGACCTTCGGTATCGCGGTGCGCATGGCGGTGATGGGGATTGTCGCGGGCAATCACGATTGATCTCGCCGCGGCAAACAAGCCGTGCGCGGCAAGCACTCAACAAATCAGGCAGAACTTGGCTGAACATAAGGCAGCGCTTGACTGCTCCCCTCCCTAAGAAGGAAGGGGATTCCCACTTCACAGACGGCAACCCAACTTCATCTCACAGAGACATGGGACTTACGCCTTCTCCATGGGCTGACGCCGCCAGTCCGGCGGCCAAAACATTGCGCGCAGCGTTGATGTCGCGATCATGGATGCTGTCGCATTCCGGGCAGGTCCATGCGCGGACATTCAACGGCATTTTGGGCATTATATGTCCGCAACCGCCACATCGTTTGCTTGACGGGTACCACCTGTCGATGCCGATCAACGTGCGTCCGTACCACTGCGCTTTGTATTCTAGTTGGCGGGTGAACTCAGACCAACTTGCATCGCTGATAGACTTTGCAAGGCAACGGTTCTTCTTCATGTTGCTGACGGCAAGGCTTTCGACGGCGATCACTTGGTTTTCGTTAATCAGCCGGCTCGAAAGTTTGTGCAGGAAGTCTCGTCGGGAATCTGCTGTCCTCGCATGCATTCGTGCAACTTTAAGCTTTGCCTTCATGCGATTGGCGGAGCCCGTTTGCTTCTTCGCTAGTCTCCGTTGCAGCTTGGCGAGCTTGGCCTCGTTCCTTCGAAACGTGTTAGGGGCCGCGATCTTCTCGCCGGTAGAAAGGATTGCGAAGTGCGTCAGACCAAAGTCGATGCCAACTTTGCCCGATACCTCTGGCTTCGCGGTTACTGCGTCATCGCACAGCATTGAGACATGGTATCTGCCTGATTGGTCTCTCGACACCGTGACGGTCGTTACCTTCGCACCGGTCGGGATAGGACGTGACCATCGAATCGCAAGCGGCGCATCCATCTTTGCGAGGTTCAATGACGCGCCATCCCACTTGAAAGCGCTCGTCGTGTACTCGGCAGATTGCGCGCCGTCCTTGCGCTTGAAACTCGGATACTTCGCGCGCTTGGCGAAGAAGTTCGTAAATGCCGTTTGCAAGTGGCGCAAGGCCTGCTGCACCGGAACCGAACTGACTTCGTTCAGCCATGCGTGCTCAGATGTTTTTTTGAGCGCTGTGAGCACTGCGGAAGTTTCGTGATATCCGACCCGTTCCTGACGCTGATACCACGCATCGGTACGCAACCGAAGCATGTGGTTATAGGCAAAACGCGCGCACCCAAACGTCTTGGCAAGAATCGCTTCCTGCTCGGGCGTCGGGTAGAACCGGAATCGATACGCGCGCTTAATGTTCATGCTTCACACAGTATCATATGTTTGTGTGAGATAGATAATCGGGAGACGCATGCTCGCGGCTGCGTCTCTCTCACTCCTTGCCCTTGAGGGGCGGGGTTTCCCGGAGCAAATTTGATGAAGATTCATATAAAAGGTGGCACGCTGATCGATCCGGCAGCGGGCACCGAACAGCAGCAGGATATTTTTATCGAAGCGGAAAAGATCGTCGCCATCGGCAACGCGCCCGCGGACTTCAACGCGGCGAAGACGATCGACGCCCAGGGCCTCTGTGTCGTGCCGGGTCTGGTCGATCTGTCCGCGCGATTGCGCGAACCGGGCTACGAACACAAGGCGACGCTCGAATCCGAAATGGCCGCGGCGCTCGCCGGCGGCGTGACGAGCCTCGTGTGTCCGCCGGACACCGATCCGACGCTCGATGAACCGGGCCTCGTCGAGATGCTGAAGTTCCGCGCGCGCAATCTGAACCAGGCGCACGTATATCCGCTCGGCGCGTTGACGGTCGGCCTCAAGGGCCAGGTCATCACCGAGATGGTCGAGTTGACGGAAGCGGGCTGCATCGGCTTTTCGCAGGCCGACGTGCCGGTGGTCGATACGCAGGTGCTGATGCGCGCGCTGCAATACGCGAAGACCTACGGCTACACCGTGTGGCTGCGTCCGGTGGACGCGTATCTCGGCAGGGGCGGCGTGGCCGCGAGCGGCGCGCTGGCGTCGCGATTGGGGCTGTCGGGCGTGCCGGTGTCGGCGGAGACCATCGCACTGCACACCATCTTCGAGCTGGTGCGCGTGACGGGCGCGCGGGTGCATCTGTCGCATGTCTCGTCGGCGGCGGGGATTGCGCTGATGCGTGCCGCGAAGGCGGAGGGCTTGCCGGTCTCGTGCGATGTCACCGTGAATCACGTACATCTGATCGACCTCGATATCGGTTACTTTGACGCGCAGTTCCGGCTTGATCCGCCGCTGCGCCAACAGCGCGATCGCGAAGCGATCCGCGCGGGTCTGGTCGACGGCACGATCGACGCGATCTGCTCCGACCATACGCCGGTCGACGACGACGAAAAGCTGCTACCGTTCGCCGAAGCGACGCCCGGGGCGACCGGCCTGGAGCTGTTCCTGTCGCTGACGGTGAAGTGGGCCGACGAAGCGGGCGTGCCGCTCGCCAAGGCGCTGAATCGCATCACCACGGCGCCGACCGACGTGCTCAAGCTGGAAGCGGCGGGCCGCATCGCCGTGGGCGGCGTGGCCGATCTCTGCGTGTTCGATCGCAACGCGCATTGGCGCGTCGAGCCGCGTGCGTTGAAGAGCCAGGGGCACAACACGCCGTTCCTCGGCTACGAGTTGCCGGCGCGCGTGCGTGCGACCATCGTGTCCGGTCACGTCGCATTCGAACAGCGCTAATGTCCGCAGCATTGGGCCTGTCAGCGGCCCCCTCATTGGCACGTTAAGGAACGCCCCGACCATGAAGATCGCGTTACGCAAGGCCCGCCTCGTCGCTCATCTGCTGCACGGCATGTGGATCGTGGCGACGCGCTTTCCCAAAGCCGGCGCTGACGCGCGGCACGCGCTCAATCGCGAATGGTCGCTGAAGATGTTGCGCCTGTGCGGCATGCGGCTCGTCGTGCATAACGACAGCGCGCGGCTTGACCGCGGCGCGCTGGTGGTCGCCAACCACATTTCGTGGATCGACATCTACGTGATCAACGCGTGGCGTCCCACGCCGTTTGTCTCGAAGGCCGAAATCCGGCAATGGCCGGTGGTCGGCTGGCTCGCGCAGCAGCTGGACACGGTGTTCATTCAGCGCGAGAAGCGTAGCGACGCGAAGCGAATCATGCACGAACTGTCCGACCGTCTCGGTGCAGGCGAATTGATGTGCGTGTTTCCCGAGGGCACCACGTCCAATGGACTCGCGGTGCTGCCGTTTCACGCGAACATGTTTCAGGCGGCCGTGTCGGCGTCCGTGCCGGTGCAGCCGCTGTGCATCATGTATGAGGACGCGCAGGGCCGGCAGTCCACCGCGCCGGCCTATATCGACGATCTGTCGCTCGCCGATTCGTTGAATCTGCTGCTGCGTGGCGGACCATTGACCGCGCATGTCTACGTGGGCGCGCCGCTCGCGCCGGGGGCCGACCGTCGCACGCTGGCGGCGGAGGCGGAAGGCGTGATTGCGCAGGCGTTGCGGCAGATGCAAAGCGGCGCCGCGGTGAGCGGTGCGGTGATCGCGGAGCGGGCCGCCACACCCGCCTCCACGGGAACGCCGATCGAAGTGGCCGACCAGGTGAATCAGGTTACTGAGGTCGATCAATCAGGGCGTTCGGCCTAACGGCGTTGGGCCGGGTCGCCGCGCTTATGTGGCGCCCTTGGTTGGCGCGCTCAATTGCCGCTCCTGGTTGTCTTCCTCACTTGTCCGCGCGTAATTGTGGCGCTTAGTGACCGCGCTTCGTGACTGCCTTTGAAGCTGTTGCGAAATTAGTTAAACATTGGCTTGAGACGTGTCCAGCAAATTAAGGCACAAGCCAGAGAGAGGAAGGCTTCATGGATATGGGCATAACGTTCGTAGCGAATTTTCAGGCGTCGAAACGAGTGAAGCCATGCAATCGAACGCTCGACTGGCCAGCGCGTTTTGCCGAGACCACTTCCATGGGGCGAGCCAATTTTTGCGAGCACCGGCGTGATGCCGCGTTCTCTCAAACGTTGCCGATGTGGTTCGGAACTGTAGCCCCGGTCGCCCTGAACGATTTGTGGTTTATGCAAGGGGTGCCCCCGCTTGCCTCTGATGTGCGGAATTGCCTCAACCAGCGCATCGAGTTGGGTAATGTCGTGGCGGTTCGCTGCACTCAGGATGACCGCGAGCGGGATGCCTTGCGCGTCGACGATGAGGTGGTGTTTGCTGCCGAGCTTGCGCCGGTCCGTGGGATTCGGGCCGGTTTTTTTCCCGCCAGCACGGCGCGAATCGATGAACTGTCCACGAGCGCGCGCGACAAATCGATTTCGCCACGACGACGCAGTTCGGCCAGCAGCGTTTCGTGGATGCGTTGCCAGACGCCTGCTTCCTGCCATGCGACGAGCCGTCGCCAACAGGCAGTGCCTGAGCCGCACCCCATCTCCTGCGGCAGGAGATTCCACGCAATGCCTGAGCGCAGTACGAACACGATGCCCGTCAGTACAGCGCGGTCGGGTGTTGGCTTGCGCCCGGCATATTGCCGATTGCGAGGTGCTCGCGCAGGCAGAAGTGGTTCGATGAGTGACCACAGTTCGTCGTCTATGAGTTCTTTAGACATCGCTTCCTGTCAGGCAAAACAAGACAGAAAGTTAACACCAAGCCAGAAAAGTTAACAGCCCCAGAACTTAATTTCGCAACAGCTTCTTAGTTGCCGCCGCCCGGCGCGCGACAGTTATCACAATCGACCTGCGTCAGCGTGCGTTCCGCGGGGTTTCGCGCGAGTCGCACGGCAGACAGCTTTTCACCCCACACGCAGCCTGAGTCGAGTCCGATCAGGTTGTCGCGCAAGGTCAAGCCGAGCGCGGCCCAATGACCGAACACGACCGTCACGTCGGCAGTCTCGCGCGACGGCACATCGAACCACGGCATGCAACCGGGCGGCGCCGCGTTCAGGCCGCCGCTGCTGCTGAAATCCATCGCGCCTTCGGCGTTGCAGAAGCGCAGTCGCGTCAACGCGCTGCACGTCAGGCGCAGCCGCTCGATGCCCTTCAGTCCCGGCTTCCACCGGTTCGGCTCATTGCCGTACAAACCGGCGAGCGTCTCCTTCCAGTTCGGCGCGCGCAGGGCGCGCTGCAATTCGTCGGCGAGTTCGAGCGTCATGGTCGCATCCCACTGCGGCAGAACGCCGGCATGGACCATCAGCATGCCGTTGTCGAAGTGGGCGAGCGGACGGTGCCGGACCCATTCGAGGAGGTCGGCGGCATCCGGCGCGGCGAGAATCTCGTCGATCGTGTCGCCTTTCTTCGACTTGCGAATCCCCGCCGACACCGACAGCAGGTGCAGATCGTGATTGCCCAGCACCGGCACCGCGCGCTCGCCCAGCGCAATCACGTCGCGCAGCGTAGCGAGCGACTCGGCGCCGCGGTTGATCAGGTCGCCCGCGAACCACAGCGGCGTGCCGGCCGGCGGCGCGGCCTTGGCGAGCAGTTGCTGGAACGGCGTGCGGCAACCTTGCAGATCCCCGAACGCGAGCGGGACCGGGTGCTGGGCGGAGGAAGCGAAAGACGGAGTGGCGGGTGTCATCGAGGAAGTAAGGGCGGTTTGATACATGCTGTTACGCACGAGGCGTGCCGCGTTGGGCAGTGCAGCATGCTAGCGTGACATAATAGCCCGTTTGAAGTGCCCGTATCGCGTCAGGCGGCGCAAGACGCCGCCGGCAAGTGCTCCGGCGAACGGCGCGCGCGATATTGCAGCACAACACGATGACCCTCGTGAACGGAGAACAGCATGTCGTCTTTTCATGCGCAGCAACCTATCCGTACGCTCGTAACCGGCGCGAGCGGCTTCACTGGCCGCTATCTGGTCGATAACCTGCTCGGCCGAGGCCACACTGTGATCGAAACGGTCGCGGGGCGCAGCGAGCCGGAAACGCCCACTCGCGTGAGGCTCGACATCACGTCGCCGGACGCCTGCCGGCGCGCGATCGAAATCGCGCGCCCCGACTACATCGTCCATCTGGCTGCAATCAGCTTCGTGGGCCATAACGATCCGCTCGACTTTTACCGCGTCAACGTGCTCGGCACGTTGAATCTGCTGGAGGCGTGCGCCGCTGTGGGTCACACGCCGCGCAAGCTGTTGATTGCGAGCAGCGCGAACGTCTACGGCAATGTGACGAGCGACGCGATCGACGAGAGTTTTCCGGTCACGCCGGTCAATCACTACGCCGCCAGCAAGGCGGCGATGGAAACAATGGTGCGGACCTGGTTCGACCGGCTGCCGATCCTGATCGTGCGGCCGTTCAACTACACCGGCCGCGGCCAGGCATCCAACTTCCTCGTGCCGAAGATCGTCGAGCACTTTGCGCGCCGCGAACCATCGATCGAACTCGGCAATATCGACGTCGCGCGCGATTTCTCCGACGTGCGCTACGTGGCCAACGCCTATGAAGCGCTGCTCGACTCCGAAGCGGCTGCCGAGACGGTCAACGTCTGCACCGGCACGCCCTTCACCTTGCGTGAAATTCTCACGGCGGCGAGCGACCTGACAGGCCACGAACTCGAGATTCAGATCAATCCGGCCTTCGTTCGGCAAACCGACGTGAAAATACTGGCCGGATCGCCCGCCAAACTACGCACGCTCGTGCCGAAAGTGGAGGCGATTCCATTCATGGATACGCTGCGCTGGATGCTCGCGGCTTAACCGTCTTATTTGCAACCCTCCGCGATTTTTCTTGCGGCGTGGTGACGCGCCACCTTCGCTCGCGTATAAACAATCGTCATGCGCCGAGTGAGCTTTTGATTATTCAGGCATATGCGCTATTCGTCGCACAATTCCCCGTGTATTGCGCTGATTTAGTCCGCTCCCATTCCATTGGTACGATGGTTCGCCGTGCTTTTCGGCCGCTCGCCGCGAGATCGGGTTTCAACGTCTCGGTCGAATCAACTGATGGAAACCAAATTGTCAAGCTGTTTCAAGTTGTTAGGGTTCTAGTTTTTAAAGCTGGCCGCTTTATAATCGGGGCTTCATAAGATTGGCGTTTGAGCGCCTGCCCGCATTGCAAGGGCGGCGGCGGGCGTCGACAAGAATCCGCACCACAACGCGCGGTAGCAGGTCAGTGAACCATTTCGACCCGCCGCCAACATCTAGAAGGGAATTTTCATGATTCTGGTAACGGGCGGCGCCGGTTTTATCGGCGCCAATTTCGTGCTCGACTGGCTCAACGCGTCGGACGAAGCGGTACTGAACGTGGACAAGCTGACGTACGCCGGCAATCTGGGTACGCTGAAGTCGCAACAAGGCAATCCGAAGCACATCTTCGTGCGCGCGGATATCTGCGACCGCGGCGCGCTCGACGCGCTGTTCGCCGAGCACAAGCCGCGTGCCGTGTTGCACTTTGCCGCGGAAAGCCACGTTGACCGTTCGATTCATGGACCGGCTGATTTCGTTCAAACGAACGTGGTCGGCACCTTCACGCTGCTCGAGGCGACGCGCAACTACTGGAACGCGCTCGGCGAGGTCGACAAGGCCGCTTTCCGCTTCCTGCACGTGTCGACCGACGAAGTGTTCGGCTCGCTGTCCGCTACTGATCCGCAGTTCTCCGAAACCACGCCGTACGCGCCGAACAGCCCGTACTCGGCCACCAAGGCGGGATCGGACCATCTGGTGCGCGCCTACCACCATACGTATGGTTTGCCGGTGCTCACCACGAACTGCTCGAACAACTACGGTCCGTACCAGTTCCCCGAGAAGCTGATTCCGCTGATGATCGCCAACGCGCTCGCGGGCAACGCGCTGCCGGTGTATGGGGACGGCCAGAACGTGCGCGACTGGCTGTACGTGGGCGATCACTGCAGCGCGATCCGCGAGGTGCTCGCGCGCGGCACGCCAGGCGAGACGTACAACGTGGGTGGCTGGAACGAGAAGAAGAACCTCGAGGTGGTGCACACGCTGTGCGACCTGCTGGACCGGTTGCGTCCGAAGGCGGGCGCGTCGTATCGCGACCAGATCACGTATGTGAAGGATCGTCCGGGCCACGACCGCCGTTATGCGATCGACGCGCGCAAGCTCGAACGGGAGCTGGGGTGGAAGCCGGCGGAGACGTTCGAGACGGGTCTGGAGAAGACGGTGCAGTGGTATCTGGACAACCAGGCCTGGTCGGACGAGGTGGCCTCGGGCGAGTACCGCAAATGGGTTGAGACCAACTACGCGCAGCGCGCGTAAGGGCACGGCAATGGCGCGCAAAGGCATTATTCTCGCGGGCGGTTCGGGCACGCGCCTGTATCCGATCACGCACGTCGTCTCGAAGCAGTTGCTGCCGGTGTACGACAAACCGATGATCTACTACCCGCTGTCCACGCTGATGGTGGCGGGCATTCGCGACGTGCTGATCATCTCGACGCCGCAGGACACGCCGCGCTTCGAGGCGATGCTCGGCGACGGCAGCCAGTGGGGGATGAACATCCAGTACGCGGTCCAGCCTTCGCCGGACGGGCTTGCGCAGGCGTTCATCATCGGGCGGGACTTCGTGGCTAACGACCCGTCGGCGCTGATACTCGGCGACAACATCTTCTACGGTCACGATCTCGCGAAGCAACTGGAACGCGCCGATGAGCAGGACCAAGGCGCTACCGTGTTCGCGTATCACGTGCACGATCCAGAGCGATATGGCGTCGTTGAATTCGACAAGCAGTTCCGGGCGCTGTCGATCGAGGAGAAGCCCGCGAAGCCGCGCTCGCACTACGCGGTCACCGGCTTGTACTTCTACGACAAGCAGGTTTGCGATATCGCCGCCGATATCAAGCCGTCGCCTCGCGGCGAGCTTGAAATCACCGACGTCAATTCGCGTTATCTGGCGAACGCCGCGCTCAATGTCGAAATCATGGGACGCGGTTATGCGTGGCTCGACACCGGCACGCACGATTCGCTGATCGAAGCGGCGACATTCATTGCCACGCTGCAAAAGCGTCAGGGTCTCGTGGTTGCGTGTCCGGAAGAGATTGCATTCCGGCGGCAATGGATCGACGGCGAGCGACTGCTGGCTCTCGCCAAACCGCTCGCGAAGAATGCCTACGGGCAATATCTGCAAAATATTCTTACGGATCAAGTGGCATGGCCATCCAAGTAACCGCTACAGCGCTGCCTGAAGTCAAGATCATCGAGCCGAAAGTGTTCGGCGATGCGAGAGGCTTTTTCTTCGAGAGTTTCAATGCGAAGGAGTTCGCCGAGCAGGTCGAGCCCGGCGTCGAGTTCGTGCAGGATAACCATTCGCGCTCCGCGAAGGGCGTGCTGCGCGGGCTGCACTATCAGATCCAGAATGCGCAGGGCAAACTCGTGCGCGTCGTTGAAGGCGAAGTTTTCGACGTCGCGGTCGACATCCGCGAGAGTTCGCCCAATTTCGGGAAATGGGTCGGGGTGGTGCTGACGGTCGACAACCATCGGCAATTGTGGGTGCCGCCGGGCTTCGCGCACGGCTTCGTGGTGCTGTCCGAATCCGCGCAGTTTCTCTACAAAACCACCGACTACTGGTATCCCGAGCACGAGCGCAGCATTCTCTGGAACGATCCGGAGATCGGCATCGAATGGCCGATTGATCTCGAGCCTCTGCTCGCGGCGAAGGATGCGGCGGCCAAGCGGCTGGTGGAAGCGGAGGTGTTCGCATGAAGATTCTCGTCACCGGTGCGAACGGCCAGGTTGGCTGGGAACTTGCGCGCAGCCTTTCGGTGCTGGGCGAAGTGCGCGCCGTCGATCGCCGCAGCTTCGATCTCTCGAAGCCCGACACCTTGCGTCAGTCCGTGCTCGACTTCCACCCAGACGTGATCGTCAACGCGGCGGCCTACACGACCGTCGACAAAGCTGAAAGCGAGGAAGCGCAGGCGACTACGATCAACGGCGAGGCCGTCGGCGAACTCGCGCGCGCGGCGCGCGAATGCGGCGCGCTGTTCGTCCATTACTCGACCGACTACGTGTTCGACGGCTCGAAGCAGGGTGCGTATCTGGAAACGGACGCCACCTGCGCCGTCAATGCCTACGGCCGCAGCAAACTCGCCGGCGAACTCGCCACGCGTGAGGCGGGCGGCGACTGGCTGGTGTTCCGCACGACTTGGGTCTATGCCGCGCGTGGCAGTAACTTCATGCGCACAATATTGCGTCTGGCGGCGATCCGCGAGGAGTTGCGCATCGTAGGCGACCAGTTCGGCGCCCCGACGTGGGCACGCAACATCGCCGACGCCACCGCGCAGATTGTGAGCCGCGCGATAGCCGAGCGACGCGGCGGCACGTTCCGTTCGGGACTGTTCAATCTGTCAGCGGGTGGCTCGACCAACTGGCACGGCTATGCCGACGCGATCATCGCGGAGGCGCGCCGGCTGCAGCCCGACACTGAGTACATGGTGAAATCGGTCGTGCCCATCCGCACGGACGAGTATCCGTTGCCAGCACCGCGTCCGGCCAATTCGGTATTGTCCAACGACGCGCTGCAGACGCGTTTCGGCGTTCGCCTACCGGACTGGCGAGTCGGCATGTCGCTCTGCTTGGCCGACTTGCTCACCGCGTTCCGCTAAGTGCCGGAACCTTTCACGACACTTCAACAGGAAGGGGTACCCGGCCACGCGGTACGGTTTCTTCATAATATGGACGCAACTTCGAAATCCTTGACATCGCTGGTGGTTTCCTTATATGGCAATCGCGGGCTCATTTTTCAGATGACCAAACGGGAGGTCATCGGCCGCTATCGAGGGTCGGTGTTCGGGCTCGCATGGTCGTTCTTCAACCCGGTGCTGATGCTGGCGGTCTACACCTTCGTGTTTTCGTTCGTCTTCAAGTCGCGTTGGGGTGCGGCTGCCACCGCGCCGGTCGGTCATGGTGAATTCGCGATGATGCTCTTCGTCGGCATGACGGTGCACGCGCTGTTCGCCGAATGCATCAACCGTTCGCCGCTGCTGGTGCTGCAGAACGCGAGCTACGTGAAGAAAGTAATCTTCCCGCTCGAGATCTTTCCTGTCATTGCGCTGTGCTCGGCGGTGTTCCATCTTTTCATCAGCATGCTGGTGCTGGTCGCGGGCCTGCTGCTGGTGAACGGATCGGTGCATCTGACGGTGCTGCTGTTTCCCCTCGTAGTGCTGCCGCTGTTTCTGCTGTCGCTCGGCGTGGGCTGGTTTCTGGCCGCAACGGGCGTCTATGTGCGCGACATCGCGCAGGCCACGGCGTTTCTTGCCTCCGTGCTGATGTTCTTGTCGCCGGTGTTCTATCCGATCTCCGCGCTGCCGGAGAAATACCGTATCTGGTTGCAGCTCAATCCGTTGACCTTCTTCATCGAGGAGAGCCGGGCTGTGCTCGTCGGCGGCAGCCTGCCGGACTTCGCCGCGCTTGGGCTGTATCTCGTCGCCAGCGTCGTGGTGGCCTGGCTCGGCTACTGGTGGTTCCAGTCTGCGCGCAGGGGGTTCGCCGATGTCATCTGACAATCTGGCGATCCGCGTTAATCACGTCGGCAAGAGCTATTCGATCTACGACCGGCCGCAGGATCGTCTAAAGCGCGCGATCTTCTACAGGCTGGGGCTGCTGCTGCCGGGCTTCAACGTGCGTGCGGAAGCGGCCGCGACCGAGTTTCACGCGCTCAAGGACGTGTCGCTCGACATCGCGCGCGGGCAGACGGTTGGCGTGATCGGGCGCAATGGCTCGGGCAAGTCCACCCTGCTGCAGATCATCTGCGGTACGCTCGCGCCTTCGGCTGGCGACGTGCAGGTGCACGGCCGCGTTGCCGCGCTTCTCGAACTGGGCGCAGGCTTCAACCCCGAGTTCACCGGACGTGAGAACGTCTACCTCAACGCCACACTGCTCGGGTTGAAGCGCAAGCAGATCGACGAGCGGCTCGAAGCCATATTCGAGTTCGCCGATATCGGTGCGTTCATCGATCAGCCGGTCAAGAAGTATTCGAGCGGTATGTACGTGCGGCTCGCGTTCGCGGTGCTCGCGCATGTCGATGCCGATGTGCTGATCATCGACGAGGCGCTCGCTGTGGGCGACGCTTTCTTCACGCAGAAGTGCATGCGCTTCTTGCGTACCTTCATGAAGACTGGCACGGTGCTATTCGTGAGCCACGACACCAACGCGGTCATCAATCTTTGCGAGCGCGTTGTGTGGCTCGACAAGGGCAGCGTGCGGGCCGTCGGGCCGGCCAAGGACATTTGCGAGCAGTATCTCGAAGCGTACTATCAGGCTCAGCATGAGGCTTCAGGCGCCGCGGTATCGGGGCAGCGCAACGCGGTGCTGAGCGGCTCCGTCAAGGTGGATCAGCATTATCACGATCAGCGCAGTGACCTGATCAACGGTTCGGCGTATCGCAACGACATCGAAGTGTTCACCTTCCAGGAAGATGCCAATAGTTTCGGCCTAGGCGGCGCGAAGATCACGCATGTGGGGCTGGTTGACGACGAAGGTCGGCGTCTGACCTGGGTGGTAGGCGGCGAGTCAGTGTGCGTCGAGGTGCGGGTGAAGACGCTGCAGCCGCTCGCGCGACCAATCATCGGCTTCCTGGCGCGCGACCGACTCGGCCAGAATCTGTTTGGGGAAAATACCTACATCACGACGCAGCTCACGCCGATGCACACCATTGCGGGCACGACGCTGACGGCGCGCTTCCGCTTCCACATGCCGCGCATGCCAGTCGGAGATTATTCGATCACCGCCGCCGTCGCCGATGGGACGCAGGACGAGCACGTCGTTCATCACTGGGTACACGATGCGATCATCTTCAAGTCGCATTCGACGAGTGTGAGCACCGGCTTGCTGGGCTTGCCGATGCGTTCTGTCGAACTGGAAAGCGAATGAAGCGCATGGGCGCGCAGGCATGCGGCACGGGCCTGACCGCCCGGGACGAGCTTAGTAATATTGAAATGAGAGAGGGAAGCATGAGCGATCAGAACACACTGCCGTACTTTGCCGGCAAGCGCATTCTCGTGACGGGCGGCGCGGGTTTCATCGGCTGCGCGATCGCGGCACTGCTCGCGCCCGAGGCGGCGCGATACGTGGTAATGGACAACTTGCATCCGCAGGTGCACAAGACGCAGACGCGTCCCGAGGCGCTGCATGAGCGCGCTGAGCTGATGGTCGGCGACGTCACCGTGCCCGCCGATTGGGACAGGGTATTTGCGGAGTTCCGGCCCGAGGTCATCGTACATCTGGCGGCGGAGACCGGCACCGGGCAGTCGCTGACCGAGGCGAGCCGCCACGGTCTCGTGAACGTGGTCGGCACGACGCAGATGACCGACGCCGTGGGCCGTCACAGAATCGCGATGCAACATGTGCTGCTGACCAGCAGTCGCGCCGTCTACGGCGAAGGCGCGTGGCGCACGGCGGATCGCCAGATTACCTATCCCGGGCAGCGCGGTCACGCGCAACTTGAGGCGGCGCAGTGGGATTTCCCCGGCTTGGTGTCGCTGCCGTCGAGCGTCGCGAATACAATCCCGCATCCTACCAGCGTGTACGGCGCGACCAAGCTGGCGCAGGAGCATATCCTTGCGGCATGGTCCCTGTCGATGAAGGTGCCACTCTCGATCCTGCGTCTGCAGAACGTCTACGGCCCGGGCCAGTCGCTCACCAACTCGTACACGGGCATCGTCGCGCTGTTCTCGCGGCTCGCGCGCGAGAAGAAGTCCATTCCGCTTTATGAGGACGGCGATGTCACGCGCGACTTTGTGTCGATCCGCGATGTCGCCTCCGCGATCGTCGCGGCACTGGCGGCGCCGCCGGCGGCCAGCCAGTATTTCGATGTCGGCTCGGGTGTCGCGACCTCCATTCACACGCTCGCTTCGCTGATCGCCGATTATTACGGCGCGCCTGCGCCGCAGGTGAACGGCCAGTTCCGCGATGGCGACGTCCGCCATGCCGCCTGCGACCTGTCGAGCACGCTCGCCAGCCTGCGCTGGACGCCGCAGGTCAAGCTCGACGCGGGCCTCGCGGAATTGCAGGACTGGATCGCCAGCGAAGAAAACAAACAGGCTTAGGAGCGCGGCTTGAACCAACACGACACCCAACTACAAGGCGCGGCCTCGCTGCGCATCCAGTCGATTCTCTACGGGAACACGCAGCAGCACGTCGATCAATCGCTCGCGAGCCTCGGGCGTGCCGTGGAACTGGCGATTTCGTCGGGCGCCTTGTCGAAAGTGCAGATGGCGTTCGGCGATTGTTCGCCCGACCCTGTCTTCACCGACGAAGAGATCGAGGAGCGCCGCAAACGCTTTGAGGCGCAAGGTCTCGGCGACATTCAATACGAGTTTTATGACAAGAATCTGGGCTCGGCCGCCGGTCACAACCGTCTGCTCGAGGGCCTCAATTCCGAACTCGTGCTGATCCTGAATCCGGATACGGTCGTCGCGCCCGACCTTTTCATCGAACTGGTCAAGCCGATGCGCGAGCGTCAGCGCGTGGCTGTCGTCGAAGCGCGTCAGGTTCCGATCGAGCATCCGAAGGACTACAGCGTCGCGAGCGGCGAGACGGGTTGGGTGACGACGGCGTGCGCGCTGGTGACGGCCGCCGTCGCCAAGGAGGTGAATGGGTTCGACTCAGAGTCGTTCTTCCTCTATTGCGACGACGTGGACTTCTCTTGGCGCATCCGGCTCGCCGGCTACAAGCTGGTGTTCCAGCCGTCGGCGGTCATCTTCCACGACAAGCGCCTGTCTCAGGAAGGCAAGTGGATCGTGGGCGCGGCGGAAGAGTACTTCTCGGCCGAAGCCGCGATGATGCTGAGCTACAAATACTCGCGCGCGGATCTCGCCGATCGCATCGAGCGGCAGTTGCTCGACGCCGGCAGCGAATCGGAAAAGAAAGCGGCGCGTAAATTCCAGTCGCTGAAAGAGAGCGGCAAGTTGCCGGTGCAGATCGATGCGGATCACAAGGTCGCGCAATTCATCGATGGCTTTTACAGCAAACATAGATTCTGAACGGACGACATGAGTAACGCATACGACCATCCTTACGAATCCGGCACCGTCTATAGTCGCGTGGTTGAGCTTCTACACGTGCATGCCGGCACCGGCGGCGTTCATCTCGATATCGGCTGCGGATACGGCCCGATCGCTGAACCGGTGCGCGAAACGGGGTTGACCTATGTCGGCCTCGATCTCGACGGCACCCGTTTGCAAGCGCTCGACGAGCGGGGCTTCGAGACCCACGCGATTGATCTGTTGGATGAGCACGCGGCCATCGCGACCCTGCGCGCCGCGTTGGGCGACCGCACGCTTGCATCGATCAGCATGATCGACACGCTCGAGCACATCACCAATGGACCGCAGTTTCTGAACGCGCTCCGAAACTTCGCGGAGAATCGCGCGGCGCTGTTCGTGATCGCGGTGCCAAACGTCGCGCACCGCGATCTCGGCGCGAAGCTCCTTGCCGGCCGCTGGGACTATACCGTCGAAGGACTACTTGACCACACACACGTCATTCACCACACCGACCGTTTGCTAAACGCGATGATGTCGAGCGCGGGCTGGACGGAAGTGGCGCGCGCGGACTTCCAACGTCAGCGTAGCGATCAGTATTTCCCGAGGTTCGATCCGCTTGTATCGGACGCCACGCCGCTGAATCGTTACCTCAGCCAGATTCGCGAGGCCGCCGACGATTTCTCGTCGATCAACGAACTGGTGCGCGCGTATTTGCCGGGCCCGCGCAAGGTGGCGCCGCTTGTCGTCGAACCCGTCGAGGAGCGTCCGTTCCTCTCCATCGTGATGCGTACACAAGGGCGCCGGCTCGCGAGCTTCCGCGATCTGCTGCTGGCGCTCACGGCACAGACGTCGCGGGACTTCGAGCTGATCGTGATTCCGCACAGGGTGGAATTCGAGTTGCAGAAGCGCATCGAGCGCATCGTCGAGGACATGCCCGAAGCCATTCGCAACCGTTCGCGCATCGTGCCGTGCGATCGCGGCGGCCGTACCACGCCGCTCAATTTCGGCTTCGAGTTGGCGCGAGGTCACTACATCACGATTCTCGACGACGACGAAATGATCTTCGCCCACTGGGTGGAGACGTTCCAGAAAATGGCCGAGAAGTCGCCGGGCCGCATGCTGCGTACGGTGGCGGTGGAGCAGGACATCGCCGAGACGGCGGACACCGCAGCGGGCGGCAAGGGTTACGCGGTAGTGGGCGCGATTCGTCATCCGTTCCCGGGGACGTATGACTTCTACGCGCATCTGCATCAGAATTACTCGCCCCCCGTGGCGATGTCGTTTCCGCGAGCCGTGTTCCACGAGTTGGGCTTGCGCTTCGATGAGTCGCTCAATACCGCTGAGGACTGGGATTTCGAACTGCGCTGCCTGTTCATGTGCGGCGTCGAGGCGTCGCCCGAGATCACCTGCATCTATCACAAGTGGAAGAAGGGTGAGTCGTCGTACTCGATCCATTCGCAAAGCGATTGGGAGCGCGACTATCACATGATCCTGGCCAAGATCGACCGGCAATATCACGTGTTCCCGCCCGGCACGATCAAGCTCATCAACGATCAGCGCAAGTGGATCATCAAGCTCGAGAACGACATCGCGTACATGAGCCGCACGAAGTCCGCGAAGCGCTCGGTGCTCGAGCTCCTGCATCGTCATCCGGCGCTGCTGACGTTCGCGTCGCGCTCGAACAAGGTGGCGCGACAGATCGGGCGAGGCATTGTGAGGCGCTTGCGTTGAGTGTGACGGCGATCGATCCTGCCCTCGAGGGCTCGCTCACTGACGCGTGGCTGGCCACCGGGCAGGCGGTAGACATCTCGCTGGTTGTCTACCGCAACACGGTAGAGGAGGTCGAGCGCCTGCTCGACAGCATTGCGCGGCAGACGATCGCCGCGCGGCTCTTACCGCATGTGCGCATCCGCAATAACGACCGCGCGCTTGCGGAGCAATGGGAGACGCTGGCCATGCGGCGCAACGCGTCGTCGTCGAGCGGCGTCTCCGTTTCGGTGACGCACTCCGCCGAGAATCTCGGCTTCGGCCGCGCGCACAACGCGAACATCGCGCTTGGCGACGCGCCCTTTGTGCTAGTGCTCAATCCGGATCTCGAACTGTTCCCGGACGCGCTCGAGGAATTGCTCGCCGAAGTCGAGCCGAACACGAAGGTCGCCGCGTGGGAAATGCGGCAGACCCCCTTTGAGCATCCGAAAGACTACGATCCTTCCTTTCTGACGACGAGTTGGGTCAGCGGTGCGGCAGTATTGTTCCGGCGGGATGCGTTCGACGCAGTCGGCGGTTTCGACGAGCGAATCTTTTTATACGGCGAGGACGTTGACCTCTCTTGGCGGCTGCGCGCGAGTGGCTACGCGCTCAAATACGTGCCACGCGCCGCCGTCGTGCATTGGACCTATGCGACAAGCGGCGAAGTGAAGCTCGCGCAGATTTTCAACGGCATCTACGCGTCGCTGTGTTTGCGTGCGCGTTTCGGCACCTGGCGGGATATCGCTGCTGGTCTTGGGCTGTCGCTGGTCGAACTGAGCGGCATCCGCAAGCTGCCGCGCGGCCGCCGAGCGACGCTCGATAGCCTGCGGCGATTCGCGCGATCACTGAATTACTTCCGGTCCAGCGGCGCGACGTGGCGCGAACGCGGCTTTCGGGGCGAATTCCTGCTGTGGAACTATGGCCGCCGCCGCCTCGGCACGTTTCATCGGTTTGCCACCGCGCCGCTCGCGAAGGACGCGTGGCCGCTCGTCAGCGTGATCGTGCGCACGCACGCGCGCGCGGACCTGTTGCGTTACGCACTCCTTTCCATTGCGCACCAGACATACCCGAACATCGAGGCCGTGGTAGTGGAGGATGGGGCGCCCACCGCGCGGGCGATGATCGAAGCCGAATTCACTTCGCGCCTGGCGATCCGCTACGAGGCTACCGTCGAGCCGGTCGGACGCAGCGCGGCCGGCAATCGCGCGCTGGCGATGGCGCGCGGCGCATGGTTGTGTTTCCTCGACGATGATGACCAACTCTACGCGGATCACATCGAGGTGCTGATGACGGCGGCCGCCGAACACGGCGTCAATGCCGCGTACGGTGCCGCGGACTTCGTGCCGTCGACCGTGCGCCACGACGCGCAGGGCCGTCTCGTGATCGAGGAAGGTGAGCCGTACACGCACTTCCGGCTGTTTTCGCAGATCGCGATGTGGCAGGAGAACCTAGTCCCGATCCAGTCGGTCGTCTTCAAGCGCGAGCTCTATGAGCGTCACGGCGGCTTCGACGAATCGATGGACCAACTCGAGGACTGGCTGTTGTGGACGCGTTACGCGCTCGACGGAGATTTCCACGCGGTGCGCAAGACCACGTCACGCGCGCGCGTGCCGCAATCGCACGGACTCGCGGTGACGCGCCAGCACAAGCTGCATCAGAGCTACGAGCGCGTGGTCGAAATGCAGAAGTCTATGCGCATAACCTTGTCGCCGCGCGATGTCGTGGAGATGGTGGACGAGCAGGTGCGTTCCCAATCGCTCCTTTATATTTCCCGGCGCGGCGCAAGGCGCTTTGCCGCGAAATATCCAATATTGACGCGCGTATTCGGATCGCAATCCAGACTTTCGTTCATGCTGCGAACAGTTTCAAGAAGATTGAATCAATTTCGTCAGAAATAACGCCATATGACGCGCCGCCTGACATAGGCGAGGGAACTGTGGATAAAAGATATGGGCACGAGCGACGCTTGCCGGCAAACAGAAACAAGTGAGGTATTGTGAAATATTTCGTTCATATTCCCAAGACGGCCGGGACATCGTTGGGCGCGGCGGTTTTTGGTGCGCGATCTGCGACATGTTCTGTCTATCCAATTTATTCCGGGTTGAATAAGCGAATAGCTGATGAGGCGCGGCCCGGCTTGACGGGTGAGTCCCTCTTGTTCGGACATTTCGCGTTTGGGGCGCACGTTCTATTTGGTGATGAGAACCCACTGTACGCCACTGTCATGCGCGATCCGCTGGAGCGAGTGGTTTCTCTTTACCGTCATCACGCTAGGTTTACTGATTCTCCCTATTTTGAATTCATAAAAGATGGGAATCTTTCTTTGCGAGATTTTGTGGAGTCGTGCGTAACGCCAGAAACTAATAATGAAATGGTCCGAATTTTCTCGGCAAGCTATCGCTACTTCCCGCTCCTAGAGGATCGATTGGCAAATTATTGGTGGAGCGTTACAAAGAAATTGCCGACGAGACAGATTAATGAGGGGTTTCGTTTGAAGCGTGCTTTGGAGAATCTCGATAAATATTTTTCGCACGTTGGCTTCGTGGATAGCCTCTGGAAGACTGCCAATTTTGTTGCGGGATGGTTAGGATTGGGTCAGGATGGCTTGGTAGTCGCTAGAGAGAATGTGTTCGCTGGTCCGCGTGAGATGCTTTCGGCGGGGGATCGCCGCGTAATTGAAAATGCCAACGAGCTCGATCTGGAACTTTATAGTTTGATAAGACAAAAGAGGGCCGTCTAATCAGTTTGCGTATACTCTCGTGTGGCGAGGCGCGGCCTGTTTCCTCAGCGCGGTGACGTGAGCGCCGCGTCTTCGGAGCAAATATCCGCTCGCGAGGCTCCGCTGACGAGGGCCGCAGGCGGTACTTGTCGAAACGCGCGGGGTCAGGCAGACTTTTTTGGTTGGTTGCCGCTTTCTCTTTTCATTCCCATTCGCCGAGCCGTCTCCGCTGTATGAATATGTTGAATCAAGGCCCCGTTCCACAAGGCGCGTGCGCGCTGGACACGGCGCCGCTGTTGAGCGTGTCGATCGTGGTCTATCGACCGGATCTGGCGATGCTCGAACGCACGCTGGAGACGCTTGCGGCTGCTCTCCGCCGCTTGCTGCTCGCGGAGAAAACGCCGCTCTATCTCATCGATAACGGTGCGCCGGAAGAAACGGCGCGAGTTCCTGCCGCCGCGCGACGCGAACCGTTCGAATTACACGAGATTCGCGGCCAGGGGAACGTCGGCTACGGACGCGGCCACAATCTCGCGCTCGAACAGATGCGCAGCCGTTATCACCTAGTGCTGAATCCCGATATCGAACTGAACGAGAACGCGCTGCGCGAGGCGCTGGACTTTCTCGAAGCGCATCGCGAGGCGGGCCTGCTCACGCCGCTGATTCGCAATGGGAACGGCGAACAGGCGTTCCTGTGCCGGCGTTTTCCGTCGGTGCTGGATCTGTTCGTGCGCGGTTTTGTGGCCGCCCCGCTGCGGCGTCCGTTCGCGCGGCGGCTGGATTGGTACGAGATGCGCGACGTGATGGACGCGGGCCGTGTGTTCTGGGATCCGCCCATCGTCAGCGGCTGCTTCATGCTGTTTCGCACCGACACGCTCAAGCGCCTCGAAGGCTTCGATCCGCGTTACTTCCTGTACTTCGAGGACTACGACCTCAGCCTGCGCACTCGCAAGCTCGCGCGCGTCGTGTTCGTGCCCGGTGTCGAAGTGGTCCACCACGGTGGCGGCGCGGCGACGAAGGGACGAAAGCACATCATGCTGTTCGCACGTTCGGCCTGGACCTTCTTCCGGCGCTTCGGCTGGAAGTGGTTGTGACGAGCGACCTCAGGGCGTCGCCAGAGCAGTCGCGGCGGCGCGGCGCTTCTTCGGCTTGAGCAGGAGGAATTTCTTCTCGATCAGATGCCACGAGATCACGGAGAGCACAAGCGTCGGCACTACCGAGATGAGGAAATTGACGTATGGTCGCCCGCCAGCGTTGACCAGATACGAGACGGTCTGCTGAACGACGAAACCGTAGATATAAACGCCGTACGAGAAGTCGCCGAAGCGCCCGGTCCATCCGAATACTGCCGGTTTGGCGAGCGAAAACGACAGAATGGCGTAGGGCAGCACGAGATAGAGTCCGATCTCGTAGGTGATCGTGCCTTGGGGAATCGCAGCCAGCATCAGCACCGCGAGCAGGGCGGCCTGCAGGTTGTAGGCCTTCTGTGGCGCCAGAATGCGCCAACTCGCGCCGAGGAAGAAGTACGGCGCTGCATCGAGGGCGGACACCACATCGGTCGCGTAAAAAACGATCTGGTGGGCGGGGCGGGCGAAGCGCACCAGATACAATCCCGCAGCGCACAGGATGACGGTCGCGATGAGGATGCGCAGTTTCTCGCCGCGACCCCACAGGACGACGAGCGGGCAGAGGAGGTACATCGAGAACTCGACCGGCAGGGTCCACAGCGAACCGTTGACGGCATTCGGATAGGTGATCTTGTCGAAGACGCCCGGCAACGCGTAAGACGGGTACAGTACGATGTTTCCCAGATAGCGGCGCGTCCACTCGTTCGCAAGGTATTCCTTGAGCGGCAGCCACGTAACGAGCGGCCCGAGCACGAACGCGCTGAGCACGACGCAGACGAACAGTCCCGGGAAAATGCGCAGGCAGCGGCGCCACAGATAGCGATAGGGCGAGGGATCGCGGCGCCAGCTCTCGATCACGAGATAACCGCTGATCACGAAGAACACCTTGACTGCGAGCGTCTGCACTTCGTTGCCGAGAATGTTCGGGCTTGCCACACCGCTCAGCGGAAACGCATGGCCGTACACCACGATCAACGCCGCGATGAGGCGGATGGCATCGAAGTTGTCGCGCGGATGGGAAAGCTGGCGAGACGCGTCGGAACTGGTGGCGGGCTTCAGATTCTGCATGGGGCGGGCAACGGGGGCCGGGATTGAAAACAAGGGATCGTAGATGATACTACACAAGGATTTTTTGCAAGTCCGCCTGCAACGTGGCGGCGCGGCGTATCCGGAGCGCTGAGGAATGACCTCGCGCATCGCCATCACCGGCGCCAACGGCTTCGTCGGGCGCGCGCTCACGCGCACCCTGCGTGATGCCGGCATGCAGCCGGTCGGAATCGTGCGCGATGGCGCGACGCACGAGCAGGGCGACGAGACGGTGCGCATCGCATCGCTCGACGCGATTACGCCCGATGCCTTCGCCTGCGCCGATTCAGTGATCCATCTCGCGGCCCGCGTCCACGTGATGCGCGACGCGGCCACCGATCCGCTTGCTGCCTTCCGCGCCACCAACGTCGACGGCACGCTGAAAGTTGCCGAAGCCGCGATGCGCGCCGGAGTGAAGCGCTTCGTCTTCGTGAGCAGCATCAAAGCGCTCGCGGAGCTCGACTCTGGCAGGCCACTCAATGAAACCGACGAGCGTCATCCTCCCGATCCGTACGGCGTATCGAAAGCGGAAGCCGAAGTGATGCTGCAAGACTATGGCGCACTCGTGGGCCTGGAGATCGCGGTGATTCGTCCTCCGCTCGTCTACGGACCGCAGGTCCGTGCAAACTTCTTTGCATTGATGCATGCGATTGCCAGAGGCATGCCGCTGCCGATCGGCGCGGTCGCTGCGCGTCGGAGCATGGTCTATGTGGACAATCTTGTGAGCGCGCTCGTCGCTTGCGCGACGCATCCGGATGCCGCAAATCAACTGTTTCACGTGACTGATGGCGAAGACGCGAGCGTCGCGGAACTGGCGCGCCGTCTCGGTCAGCATCTGAAGCGACCTGCGCGGCTTGTACCCGTGCCGCCCGGCGTGCTAAAGATGGCGGGGTGCCTGACTGGAAAGGCCGACCAGATCGATCGGCTGACGGGCAGCCTGCGCGTCGATTCGACCCATATCCGCGATGTGCTGGGCTGGTCGCCCCCGTTTTCGCTGGACGCAGGGCTGGCTGCCACGGCCGCATGGTATCTCGCGTCACGACCCGCCGCCTCGGGGCGCACGGATTAACGCTCCTCCCGGTCAGGCGAATTAACGCCCAGTAACAAGCGATAGGTCTCCGTAACACGCGAACGCGCGTTAAGCCAGCAAGATCCGAATTTCGACAATTGCGCCTACCTTCACAGCACCAATATTTGGGATGGTCCACCCGGTGTTTCCTTTCTTAATCGATTCTCCATGGATCTCGGCCGCGTGTGTTGCGGCGGTTTCGCTCGCGGCCTGTGCGTTGATTCTCCTGACGTTGCTGCGTACCGGCCTCGCATGGCGTCTCGCGACCGATGTCCCGAACGAACGTTCGCTACACACGCTTCCGACGCCACGGGTGGGCGGCTGGGGCATCGTTCCGGTGGTGGTCGTGGCGACCCTGATCGTCGCGCCGCACCTCTGGCTTGCTACGCTGTGCGCCGCATTGCTGGCCGCCGTCTCGCAGATCGATGACCGGCGCGGATTGCCCGCGCGGGTCAGGTTCGCGGCGCACCTCGCCGCCGTGGCGATCTTCGTCTGGGCGCACCCGGCGCCCGTGCCGCTCTGGCTGCTTGCGGCCCTGTCATTTTTACTGCTGTGGCTCGTCAATCTTTACAACTTCATGGACGGCGCGGACGGGCTCGCCGGCGGCATGACGCTGTTTGGCTTCGCGGGGTACGCGATCGGCGCCGCAATCACCGCGCATCCGTCGCCGGAACTCAGTCTCGCGTCGGCGGCCGCGGCGGGCGCCGCGGCCGGCTTTCTGGTCTTCAACTTTCACCCCGCGAAGGTCTTCCTCGGCGACGCCGGCTCGATTCCACTCGGTTTTCTGGCGGGCGCGTTCGGCTATTGGGGCTGGGGCGACGGCGTCTGGCCGATCTGGTTTCCCGCCCTGGTGTTTTCGCCGTTCATCGGCGATGCGTCGGTCACGCTCCTGCGACGGCTGTTGCGCGGCGAGAAGATCTGGCAGGCACACCGCGAACACTACTATCAACGCATGGTCCAGTTCGGGCTCGGGCATTCGAAGACAGCCATCCTGTGGTATGCGGTCATGGCGACTGGTATAGTACTTGCTCTAAGCTTGCTTGACTGGCCTTCCGCCGTTCAATGGTGTAGCGTTGGCGCTTGGGTGATCGTGCTGGTATTGATAGGTATCGGAGTCGATTCACGCTGGCGTCGATTCCGGATAGCAGAATCCGAACAACCTGAGGTGTGACGCCGATGTTTCGACACAAAGCCTCATGGCTATCGTTTAGCGCCTTCGCCTTCGACCTGTGCGCGGTCGCGGGCGCTTGGCTCGCCGCATATCTTATCCGTTTCAATGGCTATGTTCCGGTCGAGTTCTGGTCTGGCGCTGTCCGAACCCTCGTTTGGGCTCTCCCCGTTTACGGTGTGATGTTCCGCATCTTTGGCCTGTACCGGGGCATGTGGGTGTTTGCGAGTTTGCCGGACCTGATGCGCATCGCGAAGGCCGTGCTGACCGGCGCATTCGCGATGATGATGGTGGCGGTCATGGCCCAGCCGCATCCCATCATTCCGCGCTCCGTCCTCGCGGTGTCCCCGCTTCTGTTGTTCCTCGCCATGGGCGGTTCGCGCGCGCTCTATCGCGCATCCAAAGAGTTCTATCTTTACGGCGGGCTGGTCGGACAAGGCAAGCCCGTGGTCGTGCTCGGCGCGGGCAATGCAGGCGCGAACCTCGCCCGCGAACTGTCGCGTTCGAGCGAATGGCGGCTGGTCGGCCTGCTCGATGACGATCCGGCCAAGCAGGGCCGTGAAATCTACGGCTACAAGGTGTGGGGGCCCATTAGCGATCTGCAGCACTGGGCTACCGATATGAAGGTCGAGCACGCGATCATCGCGATCCCTTCGGCGTCGGTCGATGCGCAGCGGCGCGTGGCGACACTTTGCGTGCGCGCCGGCGTGCGGGCCATGGTGTTGCCCGCATTGACCACGCTGACACAAGGCGAAGCGTTCCTGTCGCGCGTTCGTCAGATTGATCTGGAAGACCTGCTGGGGCGCGAGCCGGTGCGCATCGACATGCCGCACGTGGAGGCGCTGTTGAGCGGCCGCGTGGTGATGGTGACGGGCGCGGGCGGCTCGATCGGCTCGGAGCTGTGCCGCCAGATTCTGCGCTTCGAACCCGCCCAGCTGATTGCCTTCGACCTGTCCGAATATGCGATGTACCGCCTCACGGAAGAACTGCATGAGCGCTTCCCGAAGCTCTCCGTGGTGCCGGTGATCGGCGACGCAAAAGACTCCTTGCTGCTCGACCAGGTGCTGTCGCGCTACACGCCGCACATTCTCTTTCACGCGGCGGCGTACAAGCACGTGCCGCTGATGGAGGAGCTGAATGCGTGGCAGGCGGTGCGCAACAACGTGCTCGGCACGTATCGTGTCGCGCGTGCCGCGATTCGCCACGACGTGAAGCACTTCGTGCTGATCTCCACCGACAAGGCGGTGAATCCGACCAATGTGATGGGTGCGAGCAAGCGTCTCGCGGAAATGGCTTGCCAGGCGCTGCAGCAGACCAGTACGCGCACGCAGTTCGAGACCGTGCGGTTCGGCAATGTGCTCGGCAGTGCAGGCAGCGTCATTCCCAAGTTTCAACAGCAGATCGCCAAAGGTGGGCCGGTCACGGTCACGCATCCGGAGATCACGCGCTTTTTCATGACGATCCCCGAAGCGTCGCAACTCGTGTTGCAGGCGTCGAGCATGGGACACGGTGGCGAGATTTTCATCCTCGACATGGGCGAGCCGGTGAAGATCGTCGATCTGGCGCGAGACCTGATCCGTCTGTATGGCTTCAGCGAGGAACATATTCGCATCGTGTTCACGGGGCTGCGCCCTGGCGAGAAGCTCTACGAGGAACTGCTCGCCGACGATGAAGCGACCACGCGCACGCCGCATCCGAAGTTGCGCATCGCGCAGGCGCGTGAAGCGCCCGACAATCTCCTCGATGAACTGCTTCCCTGGCTCATGCAGCATCGTGTGCCGAGCGACCAGGAGGTCCGGCGCGATCTGCGGCGCTGGGTGCCGGAGTACCAGCCGGCTGCGGCGCCAGCGTTGCATAGCGTGGCACCGGCTGTGCGGGTGTCCTGAAGTCAAAGTCAGCGCGCAGATAGCTGGTGGGAAACAAGGCGCCTCCGGGCGCCTTTCGTTTTTTCTATCTACTTCGTTTCTTGTGCCGCTTTGGCTTTTCGAACCAGACGATTCGAAAGTAGAACTACGTAAGCCTCTGCCTCAAGTTTTGGGCCGCTGCCCGTTGGTCGACGGCCGACTTTCGCCGGTAGCTGCGGCGCTGGCTGATTCATATCTCTGGCAGTGCATCCAGGAACAGCGAACGCCGCATGAAGGCCCAAGAAGAACACTTGCGGCATCCGCCCTATCTTATCCTTCGAGGGAGAGGTTGCCGTGCCGTGTACAGACATCCAGAACGAAATAGCGCCGTCCGATACTCGATAAGCGTTCGCAGTGCTTTCCTGCAGGCCCAAAGACCGCGAAAAAACCAGGGGCCATAATTTGCTGTCGCGCAAAAGGTCATGGACGGGAAAATTACCGCGCGTGACTTCTGGTCAATCGATCCCGTGCTGATTGACGCCGCCCGGTACCGCACCCTCCAGCGACTCGCCCATTTCGTCTATATCGATGATGTTCCGCAGTGCAATTTCCCCGCATCCCGGCCACAGGCGGTGCGAAGAACGCTCCTTCGAAGATACGGCTGCAGCCGCATTGACGATCTGCCTGAACGGAGCCGGTGGTGATCTGACTTCCCATGCCAACGGCCATACTGGACTTGGCTCTTACCGCGCCGGTGAGATACACCACGTGAGAAACCACATGTCCCCGATCGAATATATCCGCGCAGCCTACCGTCACCGCCATGATCTCGTGCCTCAACTGCTGGCGGTTCTGGCGATGGGCGCTATTCTCACTTACCACGCGCTCACCAGCCCCCATGCTGAACTGGCTCTTCTTCAGAACCTGAAAGCAACGCGGCTTCGCTAGCATCGCGGTCTGCTCGCGCTCGCATCAACCAGCGGAATTCATCCAGTGAGCTACAGTTCATCGGGGACACGTAGACATTTGCGCCGGCACCGGCGACGCCGCGTTTCGATCATATTCCGGCCCGGCGAGCGTCGGTCATGATGCTTCCCTCCCAGAGCGGAGAAAACGCCCCTGTCGCTTGAAGGATGAGCGAAACGCCCGAGTGCCTATAACACGTTACAACATGACCCTAATTGGGGGATCGCTAACCTATTGAAGAGGTGTTGTTTTTGTTGACGTCGATTTGTTTCCAATTTTACATCACCCTCCCAATTGGAAACACTTAGGCGCTCTCGCCAAGTACAATTCCGCCGCTCGTCGATACAGACCGGGAACGTTGGTTCGCGGATTAAAACGGGTATCCGGAATCCACGGCTGATCGCCTTGACTCGCAGGTGCGGACAAATCCGGAGTTCCTCGTTGATGCGTGTTGTCGTGGGCGATGCCACATCGCACGGCACGGCCCTCGTGTCTGAACTTGGGGCCACGAGGGTATCCTATACCGCAGTCGTGGATCACGACGTCACTATGCCGAAGATTGTGCCGCATGTACTCCTCGCAGAGGCGTCAACGTGAAACTGGGTCTCGGGTATATATACGACCGTTATTGTGTGCGCATCTGACGCACGATGTGCCCGGTGTTTCGCTACGCGCGCCCAACGGATGGCTGGCGCGCACAGCAAGCTCCGGCAGTTGCGACGGGATTGCCGGTTGACAGGTGGAGTAGCCCCTTGATTCTCAGGACACGAGGCACCCCTTAAAATAAGAGGGAATCTTGTGACTAGTTTCAAGCCTATGGAGTAGCCCCTTGATTCTCAGGACACGAGGCACCCCTTAAAATAAGAGGGAATCTTGTGACTAGTTTCAAGCCTAGGCAAATCGTGGAAAGCATTGAAGTTCTGACCGAGCCGGAGCGCCGTCGTCGACGTTCGGTCCAGGAGAAAGTGGCCATCGTGCAGGAAACCCTGGAGCCGGGAGCAACGGTTTCAGCGGTTGCCCGGCGACACGGGGTCAACCCAAACCAGGTGTTTGCGTGGCGCAAGCAATACGAGGAAGGCAGCCTGGCTGCGGTGAAGGCTGGAGAAGCCGTGGTGCCGGCCTCGCAGTTAGCCGCAGCGATGAAGGAAATCAGGGAGCTGCAGCGTCTGCTTGGCAAGAAGACGCAGGAGGCAGAAATCCTGAAGGAAGCAGTCGAGTATGGCCGCTCAAAAAACTGGATTGCGCGCTCGCCCTTACTGCCCGGGGACGACCAATGAAAACGGTCTGCGATGTTCTCGGCGTAGCGCGCTCTGCTTTGGCAGTCAGAAAAGCCCGCTCCCCGGACTGGCTGGACGGCCGCCGCGCCCGACAGACCGACGACACGGAGCTGGTCGCTGCAATCCAGGAGCACGTGGCGGGCTTGCCGACTTATGGATACCGGCGAGTCTGGGCACTGCTGCGACGTAGTCACGAAATGACTGGTGCGCCGTGCGTGAACGCCAAGCGGGTCTATCGCGTCATGCGCGACCATCAACTGCTGCTTCGGCGCCTTGGCCAACGTCGCGATACCCGCCGGCATGACGGACGCATCGCCGTTGACCAGAGTAATGTCCGTTGGTGCTCGGACGGCTTCGAGTTCCGTTGTGACGACGGCTCGCCGTTGCGCGTGACGTTTGCGCTGGACTGCCATGACCGGGAGGCTATTAGCTGGGCAGCGACTACCGGCGGCCATAGCGGCGACGTCGTGCGTGATGTGATGCTCGCAGCGGTCGAGCAACGCTTCGGCACGACGCAGGCAGGCGCACCCATCGAATGGCTGTCGGACAACGGCTCTGCCTACATCGACCATCGCACGCGCAGTTTCGCTCGAAAACTGGGCCTGGAGCCGTTGACTACGCCCGTTCGTTCGCCGCAAAGTAACGGCATGGCCGAGTCGTTCGTGAAGACAATCAAGCACGATTACATTGCCTTTATGCACAAGCCCGATGTGCCAACCGCGCTCTCACATCTGGCCGGCGCATTTGAGCACTACAACGAACGCCACCCGCATAAGGCACTGAAGTACCGTTCTCCCCGGGAGTTCCGGCGAACCGCTGCCTCATCAACTTAACGGTGTCCGAGTGTCCTGAGTTACAGGGGCAACTCCAACAGGCGCTACGAGGCGCAAATCCTCAGTGACCAAACACGGAGGCGCCGTTCAGGGTGATACCAGGCAGATGCCTGAGATCGGCAGCGGCCCTCGACTTTTGCCGAGTCGGACCGTTGCCCCAATGGCGGCGTGCTCAGCCCGTCGCGCGCCGCGTCTCATCCGCTGATCGAAAGAACCCCAGGCCTGGTTGCGGCGCATGATTCCGTCGGAGCAAGTGGGCGAAAGACGGCGAAATTTGCGGTCTTTCTCACAAAGTCGTCATAACGCGTTATCGCCTGGAACGTCGTACTTTAAACAATTCCCCGATTGGAGGCTCTGGCGTGACGAGCTGGATAAGAGCGCGTCTTCTCAGGACGTTAATGCCACGCGATGACCGGTAGCCGCTGCGAGGATGAAAGCTATCGGCACTTCACAGTATGTGGAAAGCCACTGCACATGAAAAGCGCGTGCCCGCCTGGGTCGACCTTGGTCCCAATGACGCGACAGGGCTTCCGCACAATGCGCGGTTGTCGACGATGTTCCCCTGGGGCAGCTTGATACAGTCCAAGGCGTGGCGTCGTCATTTAAGCTGTGCTTTGTAACGCTGCCCTGGCTGCGGTTCCGGCGCCCGACCTGCTTCAATCCTGCCTTTTCCTCAGGCTTCACGCTCGTGTCCTTCCTTGGGTTCACACCTGAGCTGCCGCTCGTCACGGAATAAAAGCCAACGGCCGCTACCCCGGCGACTAACAAGAAGGTCGCAGCCGATCGCGCTTCAGTTGCTTCTTTTCCCGAAGCGTTGCCTTGACTTTCGCCTGCACATGGCATGCTGAACTTACTGAAAGTTGTTCTACTCAGCGAGGTGAATGCCAGCGGCCGGTTAATCGACCTTGCGAACTCGCCAACTTCCGAAGTCCACGGCCTGACGGACAACCTCAGGATTGCAGCACCTGCAGACTTTGGACCGCTACGTCATCGACGCGCGCAACCATGATCGCATATGGAATTGCGAGTAGATCGTACCAGGCGCGCCGTCTGCAGAGATCGAACGTACGGCTAACGTGACTCAACGTCGCAGTCAAAACATTAGCAATCCAGATGAAATCTGTAATGCATACACGCAGGCCGGAGGTGAGTTTTTGGCCGACACTCTGTAGTCAACGAAAGGAGAAAAAATGGAACACGTTAAGGCGCTGCTTTCTCTCGCAGCAAAGGATGCCTCAAATGACGCATCCTGCAATCGGAGCTTGACTAAAGATCCGAAAAAAATTGGGTGGCCACCGCGATGGGTGGATGGCGCATCGACGTAGTTTGTGTTTACCGTTAGCAAAACAGGTTGCGTCGATACTGAAGGCAATGTCCGACGGTGCATTCGTTGTACGCCGCGGAGTGGTACTGGAGCACGCACCTGGGACGCTCAATCCAGTGACCTGGGTAGATTGTCTTGCTGTCTCTCCCTTCGGAGTGTTCGTCATCGACCAGTACGATTGGATCGGAACGGTAAAGCGCTCGATGAACGAAGACGAGCTTCTCGTGCGTGAAAATTCTGGCGTCGTTTGCGTTAAAACTTCTCCGTTGCGCAGGGCAAAACCGGCTCTGCGACACCTGCGGCCGATACTCGGCGAATACAACTGTCCGGTTGGGTGCATCGCCGTATTTGCTGACCTGTATTGTGCGCTTGACCCCACGTTGCCGGAAACAATCCTGCAAGGGTTCGAGCTGCGCCATTTTATGCGCACGCGGTTGAACCGCTTCCGCGACAGTCATCTGCGATATCTGGACTCCAGGACGATCGCCGCACATTTGCAATGGCGCTGTGCAGACTGGGGGAACGGTTGATGCATGCAAAGCGGTGCCAACAAAGCCAAATGGCGAGGGAACGACTAGTGAGCGACAACCAGGGGCGCACCGGTATCCGAGGCCGTATCGTGAATCCGGCGGCGTTGATCGACGGGTACGCTTTTCATCGGGCTACGCGTCTGCCCACGGGTGCGGATCCTGGTTAGCACAAGCACGCTTTCGACGACATCGGCTGTCTCTTGCGCGGGGAAAGGCGCGCTCTTTTTCGCGGCTTTCAGCGCGATGAATGACATGGAGGAGGCTATATTTCTTGCACACCCCGCGTTATTAACGCATCGACCCCGAACGAGCGGAACCGCTCCATTGGGCGTCGTCCTTGCTTCCTACGCCTTCCATGCGAAGGTGCCTCTCGGCGCCCCTTTTTTTCTCGTCGCTGGGACTATTACTCATAATCTCGTTAGGGTCCGGAACGCGGCGGCGTTCTCAATGGAGCAGCATCTTTCTTGTGTTGTGAAGCGTCTTAGGCTGATCGGGTTTTCGGATCCGGTGGCGGCCTCAAATCTGAAGTGCAACACCGTTTCGTATAAGGTGTTGCGATGCACGAAAGAACCCAGTACCAGCAACTACAACCTGAAGAGCGCCTGACCATTGCAAGCCTGCATCTGCAGGGTTCGAGTATCCGGGCCATGGCCCGGATACTCGGGCGCTCGCCGGCCACCGTTAGCCGTGAACTGACGCGAAACGGCTATCCGGCAGGCTACGCATCGATACCGGCTGAAGCGCTCAGCGCCTCACGCCGCAGCGCGGGGCGCCGCCCCACAAAGCTTTGCCTGCAAAGCGTCTGCTGGCGCATCGTTCTCACCCTGCTTGAGTGGAAATGGTCACCCCAGCAGATATCGGGCACACTGAAACGTATGTATCCGACCGACCCGACCCAGCAGGTTTCGCACGAAACCATCTACACGGCCATCTACGCCCAGCCGCGCGGCGAACTGCGCCGTCAGCTCATTGCGTGCCTGCGCCATGGTCACAGCACGCGCATGCCGCGTACACGCGGCACAGACCGACGCGGACAGATTCCTGACATGGTCAGTATTCATGTGCGGCCGCCCGAAATCGAGGACCGACTGCTGCCCGGACACTGGGAAGGCGACTTCATCAAGGGCGCGGGCAACCAGTCCTCGGTCGGCGTTCTGGTTGAACGGACCAGCCGCCTGGTGCTGCTCGCAAAGATGGAAGACGCCACCGCAGCTTCAGCGCTGGCGGGCTTCTCCGCCAAACTTAATTCGATTGTCGCGCCACTGCGGCAGAGCTTCACTTATGACCAGGGCAAAGAAATGTCGCGCCACAAGGAGCTCACGGCCGCAACCGGCGTGAACGTGTACTTTTGCGACCCGCACAGTCCATGGCAGCGCGGCACCTGCGAAAACACCAACGGGCTGCTGCGACAGTATCTGCCCAAAGGCACCGACCTTTCGGTCTACAGTCAGGACGAACTCGACGCCATCGCCGACAGCCTGAATAGCCGGCCTCGTGCAACTCACAACTTCCATTCACCATTCGAGGTCTTCGCCGCGACCCTCGCATCAGCAAGCCAAACTCTAAACTCTAAACATTAATCCCGCTGTTGCGCTTCACCTTTTCGGATCCGGTCAAATACAAAGCGTTTTTGCGAACCGATACTTACCATTCTCATCATTGGCAAGCCGATGACGTTTGACTCGAACACTGAGTCCAGTTAGCTGGTTGTGAAGGAAACCGGATTCCAGTAACACCATCCTGATGCAGGTGATTTCCAGGAGAAGAAACTCAACATCAACGCATCGCTTCGAGCGCGCTTCGACAAAGCCTGCAAGCAAAGCCACATCAAGGTCCTGCAGCCGGAATGGATGCGACGGGTACGGAGCAATGGACTGATCAAATTCGAGCCAGACCGTGGCCATGATGGCGCGCATCATGTCGTTGCATCCGATCTTCTCGGCGCAACGCTTGACCTGCTCCAGGAGCGAGGAATCGGACATGGAGGTCTCTCAAGTGTTGGAAGGATGCTGTTCCATTAGCGCGTCGTCTGCCGAACATGCCAGATCGTGCGCCCCATTTGGTTGGCCGATAGGATAGCCGCTTAACGCGCCATGTCGGCGTTTTGCCAGAAGGCGCGCTGTCGCCCGCGGTAGTTTGCTCGGTGGGCGGCGACGATCGGCATCGATATTGTGCAGTGATATATGCCCCTCGAACCTCTCCCGGATCGGCTGGCAGTAGTGTCCAAGAATCATCTGGATGCGGGTAGGGCCGTGTCCAAGCGATTCGCTGAGTTCCACCAAAACCTCGTAGGGGGCCATTTCCGCCTCCAGCATTTCGACTGCACTCTTGAGCGCATACGTGTAACGAAGTGAATGAAAGCTGATTGGCCCGACCATACCAGCCCGGCGGAGCAGTGCTTTGAGTCGATTCATTGCTGATCTGAGCGTCTTGCCGTTGCCAGTAATCAATTCGAGATTGTATTCGCGAGCGTACGCGAGCGCGGAACGGATTGCTTCAATCGTCTGCGAGCGCTCGCTCTCGATGATCCGCACTTGCCTCGGTCTTGCGTTTTTCGAGCCACGCATCAACGGAAGCGCGGAATCGCCGCGCACGAGTGCGTCAAGCCACATTCCGAGATCGGGTGCACACATTAGCGCCTCCTTGCGTCGAAGGCCGAGATGCTGTGCGAGCGATATCATGTGCATGAGCCCGTGGTCTATCCCTTTCGCTCTGCCAATCAGCTCGTCAATTTCGATCGGGTTCAGGGCCCGTTTTGTCCCTTTCCGTACTCGTCGAACGAGTTGAAGTTCCTTGTTGTTGCACACTTCGTCAATGTTCCGGCCGGCAAAGCGTGATGTGACACGAACAGCCGAAAATATGTTCGCAAGGGTGCCCGCGGTCTTGCCCTGCGCCATGCAGTATTGGGCATAGGCATGAATCACCCATTCCGGAATTTCACTGACCGATGCGCGTAGTTCCCCTAGCTGCCTGGCAAAGCGCAAAAGGCCTGTTGTATCGAACCGCCTGTTCTGCTGAGTTGCAAAGCTGCCTCCTGCTTTTTTGCTGCTTACTGCGGAATTGTGTATGGCCTTTGACATCATGCTCATGAGCTAGCTCCCGGGTGTGACCCGCATGTCAACTCATGTTCGCCCGCGGGGGGAGGCAAACACGGCCCCAGTCACGATGAGCTCGTGACAGATCCGGAATACGTTCGGATGTCTGCAATGACGGGCTTGGCCGGGGCGGGGCGAGCGCGTACGTAAGCAATTGAATTCGGGGAGAGGGCCGGGTAATGCGTTGAGCTGTGGGATCCGGTTACGGATAGGCCCTTGGTGAAAGCAGGTTCTGGATGGAAAGTGGAAGCCCGCGAAGAGGAATTGCGTCAATGCGGGAGCGGTGAGTGGCGGGTGTCTGACAAAGACACTCCTTCTGCACCCGTCATGGGAGCAGACGCCGCGATTGGAGCGCTTGCGGCCTTCATCCGGAGATGAATGAATCGCAAGGTTTGTCTTGATGGATACCGCGCTGTATATCGCAAGGAGAAGATGCTTCCTCGACATCGGGAAGACATTGGCGGCATGGCCGCGTCACGAACACCGCTCGTATCTGTGGCGTAGGCGTCAGGGAGCGAATCCCTGGTACGTTGAAAAGACTCGCCTGTACGGAACTTCCGTTGGCGAGCGATCACTTACCGCACAGGCGGTAACTGGTCGCGACGCGACACCGACTGCGCGTGCTGGCCTGAAAGAGTGAGAGAGGCACCACGCGAATGACGCTGTGGGAACTTCTTGCTTTGGAAAAGGCTCTGGCTCGATTGAGCCGTGCACGCCCGATTCATGTTGATGCTGCTAACACGAACTTGGCAAAGTGCTTTGCTTCGCCGTGAGGCTGAGCAATGCTTGTATAGAAATTGGGCTAAAAAGCCCCCAACCCCCAGCAAGGGGTGTAATGGTCGATGCTCGTGACGTGAGCGAACGGTACTGCAATCATTAGAACATAGCTGCAGAGATAGCAAAAGGGGGGTGTCGCTTTCGCACAAAAAGCAGGTCGCCGCAGCATGGGCAACGTCCTCGAGTGGCCCGCGACGCAACACTATGTGGTGACCTTCGATCGCACACCAGTCCACGGTCGGCGATTACGTTCGGCCCCCATCCTGGCGCGCTTCCTTGCCTGACCAACGGGTTGGCGGCGTACGTCACTGCGAATGGGGGACGAGAGAGATTCTGTTGTCTGGCCAACGCATTGAGCAATCGTTGAGCGAATCGTAGTCAGTCGGTGACAGCCGCATTGTCTCAGCGCGGTACATCAGTGGGGAGTAAGGTGGCCGCCACGATCGACGCAAACAGCGTGGCCGCGTCCGCGAAGTGCTCCAACGAGAAATTGGCCGATCCGCGCAGTGCTCTGAAAAGTCGTCCCTTCCGCGCGGCCTGAAGGCTGAATATCGCGGGCTACGTGAGCGTCAGTGTGTTCGCGCTCAGATGGGGGGCCGTCTGGAATACGGTAATTCGCGTGTCGGCCGGTAGGTCGTCGGCGCATGCGGCCGTGCGAAATCCCGGTCACCGATGGTATGGCCGCAATGTGGGCAGTGCAGTTCTCTCCGGTGCAACGCGACGGCGCGCGGTTGCGGTTCCCTCTGGGACGAAGCTGCGACCGATGAACGTCGCGCAATGAGCTGCCTCCTCTGCCGGCGCGCACCACGGTCCATCATCCAGCCCATGCCTACAAACATTACATTGAGTCCAAGTAACGGCCATGCGATGTCCATGCTGGCTCCCCGCTGTTTCGGTGTGTCCAGCATAGCATGGGTACCGTGAGCCGCCGGCTTGCCAGTTTTGACGGCGTGGGGGTATATTCACGCCTGCGTCCACAACGCATCGATCTTGCACTGCCATAGCCGTCCGTATTTTTTGCGATCGGCCTGTCGGCAAAGCCGTTCGCCCGTACGCCTCTGGTTGGCTCTCTGGACACTGTACGCGCTCCTTGGCACTGTGAGTTTTAGTGCCTGTCTTTCGGCTGTCCCTCCTCCTTCCCTTTTTTCTTCTTTGCGAACTTCTGACGGCCATCCCGGTCCAGGCGGCGTGTAGCGTCGGCCGTTCCAACTTCACCTCTGACTGCGTCTCGATGGCATCTAGCCATCGTCTGCACACTTCCTTGCCCGTGGCGCGCGCGGCCCGATAAACAGCGCACTCAAACGGCAGCGCGCTCGCCGCGCCGCTGAACGCCGGTCGGTGCCGGTGTGGCATCGACCAAGTCACGGAATCAATACAAGGAAAACAAACATGTACATTCTTTACGAATACCGGTACGTGATTGCCTGCAGCAGTCTGCCGCATGAATTCAGGCGGGAATTCCGCAGGCTTGCCCGGGGCCGTGTCACGTCGACGTATGATTGGCGCACTCGGGCCAAGGATCCTGTGCCGGCTGAAACCCAATGCCGGCGGGTGGCGGAGGTATTGGCGGGTTTTGAGGCGCTGCGCGCCAGCGGGTATGCTTTACAAACACCGTGGAACTTCGGCAGCGAGCATTTGCGGGTCCTCATCAATCGCTGGTCCACGCAGCGGCTGACATCTGAAGAGGCGGCCGAGAGGCTCGAGCATTGGCGCCAGTTTTTGCAATGGATCCGAAAGCGCCAGCTCATCGCTTTACTGAGTGCGCCTCTCACCGTGGGTGCGTCGAGTGTCGAGAGCAGACATGTCCAATGCTCGCATGCGGCATGCCTACTCGCGACCAGACATACCGATGCTCACAAGCGATAAGGCCATGGAGGCCCTCACGGAACACCGTGGCGACCTGCGCAAGGCGGCCCGCGCGCTGGGGACAACCACGCATTCTGTCTGTGAGGCCCTGAACGATGGTCAGCCACGAGAAAAGCGGCTTCCTCCCGGGCTCACGATCCTGTCCTGATGCTTGACTTCCCCTAGCGCTCGATACGCTGGTTTCACCTACCTAAACAAAGGAGAAGCCAGCATGCTGATTCACACTATCTTCGGGCTCGCGAGTGCATTGCTGTAAGCGTATCTGAGCTGTAACGATAAACGGTCGGCTGATGAGGAAGTTCGAGAAGCGCGGGCGGCCTCTGCCCAAGGGCGGGGGGAAGAGGGAGAGAGGGAGGTGTCAGCCGAGCTGCGCTGGCACCTCACACGTTTGTGCGGCGAAAACTGGGCAGTATTGGATGGTCTCGTGTTGATCCATGCGCCGGGGAGCACCTTTCCGACTGCAGAAATCGATCATCTGGCGATTACGCAGTTCGGAGTCTTCGTGGTCGAAACAAAGCATTGGGCCGGTGTAGTCACACACAGTGAAACCGACGACACGTTGACGCTCACAACGGTGGAAGGACAGCGGTTCGTGCGCACCTCGCCAATGAAGCAGAATGCGACGAAGGTCCGGTTTTTGCGCAACCTGCTTCCGCCGCGGCTGTGGATCGTCGAAGGGCTCGGTGTCTTTTCGCATGAAGCGGCAATGGTAGCCCCCACACTTCCAGCGGCGCTGCTTGAGCGTAGCGAACTTTACCGGCACCTGCGGGTACGACAGCAGCAGTTTGCGCGCACCGGGACCGGGCACCTGCCCGTTCGCGCGATAGTGGACGCGATCTTGCGGCATGCAGACACGCGCCCCGAAGCTCTCGTTGAACACCGGCAACGAATCCAGGAGGGCCGCTCGCGCGGCCAGGACTAGCCCGGACCTGACACTGCTGATACGAGGAGGGGTGAACTGGGCTCACTGTCTCCTCTTCCTTACCACCATCCACCGCGGCGACTTGAACCGCACGATGCTCACATAAAGCCACACATATGTCGCTGCAAACACCACCACGAAGCAGAACAGATGCAGCGTATGCCGCCAGAACAACGTGGCCGGCACGACCGCGATCAGACACAGCAGCCACAAATACGGCGACGTCAACGAATTGCGCCGCGTCAATTCGCGAGCGGTGCGCGCGCCTACCGCCCAGCGCATCAGCCGCTTATACACCAGCATGTGCAGATGCACGCCGTCGGGAATGCCGGGCGACATGCCGCGAATGAATTTCTTCCGGTAGATCGAGAAACAGGTCTCGAAGATCGGATACATGAACAGCAGCACGGGATACCAGGCCGACACGTCGCGATGGCGCATCACCAGCATGATCGACAGTTCGGCCAGCATGAAGCCGATGAAATAGGCGCCGCCGTCGCCGAGAAAGATCAGCCCCGCCGGGAAATTCCAGATGAAGAAGCCGAGCACCGCGCCCATCATCATGAACGAGGCGGACAGCACGATCGGATCGGAAACCTGGAACGCCACGTAGGCGAGCGAGGCGAACATCATGAACGCGACCATCGACGCCAGCCCGTTGAAGCCGTCGATGATATTGATCGCATTGGCGAGCGCGGCAACCGCCAGCACCGTCACCGCGCAGGAGATCACCGCGTACGAGAGCAGGAAATCGAGCGGCGGCACGCTGATGCGGGTCACGGCGATATTCAGCAGAAAATACGCGAGCGCGGCCGCCGCCATCGTGCAGACGAGCCTCGCTAGCGGCGACACGCGCTTGGTCAGGTCTTCCACCAGACCCGAGCCGAAGGCCGGCATGCCGCACGCAATCAGCCCGAGAATGCCGCCTGACACGGCGGGGTACGCGTGATGCAGCTGCACGGCGGAGACGATCAACCCGAGCAGAATGCCGGTTCCGCCGATGCGCGGCACCGGGCGAACATGGAATTTCTGCACACCGGCCAGATCGGTATCCGTGGAGAATTTTTCATGCAGATGCGCATAGCGCACGATCAACAACGTGATCAGCAGTGAAACGAGAAAGCCGAGCGCAAAACTAAGCATGAAAGTGGGCCTGAGCGAAGACGCCGAATTATACAAATGAAACGCCGGGTGCCTCGAAAAGCGGCGCCTCGGCGCGATGCCGCGGCGATCCCAGATAGTGCGCGCAAACTGCCCGCAAACGCCCGCCAGTCATGGATTCCACCTATTTAGCGGCAGGCCTGCGGGGTCGTTAACCTGGATGCGGCGAAGTGTAAGTGACGCGCATAAAAACACGGCGCGTGCGCTTGCAACCTGTTTTTCGCCGCCGATCGGCAAGACGTTCCGGAGACCCAATGCTAAATAACATCACAATTCGTGGCGGCCTGACGCTGGTGATCAGCGTATTTGTCGCTTTCCTGCTGACAGTGATCGGTGTCGGCTATGGCGCGCTCAAGCTGGCCAATGGCAGCCTCGACGACACGCAGCGTAGCGCGGCCGCGCTGTCCCATCTGAAGGCGAGTTCCGAGAAGCTGCTGCGAGTTCAGCTTGCACTCGGTTCGTATCAGACGCTCTTTAGCGTCGGCAAGCAGACCGATGACCTGTTGCCGGCCGCGCACAAGGTGCTGGTCGAATCGAACAAAGACTTCCGCAGCTACATGGCCGGTCCGTTTGCCAGCGAGAACGAGCAGAAGCTCGCGCAGAGCGTCGAGCAGGCGCGCAGTGCGCTGGTCGATAAGGCGATCGAACCGGCCTTCAAGGCGCTTGCCGACTTTGATTTCAACACCTTCCGCAACATTCAGGGCGAGACGGCGAACGGCTTTTACGCCACCTATTCGAAAGCGATCGACGCGCTCGAGCGCACGCAGGTGGACAGCCAGCACCAGCAAGTCGAAACGGCGGCGCAACGTTTCCAGATCGCGACGCTGCTGTTCGCCGCGATCGGCGCCATCGCGATCGTGATCGGCGTGGCGGCGCGCATTGGTTTGTCCGCGGCGTTGATCAAGCCGGTCAATGCGACCGTCAAGCACTTCGAGCGTATTGCCGCCGGCGATCTGACGGTTGCCATCAAGGTCAAATCGCGCAACGAGATGGGGCAATTGCTGGCGGCGTTGACGAAGATGCGCGACGGTCTCGTCGAGACAGTGTCCAAAGTGCGCGGCAGTACGACGGCAATCACGCAGGGGGCTAACGAGATCGCATCGGGCAATGCGGATCTGTCTTCGCGCACGGAGCAGCAGGCAGCGGCCCTTCAGCAGACCGCTGCGAGCATGGAGCAGCTGTCGGCCACGGTGAAACAGAATGCCGACAACGCGAAGCAGGCGAACCGGCTCGCCCATGGCGCGCTCGACACGGTCACGCGTGGCGGTACGGTGGTGTCGCGGGTCACTGAAACGATGGATGGGATCAGCGAGTCGTCGCGCAAGGTGACGGAAATCATCGGCATGATCGAAGGAATTGCGTTTCAGACCAACATTCTGGCGTTGAACGCGGCGGTCGAGGCGGCGCGGGCCGGCGAGCAGGGACGTGGGTTCGCTGTCGTGGCCTCGGAAGTGCGCAGCCTCGCCCAGCGCTCGGGTGCGGCCGCGAAGGAAATCAAGGAGTTGATCGGCGAATCGGCCGCCAAGGTGCAGGAGGGCGCATCGCTCGTGTCCGACGCGCAGAAGACCATTCACGAAGCCATGAGCGCCGTCGAACGCGTGACCGGTGTGATGAACGAGATCGAGGCATCCGCGCTCGAACAGAGTGACGGTATCGAGCAGGTCAATAAGGCCGTATCGCAGATCGACGAAGTCACGCAGCACAATGCGGCGCTCGTCGAAGAAGCCGCTGCGGCGGCGAAATCGCTGGAAGAGCAGGCGACGATATTGCGCGACGCGGTGGCGGTGTTTCAGATGGCGTAGTGAAGAGGGCCGCGCTACCAAGGCGCGGCATACGCATTGGGGTGACTATTGTGGCGCGATTGACACAACGGATCGCAATTATTAGTAAGTCATGCAAATCAATAAAGGTTGAAGCGACCCATACCATTGGGCCGTTTGACGGCGATGGCGGTGCGTCAACACTAGATCGCAGCATTTTTTCCCGACACCGGCGGCGATCCGGAAAATTGTTCCATTCATTCGGTAAGGTTCCGGAATATTGTCTGTGCGCGAGCGCACAGAGTGATGCATGGCATTCGGGGATATTGTGTGTAGATTGCGAGCCGAGGAACAACCTTGACACTGGCAACGCGCGCCGTGCGCACCAACCACCGACAACGTTCGAACCTATCAGTTATGCAGAGTTCCTCAGCGGAAATCCCGGAAAGCTCCGGCAGCGTACCAAGCGATTATTCGTGTGTTTTGTGTGGGGCCGGCCCCGCGGGGATGGGCTTCCTGTTTTGCGCGTTCAAGAGTGGCAAGCTGGCGGAGGTTGCTAGAAACGGTTTGCTGATCATCGACAAACGCGTCAGTTTGGGGGCGGGCAAGCTTGGTGACTACGTGAACGTCACAGGCAACTCGGTCGCCAAAACGTTCCTCGCGTGCCTCGAGCACGAACGCTTCGACGACGTGTTCGGCGACATCCGCGAATTCAACGCCTTGCATAGGAAAATGGCCGCGGATCCCGACGCCGCACCGCTGCTCTCGGAAGTTGGTCAACTTCTCACGCTCGCCGCCGAGCGCTTGATCGCTCATCTTGTCGAACACTTCGATGTCGACGTGCTGCGTGGACATGAAATCGAGGCGATTCGGCGCTGTAAAGACGGCCGGTTCGAGATCGTCCATCACGACACGCGCAAACAAGCGGAACGCCGGTTGGTTATCAGCGACACCGTGGTGATGAATCTGGGCGGTTCGCAGCGCGTCGAAGAAGTCGACGAACTGTGTCGCACGCTGGACATTCCTCCGCCGGGCAACGGCGTCATGATTCGCACGTCGGACGACCTGCTTCGCCTCACGAAGACTCAACTGGTCGGCACCTTCGCACCCGTCTTCGCGCCACCTACGGCCGGGCTTACGAACCGGATATCGATCATCGGCGGGTCGCACAGCGCGTTCACGATGATCGAGCGCCTTGCGACAGATCTTGGCGGTGCCGGCCTGGATGAAATCTCCGTCATTCACCGCTCGCCGATACGGTTGTTTTTTGAAACCGAGCATGATGCGCGTGCATGGGGCTACGCAGTCGATCCAGTAACCGATATCTGCCCGGTCACCCAGCGCGTCAATCGTTCGAGCGGCCTGCGTTACCGCGCGTTCGAGGTGGCCTGTTCCGTCATGTCGCACGGTCGCGTAGCCGGTACGAAACCGCGCATCGAATTGATCGATGCAGCCTCCGGAAAAGCCGCCCACGCCCGCGCCGCCGCTTGTCTGGCCAACTCATGCGCCGTGATTCATGGGGCAGGTTACGGGCCCAACATGTCCGCCCTGGTCGATCACCGAGGCGCGACAATTCCCCTCCAGTTCAGCCAGGGCGGAATCGAAGTCGACAAATTTGGCCGCCCGCTCGACATCCACGGAGATGCGATACGCGGACTATTCACATTTGGGCTAGGCGCCGGTTTCCGGCCCGATGCGGAGATTGGGAGCGAGGTTGCATTCACCGGACGAATCTACGGCGTCTGGATCTTTCACCACGATATCGGCGCCCGGATTCTGGCGGGCGTATTGAAAGCGTTGGCCAGGAACGCCGTCGCGCGCGAAGCAGAAATGATCTCGACGGCGGACGACGACAGACATGAGACTCACCGTTCGGGCCGCGGACAAACCCGCCCACGACGCTGACTGCCGCTCGCCCTCTGGCGGAGAGTCTAGCCGGCTCCCTAACGCCGAGCCTGCGCATTGCGGAGTGGAACCTAGTCTCATAGATGTCCATAATAAATTAGACATATTGCGATCCAAGTTCGGTAGACGAGTCGGATATATCGAATCCTTCTCCGTCTGCAATAAAACCGGTTGCGCGTACAGAGCAAGAGCCAACCTTCAACGCAAATAAGTCCTCTCTATTCCGCCTATCGTGCTGGGTATTCCGCCAGTCATATTGGCGCGGCATTCTTTGCCGGTTATGCTGCACTGCGACATCAAAGCCAGCGCGACAATCGTTGCGAAGCTTTGATCGTCTCCATTACCGATTCAGTTTGCCGGCCGCGCGAGTGAGGGGAAGTGAATCGTCATTGCCTCCTCGATTCGAGTGGAGGCCTGCCATCCGCAGGCCTGCAATACTTAAGGGAGGGAAATGATGGCGACATATCAGTCATACCGACGTGGAAACCGTCTGCTTGAGGCGCTCCCAACGCGTGAATGGGAAGAGCTGGCTCCTCATCTTGAACTCGTCGAGTTGACTCCGGGACAAATGCTGTCGAAATCCGGTGAACTCATACGCACCGTCTATTTCCCTGTCACAGCCATTGTGTCTCTGCTGCAGACAATGGAAAACGGGAGTTCGGTGGAAATCGCCGCGATCGGCAGAGACGGCACGACAGGTGTGCCGATCCTGACAGGTGGAGACACCATGCCGGCGAGTGTGCAGGCCCAATGCCGGGGCTTCGCCCATCGAATAAGCGCAAAAGCACTTCGCGATGCGTTACGCGATTGTGCATCTCTACGTTCGTTGATGTTGCTGTACATGCAGGCTCTCCTCACACAGGTCGCGCAGACGGCTGCGTGCAACAGGCTGCATCGACTCGACGAGCAACTGTGTCGATGGCTGCTGGTTGACATCGACCGTTCGGGCACGAGCGATTTGCAAGTCACGCAGCAACTGATTGCCGACATGCTCGGTGTGCGCCGTGAAGGTGTGACGGAAGCGTCTGGCAAGCTCTGCGAAGCCGCTCTCATCCATCACAGTCGCGGCCGTGTCCGGATTCTGGACCGGACCGGACTCGAGGCGCGGGCGTGTGAATGCTACGAGATTGTCAAACGCGAATTCGACCGGCTATTGCCACGCGTCAGTGCGATGGAAGCCACGCGCTGATGGCCGATATTTCCGCGTCGAATTGATAAATTTGGCCGGAAGCGGTGCATTTGTGTGTTTGCGTACACTGCCCGACGCTCCACAGAGATAGACTCCGGCGACAACCCGTCTCAAGGAAACCTGATGCCGAAACCGGAAGAAATAAGGTTACCGAATGCGGGCCGGGCAGCGACTTCCGGTGGCCGCTATGCTTTCATCGATGTTCTCCGTGGAGTGGCAGCGCTGCTCGTGATTTTTCAGCATGGCGGCGAGGGCGCCGGTTGGTTTTCAATCAACACAGGGTTTGGCCCGTGGATCAACTTTGGGCAAGTTGGCGTCCTAACATTTTTTCTAGTCAGCGGATTTGTTATTCCACTGAGTCTTGAGCGCGCAAATGCGCTGGGTAGATTCTGGAAACATCGTATTTTTCGTATCTATCCACTCTACCTGGCCATTTTCGCGTTCGAGTTCGCGCTTTATCTTATTGGCTACGGTGCCTACCCTCCGGGCGCTGTACATAATTTCGGCTACTTCGTCTTATTGCACCTGTTCTTTCTCCAGGACTACGCACATCTACCCAACTTCGTTAGCGCATCGTGGACGCTTTCTATGGAGTTTGCCTGGTATATTCTGTTGTCGTTCGCATTCGCTCTACGGGTCAATCGGCGTAGTGTCTTACTGGCTTCGCTCACAGTAGCCGGATTGCTCGCATTGTCCATAGCATCATACGTTTTGCACCTGCGCATACCGCTTGGCCGCTTCGGCATCGTGGCGAGTTGTGTCGTAGGTCTGCTGTTTTACCGCCGGCATACTCACGAGATCAGCCAGTTGTCATTTCTGATTTTGGTGGGCTCAATTATGCTCGCGATCGTTCCAGCGCTTTTTATAGGATTCGGTGTTTTCCAACGCCCTGAGATTGCGACAGTACAGTCTGTGTTCATCTCATGGGGTGTCGCCTATCTGCTGTTCATCGGTTGCTATGCGGCACGTGAACGATCGATTATGCAACTCAAGCCGCTGCTAGGTCTCGGAACAATAAGCTACTCACTGTACCTCGTGCACCCGACTGTCCAGAATCTGATCGGACTGGCCAATATCGAAGGCTGGTTGCATGTGGCGATCCTCTGCCCGGCAACGCTGGCGCTCTCGTATCTTACGTATCGTTTCATCGAAAAGCCTGCGATCGATTACCCGCGTCGCATGGAGCGGAAAAAGAAGGCGCGTCTCGAGATAAACGGGCAGGCGTTAGCTAACGATTGAGCACCCAGCGATCCGCATGCGTCGGATACATTGCGTCGTGACCGCCCTCATGCTCGGGGCGGTTCCTGCGGAGCGCGTGAACGAGGCCTCTCGCGTTCTCGACAGTTAGCGGTGTGCCGTCTGAGTAGGAGTCGCCGTTCGTCGTCTGGTTTGCTTTCGAACTGCGATTTCGCGACGGCCTGCAGTTCTTGCCACGTGTCGTATCACGTCCGCACCCTTGCCGATTTGCCATGCTTGTATGCGCGGCGGGCTTCATGTCCTCGGCGCAAGCCGGGCCAGTCATCCGTATTCGCGTCAAAGTTCGATAACCAGTCCGATGCGTCGCGACAGGCTAACCGCATCGGCTGTATTCGCTCTTTGGACTGCGTCGCATTTCAGTAATGTATGATATTTGCCGCAACGATCACCGCGCTATACCAGTGCTGCTGCCAGAGTATTTTCGACTTTCGGTAGGTTGCACTTCCGGCTGCGGTCGGTGATTTTAGGTAAATCGCGAAGGAGGTGATTCGTTATAAATTCAATCTCGCCTCAATGAAAGGACCAGGCAAATGTTGAGCGTTTTGACACACTTCTTATGCTTCATATTTGGCGTGCTCATTGGCGTTTTCGTATGCGCATTGTGTGTCGCACGTTCCAGAACGCCGCGTGGCGATAAATAAACCTTTTCTTCGGGCGCGCAAGTGAGCGGCGTTTCGATGCATATCGGCGGCCGCGTCTGCCTCGAACCATGAAGGCCGCGACGATCATCTTCACGACGCAGTAGGGGCTATCAGCAAGAGTAATAGCCGCCCTCGGCGAAGATCTGACAAACTCATCTCCAGGCGGTCGAGGCATGGGCAACGCGCACTCCGGAGAGTGTTGCCCACTCAGACGAAGCTCCTCCTCTAACCCGGTAGTTGGGCGAAAGCACGTATGTTGCTTTCCGCACTGAAACGCGAGTGCGGGGATCCTACACTGCACGGGTTGCATCTGATCGCGGCAATGGAAGTCGCGATTGAAAGCTACACCGAAGCTGCTTGCCGACTTTTCGTGGCCGCACCGTTCACCGGATGTCAACCAGATCTTAATCGACCTTCTGCGCACTTGCGCGAAGGCGGCTTCCAAAGGGCTTCCATGATCTTCTTGACAGGCTGCGCCGGTTTTATCGGCGCAAACTTCGTGATTGACTGGCTGAAAATCTGCGATGAACCCGTGGTGAATGTCGATAAGCTCACCTATGCGGGCAATTTGCGCACGCTTAAAATGCTACAGCGCAATCCGTTGCATATTTTCGTTTGCGCGGATATCTGCGACCGCGGCGCGCTCGACGCGCTGTTCGCCGAGCACAAGCCGCGGGCCGTGCTGCACTTTGCCGCGGAAAGCCACGTCGACCGTTCGATTCATGGGCCGGCTGATTTCGTGCAAACGAACGTGGTCGGCACCTTCACGCTGCTCGAGGCGACGCGCAACTACTGGAACGCGCTCGGCGAGGCCGACAAGGCCGCTTTCCGCTTCCTGCACGTGTCGACCGACGAAGTGTTCGGCTCGCTGTCCGCTACCGATCCGCAGTTCTCCGAAACCACGCCGTACGCGCCGAACAGCCCGTATTCGGCCACCAAGGCGGGATCGGACCATCTGGTGCGCGCCTACCACCATACGTATGGTCTGCCGGTGCTCACCACGAACTGCTCGAACAACTACGGTCCGTACCAGTTCCCCGAGAAGCTGATTCCGCTGATGATCGCCAACGCGCTCGCGGGCAAGGCGCTGCCGGTGTATGGAGACGGCCAGAACGTGCGCGACTGGCTGTACGTGGGTGACCACTGCAGCGCGATCCGCGAGGTGCTGGCGCGCGGCACGCCGGGCGAGACGTACAACGTGGGTGGCTGGAACGAGAAGAAGAACCTCGAGGTGGTGCACACGCTGTGCGACCTGCTGGACCAGTTGCGTCCGAAGGCGGGCGCGTCGTATCGCGACCAGATCACGTATGTGAAGGATCGTCCGGGCCACGACCGCCGTTATGCGATCGACGCGCGCAAGCTCGAACGGGAGCTGGGGTGGAAGCCGGCGGAGACGTTCGAGACGGGTCTGGAGAAGACGGTGCAGTGGTATCTGGACAACCAGGCCTGGTCGGACGAGGTGGCCTCGGGCGAGTACCGCAAATGGGTTGAGACCAACTACGCGCAGCGCGCGTAAGGGCACGGCAATGGCGCGCAAAGGCATTATTCTCGCGGGCGGTTCGGGCACGCGCCTGTATCCGATCACGCACGTCGTCTCGAAGCAGTTGCTGCCGGTGTACGACAAGCCGATGATCTACTACCCGCTGTCCACGCTGATGGTGGCGGGCATTCGCGACGTGCTGATCATCTCGACGCCGCAGGACACGCCGCGCTTCGAGGCGATGCTCGGCGACGGCAGCCAGTGGGGGATGAACATCCAGTACGCGGTCCAGCCTTCGCCGGACGGGCTTGCGCAGGCGTTCATCATCGGCCGGGACTTCGTGGGTAACGATCCGTCGGCGCTGATACTCGGCGACAACATCTTCTACGGCCACGATCTTGCAAAGCAGCTTGCCAGTTCCGATTCCCGAACTGACGGCGCCACCGTCTTCGCCTATCACGTGCACGATCCGGAGCGGTACGGCGTGGTCGAATTCGACCGGCAGTTCCGTGCGCTGTCCATCGAGGAGAAGCCGGTCAAACCGCGCTCAAACTACGCTGTTACCGGTTTGTACTTCTACGACAAGCAGGTGTGCGACATTGCCGCTGAGATCAAGCCGTCGCCGCGTGGCGAGCTTGAAATCACCGACGTCAACTCGCGTTATCTCGCCAACGCCGCGCTCAATGTCGAAATCATGGGCCGGGGATATGCGTGGCTCGACACGGGTACGCACGATTCGCTGATCGAAGCCGCGACATTCATCGCCACGCTGCAAAAGCGGCAGGGTCTGGTGGTTGCGTGTCCGGAAGAGATTGCTTTCCGCAAAGATTGGATTGACGAAGAGAAATTGCTGGAACTCGCGAAACCGCTCGCCAAGAATGCGTATGGACGATACCTGCTTAATCTGCCGAACGATCAGATCGCTTGGCCAACCCGGTAACACTTGTGTTCGCGCGAAACGAGTCAGCCCGTAACGATATGTGATACCCCATTCCCAAAGCGTTGAACGTGCGCCGACGCACATTTGATTTGAAACCAGGCAGGTATGCTTGATTCCATGGGCCTCAGCGGACGTCTTTATCGCTCCCCAGTTGTATACGCGTTTGTCAGCGCGGTCTGCACACCGGGTTGAGTGGCGCGTTCGATATGCGTGTTCTAACCCCCAGACCGCAGCAGATAACCTGACAATACGTCGAATTTTTACGGTATTGATCTTCGAGTCACCCATGAGCATATAGCCAACCTGAGTAGTCGTTCCGCTGACGGCAGACCGTCGTGGTAGTGGAATGCTCGGTCGCTTGACCAATCACGCGCTCGCCCCTGAACAAGTTTGCGACGAATGAGTACCGCCAGGGGATTTAAGTCGGGTTCCACGGCGCTTCTGGCGCCACCTGAAGTTCTTACACAAATTACCGGCAGACCGCGATGTTGAGACGAAGCCTGCTCGCGAATTTCGTTGGCCAGATGGTGACTGTTTCGCTCGGCATCGTCATGGTGCCGATCTATGTGCGCCATCTTGGCGTGGAAGCATATGGGCTCATTGCCATCAACGCGGTTCTCCTCGCATGGGTGCTCGTGCTCGACTTCGGCCTTTCGCCAACGTTGTGCCGCGAGCTAGGCAGCCTGCGGGCAGGTACTGGGTCGAAAGATGAAGTGGGATTGTTGCTCGAGTCCTTGGAAAAATTGATCCTCGGCACAAGCGTGGTCCTGTTCGTCTTGTCGATCTTTGCCGCCCCCTATTTTGCCGAGCGATGGTTGAACGCCTCCACGCTGCCTCCGAGTGAGATCCGCACTGCGTTTGTGCTGATGACGCTGACGGCTATCGCGCGCTGGCTTTGTGCACTGTACCGCGGGGGAGTGATCGGTATCGACCGGCAGGTCGCGCTCAATGGCATTGGTATTACCTTTGCCGTGATACGCAACGTGCTCGTTGTGCCAATCATCATCGCTTGGCCGCGCGTCGAGTTCTTTTTTGTCTGGCAACTCATCGCGATTGTCGGCGAGGCTGTCGCAATGCGGATTCTGCTTGGCAGCACGATCGATATACCGATCTTTTCGACGCGGTTCTCGTGGAAGGTTTTGTCATCGCGCGCCAAGCTATCTCTGTCGATTGCATTGTCCGCACTGATCTGGGCTTGCACCGCGCAGATTGACAAGGTGGTTCTTTCGAAGGTCCTCCCTTTGGCGGATTTCGCGGTGTTCAGTATGGCAACGCTGCTTGCGAGCGGCATCATGTTGCTGGCCAACCCGATTCAGCAGGCTTTCATTCCCCGATTGACTACCGAGAGCTTTGGTGGTGGCGAGCGAATTCGTCAGATGTACGCGCTGGCCTCTGAGGTGACGTCATTGGCGGTAATCCCGGTGGCAGCGGTGTTCGCCTTCTCTCCCGAAGCCGTGCTTCGATTGTGGTCCGCGAGTGCGCCGGTGACGCCCGACGCATTGCGAACGATGCAATGCTACGCAGTCGGAAACGCATGTTCGGCGCTGGCATCACTTGCCTTTTTCGTGCAATACGCAAAAGGGGATTTGTCGCTGCACTTGAAGGGGAACATTGGCTTTCTCATCCTCTTCGCGCCCGCAGTTCTATACGGCGGCATTCATTTCGGCGCAGTCGGCGCGGCCTACGTGTGGCTAGGGATGAATCTTCTGCTGCTCTTCGGCTGGGTGATGATCGTCCATCGAAAGTTCATCGACGGAATCAACGGCAGCTGGTATCGCGGACTCGCAGCACGCGTTCTGGCGGTCATACCCATCGGTCTGTTAATGAGCCGCGCCGATTTGACGGCATGCTCGCGCATTGGTCTGTTCTGCGTTCTGTCGGGCGCGTGGCTGGCCATGCTTGCCCTGACCGTCGCGGTTTCGCCGATCGTTCAACGCAAGGCTCGCCACCTGGCGGGACGACTGGTCCTCAACTGAGAGAAACGTATGGATACAACTCTTCAGCACTCGGCATACGAGCCAACCGCGCCTGTGCTTTCGGTCGTGGTGCTCTGTTACCGGCAAGGCGAGTACGTCGGCGCGTGCCTGCAAAGCGTGCTCGACCAGAAGATCGATGTGCCGTTCGAGGTGATCGTGGGTGACGATAACTCACCTGACAATTCGCTTGAGGTCATCGAGTCGTTTCGACGGCGCTTTCCGGAGGTGATCAAGCTGGTTGCGCATGAGAAGAATGTTGGTTTCTCGGGCAACTTTGCCGATACGGTTGCTCTCGCGAGGGGCGAATACATCGCCAACATTGACGGTGACGATGTCATGTCTCCCGGCAAGCTGCAGCGTCAACTCGATTTCTTGAGGTCTCACCCGGAATATGGTCTCGTAGTACACAAGATGCGCACGGTCGACCAGGATACGTTGGAGCCCGTGGCGTATCCGCTGCCGCAGAAAAAGCCAGTGACGTTCGATGCCGAATACCTCATCAAGAATGGTCCATTCTTTTTTCATAGCTCGGAGATGTATCGGGCGCATTTGCGCCGCCGCCATCCGGTCGACGTCGGTCTCAAGTCGGTTCCTGACGTGGCCCACCTGACCCAGGTCCTGATGGGCTCTCGAGGTTGCTACCTGGACGAAGATTTGGGTTTATATCGCGTCAACCGTACCGGTTTGACTTCCGTTCGCATTAATAATCCCTCGCGCCATAGGGAATGTCTGAATGACGTAATCCAGACCTGCCAGGTCGCGGCTGATCTCGGCATGGCGAGCGACGCCGTCAACCAGGGGCGTGCCAAGTTCTATCTGACGTCGGCCATTTTCTATCTCGAGCATGGGAGCGAGGACGACTTTGAGGACTGCATCGAATCGAGCTGGCGCGCTGCGCGTATCGGTTCGAAACAGATGGTCTTGTACGCCATGCGCCGCTGGCCCCGTACGTTGCGCGCTATCTATACGGGGCTCAAGCAGATGGCCGGACGCCAACGGGCTAGCGCATGAGTACGACCGTTCAGGAGAGCGAGCGGCCGGCCACAAGGAAGGTGAGGCTTCTCGATCTGTGCAACCTGGCGCGTCTGGCCTGGTACCGAATCAAGACGCGTCTCTGGTACGCGCACGTATTCCAGTCGGTTGGCGCAAAAACGACAATCTTTCGCCCGATGCTGCTCGTCAACGTGCATTACGCGTCGGTCGGCGAGCGTGTGCTGATTCGGCCGGGCGCGCGTATCGAACTTGTGGTGACGGAATCGGCTGCGCCGCCGCGGCTCACGATTGGTAGCCGGGTCAATATCGAGCAGAACGTTCACATCGTATGCGGCTCTTCGATCGAAATTGGCGATGGCGTGACCATTACAGGCAATGTTGCCATCGTCGATGTTGAGCATCCCTATGAGGACGTCAACGACAGGACACGTATTGGCGAACGTATCCGCACCCGAGGCAACCACGTGTCGATAGGGCAGGGCACATTCATTGGATTCAATGCGGTGATTCTACCCAATGTGAAGATCGGACGTCATGCCGTGGTGGGCGCGCATTCGGTGGTGACACGCGACGTTCCCGACTATTGCGTGGTTGCAGGAAATCCGGCGCAAATCATGAAGCGCTACAACTTCGAAACGAAATGTTGGGAGAGGGAGAAGAAATGAAAGTCCTAATTACGGGTGGCGCCGGCTTCATCGGCTCAAGTCTGGCACGCAAGCTCTGCGCAGACAATGCGGAAGTTACCGTGCTCGATAATCTTTCCCCCCAGATTCACGGAGATGATCCCATTGTCACATCCGCAATCTTTGCGTCGTTGCCGGCAAGCGCGCACTTCGTGAAGGGGTCGGTGACTGATCGGGCAGTGCTGGAGCGTGTTATGCAGGGGCAGGACGCGATCGTGCATCTTGCAGCCGAGACGGGTACTGGCCAATCGATGTACGAGGTCGATCGCTATGTCGATGTGAACGTGCATGGCACAGCCCTGATTCTCGACATACTGGTGAAGAACAGTCGCAACTCCGTACGCAAGGTAGTTGTTGCTTCCTCGCGTGCAATTTATGGAGAAGGCAAGTATCTTTCGCCGGTCGCCGGCGTTCTGTATCCCGGCCCGCGGCAGGAAAAAGATATGCTCGAGGGGCAGTTCGAGCACCTCTGTCCGGTCAGTGGTGAAGCGATGGAATGCGTGCCTACCGACGAGGAATCGAAAATCCATCCGACCTCGCTTTATGGCATTACCAAGCAGACTCAGGAGCAGATGGTGATGACCACCTGCCGGTCCATCGGCATCGCTGCGTCAGCGCTACGCTATCAAAATGTATACGGCCCAGGGCAGTCGTTATCCAACCCTTACACGGGCATTCTTTCGATTTTTTCGACGCGTATCAAAAACGGCAACCCGATCAATATTTTCGAGGACGGGCTGGAAAGCCGGGACTTCGTCTACATCGATGACGTGGTCGACGCGACCTATGCGGCGCTTACGGACGCCAATGCGGCGGACAACGTATTCGGCATTGGCTCCGGCGTGCGTACTTCGGTCATGGATGTCGCAAAGACACTGTGCGAGGTGTATGCAAGTGATGTCAGCGTCGCCGTGACTGGCGCATTCCGCCTGGGCGATGTACGCCATGTCTATGCAGACTTGACCAAGGCAAGGGAAATGCTCGGATTCGAGCCTAAAGTGTCGTTTAGCGAGGGAATCACACGATTTGCCCAGTGGGTCGACCGGCAGCAGGTGATGACGGATACCTACGAGAAAAGCATCGCTGAGATGCGGGAGAAGGGGCTCTATAAGGGATGTGAACGCGCCGCCTGAAGCATAATCCGGCGATGCCCTCATCATGCCAGGACGGCGGCGCCGCGACGGCCACCTCCGCAACTCATTTGAAGGACGCGATATGTCAACGAGATATGGATCGCCGCTAATCGGGATTGTCACCGTGCTGTACCGCTCCGATTCTGTGCTTCCCGATTTTTTCAAAAGTCTCGCCGCCCAGCGCGATGTAAACTTCAAGCTGTATGTGATCGATAACAGCGAGACGGACACGGGAAGTGCGATATCGCGCGAGCTCGCGGCCCTTCACCATATCCGCGCCGACATCGTGTTCAACAACAACAATGCCGGTGTCGCGCGCGGCAACAATCAGGGCATAAAAATGGCGTTGGCAGACGGATGCGATTACGTTCTGCTAGCCAATAACGACACTGATTTTCCCGATCCCGACGTGATCGCGGGACTCGCGAGGCACACTGAGGAGGCGGACGCTTTGGCCGCCGTGCCCAAAATCACATATCACGGTACTAATCGCATATGGTGTGCGGGAGGGCGGTTTTCGCCCCTAACCGCCACTACGCCCCACGTGGGCGATCGGAAGGAAGATCGCGGGCAATTCGACAAGGAGATGTTTACGGAATACGCGCCAACCTGCTTTATGTTGCTGCACAAAAGCATTTTCAGGACGATCGGAATGATGGATGAAAAATACTTCGTCTATTACGACGACAGTGACTTCGTCTGGCGTATGAAAAATGCCAATATCGGTCTGCTATATGTGCCGACTTCATGCGTCGGGCACAAGGTGGCGGTGTCCACTGGTGGCAATGAAAGTCCCTTCAGCCTGTTTTATACGGCACGTAATCGCGTCTATTTCAGCCGCAAGCATTTGGCTCCTACATACCGTGCGATTGCGATTGCCTATGCCGTAGCTACTTTGACGGTAAAGTGCGTGAAGTTTTCGCCAGCGGGCAGATTAAGCGTGTTCAAAGGACTTAGAGCCGGCTTCGCACTGTCAGTTGCCGATCATTGACCGATCTCTGAGGCAACGCGCCGGCACTTCGGTGCGCTGTCATCTTTACGACGCGAAGCCGGGCATAAGCGATGGCAATGAATGTCCACGGCGCGAGGTAGGAGAATTCCGGAACTGAGATCATCATCATCACCCATGTCGTGACGCAACACTGGCGCAATGCCATCCCCTCTGCCGACCAATCGAGTTTGAACGCCGGGTACAGAATGAGCAGGCTCACGAGGATCAGCCCCACGACCCCCGTATTGACGAGCAGAGTCGAGAAGAGGTCGGTCGAACGGATATAGCCGAAGCCGATCCCAAATAGCTGGTTGGCGAGCGACCCGGCCGCCCACATATCCATGGAAGCACGGAAGAAGCCGGATCTCTCGACGCCAGATACGTTGTGCCCGTCCATCTTGTCGAGAATCATCTGTTGAAACAGATCGGCGATATAGTCTCTTGCCAGATAGGCGACCACAAAGAGCACTAATGCACCCGCCATAGCCTTGAGCGGATGGAAGCCAATCTTTCTGATGCGAATAAGCAGATAGACGACGTAGCCGATAAATGCGGTCGACGAAGTACTCATGATCAGCGAGGCGCCGATTATCCACACCGGCAGTCGCCGTTTCGACGTCGCGTTGAAGTAGACCCAGAATGGGAACATCGACAGAGCATACATCGACGGTTCACCGGTCAGGCTCTTCAGCCGCTGCATGTGGAATCCGTGGATGTCGAGCCATTGAAAGGAGCTCCCGTTCAGCGAGCCTTCCTCCGCGCTTCCGTCACCATTTCGAAAATCAGCGCCAAAAGACCGGTTGGAGATAAAGTCTCCGGGTTGACCCGTTATGACGAAGTACACCACCTCATAGATACCGTACACAGCGAAAATCGCCGCCGAGGCAAGCAGCCACTGCCGCCACGATGGTTTGTAGAAAATATAGACGTATGAGGCATAGAGCACGACAGCGACGAGATAGATCGTTTGGGTAAACAAGCTCTTTCGAAGGATAAAGGTCAACACATCGCTATCGTCGATAAGCAGGACTTTTGTAAAGTCCGGCTCGTAGGGAGCTGCGGTATCAGCGAGCTGGGACGCCAGGAAGAAGATTGTCCACACTGACGCTGCGACGATCAGGAAGTTGATATAGCGAGTACGCGAAGCGCCGGCGCACGCCAATGCGATCGGTAATGACAGAAAGCACATGATGTAACCGAGCGTCGTCCCCTGAACGGAAGGCAGGAGTAATACGGACGTCACCGGCATCGCGAATACCCAGACGAAATAGTACAGATCGGCGTGCGAGGAAATGCGCTGTTTCATGGGATTCCAGAGAGGGCTTGCAAACCGGTTCAGGAAGTGGAAATGGATCACGGTGCCGGGTTGCTGGCAAAAAACCTGTTGCCAGCCCCCGGATGCGATACTCGCGCGCCTGCCGGCGGGTATGCCGCCCTATTTCAGAAGAGCGCTAAAAATGTCGACCACCCGTATTTGCTGCGTTTCGGTCAGGCCTGCCCAAAGGGGCAGACGGATCAATCGCTTCGACTGATTGATCGTGACGTCAAGTGAGCCGACAGCTTTACCGTACCTTTGCCCGCCTGGAGAGGAATGAAGCGGAACATAGTGAAATACCGAGCCGATTTCGTGTCTTCTGTACTCGTCGAGTATGCGCTGGCGTACGTCCTCGTCTTCGACTAATACATAGTACATGTGTCCGTTGTGCTTGCATTCGTTCGGTATGATAGGGCGACGCAGCGCTCCTTTGCGCTCGAACGGTTCGAGAAGCGCATGATATCGCTCCCAGTTCGCGAGGCGCGCCTCAGTGATCATTTCTGCACCTTCCAACTGTGCCCAAAGATAAGCGGCGATTAGTTCGCTCGGCAGAAATGACGAGCCGACTTCTTGCCAGGTGTACTTGTCGACTTCTCCGCGGAGAAAACGGCTGCGATCGGTGCCTTTCTCGCGGATTACTTCCGCGCGCCTCGTGAGGGCCGGATCGTTGACCAGCAGTGCGCCACCCTCGCCAGAAACGATATTTTTGGTTTCGTGAAAACTGTATGCGCCGAGGTCGCCAATGGAACCCAGGCCGCGACCTTTATATGTGGCCATGACGCCCTGCGCTGCATCTTCCACGACTTTGAGTCCGTGGCGTCGCGCAATCGATACGATCGTGTCCATTTCGCATGCCACGCCGGCGTAGTGCACCGGGACAATTGCGCGGGTTCGTGACGTGATCGCGGATTCAATCAATCGTTCGTCGAGATTCATGGTGTCTTCGCGGATATCCACGAAAACCGGCACGCCGCCGCGTAGCACAAAAGCGTTCGCCGTCGAGACGAACGTGTACGAAGGCATGATGATCTCGTCGCCGGGCTGAATGTCTAGCAACAGTACTGCCATTTCGAGTGCGGCTGTACAGGAGTGAGTCAGCAAAGCCTTGCCAGAACCGCTTCTTTCCTGCAGCCACCTGTTGCAACGTCCCGTAAACGAGCCGTCGCCTGCAAGCTTTTTGCTGAAGTGAGTCTCCGCGATGTACTTCAATTCGTTGCCCGTCATGGCGGGTGCGTTGAAGGGGATGCGGTTCTCGTTTACCTCGATTCCAATTTGCGGCGTAGATCGGCTCATGAATAGGTCACCCCAAATAATCGAGAATCAATGGTTCTCGCTGCGACATGTACTTGGGTCTCGAAGCCGTGCAGCCTCAAGCCCCCGCTTTCCGGCGAACTCGCCTGATGTTTCACAAGGAGCAAGGTGCGTGAGCGCCTCGCTGGATACCTCTGTAGCGTTACACCTCGTCTGTTTCACTGAGCGTGCGCGTGTACTGCGCGGCCTGCTCATAGCTTCGCCAGTTGCTGGCTCGTTTGGGGATTGCGTTGAAAACCGATCCGAGAAGTCGTCCTCCTGCGCGTCGTAGCTTCTTGACCGTCTCTGAAATCTCGTCTTCGCTTTGCATGCCGGAGCGAAGCACGAGGACGGTCGCACCCGCGTGAGGTGCCATAATCGCGGCGTCGGTCACTACGAGGAACGGCGGGGTGTCGACTAGAACGAGATCGAACTGCACGCTCAACTGATCGACGACCTGCTTGAAGTCGTGCATCATCAACAGTTCAGACGGGTTGGCCGGGTAGGCGCCGCAAGACATAAAGGAGAGGCCGCGAACGCCAACAGAACGAATTGCATCCGCGCTGCGGAGCTTGCCTTGGAGAACCTCGGACAGGCCACCGCGATTGGATTGTTTGAAGAACGAGGCGAGATTGCCTCGGCGCATGTCTGCATCGATGAGCAGGATGCGCAAGCCGACTTCCGTAAGAAGTATCGAAAGATTCGCCGCCACAAAGCTCTTGCCGGTGGAGGGACTCGGACCCGTTAACATCACAATGTTATTCTTTTTGTTCAGACGATCGCGACACACTTGCGTACGTACCTCGCGCAACGCTTCCACTGAGGGCTCATGCGGCAAACGGCTGGCGAGAATGCGCGCGCCCACTTCGCGCGCTAGCCCAGGGGCGACAGCAGCTGCCGACGACTGGGCGTCGAGTGGGTCCAACGCTAGCGAATGGGGATCGGGCAGGCCCGGAACGCTGTCAGCGCGCCCGGACGGCAATTCTTGCGAGGTCTGCACAGATGTTTCGTTTTCCAACTGAGCCTGTTGCCGGCTGAACAGTACTTCGCCGAGGACCGGCACATCCAGCCGGCGTTCGACAAAAAGCGGGTCGGTAACACCGGTGGTTGCATAGCGCCTCAGTACAATGAAGAACGCGCCGATAAAAAATCCCAGCCCCCCGCCCGCAAAGATAACCAAAGGCCGGTTGGGCTTGATCGGTCTATACGGCTGCATCGCCTCGTCGACAATGTGTGCACCACCTGAGGCGCTTGCGCGGCGCACGGAAAGCTCTTCGGCCTTGCTAACCATGCCTAGGTAGATAGTTTCTGCCACTTTCGCATCGCGGGTGAGTTCAGCGTTGCGCCGCTCGGAAGTTGGCATGCTGGTGAAGCGCGAGTCGAAGGCACGTTTTGCTTCGGCCAGCTGGGCGAGTTGCGCGTCGATCGTTTTGACCTGCTGACTATTGGGCGTAAAAAGCGACGCCGCCTGCGTGCGCTGCAGTTGCAAGGCTGACGTCCGCTGCTGCAACTCGATGCTTCCCTGTAGATACGATTGCGCTTCGGTCGTCGGCCGCATTGTCTCGGTTGACGATTGATAGTCGCTCAAGGCCTGCTCGGCACTCGTGAGATCCCGTTTTAGCCTCGGCAACTCGCCCTGGATGAATTCAAGCGTTTTCGTGTCATTGAGCTGGCGGCTCGCCACCGCAGATGCAATGTATTGCTGAGCAACCGCATTGGCGACGTCTGCGGTCAGTCCTCGGTCTTTCGAGGAGAAGGAGATCTGGACGATCCCTGTGTCCTTGGTCACTTCAGCGATTTTGAGTTGGCGCCGCAGCCCATCGATTGCATCGAGCGCATTGCGATGGATCACCGTGAACGGAGTACCAGGTCTGGCGACGAGTTCCTTGACCGTGATTGCTAGTCCATCCGCTGCGGTCACGGGCGTGCCAGTCTCACCACGTAATAGGATATCGCCGGTGGGTGCGCGGAGTTCGTACTGGCCCTTGTCGAGCGCAATTAGTTCCAGTGGTTTTTCCTCAAGGTACGCAGGCACGTGGAGCGACGGGATTTCGAGCCGTTCGCCGCCCCAGGCGAACGAACTGAGCCCAAACCACGGCTTGGCGGGATGGCCGGGATAGGCGAGTTGCTCCGCGAAATGACCGAGGACAGGGAAGGTGTGCGGTGACACTTCGACATCAAACTGAAACTGGCGAATCACCGGCTCAAGCACGGACCTGCTTTGCATGAGCGAGATTTCCGCAGCGGTCGCTTGCGTGCCGGGTTGCTGCTGCGCTGTGCCATCCTGGCGGGAAATGCCGAGTGCATTCTGGTCGGGCGGGGCAGGCGGGTCGACACGCACGACGACGTCGGCCGAGTACGTCGGTGCCGAGAGGAAGGCGTACGCAGTGGCAAGCGTCGTTGCTATCGCGATGAAAGCCAGTAGTGTCCAGATATGGTCTCGCAACAGATGAAGCATGTCGCGCAACGAAAAGTTACCCTCGTCGTTGCCTGCACGAGACGATCCGGAATTAAGAATATGCGTGTTCAAAGGCGCCATCTCCAGGGTTCGGGGTAACAAGCTAATCGATGGTGCGACAGGCTTGGCCGCGTCGATCATTGGGTACCGACCGTGCATGTCGCCCACGGCCGGAATTGATACATGGATTCACATTGGTTCGACGAATCGTCGGCCGGGATCCGATGTGGTTGCCTGGCCCGTCATTGACCGATTCGCCGCAGCCACGTCCATCGACGCGACTCTGGACAGGTGTGATATGAATACCGCCTTTCCTGCTCGCCGGTCTGTGGTTTAGCGCACGTTGCACCGCGCTGGTTCCGTTAAAGTAGGCGGATATTCGCCAGGAACGCTTGGAATGTTTTTCGCTCGTAAAGGCGTAGCAAGATTGACTTTAATGCGGCGTCATAGTTACCGGTTTTTTCCGGTGTTACCGCGGGATATTCGGTTTTTCCGACCTCGTTGCGCCCGCCCACACACCACCTTGTGTTTAGATGGCCTACGTGCGGACCTGATCAGGCGAATGCGGCCCGCAGGGTGGCCGATCACAATAGTGAGGCTTCAGCCGCATGAGGAAACGATCAATCCCAATAGCCATCGTCATTTGTGGAACAGTATTCAGTCTGGCGATTGTTACTTTCGTACATCTGAGGGAAACAAAATGGTCGGACCTTAGGCTAGAAAACGCACTTGCGGCGAGTCAGCCTTTTCAACGTCAAGCCGCGGCGGAGCCTCAGATTCCATGTTCAAAGGGGCGCGCCGGTGTCTTTTATGGAGTGGTAGGTCATGTCCAGCAGGGCGGTATCTATACGGCGCGCAGCTTCGAGGCGCAGATTTCCCAATTGCGCGATCTTGGCATAACCATATACGCACAGGACGTAGGGGACAAAGCCGCGGCCGAGCAGGTCGCGCGACTCGCGCGGGTAGCGGCGGAGCAATGCGTAGGCATACTGCCGTTGATCATCACACCGGACGTACAGGAAAATTTGAACGAATCAACGGCGTACGCTCAAGGCCGCAAACTTGGAGCCGACGCGGCTACGGTGTTGAATAGCCTGGTTTCGTATTACCAGGTGGGTAACGAATTCGACAACGACGTGATCCTCAACGGCGCGAGCGGCGAGTATCCCTCCCATTACGACAATGCCAAGTACCAAAAGGCGCGCGGCGCGATTCGAGGCATGATAGATGGCATCAAGGAGGTTCAACCGTCTGCCCGAATACTGCTCGGCTCGCTAAGCTGGCTGCATTATGGCTTCTCGGACATGCTTAGAGACGGTACTGAACCTGATGGGAAGCGGGATAACGCGAAAGTCGTGGAGTGGGATATTACCGCGTGGCACTGGTATTCGGAAATGAGTCCGAACCGGGCTTCGTGGGTACCGCAGCCCAATGTTTTGAAACACGTATTGACCCATCTAAGTACCCAATACGGCAAGCCAATCTGGATCACGGAATTCGGCGTGCGGCCAGACTATTCGGGCGGTGATCCTGGTGCATACCTGGTTGGACAGGATGGGCTTGCGGGTTTCGTTGCGGATGCAAAGAAATATGGAATCCAAAATGTAACGCTATATCAGCTTTACGATCAGCCAAGCGAAGCGTACGGACTGCTCTACGGTGATGGTGTAAAGCGGAAGCAGCGCTTCGAACAGGTTAGGAAGTTCATCGAGGCCCACCCAATGCCTTGAGTATGCCCCGGTGAATCAAAGTTTCTCGAGCTCGGTCAGCAGGATTTTTGCACTCGTTTGCCAACGGTACTTGCTCGCGTGAAGGTGGCCACGGCGGCGTAGGTCGGCTCTGAGTTCGCTTGTATAGAGTAACGATTTCAACTTGTCGGCGATATCGTCGGAAGAGTACGGGTCGCAATATAGTGATGCGTCTCCGCAGACTTCAGGCAATGCGGCAGCGCTAGCCACCAGGGTCGGGCAGCCGTTTTTCATTGCTTCGAGCGGGGGGATCCCAAACCCTTCGTAGATGGATGGATATACGAAGCAGCGGGCATGTTGATAAAGTGCCTTCAACTTGCTGTCGCTCACATAGCCAACATATTTGATGTTGGGTGCAACGTTCGAGATATCATCGATCTCGCCGAAGATCGGATTCTTCATGCCAACGATCACAAGGTCGAGCGAAGAATCGTTGACACGTTGGAACGCTTCGACAATTCGAGCAAAGTTCTTGGTCGGATTCAGGTTGCTGACGGCGAGCACGAACTGATTCGAATTCAAGCCATGTTCGCCCAGCACGTTGTCGTCGGATTCGATAGTGTCGAGATGGTCAGAGCCGAGCGGAACGACGCCGATTCGCGAGGCTGGCACGCGGCAATGATGGGCTAAGCGTTGGCGAGAGAAGTCTGAGTTAGTCAAAATGCAACTCGACGTGCGCGCAAGGATCCAGAACATGATTCGATACCAGGCACGGAAGCGTAGGGAAAAATGTGCGGGCGTGTCGAACACGGCTGCGTCATGCATGAAGATGACCTGGCGAGGGCGGAATATCGACCCTGAATTACTCAGGTTTACGATCCTGCGTCGTCCGGCAAATATGGGGAGTATGACCTGCTCCCAGAATAGCCCTCTTCCGAAACCGATCTTCCGTGTCTGCGCGCCGTCAACGGGTAATATCTTGTCGCCGGGTGGAACTGCGACAGTTACATGGTCGATCTCCGGGAGTTGCGTCATAGCAACAATTAATTCTCGAGCAACTCGCTGCACACCGGTCGCCTTCTGACCCGTAAATCTCCCGTTGTAGACAAAATTGTCCTGCCCTGTCAGTGTGTCGATCGCGTTTGCCAATGTGCGTGTAGACATGTTCCATCCTTCGTGTCGAGACATTTTCCAGCGGTGGTTCAGATCAAAGAGTCAAGCAGACTCATGTGTGTTGCAATCAGGCGTCGGCGCGCGGCTTTTCGCTTTTCTCCCGAACTCGGCCCATGAAAAGTGAACAGGTGGCGCCAGGATGTAGCGTGCAGCCGTGTTAATGATTCGATTCAGCGACATGATGAGAAGCGCGTTCACCCCCCGCGCCGGACGAACGTAAGTTGAGCAGGCTATCGAGTCGAACAAAGATGGCATGCGTGCTGATCTCGCATGTCAAGTTCGCAGGGTCGCCAATCTGTCGCGCCGCATCGGCGGGCTTCATGGCTCGCGTAAAGAGCACGATTTGGGGCCAGGCCGTAATGCGGGTCCAGGAAAAGTCCTTTGCTCTCATCCGAACATTGTCGTGGCCAGCGCGCGAATAAGATGAGTGTCCACGTTATCGAGTCGAGTAGCCTGGGTCCGTTCGGTATCGCTCATATCGTGGAAAAGGGAGTCGGACCAATGGGGGGCTAACGGGCAATCGCGATCGCGGACAGTTCCTCACTGTCTGGACGTTGCAAACAGATTCCGGGTCGGGTTTAGGCGCAAAGTCGTTCCTTTCGTTGTCAAAAAGATTGGAGATGGCGGCAGGCGCTCATTGCTATAGGACGTTTTTTGTCAGATAAAAGCGGAATTGCATGAAAAAACGCGCCAGCGTGGCGGCGCTGGCGCGTATGTGCTGCAGGTAGCCGAATGCGTTATTTCGGGTGCGACGCGATGAAGGACTTCACGCTCGCGTACTGAGGCTTTTTCGTTGTGCCATCACTTTGAAGCAACCCGTATGTGCCGGCAGGATCATCGTAAAGCTCGTACATCTGAATGGACTGAAGGTTGTACGTCGAAGCCACAGACGCATATTCGGCCATCATGGTATTGCCGGTCAGGTAAGCTGCAGCTTGTGAGTCGGTGGCAGTCCAGGGGCGTACGCCATACTCGGTCAGCCAGATCGGCTTGCCGAACGCTTGAAGTTTGGACAGGACGTTATAGCAGCCCGACCCGCCGCAGATGTTCTGGATATCGTCATAGTCGTTGTACCAGTGCCACGCCGTTACATCCCAGGAGACGACGGGGTGACCCGCCGTACCATCCGGCTGCGTACCCTGTGCGAGCATCTGGTCGAAACCCCAATGCAGCCAAGTTCCAGCGCCCATGACGATCTTGCCTTGGGTATCGACAGACTTGATGCCGTCGATCATGCCGCGGATTGCGCCACGAGCAATCATGAATTTACTGTTGACGTAATCCGTCGGGAACGTCCCGTCGTAGTTGCCGGCAAGGGTGTCCGCCTCAAGCTCATTGCCGACCTCGTAGTAAGACGCGTGCATGGCTGACGCCACCTGCTGACCGAGCGCATATCCGGCGTTGTAGGAGGCCGTTTCGCTCGAATACTCTTGGGGCGAGATGAGCAGCACCGGGTACACGGTGACGCCTCCCGCAGCCATGGTGGTCGCAATCTGTGCGAGCGCCGTTGCAGCTGCCTTGCTGGAAACGTCGCTGCGATAAATCGTCATTCCCAAATCTTGAAGCTGGGCCAATTGAGTTTGCGTGCTCGATGATGCGTAGGCGCCGCCTTGCTGGAAGTGGCCGTTGACGCCATAAAAAATCTTGCCAGTCGACGCTGTCGTCGTAGCCGGTGTGGTTGTTGCCGGCGTTGAGGGGTTGCGCCTCGCTCTATTTGCCACTGCCGCAGGGTCTTGCGAAGAGTCGCCCCCGCCGCCGCAGGCTGCAAGCAGGACGCTGGCAGCAAGCGCGGCGCCGAGAAGACGCGTCGTGTGCGACGAGAGAATTCTCTTGAGTTGCGTTTGCCGATGAGACTTATTTTTTCGTGAATTAGTAGTGGTTAGCTGGATATCATGCATGGCGGTTAGGAGTGCGAATAATAAAAATAAAGGCTTCAAATAATTGGCGAGTTTCCAGAACACCATGCAATTCGTGTGGGTGTCCAATCAATCCCGCGCTGAAACCCGAAGGAAAGAGACGAGACGCTATCCGGCGTGCAGGCTTTTGTAGCGGCGGTGTGCTTGACACCGAGCCGAAAAAACTGGATTGCCGTTCACTTCACCGCCAAGATCGCTGCACAGACCTGATTCTTCGCAGGTCGAGTGCCGGCGGGCATCTCGTGGCTCAGCCTGCTACACGCAAACGTTTGCCTTTCGTATGGAATGAAAGGCGCAATTCATGTAGCGACGGTCGATCACTACACGGCCTCGTCCGGCTTGGGATTTGCGGAAGCTACCGTTGCAAGATCCTCGCACAGAGAGGGAAAACCCTTCGGTGGACGTTGACATCAGTAAATAGTGCTTGCTAGAGATGAATAGGCGGCTCGTGGAAGCCGTTGATTCTTCATACAAAAATAAATCTTTTGTAAAATCTACCGAGAGCGAATCCTAACATGAATAGAAAAAATGCCCAACCGAAAATTACATGAGTAATTAGTACTTTTAACAGGGTCTGACGACGAAAAAAGTGAGTACTGTTCGGACAAAATGTGAGCGTAGTACGCCATAAAGCTGGCGTACTGATATTCGTTAGTGTCCCGAAGCAGTGCACATATTTCCGATGCCATAACTGCGGGAAACGCTGGTAAGCCTAGGGTTTGTGCTGAGTGGGAAACGTCAGAGAATTGAATTGGCGTTCGGGCCAGCCCGTTGGTAAGAGTTGATGCGCGAGCCGAATGAAGGTGATCAGGGGGAGGATGCGCGCCTTGTTGGCGCGATCAAGGGGAGAAAAAAAGAAAAATAAATGAAATATAAAACGCTAGATTTCTATTAGTGGTATCTGCGCTTCATAAAGCGCGGTCACGTCATCGAAGAAGCGGTCCTCGCTGAAACGCTTGCGTACCTCGTCTTGCGCGCGCTCTGCCATGGCGACGCGAAATTTGTCGTCTTCCATCATCTGGGTCAGTGAGGCCACTGCCTCTTCGGCGCTGCTGAAGATCATGCCAGTCCGGGCGTGACTAAGAACGTCGATGTTCCCCGGGCAACTCGAAGCGACGATTGGTGTTCCGAGCGCCATTGCTTCGATGATAGAAATGGGCATACCCTCCCATGAGGAAGTGGACAGGTAGGCGTCGGCGCCTTTAACCTTTTCCATCGCTATAGATCGGCTAAGCCAGCCGGTGACTGTGACGTTCGCATCGGCCAGAACTTTCTTTGCAGCCTCGTCTCCGTCACCGATCCAGACGAATTCGACATCCCGTCGTTTGAAAAGGCTCGCTATTTCCGCGAACAATTCGGGGTTCTTCTGTCGTCTGATGCCGCCCACGGTCACAACGCATCTGGACGGACGTGGGCGCTCCTGAGTCGATGCGGCCATGTGACTTGTCGTTACGTGTTTGTCGAGCGCGTTTTCGACCAGTACCACTTGCGTGCGCAAGTAGCGTCGTACGATGGCACGTTCACTTTCGGAGCAGGCGACATAAGTCGACTTCTTCAGGCAGGCCAATGCCTCGAGTCCAATGAAGCACGTCTTCTTCAGCCTGGAGACATCCGAGCGCATGAAAGAAATGCAATGAGGACTGTAAAAGAACTTAGTCGATTTCAAGGAGGAAATGGTTGACAGTCGTCCCAGAAATCCAGCAAACGACGAGTGCAGATGAACGACGTCAGGGCGCAGACTATTGAGCTCACGACGCAATCCGAACAGTATGCTGGCAACGGGCCGGCCTTTCATCTGAAATTGCCGAAGGTGGACCTTCGGATGAAAGAGAGACGGCAAATTGGCGGGCGTTTCGTCGCGCTTGGAGAACACCACGTAAACTTCGTGGCCCTCACTCGCCAGACGATTCGAGATCATGCATATCACGGAGAGCGTGCCGGTCGCTGTCGACTCGACAACATGAACGATTCTCATCGGCAGTATGCAGGCATCGGATCAATACGGTTCGATTGCATTCTCTCAATACGCTCCGCTTCCTTCAAAAACCACCTTGAACGTTCGCAGCAGAATGCTGATATCGAGCAGAGTCGAGCGTTCCTTTACATAGGAGACGTCCAGTGCCACTCTCGTTGCATAGTCAACATTGTTTCGTCCGCTCACTTGCCACAATCCGGTCACTCCGGGTCTAACCGACAGATAGTAATGGGCGTCCGCGCCATATCGTTCCAACTCCTTCGTGACGATGGGCCGAGGGCCAACGAGGCTCATGTCGCCGCGAAGAACATTCCAGAGCTGGGGTAGCTCATCAAGGCTCGTCTTGCGAAGAAACCGGCCGACGGCGGTGACGCGAACATCGTTCTTCAGCTTGAAATCGCGATTCCATTCTTCGCGAGCGGTGGCGTCCGCGGCCAGGAGTTCAGCGAGAACGACATCGGCCCTAGGAACCATTGAGCGGAACTTCAAGCAGCGAAACGCTCGCCCGCCTCTTCCGACGCGAGGATGGCCGAAGAAAGCCGATCCGCCGTCGCTCAATACGAAGCAACCTACAACGAGAAAAATCGGTAGCAGCACGATTAGCAAGGAGGATGCGCCGACAATGTCGAAGACGCGTTTCGTGAAGTCGCCTTTTCTCGTCGGAATATCAGGATCGTTTGCCGCCGACAGCGTGCGGCAAGCCAGAGGACCTGGGACGGGCTCGGTTGAAAGGTCCGAAGAAAGGGATTCTTCGCCGCGACTGTATTCCGAGACGTTATCCAGATTCGAAGCCGAAAAACCGCGGCCGCTCCATTCAGAATGGTCGGCATGCGAACGACCGTCGTAGCGGGTATCGAAAGGATTAACTTCCTTTGACACTGATTCCGATACCTTGCCGACTAAAGCCATTGCTGCCCCCGGATCGAAGTTCGTTGACGAGTACATCAGTGTTTCGGCATTGCGGGCCACGCCGGTTATTTCTACCGGTGAGGCGGGGTGCCAGCCGCGTCAGACAGAAAGAAGCGGTCACCTGTCGAGATCTGCTGCGGACTACCCGAGATAGGAAAGCAGAGGGTATAGCAATGTATAATTGCTATGAAAATGCTATTAATAATCGAGAAGAAAGATGTCGACAAATACGAATATTTGTTTCTCCACGCGATGCGGAAACACGTGCCAGAAATAGTCAGGCACCGACTCCCCGCATCCCAGATCATGATTGTTTCAGTGGAAAGTATAGCTATGCAATTCAGCATCCGTCAGTCGACAAGTCGTAAAGCGACGATATCCTGGCCGACTCAGAAAGATGCCTCAATCAATTTCCGCCATACCTTAGACAGCAATATGTTGGACTAGCGAACAACCTATTCGCCATCAACATTACGAGCTTCACATTTCAAGCCGGGTAAGAGAGGTAAATCGGGCTTCCCTCGCTGCCTGCTGTCGGATTGTTCCGCAGTCTCAACTAGTGCGATGAATACCCGCTTACGCTGTCTTTGGTCGAGTATGTGTAGACGTAGAGTATCCGCACGAATGCCGCTACTCCGTGCGGTACAGCACATAAAGCTCGGTTAGGGCACGCGTCAAAATGTGCGCCCATGTGTATGATGAAACGGCTCATCGCGCAGAGGAAAGTTCGGTTGGGATGACGGTGCAATGCCGTGAATAATGTGCTGCGTGTTCGTTTCCAGAAGGTGGCCTGTTTGCAGCAAAGCTTCTACGGATTGAAGGGTGCAATCAAAGTCGGAAAGAGGCGTGTTCGATTCCGTCCAGAACACGCTACATCGGCTAGCTGGCTTGTTCGATCGGCCGGCAAGCTTGAACACCCCGTGCCTCCCGTGGGCTAGCAATCGCGAAAGCACGACGGCAGTCGGTGTGCGTGTCGCCTGCGGCGCGCCGCCGTCTCCAGCCGGCCTCGCATGTCATAGGTGCAATCTCCATGAATCGTGTCGAGTTACCTGGTGCATTCCGCGGGGCCAGCCGCTTGGCGGAGCGCGCGCCGATGATTTATGCGAACACGTCCGAGAGAATCGACGCTTCGCAGTTGAGCGCGTTCACCGCTTTCCTGCGCACCCATACCGGTCAGCCGCTTTGTGACTACGATGCGCTGCACGACTTCTCCGTGCGTGAGTTCAGGACTTTCTGGCAATGTTTCGTGCAATGGTCGTCGGGACTGGAATGGTCGGGCACCACCCTGCCAGTGTGCGAGGGCGACGATTGCGAACACATGCGCTTCTTTCCGCAGATGCAACTGAATTACGCGGACAATCTGCTCAGGTTGTCCGCGGCGGACGCCGACGCACCCGCCGTGACCGCCTGCCACGCCGACGGGCGTCGCATCCACCTCACTCGCGTGCAATTGCGCGAGCGCGTGGCGCGCGTTGCGCAGGCGCTGTCGGCGCTTGGGTTAGGCGAGGGCGACCGCGCGGTGGCGGTCATGCGCAACGACGCCGATGCGATCGTCGCCGCGTTGGCCGTCACCGCCCTTGGCGCGACGTTGTCGACTGCGGCCCCCGAAATGGGCGTCGATGCGATCCGTGATCGTTTCATGCCGCTCGAACCACGAATGCTGCTCGCCCATACCGCGGCGCGGACCTTCGACACAGGCAGGTCGGTTGCAAGCAAAATTTCCGGGTTGGCGGCCGCGCTGCCGTCGCTGCAAGACGTCGTCTGTCTGGACGAAGGGGTTCTGCCTAGCACGCTGACGCAACCGGTCCATTCGCTCGCCGCACTGCTCGACACCGGCGCTGCCGGCCGATTCGAATGGCGTCGATTTCCCTTCAACCATCCGCTTTTCATCATGTTCTCGTCGGGAACCACCGGCAAGCCGAAATGCATCGTACACGGCGCCGGCGGCACGCTGCTCGAACACCTGAAGGAGCATCAGCTCCACAGCGATCTGCGGCCAGGCGACCGAATGTATTTCCATACGAGTTGCGCCTGGATGATGTGGAACTGGCAACTCTCCGCATTGGCTTCCGGCGTGGAGATCGTGACATACGACGGCCCGATCTCGACGGTCGACACGCTATGGCGTCTCGTAGCGCAAGAGCGCGTCACCGTATTCGGCACGAGTCCCGCGTACCTGAAAATGTGCGAAGAGGCCGGCCTGGAATGTGGCGAACAGTTCGACCTCGGCGCGTTGAGGGCGATGCTGTCCACCGGATCAGTGCTATTCGACTCGCAATTCGAGTGGGTGCGCGCTCACGTGAAGCCGCTGCAACTGCAATCCATCTCGGGCGGCACGGACATTCTCGGCTGCTTTGTGCTGGGCAATCCGAATCTGCCCGTCTACGCTGGCGAGGCGCAATGCAAAAGCCTCGCGCTCGACGTGCAGGCATGGGAGCGCGGGGCGCGCATCGATGGCGTCGGCCAGCTTGTCTGCGTGAACCCGTTTCCGTCGCGTCCTCTCGGGTTTTTCGGTGATGCCGGGGGAGCGGCTTTTCATGACGCCTATTTCGCCAGCAATCCCGGTGTGTGGACTCATGGCGATCTGATCTCGTTCTCGCCAGACGGTGGCGTGCGCATGCACGGGCGCTCGGACGGCGTGCTGAACGTGCGTGGCATTAATGTAGGCCCGGCTGAGGTCTACCGCGTATTGAACGACATTCCCGAAATCCGTGAGGCGTTGGTCGTCGAGCAGCGCATGCGCGGCGCGGCCGGTGATCATGCGTTGCCCGACGATTTCGAATCGCGCGTCGTGTTGCTGTTGGTGCTCACTGACGGCGCGGTGCTCACCGGTTCGCTCGCCGCCCGTATTCGCCGCGACCTCGCGCGCCGTGCCTCTCCCGCGCACGTGCCCGACCGGATCCTTGCGGTCGATGCTTTGCCGGCAACACACAACGGCAAGCTTTCCGAAGCCGCGGCGCGCAACGCGATCAATGGACTGCCGATCGGCAATACGGCGGCGTTGCGCAATCCCGAGTGTCTCGACGCGATCCGGCGCCACCCGGCACTGAATCTGGCCACGCGTGAGTTGCCACCTGTGGGTGAGACGCGGGAGCAACTCGAAGCGCATTTGCAGGCGCAATGGGAGAAACTATTCGGCGTCGCGCCGATCGGCCGCGACGACAACTTCTTCGATCTAGGCGGCCATTCGCTGCTGGCGACGCGCTTGCTCGCCGACATCCGCGAGTCGACGGGACGCGCCATTCCGTTCGCCATGCTGATGACTGCGCCGACCATTGCGAGGCTCGCCGCGCTCATTGATGGCGACGCGCTACCGCCAGCTTCGCCGACGCTCGTGCAGGTGCGTGCCGGCACCGGCTCACCGCTCTTTCTTGTGCACAGCGCGAGCGGTTCGGTGATGGAATGTCTTGCGCTGATCGGCGCGCTGAATAGCCCACGTCCGGTTTATGGACTGCTGGCGCGCGGCCTCGACGGAGAACAGCCGGCGCAGTTACGCGTCGAAGACATGGCGGCGAGCTACATTGAACAGATGCGTGTCGTGCAACCGGAAGGGCCTTACGCGTTGGCGGGATATTCATTCGGCGGGCTGGTGGCGTTTGAGATTGCGCAACAGCTGCAACGCGCCGGCGAGCGGATCAAGATGCTATTCCTGCTCGACACGTATGTGCATCAACATTGCCTGCCCTGGACGGCGCGGTTGCTGCGGCGTGCCGGCTCTGCGCGCTCACATTGGCAGGCAGTGCGGGCGCTGCCCGCGGCGCGGCTGCCCGGTTATCTCACGGACCGCTTCGTGAGCGTGATGGATCAGGTGCGGATGCGCCTCGGCCGCATGCCACGGCGGCCCGAAGGCTACACGCCGGCAATGCCGCCGGTGCTCAGGCATATGCGCGAAACGATGCGAGTCGCGATGGCGGGCTATCGGCCCAAGCCTTATGACGCAGGGCGGATTATTTATGTCCGTGCGGCGGTTGCACAGAATGGACATGGTGATCCGCTGCTGCTTTGGCGGCGTGTCGCCCGTGCCGGGCTGACAGTGACGGAAATCTCCGGCGGCCACGCCGACCTGATCGTCGAACCTAACTTGCAGCTCGTGGCGGCGGAACTCGACCGTGGTCTCGCGACCTGATGACCTCGATGAACGCGCTATGCACCGAATCCGCGCGTGCCTCAGTGACTCGCGCCTAGATACGCCGCCTTCACCGAAGGATCGTTGCGCAACTCCGCCGCGGGCCCATGCGCCGCGATCCTGCCGTTCTCCAGCACATAGCCATAATCGGCCACATTGAGCGCGGCCGCGGCGAACTGTTCGACCAGCAACATGGTGACGCCCTGGCTTTTCAGATTCCCAATGATCCGGAACACCTCTTCGACTAGAATGGGCGCGAGCCCCATCGACGGTTCGTCGAGCAAGACCAGTTCCGGGTTCATCATGATCGCGCGCGCCATGGCCAGCATCTGCTGCTCGCCGCCGGAGAGCGTGCCGGCCAGTTGATGGCGCCGCTCCTTGAGCCGCGGAAACATTTCGATGGCGCGCTCCAGGTCGGCCTTCACGTCGCCGCGCGGCCGCGCTGAAGTCAGGCGTGGAAAGGCGCCGAGCATCAGGTTGTCGGTCACGCTCATTGTCGGGAATACGCGCCGGCCTTCCGGCGAATGCGCGACTCCGAGCCGCGCGATGCGGTGCGACTCGAGCGCGTCGATACGCCTCGCGTTTGCGCCGACGCCCATCGTGATCTCGCCGGCACTCGGCCGGATCATGCCGGAGATCGCACGCATCGTCGTCGTTTTACCCGCGCCGTTCGAGCCGATCAGCGTGACGACCGACGCCTTCGGCACATCGATCGAAATGCCGTGCAGCACTTTGACCTTGCCGTAGCCCGCATGCAGATTTCTGATCGATAACATGTCTGTTCCTGTGGGGGCGTCCGCGGACTTACGCCGCTTGACCGGCAGGCTGGCCGCCGAGATAGGCTTCAATGACTTTTTCGTTTGACTGAATATCGGCGGGCTTGCCTTCTGCAATCTTCTGCCCGAAGTCGAGCACCGAGACGCGGTCGCACACGCTCATCACCACGTCCATGTGATGTTCGATCAGCACGAGGGTAATGCCGTGATCGCGCACCTTGCGAATGATCGCGACCAGTTCCTTGATATCGGGCGCGGTGAGTCCGGCGGCGGGTTCGTCGAGGAGCAGCAGTTGCGGATCGAGCGCAAGCGCGCGCGCGATTTCGAGCAGCCGCTGTTTGCCGTACGGCAGGTTGCGCGCTTCTTCGGCCGCGACATTTTCCAGGCCGACAAAACGGAGCATGCCGAACGCGCGCTCGCGGGCCGCGCGTTCCTCGCGCCGGTAGCGCGGCGACATGAGTCCGACATCCGCGAGATTCGCCTTGAACGTGTGGTGCAGGCCGACCAGCACATTTTCGAGTGCGGTCATTTCGCCGAACAACTGCACGTTCTGGAACGTGCGCGCAATGCCGGACAGCGCGATCTGCGAAGAGGTCTTCCCCGCGAGCGATGCGCCGCGATAAGCCAGCGTGCCCCCGGTCGGCACATAGATGCCGGTCAGCACGTTCATCATCGTGCTCTTGCCGGAGCCGTTCGGCCCGATCAGTCCGTGAATCGTGCCGCGCTGCACGGTCAGATCGACATTGTTCAGCGCCTTCAAGCCGCTGAACTGCATCAGGATGCCGCGCAGTTCCAGAATGTCCTCCGTGCCCCCGGCGTGCACGGCCTGAATCGCATCGGCGCCGATCGTGGCCGGTTTGGTCGTGTCCACGGTGATCGTGCGAACCCGGCCGTGCATCACGATCTTGCGCACGAAGCCGACCACGCCATCCTGCAGGTAGTACACGACGAGCAGGATCATCAAGCCGAATATGGTGAGCCGCCAGTCGGCGAGCATATCGATCCGGTAGGAAAACGCGGCAAGACCCACGGTGCCCAGAACGGGAATCGCGACCTTGCGCGGCGTGGACGCCTTGCGCGCCAGCGCCACGCCCGCGCCGATCACGACGACGGCCGCCAGCACCGAGGCGACCGTGCGGAACATGTCGATGTCGTCGAGCAGCTTAGGCAGCAGCACGATGATCGCCGAGCCGAGCAGCGCCCCGGTGCGGGTTTTACGCCCGCCCATGATGATGGCGAGCAGGAACAGAATGGTCAGTTCGAAGTTATAGGTGTTCGGCGAGATGTACTGTTCCGAATACGAATACAGGCAGCCTGCCAGCCCGGCAAATCCCGCGCTGATCACGAATGCATAGACCTTGTAGCGATACACCGACACGCCCATGCAGTCCGACGCGATCGGGCTGTCGCGCAGCGCCTCGAACGCGCGGCCCAGATGCGATTTGAGCACGCGGTGCACGACGATCAGCGAGGCCGCCAGCAGCGCCGCGACGAGCCAGTAATACTCGACCTCGTTCATCGGCCGGCCGCCGAATGAAGGTTTGGGAATCTTCACGCCCATCGGCCCATTGGTCAGAAAATCCATCTCATTGATGAGAATCTGGATGATCGTGCCGAACGCGAGCGTCACCATCGCGAGGTAGGGGCCGGACACGCGCAGCGCCGGCAGCGCGAGAATCGCGCCGAAGCCCGCGGTGACCAGAATCGCCAGCGGCGCGGTGACGAAAAACGGCATGCCGAGCTTGAAGAACAGCACGCCGGCCGTGTAAGCGCCTACGCCGAACAGGCCGGCATGGCCGAGCGACACCTGCCCGGTGTAACCGACCACGATGTCGAGACCGAAGAGCAGGATCGCGTAGATCATGATCGTCTCGAGCAGGTGGATGTAATACGGATTCCCCGACAGCACGGGAAACACCGCGAGCGCGATCAGCGCCAGTGCGGACGCAATGAGCTTCTTCGGATTCACGACGGCCCTCACACTTTCTTGATCGAGGTCTTGCCGAACAGGCCGGCAGGTTTCAACGCGAGCACGATCAGCAGCAGCACGAGCCCAGGTACGTCCTTGTAGCCGGTGGAGAGATAGAAGCCGGTCGTCGTCTCGGCAATGCCGAGAATGACGCCGCCCACCACGATACCCAGTCCGCTCGACAGTCCGCCGATGATCGCCACCGCGAACGCCTTGAGCCCGAGCACGGCGCCCATCGTCGCGCCGGTGAGCGTGAGCGGCGCGATCAGCACGCCCGCAAAGGCCGCGGTCAGCGAAGACAGCGCGTACGAAAACGTGATCACGAGGCCGGTGTTGATGCCCATCAGCGCCGCGGCGTCCCGATCGTTCGCGGTAGCCACCACCGCTTTGCCGAAGATCGTCTTGCGATTGAAGAACTCGACCGCCAGCATCATGACGAGCGCGCCGCCGACCACCAGTAATTCCATCGGCAGCACGTTGGCGCCGAATATTTTCAGCGGCGCTTCCGGTAGCGGGGAAGGGAAGCGCAGATCGTCGCGGCCCCAGACGTTCTCGGCGACGTTCTTGAAGATAATGCCGAGCGCGATCGTCGACATGATCCAGCCGAACTCGGATTTGATCTTGATCGCGGGCCGCACCCCGATCCGTTCGACGAACGCGCCTTGCAGCAGACCGAACCCGCAGACGAGCGGAATCATCAGCCAGTAATTGACACCGAGCGTGACGAGCGTGAGGCCGACCAGCGCGCCGAGCATCAGTGCGTCGCCCTGGCCAAAGTTCAGCGTGCCGGAGGTGGCGAACGTGAGTTGATAACCGAATGCGATCACGGCATAGATCATGCCGAGCGCAATGCCGCTATAGATGAGCTGCAGAAGGATGGCCATCGTCGAGCGCCCTGGAATTCACCGGATATGAAGCAAAGCCGCGCCCGCCTTCAGACGGGTGCGGCTCCGTGGCAAGCTGATGCGTTTATGTCACGCTCAATTCGTGGCGCTTGCCTGCTTGGTGCGCAACTGGCTGCCGCCTTTGCGGTCCGCTTCGTACGCGTACACCACGCGGCCGCCCTTGACCTCGCCGACCACCGGCACGTTCGGGCTGATCGCTTCATGGTCGTCGTGGGTGAACGGCTTGTCGTAGACCATCACGACGCCTTCCACCTTGGTATTGAGGTTTTCGAGCGCGGCGCGCACTTTCGGACCCTCGGTCGAGCCGGCTTGCGTAATCGCGGCGGCCAGCAGATAGACCGAGTCGTAACCTTGCGCGGCGGAAACCGGCGAGTCGATGCGATTGTTCTTCGGCTTGAATTCCTTCAGGTACGCGTCGATGAAGGCTTTGCGCTTAGGCGTGTTCGCTTCCTGAATGAAGGTCTGCGGCATGCGCGCGCCTTCGCCGTTGGTGCTCGCGTTGTCGATGTAGTTCGCCATCGAGAGTGTCCAGCTGCCGATCAGCGGCACTTTCCAGCCGAGCTTGGCCATGCCGTTGGCAATCTGCGCGAGTTCCGGTCCGATGCCGTACGTCAGCACCGCTTCGGCCCCGGCCTCTTTGGCCTTGAGCAGCTGCGCGGTCATGTCGACGTCCTTGATATTGAATTTCTCGACGGCGACGGGTTTCACGCCCTTGGCGGCGAGCGCCTTTTCCAGATCTTCGCGGCCGAGCTGACCGTAGTTGGTCGAGTCGGCGAGAATCGCGACCTTCTTGAATCCGCGCTTCGTTACCGCCTCTTCGACGATCATCGGCGCCTGGATGCGGTCCGCGGCGGCATTGCGGAAGACGTAATTGTCCGGCTGGTCGGTGAACTGCTTCGTCACGATGCTACCCGTCGCGACGTTGTTGAAGACGGGAATCTTCGCTTCCTGGAAGAAGCGCTGCGAGGCGAGCGCGACGCCGGTGTTGATGTAACCGACCACCGCCACGACTTTTTCCTTGTTGATCAGCTCTTGCGCGATCTGCACGCCGCGTTCGTTTTTCGCTTCGTCGTCGCGTTCCACCAGCACGAGCTGGCGGCCCAGCACGCCGCCGGCTTTGTTGATCTCGGCGGTGGCGAGGCGCACGCCGTCGCGCATGCTCACGCCCATCGACGACGAGCCACCGGTGAACGGTCCATCGACGCCGATCTTGATCGGATCCGCCGCGTAGCTGAGATTGGTGAGGGCACAAAGCGCGAGCGCGCCCACTACGCTCTTCAAGCGAATTCGCATGACTGTCTCCGTAGCATGTCTTTTTTTGCACGACGCCTCGATGCGGGCCCGTGCACGCCGATTCGAACGTTCTTAGGAAGCCTGACCGTCTGACGGTGAGCCAGTATAGGAAACTGTAAAGGGTTAGTAATATTCGGAATTACCCGCTTGGTGCAATCCCTCAATCGACGGCGGCGGCGTTCCTGCCTGGCGACGCCTTCGTGCCGCCGTCGACTTTCACTTCACTTCACTCACGCGAAGCCTTGCGGATTGGTGGACTGCCAGCGCCAGTGATCCGCGCACATCCGCTCGATACCGAACTGCGCGCGCCAGCCGATGATCTTCTCGGCGGCGGCCGGGTCGGCAAAACACGAGGCGACATCCCCCGGGCGGCGCGCCACGATCTCGTAGGGCACCGGCCGGCCGGCGGCTTTCTCGAAGGCCTTGACCACGTCGATCACGCTATAGCCCTGGCCCGTGCCGAGGTTCACCACGAAGCTCGCGTCGCGCCTGACCAGCGCGTCGAGCGCGGCCAGATGACCACGCGCCAGATCGACGACGTGGATATAGTCGCGCACGCCGGTGCCGTCCGGCGTGTCGTAATCGCCGCCGAACACGCTCAGCTTCTCGAGCTTGCCGACCGCGACCTGCGCGACATACGGCATCAGGTTATTGGGAATGCCGGCGGGATCTTCACCGATCAGGCCGCTCTCGTGCGCGCCGACCGGATTGAAGTAGCGCAGCGTGGCAATGCGCCACGACGGATCGGCCACTTCCAGATCGCGCAGCACCTGCTCGGCGATCAGCTTCGACTGGCCATACGGATTGGTGGCCGACAGCGGGAACGATTCGTCGATCGGCGAGCTCTTCGGCACGCCGTACACGGTCGCCGACGAACTGAACACGAACTGCTTGACGTTCCGCTCGCGCATCACGCCGAGCAGGCTCAGCAGGCTGCCGACGTTGTTGCTGTAGTACTCGATCGGTTTGGCCACCGACTCGCCCACCGCCTTCAGCGCGGCAAAGTGGATCGCGCCCGTGATCGGATGAGCGTCGAAAATACGGTTGAGCGCCGCTGTGTCGCGGGCGTCGGCCTCATAAAAGTTCACCGCCTTGCCGGTGATTTTTTCTACGCGCCGCAGCGACTCGCGGTTGCTGTTCACGAGATTGTCGATTACCACGACGTCGTAACCGCCGTTCAGCAGTTCGACACAGGTGTGCGAGCCGATAAAGCCCGCGCCGCCCGTTACCAGAATCGTGCCCTTCGTGGTCATGCTGTTGCTCCGTTAAAGTAAAACGCCCGTCATTTTTTGCACCAGGTCCTTATACGTTTCGACGACCACGCGCTCGTCGAATTCTTCCGCGACTTTCTGCCGGCCGCGTTCTGCCATGGCCCGGCGCTCGGCGCCGCTCATGTCGAGCATGCGCGCCAGCGTGGCCGCGAGGCTTTCTGCATTGCGCGCCTCGCACAGCAATCCGTTGACGCCGTCCGCCACCACTTCGCGGCAACCCGGCACGTCGGTCGTGACAATGGGCCGTCCCATTGCCGAGGCTTCCATCAGCGTGCGCGGCACGCCTTCGCGATACGACGGCAGGACGACACAATCCGCTTCGGCGATGAAAGGCCGCACGTCGTGCGCCTCCCCAAGATACTCGATTGTGCCTTCTCGCTCCCACGCCGCCACCTCCGCGCGCGTGATCGCGCTGGGGTTGTCGACGCCCACCGGACCGAGCAGTTGGAACCGGGCGTGCGGATAACGTTCACGCACACGCCGCGCGGCCTCGACGTATTCGCCCACGCCTTTGTCCCACAACAGCCGCCCGATCAGCACGAAGCGGTAATCCGCCCGCTCGGGCAACGGCGTGAAGGCGAACTGCGCGAGGTCCACGCCTTCACCGTGCATCAACCTCGCGCGCTCAGGATGCACCAACAAATTCTGTTCGACAAATGCAGACTGATCGTCGCGATTCAAAAACCATATTTCGCGCGGGAAACGGAACGCGAAACGATACAGTTTCTTGGCCACCTGAGCCGCGCGGCTGTGCTGGATGAACACGTAGCCCAATCCGGTTGTGACCGCAACCGATTGCACGCCCGCCAGCTTCGCGGCGATCGATCCGTAGATATTCGGCTTGATCGTGTAATGGAACACCACGTGCGGGCGGATCGTCCGGTACTGCCGGTAGAGCGCGCACAACGTGCGCAGGTCGTCGCGCGGATTGGTGCCTTTGGACGCCACCGGCAATTCGATGCAGCGGCAGCCCATCGCGGCGAGCAGTTCGAACGTGCGGTCGCGCGGCGCAAGCACCGTCACGTCGACGCCGCGTCCGACCAGCATGCGGATCAGACCTTGCCGGTACGTATAGATTGCCCAGGCGGTGTTACAGACGAGTGTAATGCGCAACGCGGGCGTCGACTTCAAGGCAGGCTTCATGCGGGATCGAACTCGGCGGTGAATGGGGTGGTGAATGATTTAGCGGCTCGCGCGCGGCGCGAGCAGGCTGCGCTTGATCCGTTGCAACGCGCGGTAAGGCGTGACCAGATGCAGCAGATTTTTGGCGAGGCCCAGCCAGTCATAAATATTGGCGGCGTTGAAGTGGCGCAGTTGCAGCCGCAGCGTCGAGCTGACCTGGCGGCGCCGTTTGGTGGCGCTGATACCGCCTTCGTTCAGTTCGTAATAGAGCCCGAGCTCCGGCAGGTTCGCGCAGTCGTAGCGTTCCATCAGACGCACGAACAGGTCGAGGTCCTCGGCGGAGCGGTACTCGGCGCGGTAGTTGCCCACCGCGCGCACGGCGTCGATGCGCAGCATCATCGAAGGATGCGCAAGGCATGAGCGAAAGAAGCGCAAGCGCCGGATCGCGTTCGGTTCGGCGGGCGGCGTCAGCATGAAAAGCGGTTTGCCTTCGCGGGTGACGACTTGCGTCCACATGCCGAGGCCCGCCACGCGGGGATGCAATTCCATGAACAGGCGTTGTTTGGCGAGCCGCTGCGGCGCGCTGCGGTCGCCCGCGTCGATGCGCGCCGCATAGCGAAAGCCGCGCTGGGCAAGGGCGTCGATGCCGGTTTGCAAGGCGCGCTCAATGCCGCCGTTCTGCGCCATGCGCAGCACTTCGATCTTCATGCCGGGGATGGCCGGCGCGACGATCGGCGGCGTGCTGCCGTCGTCGACGATCAGCACATGCACCGGCGCGCTTTCACTGAACGACGCGAGCGTGAGATCGACGTCGGCCTGGCCGTTATAGGCGGGGATCAGTACCGCGACGTCGTCGAGGGTCATCTGCGCGGTGGCGGGTGAGTTCGTCATGGGCGCAATTTGAAACGGATGTAATAAAGATTAACCGACGCGGCCGCCAGATAACCGGCCGCGAGGCCCACCAGCGCGCCATAGGCGCCAAGCCGCGGAATCGCCAGCAGATTGACCACGAACGCGACGGCCAGCGCCAGCAGCCACTTCGAGAGCAACACGAACCTGGCCTGATATTTCAGCACGACGAGATTGCCGATCGCTTCGATGCCGGCCGGCACGGACAGCCACACGGCCCAGCGGAAAATCTCGATCGCGCCTTCGAACTGCGGGCCGAACACGCGGCGAATGATCAGGCCGGCGAGCAGGTCCAGCACGAGTGCGCCGCTCGCCATCAGCGCGGCGGTCATGGCGGTGAGCCGCCACATATTGCGGCGCAACTGGGCGGCGTCCTGGACGCGATAGACGAAGGCGGGCGCAATGGTCTGCGCGAGCATCAGCGCGAGCGTGATCCAGTTCTCGTTCAACTGCTGGGCGGCGGAATAGCGCCCGAGGTCGGCGAACGAGATGGCCCGTTCGAGCATGAGCCGGTCCAGTTTCAGGAACAGGTACATACAGATCAGGCCGAGCCAGAACACGGTGCCCGCGCTCGCGAAATGCCTGAAGAGCGCATGGTCCAGATGCCAGCCGAGCTTGCCGCCGTGCCGGCGCACGTAATAGATCACGAGGACGGTGCCGATGGCCGCCGATTCGAGCGCCCACAGCCAGCCGAAGCGCGCGGGCGTGGCCGCCGCGCGCACGAGCAGGTACACCAGAGCGGCTTTCAATACCGCGGTGCTCATACTGGTGAGCAACTGCGGCTTGCTGTAGGTCATGCTCTGCAGCCACGCATTGATCACGCCGACGAACGGCTCGCGAAACAGCATGGTCACGGCGAGGCCGCCAAGCATGGCGCCGACCAGCGGCTCGAAGAAATGCAGCGCGATGCCGAGCCACGTGAGCAGCAAGGCCGCGACCGACACCGAGATGCGCAGCGCGAAGGCGCTGCCGAGCACGGTGCCGAGCTGCGCGGGCGGCCGGTTGACGATGGTGGGCACGAGAATCTCCGAGCCGCACACCCACGTAATGGGCGAGAGCACCAGCAGCAGCGTGTTGGCGTATTGCCATTTACCGAAGATATCCGGCCCGAAGTAGCGCGCCAGCATGCCGCTGATCACGATTGCCACGCCGATCTGCGTGAGCCGCTCAAGCCCGAGCCAGACAATATTCTTGAAGGCGCGCGTGACGTCCGGATTGGCGAAGCGTTTGAGCGTCAGCATCCGGTGGGCGCTCGCCGGTCCGCTTGCGCCGGGCGTGCCGACGGCACGGTGAGCGCGCGCGGCGCCCCTGATCCGCGCGGCGCGGCGTGCGCGTTTGCCCACCCAGCCGAGTGTATCGGCAACTTTACAATTGGAGGGCGTCTAAGCATTAGAATGGTGCTATAAGGCTGGTCCGAAAAGCGCAATTATAAGTTGGAACCGGATCGCTTCCGGCAAGGGCGCATCGCTGTGTTTTACCGATTTGTCAGCGGTGCGCCGGTCAAAATTCTCCATTGCACGCAAGTGAGCCAACATGATCTCCAAATCTATCTTCAAGGCATATGACATTCGCGGTGTAATCGGCAAGACGCTCGACGCCGATGCGGCGCGTTCGATCGGCCGCGCGTTCGGCAGCGAAGTGCGGGCGCAAGGCGGCGACGCCGTGGTGGTCGCGCGTGACGGCCGCCTCTCGGGTCCCGAGTTGGTCCAGGCGTTGTCGGACGGTCTGCGTGCGGCCGGCGTCGACGTGGTCAACGTGGGCATGGTGCCCACCCCGGTCGGCTACTTCGCGGCCAGCGTGCCGTTGCAGCTCGACGGCGGCGAGCGTCGCGTCGATTCGTGCATCGTCGTGACGGGTAGTCATAATCCGCCGGACTACAACGGCTTCAAGATGGTCCTGCGCGGCGCGGCCATTTACGGCGAGCAGATCCTCGCGCTGCATCAGCGTATCGTCGACGAGAACTTTTCGGCAGGCAGCGGCACGTACACCGAGTACGACATCGCCGACGCCTATCTCGATCGCATCGCGAGCGACATCAAGCTCGCGCGTCCCATCAAGATCGTGGTCGACACCGGCAACGGCGTGGCCGGCGGCCTCGCGCCGAAGCTGTTCAAGAAGCTCGGCTGCGAACTGGTCGAGCTGTTCACCGAGATCGACGGCAACTTCCCGAACCATCACCCGGACCCGGCTCACCCGGAAAACCTGCAGGACGTGATCCGCGCGCTGAAGGAAACGGACGCCGAAATCGGCTTCGCGTTCGACGGCGACGGCGACCGCCTCGGCGTCGTCACCAAAGACGGCCAGATCATCTATCCGGACCGCCAGCTCATGCTGTTCGCCGAAGAAGTGCTGTCGCGCAACAAGGGCGCGCAGATCATTTACGACGTCAAGTGCACGCGCAATCTCGCCAAGTGGGTGAAGGACAAGGGCGGCGAGCCGCTCATGTGGAAGACCGGCCACTCGCTCGTCAAGGCGAAGCTGCGCGAAACCGGCGCACCGCTCGCCGGCGAAATGAGCGGCCACGTGTTCTTCAAGGACCGCTGGTACGGTTTCGACGACGGCCTGTACACGGGCGCGCGCCTGCTCGAAATCCTCACGCGTGTGGAAGATCCGAGCAAGCTGCTGAACGCGCTGCCGAACTCGAACTCCACGCCTGAGCTGCAACTGAAGCTCGAAGAAGGCGAGAACTTCGAGCTGATCGCGCGCCTGCAGCAGAACGCAAAGTTCACCGGCGCGGACGACGTCGTGAAGATCGACGGCCTGCGCGTCGAGTATCCGGACGGCTTCGGTCTCGCGCGTTCGTCGAACACCACGCCGGTCGTGGTGATGCGGTTCGAAGCCGATAACGACGCGGCGCTCAAACGCATCCAGGAAGACTTCCGCCGCGTGATCCTCGCGGAGAAGGCTGACGCGAAGCTGCCGTTCTAAACGCTGAAGCGGCGGCGCGGTTCGAAATGAACCGGCGCCGTCGTCGAACGCGGCGCGGGTTTCACTTACCGCGCCGCGTTTTTTCATGCGATTCACATGCAACGCGCTAGAATTGCCGTCCTCGTGAGAAAACGCCGAGTTTCTCATCTCCTTCCGAGGGCCCGGCGCACAGCGACGGGTTCGGGGCTCTCTCAACGCATCTTCGGGCCGGATAGCCGGTTTTCCCACTCTTGAGCGTGCAAAAGATACTGATCGTGAGGGTGTCGTCATTGGGCGACGTCGTTCACAACATGCCGGTGATCGCCGACATCCGGCGCCGCCATCCCGAGGCGCAGATCGACTGGCTCGTCGAAGAAAGCTTCGTGGGGCTCGTGCAACTGGTGAACGGTGTGCGGCGGGCGATTCCCGTGTCGCTGCGGCGCTGGCGCAAGCGCATTCTGTCGCTCGACAACTGGCGCGAGATCGGCGCCTTCCGCCGCGCGCTCGCCGCCGAAAACTACGACCTCGTGATCGACTGCCAGGGGCTCATCAAGACCGCGTGGGTCGCGAGCATGGCGCGCGGGCCGCTGGTCGGCCTTGCCAACCGCACCGAGGGCGCGGGCTTCGAGTGGCCGGTGCGCTTCTTCTACGGCAAGCGCGTGCCGATCGAGCCGCGCACGCATGTGGTAGAGCGCACGCGCCAGCTGGTGGCCGCGGCGCTGAACGACCCGCCGCCGCAACCCACCGACGACATCGACTTCGGGCTCGACACCGGGCGGGCCGCGCTGGCGTTGTCCGAGGCGAATCTGAATCTGCCGGTGCCGTACGTGGTGTTCGTGCACGCCACCTCGCGCGCCGACAAGCAATGGCCGGATACCGCGTGGATCGAACTGGGGCAGTCGCTGGTGCGGCGCGGGGCGTCGATCGTGCTGCCGTGGGGCAGTGAGGAAGAGCGCGCCACCAGCGAGCGCCTCGCCAAAGAATTCGGCGCCGCGGCCATCGTGCCGCCTAAACTCTCGCTGCCGGCGGTGGTCGGCCTGATCGAAGGCGCGGCTGCGACAGTTGGAGTTGACACAGGTCTCGTTCACATCGCCGCGGCGCTGAAGCGCCCGACCATCGAGTTGTACAATTTCGCCACCGCGTGGCGCACCGGCGGCTACTGGTCGCCGAACGTCGTCAATCTCGGCACGGCCGGACAGCCGCCCACGCTGCAACAGGTGAAGTCGGCACTCGCGGGCTTCGGCCTGCTGTAATACGTCCGGGGCGCTTCGCCTTGCGCTCCAACCGTTTTCAAGGGCGACCATGAACGAAACCCAGATCATCGAAGTAGCGAACGCCGACTGGCACGGGCGCAACCTGTCCGTGCCGCGCGAGATGCTGCTCGCCGGCGTCGAACGCGGCAAAGTGCTGTATTTCCCGAATCTGCGCTTCGCGATCGAAGGTGGCGAACAGGCGCTGCTCGACCCCGCGCTTGCCGATCCGAACCGCAAGAACATCAGCCTCGAACCGAACGGCGGCGCGTTGCACGGCGTGGCCGGCGACGCCGTTACGCAATCCGCGGTGCGCGCCTTGATCGCGCGTTATCAGGCCAACGCGCGCACGCTGGTCGACGGGCTCTTTCCCGAATACAACGGCAGACTGCGTGTGGCGCCCACCAGCCTGCGCCTGCATCAGGTCGAAACGCGCGAGACCTCATGGCGCAAAGACGATAGCCGTCTGCACGTGGACGCCTTTCCTTCGCGGCCGAATTACGGCGAGCGCATTCTGCGCGTGTTCACCAACGTCAATCCGCATGGCGCGCCGCGCGTGTGGCGCGTCGGCGAACCGTTCGAGGACATGGCCAAACGCTTTCTGCCGCGCATCAAGCCGCAAATGCCGGGCTCGGCCTGGCTGCTGAATCTGCTGCACGTGACTAAATCGCCGCGCAGCGAGTACGACCATCTGATGCTGCATCTGCACGACGGCATGAAGGCCGACCTCGACTATCAGAAGTCGAGCCCGCAGGAGACCATGCCGTTTCCGCCGGGCAGCGTGTGGGTATGTTTCTCGGATCAGACTTCGCACGCGGTGATGTCCGGCCAGTTCATGCTGGAGCAGACCTTTTTCCTGCCGGTCAAGGCGATGGCGCAGCCCGAATGCGCGCCGCTCGGGATTCTCGAACGCCTCAAGGGCAGGGCGCTGGTTTGAGCGCCGCGGTCCAATTGCGGGCAGCCCATTTGCCGCTTTCGCTCAGCGCGCCGGTTCGCGCGTTCAGCCACGCGGAGCGCCGATGCTGAGGGCGATCTATCAAGCGCTGTGGTGGATCATCGCGCCGCTGGCCGTATTGCGTCTGTTGATCCGCTCGCGCAAGGAACGCGGTTATCGCGAACATATCGGCGAGCGGTTCGGTTATTCGCGCGGCCGGCTGCCTGAAGACAGTGCGCCGCTCATCTGGGTGCACGCGGTGTCGGTGGGCGAAACGCGCGCCGCGCAGCCGCTGATCGACGCGCTGATGAAGGCGCGTCCCGACGCCCGCATTCTGTTGACCCACATGACGCCGAGCGGGCGCGCCACCGGCGAGCAGATTTTCGGCGACCGTGTTTTGCGCAGCTATCTGCCGTACGACATGCCGCATGCGGTGCGGCGCTTCTTGCGGACGTGGCGGCCGTCGCTCGGTCTCGTGATGGAAACCGAAGTGTGGCCGACGCTGATCGACGAATGCCGGCGCGCGGATGTGCCGCTGGTGCTGACCAATGCGCGGATGTCGGCGCGCTCGTACAGGCGCGCGGCGAAATTCGGCCATGCGACCAAAGACGTGTTCGGCGGCTTTGCGCGTGTGCTGGCGCAGAGTCCGGCGGATGCCGAGCGGCTGACCGCGCTCGGCGCGCGCAACGTGGCGGTGCTCGGCAATCTGAAATTCGACATGTCCACGCCGCCCGAGCTGGCGGCGCGCGGACATGCGTGGCGCGCGGCGATCGGCGCGCGTCCGGTCTGGGTCGCGGCGAGCACGCGCGAGGGCGAAGAGGAATTGGTGCTGCAGGCGTTCGCGGCGCTCGGCATCGACGAAGCGCTGCTGATTCTGGTGCCGCGCCATCCGCAACGTTTCAACGAAGTGGCTGGGCTGGTCGAGAAGGCCGGGCTGCGGCTCGAACGGCGTTCGGCGTGGGCGCCGGATGCGAGGGTGGCGTCGGCGGCGAACGCGAGCGGCGGTGTGCCCGCGTTGCCTGCGGGCGTGAACGTGCTGCTGGGCGATTCGATGGGCGAATTGGGCGCTTACTATGCAGCGTCGGATCTGGCGTTTATCGGCGGCAGCTTGCTGCCGTTGGGCGGGCAGAATCTGATCGAAGCGTGCGCGGTCGGTGTGCCGGTGCTGATCGGGCCGCACGTGTTCAACTTCACGCAGGCCACCGCGGATGCGGTGGCGGCGGGCGCCGCCGTGCAGGTGCAGGATCCGGCCGATCTGGCGCGGGCATTGCGCGAGTTGTTCGGCGATAAGGCCCGAAGGCTGGCCATGGGCGGAGCCGCGTCGGCGTTCGCCGCGCGCCATCGCGGCGCGACGGCGCGGACCGTGGATGTGTTGATGGCGTTGTTGCCGGAAGGGGAGTGAGGCAGGGGGCGCGAAAGCCTGGCTTGCGCCCATCCCTCAAACTTTCAACAACCCCTTCTTCTCGATAAACTTCACCACTTCATCCAACCCGTCGAGCGCCTTCAGATTGGACATCACGAAGGGCCGCTCGCCGCGCATCTTCTTCGCGTCCGAGGCCATCACGTCGAGATTCGCGCCGACCATCGGCGCGAGGTCCGTCTTGTTGATCACGAGCAGATCGGACTTCGTAATGCCGGGGCCGCCTTTGCGCGGAATCTTCTCGCCGCCCGCCACGTCGATCACGTAGATCGTCAAGTCCGACAGTTCCGGACTGAAGGTCGCCGCGAGGTTGTCGCCGCCCGATTCGATAAACACGATATCCGCATCCGGAAAACGCGTGAGCATGCGGTCGACGGCTTCGAGATTGATCGAGGCGTCTTCGCGGATCGCCGTATGCGGGCAGCCGCCCGTCTCGACGCCCATGATCCGTTCAGCCGGCAATGCGCCCGCCACGGTCAAGAGACGCTGGTCTTCCTTCGTGTAGATGTCGTTGGTGATGGCGACGAGGTCGTACTGTTCGCGCATCGCCTTGCACAGCATTTCAAGCAACGTGGTCTTGCCCGAGCCGACCGGGCCGCCGACGCCCACGCGCAGCGGCGGCAGTTTTTTGGTGCGGACGGTCGAGTGGGCGGGATGATGAGGTGCGTTCATGATGGATCGTGTTATGAGCGAAAGAGCCGCGAATACTGCGACTCGTGACGCGCCGACAGAATGCCGAGTTGCGGCGCGAAGGTGTTGATGTTCTCGGGCGATGTGGCGAGAGCGCGCGTCACGGCGGCGTCGATTGGCTCGCGCAACGCGACGATGATGCGTTGACCGGCGAGCTGTCCCAGCGGCACGGCTTTCAATGCGGCGGCCGCCTGGTTTTCGACCCAGCTGAAGGCGTAGGCGGCGAGGGCGGCGTCGACGGCTGCGTCGTGGGCATAGGCGGCGAAGGCGAAGGCGGTGGGCTGCGCGAGCGGCGTCATCGAAGCGAGCGTCGCGCGCCGGTCCGCATCGCCCCATTCCAGCGATGCGCACAGTTGCCGCAACGACCAGCCCATCTGTTCCGTTTCGCGGCGCAATTCCGCGGACTCACGGCTCGCGAGGAATTCGCTGTTGGCAACGCGCAAGCCTTGCGCGTCATGCGTGCGCCAGCGTTCCATCTGATGCGCGAGGAACGGCAGTTCGCCGTGCGCGAGCACGTCGGTCAATCCGCTGGCGATCCACGCGCGGGCGGAGTCGGCATCGGTGATCAGTTGCGCTTCGATGGCGGCTTCGAGACCCTGCGAGTAGCTGAACGCGCCGATCGGCAGCGCCGGCGACGCAAGATGCAGCAACGCCGTTAGTTCAGCGATGCGCATGATGGTGGCGATGCCCGTGGCCGCACGATTCGTCGTGGACGTGATCGCCGTGGTCGTGGTCATGCGCATGCGCACGCTCATGCTCACGCGCCGCGTGACCATGCCCATGGTCGTGGTCGTGGTCATGCGAATGCTCATGCCCATGATGCTCGCCGAACACCTGCTGCGCGAGCGCATAGTCTTCGGCGAAGGTTTCGTCGTGACCATGTTTATGACCGCCGCCGTACGCGCCGGATTCCGGCTGGAACGGCATCGAGACCTGATCGACCGTTGCGCCGATGCGCTTGAGCATATCGGCCAGCACCGGATCGTATTCGAGCTTCAGATAGTCCGCGCCGACTTCCACCGGCGTATGGCGATTGCCGAGGTGATAGGCGGCGCGAGTCAACGTCAACGCATCTTTCGCGCGCACGTAGAGCACCGCTTCCGGCGCGGCGACGACGCGCACGAGGCCGCCGTCGTCGGCAACCAGCACATCGCCGTCACGCAAAACAGTGCCGCGCGGCAACAGCAGCGCGACTTCTTCGCCGCTATCGAGCGTCGCCGCGAGCCGGCTCTTGCGCCGGTCGTCGAACGCCAGCGTCAAGGTCGGCGCGCGCTTCACCAGCACGGGCGCGAGCTTCAGATGCGGCGCAATCAGTTTGTCGAGGGTACGCATGGTCAGAACAGGAAGTAGCGTTGCGCCATCGGCAGCACGGTGGCCGGTTCGCAGGTCAGCAACTGACCGTCGGCAATCACCTGATAGGTTTCCGGATCGACGCTGATCGCCGGACGCCACGCGTTGTGGATCATGTCCGCCTTCGAAATGTTGCGGCAGTTCCTGACCGCAACGATACGCTTGTTCAGGCCGTAGCGTTCGGCGACGCCGGCGTCCGCGGCCATCTGCGAGACGAAGGTGAGCGACGTGCGCCCCAATGCGCCGCCGCGCGTCGCGAACATCTCGCGATAGTGCACCGGCTGCGGTGTGGGGATCGACGCGTTCGGGTCGCCCATCTGCGCCATCGCGATCATGCCGCCCTTGAGAATCAGCGACGGCTTGATGCCGAAAAACGCCGGCTCCCAGAACACCAGATCGGCCCACTTGCCCGGCTCGATCGAGCCGACTTCATGCGCGATGCCGTGCGTGATCGCCGGGTTGATCGTGTATTTGGCGACGTAGCGCTTTGCGCGGAAGTTGTCGTGCCGCGCGTTGTCTTCGGGCAGCGCGCCGCGTTGCACTTTCATCTTGTGCGCCGTCTGCCACGTGCGGATGATCACTTCGCCCACCCGGCCCATGGCCTGCGAGTCCGACGACAGCATGGACAGCGCGCCGAGGTCATGCAGGATGTCTTCGGCGGCGATGGTCTCGCGGCGAATGCGCGACTCCGCGAAAGCGATGTCTTCCGCAATCGACGGATCCAGGTGGTGGCACACCATCAGCATGTCGAGATGCTCTTCGAGCGTATTGACGGTGTACGGGCGCGTCGGATTGGTCGAGGAGGGCAGCACGTTCGCTTCGCCGCATACCTTGATGATGTCCGGTGCGTGGCCGCCGCCCGCGCCTTCCGTGTGATACGTGTGAATCGTGCGGCCCTTGAACGCGGCCACGGTCGCTTCGACGAAACCTGCTTCGTTCAGCGTATCTGTGTGAATCGCGACCTGCGTGTCGGTATCGTCGGCAACCGAGAGGCAGTTGTCGATCGCGGCGGGCGTCGTGCCCCAGTCCTCGTGCAGCTTCAGCCCGATCGCGCCGGCGGCGATCTGCTCCAGCGCCGGTTGCGGCTGGCTCACGTTGCCCTTGCCGAGAAAGCCGAGATTCATCGGATAACCGTCGGCCGCTTGCAGCATGCGTTCGAGGTGCCACGGGCCCGGCGTGCAGGTGGTTGCGTTCGTGCCGGTGGCGGGACCTGTGCCGCCGCCGAGCATCGTGGTCACGCCGCTCGCGAGCGCTTCTTCGATCTGCTGCGGGCTGATGAAGTGAATGTGCGTATCGATGCCGCCCGCCGTGACGATCAGGCCTTCGCCCGCGATCACCTCGGTGGACGCGCCGATCGCGATCGTCACGTTCGGCTGGATGTCGGGATTGCCCGCTTTGCCGATCGCGGCGATGCGGCCGTTCTTGATGCCGATGTCGGCCTTGACGATGCCCCAGTGATCGAGAATCACCGCATTCGTCACGACGGTATCGACCACCTCGGCATGCACGCGTTGCGACTGGCCCATGCCGTCGCGAATCACTTTGCCGCCGCCGAATTTCACTTCTTCGCCGTAGGTGGTGAAGTCGCGCTCGACTTCGATCAGCAACTCGGTGTCGGCGAGGCGCACGCGGTCGCCGGTGGTGGGGCCGAACATTTCCGCGTATGCGCGGCGGCCAATGCGTAAGGTCATGGTGTGGGTCCGGAAATGAGCAAGGCGGTCTGGGCGCGTGCCGCGAGAGGGTGGGGCATCACAGCTTGCCCATCACCTTGCCGTTGAAGCCGTAGACGACGCGCTCGCCCGCCAGTTCGACCAGCTCGACGGTGCGTTCCTGACCGGGCTCGAAGCGCACGGCGGTGCCCGCCGCGATGTTCAGCCGGAAGCCGCGCGCGGCTTCACGATCGAACGCGAGCGCTTCGTTCACTTCATAGAAGTGGTAGTGCGAGCCGATCTGCACCGGACGGTCGCCGGTATTCGACACGACCACCGTGACGGTGGCGCGGCCCGCGTTGAGCTCGTGTTCGCCGTCGTCGATGAGGAATTCGCCGGGAATCATCTGGGCTGCCTTGCGTGTTTAAGGAATCGGGTGGTGAACGGTGACGAGCTTGGTGCCGTCGGGGAACGTGGCTTCGACCTGGATGTCGGGGATCATCTCGGGCACGCCTTCCATGACGTCGTCACGGGTGAGCAGCGTGGTGCCGTAGTGCATCACTTCGGCGACGGTCTTGCCGTCGCGCGCCGCTTCCATCAGCTCGGCGGTGATGAAGGCGATCGCTTCCGGGTAGTTCAGTTTGAGGCCGCGTGCGCGGCGCCGTTCGGCAAGCAGCGCGGCGGTGAAGATCAGCAGCTTGTCCTTCTCGCGAGGTGTCAGCTTCATCGAATGTGTGCGTAGGGTTGCAACGGTTGTGGCGGCGGTCCTGGTCGGGACCGGCTGCGACAATGATAGGCGCTGCGCGTCATGGCCGCGATCAGGTGCGAGGCACGGGATGCGTCCATGACGAATGCAATGCCGGATAAGCCGGTCACGGTATCAATTTCGCCTAACGGCACGCTTACAGATCGGCCGGCAGCGGTGCGCTGAACCACTTCTTCGACATCGTGTTGAGCGTGCCGTCCTGCTTCGCCTGCGCGATGGCCGCGTTCACTTTCTGCTGCAGGCGCGGCTCGTTCTTGTTCATGCCGACGAAGCACGGCGAATTCTTGATCACGAACTTCGGTTCCGGCCGACGCGGCGGATTCTTCGCGAGGATCGCGGCCGCGACGATATTGCCCGCGGCGATCAACTGCACCTGGCCCGAGAGGAACGCGGCGATGGTCGCGTTGTTGTCCTCGAAGCGCTTGATGGTCGCGTTCGGCGCCATTTGCGTGAGGCCGATTTCTTCCAGCGCGCCGCGGGTTGCGCCGACCGTTTTGCCGGTCAGATCGGCGGGGCCGCTGACCTTGATATCGGCGGGACCGAACACGCCCTGGTAGTACGGCGCATAGGCGCTCGAGAAGTCGATCACCTTCTCGCGATCCGGCGTCTTGCCGAGCGACGAGATCACCAGATCGACCTTACCCGTTTGCAGATACGGAATGCGGTTGGCGCTGTTGACCGGGACGAGTTCGAGCTTCACGTTCATCGACTTCGCGAGCAGGGCGGCGGTGTCGATATCGTAGCCTTGCGGTTTCATATCCGCGCCGACCGAACCGAACGGCGGATAGTCCTCCGGCACGGCGACTTTCAGCACGCCGGCCTTGGCAATGTTATCGAGGGTGTCCGCGTGAGCGGCGGGCGCATGGATGGCGAGGACGGGCGAGAGCAACAATGCGGCGAGCCAGGCGCGACGCGCGGGGCGGAGAGTCGATCGTGTCATGTTCTGTGAGCGGAGGTGGCGGAGGTGGTGGCAGCGAGCCGGTCGGCTGCCGTCAGGGTGCGGCAGCATCGTGGGGGATTTTGATGCAAGGTATGTGCCATGGCGGTGCAGCATGGGCTGCCGGCCGACGAAATAACGGGCGCACGTAATTGACGCAACGCGACGCGCCAAATTGGTGCGCGACGCGTCTTACGACGGTGAAAGGAGAGCGGTCACTTTCCGCAGGAAAGCATCCACGAATACCGCGACGGCGCGCGCAGCGCCGCCGGAAGAATGACTGCTGTGTCACAGACGGGGAATGTGCGAGAACCCAGATTCCAGATGCACCACTACCGAGGCTGCGCGAGGGGCCCGCTTATAAGCTGGCGGTTCAAAGCCGCTTTCTTTGCTTACTTTCTTTGCGGCGGCAAAGAAAGTGAGTGCCGCCCCGCACAGGGGCAACGCTAATGGACCACTAAGAAATCAAGGAAAGGCCAAAAACCAAAAAAACCCACCAAATTCAAGTCGCCCAAATCCGCAAAGGCAGAGCCCCAACCCCATGCACAACCGGCCGCAACTGAAGCCAGCACTGAGTCAAAGCCCGCTGCAGCGTCTCCATAGACCGCGAGACAGCGCGCACGATCACCACCCCAGAGGTCACACAAGAAGCCGCACCTCTAAGCGACCCATCAAACGACAACTGAGCGGTAAGCGCTTCAGCGAGCGCATCATCGCAAGCCGCGCCGACCGCCCAAAGCGTTCCATAAGCAGGAAACCCGGCGAGCCCCTGAGCCGCATCGCGCAGCGAGTCATTCGCCGAGAGGCTGGCCCGCTCGAGCCAAAGCAATTCGCCGTCAGCGCCAACGATCCGCGACAGCGAACGCAAGCTCCCCTCCGACCACCGCTCACCGGCAGCCTGCCGTCCGAGTTGAGTTGCATCCCATCCCAAAGCCGTGGCACCCTCGCCGAGGGTCAACGAAAAATCCAGCTTCGCATTAGCCTGATCGAACACGATATTGTTTTGCGGCAGCCAATCGAGCTTCGCCCGCGCGCCGACACGCACATCGATACGCTGTTGCGCTTCACGCCCATTGGACTTGTACCACTTGGTCGCCCCAGGCGTGGTAATGACAGCATGCGCTGCGTCGCCAACCGCAACATCGATAGCGAGCTCATCACCGCCCGCGATCCCACCAGGCGGATGCACGATCACCGCATGACAAACGCCATATCCTTCCGGATAGAGCGGCCTTTGAACCCGCAAAGGCCCATCATGCAGCCGATGCTTGAGCGTAGTCCGCTCGCCATCCCTGACAAAACCGAGTTCAAGGCGCGCGCGCCATTGCGAATGTGCGCCGGCTTGCGCGATAGCGAGGGTAGCGTGATTTTCGTGAAGCGACATGCGAATGAAATGCGACCAGACGGAGAACAGCAAAGCGTGCCTGCGCACGTCAGACAGCGCTCAACCGCGCTGCCACAGGATGCGTCGAGAATAGCACGCGCGGTGCGTGACGCCGCTCACACGGCGATCAGCGTGCGCACGCCATCGGCATCCATATTGGCGCCTTCTCCGCCCGCGATGATCTCGCCGCGGCTCATCACCCAATACCGATCCGCGATCTCTTTGGCGAAGTCGTAATACTGCTCGACGAGCAGCACCGTCATGCCCATTTCCTCGACCAGTTGACGCAGCGTGCGGCCGATATCCTGAATGATCGAAGGCTGAATGCCCTCGGTGGGCTCGTCGAGAATCAACAGTTGGGGATCGCTCATCAACGCGCGGCCAATGGCGAGCTGTTGCTGCTGCCCGCCGGAGAGATCGCCGCCGCGCCGGCTGCGCATATCCTTTAACACTGGGAACAGTTCGTAGATACGATCCGGGATCTTCTTGGGCGCCTTCTTGCTGGCGGCGCCCACCAGCAGATTTTCCTCGACGGTCAGCCGCGGAAAGATATCGCGGCCTTGCGGCACATAAGCAAGGCCTTTTTCCACGCGCGAGTAGGTCGGCAGTTTGGTGATCGCCGCGCCGCGCCAGGCGATCGAGCCGCTCTTCGTTTGCACCACGCCCATCAGGCAGCGCAGCAACGTGGTCTTTCCCACGCCGTTGCGGCCGAGCAGGACAGTGAGTTTGCCGTCGGGCACGGTGAGCTTCACATCGCGCAGGATGTGGCTGCCGCCGTAGTACTGGTTCAGGTTTTCTACTTCTAGCATGTCCGTTCGACCCTTTGTTTCACCGTCCCGTTTGAGAGACCCGCTTCACCGGCCCAGATAAGACTCGATGACCGTCTCATCGCGCTTCACTTCGTCGAGCGTGCCGTGCGCGAGCACACGTCCTTCGGCCATCACCGTCACCTTGCCGGTCGAGCCTGATAGCGCCGCCACGAACTCCATATCGTGCTCGACGACCATCATCGAACAGGTGCCGCGCAGATGATTGAGCAATTCGGCTAACTGCATGGTTTCGTCGTCGGTCATGCCGGCGGCCGGCTCGTCGAGCAGGAGCAGCGCCGGTTGCTGCATCAGCAGCATGCCGATTTCGAGCCGTTGCTTCTGGCCGTGCGACAGTTCGCCGGCAAGACGCCGCGCTTCGCTCTCGAGGCCGATCAACGCCAGCGTCTCTTCGATGCGCGCCTGTGCCTCGCGGTCGAGCCGCGCGCGTAGCGAGGCCCACCAACCCTTGTCGGCCTTCATCGCCAGTTCGAGGTTTTCCCACACGGGATGCTGTTCGAACACCGTGGGCTTCTGAAATTTGCGGCCAATGCCTGCACGCGCGATGGACGGCTCGTTCATACGCGTCAGATCGATCGACTGGCCGAGAAACACCTTGCCGGAATCCGGCTCGGTCTTGCCGGTAATGACGTCCATCATGGTCGTCTTGCCGGCGCCGTTCGGACCGATGATGCAGCGCAATTCGCCGGCGTCGATCGTCAGCGTCAACGCGTTCAATGCACGAAAACCGTCGAAGCTCACGGTCACGTCTTCGAGATACAGGATCGTGCCGTGCGACACGTCGATCTCGCCGGGCACGACCGCGCGGCCCATGCTCGCCACACCGCTCAACGAGGTTTCAGCGGGATCTTCCGGTAACGCCAGATCAGGAACCATCGGGTTTTCGTTCATGAGCGGTTCCTTTTGCGCGTCACGAGTTCGATCAGCCCCATGATGCCGTTCGGCAGGAACAGCGGGACCAGCACGAAAATCAGACCGAGAAAGAACAGCCAGTATTCAGGGAAGTTCGCCGTAAAGAAGCTCTTCGCGCCATTCACGGCAAACGCGCCGATGATCGGGCCGATCAGCGTGCCGCGTCCGCCCACGGCAACCCAGATCGCCATTTCGATCGAGTTGCCCGGCGACATCTCGCCCGGGTTGATGATGCCGACCTGCGGCACGTACAGCGCGCCGGCAATGCCGCACAACACGGCGGACACCGTCCATACGAACAGCTTGTAGGCGAGCGGGCTGTAGCCGAGGAACATCAGGCGCGTTTCGCCGTCGCGCACCGCGGTTACCACGCGGCCGAGCTTCGAGGTGACGATGGCGCGCGCGCCGAGGAACGCGAGGATAAGCACGGCGAACGTGATCAGCAGCAGCGCGGTGCGCGTGCCTGGATGCGTGATGGGAAAGCCGCCAATGCGCTTGAAGTCGGTAAAGCCGTTATTGCCGCCGAAGCCCGTCTCGTTGCGATAGAACAGCAGCATCGCGGCGAAGGTCATGGCCTGCGTGATGATCGACAGATACACGCCCTTCACCCGCGAGCGGAACGTGAAGAAGCCGAACACCCACGCGACCACCGCCGGCACCAGCACCACCAGCAACAGTGCGTAGCCGAGATGCTGCGTGCCTTGCCAGTACCAGGGCAAGTGATGCCAGTCGAGAAACACCATGAAGTCGGGCAGGTCGCTGCCGTATTTGCCTTCGTGGCCGATCGAGCGCATCAGATACATACCGATCGCGTAGCCGCCGAGCGCGAAGAACAGCGCGTGCCCCAGGCTCAGAATGCCGCAGTAGCCCCATACGAGATCGAGCGCCAACGCCGCGATCGCGTAGCACATGAACTTGCCGGTGATCGTCATCGCGTACGCCGACAGATGCAGCGCGCTCGTCTCCGGCACGACTAGCGTTGCGAACGGCACGCCGAGGCCGAAGACGATGATCAACGCGATCAGCGCGAGCCACGCCCGCCGTGACAGCAGCGCGGGGCGCGGCGGCAGGCCGAGCGCGAAACCCGCTTGCGCTTCGCGTCCGGCGAGCGCGCCGCCGCCGCTTGCGCCGACGTGAGCCGATGAAGTTGCAGATGTCATCTCATGCCTCCGCGCTACGGCCCTTGAGGGCGAACATGCCCTGCGGACGCTTCTGGATGAACAACACGATCAGCACGAGCACGGCGATCTTCGCGAGCACCGCGCCCCAGAACGGTTCGATCGCCTTGCTGATGAGTCCGAGGCCGAAGCCGCCGATTACCGTGCCGGCCAACTGGCCGACGCCGCCCAGCACCACGGCCATGAACGAATCGATGATGTAGCTCTGGCCGAGGTCCGGTCCGACGTTGCCGATCTGCGAGAGCGCACAGCCACCCAGACCGGCGATGCCCGCGCCGAACGCGAACGCATACGAATCGACCCGTGCGGTCTTCACGCCGACACAGGCCGCCATGCGCCGGTTCTGCGTCACGGCGCGCACGAACAGGCCGAGCCGCGTCTTGGTGAGCACAGCCCACGCGATGCCGACCACGATCAGCGAGAACGCGAGAATCGCGAGCCGGTTGTACGGCAGGATCAGATTGGGCAGCACGGTGACGCCGCCGCTCATCCACGCCGGGTTGACCACCTGCACGTTCTGCGCGCCGAACAGCATGCGCGTCGCCTGAATCAGGATCAGGCTGACGCCGAAGGTGGTCAGCAGCGTTTCGAGCGGGCGGCCGTACAGATGCTTCAGCACCAGCCGTTCGAGCACGATGCCCACCAGCCCCGCGGCGACGAACGAGGCCGGAATGGCGAGCAGCGGATACCAGTCGAACGCGCCGGGCGCGAAACGCTGAAAGAGGTTCTGCACGACATAGGTCGCGTACGCGCCGATCATCAGGAATTCGCCGTGCGCCATGTTGATCACGCCGATCAACCCATAGGTGATGGCAAGGCCCAGCGCGGCGAGCAGCAGCACGCTGCCAAGCGAGAGGCCCGCGAACAGCGTGCCGGCGATCTGGCTGCGGCGCTGGATCGCGTCGAGTTCGTCGATGCCGCTTTGCGCGGCGGCGCGCACGCGGTCGTCGGCTTCCACGAAGGTGCCGTCCGGCTTCTTCGCGACGATCGGCCGCAGCAGCTCGTTCATGTCGAGGTCGTGTCGCGCGGCGACCAGTTGCACGGCTTCGAGGCGCCTTGCGGGGTCGGCGTCGTGCAGCGCGGTCATCGCCCACAAAGTGTCGAGGCGCTTCTTCAGCGCGGGATCGGTTTCCTTTGCGCGAGCCGCGTCGACGAGCGGTTTGATCGACGGATCCGGGTTCTGCAGCAGCGCGGTGATCGCGGCTTCACGTGCCGCCTTGTCCGGCGAATCGAGCTGCAGGCCCGACAGCGCGCCGGCCACTTTCGAGCGCAGCAGATTGTTCAGCGTGACCGGCTGGGCATCGCCCGCGGCGACGGTCTTGCCGGTGACCGCGTCCTTCGCGGTGTCGCCGTCCTGCAGCAGCACGGCGCCCGAATCGGTGGCGAGCGCGCCGTCTTCGGACAGGGCCTTGAGCACCGCCATCGACTCCTTGTCGTGATTGGCGATCAGTTTGTCGATGGCCGCGGATTTCGCATCGAAGTCGTCGCCGGCAAGCGGCGCCACATCGGCTTGCGTCAGCGCGAAGGCGGTGAGCGGTGCTCCGGCGAGCAGCACGAGCGCGGCGCCGGCTATGCCGCGCCGCGCGAGCCGTCGTGCCAGGGTGCGTGCCCGTGTTCGAGCGGATGTGAGGAATGAGAACGCCATGGTGGCCTTTGAAGAAAAACCGGCAGGGCGGCGCGGCATGTGGGCAAGCGCCGCGGCCGCGCCGTCGAGTTGCTGCGCGCGAAAGTCGTGCGTCGCGACGCCGGATCACGGCACGAACGCAGACGCGGTGGCCGCGCCTGTCGCGGGCTTGCATCGGCGTGCCATGCCGGCAGACGTCGCCGTCACGGCACGCCGTTCGCTCAGGCGACGCGCGAGCGCTTCAGGAACGCCGGGATCGAGCTGACCACGTCCGGCTTGCTCGAATTGCCGGCAATGAACGGGCTCCACGGCTGCGCGCGAATCGCGGTCTTGGTCCGCCATACCACGTTGAACTGGCCGTCGGCGCGCACTTCACCGATCATCACCGGCTTGTGCAGGTGGTGATTGCCGTCCATTTCGAGTGTGAAACCCGAGGGCGCCGCGAAGGTCTGGCCGACCATCGCCACGCGCACCTTGTCGACTTCGGTGCTCTTGGCCTTCTCGACCGCCTGCTTCCACATATGGATGCCGACGAAGGTGGCTTCCATCGGGTCGTTGGTCACGCGCTTGGTGCCGCCCGGCAGGTTGTTCTGCGCGACCCATGCGGCCCATTGTTTCTTGAACTTTTCGTTGGCCGGATTGCGCAGCGACATGAAGTAGTTCCACGCCGCGAGGTTGCCGACCAGCGGCTTCGTATCGATGCCGCGCAGTTCTTCCTCGCCGACCGAGAAGGCGACCACGGGCACGTCCGACGCCTTCAGCCCCTGGTTGCCCAGCTCCTTGTAGAACGGCACGTTCGAGTCGCCGTTCACCGTCGAGATCACCGCGGTCTTGCCGCCTTGCGAGAAAGTCTTGATGTTCGCGACGATGGTCTGGTAGTCGCTGTGGCCGAACGGCGTATAGACCTCCTGAATGTCGGCTTCCTGGACGCCCTTCGACTTGAGGAACGCGCGCAGGATCTTGTTGGTCGTGCGCGGGTACACATAATCGGTGCCCAGCAGGAAGAAGCGCTTGGCGCCGCCGCCTTCCGCGCTCATCAGGTATTCGGTCGCCGGAATCGCCTGCTGATTCGGCGCTGCGCCCGTGTAGAACACGTTGCGCGACATTTCCTCGCCTTCGTACTGCACCGGGTAGAACAGCAGGCCGTTCAGTTCCTCGAACACCGGCAGCACCGATTTGCGCGACACCGAAGTCCAGCAGCCGAACACCACGGCGCACTTGTCCTGCGTGATCAGCTGACGCGCTTTTTCAGCGAAGAGCGGCCAGTTCGACGCCGGGTCGACCACCACCGGCTCCAGTTGACGGCCCATCACGCCGCCGTTCTTGTTGATGTCCGCAATGGTCATCAACGCAGTGTCTTTGAGAGAGGTTTCGGAGATCGCCATCGTGCCCGACAGCGAATGCAGGATACCGACCTTGATCGGGCCGCTGCCCGACTGCGCGTGGGCAAACGGAACCTGACCAGCAAGCGCCAGCGCGCCCGACATGGAGCCGAACTTCAACAGACTGCGACGTTTCATGTATATCCCCTTGCCATTGATGGTGACTGTTTATGGGCGTCGATTTCAGCCAGCAGGGCTTATCCCGCATGACTTGCCGCTTGTGTACTGCAAGCCACATGCCATGCAGTAAATTCGACTTGAAGGACGGGGATGGCATGCTGCGGCGCGGCTGGGGGGCCGCCGCCCGATGCGTGTTACGGCGCAAAATTGGTGCAGGATCGAACCCCGCGCCTCGTTCGGGTGCGTGCCGCGCCGCAACGAAGCGCGCGTATCCGCCAACGGGCGTCGGCGGTGCATGTCCGCCGCGCCTTTGTGCATGCGCCGTGCTCTGGCTTCACTGACGCGAGGCGATCAAACGTGCAAGGTGGTCGCGCCTAGAACGCGACGAAGGGTCCGGTCTGCGCGCCGATCTGCGCGCCGTTCAAGCCGGTGAATACGTCGCGGCCGAAGAAGAAGGGCAGGCCCCAGATGAAGTAACTGGAAAGCGATGTGTAGACGGGAAGATCGTCGTGCGCGGCGTAGGGGCCGTTCATCAGGCCGGCCGTGTTGGCGACCTGGAACGGCACCGTCACGGGCACCGTCGCGCCGCTGCCGGGTTTGAGCAGAGCGGACAAGCTGAGAGGAGTCGGTGGCGTGTAGCGTCTCCACGGGTCGAACGGGATCGCGCGATCCTGGAAAGTGTTCGTGTTCGACCCGCTGTCCAGCACGCCTCTCGCGAACACCGCACCTTTATAGGTGGTCGTGAAGAAGCCGTTGCTGTCGAGCGGGATGATATGGGCCGCCGACGGCAGCCGATTGTTCTGCTGCGTGCCGATGCCGAACACCAGTTCGCCGGTCGCGCTCGCCTGACCGCCGGCCGGCAATGCGGGCAGACGGATGATCGTACCGTTGTTGTCCGATGTGAAAGCGGCGACTGGATTCATGACCTGCGTGTCGAGCGGCACGCGGGTGCCTTTGCACGAACCCGTGGACGGGCAGTAGTAGTAAGTTGCCGATAACGCCGTTTGAGCCGCGAGCGGAAAGTCGCGCACCGCTGAACCGACGCCGACCACGCCGTTGGCGCCTAGATCGGTCACCGTGCCGATGTTCCCGAGACCCACCGATGCGCAGTCGGCAGGCGTGACATACGCGCCGTCGCCGATGACCTGGATCGGCAGGTTGCCGGCCGCCTTGCCGCCGATCGTCACGTCGGCGCGCCTGATGGGCCCCCACGCGTAACCCGAGGCAAACTGCGCGCATTGGGCGATCGGCGCTGCGCTGGTGGGATCGTCGGTGGCGCCGGTCTGGGCGGGCAAGCGACCTGTGAGCGCCGGACCCAGTGCGCTCGCCAGCACGCGCACGCCTGCCGAGCCGGTGTCGACCAGCATGTGGTCGATCGTCGCGCATTGGTTCGCGCCTTGTACGCCAGGGATGCAGATCGTGACGGTGACGTACGGCTGGTTGGCGTAGTCGCCCGTCCACCGCGCGACGGTGATCGGGACGGTGTTGATGTCGGCCGTGGGGGATGGCGTCGGCGATGGGGTTGGGGTTGGCGTAGGAGTCGGTGTAGGAGTCGGAGTCGGAGTCGGTGTCGGAGTCGGGGCGGGACTCGGAGTCGGACTCGGAACGGGCCTTGGCGCCGGGTTGGGGCTCGACATCGGCGCGGGACTCGGTGTCGGAACGGGCCTCGGGGCCGGGCTCGGACTCGGCATTGGAGCAGGGCTCGGTGTCGGCGCGGGCGCCGGTGCTGGAACTGGCGTCGGCATTGGGCTCGAAGAGGGGCTTGGCGACGGCGCAGAACCCGGCGTCGGCGTGACCGGTGCCGGCTTGCCCTTGTCTTGTGTCGCGTTCGCGTCACCGCTCTCGCTCCCGCCGCCCCCGCAGGCGGACAGCACTGCGCTAACAGTCAGGATGGCGAAGCAAACGGATGGATTGAATGTCTTCATGTTTCCTGTGATTGGTGAGTCGCGCCGCGGCTTCATTGCAGATCTTCCACGCGAACATTGGTGGGGACGAGGCGCGGCAGGAACGCCTTGCCTGTGGCGTGTCCGGGCGCGCCTGCTGACTCGATCTGAAAGTCGCCGTTGCGCTCGATCAACGGCCCCGTGCCACGAGCCCGCATCGCGCTGGCGGCTACGGCGTTGGGCAAATAGCTGCCGAGCAGCGCGCTCATATCCGGCCGCACCGGGCCGTCCCACGTGACAGCAAAGACAACGTTCGACGGCAACACGTATTCGCGCACGATCACGCCGTTGGCGTCACGCGACGCGCGCACGGTGTAGGCCACGGAAGTGGAAGTGGAAGTGGAAGTGGAAGTGGAAGTTGAAATTGATGCGGAAGCGGCGTTAGAGGTTGCCGCACGGAGCAATGGTTGCGGCGCCACTCCCGCACCCGGCGCGGCACCCAGCGCCGCATACGACGCGAGCGGAGCCAGAGCCGCCGCAGCCAGCGCAACCTTCACGAGATTCATCACATTGCTCCTCAAAAACAGGTCGGAGCATGGTGCCAGCGGGGCGTTATTGGGATTGTCGGAAAGGTCTGAACCAAAATCGGAAAGGGCGTAAGGAGACGCTGTAGTAGCGCAGCGTCTCCTGAGCCAGTCGACCACTTAGTCGTTAGAACGCGACGAACGGTCCGGTCTGGTTGCCGACCTTCGCGTTTCCAATTACCGTATAGACATCGCGGCCATAGAAGAACGGCAGGCCCCACAGGAACATATTGTTGTGGCTGCTCGTGAAGTACTGACCGATGTTGTCGAACGCCGCGTAGCCGTTTGCCATCAGCCTGGCGGCGTTGCCGACCGAGAATGGCATCTGGAGCGGCGCGCTTTTTCCGTTGGTCGGGTCGATCGTTGCCGTGAGGTTCAGCGTGGCGGTCGGCGTGTACAAGCCCGTGGCGGAGACGGGAATCGTACTATCCGGAAAAGCGTAGCTCATGGTGCCGCTGTCGATCGCGCTTCGATTGAACACACGCCCTTGGTACTGCGTCGTGAACATGCCGTATTTGTCCACGGTCACGACGGTCGCATTGGCCGGCAACGCATTATTCGGCTGGGTGCCGATGCCGAACACCAATAGCCCCGTAACGGTCGCCTGGCCGGCCGCTGGCACGGCGGGCAGACGGATGATCGTACCGTTATTGTCCCTGGCGAATCCGGCAACCGGGTTCATGACTTCCTGGCTTGCCTGCATGCGCGTGCTGATGCAACGGTTCTGCGACGGGCAGTAGTAATAGTTGCCGGGAATCGCGGTGGTCAGGGCGTCCGCGGAATCGCTCGTGAAGTTGTCGATGCCGAGAATACCGTTGACGCCCATCGCGTCGAGCGCGGCGCCCAAGTCACCGCCGCCGTGTGCAATGCAATCGTCCGGCGTGGAGAACGCGCCGTCGGAGATCAACTGGATCGGAATATTGCTCGCGGACTTGCTGCCGATGGTCAGGTCGGCGCGCTTGACCGAACCCCATGTGAAACCCGAGGCAAACGGCATGCATTCGGCAATCGGCGCCGAACCGACCGGATCGTCGACTGCGCCGGCTTGCGTGAGCAACAGAGGCGCCAGCGTAGGGATTGCGCGGGATGCGATGCGCACGCCCGTCGAACCGGTATCCACCAGCATCCTGTCGACCGTCACGCACTGGCCCGCGCCCTGTGCCGCTTGCGCGCCCGGTGCGCAGACCGTTACCGCTGCGAAGAGCCGGTTCACGGTGCCTGTTGAAGTGTCGACACGGACCGCCACCGTGTTGTCTCCGGTTGCTGGCGGCGTCGGGTTGCCCGAATTACCGGAGTTGCCGGAACTGCCGGTGCCGCCCGGTGGCGGAATCCAGTCAGGCGTGGCGTTCCAGCCTATGGAATTGCCGCCTTGGTTGCCGCTGCCGTTCCCACCACCGCCGCCGCACGCGGAAAGCGCGATACCCGCAATGGCTGTTGCGAGACAGAGTGTCCTCTTCAATGCGTTCATGTTCTGTTTTCCCGTAGCTCGAAGCGCCTTATTGCAGATCGCCGGGACGCACGCCGGCGGGCATCAGGCGAGGCAGCCATGCCATGCCGCTGAAGCGCCCCAGTCGGCCGCTGGACTCGACGCGAAAATCGTCGTTGCCGTCGATCAGAGGCCCCGTGCCGCGCGCGCGGCTTTGCCCGGCGTTGACGAAGTTGGGGAAATAGCTGCCGAGCAGCGCTGTCATGTCGGGACGGATGGGTCCGTCCCACGAGACCGCGAACACGACGTTGTCGGGCAGCACGTATTCACGAAGGGTCACGCCGTTGGCGTCGATCGACTGGTGCAGGGAGTAGGGGGCCGCATTCGACGGTTGAGGCGAGGTCGAGACGGCGGATTGCGCTGCGGCGCGCAGCACGGTCGGAGCGGATGCGGCGCCGGGCGCGCCGCCCAACGTTGCATGCGATGCTAGCGGCAACACGGTTGCGGCTAGCATCGCGATCTTCAGAAATCTCATCACATGGCTTTCCCGAATAATGGTCGAAGCATGGTGCCTGTGCGATGCTCAGGAAACCGTATGAAATTTCTCAAATGAATAGCTGAAGCCGCGCAATGAATCCTTTGCGTTAGCGCTATGCGATAGACGGCAAACTGGACGCGGAGAAAGCGGAGAAAGCGGAGAAAGCGGAGAAAGCGGAGAAAGCGGAGAAAGCGGAGAAAGCGGAGAAAGCGGAGAAAGCGGAGAAAGCGGAGAAAGCGAGGAAAGCGAGGAAAGCGAGGAAAGCGAGGAAAGGCCAGCGGCCTGCGCGTGCAACACGTAAAGCGCGCACGCGAGCGCCGGAACGGCCGTGAACAACGGCCGTTCTAGCCCTTCATTGCGGCTGAATAATCAATAAGTCGGAACCGACGGATCGACCTGACGCGACCATGCGTCGATTCCGCCTTGCAGATTGAACACGTTGGTGTGGCCGCGCGATTCCAGGAACATCGCGACCTGGGCGCTGCGCGCGCCGTGATGGCACACGCATACAATCTGTGCGTCGTCGTCGAGTTCTTCGCTGCGCGCGGGAATTTCACGCATCGGGATCGACACGGCGCCGGCGATGGACGCCGTCTGGATTTCCCACGGCTCGCGCACGTCGAGCAGGACGGGCGCGGGACGCGAAGTGTCGGCGAGCCATTCGGCGAGCGCCGGAGCGGTGAGGTTTTGCATCAGAAGGACATCCAGTTCAGAAGACGGCGGGCAGGCCCGCCGTCCGGGTCGACGCGCCGATCAGAACTTGAAGCGCGAGGGCTGCACGGCGTTGATGAGCGGCTCGACATACGTTTCGAACACGTCGGCAATGCGGTATTGCTTTTCGTCGATACGCGTGATGATCTGTGCCTTCATGACCGGTGCGGTGCCGACGAACGCCGCCAGACGGCCGCCGATCTTCAGATGGTCGAGCACTTCCTGCGGCAGCACCGGCAGGCCGCCCGACACGCAGATCACGTCGTACGGCGCGGCGACGGGCCAGCCGCGGGAAGCGTCGCCGGTGGCGACTTCGGCATTCAGCACGCCGTTGGCGATCAGGTTCGTCTTTGCCAGTTCGGCCAGTTCCGGTTCGATGTCGACCGTCAGCACGTGCTGCGCGCGGTGCGCGAGCAACGCGGCCATGTAACCCGAGCCCGCGCCGATTTCGAGCACGCTTTCGTGTTTCTTCACCGCCAGTTCCTGCAGCACGCGCGCTTCGACGCGCGGCGCCAGCATGTGCTGGCCGGCCGGCAGCGGCACTTCGAAGTCGACGAAGGCGAGGTCGCGATAAACGGCGGGGACGAAGTTTTCACGCTTGACGATCGACAGCAGATTCAGCACGTCCTGGTCGAGCACTTCCCAGGGGCGGATCTGCTGTTCGATCATGTTGAAACGCGCTTGCTCGATGTTCATGGTGGATTCGGCTAGGTGGTTTGGCGAGTTTGCGATAGGCCACTGACCGGGGCCTCGCAAGACAACTCGGCACGCAAGGCACGTCAGGGTAACTGCGGGATTGTACCAAATGACGGCACCGATCCGCGCTCTGGCGGGCAGGGCGCGGGCCGCCGCCGAACCGGGGGGCGGCGTGGCGGTGCCCCGGCGCCCCCGTATTAATCCCTAGTGATCCGTCCTTGCACTTCGCGCGTCGATCGTTCAAAAATGTAATCGATTACATTCTCGAGGCGGGTTCACTTGTCCAGATCGTCGTCCACGAAGGCTCCGGCTGCGGCGTCCGAGGCGCATCCGCGGCCCGGCGCCCAGCCGTCGCGCGGCCCCGCCGAAGGCATCTCGATTGCCGGTGTGGCCGAGCAGGCGGGCGTCTCGGTGGCCACCGTGTCGCGCGTGCTGAACGGCCATGAGAACGTGCGGCCCGCCACGCGCGACAAGGTGCTGGCCGCCATCGACGCCAGCGGCTATCGCGTCAACGAACTCGCGCGCAACCTGCGCACGGCGGAGAGCCGCCTGCTGCTGACCATGGTCCCGGACGTGGGCAACCCTTTTTACGCGGAGATCGTGCGCGGCATCGACAGCGTGGCGCGTCAGCACGGCTACTTCATGCTGCTGTGTGACACGGGGGCCGATCCGGGCCGCGAGCGCAGCTACTTCGATCTGCTGCGCCGCCGCCGCGCGGACGGCGCGATCTGTCTCGATCCGGCCACCATCCAGCAGGCGCTCGGCGAGGCCTCCAGCGCGCTGCCGTGGGTCGCGTGCTGCGAGTTCGACCCCGCAATGGGTGTGCCGTACGTGGGCATCGACAACTACCGGGCCGCCGGCGACGCAGTCAGGCATCTGCTCGCGCGCGGCCACCGCCGCATCGGCCTGATCAATTCCGATGTCGACTACCTGTACGCGCGTCAGCGCCAGCAAGGCTATCTGGACGCGCTGACCGAAGCGGGCATTACGCCGGACGAACGCTGGCGCATGAACCTGAACAGCCTCGATTACGCGGCGGGCGCCTCGGCCGCGGCTACGCTGATGAGTCAGCCGCAGGCGCCGAGCGCGATCTTCGCGGTCTCCGATACGTTGGCGATCGGCGTGATTCACGGCTTGCGCAGCGTCGGCAAGCGCGTGCCGGACGACATCGCGGTGGTCGGCTTCGACGATATCTCGCTTGCCGCGCAGGTCGATCCGCCGCTCACCACCATCGCGCAGCCCATGCGCGAACTGGGCGAAACCGCCGCGCGCCTGCTGCTGCAGCGGCTCGCCAATCCGTTGGCGAACGTGCCGGGCGTGCTGTTGCCGCATCGGCTCGTGATTCGCGGGAGCGCCTGAGTCATGAGCCTCGCGATCCGTTTCGACGATATCCGCAAAGACTTCGGGCCCGTGCGCGTGCTGCACGGCGTGAGCTTCGAACTGACGCCGGGCCGCATCTACGGTCTGCTCGGCGAGAACGGCGCGGGCAAATCGACGCTGATGAAAATCCTCGCCGGCTATGAAACCGCCACGTCGGGCGGCTTGATGATCGATGGCCACCCGCAGCAGTTCGCCGGTTCGCGCGACGCCGAAGCGCAAGGCATCGTCCTGATCCACCAGGAGTTCAATCTCGCCGAGCATCTGACCATCGCGCAGAACATGTACCTCGGCCATGAAAAGAAGCGCGGCTGGTTCGTCGACGATGCCGCGATGAACAGCGAGGCCGCCCGTTATCTCGCGCAGGTCGGTCTGGAGAAAGCGCCGGACACGAAGGTGCGCGAATTGATCGTCGCGGAAAAGCAGATGGTGGAGATCGCCAAGGCGCTGTCGCGCCGCGCGCGGCTGCTCATCATGGACGAACCGACGGCGACCCTCACGCCGTCCGAAACCGAGCGTCTCTTCACGCTGATGGCGAAGCTGAAGGCCGACGGCGTGACCATCATCTACATTTCACACAAGCTCGACGAAGTGGAGCGCATCACCGACGAAGTGATCGTGATGCGCGACGGCCGCTTCGTCGCCCGCGGCGCAACCGCGGGGCTCGCGCGGCAGCAGATGGCGAACCTGATGGTCGGGCGCGACCTGTCCGATATGTTCCCCGAGAAAATCACCGTGCCCGCCGACGCGCCGGTTGCGCTGAAGGTGCAAGGCCTCGTCGTGCCGGACTGGGTGGAGGACCTGAGCTTCGACGTGCGCGCCGGCGAAGTGCTCGGTTTCGCGGGACTGGTGGGCGCGGGCCGCACCGAGGCGTTCGAGGCGATCATCGGCTTGCGCAAACGCACGGCGGGCCACATTGAAATCGCCGGCCGCCCCGCCGATCTGAAAAGCCCGCGCGACGCGATGCAGCACGGCCTCACCTATCTCAGCGAAGATCGCAAGGGCAAAGGCCTCCATGTGAACCTGAGCCTGCAGGACAACGTCACGCTGATGACGCTCGAACGCTACGCGCATCCGCTGCTGGACATGAAAGCGGGACGCGCCGCGTTGACCAAAGCCGTGAGCGAATTCGGCATTCGCACCGGCGATCTGTCGAGCCGCGCGCGCATGCTCTCCGGCGGCAATCAGCAGAAGCTCGCGCTCGCCAAGTTTCTGCAGCCCGAGCCGAACGTGATCGTACTCGACGAGCCGACGCGCGGCGTGGATGTCGGCGCGAAACGCGACATCTATTTCCTGATCCATCGTCTCGCCGCGCAGGGCCGCGCGGTGATCGTCATTTCATCCGAACTGATCGAGCTGATCGGCTTGTGCCACCGCGTCGCCGTGATGCGCGCGGGACGCCTGCAAGCGACGCTGACGCTCGAGCATCTGACCGAAGAGGAGTTGATCGCCCATGCTACCGGCACCCACTGAAGCCGTCCAATCAGGCCGCGCGTTGCGCTTCGCGCATCGTCTGTACGCGCTCGGGCCGCTGGTCGGACTGATCGCGCTGTGCATTGTCGGCACACTTCTCAACCGCGATTTCGCCACGCTCGACAACATGATGAACGTGCTCACGCGCACGTCGTTCATCGGCATCATCGCGGTCGGCATGACCTTCGTGATCATCTCGGGCGGCATCGATCTCTCGGTCGGCTCGATGGCGGCGCTGATCGCGGGCAGCATGATCTGGCTGATGAACGGGCTCGCGGCGGGCATAGGCGGCCATACGTTCGCGCCTTTGCTGATCGTCACGCTCGGCATCGTGTTCGCGCTCGTGCTCGGCGGTCTGTTCGGCTGCGCGCACGGCCTGCTGATCACCAAAGGACGGATCGAGCCGTTCATCGTCACGCTCGGCACGTTGGGCATCTTTCGCGCGGTGCTGACCTGGCTCGCCGACGGCGGCGCGCTGACGCTCGACAACTCGCTATCCGACCTGTACGGCCCGGTGTATTACGCGAGCCTGTTCGGCGTGCCGGTGCCGATCTGGGTGTTTCTGGTGGTCGCGGCGGGCGGCGCGCTGATTCTCAACCGCACGGCGTTCGGCCGTCATGTGCAGGCAATCGGTTCGAACGAACAGGTCGCGCGCTATGCGGCGATTCGCGTTGATACCGTGAAGATCGTCACCTACGTGCTGCTCGGCATGTGCGTGGGCGTCGCCACCGTGCTGTATGTGCCGCGCCTCGGTTCCGCCACGCCCACTACGGGTTTGCTGTGGGAGCTCGAGGCGATCGCATCGGTGGTGGTCGGCGGCACGGCGCTCAAGGGCGGCGAAGGACGCGTGATCGGCACGGTGATCGGCGCGATCCTGCTGTCGGTGATCGCGAACATTCTGAATCTGACCAGCATCATCAGCGTGTATCTGAACGCGGCGGTGCAGGGCGTGGTGATTATCTTCGTCGCGTTCGTACAACGTGGACGGCGGTAGGGGCGCTGCAATTCGCGCCGCAAATTTGCAATCACGGCGAGTGGAAAATCGGGGCGCACGAACGCCTCACACAAGGAGACACAACCATGAAGCAGGTCATTCGAGCGGTCGGCGCCGGCATGCTGGCGTTGGGGATACTGGGCACGGCGAACATCGCGCGCGCCGACGAAAAGGTCACGCTGGGTGTCGCGATTCCAACAGCCGACCACGGCTTTACGGGCGGCATCGTCTGGTGGGCGAACAAAGCCAAGGCCGATCTGGAGAAAGCCCATCCCGATCTGAAAGTGATCGTGAAGACCGCGGCCGGCGCGCCCGAACAGGCGAACCAGCTGCAGGATCTGGTGACGGTCAACAAGATCAACGCGCTCGTGATCTTTCCGTTCGAATCGGCTTCGCTCACGCAGCCGGTCGCGCAGGTGAAGAAGAAGGGCGTATACGTGACGGTGGTGGATCGCGGCCTGACCGACACCAGCGCGCAAGATGCGTACGTGGCGGGCGACAACACCGCGTTCGGCAAGATCCCCGCCGAGTTTCTGGCGAAGGAGCTGGGCGGCAAAGGCAACATCGTCGCGCTGCGCGGCATTCCGACCACGCTCGATAACGAACGCTGGACTGCGTTCACAACCGTGATCAAGAACTATCCGGATATGAAGATTCTCGACGCGAAGTACGCGAACTGGAATCGCGACGACGCGTTCAAGGTCATGCAGGATTATCTGACTCGCTTCAAGCACATCGACGCCGTCTGGGCCGCCGACGACGACATGGCGGTGGGCGTGATCAAGGCGATCGAGCAGGCCAAGCGCACCGACATCAAGATCGTGTTCGGCGGCGCGGGATCGAAAGGCATGGTGAAGAACGTGATGGACGGCGCGCCGATGATCAAGGCGGACGTGTCGTACTCGCCGAAGTTCATCTACGACGCCATCAAGCTCACGGCCGAGGCGCGCCTGAAGGGCGAGAAGCTGCCGCCCACCACGATCATTCCGTCGGTGCTGATCACGAAGGAAAACGCGCAGCAGTTCTATTTCCCGGACTCGCCGTTCTGAGCTGAGCATTCGGGGCGCGCCGGCGGGCCCGAGCCGGGCCTCGTGCCGCAGCGGCACGGCGAGCGCGCCCCCGTTCGAGGAGCCGTACGATGAAAACCATCAAAGGGCCTGCCATCTTTCTCGCCCAGTTCATGGGCGACGAGGTGCCGTTCGACAACCTCGCGCATCTTGCCGAGTGGGCCGCGAGCCTCGGCTTCAAGGGGATTCAGGTGCCGTGCGACAGCCGCCTGATCGATCTCGAACAGGCCGCGGCGAGCCAGGCGTATTGCGACCAATTGCGCGAGACGGTGGAGAACCTGGGCGTGACGATCACCGAACTGTCCACGCATCTGCAAGGACAGCTCGTCGCCGTGCACCCGGCCTATGACGCATTGTTCGACGGCTTTGCCGCGCCGCAGGTGCGAGGCGATCCGACCGCGCGCACGCAGTGGGCGATCGACCAGATGAAGCTCGCGGCGAAGGCGTCGCAGCGGCTGGGATTGAATACGCACGTGTCGTTTTCCGGGGCGCTGGCGTGGCCGTATCTGTACCCGTGGCCGCAGCGTCCGGCAGGTCTGGTGGAAGCCGCATTCGACGAACTCGCGCGCCGCTGGACGCCGATTCTCGACGCGTTCGACGCAGCGGGTGTCGACGTGTGTTACGAGTTGCATCCGGGTGAAGACCTGCACGACGGCGTGACCTTCGAGCGTTTTCTCGATGCGCTCAAGCAGCACGCGCGCGCCAACATCCTCTACGACCCGAGTCATTTCGTGTTGCAGCAACTCGACTACCTCGCGTTCATCGACATCTATCACGAGCGCATCAAGGCGTTCCATGTGAAGGATGCGGAGTTTCGTCCAAATGGCAGGCAAGGCGTGTACGGCGGCTATAGCGGTTGGGTCGAACGTGCGGGCCGGTTCCGCTCGCTCGGCGACGGGCAGATCGATTTCGGCGCGATCTTCTCGAAGATGGCGCAATACGATTTCCCCGGCTGGGCCGTGCTCGAATGGGAGTGCGCGCTGAAGCATCCGCACGACGGCGCGCGCGAAGGCGCGGAGTTCATTCGCCGCCACATCATCCGCGTGGCCGAGCATGCGTTCGACGATTTCGCGGGAAGCGGTGTGGACGCCGCGCAGTTAAAACGCGTGCTTGGCATCTGACGGCGGCGAGCCAACGCAAAAGGAGCGAGGACGATGGCACAACGAAGGCTCAGGCTGGGGATGGTCGGCGGCGGGCAGGGCGCGTTTATCGGCGCGGTGCATCGGATCGCGGCGCGGCTCGACGATCGGTTCGAACTGGTGGCGGGCGCGCTGTCGTCCGATCCGCAGCGCGCCCAGGCGAGCGCCGCCGAGGCCGGCATCGCGCGCAGCTATGCGGACTGGCGCGAGATGGCGCGCGCGGAGGCCGCGCGCGATGATGGCATCGACGCGGTGGCGATCGTCACGCCGAATCATCTTCACGCGCCGGTGGCGACAGCGTTTCTCGAAGCCGGCATCCATATCGTGTGCGACAAGCCGTTGGCGATTTCGCTGGCCGAAGGCGAAGCGCTGGCGAAACTCGCTCGCGAGAAGAACCGCTTGTTTGCGCTGACGCATACGTATTCGGGCTATCCGTTGGTGCGTCATGCCCGCGAGCTGATCGAACGCGGCGAGCTCGGCGAGATACGCGTGGTGCAGGTCGAATACGCGCAGGACTGGCTGGCCGAACCGATCGAAACGAGCGGCACGAACAAGCAGGCCGGTTGGCGCACGGACCCGGCGTTAGCGGGACCGGCGGGATGCCTCGGCGATATCGGCACGCATGCCTATCACCTTGTCGCGTTCGTCACGGGTATGACGCCGCGCGCGCTGTCCGCGGAAGTGCATACGTTCGTGCCGGGACGCCGCATCGACGATCACGTGCAGGCCATGCTGCGTTATCCGAACGGCGCGCGCGGCATGCTATGGGCGAGCCAGGTGGCGAGCGGCGCGGAGAATGCATTGCGTTTGCGCGTGTATGGGACGAAAGCCGGTTTGAGTTTCGATCAGGAGAATCCCAACGAATTGTGGTTCACGCCGTTGGGCGGCGCGGCTGAGCGTTTGACGCGAGGGCGCGTGAAGAGCGCGATCGCGGCGCATGCGACGCGTGTGCCGCCAGGGCATCCCGAAGGTTATCTGGAAGCGTTCGCGCAGTTGTACAAAGACGCGGCGTTGCAGATCGAAGCGCTGGACGCGGGCCGCGCGTTGCCCGCCGAAAGTCTCTTGCTCACGACGGTGGAAGACGGAGTGTCGGGTTTGCGCTTTATCGAGGCGATGCTCGCGAGTAGCGCGGCGGATGGGCAGTGGCGCGAGCTTGGCAACGCGTGAGGCGTTGATACGGCTATGGGCGCGGAGCAGTCGCCCCGCTCAACCGCCTTTGCTCTTCTTGATCTGCTCTTCGAACGCGATATCCAGCTTGCTGGCCTTACGCGGCTTCGGCGGGCCGAAAGCGTCGACGAATTTGACGAAGTCGTCGAGCGTCAGCGGATCGGAGACTTTCTTGTCCGTGCCGCTCGATTTGTCGACCAGATAGAACAGGCCGCCGGACAGGCTGATCGCGGCGAACTGCGGATTGCCGCTGCGCGTTTTCAGCCGCTCGACGGCGTGGATGGCTCGGGTGGTGCGCATGGTGTGGGACTGCTGATCGGGGGAAAGACTGCTACTTTAGCAATTTCGCAGGCTGAACGCGCCGGCGTCTCAGTCTTGCGGCTTGATTGCGGCCGCAGCCGCAAGTTGCTCCGCAGCCGGTCCCGCTGACTTTCCGCACGGCATATGGCGCCGCCCCGTGTAGCGGAGCCGGCGACGCGATCACGCCGCCGGCACCTGCCGCCCGGCTTTCAGGGCGGTGGTTCCCCTACATGGCTTACTGGCTCAAATAAACAAACTTGCCGTTCCTGATCACGCCCATCACGCTCGCGCGCTGATCCAACCCCACGTGATCCTTCGCGCTCGTGTTGACCACGCCGTTCGGCACGACCAGTTCATGCGCATGTTCCAACTCGTCACGCAGCGCCGTGCGGAACGCCGGCGTGCCCGGCTGCGCCGTCTTCAGCGCGCGGGCCACTGCATCCTGCAAGCGCGGATACACGCCGGCCGCGTCGCCAGCGAACTGCGTCACGCTGCCCGGGCCGTACTTCGCTTCGTATTCGTTCGTGAAGGCGAGCGCCGCTTTCTTCGCCGGATGATCGGCCGGCAGCGTACGCGCCACCACGACCGGCTGGGTCGGGAACAGCGTGCCTTCCACGTCCTTGCCGCCCAGCTTGATGAACTCGGGCGTGGCGATGCCATGCGTCTGATAGATCGGGCCTTTGAAGCCGCGCTCGATCAGTGTGCGTTGCGGCAGCACCGTCGGCGTGCCGGCGCCCGCGATCAGGATCGCGTCCGGCTTGGCGGCCATCAGCTTCAGAATCTGGCCGGTCACGCTCGCGTCGGTACGGTTATAGCGCTCGGTGGCGACCAGCTGGATATGGCGCAGCGCCGCGAACTTGCTGAACTCGTTGAGCCAGCTTTCGCCGTAGCCGTCCGCGAAACCGATGAAACCCACTGTCTTCACGTTGTGGTTCGACATGTAGCGCGTCATCACGTCGGCCATCGCGCTGTCGGTCTGCGCCATCTTGTAGGCCCACACCTTCTTGCCTTCCTGCGGCTCGACCACGCTCGCCGAACCGATCAGCGTGATCATCGGCGTCTGGCTCTCGGCGACCGGGTCGAGCGCGGCCATCGCGGCCGGCGTGATGTTCGGGCCGACGATCACGTCCACGTGGTCTTCGTTGATCAGCTTGCGGATGTTGCGCACGGCGGCGCCCGGGTCGGAGGCGTCGTCGAGGAAAATGTAGTCGGCTTTCTGGCCGGCGATGGTGGCGGGCCACATCAGCATCGCGTTCTTGCTGGTGATGCCGATCACAGCCGCGGGGCCGGTGCTCGACAGGTCAATGCCGACCTTGATGTCGGCGTGTGCAGCGGTGGCGAGCAGGAGCGCGCCAAAACCTAAAGCGGCGGTGAGGCCGCTGAATTTTTTCTTATACGACGTCATCAAAAGGTCTCCGTGGCAAGAAGCGGTGGTGATATCAAAGTTCGTAGGTTTCGTGTTCGCCCTTGAGCGCCTGCTCGATCAGCTTGCGGTTCATGCTCGGCGACAGCAGTTCGACGAGCGTATACACATAGCTGCGCAAATAAGCGCCCTGTTTCAGCGCGACCCGCGTCACGTTGCTGCCGAACAGGTGGCCGACCGGCATGGCGCGCAAATGACGGTCGCGCTCGGCGTTGAACGCGATATCCGCCATGATGCCGACGCCCAGACCCAGTTCCACATAGGTCTTGATCACGTCGGCGTCGATCGCCTCCAGCACGATGTCCGGATGCAGACCACGCAGGCGGAACGCCTCGTTGATCTTGGTGCGGCCGGCGAACGCGTTGTCGTAGGTGATCAGCGGATACTGGGTCAGATCATCCAGCGACAAAAGTTTGCGGTCGAGCAGCGGATGATCCGGCTGCATGACCGCCACGTGGTGCCACTGGAAGCACGGCAGCGAGACCAGCTCCTTATAGTTGGAGATCGCCTCGGTGGCGATGCAGAGGTCGGCCTGGTCGTGGATCACCATTTCGGCGACCTGGGTCGGGCTGCCTTGCAGAATCGAAAGGTGGACCTTGGGAAAGCGCTTCTTGAATTCGGCGATCGCGGCGGGCAGCGAGTAGCGCGCCTGAGTGTGGGTGGCGGCGATCACCAGATTGCCCTGATCCTGTGCCGCGTAATCTTTACCGACCCGTTTGAGGCTCTCGACCTCCTGCAGAATCTTCTCAACCGACTGAAGAATGATGCGCCCCGGCTCGGTCAGCGAGCGCACCCGCTTGCCGTGTCGTGTGAAAATTTCCACGCCGAGCTCGTCCTCCAGCTCGATGATCGCCTTCGAAACGCCTGGCTGGCTTGTAAACAGGGCTTTCGCGGCTTCTGTCAGGTTGAAATTCTGCCGCACTGCCTCACGGACGAAGCGGAACTGGTGTAGGTTCATATATAACCCCTCCGCATATCAAAAGAATTTTTTAGTCGTTTGAAATATAAGGCGAGTTTATTACGATCTGTCCATCTTTTTCAATATGGATATCTGTATTTGTCATAAGCAAATGAGCGATGGGTCTAAACGTTCATCTGCGGCTGCTGACAAAGAGAGGTATTCAAGGCGTGGCGGAACCGGACCGCTGCGTATCACTGCAAAAATTGGGGTCCCCGAATGTACCAATACGATCAGTACGACCAGACCATCGTCGATGAACGGGTCGCGCAGTACGCCGATCAGGTTCGCCGCCGCTTGTCGGGCGAATTGAGCGAAGAGGAGTTTCGTCCGCTGCGCCTGCAGAACGGCCTGTATATGCAGCGTCACGCGTACATGCACCGCATCGCGATTCCTTACGGCAACCTGCGCAGCGACCAGATGCGCGTGCTCGCGCAGATCGCCCGTGAGCACGACCGCGGTTACGGCCACTTCTCGACGCGCTCGAACATCCAGTACAACTGGATCAAGCTCGAAGAAACGCCGGAAATCCTGCGCAAGCTCGCCGCGGTGCAGATGCACGGCATCCAGACCTCGGGCAACTGTATCCGCAACATCACCGCCGACCAGTTCGCCGGCGTCGCGCCGGATGAAGTGGTCGATCCGCGTCCGTGGGCTGAAATTCTGCGTCAGTGGTCGACGTTCCACCCGGAATTCGCGTGGCTGCCGCGCAAGTTCAAGATCGCCGTGTCGGGTTCGAAGGAAGACCGCGCTGCCGTGCAGATTCACGACATGGGCGTGTATCTGCGGAAGAACGAGCAGGGCGAGCTGGTGGCCGACATTCTGGCCGGCGGCGGCATGGGCCGCACGCCAATTATCGGCGCGATCATCCGTAAAGATTTGCCGTGGCAACATCTGCTGACGTACTGCGAAGCCGTGCTGCGCGTGTATAACCGCTACGGCCGTCGCGACAATATGTACAAGGCGCGCATCAAGATTCTCGTGAAGGCGTTGAGCCCGGAGAAGTTCTCGGCGCAAGTCGAAGAAGAATGGCAGCACCTGAAGGACGGCCCTTCGACGCTCACGCAAGCCGAAGTGGATCGCGTGTCGCAATACTTCCAGCCGCCGGTCTACGAAAAGCTCGCGGATACGGACGCTTCGTACGAAAAGCATCTGCTGGAAAACCGCGCGTTCGCCCGTTGGGTCGAGCGTAACGTGCGTCCGCACAAGGTGGCGGGCTATTCGTCCGTCACCCTGTCTCTGAAGCCGACCACGATCGCCCCCGGCGATGCAACGGACGCGCAGATGGAAGCGGTCGCCGATTGGGCCGACGAGTACTCGCTCGGCGAAATCCGCGTGTCGCACGAACAGAATCTGATTCTGGCCAACGTCAAGAAGCGCGACCTGTTCGCGCTGTGGGAAAAGGCCAAGGCGCAAGGTTTCGCGACGCCGAACATCGGTTTGCTGACCGACATCATCGCGTGCCCGGGCGGCGACTTCTGCTCGCTCGCGAATGCGAAGTCGATTCCGATTGCGCTCGCCATTCAGGAGCGTTTCAACGATCTGGACTACGTGTACGACCTGGGCGATGTGTCGCTGAACATTTCGGGCTGTATCAATGCGTGCGGTCACCACCACATCGGCAACATCGGCATTCTGGGCGTCGATAAGGACGGCTCGGAGTGGTATCAGGTGACGCTCGGCGGCGAGCAGGGTACGGGCGCCACTGGTGCGCACCTCGGCCGCGTGATCGGCCCGTCGTTCTCGGCGGAAGAAATGCCGGACGTGATGAGCAAGGTGATCGATACGTTCGTGGAAAACCGTCACGAAGGCGAGCGCTTCATCGAAACGTATAACCGCATCGGCATCACCCCGTTCAAGGAACGTGTGTACGCCTCGCGTCAACCGGCTCACGCGTAACCGCGAAAAGGATACTGAACAGATGGCTTCTATCATCAAGAATCGCGCGATCGTCAACGATGACTGGACGGTCGTGCGCCCGGCGGAAGACGGCACGCTGCCCGCGGTGAACGAATTGCCCGCAGGCAAGGTGCTGGTGCCGCTCGCGTTGTGGCAGGCTGAGCGCGATGCGCTGAGCGCTTCGCGCAGTGCCGCTGAAATCGGCGTGTGGCTCGCGCCGGACAGCGAGCCGGCGGATATCGTCGCCGACTTCGACAAGCTCGCGCTGATCGGCGTCGACTTCCCGGTGTTTCGCGACGGCCGCGGCTATAGCATTGGCCGCCTGCTGCGCGAGCGTTACGGCTACAAGGGCGAACTGCGCGCGATCGGCGACGTGCTGCGCGATCAGCTCGCGTTCATGTTCCGTTGCGGCTTCGACGCTTACGCGCTGCGCGCCGATAAAGACTTCGACGACGCGCTCAAGGCGTTCGACGAATTCAGCTTCAACTACCAGGGCGCGGTGAATTCGTCGCCGCTGTTCCGCCGCCGCGAAGCGGGCGAATTGGCGAAGGCGTCGGCATGAGCGAAGTCCAAGCCCTCACGCCGGAACTCGCCGCGAAGGTCGAGCGCCTCGATGCGCTGCTCGATTCGATCGCCGCGCGTCACGCGAACGTCAAGCTCGCCAGCAGCCTCGCAGCGGAAGACATGCTGCTCACGCACGCGATCCTGTCGCGTGGCGTGAAGATCGGCATCTTCTCGCTGAACACGGGCCGCTTGCATGCGGAAACGCTGGGCATGCTCGATCGTGTGAAAGAGCGCTACGGTTACGACATCGAACAGTTTCATCCGCAAGCCGCCGCGGTCGAGGAATACATCGGCTCGCACGGTCTGAACGCGTTTTATGAAAGCGTCGATCTGCGCAAGCGCTGCTGCGAAATCCGCAAGGTCGAGCCGTTGAACCGCGCGCTGTCGGATGTCAGCGCATGGGTCACGGGCCAGCGCCGCGAACAGTCGGTCACGCGTGCCGAGCTGCATGAGGAAGAGCACGACGCCGCGCGCAATATCGCCAAGTTCAATCCGCTGACCGACTGGACCGAGGCCGAAGTGTGGGCCTACCTGAAAGCGTTCGATGTGCCGGTCAATCCGCTGCATGCGCGCGGCTACCCGAGCATCGGCTGCGAGCCGTGTACGCGCGCCGTGCGTCCCGGCGAAGATAGCCGGGCAGGGCGCTGGTGGTGGGAGTCGCGCGATACGAAGGAATGCGGACTGCACATCACGACGATTACGCCGATCGCAAACGCCTCGGCCTGAAGTTTGAGCGAAGGGGCCTTGGTTTTCGGCCCGAACACCGCACATACCGATGAATACCTCCGCGACGCGAGCAACCGCTTGCGACGCGAACCAACGAAGGACCCAGATATGAGCACCACGCTCGATTCCACTGTGAACGCACCGCTCGCCAACACGGCAAACCGTATGGATCACCTCGATTGGCTCGAAGCCGAGTCGATTCACATCCTGCGCGAACTGGTTGCCGAGTGCAGCAAGCCCGCGCTGCTGTTTTCGGGCGGCAAGGATTCGGTCGTGGTGCTGCACCTCGCGCTGAAGGCCTTCGGTATCGGCGCGAATCGCAAGACCGTGCTGCCGTTTCCGCTCGTGCATATCGACACCGGCCACAACTACGAGGAAGTGATCGACTTCCGCGATCGTCGCGCGAAAGAGATCGGCGCCGAACTCGTGGTGGGTCACGTCGAAGAGTCGATCAAGCGCGGCACGGTGCGTCTGCGTCGTGAAACGGATTCGCGCAACGCCGCGCAAGCCGTGACGCTGCTCGAAACCATCGAACAATATGGCTACACCGCGCTGATCGGCGGCGCGCGCCGCGACGAAGAAAAGGCCCGTGCGAAAGAACGGATCTTCTCGTTCCGCGACGAATTCGGCCAGTGGGATCCGAAGGCGCAGCGCCCGGAACTGTGGAGCCTGTACAACGCACGCCTGCATAACGGCGAACACCTGCGCGTGTTCCCGATTTCGAACTGGACCGAACTCGACGTGTGGCAGTACATCGCCCGTGAAAAGCTCGAACTGCCGTCGATCTACTATGCGCATCAGCGCGAGATCGTGCGCCGCAATGGTCTGCTCGTGCCCGTCACCCCGCTTACACCGATGCGTGAAGGTGAAGTCAGCGAATCGGCGCTGGTGCGTTTCCGTACCGTCGGCGATATCAGCTGCACGTGCCCGGTGGAAAGCGATGCGGATGATCTCGAGAAGATCATCGCTGAAACGGCCGTGACCGAAATCACGGAACGCGGCGCGACGCGGATGGACGATCAGGTCTCCGAAGCCGCGATGGAACAGCGTAAGAAGCAAGGTTATTTCTAAGCACACGACGAGGGTAAAGTAATCATGAGCGGTATTCACCAACCAGAAGACCTCGGCGTGCTGCGTTTCATCACTGCGGGCAGCGTCGACGACGGCAAGAGCACGTTGATCGGCCGCCTGCTGTACGACAGCAAGGCCGTATTAAGCGATCAACTCTCGGCACTGTCGCGCGCAAAGAATAAGCGCACCGTTGGCGACGAAATCGACCTGTCGCTGCTGACGGACGGCCTCGAAGCCGAACGCGAGCAGGGCATCACGATCGATGTCGCGTACCGTTACTTCGCGACGGCGAAGCGCAAGTTCATCATTGCGGATACGCCGGGCCACGAGCAGTACACGCGCAATATGGTGACGGGCGCATCGACCGCGCACGCGGCGATCATTCTCGTCGACGCGACGCGCGTGACGTTTGTGGACGGCGTCGCGCAACTGCTGCCGCAAACCAAGCGTCATAGCGCGATCGTCAAGCTGCTGGGTTTGCAGCACGCGATTGTCGCGATCAACAAGATGGACCTGGTCGATTACAGCGAGCAGCGCTTCAACGAGATTCGCGACGCGTATGTCGAACTCGCGCGTCAACTCGGCTTGAACGATGTGCGCTTCGTGCCGGTGTCGGCGCTCAAGGGCGACAACATCGTGACGGCGAGCGAAAGCATGCCGTGGTACGCGGGCGAGCCGCTGCTGGACCTGCTCGAAGCATTGCCGGTCGAAGTGCCGACGGGTCAGGCGCTGCGTTTCCCGGTGCAATGGGTGGCGCGTCAGGATGGCAGCCAGGCCGACGATTTCCGCGGCTACATGGGCCGTGTGGAAGCCGGCGAGGTGAAGCTCGGCGACACGATCGTCGTGTTGCCGGCCAATCGTGAAGCGACGGTTGCTGAAATCATCGCGCCGGTGCCGGGCGGCACGGCAGCGGTAGACCGCGCGTTCGCCGGTCAAACGGTGACGATCCGTCTGGCGGAAGACGTCGACGTGTCGCGCGGCGACACCTTCGTGCTGCGCGAAGCGGCGCCGGAACCGGCGAAGAAGCTCGAAGCCGACCTCTGCTGGTTCGACGACACGCCGCTGTCGACACAACGCAAGTATCTGTTGAAGCAGACCACCAACACGGTGTTCGCGCGGATCGGTGCGATCAAGGAAGTGCTCGACGTGCATACGCTGTCGCAGGCGACCGATCGCAAGGAACTGACGATGAACGATATTGGCCGTGTGGCGCTGACGTTGCAGAAGCCGCTGGTGTGCGATGTGTACGACTCGCATCAGGGCACGGGTGCGTTCGTGCTGATCGATGAGGCGACGCATCACACCGTTGCGGCGGGGATGATTCGGGCGTTTTCGGCTTAAGCGCTTGGCACGTCACTGCGTCGTGCTGGCGACCTAACAGGCAGGTTTAGGCAAATGGGTAAGGTTTATCTGATCGGCGCAGGGCCGGGTGCTGCGGACCTGATTACGGTGCGTGGCGCGCGGCTGCTCGGTTTGGCCGATGTCGTGCTGCATGATGCGCTCGTTGAGCCGGCTATGTTGGACTATGCGCCTTCGCATGCGCGGCGGATTGCTGTTGGGAAGCGTTGTGGGCAGTTGTCGACCGCGCAGCAGTTCATCAACAAGCAGATTGTGGATGCTGCTTTGGAGCATGACGTGGTCGTGCGCCTTAAAGGCGGCGATCCGATGTTGTTCGGGCGCGCTGATGAGGAAATGCGGGCGCTCGAGGCTGCGGGCATCGAGTATGAGGTTGTGCCTGGGATTACGGCGGCTCTCGCGAGCGCTGCCTCTTTGAAACGGTCGCTGACGTTGCGGGGGGTGTCGCGCAGCGTTGCGTTGGCTACTTTTAGTCGGGCGCCTGGGTCTGAGGAGATTCGCGAGCAGGTTAATGCGGATTCTCTGGTGTTTTATATGGGCCGGGATAGTGGGGTTGAGATTGCGCAGCAGTTGATTGAGGCTGGGCGGTCTGTTGCCACGCCTGTGGCTATTGTTGAGGCTTGTTCTACTGCTCGTGAGCGGATGCTTTCGCTTACTCTTGAAGAACTGGCCGCTGGCGATGCGCAGAAGTGGGTTGATGCTTCTCAGCCTAGTCTGCTGATGATTGGCGAGGCTTTTGCTGCGCGGCAAGGTGGGGTGGTTCGCTCCGCGGGTGGGTTGTTGGTCGCGGCTTGAGGTTTCTCCTTGCTGCTGTGCGCTTCGCTTGTTGGGTGCTTTTGCGGCTTTGGCCTTTCCTTGATTTCTTAATGGTTGATTAGCGTTGCCCCTGTGCGGGGCGGCACCTACTTTTCTTTGCCGGCCGCAAAGAAAAGTAGGCAAAAGAAAGCGGCTCACACCGCTAGCTCATAAGCGGGTCCCCCGCGCAGTCGCGGTAGTGGCGCATCTGGAATCTGGGTTCTCGCACATTACGCGCTCGTGACACAGCAGTCATTCTTCCGGCGGCGCTGCGCGCGCCGTCGCGGTCGTTTTCCAAACAATCACTCTGGGTTTTTTCGCCAAGCCTTCTCGGTGCCCTGGGACGTCTGGTCGCACATTCCGCCTTGGTGACAAAGCCTTCATTCTTCTCGTGGCATTGCGCGTGCCCAACGCGGTCGTTTAGCAAATAATCCCCTCGTTTTTCTCTGACGTTTCTTCGGCGCTGTAGTCTTGTATTCGCCTGGACGATTCGGAAACTTCGGAAATGTTGGCCGCGCGCGCCTTTTAGCTCGTGCGGGCGATCACTCGCGACGAGAGACGTTTAAACTCAATTCGCCGTCAACACAGCGACGGCCAGGCTTGGCGGCCTGCTACCAAACACGCGCCTGCTTTGGCGGGGCGTGTGTCTATCTCAGCACGTCTTATGGGCGGGCCGTGATGGGGAGGCCTTCGGGCCTGCCGGTTTGGTAACGGCCGCCAACCTTGTCACTGTGCCCGCTCACCACTTTACAAACGCGAGCCGGGCGATCCAGTTAAGTTTCAGGGAGATCGCGCCATGAGTAAATCCGCCAAGCATTCACGCATCACGTCGCGCCCACCCGTTGACGCACTTCAATACGAAAAACTGGCCTTATCCGCATTCGGACTGGTTGAACGGCAGCTAAGCCAGCTGGACAAACTGGTCACGCTTGCGGCTTCGATAGTTAGGAATCCGGCTATAACGCGGGAAGAAAGACACCGACAGCGGAGATTGCTGGAAGTGCTGGTGGACACAGTCGAGGACTACCAACGCGAAGTCGAGAATGACCGTGAGTTATACCAGGTGATCGCGCTCGATTCGAAGGGCATTCCTCAAAACCGCATTACTGCGCGCCACGCAGCAGACCTTCTGGATAAGGCGACGCGGACAGCAACAGATAGCCGTGAACGTACGGGCGCGAAGAGAGTGATGGCGAATGGGCAGGGGCGATTCAAAACGGTCACGCGTCGTACCGCGACAGCACACTGACAGCGGCTCAAGGCTCAAGGCTCAAGGCTCAAGGCTCAAGGCTCAAGGCTCAAGGCTGACGGCTGACGGCTGACGGCTCTGAACTCTGAACTCTGATCGAAGCGCGGGTCCCAAATGTGAGGTAACGCGCAGCGTATGCGCCTGAAGTGTTCGAGATACCTGCTCAACGGCGTCAGCGCTGGCAAGCGAACGTTAGCTGATTCTGCGTCAACGCTTTTCAACGCGACCACGCTTAGTACCGGGGACAAATCTTGGCGATCGGAGGTTTTCAACGGCAACTCGCCGAGGCGAAGCCGACGGCCCCCACCACGCCAAGAAAATCCAGCGGGTTTGAGCAAACCCTTCCGACGAGCGCGGAGCGCGAGGCGGGAAGAATGAGCGCCTTGTCACGAAAGTGGAGTGTGCGAGGGCGCGGATTCCAGATGCGCCACTCCCGTGGCTGCGCGAGAGACCCACTTAAGAATTAGCGGTGTGAGCCGCTTTCTTTTGCCTACTTTTCTTTGCGGCAGGCAAAGAAAAGTAGGTGCCGCCCCGCACAGGGGCAACACTAATAGACCACTAACAAAGCAAGGAAAGGCCAACGCCCCGAGAGGCACAAACAGCCCAAACCCAATCAAACCTGCCGCAGACAATACTGAGCCACAGCATCCAAAACCGCCTCATCCTCCCCCACAGCAACAGCGCACTTAATGCGAACAGAAGGATGCAACGCCTGGCATTGCTCAATGACAAGAGGCAGATCTTTCCTAACATGCCCCCCTTGCCCAAAAAACACCGGCACAACGGTAACCACATCACAGCCCTGAGCGACAAGCTCACCCAAAGCCGTAGGCAAATCCGGCTCCATCAACTCGAGAAACGCCAACGCCACAGGCCGTGCGCCAGCAGAAGCCTCCCGCAACTTGACAGCCAACCGCTCAAACGGCTCCCGCCACCGCACATCCCTCGCGCCATGCCCAAACAGAACGATACCGTGCATAGCCATAGCAACCGCTCCTAATGCCGATCAACCCACTTCAACCCAACCAACCCAAGCACGAGATAAACCAACCCAGGCGTAGCCGCAGTCAACGGAGCAGGCCACGTATTCAGCGTGCCGATATGCGAGAACAGAGTATTGAACAACTGAAAACTCATCCCCAACATGATCCCGCCAAAAACCTTCATCCCAACAACCCCAGCGCGCGTATGCAAATACGCAAACGGCAGCGACAAAACCAGCATCACGAACACAGCAAACGGATACAACAGCTTGCGCCACAGCGCAATTTCATACCGCTGCGTATCCTGATGATTCTCGGTCAAATGCTGGATATACCGGAACAGATTGAACATCGACATCCGATCCGGCGACACCAGCAGCACCGAGAGAATCTGCGGCGTCAATTCCGAACGCAGCGAATACTCCGGCACCGCAACTTCCTTCGCACGATAAACCGGATTCAACGCGTCAGCGGGCGTGCCCGGAGGAGGGGGCACATCGATCAATTGCGTATCGGTCACGCCAGTCAACTGCCAATGCCCCGGCGGCTGATACTTGCCACTTTTCGCGGTCCGCACATTGGAGAGCCGGAACTTCGAATCGAATTCGTAGATGCGCACATTGCTGATCGTCGCATCCGGCTTCAATTCGCCGACGTTGACGAACCGCGTGACCTGCTCGCCGTCCGCGCGCGCCGTCAGCGTGTCTTTCACCCACACACCCGACTCGAAATTACTCGACACCGAAGACCCCAGCGCTTCGAGCCGCACACGCTCCGACAACTGATCCGTGTACGGACCAACCACTTCGCCGATCAGATAGGTCAGCAAAACCAGCGGAATGCCGATCTTCAACAGCGAGCGCAACGCCTGATTCGTCGCAAGCCCGGACACACGAAAAATGGTGTACTCCGAATTCGCCGCCATCTGCGCAAACACATAAATCGCACTGATCAGCGCGGCGACCGGAATGATTTCGTAGAAACGCGACGGCGTCTGCAACGCAACCCGCAACACCGCGTACTGAAACTTGTAATTACCGTGCCCGACCGAATTCAATTCGTTGATCAGGTCGAAGAAAAAGAACAGACCCGAAAACGCAAACAGAATGAAGATGAACGTGAGATAGATCTGACGCGCGAAGTACCTTTCATAGATGCGCATCGGTCAGGCTCCCTGCGAACGGCTGAATATTGCCCGCGTGAATAGCGGCCGGTTGCGCACGCGCAGCCAGAAAATGAACGCGACGATCGCCGCGACGATCACATGCAGGCCCACCAGCCCGACCGGGAACGACATCTTGCCCTGCTCGATCCACGACTGCACCACGTTCAACAGATTCGAATACGTCAGATAGATGAGCACTGCCATCACCAGATTGATGGTGCGGCTGCGCCGCGGGTTCTGGTGCGCGAGCGGAATGGCGAGCAGCATCAGGTTGATCGCGATCAGCGGCAGCCCCGCGCGCCACGCGAATTCGGCGAGATTGTCGTTGGTGGGATTGCGCAGCAGCGTCAGGGTGGGCGTACCGGTGGTGCTCGGCGTATTGACGACCGGCTGGCTTTGGATTTTCACGCCATAGCGCTCGAATTCCATGATGCGGAAATCGGGCTGCCCCGGTTGTCCGTCATAGCGGCGGCCGTTTTCCAGCACGACGAAGCGATCGCCGTTCTTACGCGTTTCCGTATGGCCGGTCTTCGACACGACCACGTTGACCTTGCCGTTCTCCGTGCTGGTCACGAAAACGTTCTCGACGCGCGCCTGGTCGGGCGACATCTTCTCGATGAAGAACACGCGGTGGCTCGTGGCCGATTCGCGGAACTGACCCGGCGCGAGCAGTGAGACTTCGTCGCGTTGCTGGAAGCGCGCGCGGATCAGCTTGCTCTGCTGGTTCGACCACGGCCAGCCGACGAACACGAAGAACATGATGAGGATGATGATCGGCGTGGCAAAAATACCGATCGGCTTGATGAATTGCGTCAGACTGACACCCGACGAGAGCCACACGACCATCTCGGAGTCTTTGTACCAACGGGTCAGGACGAACAGGATCGACACGAACAGGGTCGCGACGAGCATGATCGCCAGGTAGCCGATCACGGTCAGACCGATCAGGACCAGCACGTCGCGCGGGTCGATCTCGCCTGAGGCCGCGAAGCCGACGATGCGGATCATCATCGTCGTCAGCACGAGCGTGAGGAGAACCATGAACACGGCACCAGCCGTATACGCGAGTTCGCGCTGGAGGGAGCGTTCGAAGATCATTATTGATGATGAGAGGGGGCGCTCTCAGTGGCGCACGGGTTGCTTCCCGTCACACCTCCGGTGCAGCCGCCGCGGGAAAAATAGCGGATAATTGCGGCTTTCATCCTAAGCCCAGATTTTATCCGAGGACAAGCGCGATGGACTTTAGCATAAAAGCCTGTGATTGGACCAAAGGCTCGTCAAACGGTTTCCTGACTGGAAAATCCGATTGCATCGTAATCGGTGTGTTCGAGTCGCAAACCCTCTCGGGCGCGGCTCTCGAGATCGACGCGGCCACCAAGGGCCTGTTGACCCGCATCATCAAGGCCGGCGACATGGACGGCAAGGCCGGCACCACGCTGTTCCTGCACGAAGTCTCGGGCATCGGCGCTTCCCGCGTGCTGCTGGTCGGCCTCGGCAAGCAGGACGCTTTCAACCAGAAAGCTTACGGTGACGCCGCACGGGCCGCCTGGCGCGCACTGCTGCCCACCAAGATCGTCCAGGTCACCTTCACGCTGGCGCAATTGCCGATCCTCGAGCGTTCGGCGGACTGGGCGGTGCGCGCCGCGATCCTCGCGCTGCGCGAGTTGACCTACAAGTTCACGCAGATGAAGAGCAAGCCGGACACGTCGGCGCGTGCGTTGAAGCGCATCGTCTTCAGCGTCAACACCGGCGACGAGAAGGCCGCCAAGCTGGCCGCGAAGCAGGGCGCGGCGCTCGCCAACGGCATGGACCTCACGCGCGACCTCGGCAACCTGCCGAGCAACGTCTGCACGCCGACCTACCTCGCCAACACCGCGAAGAAGCTCGCCAAAGACTGGAAGCTGAAGGTCGAAGTGCTGGGCGAAAAGCAGTGTGAAGCGCTCAAGATGGGCTCGTTCCTGTCGGTTACGGCCGGCTCGGTGGAACCGGCGCAGTTCATCGTGCTGCAGTACCAGGGCGGCGCCGCGAAAGCCGCGCCGGTGGTGCTGGTGGGCAAGGGCGTGACGTTCGACACGGGCGGCATTTCGCTCAAGCCGGGCGAAGGCATGGACGAGATGAAGTACGACATGTGCGGCGCCGGTTCGGTGCTGGGCACGTTGCGCGCCGTCGCGGAAATGGGCTTGAAAATCAACGTGGTGGGCATCATTCCGGCGGTGGAGAACATGCCGTCCGCTACGGCCACCAAGCCGGGCGACATCGTCACCAGCATGAAGGGCCTGACGATCGAAGTGCTGAACACGGACGCCGAAGGCCGGCTGATCCTGTGCGACGCGCTCACTTATGCCGAGCGCTTCAAGCCGGCTGCGGTGATCGATATCGCCACGCTCACGGGCGCCTGCATCATCGCGTTGGGCCACCATAACAGCGGCCTCTTCTCGAAAGACGACGCGCTGGCGGGCGAGTTGCTCGACGCATCGCGTGAAGCGTCGGACCCGGCCTGGCGCATGCCGCTCGACGACGAGTACCAGGACCAGCTCAAGTCGAACTTCGCGGATCTGGCCAATATCGGCGGCCGTCCGGCGGGCAGCGTGACGGCGGCGTGCTTCCTGTCGCGCTTCACCGAAGCCTATCCGTGGGCGCACCTGGACATCGCGGGTACGGCATGGAAGAGCGGTGCGGCGAAGGGCGCAACGGGCCGTCCGGTGCCGTTGCTGGCGCAGTTCCTGATCGATCGCGCCGCGCAATGACGCAATGCAGTAAAGTTGCAAGCCCGGCTGCGCCAGCAGACGCGAGGCGGAGCCGCCGATGACGAGAATCGACTTCCACTCGAACGTCGGCGATTCGCTGCTGTATGCGTGCCGCCTGATCCGCAAGGCGTATCAGGCGGGCCAGCCGACCATCGTGCTGGCCGAGCCCGCGCGGCTGAAGGCCTTCGACGAACAGTTGTGGACCTTCTCGCCGCTCGACTTCGTGCCGCACTGCATGGCGGGCACGCCGCTCGCCGCGCAAACGCCGATCGTGCTGGCTTCCACCCTCGAGGACGTGCCGCATCATCAGGTGCTGCTCAATCTCGGCGCCACGGTGCCGGCGCAATTCGCACGCTTCGAAAGATTGCTGGAAGTGGTCGGTAACGCACACGAGGAACTCGCTGCGGGCCGCGAACGCTATCGCTTCTATCGCGATCGCGGCTATGCTTTGAACAACTACAAGCAAGGCAGCTAGGCCCCATTCGGCCCGCGTCGCGCGCGTGTCTGATCTCAGGCATCCGGCGCGCACGCGGCCTGCTTCAGCTTCGACTCAAACACGGAGAGCGCACGTGTCCGATCCCAACGACGATTCGATCCCGGTTCTGCACGAGGTTCTCGTGCAGGGTCATCCTGTGCAGGCGCGCCAGGCGTCGAGCGGTGCTGCCGAGTTCGATGCTCCGCGTGAGCCCAGTTTCAAGGCGGAACCCGTGCTCGTGCCGCAGCCCGTGCTGACGCCGGAGCAGGTCAGGTCGGCCGAGCCTGTGCTCGCGCCAGAGCCGGCGCATCTGCAAGAACCTGCGTTCGCCCCTCAACCGCATGCGCCGGAGGAAGCCGCGCATGCGCCGCAGCCGGCGCATCCGGCCGATCATCATCCGAAGAAGCGCGCGCGGGCGCACCACGCGGTCCACGCGCGGCACGCGCACGAGGACGGGTTCGTGCCGTCGGCGGGCGTGTTCGATCGGGTCGAGCCGGCCACGCCGCTCGAGGCGGGCTCGACCGTGCCGCCGGATATCGCCCGTGAAGGCGTCGGCGAGCCGGCTCTGGACCTGGACGCCGATGTGATCGCCGAACGTCTGCGCAAACGGGTCACGGGGTTCCTGGCCGGCGACGGGCGGAGCATCATCGAAGATCGCTGCCGCGAGACCTTGCACGCGCACACGGGCTGGCTCATCGACCAGATCACGCGCGAAGTGGCGCTCACGCTGGAGGAAGAAATGACCAGCTGGGTGCGTGAAGCGGTGCTGGAAGAAATCGGACGGCACGCCGCAGGCACGGCCTGATGGCGTGACGCTATAAGCGTGGCGGGCACGCTCGCGGCGCCTTTCGCGAGGCGCTTGTTTCTGCTCAGCTTGGTTGGGCGGCTTATTTGAGCGTCAGCACCCAGCTAGCCAGCGTCGCCGCCTGATCCGGCGTGAGTTGGGTGTTCGCTGGCATCGGCACCGGGCCCCATACGCCCGTGCTGCCGTCCAGAATCTTGTGCTTCAGATAAGTGACCGCGTCTTCACGGCCAGCATATTTCGCCGCGACCTCACGCAGCGCCGGTCCCATGAAGGAACGCGTAACCGAGTGACAACTCATGCAATTCTGCTGCTGGGCCAGCGCGAGGCCCGCGGCCTCGGCCTGCGCCGCCGGACTGCCGGCACTCAACGCAGCGCCCAGCACGACGGCGGCTGCAAGCGCTGTGTGCGACTTTGATTTCATTCTGGTCTCCGTCGGTGCGGGTGCCCGACTCGTGGTGTCAGCATTATAAAAGGAAAGGGGCGCACGGTTTCCCGTGCACCCCCTTTCGCTTTTACGTAGCTTCACATGCGCCCGCAGGCCGCCGCCGCGGCCTTGGGTCACGTACCTGGCCGGCCGTCAGGCCGCGGCTCAGCCCGTCACAGCGCCCTTGTTGGCCGGCAGCGCCAGTGCCGAGTACTTCGCCAGCACGCCGCGCGTGTAGCGCGGCTTTGGCTGCTGCCATGCGGCACGGCGTCGCGCCAGTTCGGCGTCGTCGACGTTCAGTTGCAGCAGCAGCTTGTGCGCGTCGATGGTGATCGAGTCGCCTTCCTGCACGAACGCGATCGTGCCGCCCACGAAGGCTTCCGGCGCGACGTGCCCGACCACCATCCCCCACGTGCCGCCCGAGAAGCGGCCGTCGGTGATCAGGCCGATGCTCTCGCCGAGACCCTTGCCGATGATCGCCGAGGTCGGCGCGAGCATTTCCGGCATGCCGGGGCCGCCCTTCGGGCCGAGATAGCGCAGCACCACCACGTCGCCGGCGACGATCCCGTCGGCCAGAATCGCTTCGAGCGCGCTCTGCTCGTCGTCGAACACGCGCGCCGGGCCCGTGATGACAGGGTTCTTCAGCCCGGTGATCTTGGCGACCGCGCCGTCGATAGCCAGGTTGCCCTTCAGGATCGCGAGGTGGCCTTCCTTGTACAGCGCCTGCTCGATCGGGAAAATCACCTGCTGATCCGCACGCGGTTTGGCCGGCACGTCCTTCAACTCTTCCGCGATGGTCCTGCCGGTGATCGTGATGCAATCGCCGTGCAACAGGCCGGCGTCGAGCAGGATCTTCATGACTTGCGGAATGCCGCCGGCCTTGTGGAGGTCGGTCGCCACGAACTGGCCCGACGGCTTCAGGTTGCAGATCACCGGCACCTTCTTGCGCATGCGCTCGAAGTCTTCAATGGTCCATTCCACTTCGGCCGCATGCGCGATGGCGAGAAAATGCAGCACGGCGTTGGTCGAGCCGCCGGTGGCCATGATCACGGCCACGGCGTTTTCGATCGACTTGCGGGTGACGATGTCGCGCGGCTTCAGATCCTTCTTGACCGCTTCCACCAGCACGCGCGCCGATTCGGCCGCCGAGTCGACTTTTTCCTGATCCGGATTGGCCATTGTGGACGAGTACATCAGCGACATGCCGAGTGCTTCGAACGACGAGCTCATCGTGTTGGCGGTGTACATGCCGCCGCATGAACCCGTGGACGGACATGCGTTTCTCTCCACGCCGTCGAAATCTTCCTGTGACATGCGGCCGGCGGTGAACTCGCCCACGGCCTCGAACGACGACACGATGGTCAGGTCGGTGCCCTTCCAGTTGCCCGGACGGATCGTGCCGCCATACACGTAGATGCTCGGCACGTTGGTGCGCAACATGCCGATCATGCCGCCCGGCATGTTCTTGTCGCAGCCGCCGATCACGACCACGCCGTCCATCCACTGGCCTTGCACGCAGGTCTCGATACAGTCGGAGATCACTTCGCGCGACACGAGCGAGTACTTCATGCCTTCGGTGCCCATCGACATGCCGTCCGAGATCGTCGGCGTGCCGAAGATCTGCGGATTCGCGTCGGCGCCCTTGATCGCGGCAACCGCCGCGTCGGCCAGACGCTGCAGGCCGGCGTTGCACGGCGTGATGGTCGAGTGGCCGTTGGCGATGCCGATCATCGGCTTGTCGAAGTCGGCTTTTTCGTAGCCGAGCGCGTAGTACATCGAGCGATTCGGCGAACGCGCCACGCCTTGCGTGATGTTCTTCGAACGACGGTTGTATGCCATGGGGAGCTCCAGTCTGTTTTGTTTTGATCCGCGCTGCGGGTTCTGGCTTGCCGGCGTGGGTGGCCGGCTGCATCGTCCAGTGTAGTTCCGACGCGTCGTGCGGAGTGCAGTTTTCCAATGCGCGTGTCTAATATATTATTCGTGCTTCATTAGGTCGCAAAACGTATCACGCATGCTGCCAGCTATCCCCGATTTGCGCCAGTTGCGCTATTTCGTCACCGTCGCCGAAGAAAAGCACTTCGGCCGCGCGGCGGCGCGCCTTTCGATGACGCAGCCGCCGTTGTCGCAAGCCATCCGGGCCCTGGAAGAGACGCTCGGCGTCGCGCTGTTCGCGCGCACCAAGCGCTCCGTCGAACTGACGCCGGTGGGCGCCGACCTGCTGCCCGAGGTGCAGCGCCTGCTGGCGAGCGCCGAGGGGCTGCGGCCGCTCGCGCAGAGCCTCGCGCGCGGCGAGGCGGGCGTGCTGTCGCTGGCGTTCGTTTCCACGGCGGACTATGGCCTGCTGCCGTTGTTGCTGCGCGATTTCGGCGCGCGTCATCCGCGCGTGCGGCTGGAGTTGACCGAAGCCACCAGCGACGTGCAGGTGGACGAACTGGTGGCCGGGCGCATCGACGCCGGCCTCGTGATCGCGCCGCTGCCGCCGCGCCATGCCGCTCAGCTCTCGTGGCTGCCCATCGCGCGCGAACCGCTGGTGATCGCCATGTCGACGGAAATGGCGGCGCGCGTGGCGAGCGCTAGCGGCAGCCGTGACGACCCGAGCGCGGAATGGCTGGACCCGCCGATCAGCCTGCGCGATGTCGCCGACGCACCGCTCGTGATCTTCCCAAGACGTCTGGCGCCAGGCTTTTATGACATCATTATGGATTGCTACGGCGTGGCGGGCCTCGCGCCCCGGATCGGCCAGGAAGCGATCCAGATGCAGACGATCGTGAGCCTCGTGTCGGCCGGCATGGGTGTCGCACTGGTGCCGCAATCGTTGCGTAATCTGCGCCGCACCGGCGTCGTGTACCGGCCGCTGTCCGAGTCGGTGCCCGCCATCGAGACGGGGCTGGTCTGGCGCACGGCGGAGGTGAGCCCGGTGCTGGCGGGCTTCATCGAGATCGTGCGCTCGCATGCCGCGACCGTCGAGGCGCCGCTATCCGCCGCGCCGCGCGTTTAGACGCGTTTTCGCGAACGCATCGGCGCCTGGACCGTCCAACGCATGCACCGCAAGGTGCGGGCAGCGCCGCCCACTATTACAAACCCAGAAAACCCGCTTCTGAACCTGAACTGCCCATAACAACACGATGCTCATTCACCCGAATTTCGACCCCATTGCCATTCATCTGGGGCCGCTCGCCGTGCGCTGGTATGGACTGATGTACCTCGTCGCGTTTATCGCGGCGATCGTCGTCGGCCGGCTGCGGCTGCGTTTGCCGTATGTCGCCGCGCAAGGCTGGACCGCCAAAGATATCGACGACATGCTGTTTTACGGCGTGCTCGGCACGATCCTCGGCGGCCGGCTCGGCTACGTGCTGTTCTACAAGGCGAGCTTTTATTTCGCGCATCCGCTCGACATCTTCAAGGTGTGGGAAGGAGGCATGTCGTTTCACGGCGGCTTTCTCGGCGTGACGCTCGCCATGGTGCTGTTCGCGTATCAGCGCAAACGCTCGTGGCTGCAGGTCACCGACTTCGTCGCGCCGATGGTGCCCACCGGCCTCGCCGCGGGGCGTCTCGGCAACTTCATCAACGGCGAGTTGTGGGGACGCGTAACCGATCCGAGCGCGCCGTGGGCGATGCTGTTTCCGGGCGCCGCGCCCGACGACGCCGCGTGGCTCACCGCGCATCCGCAACTAGCCGCGCAATGGCATTTGAACGAAGTGTTCGCGCAATATCACATGCTGCCGCGTCATCCGTCGGAGCTGTATGAGATCGCGCTGGAAGGCGTCGCGCTGTTCTTCGTGCTGTTCTTCTTCTCCCGTAAACCGAAGCCGATGGGCGCGATTTCCGCCGTGTTTCTGATCGGCTATGGCCTTGCGCGCTTCACGGTCGAATTCGCGCGGGAACCGGACGATTTCCTCGGCCTGCTGGCCATGGGTCTTTCCATGGGCCAATGGTTGTCGCTGCCGATGATCCTCGTCGGTATCGGCCTGCTCGTCTGGTCTTATCGTCGCGCAGGCCGTCAGCCGGCGCAGGCGGTGAGCGCGAGCTGATCTGTTCAGCTACGGTTTATCGTAGCGAACGGTCAAATGAAAAAAGCCACGGCGTGCCGTGGCTTTTTCTTTGGCTGTCGCGAAGCTGCGCTTCCTGCGTGAGGGAATGGCGTTATTTCATCTGCACCGAACCCGACACATTCACGGTCACGGTGGACGTGCCGCCTTCGATCGGCACCGGCGCCGAGGCCTTCGCGTCGGCGCCCATGGCGCGCGCGCTCATCATCATCACCGGACGCGGCATCACGCCGTTGTGGCCGACGTTGACCTCGCGAATCGAATAGCCGCTATAGCCGAACGCCTGCGCGGACGATGCGGCCTGCTCGCGAAACGACTTGATCGCTTCGCCGGTGAGCTTCTGCTCGGCCGCGCGTTGTGCTTCGGGCGAGAGCGAGAATTGCACGTTGCCGACCTGCATGATCGATGCCATTTGACCCGCGAGCTTCGACGCCGCGGCGAAGTCGTGCGATTCGAGCACGATCTCCGTGCGGCCGCGCCATGCGGAAATGCGCCCGTCACGGTCTGTTGACGGATAGATCGAGAACGAGCCCGTGCGGGCCGTTACACCGCTCACACCCTTGGCCTTTTGCAGCGCCGAATCGGCGCGCTGATTCAGCGTTGACGTGAGCGCCGACGGATCGCTCGCTTCCTGCTCGTAGAACAGCGTGATATCGACGACGTCTTGCGGTACTTCCGCGCTGGCCTGCGCATTCAGCGACAGCACGCCGGCCGGCTGATACTGCATGGCGTTTTGCGCGCGTGCCACGGCCGGCGTCAAGGCTAGCGCTGCGGGCGCGGCGCATACGAGCGCGAGAGCGAGTGCACGTGCAGTGTTTTTCGTCATTGTTGGACTCCTTGCTTGAACAGGGTTGTGCACGATCGGAGCAAACGCCGCGCAATGGCACGGCGTTTGCGAGTCCGTTAGGCGGTTGTAACCTGAGCTTGGTTCCCTGATTTGACGTTGCTTTAACGTTTGCGTCCGCGTGAATACGCGTCTTGCATCAACGATCAGTCAACATCAAGCGACGTCAAGCGAGCCGCTTGGTGATGAAGCGCCATTCGGCTTCGGTCACCGGTGTGATCGACAGGCGGTTGCCCTTGGCGAGCACGCGCATGTCCTTGAGTTCGTCATGCTCGCGCAGCGCGGCGAGCGGAATCAGCGGGATCTTCTTCTTGAACACCACATCGACGAGCACCCAGCGTGGCGTTTCCTGCGACGACTTCGCGTCGAAGTAGGGACTCTTCCTGTCGAACTGCGTGGGGTCCGGGTACGCGGTGGACGATACCGCCGCAATGCCCGCGATGCCGGGCTCGGGACAGCTCGAGTGATAGAACAGCACACCGTCGCCGACCTGCATCAGGTCACGCATGAAATTGCGCGCCTGATAGTTGCGCACGCCGGTCCAAGGCAACGTGCGATGCGGTGCGTTGGCGAGATGGTCGATGCTTGCTTCGTCCGGTTCGGACTTCATTAGCCAGTAGCGCATGAATCGAATTGAACGTTAAGGGTTTGAAGATGCGGAAGAAATCGGCGTACAGCAAACAGCGCGCAAAAACAGCGCACAAAGAAAAACGGCACCGAACCGAAGTCCGATGCCGTTCTAAAAAAGGTCCCCGCCTTAGCCGCTAGGCCGGCATCCTGAACCGGGGGTTCAGAATTGGTCGCAGTTAGCAACACTTCGGGTACATCAGACAGAGTGACGCGCACACCCGTGCTACAAATTTCCGCAACCGTGCACATGGCATTGGTTCAAGGAATATATGACCTTGGCGAACCAGGCAGGGAAGCTAAACCGATGAAGCTAAAACACAAAACGACCGATTGAACTCAAACGTTTGCAGAATCTTGCACGCCTTGTGCTCACGCACTCCGTTTGAATCCGCCGCCGATCTCAGGACCGGCCGCACGATAACACACACTACTTACTGCATGCTGTACTGCTGAATCACAGTACCCAGTTGTTCGTTCATTTGATGCATTGTACGCCGGATTTCTTCAGCGGGAAATGCTTCTCCGTGTCTCACGCTCGATTGCAGCCTAAGCAGTTCCGATGCCAGCGACAGTGCGGCCATGACAGCAATGCGATCCGTGCCGCGCACGTTGCTGTTATTGCGGATCTTCGACATTTCGGCGTCGACGCGTGCGACCGCTTCAAGCAGCGCGCCTTCCGTTTCCGGCGAGCAGGCGAGCCGATAGGGCACGCCGAGAATCGATACTTCGATCTGCTTGGTGGTCATGCATTTTCTCCGTGGCGGGTCACGTCGCTCTCGGCTTCGCTTTCGTGCTGAGCCGGTTCGAGCAGATCGAGCTGGCTATCGGGCTCGCTGTTCGCGCGGGCACGCGGCAGCTTTTCGAGGATCGCATTCAGGCGCACCTGTGCGTCGTCGATCTTCGCCGACAGCGCGTCGCGCTCCGCCTGCAGTGCATTACGTTCCTCGCGCAGCATTGCAAGTTCCGTGCGCGTGGCTTCGACGTCCGCGCGCGATTGGGCGAGCTGCTCTTCGAGCGCGAGTCGCGCTTCATTGTGGCGTTGGCTGATCGCGATCAGCTTGCCGATATTCTGTGAAAGTGTTTCGAGTTCGGTGAGCATGTGCTGCGTCCTCTAAAGACATCGCATTTTAGCGCGGAATGTCGCAGGTTCCGACAATTGTCTCGTTTCGAGACGTAACAACATTGCTTTGTGCAGGCTTTTATCGACCATATGATGAAAAAGTACTCGTGCGTCGGACAATAGCCTGCACTTAACAGAACGCTAGTCTGCGGTCCCACTCATTCTTGACGGACCCCGAGGCCGCTCCTAAACTGGCCGCACTCTGGTGCCCGCGTGCGCTTTTCAACGGCGCGCGCAGTTAAACGGGAAGCAGGGGGCGCTGTTCGCCAGAACGCGCCAACCTGCGCTGCCCCCGCAACGGTAAGCGACCGCATTCGTCATGCAAGTCGATCCTGGTCGCGTGTTGGAAGTTCAACTCGCGAGTGTGCCACTGCGCGTCACGCGTGGGAAGGCGGGATCGAGAAGTCGCCAGCCCGGATACCGGCCAGGGGGAGAGGCACGTCACGCGCGACAATGTTAAATACGCGGGCGCCTCGTTACGCATCGGCCTGCGGGGAAGCGGGCCGCGCACGCTACCCACAGGACTTTCACCCCATGCTGTCCCCCATCGCTCGTGCGGCGCTCCTCGCCTTCGCGGGCCTGCCGGTCGTCGCGCACGCGCAAGCGGCACCTTCATCTTCTCCGTCGGCGGCGCAGGCGTCGCCCGCTGTGTTGTCGCCGATCGTGGTCACCGCGGAGCGCGGCCCGCAAGCACTCGCCGACGCGATCCCGCAGACCGCGCTGTTCGACCAGCAGGATCTCGCCGACACCACCGCGACCGATTTGCCCGGCCTCCTGCAACTCGCACCAGGCGCGCAAATCTCGCGCACAGGTGGCCCCGGTTCGACGACGAGCCTGTTCCTGCGCGGCGCGTCGTCGACGCAATCTTTGCTGCTGATCGACGGCGTGCGCGTCGATTCCGTGAGCCTGGGTTCGGCGCAACTCGCGCAGATTCCGCTCGACCAGGTCGATCACGTCGAGGTGGTGAACGGCAACGTGTCGGCGTTGTACGGCTCCGGTGCGATCGGCGGCGTGGTCCAGGTGTTCACGAAAGAAGGTGGCGACCACCCGCCGCGTTTCAATTTTTCGCTGGGCTACGGCAGCTATCACACGCAAACGCAGCAGGCGGGCGTGAACGGCGCATTGGATAAAGACGGCAATACGACCTTCAGCATTTCGCTCGCGCGGTCGAAGGACGACGGCTTCTCGTCGCTCAATCCGCATGAGGCGCCGAACGCCAACCCGAATGCGAACGGCTATCTGAACGAGAGCATCTCGGCTTCGTTGCGCCACAAGTTCAACGACAAATGGAATGCCGGCGCGAGCTACTTCCAGTCGAACGGCAACAACAGCTACGACAACGCGTACGGCCTGCCGACCGATCTGAACAACCTGTATAGCAAGGTGCGCCAGGTCTCGGTGTTCGCCAACGGCAAGCTGACCGACTGGTGGACGACGCACCTGATCGTCTCCGAAGGCGACGACCGCAGCGTGTCGAATACCAACGGCATTTATAACGGCCGCTTCGATACCGACAACCGCCAGTACACATGGCAGAACGATTTCGCGCTGGCCGCGCAGCAGAAGCTGCAGGTCGGCTACGAGCATCTCGATCAGAGCCTCGAGTCCGACACGTTCGCGGCGCCGGACCGGCATGTGGATTCGGGCTTCGTCGGCTATACCGGGCGCTTTGGGCGCAACCAGATTCAGGCCAACGTGCGGCGCGACCAGTATTCCGATTTCGGCGGAGCGAACAGTTACTATCTCGGCTACGGTTTCGATATCACCGGCCATTGGAAGGTAAGCGCAAGCTATTCGGATTCGTTTCGCGCGCCGAGCTTCGACGATCTGTACTATCCGCTCAGCGGTAATCCGTCTATCCAGCCGGAGCGCAGCCATTCGATCGAAGCCGCGCTGCAGTACGCATCGAATGCGCTTGGCGTGATGCGTCTTACCGCATTTCAGACGCGCTATTCGAATCTGATCGACTATGAGCAGGTGACGCCCGGCATCTATCTGGCCGAGAACGTCGGCCATGCGAAGGTGCAGGGACTCGAAGGGTCGTGGAGCGGTCATGTCGGCAAGACGGACGTGCGCGCGTCGGTGACGCTGCAAAACCCCGTCGACCTCGACAACGACGTCGACCTCGTGCGGCGCGCGCGGCGCTTCGGCTCGCTGACGGTGAACCGCAATATCGCCGGCTGGCGCGTGGGCGGCGAGTGGATCGTGAGCGGCCCGCGCGACGACAGCAGCGGCAAGCTGGGCGGCTATGGCGTGGTGAATCTGTCGGCGCGCTATAACATCACGAAAGCATGGTACGTGGCCGCGCAAATCCAGAATCTGTTGAACAAGGACTATGAAACGGCCTACTCGTACAACTCGCCACGGCGCGGTGCGTATCTCACGGTTGGTTGGCAGCAGCAGTGATGGACACGCCTCGTTGAGATCGCGCGCAAGAGCCGCTGCATGAGCCGAGCCATGAACCGCCACCCGGGTTCGACGCCCGCGACACCGCGCGTGATGAGCGCGAAGCGCGCGGCCGCGATCTGGCTCGCGCTGGCGGCGATCGCGCTGGCGGTGCTGATGGCGTCGCTCGCACTGGGCAGCGTCTCGCTCGCGCCGATGCGCGTACTCTCGGCGCTGATGCCCGCGCACGCATCGGCTAGCGGTTCCGGTGACCTGACGGCGGAGATCGTCCGCACGCTGCGTCTGCCGCGCGCGCTGGCCGGTCTTGCGTGCGGCGCCTTGCTCGCGTTGGCCGGCGCGTTGCTGCAGGTGCTATTGCGCAATCCGCTGGCCGAGCCCTACGTGTTGGGTGTATCGGGCGGCGCGGCGAGCTTCGCGCTCGTTGCGATGATTGCCGGCTGCGCATGGTGGATCGTCGACGCGAGCGCCTTCGCCGGCGCTTTCGTGTCGATCCTGCTGGTGCTCGGCCTCGCGCGCCGCGAGTTGTGGCGCGGCGAGCCGCAGGACACGTCGCCACGTTTGCTGCTGACCGGCGCGGTGATCGCCGCGGGTTGGGGCGCACTCATCACCTTGCTGCTCAACCTCGCGCCGGATAACCGCTTGCGCGGTATGCTGTTCTGGCTGACGGGCGACCTCAATGGCGGCGCGATGCCATGGACGGCGCTCGCCGCGCTCGTCGTCGTGCTGGTCGCGATCGTACCCGCCGCGCCGCGTCTGAATGTGCTGCTGCGGGGTGACGCCGCCGCGCAGGCGTTGGGTGTCGCGGTGACGCCGTTGCGCTTGCGGGTCTATCTGGTGGCCTCGTTGGCGGCGGCCGCGGCGGTGACGACGGCGGGCACCATCGGCTTTGTCGGGCTGGTCGTGCCGCATATGCTGCGGCTCGCGTTCGGCAACGATCAGCGCATGCTGCTGCCGGCCGCCGCGCTCGGCGGCGGTGTCGCGGTGATGGGCGCGGACCTGATCGCGCGCACCGTGATCGCGCCGGCGCAATTGCCGGTCGGCGTGATCACGTCGATCATCGGCGTGCCGGTGTTTCTATGGATGCTGCTGCGCAGGCGCCGATGATGCCAACGTTCAACGCTTCCCAAGCCGTGCTCAGTGCGCAACGTCTGACCTTGCGCGCCGGCGCGCGCACCTTGCTCGATGCCTTCACGCATACGTTCTACGAAGGCGAGATCTGGTGCGTGGCCGGCCCGAACGGCGCGGGCAAGACGACCTTGCTCTCCACGCTGGCGGGGTTGTTGCACCCGTCGGCGGGCCATGTCGAAATAGATGGCGTGCGTGTGACGGACTGGCCGCCGCTCGCGCTCGCGCAGCGGCGCGCGCTGATGCCGCAAAGCGCGCCCGACGCATTCAGCGCGAGCGTGTTCGACATCGTGATGCTGAACCGCTTTCCGCATCTCAGCGGCTGGGGCTGGGAGCGCGAGGCCGATCGCGAGGCGGCGCACGCGGCCTTGGACCTGCTGGGCCTCGCCGCATTCGCCGCGCGCGATGTGCTCTCGCTCTCGGGCGGCGAGCGTCAGCGCGCGGCGCTGGCGGCGGTGCTGTGCCAGGACGCGCCGTTGCTGCTGCTCGACGAACCCTTATCGCATCTCGATCTGCATCATCAGATCGACTGCCTCGAAGCGCTCGCCGCGTGGACCCGCGAGCCTCGGCGCACCGTGATGTTTTCGTGCCACGACCTGAACCTCGCGCGCCGCTTCGCGACGCATGCGCTGCTGCTCGACGGCGCGGGCGGCGCGTATGCCGGGCCGGTCCACGACGTGTTGACGCCCATGCTCGCGAGCCGCGCATTCGGCTACCCGTTGATTCTGATTCGCGACGGCGAACACGAGGCGCTGATTCCGGCTCCGCGCGCGCGTCACGAATCGAGCGCCGATCATGACATGCCAGCAGGCTGATCGCGTCATCCCAACATTCTCTTTTTACACACGCTTATGACTTCATTGCCACGCTTATCCGGACTGCCCGAAGTCGAACCACTCGATCAAACGCTGCGCGTCGAGTTGCAGCACATCATCGATACCAAGACCAAACCGCCCGGCAGTCTCGGCCGGCTCGAAACGCTCGCGCGTCAGATGGGCCTCATTCAGCGCACCACGCATCCCACCGTGACGCGCCCGGCGATGATCGTCTTCGCCGGCGACCACGGCGTGGCCGAGGAGGGCGTGAGCCCTTATCCGCAAGCGGTGACCGCGCAAATGGTCGCCAACTTCGTCGCGGGCGGCGCGGCGATCAATGCATTGAGCCGCGTGTCGGGTATCGAGCTCGAAGTGGTCAACGCGGGCATCGCGACGCCGCTGCCGTCGGCGGAAGGACTCGTCGACATTCCGGTCGCGGCGGGCACACGCAACTTCGCGCGCGAACCGGCCATGAGCCGCGACCAGGCGCTCGCCGCCATGCAGGCGGGCGCGGCGCGCGTACGGCATCACGCGGCGCTTGGCACCAACGTGATCGGCTTCGGCGAGATGGGCATTGCCAATACCTCGGCGGCGGCGTGTCTGATGAGCCGTATGTGCGGCGTGCCGATCGACGAATGCGTCGGCCGTGGCACGGGCCTCGACAATGCGGGGCTCGCGAGGAAGCGCAACGTGCTGGCCTCGGCGCTCGCTCATCACCCCGTTTCCAGCGATCCCCTCGACGTGCTCGCCACCTTCGGCGGCTTCGAGATCGCGATGATGGCGGGCGCCTATCTCGCGGCGGCCGAGACACGCATGACGATTCTGGTCGACGGCTTCATCGCGAGTTCGGCCTTGCTGATCGCCGACGCCTTCGCGCCGAGCGTGCGCGAGTACTGCGTGTTCGCGCATGCGTCGAACGAAGCGGGGCATCGTCGCATGCTCGATCATTTCGGCGCGCTGCCGTTGCTCTCGCTCGACATGCGGCTCGGCGAAGGCACCGGCGCGGCGCTCGCGGTGCCGCTGCTGCGGGCGGCGGTGGCGTTCGTCAACGAGATGGCGAGCTTCGAGTCGGCGGGCGTCGCCAATCGCGATGCGTGATCGCTCATATAGCAACACTGGCCCGGCACACCCATGAACCCGCTCGCGGAACTGCGCTATTTCTTCACGGCGCTCGGTTACTTCACGCGTGTGCCGGTGCCGCGCTGGGTCGGTTATGAACCGCATTATCTGAATGCGGCGGCGCGTTATTTTCCGCTCGTCGGCGTATTGATCGGCGGATTCAGCGCGCTGGTCTATCTCGCCGCGTTGCGCGTTGTTCCGGCGGGCGTGGCGGTACTGCTCTCGATGGCCGCGTCGCTGCTCGTGACCGGCGCGTTCCATGAAGACGGTCTCGCAGATTGCGTCGATGCGTTCGGTGGCGCCTATACGCGCGAAGACGTATTGCGAATCATGCATGACTCGCGCATCGGTGCTTTCGGCGCCATTGCGCTCGTAATCGCACTCGCATTGAAGTGGCAAACGCTCGCCGCCATGCCGCCGCTGCGGGCCGCAAGTCTGATGATTGCCGCGCATGCGGCGAGCCGAACGTGCGCGATCAGCTATCTCGCCACGCTCGACTATGTGCGTGCCGAAGGCAAGGCCAAACCGGTGGCGCAGCGCCTGAACGGCGGTGCGTTCATCTGCGCGGCGATATTCGGTTTGCCGTGGCTGCTATGGCCGGGCTTGCATGGTGCGCCGGACTGGCGGTTCGCGGCCTCGGCGCTTGCGGTGCTAGTGGTACTTCGCTTTGCAATGGGCCGTTATTTCGTCAGACGCATCGGTGGTTATACCGGCGACTGCCTGGGCTTCGCGCAGCAAATTTTTGAGTTGAGCATCTACCTGGTGGGGCTGATATGGATATCGTCCTGATTCGCCATCCCGCGGTCGCGCTCGATGCGGGCGTGTGTTACGGCCACAGCGACGTGGCGCTCGCCGAGGATGCCGAGGTATCCTCGGCGGCGCTTGCCTTGAAGCTCGCGACTTTGCAGGTGCCCGCGCCACGTGTGCTGATGTCGAGTCCGTTAAAGCGCTGCTCGGCGCTCGCCGCCGAGATGGCGAACGACTTCGGCTGCGTGATCAGTCACGACGATCGTCTGATGGAAATGAACTTCGGCGCTTGGGAAGCGCAACGCTGGGACGCCATCGACCGCGAACTGCTCGACGACTGGGCGGCCAACTTCGAACATGCGCGCGCGCATGGCGGCGAAAGCGTGGCGCAGTTCGTCGCGCGCGTGCGGGCGTGGCTCGACGCATTCGCGCTCACGCGCGAGTTGTCGCCGGCTTATGTGGTCACGCATGCGGGCGTGATTCGGGCCATCGCGTCGATCGTGCTGGACGTGCCGCTGGAACGCTGTCTGCGCTGGTCGCTCGATATGAGCGGCATTGTCTGGTTGCGCAGGAACGATGAAATGCGGCAGTGGTCGCTGGTGCGGTGGAATGCGTAAGGCGTAAGGCGCGCGGGACGCCGATCGCCCTTGCTTCATGGCGTGCCTGGCTTTCTGCGTGAGCGCGCCGCGTCGAGGTCTTCGCACAATTGCCTCGCGCCTTGCGCAATGCGCGGCGCCGGACGGTTGATCAGATCGCCGTCGATCGCAAAGAGGTTGTTGTTCGCCACCGCGGTGAGGCTCGGCCACGCTCGCCATGCGCCGAGTTGCGGCAAGGTGGTGTCCGGCTTCGTCGCGCCCGGCGCCGCTGTGACGATCGCTTCCGGATTCGCTGCGAGCACCGCTTCGGTCGAGACGGTCGGCACCAGCGGTTCGAGTTTGGCGAACACATTGCGCCCGCCGCACAGCGCGATCACGTCGCTGACCATATGCTCGCCGTTGAGCGTCATCAACGGCTGATCCCACACCTGATAGAACACGCTGACGGGCGGCCGGCTCGCATACCGGCTGCGCAGTGTTGCAATGTCATGACGGTAGGCGGCCGCCGCCGCATCCGCAATCGGCGATGTGCCGAGCAATTGCCCGAGCTTTGTCAGCGACGTGGCCACGTCGTCCAGATGATGCGGCTCGCTGAAGAAGAGCGGGATGTGCAACTCGCGCAGACGATCGATTTGACGCTGCGCATTGCCGTGCCGCCACACCACGATCAGATCGGGCTTCAGTGCGACGATGCGCTCCAGGTCGAGCGCCTTGTTATCGCCCACGCGCGGCAACCGTTGCGCCTGCGGCGGGTAGTCGCTATACGACACGGCGCCGATCACCTTTGCGCCACCGCCCGCGGCATACAGCATTTCGGTGACGTGCGGCGCGAGGCTGATCACCCGTTGCGCGGGAGCCGGCAGCGTAACGGTTGCGCCGGTGTCGTCGATGACGGAGACGGCGGCAAACGCATGCAGCGTGTGGACGAAGAGCGCGGTGGCGATGGCGAAGCGGGGCAGTCGGTTCATCGGGCGAAGATGCGGGAGACGGAGGGTGAGCGTGGGATGGATGCGAGGTCTGTGCTGCATCAACCCGCTCGTGTGGGATCGATCTCTCGAACGGCGGCGTGCAAACTTTCTTCAAAGCGGGCCCATTCGGCTTCGGTCGCAGGCAAGCCGAATCGAACGCTGCCCGACGGCGTGAACAGCCGCGTCCACACGCCGCGCCGGGCCAACGCTTCATGCAAAGCGGCGGCGCGGGCGTCGCCGGTCCACGCGAAAAGCGGCGTGCCGCGCGTGTCGAAACCTTGCGCATGCAACAGGTCGGCCAGCCGCGCGCCTTCGGCTTCGAGCCGCATGCGCATGGGCCATTGCCAGGCCTCGTCGGCGAATGCGGCTTTGACCGCGTGGCGAGCCGGGCCGTTGACGGTCCACGCGCCCAGCGTGTGGCGCAGGCGTTCGAGCAACGCAGGCGCGCCGAGCACGAAACCCGCGCGCACGCCGGCAAGGCCGAAGAATTTTCCCGGCGAGCGCAACACGAGCAAGCCGTCGCGATGCGTACTGGCCGCGAGCGAGGCCGACGGCATGGTGTCCGCGAAGGCTTCATCGACCAGCAGCGTACCGCCGCGCGCGCTCAACTGGGCATGCCAATGCAATAGCGTGGCGGCGCTCAGATGCGCGGCGGTCGGATTGTTCGGATTCACGACGACTGCATGCGTGAGCGCGTCGGGTAACGTTTCGCGGCAGACATCGAGCGTTATCGTTTCATGGCCGGCGCGCTCGAATGCGGGCGCGTATTCGCCATACGTGAGCGGCGCGATACCGACGCGTGCACGCGGCAGCAGCGCGGGCAGCGCGCGAATCGCCGCCTGGCTGCCTGCCACCGGCAGCACATGCGCGGCGTCGGGCGCGCCGTAGTAGCGCGCGGCACAGGCGGCGAAATCGTCGCCGTCGTCGGGCAGGCGACGCCAGGCGTCGGCGGGAACCGGTGGGACCGGATAGCCGTGCGGATTGATACCCGTCGACAGATCGAGCCATTGTGCGTGCGGAATGCCATAGCGTCTGGCCGCTTCGTGCAGATTGCCGCCGTGCGCGACGGTGCCGATGGCGGAGGCAGGTTCGTTCGCTTCGTGCACGCGGCCGTTCATCCGATCAAACATGGAACGGCACGCTCAGCAACGCCAGCACGATCAGCACGGCGAGCCACAGAATGACCGTGCGCTCGACCAGCATCAACGCGGCGTTCACGTCGCCGGCCTGGGCCTCGTGTCCAAAGCCGAGCGTGGGCCGGTGTTCGAGTGCGCCGTGATACACCGCCGGGCCGCCGATCACCACATTCAGGCTGCCCGCGCCGGCCGCCATCACCGGGCCGGCGTTCGGGCTGTCCCAGCGCGGCGCCTGTTCGTGCCAGCAGCGCCACGCGGTGCGCGTGTCGCCGAGCAGCGCGTAGCCGGCGGCGGTCAGACGGGCGGGAATCCAGTTGAGCACGTCGTCGATCCGCGCGGCGGCCCAACCGTAGCGCAAGTAGCGCGGCGTGCGGTAACCCCACATCGCGTCGAGCGTGTTGGCAAGACGAAACCCGAGCGCGCCGGGACCGCCTGCGATGGCGAACCAGAACAGCGCGCCGAAGATCGCGTCGTTGCCGTTTTCCAGCGCCGATTCGACGGCGGCGCGCGATAGCGCGCCTTCGTCGGCATGCGCGGTTTCGCGCGAGACGATGCGCGCGGTGAGCAAGCGCGCCTGGGGGAGATCGCGCTGTGCCAAGGCCTGCGCGATCGGCGCAATGTGATCGTGCAGACTGCGCGCGCCGAGCGCGAACCACAGCAACAGAACATGCACCGCGCAGGCCGCAAAAAACGGCAGCACGGCAACGAGGCACCACGCGATCAGCACCGGCGGCATGACGGCCAGCGACCATGCCAGCAGACCTTTGAGCCGCAAGCGCCGGCCGGTGTTGTAGCGGGTTTCGAGGCGCGTCGCCCATTTGCCGAACCCGACGAGCGGATGAGCCGTGCGCGGCTCGCCGAACCAGCGGTCGATGACGACGCCCGCGGTGGTCAGCGTCACGAGAAGCGGGAGCGACAGCATCACGCGCGGCTCGCGGTTTTGAGCGCGAGCGGCAAGCCGGCGACCATCATCGTGGCCTGCGTGCTCAGCGCGGCGATGCGCTGGTTGAGCCGGCCGAGTTCGTCGACGTAAAGACGCGTGGCCGCGCCGAGCGGCACCACGCCCAGGCCGATTTCGTTGCTGACCACGATCACCTTGCCTTGCGCGTCGACAAGCGCCGTTTCGAGCGCCGTGACATGCGCGTGATAACGGACGACCGGCAGGGCGTCGCCTTCGGGCGGACAGAGCAGATTGGCGAGCCACAGCGTCAGGCAATCGATCAGGATGCAATGGCCGGGTGCGTCCGTTTGCGTCACCGCGCCGGCGAGATCGGCGCCTGCCTCGAGCAGCCCCCAATGGGCCGGACGCCGCTCGCGATGGTGGGCGATGCGGGCGTTGAATTCGGCGTCGTTCGCCACGCGCGCGGTGGCGATGTAGGTGACGGGCAGGGTGCTTTCGGCGGCGAGCCGTTCGGCGTGCACGCTCTTGCCTGAACGGGCGCCGCCGAGAACGAAGGTGAGGTCGCGGGAAGTCATCGCGTGATTGTACCGGCGTGCAGTGCGGGCCGGCGCGATGGGATAATGCCGCGATCCCACGCATGGCGTTGCTGCACGAACGCCGCGTTACCGCCTGCTTCATGGGCCGTTCACCACCAAGCCCGAGAATTCGTGACCACCACTTCGACCTCGCAAGACGCCGCGCCCGTGCCGCGCGGCACGCTGATGATCCAGGGGACCACGTCGGACGCCGGCAAGAGTACGCTGGTCGCCGGTTTGTGCCGGCTCGCGCGGCGCGCCGGCGTGCGGGTCGCGCCGTTCAAGCCGCAGAACATGGCGCTCAACAGCGCGGTGACGGTGGACGGCGGCGAGATCGGCCGCGCCCAGGCCTTGCAGGCGGTGGCCGCGGGCATTGCCGCGCACACCGATCTGAATCCCGTGCTGCTCAAGCCGACCAGCGACCGTGGCGCGCAGGTGATCATCCACGGCAAGGCGCGCATGAATCTCGACGCGCGTGCGTATCACGACTACAAACCCGTCGCCTTCGAAGCGGTGCTGCAATCGTATGCGCGTCTGCAGGCGGCGTACGACACGATCTTTGTCGAAGGCGCGGGTAGCCCCGCCGAAATCAATCTGCGCGACCGCGATATCGCCAACATGGGTTTCGCGGAGGCCGTGGATTGCCCGGTCGTGCTGGTGGCCGACATCGACCGCGGCGGCGTGTTCGCCCATCTCACGGGCACGCTCGCGTGCCTGTCGGCGAGCGAGCAGGCGCGGGTGCGCGGCTTCGTCATCAACCGCTTTCGTGGCGACATCAGTTTGCTGCAGCCCGGTTTGGCCTGGCTCGAAGCGAAGACCGGCAAGCCGGTGCTCGGCGTCGTGCCCTATCTGCACGGCCTGACGCTCGACGCCGAAGACATGCTGCCGCCTGAACTGCGCGCGGCGCATAGCGGTGGGGCGGCGCGCATGCTGCGGGTGGTCGTCCCGGTGCTGCCGCACATCAGCAATCACACGGATTTCGACGCGTTGCGCGCGCATCCGCAGGTCGATTTTCATTACGTGCGCAGTGGCGCAGCGCCGCCGCCGGCCGATCTGATCATTCTGCCGGGCTCGAAGAACGTGCCCGGCGACCTGGCGTTTCTGCGCGCACAGGGCTGGGACGCGGTGCTGCAAAAGCATTTGCGTTATGGCGGCCGGGTAATCGGCATTTGCGGCGGCATGCAGATGCTGGGTCGCGAAGTGGCCGATCCGCATGGCGTGGAAGGCGCGCCGGGTACGTCCGCGGGACTCGGCTGGCTCGATTACTCGACGGTGCTCACGCGCGACAAGACACTCAAGAACGTGACCGGCCGCCTCGTGTTGCCGGGCTCACCGGAAGTGGCCGGCTACGAGATTCATATGGGCGAAACGCGCGGCCCGGCACTAGCCACGCCCGCGCTGCAATTGGGTGACGCGCGGGACGCCCGCCCCGACGGCGCGATTTCCGCCGATGGCCAGATTCTCGCCACCTACGTGCACGGCCTGTTCGACACGCCGGCCGCCTGTGCGGCGTTGCTCGCGTGGGCGGGTTTAAGCGGTGCCGAGGCAATCGACTATCCGGCGTTGCGCGAGGCGTCGCTGGAACGCCTTGCGGACACGCTCGCCGAGCACCTCGATTTGTCGAAACTTTTTGCTGCGATTAGTTGATCGGGGTCAACGACAAAAGCTGGATTAAATCCTATTGGGAAATAATCAAAGCTTGAGGAGTGGTTTTTCGCGCCATATGGTTCGAATAGAGTGCTGACATCGACGGCCGTTTTCCGTGCCGTCTCTCTCTTCGAGGACCTGTCATGAACCCGAACCGTTCCGCCGATCTCGCCGCGCTACTCCTGCGCGTCGCTCTGGGCGTGCTCTATCTCGCCCACAGTCTGCAAAAGATTTTCGTTTTCACGCTGCCCGGCACGGCGCAGTTCTTCGTCTCGCTTGGCCTGCCGGGCTGGCTCGGCTATGTGACGGCGTTCGTCGAACTGTTCGGCGGCATTGCGCTGCTGCTTGGCGTGCAGGTCCGCTGGGTCGCGCTCGTGCTGCTGCCGTTCATGCTCGGCGCGATGTCGCAGCATCTGCACAACGGCTGGGGTTTCGCGTCGCCGCATGGCGGCTGGGAATATCCGGCTTTCTGGGCCGTGACTCTGGTGGTGCAGTCGCTGCTCGGCGGCGGGGCGCTGTCGTTCGGCGGAGTGAAGGCGCTGCGGGCGGTGGCCGCCTGAGCGGTTAGCTGGATCGATGAAAAGGCACGCGCCGCAAGGCCGCGTGCTTTTTTCATGGCGCGGTTCTAGCGTCGCCCCATCATCAATACAATACAATCTGCGTGCAACGGAACAGCGCCATCGTCTTGCCGTTCGGATCCATGACCGTGGCGTCCCACACCTGCGTGCTGCGTCCCAGGTGCACGCTCTTCGCGACCGCGCGGATCGTCCCCTCGGTTGCCGTGCCGAGAAAATTGCTTTTCACCTCGATGGTCGTGAAGTTGCGCGCCGTCTCCGGCAAATGCGCGAGGCACGCGTAGCCGCATGCGGTGTCGGCGAGACCGATCACGGTCGCGGCATGCAAAAAGCCGTTCGGCGCGAGCAGTTCCTTGCGCACGGTCAATTCCGCAATCAACTCGCCTTCGTCCAGCGACAGCACATGCACGCCCAACAGACCCGGCAGCGAGCCCTGCTGGCGTTCGTGGAGGCGTTCGACGGTGTATTCCGGGCGGAGTTTGCTCATGAGATTCGGGTCCTCGATGGAAAAATCGGCAGCGCACGGTAGCCAATAAGCCGTTCAGGGGCTTCGGCGAAAGTGCATTTGTCGATATTATCAACGGCTGGACCGGCAGGTGGGCCCGAAAACCAGTCCTGATCCGGGCACACTTGCGCATGTCAGAGCAATACGCGGCAAACCGGCTGGCAGCGCCCAGCCTTCTTTCCGGGAGAATTCATGACGGTGATCGTGGTGGCGAATCCGAAGGGCGGCGTGGGCAAAAGCACGCTGTCCACCAATCTGGCTGGCTATTTCGCGGCGGCCGGCGAATGGGTCGCACTGGCGGACCTGGACAAGCAGCAGTCCGCGCACGCGTGGCTGTCGCTGCGGCCCGACACGCTGCCGGCCATCGAGACGTGGGAAGTCAATCTGGACGCGCCGGTCAAACCGCCCAAAGGGCTGGAGCACGCGGTGATCGACACGCCGGCCGGGCTGCACGGCCATCGGCTGGGCATCGCACTGGATCTGGCCGACAAGGTGATCGTGCCGCTTCAGCCGTCCATGTTCGATATCCTCGCCACCCAGGAATTTCTCGAACGGCTGGCCAAAGAGAAGGCGGTCAGGAAAGGCGCTATCGAAATCGGCGTGGTCGGCATGCGCGTGGACGCGCGCACGCGTTCGGCGGAGCAGCTGCATCGCTTTGTCGAGGGGCTGAAGCTGCCGGTGCTGGGTTTTTTGCGCGACACGCAGAATTACGTGCAGCTGGCGGCCCACGGGCTAACCTTGTGGGACGTCGCCAAAAGCCGTGTCGAGAAGGATCTGGAGCAGTGGCAGCCGATCCTCGAATGGACTAGCACAGCCGACAAGAAGGGTTGAAGCGAAAGGGCAGGCGGCCGCGCCGCCCGCTGGATGAGGCTGCCCTCGCAGTGGAAATCCCCGTGGGGCCGCCCGCGGGGCAGGCGTGTCAGCGAACTGCAGACCGGAACGATGGTGTTGAGTGACGGAACCGAACCGCGCAGCGTTCAGGTCCAGTTCTGCGTCGGCACGTGATCGCGGCTGCCCTTGATCTTGTTGTTGTCGTCCACGAATACCAGGTCGGGCTTCCAGCCGGCCTTCAGCTCCGCTTCGTCCACCACCGCGAACGCCGCGATGATCACCAGATCGCCCAACTGCGCGCGCCGCGCGGCCGAACCGTTTAGCGAGATCATGCCGCTGCCGCGCTCGCCCTTGATCGCGTAGGTCGAGAAACGCTCGCCGTTGTTGATGTTCCAGATGTCGATCCGTTCGTTTTCGACGATGTTCGCCGCTTCCAGCAAATCTTCGTCGATCGCGCACGAACCTTCGTAGTGCAGTTCGCAGTGCGTGACCGCGACGCGGTGGATCTTCGACTTCAGCATGTTGCGTTGCATGACCAATCCTGTGTAATTTCCTGTGCGTGTCTACGCTGCCTAAGACGGCTTCAGATTTCGAGGTTGTCGATAAGACGGGTGGCGCCGAGCTTGGCGGCCGCCAGCACGACCAGTTCCGCGTTCGCGTCTTGCGGACCCGGCGGCAGCAGGTCAGACTGCTTGCGCACCGCGATGTAGTCCGGTTGCCAGCCGCGCGCGGCGAGCGCCGCCATCGCCGCCTGTTCGATCTTCTTGAAGTCGCGCTCGCCGCCGAGCACGGCTTCGCGCACGCGATTCAATTCGGCGGCCAGCTGCGGCGCTTCGGCGCGTTCGGCGGCCTGCAGATAGCGATTGCGCGAGCTGAGCGCGAGGCCGTCGGCGTCACGCACGGTTTCGGCCGCGATGATGTCGGTGGGCAGGGCGAACTGGTTGCACATGCGGCGCACGATCATCAGCTGCTGGTAGTCCTTCTTGCCGAACACGGCGACGCGCGGCTGCACGCACGACATCAGCTTCATCACCACCGTGCACACGCCCTGGAAGAAGCCCGGCCGGAATTCGCCTTCGAGGATATCGCCCAGATCGTGCGGCGGATGCACACGGTACTCCTGCGGCTCCGGATAGAGGTCTTTTTCCGTCGGCGCGAACAGCACGTAGACGTTTTCCTTCTGCAGCTTCTCGATGTCGGCTTCGAGCGTGCGCGGGTATTTGTCGAAGTCTTCGTTCGGACCGAACTGCAGCCGGTTGACGAAGATGCTGGCCACCACCGGGTCGCCGTGCTGGCGCGCGAGGCGCATCAGCGACAGATGGCCCTCGTGCAGATTGCCCATGGTCGGCACAAAGGCGGTGCGATTCTGGCCGCGCAACTGGTCGCGCAATTCATGGATCGAGCTGATGACTTTCATGATCGGACAGGGATTTCCTCGCGCGGCGCGAGACTGGGTGGACGCAAAACCCTAGGGAATCGCGCGGGCCGCCGCCTCACTGGTGATGACAGGTTCGGAGCGCGGGATTGTAGTGGATTTGCGCGCCCGCCGCACCGAAAAGAGGCGCCTTCTCCCGCCGGGCGGAAGGGAGCCCCGTTTGAGGGCGTCAGGCCGGCAAATAGGCGAGGCGCACATAGATCGGCGCGAACGGTTCCGCCTGCGTGATTTCGACGAGCGATTCGCGGCACAGTTCGAGCACGGCGATGAAATTCACCACCACCACCGGCACGCCCCTGGTGGTGTCGAACAGGTCGGAGAATTCGATGAAGCGGGCGTTCTGCAGTTGCCGCAGGATCGAACTCATATGCTCGCGCACCGAAAGCTCTTCGCGCGAAATCTTGTGATGCTGGACCAGCTTGGCGCGCTTGATCACGTCGGCCCAGGCGGCGCGCAGGTCTTCGCTGTTCACGTCCGGAAAACGCGGCGTGATGCTTTGTTCGATGTAGACCTCGGCGCGCAGGAAATCGCGCCCGAGTTGCGGCAACTGGTCGATGCGCTGCGCCGCGAGCTTCATCTGCTCGTATTCGAGCAGGCGCCGCACGAGCTCGGCGCGCGGATCTTCGGCTTCCTCGCCGCTGTCGGCCTTTTTCACCGGCAGCAACATGCGCGACTTGATCTCGATCAGCATGGCGGCCATGAGCAGATACTCGGACGCGAGTTCGAGATTGGTCTGGCGCAACTGGTCGACGTAACCGAGGTATTGCACGGTGACGTCCGCCATCGGAATGTCGAGCACGTTGAAGTTCTGCTTGCGGATCAGGTACAGCAGCAGATCCAGCGGTCCTTCGAACGTTTCGAGAAACACCTCGAGCGCATCCGGCGGGATGTACAGGTCCGTCGGCATCTTGAACAGCGGCTCGCCGTACAGGCGTGCAAAGGCGATGCCGTCGACGGTGTCGGGTGTCGAATCGGTGGCGGGCGCGGCGAGCGCGGCGTCGGCGGGGGCCGGCGGTGCGCCGTGTGCCTCGTCGGCGTGACTCACGCGCTTAGAAGTTTTGATAGTACGAGTAAGGCGTCTGTTCCACGCGCGAGGCTTTCTGCTCGGCGCGTTCTTCGAGATCGATCGGCTGTTTGTCCCACAGCAGCGCGCGGCCGCGGCGTTGTTCGGCTTCCAGATTGGGTTTCTGTTGCTTGAGCTGGTTCAGGAACTGGGTGATGTCCGATTGATACATGGCTCGACGTCCGTGGTGTGGGAATTGGCGGCTGCCCGGCGGTCATTCGCCCGGCACCGCTACTATCCGATAATTTTACCGCATGCGCGGCGCGCGGTCGAAAAACGGCGGCAGCGCCGGGCGGCAGGCGATGAAAATCGCCGGAACCCGTGCGACGCGGCATGCGTCAAAGGCGGGCGCGTGGCCGGGCTGGCCAGGTCGAGGTGGCGCCGGGTCGCGTGGCGGTGGCGTTAAGGGCGCTAAGGTAGCCTTAAGGTGGCGTGATATTCGCCGTATGCGTTGCGCGCGTTGCGGTGTGCTGCGGCGTGCGCGGATCGGGCGGGGAGGCCCGCCCGCAAGCCACGGACGCATTTTTAGAGATCTCGCGGCGGCACGCCGATGTGGTCAAATAGCGAGCTTCGGCCGCCGCGGCGCGTCCGAGCGACAAAATTCATCAACCACGGCCGGAGGTCCTGTTTGGCGGGGTGTGCGATCGACAAGCCGCGGCTGCGGCGCGGCAAGGCCGGTGGCGGCCATGGGCTTCTCACGCCCATGCGGCGCTGGCTGCGCGCGTGGCTGGCATTCGCCCTCGTCATGCTGACGCTGGCGGCCGGCAACGCTCACGCGGCGAAAGCGGCAGCCAGCTACAAGGTCGATATCGAAGCCACGCCGCGCGCTTTGCGCAAGCTGCTCGAAGCCCATCTGGACATCGCGCGTTTCGCCAAACGTCCCGACATCAGCGACGACCAGTTCGAGTTTCTGATCACCGCCACGCCTCAGCAGGTGCGCGACCTGGCTTCCACGCAGGGCTATTTCACGCCGATCGTGCGCACCGACGTGCGCACGATCGACGCTACGAAACACGTCACGGTGAGCGTCGATCCCGGTCCGCAAACCGTCATCTCGTCGATTTCGCTGTCGTTTCGCGGGCCGGTGCTGACCGAAGACCCGGCGCAGGAGAATGCCGCGCGCTTTGCGTTTTCGCTGCACGAAGGCGATCCGTTCTCACAGGGCGACTGGGACGACGCGAAAAACGCGTCGCTCAAGGCTTTGCAGGCGCGCCGCTATCTGGCCGCGAAGATTTACCACTCCGAGGCGCGCGTCGATCCGCGCACGCACGAGGCGACGCTGTCGGTCACGTATGAAAGCGGGCCGACCTTCACCATGGGCAAGCTCGACGTGTCGGGCACGCGGCGCTACCCGGAGCAGATCGTCGACAATGTGAACCCGATTGCGGTGGGCGATATCTACGACGTGCAGCGGGTCGCCGAATTGCAGCGCCAGTTGCAAAATACGCCGTACTACGCAAGCGTCGCGATCGACGTGAATAGCGACCCCGCCAAACCGGTCGAGACGCCAATGCACGTGAAGGTGTCGGAATATCCCTATAACAGTATTCGCGGCGGCGTGGGCTACTCGACGGACAACGGCCCGCTGGTGCAGGGCGCCTATTCGTATCTCGACACGTTCGGCAAAGCGTGGCCGTTCACGATCCAGGGCCGCGTCGACCAGGTCCAGCAATACGGGCAAATCGAGCTGTCGATGCCGCCGGGGCCGCGCGCGTGGACCAATAGCATGCTGGCCTCCTACACCACGACCGATGTTTCGGATACGCGCATTTACAGTATCCGCGGCGGCGTGCAGCGGGCCCGGACCTCGCAGTTCATCGACTACAACTACGCGCTGCTGTTTTACCAGGACCGGCTCGATCAGAACTCGGCCGCGCCGACCACCAGCCGCGCGCTGGTGCCGTCCTGGTCGTGGACCCGGCGCAATACCGACGACCCGCTGTTCCCGCGCAAGGGCAACCTGATTCACGTCGAGGCGGGCTTCGCAATCAAAGGCGTGCTCACCGACCAGACCTTCATTCGCGGCTACGCGCGCGGCCAGCAGTATCTGCCGATCGGCAAGGAAGACCTCGTGCTGTTTCGCGCCGAACTCGGCGGCGTGTTCACGAGCGGCAGTTCGAGCGGTATTCCGGCCTCGCTGCTGTTTCGCGCGGGCGGCTCGAATTCGGTGCGCGGCTACAGCTATCAGAGTATCGGTAACAACGTCGACGGTTCGGTGCTGCCCACCAAGTATCTCGTCACGGCGACGGCCGAATACCAGCACTGGTTCAACCACGACTGGGGCGCGGCCGCGTTCTTCGACGTCGGCACCGCCACCGACACGTGGGGCGAAAAAGTCTTTTATCCGGGCGTCGGCGTCGGCGCGCGCTGGCGCAGCCCGGTCGGCCCGGTCAACGTCGACGTCGCCTACGGGATTCGCAACAGAAGCGTGCGGCCGTATCTGACGCTCGGCATCGCTTTCTGATGGCAACCTGCTTCTACATGATCCACGCATGACCACGGACGTTTCCGCCCAACCTCCCGCGCAGCCGCCCGGCGCTCAACCGCCAGGCGAGCCGCCCGGACAGCAGCCGCCGCCGAGGCGCCGGCTCGGCCGGCTGCTGCTGAAAACGATCGCGTGGACGGTGGCGGTGGTGGTGCTGTTGCTGGCGTTGGCGGTGGGTTTGCTGTATGGCGCGTTGACGACCGAGCGCGGCACCGCCTATGCGTGGCAGGCGGCGGTGAAGCTGCTGGGCGGCAAGCTGAGCGGCACGCTCGACAGCGGCGCCCTCGCCAACGGCCTGCAGTTGCGGCAGGTGCGCTGGCGCAGCCTCGACGGCAGCGGCACCGATATCCAGATCGACCGCGTGGCGGGCCGCTGGGCGCTCACGCGCAAACCGTGGCGGTTCACCCTCGAGTATCTGCATGTCGGCACGGTGGAGGCGCGCGTCGGCGCTTCGTCGTCGAGCAGCGGGCCGGTGACGCTGCCGCAGGACTTGCGCTTGCCCCTCCAGCTCGACCTGCGCGACGTGCAGGTCGACAAACTGCTGCTGCATCAGGGCGCGTCGACGACCGAGCTGTCGCGCTTCGTCTTTCATGGGCGCAGCGACGGGCGCCATCACGAGGCCGCGATCGAGCGGCTGGACACGCCGTTCGGCGCGGTGACGGCGGCTGCCAGACTCGACGGCGTGCGGCCGTTTCCGCTAAGCGGGGATGTCGGCTATTCGGGCAAGGTCAACAACGAGGCGGTGCAGGTGGGCGGCCATCTAAGCGGCTCGTTGGAGAACCTCATCGCCGAGCTCGATGCGAGCGGCATGAAGCTCGCGGGTCACGCCCGGGTCGAAGCCGAGCCGTTCGGCAGCGTGCCGCTTCAGCGCGCCACGCTGACCTTCGATCACATCAACCCGCAGGCTTTTGCGCCTGGCGCGCCGCAGGCCGATCTGGCCGTGCGGGCGGAGTTGCAGCCGGTGGGGCAAGGTGCGGTGGGTGGGGCGAGTGCGGACGCGGCGATGACGGGTGTTGCCAGTGCGGGTGTGGCCAGTGCGGGTGTGGCGAGTGCGGGTGCGGGCGCGAGTGCAGCCAGTCCAGCCCAGCCTCCCCGGATCGCGAGCGGCGAACCCGGCGCTCAGCCGCGCGCGTCCGGCAAAAGCGCGGCCGGCTTCGCGGTCGCCGGCCACGTTTCGATCGTCAACGCCAAGCCCGGCGCGATCGACCAGAACCTGCTGCCACTGATCGATGCCAATGCGGACGTGCGGCTCGACGCCCAGGCGCAGCGCATCTCGAACCTGAACGTGCGCCTCGTGAAGAACGCCACGCTCACCGGCGGCGGCGCGCTGAACGGCAAGCGCGGACAGTTCGATCTACGGGTCGCCGGACTCGACCTGAACGCGCTGCAAGCAACGGTGCGGCCCACGCAGCTTTCGGGTCCGATCGGCGTGCGCCTGAACGACGACGTGCAGAGCCTCACGCTCGACCTCGCCGATCCGAAGGCGGGGCTGCGCGCCCAGGGCAAGTTCACGTTCGATCCCGCCCGGATGAGTTTCAACGATGTGCGCATCACGTCGGGCAAAGGTCGCATCGACCTGTCCGGCGCGCTCAAGCACGACGCGAATTCCACCTACAACCTGAAAGCGCAACTGACCGATTTCGATCCGTTGACGCTGACTTCGCAGATGCCGGCGCGCACGCCGGTGGCCGGCCCGGCGCCGGCGGCGAACAACGCCAACAAGGCCGACACGGCGCAGGCCGCGGCGCAAGCGGGCAGCACCGGCGGCGCGAAAAGCGCGGCGCCCGCCGACAAAGCCGCCGCCGCCGTGAAAAACACCGCCAGGGCGGCGGTGAAAACCGAAGTGGTCCAGCGCAAAACGCCGCCGCCCAAGCGCAGCGCGCCGCCTGCCCGCAAGATCGAGGCGCGTGTGAACGGCACGCTGACGGCGGCCGGCATGCTCGGCCCGGTTTTCACCACGAAGGCCGACTTCAAGCTCGGCCCGAGCGTCTACGACGGCCTGCCGCTGACCGGCGGCGGCACCATCCAACTGGCGGGCTCGCGGATTCTGCCGAGCCGCGCGAACCTCTCCGTGGCGGGCAATCAGGTGGATCTGCAAGGCAGCTTCGGCGCGCGCGGCGACCGGCTGAAGTTTCGCGTCGATGCGCCGGAACTGGAGCGCCTCGGCTTCGGTCTGGCGGGACTCGTCACGGCCGATGGCGACATCACGGGCTCGTTCGCGCATCCGAATGTGGTGCTGAACTACAAGGCGGACAGCGTGGTGTTCAGCAGCAACCGCATCGGTCATGCGGAAGGGCACGCCGAGTTGCGCGACGGCGCGAACGGCGCGCTTGTCTTCACCACCGATGCGCGCAATCTCAGCGCGGGCGGCGTCGATCTGAGCACGCTCACGGCGCGCTTGTCCGGCACGCGCGCCAATCACACGCTCGAAGCCGCGGCCACCGGCAAGCTGCAGGACCGCCCGCTCGACCTCACGCTCGCCGCCAACGGCAAGCTCACCGAAGCGCGCGACGGCACGCGCTGGGACGGCACGGTCACCCGCCTGCAGAATCGCGGCACGCCGGCGCTGAATCTGGAGTCACCGCTCGCCGTCAGCGCCGGGCCGCGGCGCCTGACGCTCGGCGCGACCCGGCTTACGCTAGAAGGCGCGGTGCTGAGCCTGAAAACGTTCGTCTTCGACCACGGCAAGATTCAGTCGGCGGGGAGTCTGACCGGCATTTCGGTCGTGCGTCTGCAGGATCTGCGGCGCGAGATTACGGGTGAGCCGCCGGTCGTCAAAACCGATCTGGTGTTCGACGGCGACTGGGACTTCGCGCTCGGCAGCACGGCGAGCGGCCATATCCAGCTGAAGCGCCGCAGCGGCGACGTCACCGTTGAAATCGGCCGGGGCCTCGCTTCGCTGGGCATTTCGGATATCACCGCGCGCGCCGAGTTCAGTGGCGGCAACCGGCTGAACGCTACCCTGCACGCGCAGGCGAGCCGCATCGGCGTGATCGACGCCGACGCGCACACCACGCTGGTCATGCGCGAGGGCTTCCTGAGCGTCGACGAAGCGGGCGCGCTCACCGGCAATGTGAATGCCAATGTGCCATCGCTGAAAACGACCGGCGGCCTGTTCGGCCCGAGCTATCTGCTCGACGGCCATCTCGCGCTCAAGCTCGCGCTCGGCGGCACCGTCGCCAAACCGAACCTGACCGGCTCGCTGCTCGGCGACGGCCTGTCCGCGACAATGGTCGACCAGGGCGTGCAGTTGAAGGACGGCGTGGTGCGCATCGCGCTCTCGCAGAATCTGGTCGACTTCCAGCAGGTCGAATTCCATGGCGCGAGCGGCACGCTGCGCGCCTCCGGGCGCGTGCGTCTGGACGGCGCCCAGCCGGACCTGACCGCGAGCATCGTCGCGGACAAGCTCGAGCTGTTCGCCGCGCCGGACCGTAACCTGTCGCTGTCGGGCAGCGCGAGCGTGGCGAACGGCGGAACGCTTGGCGGCATGGAGATCAACGGCAAGTTCGTGGTCGATCACGCGTTGTTCGACATGCCGGAACAGTCCGCGCCGAAGCTCGGCGACGACGTGGTGGTGGTGCGTCCTGACGGCTCCGTGGCGGGCGAGCGGCCGCGGCCTGTGGCGGGTACCAACAAGCCGGTCGGGCCGTTCGCGCCGCGCGCCAATATCGACATAAGCCTCGGCAACAGCTTCCGCTTCCGCGGGCAGGGCGCCGATCTGGGCTTGAGCGGCACGATCACCGCCATGAGCGCGCCGAATCTGCCGCTGCGCGCGGTGGGGAACGTGCGTGTCACGCCGGGTTCGACGTACACCGCGTTCGGCCGCAAGCTCAATATCGAGAACGGCTTTTTCACGTTCAACGGCCCGGTGGCCAATCCCGGCATCAACATCCTGGCGATGCGCCGCAATCAGCAGGTCGAGGCGGGCGTGCAGGTCACGGGCACGGTTCAATTCCCGACCGCGAAGCTGGTCTCGGAGCCGAGCGTGCCGGATAACGAGAAGCTCTCGTGGCTGTTATTCGGTCACGGTACGGATCAGGGCAACAACCTGGGTCAGCAGAGCACCATGACCACGGCGCTCGCGTTGCTCGGCAGCGCGAGCGGCAAGCGGATCGCCCAGACCTTCGGGCTCGACGAGTTTTCGATTGGACGAAGCGAAGTCGGGTTGACCGATCCGCAAGTGGTGATGGTGTCGAAGGCGATCAACGAGTGGCTCGTGATCGGCTACGAACAGGGGCTGCAGTCGGCGAGCAATGCGATCAAGGCGACCGTCAACCTCACACGGTACTGGTCGGTCGCGGCTTATGGCGGCACGTTCGACGGTGTCGATCTGCTCTATACGCGGCGCTTCGACCGGATCCGCTGGTGATGTGCGCGGCGCGGGGTTGACTCTGCGCCGCAAGAAAAAACGGCACGCCTTTTGGGCGTGCCGTTTTCATTCGTGCCCGCAGCCTGAGCCGCCGCGCGCTTCAACTGCCGTTACTTCACGCGCATGCCCGGCTTCGCGCCGCTATCCGGCTCGAGCACGTAGAGGCCCGGTTCCGCTTTCTCGTCAGTGGCGGACGCGGCCAGCACCATGCCTTCGGACATGCCGAACTTCATCTTGCGCGGCGCGAGGTTGGCCACCATGACCGTCAGCTTGCCGACTAGCTGTTCCGGCTGATACGCGGTCTTGATGCCTGAAAACACGTTGCGGGTCTTCTCTTCGCCGACGTCGAGCGTGAGTTGCAGCAGCTTGTCCGAACCTTCCACCGCCTTGCACTCGACAATCTTCGCAATGCGCAAATCGATCTTCGCGAAGTCGTCGATCGAGATGATGCCGGGCGTTTCGTCCTTCTCTGCGACGGCCGCTTTCGCCGCCTTCGATTTGGCCTTGGCATCGGCCGGCGCCGCCGCATCCGGCGTGGCCTGCAGCGAGTCGCGATTGGCGGCCAGCAGCGCTTCGATCTGCTTCGGGTCGACGCGTGTCATCAGATGCTTGTACGCGTTGATCGGCCGGGTGGAACTGAGCGGCACGTTGGCGTCGGCCCACACCAGCGGTTCGATGGCGAGGAACGCTTCGACCGCTTCGGCGAGCTTCGGCAGCACGGGTTTGAGCGCCAGTGAGAGCAGCCGGAACGCTTCGATGCTCACAGTGCAGGTTTCGTGCAGCGCGACGGCGTTCGCCGGGTCTTTGGCCTGATCCCACGGCTTGGCGGTATCGACGTAGGCGTTGACTGCGTCGGCCAGTTCCATGGTTTGACGTAGCGCGCGGTTGTACTCGCGGGCTTCGTAGTTCGCGGCGATTTGCGGCACCGCGGCGCGCAGCGAAGCGAGCAGCGGATGTTGCATCGCGCTGTCCTGCACCCGGCCGTCGAAGCGCTTGATCAGGAAGCCGGCGGCGCGGCTCGCGATGTTCACGTACTTGCCGACCAGATCGCTGTTGACGCGTGCCTGGAAGTCGTCGAGGTTCAGGTCGAGGTCTTCCATCGTGCTGTTCAGCTTGGCCGCGAAGTAATAGCGCAGCCATTCCGGATTCAGACCGGTCTCGATCACGCTTTGCGCGGTAATGAACGTGCCGCGCGACTTCGACATCTTCGCGCCGTCCACGGTCAGGAAACCGTGCGCGAACACGTTGGTCGGCGTGCGGTGGCCCGAAAACTCGAGCATGGCCGGCCAGAACAGCGTGTGGAAATACAGAATGTCCTTGCCGATGAAGTGATACTGCTCGGCCTTCGAACCCTTGCGAACCCACGCCTCGAAATCGAGGCCGCGTTTTTCGGCGAGATTCTTGAAGCTCGCGTAATAGCCGACCGGCGCGTCCAGCCACACGTAAAAATACTTGCCCGGCGCGCCCGGAATTTCGAAGCCGAAATACGGCGCGTCGCGCGAAATGTCCCAGTCGGCGAGCTTGGCTTCACCGGCGTCGCCGAGCCACTCGCGCATCTTGTTGGTGGCCTCCGGCTGCGCGAGGCCGCCCACCCACGCGCGCAGGAAGTTCTCGCAACGCGGATCGGAGAGACGGAAGAAATAGTGCGTCGAGGTCTTGCGAATCGGCGTGGCGCCAGAGACGACCGAGTACGGATTGATCAGTTCGGTGGGCAGATACGTCGAACCGCATACCTCGCAGCTGTCGCCGTACTGGTCTTTCGCCCCGCATTTCGGACATTCGCCCTTGATGAAGCGATCCGGCAGAAACATTTCCTTGACCGGGTCATACGCCTGTTCGATGTCGCGCGCGTCGATCAGGCCCGCTTCCTTGAGCGCCAGATAGACGTTTTCGCTAAGAACGCGGTTCTCTTCGGAGTCGGTCGAGTAGTAATTGTCGAACGAAATCCCGAAGCTGTCGAAATCGCGCTTGTGTTCCTGCCACACGCGGTCGATCAACTGCTTCGGCGTGAGACCTTCTTTTTCCGCGCGCAACATGACCGGCGTGCCGTGCGTGTCGTCGGCGCCCACGTAGTAGACCTCGTGCCCGTGCATTCGCAACGTCCGGACCCAGATGTCCGTCTGGATATATTCGACCAGATGGCCAATATGGATTTGCCCGTTCGCATAAGGAAGGGCCGACGTGACGAGAATCTGGCGACGCCCTGACGGCGCGCCTGCGGAGAGATCGGTTGCGGGTGCTGACATAAGGATGGTGGGAGCCTGCGGTGGGACGAAACGTTGATTCTAGCAGGGCAGGCGCCCAGCGCGGGGCGGGGCCGCGTGGGGCGCGGCCCGGGTCGTTGCCGGGCGGACGGTGGGTCCCCAAGGGGGACTCCCTCGTTGTGTTAACCGAGCGCCCAAAAAAAACCGGGGCTATTAACCCCGGAGCAACAACGACAAGAGGAGAATGGTGACGCGGCGGCTTCGCCAGCCACGTACCGTAAAGACAGACAGCGGATTTTCCGCAGAGTTCGAAATTTTTTTCGTTCTCGTGCGAGATTCCTGTTCCCTGCCTTTCACGGCTTTCCAAAAAATAACGATCGCCGGCGATACAGCCGCGGCGACCGGCTTTCCCACTCTCCCTAAGCCCTGTCCTTATTGCGTGGCGTGCTGAGCCGTGGCGCGCAGATAGATTTCCACGCGGCGGTTCGCGGCACGGCCGGCTTCCGTATTGTTGTCGGCGATCGGCTGGGTTTGGCCCAGGCCTTGTGCCGACAGGCGCTGCGGCGCGACGCCGCGCTGACCCAGATAGCCCGTCACGCTTTCGGCGCGGTTGACCGACAGCGTCTGGTTGTAGGCCGGCTGGCCAGTGCTATCCGTGTGGCCGACAACCTGAGCGACCAGTTCCGGATTCTGCTGCATGGTCTGCGCGAGCTGGTCCAGCACCGGCGCGAACGACGGCTTGACTGCGTAGCTGTTGGTGTCGAACGTCACCGAGCTCGGAATGTTCAGCTTGAGCGAACCGTCCGGCTGTTCGGTGATCTGCGTGCCGGTGCCCTTGGTGGCGCCCGACAGCTTGTTATGAATGGCTTGCCAGTTGTAGCCGGTGATGCCGCCCACCGCCGCGCCGACGCCCGCGCCGATCGCCGCGCCCTTGCCGCCACCGAAGATGGCGCCGAGCGCCGCACCGGTGCCGGCGCCCACGCCCGTGCCGACAGCCGTGTTGGTGCCCTGTTGGGTGGCGCAGCCTGCCAGCAACGAACCGGCAACGGCAAAGATGGCCACGCGAGTCATGATTTTTGCATTCATTTTTGATTCCTTTTGAGTGAAGCGAGTCAGGCAGATAAGGCAGCGAAAAGCGACAAATCTATACGGCGAACATGACGGCAGTAAAGCCGTCGGCTCGATAATAGGAGAAGTCCTACGCCTCATTCAGCCTCGGTCCGACAGTGAAGAAGGGTCTTCCGGCAAGGCGTGGCGCCAGCCACTACAATGGTGGCTGAAGCACGCAGCGATGCGGCCCCATTGCGTCCCGCCTGCCCGAAGGGTGCCCGTCGCACCGGCTTTTCGCAATGCTGTCTAACAATTTCTTTCAAATTCCGGCGCGTGGCCGAGACTTCGATTCCGCTGCGCCGCAGGTGTTCCCCACGGAGTGTCAATGAGTATTGATCGGGCTTTGGTCGACGCTGCCCTCGCGGCCGTCACTGACCCCAACACCGGCCGGCCATATGCGGCGGCCAGGAATGTCAAGAACGTCGCCGTGCAGGGTGACGCGGTGAGCGTCGAGGTGGTACTCGGCTATCCGGCCATGCGTCAGTTCGACGCGATCCGCGCACAGTTCGCCGATGCGCTGCGCGCCGTGCCCGGTGTGGCTGACGTGCAGGTGCAGGTGTCGCAGCAAATCGCCGCGCATACCGTGCAGCGCGGCGTGAAACTGTTGCCGAACGTCAAAAATATCGTCGCGGTGGCGTCGGGCAAGGGCGGCGTCGGCAAGAGCACCACGGCCGTGAACCTCGCGCTGGCGTTGGCGAGCGAAGGCGCATCCGTCGGCATTCTCGACGCGGACATCTACGGCCCGTCGCTGCCCATGATGCTCGGCATCGTCGGCCGCCCGGAGTCGCCCGACGAGAAGTCGATGAACCCGATGACCGGCCACGGCCTGCAGGCCAACTCGATCGGCTTTCTGATCGAGCAGGACAACCCGATGGTGTGGCGCGGCCCGATGGCCACCTCCGCGCTCGAACAGTTGCTGCGGCAGACCAACTGGCACGATCTCGACTATTTGATCGTCGACATGCCGCCGGGCACCGGCGACATTCAGCTGACCCTGTCGCAACGCGTGCCGGTCACGGGCGCCGTGATCGTCACGACGCCGCAGGACATCGCGCTGCTCGACGCGAAGAAGGGCCTGAAGATGTTCGAGAAGGTCGGCATTCCGATTCTCGGCATCGTCGAAAACATGGGCATGCATATCTGCTCGAACTGCGGCCATGAGGAGCATATCTTCGGCGCCGGCGGCGGTGAGCGCATGGGCAAGGAATACGGCGTCGACGTGCTCGGCAGCCTGCCGCTCGACATCGCGATCCGCGAGCAGGCCGACTCCGGCAAACCGACCGTGGTGGCCGACCCGCAGGGGCGTATCGCGGAGATCTACCGGTCCATCGCGCGCAAGGTGGCGGTCCATATCGCCGAGCGCGCTCGCGACATGACGTCGAAGTTTCCCAACATCGTCGTCCAGAACACCTGAGAAAACGCCGGGCCGCCCCAAGTTTTCTCACCCCTTCGGGGGCTGTCGCGCGGCGATAGGTTGGAGCGCTCCCGACCGCGGTCCGGACAAGGGGCCAAGGCGCCTGTTTGCGCCTGGTCTCGCGGTATCATGTCGACTTCACGAGTTCGGCTCGGCGGCCGCAGGGGCGGCCACCAGGCCGGCAAGAGGATCGCATGGGAAAACGAATCGACGGGCAGGCGGTGCATGCGTTCATCGTCCTGACTGCCACCAGTGTGCTGTTATGCGGCTGTAGCGCGTTCCTGAGACCACAGGAAAAACGCGCCGACGCGCAGTTGCTGCCCACCGTGGGCAATCAGGCGCGCGGCCTCGTCACATTCATCGAGCGCTCGGACGGCGTGCAGGTCACCTACAATCTCGCCGGCATGGCACCCAATAGCGACCACGCATTGCAAGTGCACGAGCGTGGCGACTGTAACGCCGCCGACGGCTCGAGCGCGGGCCAGGTGTTCTCGCCGGCCGCCGAGCGTCTGAAAACCGGCGCACGGGTCGAAGGCGATCTCGGCAACATTCATGCGGATGCGAACGGCGTGGCCACGGGCTTCATCGTCGCGCCGGATGTCTCCCTCGACGGCATCCGCTCGGTATTGCAGCGCGCGGTTGTGCTGCATCACGACGCGAGTGATCCGTACGCCTATCCGCAGCATGGCGCCGGCCCCGCGCTCGCATGCGGACTGATCCGCCAATGAGCGACGGGCGCCGCGTATGCGCGGGCCAGGTGCGCCTCGCTGGCGTTCGTAAAGGCGGTCTAGAGTTAGGCGAACCGGCCATTCCCAACCCCACCCGCAGCAGCATTCTCACGATCGCGTAAAATAAGCGCCTTTCGTTCGGCCGCCTGGCCGCGGTGCCCGCCGCCCGGGTCTCGCGGCCACGCTGTCGAGCCGGCAGCATAGTGCGTCCGAGCGGCACGCCGTCTGGGCCCGCGCCCGCCAGCCAGTGCAATACGGGCGCGTAGTTAGCCCAAAGTGACCCGGCACTTACCGGGTTGTTATCCGTCACACCCCTGTCATTCACGTCGAGCAGCGTTCACCTATGACTATCAAATCCGACAAGTGGATCCGGCGCATGGCCGCGTCGCACAAGATGATCGAGCCGTTCGCGCCCGATCAGGTTCGCGTCTCCGAAGACGGCCGGAAGATTGTCAGCTACGGCACGTCGAGCTACGGCTACGACATCCGCTGCGCCGACGAATTCAAGATCTTCACGAACATCAACTCGACCATTGTCGATCCGAAGAATTTCGACGAGAAGTCGTTTGTCGACTTCAAGGGCGATGTCTGCATCATCCCGCCGAATTCGTTCGCGCTCGCGCGCACGGTCGAGTATTTCCGCATTCCGCGCAGCGTCCTGACCGTGTGTCTGGGCAAGTCCACGTATGCGCGTTGCGGGATCATCGTCAACGTGACGCCGTTTGAGCCGGAATGGGAAGGGCACGTCACGCTCGAATTCTCGAATACGACACCTTTGCCTGCGAAAATCTACGCGAACGAAGGCGTCGCCCAAGTGCTGTTTTTCGAAAGCGACGAGATTTGTGAAACGTCGTACGCGGATCGCGGCGGCAAATATCAAGGTCAGCACGGCGTCACGTTGCCCAAGACGTGACGTCGGCAGCGCATTGACCCACTAGCTATTCGGGTGACCGCTGCAATTGACAGAATGCAGCGGTCGTTCTTTTTGGAGAATCGCCCATGAAGTTTCGTTTTCCCGTCGTCATCATCGACGAAGATTTCCGCTCCGAGAACATCTCGGGTTCCGGCATCCGGGCTTTGGCCGAAGCTATCGAGAAAGAAGGCGCGGAAGTGCTCGGGTTGACGAGCTACGGCGATCTGACCTCGTTCGCGCAGCAGTCGAGCCGCGCCTCGTGCTTCATCCTCTCGATCGACGACGACGAGCTGCTGCCGTACGTCGATAACGTGGTGGTGGAAGGCGAGACGCCGGAGCTGGCCGCCGCGATCGTCGCGCTGCGCGCGTTCGTCACCGAAGTGCGCCGCCGCAACGCCGATATTCCGATCTTCCTGTACGGCGAAACGCGTACCTCGCGCCACTTGCCGAACGACATCCTGCGCGAACTGCACGGCTTCATCCACATGTTCGAGGACACGCCGGAGTTCGTCGCGCGCCATATCATCCGCGAGACCAAGGTGTATCTGGATTCGCTCGCGCCGCCGTTCTTCAAGGAACTGGTGCAGTACGCGGACGAAGGCTCGTACTCGTGGCATTGCCCGGGCCACTCGGGCGGCGTCGCGTTCCTGAAGAGCCCGCTCGGCCAGATGTTCCATCAGTTCTTCGGCGAGAACATGCTGCGCGCGGACGTGTGCAATGCCGTCGACGAACTCGGCCAGTTGCTGGACCATACGGGTCCGGTCGCGGCCTCCGAGCGCAACGCGGCGCGCATCTTCAGCGCGGACCACGTGTTCTTCGTGACCAACGGCACGTCCACGTCGAACAAGATCGTCTGGCACGGCACGGTCGCACCGGGCGACATCGTGCTGGTGGACCGCAACTGCCACAAGTCGATCCTGCACGCGATCACCATGACCGGCGCGATTCCGGTGTTCCTCACGCCCACGCGCAACAACTTCGGCATCATCGGGCCGATTCCGCGCAGCGAGTTCGAGCCGGAAAACATCAAGAAGAAGATCCTGGCGAACCCGTTCGCCCGCGAAGCGCTCGCGAAGAATCCGAACCTCAAGCCGCGCATCCTGACCATCACGCAAAGCACCTACGACGGCGTGATCTACAACGTCGAGATGATCAAGGAAATGCTGGGCGACTGGCTGGATACGCTGCACTTCGACGAAGCCTGGCTGCCGCACGCCGAATTTCACGAGTTCTATCAGGACATGCACGCGATCGGCGCGGGCCGTCCGCGCATCGGCGCACTGGTGTTCGCCACGCACTCCACGCACAAGCTGCTGGCCGGCATTTCGCAGGCTTCGCAAATCGTCGTGCAGGATTCGAAGAACAGCCGCTTCGACAAGCACCGCTTCAATGAAGCGTATCTGATGCATACGTCGACGAGCCCGCAGTACGCGATCATCGCCTCGTGCGACGTGGCCGCGGCCATGATGGAAGCACCGGGCGGCACCGCGCTGGTCGAAGAGTCGATCGCGGAAGCGCTGGATTTCCGCCGCGCAATGAGCAAGGTCGATGCCGAATACGGCGACGACTGGTTCTTCAAGGTGTGGGGACCGGAGACGTTCGCGGAAGAAGGCATCGGCTCGCGCGAAGACTGGATGCTGCGCCCGAACGACGCGTGGCACGGTTTCGGTCCGCTTGCCGAAGGTTTCAACATGCTCGACCCGATCAAGGCGACCATCGTCACGCCGGGTCTGGACATGGACGGCGGCTTCGGCGAGTCGGGCATTCCGGCCGCGATCGTCACGAAGTATCTGGCCGAGCACGGCATCATCGTCGAGAAGACCGGGCTGTATTCGTTCTTCATCATGTTTACGATCGGCATCACCAAGGGCCGCTGGAATTCGATGGTCACCGAACTCCAGCAGTTCAAGGACGACTACGACAACAACCAGCCGCTGTGGCGCGTGCTGCCCGAGTTCGTCTCGCATCATCCGATGTACGAGCGCGTCGGCCTGCGCGATCTGTGCGAGCAGATTCACAGCGTCTACCGCGCGAACGACATCGCGCGTCTGACGACCGAGATGTACCTGTCGAGCATGGAGCCGGCCATGAAGCCGTCGGACGCGTTCGCCAAGCTCGCGCACCGCGAAATCGACCGCGTGCCTATCGACGAACTCGAAGGCCGCGTCACCTCGATCCTGTTGACGCCGTATCCGCCGGGCATCCCGCTGCTGATTCCGGGCGAGCGCTTCAACAAGACCATCGTCAACTATCTGCGTTTCGCGCGCGAGTTCAACGAGCGCTTCCCGGGTTTCCACACGGACATCCACGGGCTTGTTGGCGAAACGATCAACGGGCGCATCGAATACTTCGTCGATTGCGTTCGCGCTTGAGCATGCGGCACGCGACGTCCCCGTCGGGCGCCGGCGCTTCGCGGCGCGTGGTCTGCGCGCTGGCGCTGGCCGCGGCGGCGGTGTTCGGCGCGGCGTCGCTGCCGGCGCATGCCGAAGTCGCCGCCGCCGACCCGATCGACGCGTCGATGCGCGCGTGCCTTGCGCGCAGCGACATGTCGTCGACAGCGGGGCAGGTGCAGTGCATGGACAACGCGCGGATCGGCTGGAAGACCGCGTTGGACAATGCGTGGCAGCAGCTCCAGCAGAAGCTGCCGCCCGCGCAGCGCAAGCAGTGGGAAAAGAGCCAGACGAGCTGGCAGGCCTCGCGCGATGCCGAAAAACAGTTGCTCGCCGCCGTGTTCGCCACGACACGCCGCTCCATGTACGTGCTCGCCGAAGCCGACATGCAGTTGCAGCCGGTGCGCGACCGGGCACTCGCGCTGCGCAGCGCGGTCGCGAAGGCGGCCGCCGGCGGCGATCCGCCGCGCCGGGTGCGTGCCTGCGGTGCGGACGCGCAATGTGAACACGCCATGTTCGATCTGAACCGCTACTACCGCCGCTTGCAGTCGAAAATGCCGGCGCGTGCGCGCTCGACGTTGACGCGCGCACAGAAGGCGTGGACCGCGTATCTGAATGCTACGACGCCGGTCATCGACGAGCGCGGCCGCATCGATATCATCGGCGCGCGGGTGGCGACGCTCAAGCGTTTGTCGGAAACGGCCGGCAACAGTTGAGCGGGCGGCGAGCCGCGCGCTTCGAACGAAACGCGTTCAATTGCGCGTTCAGTTGAGGACGTAGCCTTCCGCTTCCGGGTTTGGCAACGCGAGAGCCGGTTCGCCGAGCAGGTCGCGTATGGCGTCCTCGGTCACGAGCGACATCATGTGAAGCGCGAGGTCGTTGTCGTCGATGCCGAACGGTTCTTCGATCTGCGACGCAATGGCTTCGTGCGCCATGAACGTGTAGGCCACGAACACCGCGAACACGGGCGTGAAGATGCCGATGCTGTCCACCAGTCCGAACGGCAAGGACGCGCAGAAGAAGTACACCGTGCGGTGGATCATCACCGAATAGGCAAACGGCAGCGGCGTCGAAACGATGCGCTCGCATCCGCCGATCACATCCGAGAGTCCATTCAGATTCCGATCGAAGGCGATCACCGCCATCGGATCGATTGCGCCCGCCTGAGCGTGGCGCTGCACCCATTCGCCGAGGTAGAGCATCAAGGTGGCCGGCTTGTACCGCGACGCCATGACGCGCTCGAACAGGGCTTGCGGCAGTCGTGCGGCGAGGTCTTCGCGCGGATCGGTATGGCGAAGCTGATGACGCAGCGCGTGGGGCAGGGCGCCGAGCGCATTGAAAAATTCCCTGAGGTCTTCTTTCGGCATCGGCCGGGACGGCAGGGTGAGCACCTGGCGGGTGAGCGAGCGCGACTCGTTCAGCAGTTGTCCCCAGAGCTTGCGCGCTTCCCACCAGCGGTCGTAGCTGGCGTTGTTCCTGAAGCCGAGGAAAACCGCGAGCGCAATGCCTATCAGCGAGAACGGCGCGGTGGTGTTCAGATTCAGCGAGATCGGCAGCAGGTGGTCGTGAGCCGCCACCGCCACGATCGAAATGCAGAAGATCAGGAAGAGCCGCGGAAGCAGTCGGGGAAGGACTGAGCCTTGCCAGGCGAGCAGCATGCGAAACCAATGGAGATGCGGGCGGATGATCATTGGGGGGGCTTTGTTGCCTGATGCCGTGGAATGGCTATTATCGCTTTTTTGTGTTTTGAGTCTGCCGGATCAGAGCCCGACTCAAAGCCCGGCTCAAAGCCCCAGACAAACCGCCCCGGCCGCGACGATCACGCATGCGAGCCAACGTTTGCCACTGACCGCTTCCCCTAGGAACACCCGCCCGATCAGCACCGCGAACACCACGCTGGTCTCGCGTAACGCGGACACCGTGCCCATTGCGCCCGCCTGCATCGCCCAGATCACGATGCCATACGCCGCGATCGACACGAGGCCGCCAGCCAACGACGAGCCCACGGCCATCGGCATCGCCCGAACCGGTGTCCACAGCGCCGCGAATCCGCGCATCGCGATGAACAGCACCGGCATCAGCCAGTAGAAAAGGAACATCCACGTGGTGTAGGCGAGCGCCCGGCCGTCGGATAAGCGCACGCCCATGCCGTCGATCACGGTGTAGAGCGCGATCGTCGCGCCGGTCGTCAGCGCGGCCAGCGCCCCTGCCCGCGACACGCGTCCGCCTTGCAGCGCGATCGCCATGATGCCGCCCGAGATCATCACGATCCCGAGCGCGTGTACGGGGCCGATCGACTCGTGCGCGAAGAGCGCCGCGCCGAGCGTGACGAGCAGCGGCGACGAACCGCGCGCGACCGGATATGCCTGCGCCAGATCGCTGCGGCGGTACGCCCGCACGAGCGTGACGTTGTAGACGATATGCACGAGCCCCGATGCGACGATGTACGGCCAGGCCGCGGCGGCCGGCCGCGGCGTGAACAGGACCACGAGCGTGGCCACCGCCGCGATGGCGATGCTCATCCACGTCATGGACAGAAACCGGTCGCGGTTGCCGTGCAGCATCGCGTTCCAGCTTGCATGGAGCAGGGCGGCAAGGAGAACGAGACCGCCGGTGTAGCTGAGCATTGGTGAGCTGGGCAGGCAAGGGTTAGGAAGATGTGTGCTTCGCGCGTACAACGCCACCGATCGACGCGCGGCGCAGCGGATCGGCAGAAGCGGCCTTTCCGGGTCTTCGCCGGCCGTCTTTTGGCTGTCGATGTTCGAATCAGCGCGTAGCAAGCAGGATATCTATCTTGTCGCGGTCCCGCAAACCAGATAAATTCGGTCTTCGTGATAGATAAACTCTCGTGAATGAAACGGCTATTGCCTCCGCTCAATGCGTTGCGTGCCTTCGAGGCCGCGGGCCGTCTTGGCAGCTTCAAGGAAGCGGCAGCCGAGTTGCACGTGACTCACGGTGCGGTGAGTCAGCACGTGCGTCTGCTCGAGGAGTGGCTGCGCGCCCCGCTGTTCGAACGGCACAACCGGCGCGTGGTGCTCACTCCCGCGGCGCGGCTCTACCTGGTGCAAATTGGTCCTTTGTTCGAGCAGTTGTCGCAGGCAACGGCGCGATATGGCTTCCCCGAGACTGTTTCCCGGACGCTGTCGGTGAATGCGCCCGCGACATTCACGTTGCGCTGGCTGGTACCGCGACTGGCAACCTTGCGCGCCGGGCATCCCGACGTGGACGTCAACGTGGAGACGTCCAACGAGTCGGTGGAGAGTCTGAAAGATGTCTATGACATCGTCATACGGGGTGGCCCGGACACGTTCTATGGCTATTCGATGCGGCCTTTCCTGTCCGAGGAGCGCGTCCCGGTGTGCAGTCCCGCGCTGTTGCAGCGGCTGCCACTTCGGATTCCGGACGATCTGCGGCAGCATACGTTGCTGCACACATCGAGCCTTCCTCGGCTCTGGCCGGACTGGCTGGCAAGCGCAAAGATTCCCGCACTCAGGCCGGCTGCCGCGCTGACCTTCGACCACTTCTATCTGACGTTGCAGGCTGCGATCGACGGGATCGGTATCGCGATGGGACCCACCGCGCTGGTATCCGACGATCTCGCGGCCGGCCGGCTCGTCACGCCGTTTGCCGGCCCTCGTCTGCCGTCGCGCAGCTATTGCACGTACGTTCCGGACGGCAAGTCCGCGGATGAGCTGGTCGTGCTGTTTCGCTCATGGCTCGAGCGAGAGGGGATGAATTCACGCACGCAGACTATCCGTTAGACGCGGATTCGCTGATGAGCCGCGCTCCGCGGCGGGCGATTAAAGTGTCTTCGCCGCGCAGATCCGTGTCGTGAATTGGAAGGGTCTGTTACACGACATGGATGAATCGCCGTGAGCCTGTTTGCGGGAAGACCACTGAGAGTCTGTTTGCTCACGGTTTGCGGCGCCTTGCGAGCGACCGGGCGATCAGTTGCAAAACCAAGCCTGGCAAGGGTTGTCGCCATATTCTCGCTACCTTTGAAGATAGTTAGGATGCCGTTCCATACAGGCACTCCGACAACTTCGTCCCTTAGCCAATAACACAATCGACGATTTGCATATGACAAGAGATCAGTTCCGTTGCAGCAGACAGACTTCTAGCATCGACTCCCACTCAAGGCACAACTTGCCAATTTACCTTTACCCCGGAGTCGACTTTGACCAAGAAGCTCTTCCTGGGCGCCACTATCGCGGCGAGCCTGATCGCTCCGCTGGCGCATGCCCAGAATTCCGTCACCCTCTACGGCCTGATTGACGCCGGACTCATGTACACGAATAACGTCAAGAAAGGCTCGTCGGCAGGCTCTCTCGTTCAGGCGACGAGCGGCAACATCAACGGTAGCCAGTTTGGCCTGCGCGGCAATGAAGACCTGGGTGGCGGACTCCGTGCGATCTTCGTGCTCGAGAACGGCTTCAACATCCAGAACGGCAAGCTCGGACAGAACAATCGCCTGTTCGGCCGTCAAGCCTATGTCGGTATCGACTCGGCCCAGTACGGGACGCTGACCCTCGGTCGCCAGTACGACTCGGGTGTCGACTTCGTCGCGCCGTTATCCGAAGTGGCGTCGACGTTCGGGAAGACCGGCTTCGCGCATCCATTCGACAACGATAATCTGGACTACTCTGTCCGTATCAACAACGCCGTCAAGTTCAACAGCCACAGCATGGCAGGTTTGAAGTTCGGCGGGCTATACGCATTCTCCAACAGCACGGACTTCAGTTCGAACCGCGCATACAGCGTTGGCGCAAGTTACGGGAACGGGCCGTTGAACTTTGCAGCCAGCTATCTTCAGATCAACGGATCGAATAGCACGAATACATCCGGCGCAATCGATACGGCCGAATCGACCGCCAACGGCACCGGCGGCTTCCTGCTCGGCGCGGATGTGCAGCGCGTGGCCGCCGCTGGCGTGAACTACGCGTTTGGTCCGGCTGTGCTTGGCTTCGTGTATTCACATAGCCAGTATCAAGGTACGAAGTCGTTCGGGTCGGCAGGCGGCACCGTGCGCTTCGACAATTTCGAAGTCAACGGCCGTTACGCGCTGACGCCGGCGCTGAAACTGGGTGTGGCTTATGTCTACACGGACGGTCATGTCTCCCGCACAACGACTTACGGCGCGGACCCGAAGTGGAATCAGGTGAATGCGCAACTGATCTATTCGCTTTCGAAGCGAACTGATGTCTACGCGGAAGGCATGTTTCAGCACGTGAGCGGAAAGCAGTACGTTGCGTTTGTCAATACCGCGGGAGGCGCGTCGTCGACCGCAAACCAGGTGGTCGGAACGGTCGGATTGCGAACCCGGTTTTAAGAGGCGCAGGCGAGCGGAAGGCACGCGCTTAAGAAACGGGGGCGCGCAACCGCGGATCCGTGCCCCCGTGAACCTGCCAACGACGGCGAGTCAGCGGCATCGTCTCCGGCTCGCCTTCTTTGCAGCCGCCTTACTCGTCGATCGCTGCGTGCAGGAACTTTTCCTGACGCGCAACATGCATCGACCGATAACCCGGTGCGGTCGAAGCGGTTGCCTCAGGTCCGACATAGCGCAGCGCGGCGGGTGCCTTCACCAATTCCAGCAGCGGCTCCAAGACAAAACTCCACGCTCCCTGGTTTTTTGACTCCTCCTGACACCATACGACCTCTTTCAGATTCGGATAGCGCTGCAGTTCCGAACTGATCGGCTTCGCGGGAAACGGGTACAACTGTTCAACGCGAATCAATGCGATGTTGTCTTTTTGAGCCTTGCGCCGACGCTCCAGAAGCTCGAAGTAGACCTTTCCCGAACACAGGATGACGCGGTCGACCCTGGCCGCGGCTTCCAGCGTGGGCGATTCGCCGAGAATCTCGTTGAATCGGCCCTGAGCGAGATCCTCCAGGGTGCTGACCGCTTCCGGGTGACGCAGAAGCGACTTCGGCGTCATCACAATGAGCGGAACGCGATCGCGCAGCACTGCCTGCATCCGCAGCAGGTGGAAAATCTGAGCCGGCGTCGTGGGCTGACAGACCCGCATATTGTCCTGTGCGCAAAGCTGCAGGTAGCGCTCGAGGCGGGCGGACGCGTGCTCCGGACCTTCGCCTTCCTGACCGTGCGGAAGCAACATCGTCAACCCGCTATGTTGCCCCCACTTTGCAGCGCCTGCTGAGAGGAAGTTGTCGATAACAACCTGAGCGCCGTTCGCGAAGTCGCCGAACTGTGCTTCCCACAGTACGAGCGAGTTTTGTCGAACAACGGAATATCCGTACTCGAAACCCAGCACCGCGGCTTCCGACAGAACCGAGTTGGTGACGGAAAATCGTCCCTGGTCGTCCGACACATTCTCGAGCGGGACATACGTTCCTTCTCCCCGAATCGACCGCTTCTGATCGTGAAGCACCGCGTGACGATGGCTGAACGTGCCGCGTTCACTGTCTTGCCCGCTTAAGCGCACGTCTATGCCGGCGCGGAGAAGTGAAGCGAAAGCGAGATGTTCTGCCATACCCCAGTCCAATGGACGCTTGCCTTCGGCCATCTCGCGCCGGGCACTCATCACTTTGCCAACGAGCGGATGCAGCGCGTACTGTCCGGGCACGCTCGTGATCTTCAGGGCGAGCTTTTGAACGAGGTCTGGCAGCGGGGCCGCGTAGTAAATGCGCCCAACGTTTCCATCGAGCAACTGCGGCCAGGTCACCTCTTCGTTCGCTTTATTGACCGGCTTCTTCTCTTCGCTGGTTCGCACGGCGTCGAGACGTTCACGGTAGTCGTGGACATACTTCTCGACGTCTTCCGACGTTACGACCCGCTCGTCCACCAGCTTCCGTGCATAGAGCGCGCGGACCCCCGGATGACCTGCGATCGAGCGATACATCAACGGTTGGGTGATGGCGGGCGTATCCTGCTCCTGGTGACCATGCCGGCGGAAGCAAACCAGTTCGATCACCACGCTCTTCTTGAACATCGCACGAAAGTCGATTGCAAGGCGTGTTGCCGCCACCACCGCCTCAGGGTCGTCGCCGTTCACATGCAGGACCGGTGCCTCGATCATCTTGGCAATATCGGTGCAATAGAAAGACGACCGCACATCTCGCGGGTCCGATGTGGTGAAGCCAACCTGGTTGTTCACGACCACATGTATCGTGCCGCCCGTGCCGTAGCCCCTGGTGTTCGAAAGGTTCATCGTCTCCATGACGATGCCTTGCCCGGAAACCGCGGCGTCCCCATGGATCTCCACGGGGAGAACCGCACCCGTGCCTTGCCCCAGTGCTTCGGCGCGCGCGCGAGCGATCCCTTGAACCACCGGATTGACAATTTCGAGGTGCGACGGGTTGAACGCGAGCGTCACTTCTGCCGGCCCCGTCGCAGTCGGGAGCAAGCCGGTAAAGCCCTTGTGATATTTGACGTCGCCCGCCGGAAGAAGATGCGCGGTTTTCCCGTCGAACTCGTCGAACAACGCGGCCGGCGGTTTGCCGACAATGTTGACTAGAACATTCAGACGTCCGCGGTGCGCCATGCCGAGAATCGAGCTCCTGATCCCCTTCGTGGCCCCATAGGCAACCAGCTCGTCCAGCAGGACGATAAGCGACTCGCCACCTTCCAGCGAAAAGCGCTTCTGGCCGACATAGCGGGCATGGAGATATTTTTCCAGGCCCTCGGCAGCCGTCAGCCGTTCGAGGATATGCAGCTTGTCACCGGTATCGAGGATCGCTTTCGAACGCGAAGACTCAAGACGCATTTGCCACCAGTTGCGCTGATCCGGGTCGGCCAGATGCATGAACTCGGCGCCCAGCGTGCCGCAATAGGTTTCTGTCAGTGCCTGCACCAGATCGCCAAGTGTCGCGTCTTCGTCCGAAAAATAGGTGCCCGACATGCTGAACTTCGTGTTCATGTCAGCGTGGGACAGATCGTAGTAGCCAGGGTTCAGATCCCGCACTGGCGCCGGCGCGGTCCAGCGCAAAGGATCCAGATGCGCATGACGGGTGCCGACCATGCGGTAGGCCGAAATCAGCGCCTGCACGGCGACCTGTTTCCGGGCGAAGCGGAGTACGTCGGTCTCCGAACGTCCTCCAGTGCGAGCCTGTCTGGTTAACTCGACAAAGCGGGACACGACCGGCGCGTGCGCAACGTCGCCGGTGTCTGATCCATCTACGGCCGGCAGACCCTGCAATGCGTCGAAATAGCCGCGCCATTCTTCCGACACCGTGTTCGGGTCGGCAAGGTAGGCCTCGTATTGCTCCTCGACATAAGGAGCGTTGCCCCCAAACAGGAAGGAGGTACTCCGGTTGCGCATCATCATGATGACTCTGTCCTCAGCCGGGCTGATGCCCGATATCCGCCACGAATTGACCCAGGGCAGCTCCCGTTGCCGCATTGGCCGCGCCAATGCCTCACAGGTACACGAAGACAGCATCCAGATGCGAAACGAGGCCCGGTTCCGCGCCACGCCATTCGCGTCAACTTGTGCAAGACCCCGTGACTCAAGTCACCAGATCCCTGTGCCCGCCAGGACCAGCAGTCTCCTGACTGTTGGTAAGGACAGTTTAGGTTTTATGGGTTCGTACCGATGCGCGAACTGTGATGGTTTTGGGTCACTTTTCGCCGATTCCCGGCCATCACGGCAGATCGTGAATCTGTCACGCCGGACGATATGTTGCCTACCAGGCTCGACAGCGGAGCGAGCTTGTCAGGCAGCCGGCACGACTGCAGCTTGGGGCAAGCGGGCTGCCGGAGGCACGCCAGAAAGAAGCGAGGTCGGGTCGTCGAAAACGACCTTCAACCTCGCCTTGCGCGACGTTTCCGCGTTGAACAGGATGGCGGTGAGAACGCGCCACGCCGGCGAACATCACGCGGCTGTCGACGCTCCCGCATCAACGCGAGACGTATGGATTGCCGTAAGTCGACTCCCACCCGCCACCAAGCGCCTTGCAGAGCGTGATCAGATTCGCGGCTGCGCTCGCCTTGCTTTGTTCGAAGTTGCTCTCGGCATCGAGTAGTTGTTTCTGCACGTTCAGCACGTCCAGATAGTCGAGTGCCCCGGCCTTGTAGCGCTGCTGCGCGATCGAAAGCGCGCGTTGGTTGAGCGCCACCACCGTGGTCAGCTTATCGCGGCGTAGTTGCTCGGCGTCGTAGACGACGAGTGCATCGTCCACCTCGCGCCACGCCTCCAGCACGGTGTGTTTGTACACGATCGCGGCTTCCTGTTGTTGTGCTTCGCGCAGGTTCAAGGTCCCCTTGAGGCGGCCGCCTTCGAAAATCGGCATCGTGATGGACGGACCGACGACAAACTGACCGGACGCCCAGTTGGCGAGACTCGAAAGCTGAAGGCTCTGGAAACCCGCGCTGCCGTTAAGCGATATGCGCGGATAGAAGTCCGCTTTTGCCATGCCGATTGAGGCCGTCGCCGCATGCAACTGCGCTTCCGCCTTCCTGATGTCGGGTCTGCGCTGCACCAGTTCCGACGGAAAACCGATCGGCACCTGTCCGGGTAGATCGGGCACGTCGTGCGCTTTGTCGTGCGCTTTGTCGTGCGCTTCGTCGTGAGCTTCGTCGTGAGCTTCGCCGAGCGTTTGCTCGAGTGCGCGAGGCTCCTCGCCGAGCAATACGCCGATCGCATTGATCGTGGTCTCGCTTCGCGATTCGAGCGTCGGAATCAGACTCTCGATCAACGCCACCTGCGCAGAAGCGTTGGCCACGTCCAGCTCCGTCGTCACACCCTCGTGCACCCGTACCTGCGTGAGTTTCGCGGTATTGCGGGCAATCTCCAGGTTTTGCCGCGCGATTCGCAGCAGCGACTGTGTATCGCGCAACTCGATATAGTCTCGCGCGAGTTCGGCACGGGCAGACAGCAAGATGGCATTGCGGTCTTCGTACGAGGCATCCGCGAGGGCGGACGCGGCCTCCACACCGCGTCGAACTCCGCCCCAGATATCGATTTCCCACGACGCATCGAAGCCGAACTGATAGAGGTTGTAGGCCGGTGAACCCTTGGATCCCGGCAACGGCGCCACGCCGAGCGGCGTACCGCCCGAAGCGGATTGCGATTGGCTTTGGGTCGGGCTGACCCCGAGCAGCGACAAAATGCCATTCGGGCTTCCGCGCTCGCGGTTGTATGAGGCAGCGCCTTCCAGCGTGGGATATTCGGCGGCGCCTGCAACACGCTGTTCGGCCCGGCTTTGACGAAGGCGCGCCGACGCCGCGGCCACATCGAGGTTCGCGTCGGCCAGTCGCTGTTCGAGCGCGTTCAGCGTGGGGTCGTTGAATAGCGTCCACCAATCCGGATTGAGTCCGGTTTCGACGGCCTTGCTCGATGCTTGCGCAGTCTGGGTGCGATCAAAGACCTGCGTCGGCGTGGACGTCGTGGGACGCTCGAAATCCGGTCCGACGGTGCAGCCCGCTATCACCAGACACGCCAATATTTCCAACGCCAACGCGCGAAAAGAGAAGCCGTTCGCATTCATTTTCTTTCTCCTGCCTCGGCCAGCGTATCGGCATGCTGGCCGACGGCGACTTCCGCTTCGACGGAAAGCCCCACGCTCAGCGCGGCCGCCGCCTCCTGAGCGTGGTCGATGGTGATCTTGACAGGCACGCGTTGCACGACCTTGGTGAAGTTACCGGTCGCATTGTCCGGCGCGATCGGCGCAAAGCTCACGCCGGTTGCGGGAGCGAGACTGTCGACGCGGCCGCGGATCACCACGCCGGGAAAACTGTCGACCTTGATCCGCACGCTTTCGCCGGGCCGCATGTGGGTGATCTGGTTTTCCTGAAAGTTGGCGACGACATAGGCGTCGGAAAGCGGCACGATCGCGAGAACCGCCGCGCCTGGCGTCACGAATGCGCCGACCCGCGCGGAACGCCGCCCGACCTTGCCGTCCACCGGCGCATGAATCTCCGTGTAGGACAGGTTGAGCCTCGCCTGCTCGAGCGCCGCCGCGGCGCGTGCGAGCGCGCCGGCTGCCTTATCGCGCTGGGTACGCAGCACGTCCAGGTTCTGCTCGGTCGACGCCAGCACGGCGCGATCGTGCGCCTGCTGCGCGAGCTGCTCGGCGAGCGCGCTCGAAGTGCGTTGTTGTTCCTGCGCCGTGCCAGCACCGGCGTCCGAGAGGTTCTGGTATCGCGCGGCGTTGGCTCGCGCAAACGCGATCGACGCGTCGTCGGCTTTGAGCGTCGCACGCGCCTGCTCGACCAGCGACGGTTGGCGTGCGATCTCGGCGTCGAAGTTCGCGACGGAGGCCTTCGCCGCGGCCACGTCCGCTTCGGCGCTCAGCAACGCGGCGCGGAAGTCGCGGTCGTCGATGCGGACCAGCAATTGCCCAGCCTTGACGGCCTGGTTGTCGTTGACGAATACGTCGGAGATCTGGCCGGCGATACGCGGCGCGACGAGCGTGAAATCGGCCTCGACATAAGCGTCGTTGGTGGATTCGGTATTCGAGCCGCCTGCCAGGCTTGAGCAAGCCCATGCGCCAACGCCTGCTGCGACGACCAGCGCGGCAACACGAATGATTTTGAGGGGAGATCGAGCAATGGATGACATGATATCGGCCCTTAATGGGAAGAGGGCGGCGTAGTGCTCCACGGCGGGTATATACGCACGGGCAACACTGGCACGAGGAAAAGAAGTGCGATGGCCACACCTGCCATCACGCGATAAAGATCCGCCGAGGTCAGTACCACTGCCTGCTCGTGGATCCGGTGGGCGAGTTCGCCGAGACCGTGAGCCGCGTCGACGCTCTGGCTGGCCACCAGCGCGTGGTTGCCCAAATGGTCCACGAGCATGTTCGAATGAAGACGTTCGCGATCCGTACCCAGGCCTTCGATCAGACCCGTCGCCACAGCCGCGGAAAACGTTTTGAGCGAGTTGAACATCGCTGAAGCGAATGGGCCGTCCGTGGGCGGCAAGCCCGTCGTCACGCCCATCAAAATCGCGAGAATCACCATGGGTTGCGCCACGATCTGGATGGATTGAAACCAGTAGAAATTGTCGCGAATCCACTCGGACGTGATGAAGCTATTCATCAGACACGTAGCGGGCATCAGGCTCAGTCCAATGGCCATGACCCAGCGGTGGTCGACCCGCCGCAGATTCAGCACGGCAGCCGTCAAAGGCAGCGTGATCAATAGCGGGATCGCAACCAGCAACGACAGCGGCGCGGTCTGCAGCGGCCGGTAGGCGTGAACCCTGGCGAGATACTGGCTGGGAATCGCCGCCACGCCGACCAGCAGTATGACCGCGCCCACGAGCGTCGTGAGTCCGTGCACGAAGTTTCGGCGCGACAGCATCTGCAGCTTGAAGAATGGCAGCGGGTGGAACCACTCGTTGACAAGGAAGGTGGCGAACAGCAGCGCCCCGCCAATGAACATCACGCGAATGAATCCCGAATCGAGCCAGTCGAGACGATCGCCTTGCAGAAGGCCGATAACGAGCATGGCGACGGCCGGAAAGCCCGTCAGAAATCCGGTCCAGTTGAAGGCGCCGAGTCGGTCGAGTTTGAGCGGATCGGCCGGAAGCCCCTGCTGGATCGCGAGGCAGCTCACGATGCCGAGCGGCACGATTTGCCAGAAGACCATCTGCCAGCCGACATACTCGGTCCACAGAGCCGCGAGCGGAGTGCCGAGGGCCGGCCCGAAGGTCGCCGTAAGCGCGTAACCGGCGAGTCCGTACAGTTTCACTTTGGGCGGAAGATAACGCAGCGCCACGATGATCAGCATCGGCGGAAGGCATCCGCCGGCAATCCCCTGAAGAACACGCAACACATAGAGCGAGAGCAGGTTCGGTGCGAAGGGGCACAGCACGCCGAGGAGCATGGTCGCGATCACGGCGCCGATCGTAAATCGCTTGAGCGTGAAGGTGATCCCGAACCACGGCGCGAACACCATCGTGGCGACGTTAGCCGCCTCGAACAGCGCGGTCAGCCAGGTTCCGTCGTCGTGACCGATCGAAAGCGCACCCTGGACATCCGCCATCGACAGGGCCGTGACCTGTTCGTTGAGAATGGCCAGCAGCGACGCGAGCAGCATTCCAACGAGGCCGGCCGCGAGGCGAAGCGAAAGCGCGGCTTGCCTGGGCGCCGGCTGCGCGGGAGCCTCGGTCCCGGGCGCAGGAGCGGGTTCCCGCGACCGCGGGATGGCCGGTGCGTCCGCTCCAAGCGTCAAAGGGTTGCCAGTAGTCATGGGGGCCTCGTTGCTACTCATGGTCGATAGGGTATCTAAACATTTTCCGTTTCAGCTCGCGCGGGAGCGAAGGTGCCAGAATCCGCGCTCGAACTAAGCGAACCCTTAGAGCTTGCGCTGCACCTCTTCGAAGTATTGCGGCGCTTCGCGGCGATCGAACATGCCGTACTCACGGACGATGCGGATACTCCGCTGGCGCAAGCCATCCGCCTTCCGCGCATCGCGCTCGAACGCTTCAACTGCCGCCTGATTGCGCCACGTCACCACCGCGATCACGTCGCCCGGTGTCATCAGTGCCTCGAATACGTCCCACGAGACGAGGCCGGGTGCGCTCGTATCGACGCCGAGTGATTTCGCCACCCCTTCGGCGTCAGTCTGCTCGAGCCACTCCGGCGAGCGTGCCGCATCGAGCAGCGTCACGGCGGTGCCACGGCCCGTTTCGGTGACATCCAGGCGCTGCTCACGCAGGACCTGTCCGGCAGGCACCTGGTTATCGCTGACAACCTGGCCGATGCGCAGGCGATAGTCGGCGAAGACGCGATCGCGCGCAGCCTGCTGTATCTTGTGATGCGACGTGGTGGTGCGCCAGCGCACGAGCGACTTCTCGTCACGCCAGCTCGACAGCGAAAGAAGCCAGCCTTCGCGGGTGAGACTCGCATAGCGCGTGTTGTCGATGAAGCCTTCGATCTTCTCGAGTTCGGGCCGCAGCATGCCGGCCATGCCGAGATAGGCGTCGAACTGTTCGGGCTTCGGGTTAACTTCAAGCATGGCGGAGAACATGAGTACCTCTTACATTGGGTTGGCGATACGACGCGTCGTGGTGAATGCGCGAAGCCAGCGCCGTTGGCGGATTCGTTGCCGCATGACCGATACCTGGCGCTTGCGGTAATTGTGCGGGACTGGCCGATTCATCGGAGTCCAGGCTAGTTGATTATTGGGCCAATGAGTTGGTGAATTTAGCCAATCGGACATCGGCGTTCCGATCACCATCACTGTGCGAAAGAGTCTCTTTCGAGCCGCAAAGGCAATTCTTCTGGCGTGGAAAATCTGAACGACCGCTTTCTGAAATCCGGAAAGCGTTTGGCCTGGGACATTTTGTGTTTTCTTTGAGCCATTCGGCGACACGAATCATTAACGTGCGGATCGCAGCGCATAGAATCGCGGCGTGTTGACGCGGTGACCAGGTTGGAGAACGGAATGGAAAGATTGCGTGAGATGGAGGTGTTCGTCGCCATTGTCGACCGGGGCAGCTTTACCGGCGCGGCCGAAAAATTCGGCATGTCGGCCGGCGCGGTCTCGCGGGCGGTCAGTTCGCTGGAGTCCCGTCTCGGTACGCATCTGCTCGCCCGGACGACGCGATCGGTTCGTCCAACGGACGCAGGTATGGCATACCTCGAAGCCTGCAGGAAGGTGCTGGACACCATCACGGATGCGGAAGCCAACATTGCCGCCGATCAGCTCAATCCCGTAGGGACGTTGACCGTTTCCGCACCAGTGCTGTTCGGCCAGCGCTATGTCGCTCCGCTGGTCAACGCCTTCGCACTGCGTTATCCGGACGTCGGCATCAAGGCGGTGTACGTCGATCGAACTACGCGGCTTCTGGAGGAAGGCGTCGATATCGCGATCCGTGTCGGCCATCTCGGGGATTCCTCGGCGTTCGCGATTCCGTTAGGGTTCGTGCGGCGTTGCACGTATGCGGCTCCCTCTTATCTTGCCGTGCATGGGGAACCGCTTCACCCCAAAGATCTGGCCAATCACCATTGCGTATCTTTCACGGGCGTCTCGCTTCCGCTCGAATGGGTGTACAACGAAAACGGTTCGAGGTTACCGGTCAGGCTGCGGCCGCGAATGATCGTCGACCTCGGCCCCGCTGCTGTTCTCGCGGCCGTCGACGGAGTGGGGATAATCCAGTTGCTGTCGTATCAAGCGGCTCCCGAGGTACTTGACGGCAAGCTCCGACCCGTCCTGACGTCGTTCGAGCCCGAGTCGATCCCGGTGAGCCTGCTTCATGTGGAGCGACGAAGCAGCAGCGGCAAGATTCGCGCCTTCGTGGATTTCGTGACGGGGACATTGCGCAAGAACGCGCACCTTCAAGGCGTGGACGCTACCGCAATGCGAACCTCGCGGTAGGCGACAACCAGCGCATCGAGGTCGAATGCCCTGTTCAGTCCGCTCGGATTGGGTAACACCCACGCACATGCGCCGCCGAATGGCTCTGTTTGCAGTCCCCAATGGATGGAACGTGTGCCGGAGATCGCCGCAAGCGCCATTTTTCCGAGGAAAGCAACATGCCGCGGCGCGTACCGCTCGACCTTGCGCCGAAAATCATCACCGGCCAGTTCGAGCTCCGATCGCGACAGATCGGCGGCGCGCGCGGTTGGCCGCGAGACCACCGCGGTAAGACCGTAGCCATAGCGAAGAACCGTGCGGTCGTCTTCGGGCCGAATCTGTCCGGGAGTAAAACCCGCCAGATGCATCACCCGCCAGAACCGGTTGCCTCTGCCCGCAAAGTGGTGGCCCGTTGATGCCGCACGGATACCCGGATTGATTCCGACGAATATGAGCGGCAAGCCGGGTGCAAGGATATCGGGAAGGGATTGAGGAGAGTCGGCGTCAGTCACAGATGCGACAGTCCTTGAAAAGCAACCTGCTTGCCGGCGCTGTTAGCCAGCCATGGCTGTTTGCTGGCCTCGCCGCGAAATCGCTGCCGGTATTGTTTCGGTGTCACGTTTAGCCGCCGGGAGAAGGTGGTGCGCATATGCGTGGCGCTGCGGAAACCGCATTTGAATGCCACGGTTTTCAGCGGTGCATCCGAATCCTCCAGCAACTTTCTCGCGGTATCGACGCGAACCTGCTCGACAAATGCGGACGGCGTCACCTTTGCATACTTCGCGAACAATCGTGAGAAGGTTCGTCGGCTGACTGCCACTGCGCTCGCGAGTTGTTCGATCGATAGCGCATCGGTTATATGCTCGGTCACATACCGGTGCACTTTGCCGATAAGCGGATCCTCGTCGCGCCCGGCTCCAATGTAGGGGCTGTATTGAGACTGGCCGCCTTCCCGCTGGATATAGACGACAAGACGTTTTGCAACACGCACCGCCAGTTCGTGTCCCCAGTCTTCGGCGACGAGCGACAGGCACAGATCGATACCGGCCGTTACCCCTGCCGAGGTAAAGAGGCGTCCGTCGCGAACGAAGATCTTGTCGGGCTGCACGCTCGCCTGCGGAAATTCATGGGCGAGACGGCCCGCGTCCGCCCAGTGGGTCGTCACTTCCTTGCCGTCGAGCAGTCCCGCATGGGCAAGTACGAATGCTCCATTGCAAACAGAGCCGAAGCGTGTCGCGTTGCGGGCCTGACTCCGCAGCCACGCCAGAAAGTCACTCGGCGGTTGGGCATCCGGCAATTGCGGCCCTCCGGCGACCAGTAGCAGATCCCATTGCGTGTCGAGATCCGCATAGCCGAATGGCACGTAAAGCTGCATTCCGTTCGAGCAGGTCACGCTGCCGGCCCGAGGTCCCACTAGGGAGACTTCATATCGCTGCGGTTCGGAAAGGATCGTGTTTGCTTCGGCGAACACGTCGAGGGGGCCCGCAACGTCGAGCGCCTGAACACCATCGAATATAACAATGGCGACTTTCATGCCGTGACCTTCATGGAGTGAGTAGGCCCGTTTCCGATACCGGCGATTCGATTGGCTTTACCCGAAAGACCGGACCAAGCCTGCCAGCCTGTACTGACGAGCGGTAACCGAGCTTACCGCAATCGCCTGAAAACAGGGATGCACCAGGCGGTAACTTACTTTTGCGTCTGGGTAACAAGCGCACTGGATCGCGGCCATGCTCGACTGACATCGCGTCCTCTGGAGGCAACCCGACGGGCGACAACTCCGAGGTGGCGCCGGTGGCCCAAATCTCACATCGATTGGCCCAGCACGACGACAACCACGTGTTTCCTCTCTCATGCCGGCTCATTAGACTGGGTCTCGTGGATGTGGCGAGTCACCAGCGCGCCGGAGGACCGGCCGCGAGAACCTGTAACCAAGGGCAGATTCGTCATGGTCGAGGGACGCGATACCCCGCACCGCCTCGCCGGGCGTGACGCGGCGAGATATGCGGCGCCCGTATGCAGTGAATTCACGGAGTAACGGAGCATGCAGGTCGCGATGATGCTGTACGCAGGATTTCGGCTGCTCGAAGTGACGGGGCCGATGGACGTGTTTCACGAAGCGAATCGCCTGTGCGGCGCAACGTTGTACGAGCAGCATCTCGTGGGGCCGTCTGCGGGCCCGGTGCTGTGCTCGAATGGCGTAGCGGTGGGCGCGACCGACAGTCTGCTGGACGCGCCTGTTTGGTTCGACATCGTCGTAGTGCCGGGGTGCCCCGTCCTCGGGTCGAGCCGTGAACTTCATGATCTGGTGAACTGGCTCAAGGCTGCGGGGCACAGGGTGCGAAGGTTCGCGTCGGTGTCCAACGGGGCTTTTCTGATCGCGCGCGCCGGCCTTGCTGACCATCGCCCTTTGACTACGCATTGGCGCGATGCGCGGCGTTTGTCCAGCGAGTATCCCGTTGTGCGCGCCGCGGGCGATCGAGGCTGTTCGAAGGAGGGCGGTCTGCATGCGTCGCGCGGCATAACGGATGGTATTCAGGTGGCCCTGGAGCTGGTCCGGGAGGACCTTGGCGACGAGTTCGCCAGAAGCATTACTAAATCATTGTCGAGGCGCCGCTCATGAGCGCCGACTGGATAGGAGATCGTTCCTTGATTCTGGCTGCTGTTCCTGTCAGCGCCGATTTGCCCGCGAGCCAACCATGACCCGAAACCCAATCATTGCTTCACAAGCCGATTTGACGCCAACGAATGTGACTGAAACGCTGTCGGGGGCCGACATTATCCTGCGCGTACTTGCCGAGCAGGGCGTCGACACGCTGTTTGGCTATAGCGGCGGTGCGATTCTGCCGACCTACGACGCGGTGTTTCGTCATAACGAAAGGAACGCGACCCATGGCGGGCGTCAAATCAAGTTTGTCGTACCGGCCAACGAGCAGGCCGCGGGCTTTATGGCCGCCGGTTACGCGCGGGCCAGCGGAAAAGTCGGCGTTTTCATGGTGACGTCCGGACCGGGTGCGACAAACGCGGTGACGCCGATCGCGGACTGTAATGGCGATTCGGTACCCGTCGTCCTCATCTGCGGGCAGGTGCCGCGTGCCGCGATCGGCAGCGACGCGTTTCAGGAAGCGCCCGTCTTCAACATCATGTCGGCGTGCGCGAAGCAGGTGTTTCTGGTCACCGATCCGATGAAGCTCGAGCCGACCCTGCGCACCGCGTTCGAAGTGGCCCGCACGGGCCGTCCGGGCCCGGTTGTTGTGGATGTGCCCAAAGACATCCAGAACTGGACGGGGCCCTATCACGGGCGAGGCGCACTGCATTTTCGCGGCTACTCCGACCGTCTGCGGATGGTGGCGAAAGGGGCGCATCTGGCAAACGATAAAGCCATCGCCTTCTTCGATCTCCTGCGGCGCAGTAAGCGGCCGCTGCTCTATGTCGGCGGCGGTGTCATCACGGCTCGCGCGAGCGCGGAGCTGCGGGCGTTCGCCGAGCGCTACGGCATTCCGATCGTAACGACGCTGATGGGTCTTGGCGCCGTATCTGCAAAACACCCGCTGTTTCTCGGCATGCTCGGCATGCACGGCGCCGCCTGCGCAAACTACGCCGTTGAAGACTGCGATTTTCTGATCGCGGTGGGCGCCCGGTTCGACGATCGGGTCGCCGGTGGACGGCCTGAGTCATTCGCTCCCGCTGCCCGCCATATCGCGCATATCGACATCGACGAGGCGGAGATCAACAAGGTCAAGCGCGCGCACTGGACTCACGTGAGCGATGCTAAAGAGGCCTTACTGTCTTTGATGGAGCACAGTCCGGCGGCGCAGTCGTCTTCGGATTGGCTCGACCAGGTGGTGGCGCTCAAGCGGAGGTTCGGCATGAACTACGACCGAAACAACCCGGCGATTCAACCGCAGCGGGTTATCGAGAAACTCAGTGAGATCACAGGCGGACGCGCGATCATCAGCACCGGCGTCGGCCAGCATCAGATGTGGGCGGCGCAGTTTTTCGCGTTCGTCGAGCCTCGAAGCTTTCTGACATCGGGCAGCATGGGGACGATGGGTTTTGGGCTGCCGGCTGCGATTGGCGCGCAGTTGGCGCGGCCGGATGCGCTCGTGATCGACATCGACGGCGATGGCAGCATCCGGATGAATGTCGGCGAACTGGAGACGGCAAGCACGTACGGCATCCCCGTCAAAGTACTGCTGCTCAACAATCGCGGAGATGGAATGATCCGGCAGTGGCAGCGTCTCTTTTACGACGGGCGAATGTTTGTCAGCGACAAGGCGCTGCATCGCAAAGACTTTGTGATGGCGGCACAGGCCGATGGCTTCGAATTCGCGCGTCGCGTTCAGGCGCCGGGCGAACTCGAGGACGCGTTGAGAGCGTTCGTCGAATTTGAGGGGCCGGCTTTCCTCGAGGTGATGATCGATGAGAATGCCGATGTCTTTCCGATCGTGGGTCCCGGCCAAAGCTACGCGAGTATGAACACCGGTCCCTTTATCCCGTCTCGAACCGGGTGTGGAACATCCACTCAGGTCGTAGGACAAAAAAGTGCCGCGGATATGTTCTAACGAAGATGAGCGCCGGTGTTGCAAGGAGTGTCACGATGGTTGACGAGAATTTGATTCATAAGGCGCTCGCCAACCCGTTCCGGCGCGAGATCTTGAGGTGGCTGAAGACCCCCGGCGAATACTTTGTGTCGGGCTACATCGATCTCGATCGCGGGGTGCCGGCCAATGCAATCCTCGCGCGCAGTGGGCTGTCTCAGTCGACCGTCTCGGCACACATCGCGGCATTGGTCGCGGCAAGACTGCTCGTTTCGACCCGCGTCGGTCAATGGATGTTTCTGTCGCGAGACGAAGACGTCATTCACGCATTTGCGGAACAGCTAAGGTCGCATCTCTAGCCGACGGGTTGATCGGCCCTCCGTGATGCTGCGTTCCATGCCCCACGGACTGACCCCAAAAAATATTTTTCAAGTAATTTGACAATATCTGATTTTGCAGATATTGTTGAGTCTGTCGATTAAGGAGCGGAAGATGAACCACTACACGAAGGACAACTTCCGGCCGGCCCAGAGCATCGGCCTCCTGCTGAACAAGGCCCGCAACATTCTGGTGGCCGAGATGGACAATGCCTTGAAGGATCTGGAGATCACCTCCCAGCAGATGGGCATCCTGCTGTCGTTGAGTGGCGAAATCGCCTCCACGCCGTTCGAGTTGTCGAAGTTGCTGGCTATCGATACCGGCCTGATGACCCGTCTGCTCGACAAACTGGAAAACAAGGGCTTGCTGGAACGCTCGCGCAGCCTCGAGGATCGCCGGGTGGTCAACCTGACGCTGACGAAGAAAGGCAAAGAGGTCGCCGCGCAGCTTCCGGAAATCGCACCGGGCGTCTTGAACGTTCGTCTGAAGCGCTTTACCAAGCAGGAGTTCAACGAACTGGGCCGCCTGCTCAACAAATTCCTGGCGGACTGAGCGGTATTTTTTTTACCTATATATCAGACAGGTCAGAAAATGAAATCACAGTTAAATGGAATGGCGATCGGCAGGCGGGTGGCGAAGGCCGGCGTTTCGGTGATGTTCGCCGCTGTGCTGTCGGCGTGCGCGAACTACGCAGGCATTACGAGCGACAAGCAGATGACCGAGCCGCAGACGCTCGCTACCCAGCAGAGCATTCCGTCGGACGACGGTCATTGGCCGGCCGCCGATTGGGCCGACCAGTTCGGCGACGCGCAGTTAAAAGCCCTGTTGGCGGAAGCCCTGAAAGGCAGTCCATCGCTTGCTCAGGCGCGCGCCCGTGTCGGCGCCGCTGCCGCATACACCGAGACGGCAAAGTCGAGCACGCTGCCGAAAGTCGGCGCCGCCTACTCGTTCACGCGCGAGCAGTACTCGGCCAACGCGCTGGTCCCGCCGCCTTATGCCGGCTCGTGGCAGTCGGAAAACAAGGCGTTGCTCTCGGCATCCTACGACCTCGATCTCTGGGGCAAGAACCGCGAGGCGCTCAAGGCTGCCATGTCGCAGTTGCAGGCGAGCGAGGCGGATGCCGAGGTCGTCAAACTGACGCTCACGTCCGCTATCGCGCGCAATTACAACCAGCTCGCCCGCCTGTACGCGTTGCGCGACATTGCGCAACAGGAAGTCGGGCAGCGCGCGCAGATCGAGCGCATTACGGCGGGCCGTATCGCCAACGGGCTGGATACCGAAGTGGAGCGCAAAACCGCACAGGCAAACCTTGCCAGCAGCCGCGCCGCGCTGGCTTCGCTCGACGGCAGCATCGTCACGACGCGCTATCAGCTGGCCGCGCTCCTCGGCGCGGGGCCGGACCGCGGCCTGGCGATCGCCCGGCCTGCGCTCGGTATCGGCGACGAGGTGCGGCTGCCCGATAACGTTCCGGCGGATCTGGTCAGCCGCCGCCCGGATCTGGTTGCAGCCCGCTGGCGCGTCGATGCCCTCACGCATGACGTAAAGGAAGCCAAGGCCGAGTTCTACCCCGACATCAACCTGAGCGCCGCGATAGGTCTGGATGCCTTCGGTTTCGGCCGCTTGTTGAGCGCCGCGAGCCGCACCGTCAGCGCCGGTCCGGCGATCCATCTGCCGATCTTCGACGGCGGCGAACTGCGGGCGCAATTGAAAGGCCGTTACGCGGACTTCGACAACGCGGTGGCCGGTTACAACCAGACGCTTGTCACGGCGCTGTCGGAGGTTGCGACGCAGTTCGCGCAGATCCGCTCGACCGACGTCCAGCTCGGCGATGCGCAAGCCGCCCAGGACGCGGCGCGCAGCGCCGACCAGTTGGCGCTCACGCAATACAAGGCCGGCCTCACGAACCAGCTCACGGTGCTGAACGCCGACACCAACGCGCTCGCCGCCGACGAAACCGTAGCGAACCTGAAGATGAACCGCCGCGATCAGCAGATCGCGTTGGCCGCGGCACTCGGTGGCGGGTATGTCGATACCGGCACTGCCGCCGCGAGCAGCTCGGCAGCAGCTTCGAACACCGCTGCAATCCAGACTAACCGTGTCGTCGCCGCGCGCTAATGCGACTGCCGCGACCCCTTCATACACTGCCAGGAGTTATTGAAATGAGCGATACGACCGCCGCCGAGCGCACCGCGGCGCAACCAGCAGAATCCGCCAAGGTGGAGAGTCCCCGTAAGCGCAAGCTGATGCTGGCGCTGCTGGCGGGCGCCATCGTCGCATCAGGTGCCGGCTTTGGCGCTTACTACTTCACGGTGGGGCGCTTCTATCAATCCACCGACGACGCCTATGTCAGCGGCAATCTCGTGCAATTGACGCCGCAGGTCAGCGGCACGGTGATCGCAGTCAACACGGACGATACTCAGATCGTCAAGCAGGGCGACCCGGTAGTGATGCTGGACGCCGCCGACGCAAAGATCGCACTGTCGAACGCAGAGGCGATGCTCGGTCAGACGGTTCGCCAGGTCAGTGGCCTGTACGTGAACAACGATTTTTACGCGGCGAACATCGCCCAGCGCGAGGCCGATCTGGTCCGCGCCGATGACGACCTGAAGCGCCGTCAGGCGATTGCCGGAACCGGCGCGGTGTCAGGCGAAGACATCGCCCATGCGCATGACGCCGTCAGTTCCGCGCAGGCCGCGCTCGACGCCGCCCGCCAACAGGCCGAAGCGAATCACGCGCTGACAGACCGCACCACCATCGAGCAGCATCCCAACGTGCAGGCCGCGGCATCGAAAGTGCGCGACGCTTATCTGAACTATGCGCGCAACACCTTGCCCGCGCCGGTGACCGGCTATGTCGCGCGGCGTTCGGTGCAGGTGGGCCAGCGGGTCGCGCCCGGCACACCGCTGATGGCGATCGTGCCGCTCGACGGCGTCTGGGTTGACGCGAATTTCAAGGAAGGCCAGCTCACGCACATGCGCATCGGCCAGCCGGTCACGCTTACTGCGGATGTCTACGGCTCCGCTGTCAAGTATCACGGCAGGATAGAGGGCTTCTCGGCGGGCACGGGCGCAGCCTTCGCGGTGCTGCCGGCGCAGAACGCCACCGGCAACTGGATCAAGGTGGTGCAGCGCCTGCCGGTGCGCGTGCTGCTCGATCAGCGTGAACTCGACGCACATCCGCTGCGGATTGGGTTGTCGATGCAGGCCGAGGTGGATACGCATGACGAGTCGGGCACCCAGCTCGCCGCCGCGACGAACACGACGTATCGCACGGATGTGTTCGCCCAGTACGGTGCGGCTGCCGATGCGGAGATCGCGCAGATCATCGCGCAGAATATGCCGGCCTCGAGGGTCGCCGCATCAGCCACGCCGCCAAAGAGCGCCGTGCGTCGCGACGCCTCGCGCCGTGCCGGTTGAATGCAGGAAAGAGCCTCAATTTTTTGTCAAATTGACTGACTGGTCAGATAGCTGCCGACGGCGCTGACCCGCGCATCTCATGATGGGTGATGAAATGAATGAATCCACCAAGCCCGCCGCACTCCCGCCGCTGACGGGCGGCAAGCTGGCGCTGGCGACACTCGCGGTGGCGCTGGCCACTTTCATGAACGTGCTGGACTCGTCGATCGCCAATGTCGCGATTCCGACCATTGCCGGCAACCTCGGTGTCTCGGTGGACGAGGGCACCTGGGTGATCACGCTTTTCGCCGCGGCCAATGCGATTTCAATTCCGCTTACCGGCTGGCTCACCCAGCGCGTCGGGCAGATCAAGTTGTTTGTCTGGGCGATCTTGCTGTTCGTGCTGTCGTCCTGGTTGTGCGGCATTGCGCCGAACCTGCTGGTGCTGCTCGCCGCACGGATCGTCCAGGGCGCGGTGGCCGGTCCGCTGATTCCGCTGTCGCAGGCGATCCTGCTCGGCTCGTACCCAAAGGAGAAAAGCTCGACCGCGCTCGCGTTATGGGCCATGACCGCCACCGTCGGCCCGATTGCCGGCCCGGCGCTGGGCGGCTGGATCACCGACAGTTACTCCTGGTCGTGGATCTTCTACATCAATATCCCGGTCGGCCTGTTCGCCGCCGGCGTGACGTGGGCGATCTACCGCGACCGTGAAACGCCGACAAAGCGTCTGCCGATCGACAAGGTCGGTCTGCTTTCGCTGATCGCGTGGGTGGGCTCGCTGCAGGTGATGCTCGACAAAGGCAAGGATCTCGACTGGTTCAACTCGCCGGTCATCATCGCGCTGACCGTGTTCTCGTTGATCAGTTTCGTGTTCTTCCTGATCTGGGAGTTGACCGAAAAAAATCCGATCATCGATTTGAGGCTCTTTGCCGGACGCAATTTCCTGGGCGGCACGGTGGCGATCTCGGTCGCTTACGCGGTGTTCTTCTCGAACCTCGTCTTGTTGCCGCAGTGGATGCAGGAATATCTGAACTACCGCTCCGTGGATGCCGGGCTGGTCACCGCGCCGCTCGGTATCTTCGCCGTGTTGCTCGCACCGGTGATGGCGAGGATCATGCCGAAGTCCGACGCCCGCGTGCTGGCCACGCTCGCGTTTCTCGGCTTCGCGGGCGTGTTCTTCATGCGTTCGCACTATACGACCGGTGTCGATACATTCACGCTCGTGATTCCGACACTGCTGCAAGGCATCCCCACGGCGCTGTTCTTCGTGCCGCTGACGGCGATCATTCTGTCCGGTCTGCCCGGGGACAAAATTCCCGCGGCTGCGGGTTTGTCGAATTTCGCGCGGGTCTTTGCGGGTGCGGTGGGCACGTCATTGTTCAGCACGGGTTGGAACGACCGCACGATCCTGCACCATGCGCGCCTCGCCGAGCAGAGCAGCGTCAACAATCCGACCTTCGTTGGAGGGCTCGACTCGCTGCACAGCGTGCTCGGCGGCGGTACGCAGCAAGCGCTAGCGGCGTTTGAGCATTCGCTCAACGCTCAGGCGGCGATGCTCGGTCTGAACGATATCTTCTGGCTGTCGGCCGTAATTTTCATTGTGATCATTCCGTTGATCTGGGTGACGAAACCCCGCAAGGGCGGTGCCGGCAGCGCCGCGGCCGCGGGTGCCCACTGAGCGGGAGCCGCCGTCGAATCTTCACCGCCTCGCGGATTTTCGCAACCCGTTGCATGGTCACCTTTCTTTCGATGCTCCCGAAAACACACGATGGACAAGATTGCCGCCATGAATGCGTATGTGAAGGTGGTCGAGTCGACCAGCTTCGCGAGAGCCGCCGAAGTTCTGCATACGTCCGCAGCTTATGTCACCCGCATGGTTCAGGTTCTCGAGTCGGATCTGGGCGTGAAGCTTCTCAACCGAACCACCCGGAGAAGCAAGCCGACGGATGCGGGCCTTCGGTATTACGAGCGTTGCGTCGCGCTGCTTCGGGATCTGGACGATATGGATGCCGACGCCCAGGCCTCCAGGGGAAGCAAAAGCGGCGTGGTCCGCGTGAGCATGCCCTCGCTCATCGCGAAGTCGGCCGTCATCCCGGCACTACCGGATTTTCTGGCCAGTCATCCTGACATCCGGCTGGATATCAGTATTGCTGATCAGCATTCCGATCTAATCGAAGAGGGATTGGACTGCGCGGTGCGCGTGGGCGCGGTGAGCGAACCCGGACTGGTCGCTAAATCGCTTGGTCATTACAGAACGCTGACTTACGCGTCGCCCGACTATATCCGGGTCTATGGCGAGCCCTTCACGCTGGATGACCTCAAGGATCACATCGGCGTGAGCTACGCGATGAAGTCGGGCCGCATTCGAAGCTGGGAGTTTTTCGAGGGAAACGAGATCCGCTCTGTTGCGCTGAAGAGCGCGATCCTCGTGAACGATACAGATACCTACGTGGCTTGCGGACTGGCAGGCCTCGGACTCATACAGGGAAGCACCTTCGTACTCGACGCCCATGTGCGAGCCGGCCGGTTGACGAAGGTGCTGAGAGACTATCCGTTGAATCCCCGTCCTGTGTCGGTCGTATATGTGCCCAATCGAACCAGACCGAGGCGGGTCGACATTTTTATCGACTGGCTGGTCGATTTGTACTCGATTCAGCTGGCCGACCAAAGCTGAATCGCATCGGCACCGCTTAACGCCACGGCGCCATGGCCTGGAAGACACCGTCCCGCCGGACCAGCGCGTGCAACAGCGCCGCCGCCAGATGAAGCACGATCAGCGCAAAGAAGCATAGCGCGAGCGTCCTGTGCGCGTTCCACAGCAGCGTGTGCAACGCGTCGCTATGCGGCAGGATTGAGGGCAAATGCATTCCGAACACCACGACGGGATAATCCGCGGCCGACAGCATGCCCCATCCGAGCAGCGGAAGCCCGATCATCAGCAGGTAGAACGCGAGATGCGACAGGCGGGCGGCGAGTTTCATCGGCTCCGGCATCGACGTCGGCAGCGGCGGTGCGCCGCGCATGAACCTCACCACCAGGCGGATCAGCGCCAGCACGAGAATCACGATACCCAGCGGCTTGTGGATCGACACCAGAGAAAGATAAACCGGCCGAATCGTGGACACCATGCCGACGCCGATGAACAGCATCGCCAGAATGCAAACCGCCATGAGCCAGTGAAGAGCGCGCTGCAGCGGCGTGAAGCGATCGTGGGTCGGGGTCATGGCGTGGCTCCTCCTGCCGGATGCCGGGGATAGTCCTTCTCCTCGGCGGTGCGCCGGTTGAACGATACGGAATAGGCGGCCGAGCGCGCGGCGGGAAACGGATCGTCCGAGACGTGCATGCCTGGCGGCAGCACGGTGGGATCGAAGTTGAGGTCGCGGCACGGCCCGTCAGCCTCGGGTTCGATGGCGTTGACCACCAGCGTGCCCGCCTCGACCTTGCGCCGATCTTCGGGCCAGGCTTTGCTGGGGTCCGCGGTCGGGTCGCCGGAATTGGCGACCGTGACGACCAGCGCCCATCGTTGCGGCGCGCTTTGTACGCGCTGCGTAATATCCGCGGCGAGGAAGTCGGCGGCACGTTCCTTCAACTGGTCGGCGGAGACGACCTCAGGCTGCGCCGCCGGCACGAAGGACCAGCGCACGGCCTGGTCCTCGCCCGCCGCATTGGTGAAAATGAAGCTATTGAGGCTGTTGTACCGCTCCTGCGCGTAAGAGCCCGTCCAGGGCGCGCTGCCGGCCCACGCGACAAATGCGCCGAACTCCGGGTGCGCGGCGGCGAAATTCTTCATTGCGTCCGGGTCGGTCTTGTCGGCCGAGGCCTGAAGCAGAGCGTAGAAAGCCTGCGGGGTGGCGACCGGGAACACGGGCGCGTCGATCATGGCCGAGCGCCATTCGCTTCCATCCGGAGCGACGATCCGCAGACTGAGGCCCCGCACCCGAACCGTGGCGTCCGGCGCTTTGGGGTCGGCGGTAGCGAGGTTGAAACGTCCGGTGACAGGATACGAGCCAGACGCGAACATCGGCGCCCTGGACAGGGTCGCGGCCGCGCCATTCGATTCGAAGTTGCCGGTAAAGCAGATGCCCTTGGCATGGTTGCGCCGGAAGCCGAGCTCCGCGCCGCCCGGCGGCGCCAATCCGTTGACGATTTTTGCGGGCGTCAGTCGCCCCGGCGAAAGCCAGCCGCCCGTATAGGCGAAGGCCGCGACCAGCGCGACCACGACGACGGCAATGAGGACAAGCGAACGGACTGTGGACGCACTGGAAGTCGGTCTGTCGGCCATCGATCTCTCCCGATCAATGATTCGGCTGAGTGGAAACTAGCAGGGTGGCGACAATAGTGCCATTGATCTACCGATTGTGCTGACTGGCTGCCAGGCGTCGCAATGGGCGAACACCCAGTGCCTAATCGGCCGGTGGCGGACGGTGGTCGAGCGGCGGCATGTGCGGGCCGGCTTCGGATCCTTGATCCGTTCATTCAGCGAACAGCCGCGCGTGCTCAGTCCTTGCCCGCGTGCGGCAAGTCCGGCGTAGGCAAACCCCTACAGCGCACGATATTCGGCTACGTCATTCTCGGGCCGTTCTGATTTAAGTTCGCGAGTGCCTATCCAATACTGAATTCATGGACCCGTGGAATGAAGTTCCATTGCAGTCCAACACGAACTCAGGAGCACGCCATGAACACCGACTGCGTTTCCTTGCGATCTCTCGTGAACAAATGGTTTGCGCCCACGCGTTCGATGCCGGTGCGGGTGACGCAGACTGGCCGTGTGCTCGCGACGCACGGTCGCTATGTACGATTGGAAGGTTGCACGTCGCGCGGGCCGCTGACAATCGTATTCTTCCGGCACGATGACGGTTCGTGGTTTGTGTTTCCGCCTGTCCCCGCGTCGCCCGCAATGTGCGGCCGTCTCTTCGTGAACTGAGCACGAGCGTCTCGCTCGCCGAGCGCTCGTTGCGCTCTGTTCGATTGCTTCTCTGTTCGCCACGCATAAGGGCAACGCCGACAGCCTAACGTGATTTGACGGAAGGGGCAGCGCCGCTGGCAGAACCACTCGGCCCGCGGCGCAGCCCGCTCCCCAACATCAGTCCCGCGGCGAAGAAGCCGCGCCGTGGCTCAGCCAATCCAGCACGGCAGTCGCGTCATCGTCAGCGCCTTGGCGCGCCTTGGCGACTGTCTCCGCCACATCCGCGCTAGGCACGGCACGGCGAATCGCCACGCCGACAGCGAGAATATCGATCATCACCAGATGCAGGATCCGCGAAATCATCGACAGCTGCGACTCGCGAATCTCGATGTGATCGGTTTCGAGCGCGACGGTGGCCCGCTTGGCCAAAGGCGTATTGCTCGACGTAATCGCGATCACCTTGGCGCCCGCCTGCATGGCCACATCCAGCACGCGCAGCAGTTCAGGCGCGCGTCCCGACTTGGACACCGCAACGATCACATCACCCTTGCCGAGCAACGCCGCCGACGCCGCCTGCATGTACAGGTCGCCGTAGGCAATCGTCGGAATGCCGAAGCGGAAAAACTTGTAATGCGCGTCCTGGGCGACGATGTTCGAATTGCCGAGCCCATAGAACTCGATACGCCGCGCCCCATTCAACAGGTCGATGGCCCGCTCGACATGCTCGAAGTTCAGATGCTCGCGCAACTGCAGGATCGCCGATACGGTGTTGTCCAGCACCTTTGCGCCGAAGTCCGTCGCCGTATCGCCCAGATGCACCTGGCTGTGGCTCACCGGAATCGTGCCGGTCAAACCCGTCGCGAGCTTCAGCTTGAAATCGGACAAGCCCTGGCAGCCGAGCGAACGGCAGAAGCGGATCACCGTCGGCTGACTCACGTCGGCCTTGCGCGCGATATCGACGATCGGATCATTGATGATCGAACGCGGATGATTCAGCGCGAGATCGGCCACGCGGCGCTCGGCCGGTGTCAACGCATCGCGCATCTGGCGAATCCGCTCGAACACCGCCGATGAACTGCCGCCCGCGCGGTTCGACAACTGCTCGGCGAGAATCGCCGAGACGCCGAGGAACGCGGGATATTCGGCGGTGATCACGTAGGTGGGCACGTTCTGCAGGTAGGCCTCGAAGCGGCCCTTGGCTTCGAAGCGCTTGCGAAACGACGAGCGCGCGAAGAACTCGCCGAGCCGCGGCACCACGCCGCCGCCGATATAGATGCCGCCCAGTGCGCCGAGCGTCACCGCGATATTGCCCGCGAAGGTGCCGAGAATGCCGCAGAACACGTCGACGGATTCGGCGGCGAGCGGCTCGCCTTCCAGCGCGCGCTTGACGATCTCGATCGTGTCGACGTTGGCCGCCACGCGTTTCTTGTCGCGGCCCGCGAGCGCACGGTAAATCACTTCGATGCCGGGACCCGCGGCCACGCGTTCGAACGACACATGCGACCACTTCTTGCGCGCGTATTGCAGCACGATGTCTTCGCGTTCGTCGGCCGGTGCGAAGGTGGCGTGGCCGCCTTCACTGCCGAGCGCGATCCAGCGGTCGTCGGCGGGAATCAGGCCGGACACGCCCATGCCGGTGCCTGGGCCGAGCAGGCCGATCACGCTGTTCGGACGGCGCGCGCCGCCGCCTACCTGCACGCGTTGCGCGTCGGTGAGGCCGGGCAGCGCCATGGCCAGCGCGGTGAAGTCGTTCACCACCAGCAGCGTGTCGAAGCCGAGCGCGCGGCGCGTGGCCTCGATCGAGAAGCTCCAGTCGTGATTCGTCATGCTCACCTGATCGCCGTCGACCGGGTTCGCAATTGCGATCGCCGCATGATTCACGCGGCCGATCTTGGTGTCCTTCAGATACTTCTTGATGACTTCGGCAACACCCGGATAGTCCGCGCACGGATAGACCTTCACCGAGCCGATTTCGCCCGGGCTCGTCTCCAGCGCGAAGCGCGCATTGGTGCCGCCGATGTCGGCCAGCAGCCTCGGTCCGTCGGCGTGCTGGCCCGCGCCGGGAACAGCCTTAGTTTGCACACCAGTAGACATCGAGTCTCACTCCCTTGTCGTTTGCCAACTGTGAGATGGCATTTTTTTGTAGCGCAGCGGTGGCGGCATTCAGCACGTCCATTTTGCGCGGTCCGGCGATCAGCAGGAACAGATGCTTTACTTCCTTCAACGCGGATAGCGACCAGCTGACGCGCGCATGCGGCGCGCTGCCAGGGTGCACGGCGACGAAGCGTTCGGTCGTGGTGATCGCATGGTCCCATTCGGGTGCATCGGCAAAGATCGACGCGGTGTGGCCGTCTTCGCCCATGCCGAGTATCGCGACGTCCGGCGCGTGGCTAAAGCGCGGGTCGGCATTCAGCGCGGCGACATGCGCGTTCAGATCTTGCGTGGTGTCCGCGAGCGGCCAGAAGGTGGCGTGCTTCGCGGCGTTCTGCAACAGCGTGGCGTGCACCAGTTGCGAGTTGCTCGCGCTGTCCGTCTCCGGCACCCAGCGGTCGTCGACCAGTGTCACGGCAATGCGCGCCCAGTCGAAGGTTTGCGTGGACAACGTCTGCAGGAACGGGCGCGGACTGCTGCCGCCGGACACTGCAAGCATTGCGGGGCGCGCGCCGGTGGTGGACCCCGCGGCCTGTGCGGCGAGCGACGCATGTAACGCGTCGCCAACCGCTTTCGCCAACGCGTCGGATTGGGCGCGTTGATCGTCGAAAGCGTGAAGCTCGATCACTTCTCCTCCGTGCTGCTTTCTTGTTGGATCTGCGGAATGTGCCGTACTGCTTTCACGCGATGCCTGCGAGGCGGATGACCTGCAGGCGCCCTCGTGATACCGGCGCCATTCCGTTCAGTTCGTCGGTGGGTCTTATGGGCGGCGCGTCATGTTCCGTGGAATACGACGCGCCGCCGTGATTCAATTCTCTTCTTCGAGCCAGCAGGTGCCATGCTGCGCCAGCATCGCGCTCGATGCGGCCGGTCCCCACGTGCCCGCTGCGTACGGCTTGGGCGGCTTATTCGACGCCTTCCATTCGTTCAGGATCGGTTCGACCCAGCGCCATGCGGCTTCCTGCTCGTCGCGTCGCACAAACAACGCGAGGCGGCCGTTGATGACGTCGAGCAGCAGACGCTGATAGGCCTCCATCTGTCCTTCGCGGAAGAACTGGTCGAACGCGAGGTCGAGGTGGACGCTGGCGAGGTTCATGCCTTCGCCGGGCTGCTTCGCGAGACAGTAGAGGCGAATGGTTTCGTTCGGCTGCAGGCGGATCACGAGGCGGTTCGCACCGGCGCGCAATGCGGAGGCGCCGAGCGCCGAATGCGGCACTGCACGAAAATTCACCACGATCTCGGCGACGCGATCGGCGAGGCGCTTACCGGTGCGCAGGAAAAACGGCACGCCGGCCCAGCGCCAGTTTTCGATCTCGACCTTCAGCGCGACGAAAGTTTCGGTCGTGCTGTCCGGCCGGACGCCGGACTCCGTTGCATACGCCGGCACCGAGGTGCCGCGGATCACGCCCGAATGATACTGGCCGCGCACGGCCACCTTGCCGATATCGCGCGGATCGATGGGCTTCAAAGCGCGCAGCACGCGCAGCTTTTCATCACGCACCGAATCCGAATCCATGGAGTGGGGCGGCTCCATCGCGACGATGGAGAGCAGTTGCAGCAAATGGTTCTGCACCATGTCGCGCAACGCGCCGGTGTTGTCGTAGAAGTCGCCGCGCGCTTCCACGCCGAGCTCTTCGGCGATCGTGATCTGGATGCTCTCGACCCACTCGCGGCGCCACAGCGGCTCGAACAGCGCATTGCCGAAGCGCAGCGCCAGCAGGTTCTGCACCGGCTCTTTACCGAGGTAGTGGTCGATGCGATAGATCTGTTCTTCGGCGAAGATTTCGCCGACTGCATCATTAATTGCATTGGACGATTTGAGGTCGTAGCCGAGCGGCTTTTCCAGCACGATGCGGGCGTTTTCGTTCAATCCCACCGACGCGAGCGCGTGGCAGATCGGCACGAACAGCGACGGGCCCGTAGCCAGATAGAACACGCGAATGCCGGGCAGGTCCTTGACGGCGTCGCGCAAGTGCACGAAGTCTTCCGCTTTGCCGAGGTCGATATTCACGAACTCGATGCGCTCCAGGAAGCTCGCCCATGCCGTTTCGTCCAAACCTTTCTTCGACACGTGCGGCTTGACGTGCTCGTTGACCCACTGCAGGTATTCGCCGCGATCCGCCGCGTGCCGGGCCACCGCCACGATCTTGCCACTGTCGGCCAGCATGCCGCCTGCACGGTGTGCTTCAAACAGTGCCGGCAGGATCTTGCGCATCGACAGATCGCCGGTTCCGCCGAAGAGAACGAAGGTGAAACTTGAATCGGTTTGCATGAGTCTCCGTCGATGTCCTGGGGCCGCCGAAGTTGAACAGTTGAGCGACCGTAGTCCGATAAAATTTTTTTTGACACTGAATTGTAGTTTAACTACAATCCAAATCAAGAGGTAACGCTAATTCGATGAAAAAAGCGTGCACTGCAAGTCCAGATGCGCGTTTTCCCGAATCGGCAGGCGTCCCCTGCATGTTAACGGACATTGCGTGTCGGTACGCGCCAGCACGCCCTGCGGCCCTTGTGGAAAGCCGGGCAGTTGAGCGGCTTTCCGTAATGGTCGGCCAGGTTGACGTGCAAGGCACCTCGAGTCTGCCGCGCGCGACGCGGGCAGGCAAAAATCAAAAGAGGAGACAGTCAGTTGCATCCCGAACCACTCATCTCTTGAGCTTCCAGCGGCCGGACATCGGTCCGCCGGCACATGCCTCGCGCATGCGCCCGACCGTGCTCGATCGCCCAGTGTTTTGCCTGTTTGAACCAACCACAGCACCCTGGCGACATCAGGGGCCATTTGTTTTTTGTTCAGGTGTCTGGAGGAGATAAGCAATGAAATTTCGCGCGATCATGGGCGCTTTGTGCGCCGCAGGTCTGATGTGTGGCGTCTCGGCCGTGCAGGCTGCCGAGTCGGTCGAAGTGTTGCACTGGTGGACTTCGGGCGGTGAATCGAAAGCCGTCGGCGTCCTCAAGGACGACATGACGAAGCAGGGTTACACGTGGAAGGACTTTGCGGTTGCGGGTGGCGCCGGCGCGGCTGCCATGACGGCACTCAAGACGCAGGTGATCTCGGGCAATGCGCCGAGCGCCGCGCAGATCAAGGGTCCGCTGATCCAGGACTGGGCGCAGCAAGGCGTGCTGGTGCCGATCGACTCCGTCGCGGGCGACTGGAAGAAGAACCTGCCGCCGGAAATCGACAAGATCATGCACGCGGACGGCCACTATGTCGCCGCGCCGTTCTCGGTGCACCGCGTGAACTGGCTGTACATCAACAAGGCAGCGCTGGACAAGGCAGGCGGCAAGGCGCCGACCACGTGGCCTGAGTTCTTCGCGGTGGCCGACAAGATGAAGGCCGCGGGCATCCAGCCGATCGCGATGGGCGGCCAGCCGTGGCAAGACCTGACGCTGTGGGAAGACGTCGTGCTGTCGCAAGGCGCGGACTTCTACAAGAAGGCGCTGGTCGACCTCGACGAAAAGACGCTGACTTCGGACAAGATGGTCGGCGTGTTCGACACGGTCCGCAAGATTCAGGGTTACTTCGACGCGGGCCGCACGGGCCGTGACTGGAACCTGGCAACGGCCATGGTCATCAACGGCAAGGCCGGCATGCAGTTCATGGGCGACTGGGCGAAGGGCGAATTCGCCAACGCCGGCAAGAAGTCGGGCTCGGACTACATCTGCGCCGCGGTGCCGGGCACGGAAAAGTCGTACACGTTCAACGTCGACTCGTTCGTGTTCTTCCAGCAGAAGGGCGCGAAGGCGGCCACGCCGGGTCAGCTCGCGCTGGCCAAGACGATCATGTCGCCGGACTTCCAGGAACAGTTCAGCCTGAACAAGGGTTCCATCCCGGTTCGCCTGGGCGTGTCGATGGCCAAGTTCGACGACTGCGCGAAGAAGTCGTACGCGGATGAACAGGTGGCGATCAAGGCGGGCGGCTACGTGCCTTCGCTGGCACACGGCATGGCGCAACCGGATGCAGCAGCCGGCGCGATCTCCGACGTGGTCACGAAGTTCATGAACTCGCAGCAGGATTCGAAGAGCGCGGTCGCCGCGCTCGCGAAGGCAGCGAAGACCAAGTAAGTCGCGTCACGCGAAGCGGCGCGCCCGGCGGTTCAGCAACGGGCGCCGGGCGTGCCCTTCACGTCGCCGTTGCAGGGGTTGCATGCCTTGCATCGGCAGGCGGCTTCACCCTGGTTTCATGGAGTCACACCTATGCCGTTGCGGCTTCGCGCCTTGCAGGCGCGAATGTCCCGGCGGCACAGTTTCAGCAGGAGTCGAGTAGTGACTGCTTCTATCAGCGGAAACGGGAAAACGGCCAACGCCACCCGCCGCGCGTCGCCCATGGCGGCCCTTGCCGATCGCTGGATTCCGAAGCTGGTGCTCGCACCCAGCGTCGTGATCAGCCTGATCTTCGTGTATGGCTTCATCGCCATTACCGGCTATCTGTCGCTGTCCAATTCGCGACTGATGCCTCGTTATGAATTTGTCGGTCTCGATCGTTATCGCGAACTGTTCGATAACGACGTGTTCTGGACGTCGGCTGCGAACCTCGGCTGGTTCGGCATCCCGTTCATCGGTATCTGTATCGGTCTGGGTCTCTTTCTCGCGATCCTGCTCGATCAGCAGATCCGCAATGAAGGCGCGCTGCGCGCCGTGTTCCTCTATCCGATGGCGCTGTCGTTCATCGTGACGGGTACGGCGTGGCAATGGATCATGACGCCGAGCATCGGCCTCGAGAAGGTGTTTCACGACTGGGGCTGGACGAGCTTCTCGTTCAGCTGGCTGGGCGACCCGGACAAGGCGATTTTCTGCGTCGTGATCGCGGCCGTGTGGCAATCCACCGGCTTCGTGATGGCGCTGTTCCTCGCGGGCCTGCGCGGTGTCGACGGTGAAATCTTCAAGGCCGCGCAGATGGACGGCGCGAATCTGCCCACCATCTACCGCAAGATCGTGATTCCGAGCATGCGCCCGGTGTTCTTCTCCGTGCTGCTGATTCTCTGCCACATCACGATCAAGACCTTCGACCTGGTGGTCGCGTTGACCGCGGGCGGTCCTGGCACGTCTTCGTCGCTGCCGGCCATTTTCATGTACACGTTTTCGTTCAATCGCGGGCAGCTGGGCGTCGGCGCGGCATCGTCGATGATGATGCTCGCCACCGTCGTAGCCGTGCTCGTGCCGCTCATGTATCTGGAATCGAGGAGCACCCGCAATGCAGCCTAAGATGACGATCAGCCGTGCCGTCATTTACGCGGCCTTGATACTGTTTGCCCTGTACTTCCTGTTCCCGCTGTACGTGATGCTGTCCACGTCGTTCAAGGACATCGATCAGCTGCGCACCGGCAACCTGCTCACGCCGCCCACGCACTGGACCGTCGAGCCGTGGATCAAGGCATGGAGCGGCGCCTGCACGGGCGTGCGTTGCGACGGCATGCAGCCGTTCTTCATGAACTCGGTGCGGATGGTGATTCCCGCCGTGCTGATCTCGTCGATCGTCGGCGCGTTCAACGGTTATGTGCTCACGCACTGGCGTTTCCGTGGCGCCGATCCGATCTTCACGATGCTGCTGGTCGGCTGCTTCATTCCGTTCCAGGCGATCCTGTTGCCGATGGCGCGTTTCGAAGGCTTTCTCGGCCTGTCGAACACGACCACCGGCCTGGTGGTGGTGCACGTGATCTACGGTATCGCCTTCACCACGATGTTCTTCCGCAACTTCTACGTCAGCATTCCGGCTGAGCTCGTGAAGGCGGCGCGCATCGACGGCGCGGGTTTTTTCACGATCTTCACGAAGATTCTGCTGCCGGTCTCGCTGCCGATTTTCATGGTGTGCCTGATCTGGCAATTCACGCAGATCTGGAATGACTTCCTGTTCGGTATCGTGTTCTCCGGTGTCGATTCCATGCCGATCACGGTGGCGCTGAACAACCTCGTGAATACCTCGACCGGCGTGAAGGAATACAACGTGGACATGGCCGGCGCGATCATCGCCGCACTGCCCACGCTGCTGGTGTACATCATCGCCGGACGCTATTTCGTGCGCGGCCTGACGGCAGGCGCAGTGAAGGGCTAGACGCCAGGCTCAACCATCCGAGCGCGGCGGCTTCTGTTCGATTCGAAGCCGCCGTCACCCGAAGACGTTTTCAAGCAGTACCAGAGACAAGAGGATTCACAGCATGGCAAGCCTTTCCATCCGTGACGTGTACAAGACTTACCCGAACGGGGTGCCGGTCCTGAAGGGTGTCAATATCGACATCGAAGACGGCCAGTTCCTGATTCTCGTCGGCGGTTCGGGCTGCGGGAAGTCGACGCTGCTCAACATGATTGCCGGCCTCGAAACCGTGACCAAGGGCGAGATCCAGATCGACGGCAAGACGGTGAACAACCTGTCGCCGAAAGATCGCGATATCGCGATGGTGTTCCAGTCGTACGCGCTGTATCCGTCCATGACGGTGCGCGAGAACATCTCGTTCGGCCTGAATATCCGCAAGGTGCCGAAGCAGGAGCAGGCGCAGATCGTCGACCGCGTGTCGAACACGCTGCAGATCACGCACCTGCTCGACCGCAAGCCGGGTCAGCTGTCCGGCGGCCAGCGCCAGCGCGTGGCGATGGGGCGTGCGTTGGCGCGCGACCCGGTCATGTTCCTGTTCGACGAACCGCTGTCGAACCTCGACGCGAAACTGCGTATCGAGATGCGTTCGGAAATCAAGCTGCTGCATCAACGCCTCGGCACGACGATCGTCTACGTGACGCACGATCAGATCGAAGCCATGACGCTCGGCGACCGCATCGCGGTGATGAAAGACGGCATCGTGCAGCAGTTCGGCGCGCCGCAGGAAATCTACGACTCGCCGTCGAACCTGTTCGTGGCGGGCTTCATCGGCGCACCGCCGATGAACTTCATCCAGGGCAAGCTGGTCGAGCAGGGCGCGGGCGTGGCGCTCGAACTGGATACGGGTGTCGCGCGCACGGCGCTGAACCTGCCGTTCGACTCGGCGAAGGTGAAGTCGCACGTCGGCCGCGATGTGATCCTCGGCCTGCGTCCGGAGCGCATCACCGACGCGCGTGGCGCGCATGGCGACAACGCGAAGTTGCAGCCGATCGAAGTGAAGGTCGACGTGATCGAGCCGACCGGTCCGGACACGCTGGTGTTCGCGCAGGTCAACGGCAAGCGCATCGTGAGCCGCGTGCACCCGGCTTCGAACCCGCAGCCGCTGACGAACACGACGCTGTTGTTCGATACCTCGAAGGCGGTGCTGTTCGATCCGTCGAACGAAGAGCGGATTGCCTGATCGCGAAGTTTGAATCGGGTTTAAGAAAGCCCCTTGCGTTGCAAAGCGCACGGGGCTTTTCGTTTTACGGCCTCGGCTTACTGGTCCGCGATACGCAGATCCGGATTGTTGCGCGCCAGTTCGGTCACCCACTCGATGAAAGCACGCAGCCGCGAACTCAGATTGCGGCGATGCGCGTAGAGCACCGAGAGCGGCGTGCCGGGGCTCGTGTAGCCGGTGAGGATTTCCTTCAGCGCGCCTTGCGCGATCAGGTCGGCGACCATGAAGCGCGACGGCTGAATGATGCCGTGCCCGAGCGCGGCCGCGCCGATATAGACCGAGCCGTCGTTCACCGCGAGTACGCTCTTGAGTGACACCTTGGCGATCTCGCCGTCCACCTGGTATTCGAACGGGAACGTTCTGCCGGTGCGCGCAGACACGTAGTTGACCGCGCGGTGCTCGCTCAATTCTTCGAGCGTGGTCGGCTCGCCGTATTTCTCCAGATACGCCGGCGACGCGCAGGTGACGATGCGCGCCTGGCCGATCCGACGTGCGACGAGACTCGACTCTTCCGGCGTGCCCATGCGGATCACGCAGTCCACGCCATCCTGAATCAGATCGATGTTGCGATCGGCGAGGCCGAGCCGCACGTCGATCTCGGGGTATTGCCGGTAGAAGTCGTCGAGCGCGGGCAGCAGCAGCGCGCGGGCGAGCGTGCCGGACGTATCCACGCGGATCGTGCCGGCCGGATTTTCGCGTGTGTTCGACAGCGACGATTCGGCGTCGGCGACTTCGGCGAGGATGCGCACGCATCGTTCGTAGAACAGCGCGCCGTCTTCGGTGACGCTGACCTGGCGTGTCGAACGGTTCAACAGACGCACGCCGACATGCTCCTCCAGCGCCTGGATGGTGCGGCTGACTTTGGCGCGCGGCAGGTCGAGCGACTCGGATACTTTGGTGAAGCTGTTCGCCTCGACCACACGCGTAAATATCTCCATCGCTTCGAAACGGTCCATGTTTTGCCTTATGAGTGATTGCCGGAAGTAGGTTTCGAACTGAAGTGTATAGGCTGGAAATATTGTTGTCGCAAAGGGTCAAGAGGGGCGGCCTTGTGAGCGCACCTGTTCCCGTTCTCCCGGCAGCGCCGCCGTACTCAATCCCGGTCCGGCGCGCCGAGCGGGAAAAATGCGCGGTAGGGGCGCGCTTCGTCCACCGCGCGTGCAAACGACGGCCGCGCCAGCAGCCGCTTGCGGTAAGCGAGCACGTGCGGAAACGCCGGGCCGATGGCGTGGGTCCAGTCGGCATAGAAGAGGAACGGCGCGGCGCCGCAATCGGCGAGGCTGAAAGCGTCCCCGGCGGCCCATTCGCGCTCGGCCATCAGCTCGTCCAGCCAGCCGTAAGCGGTGTCGAGCATGGCGCGCGCGTCGGCGACGGCCCGCGGGTCTCGCTCCGCCTCCGGCCGCATGCTGTCGTAGACGATCTTCTGCTGCGGCGTCGAAATGTAGTTATCGAAGAAACGGTCCATGCTGCGCACTTCGAGCGCGGCGCGGGCGTCGGCCGGCAGGAGCGGCACCGGCCCGGGATGATAGAGGCCCAGATATTCGATGATGATGCTCGACTCCATCACGGTCCGGCCGCCGTCGGCCAGCAGCGGAAACCGCTTGATCGGCCAGAGCGCCGCGAATTCGGCCATGACTTGCGGGTCGTCGTGCGCCAGCAGGCGAAGTTCGAACGGCGTGCCGTTTTCGTAGAGCGCGGTCAGGACCTTCTGGCAGTAAGACGAGAAGGGGTGGGCGTAGAGCGTCAGGGGCATCGTGGTCACCTTGATCGGTTGCTGGTGCGGGGCGCGCTGCGGCGCGACTTCGGCCAGACCGGCCGTTTACCTCACGACGAACGGCGTCACCGCAAATCGACAGCCGCGACTCTCTCACCAGCCGGCAGCCGTTACGACAAACCGTCATAAAACTATGAAGAAAGATGGTGTAACATTTGAAAACTTTGTAAGAGGCGCCGTCGTGACCGGATGAATGGTGCGGCAGAAGCAGGCTCGGGGCGTCGCTCAATGAACAAACAATAATTCGCGCACGGGGAGCTTTTGCATGTCTACGATCACAACGTCGGTGAACAGCGCGACCGCCAACGCGCAAAGCCAGGTCCAGCAAGCCGCGCAATCCATTATCAGCGGTTCGACCGGCAATTCGTCGATGGACGTGGCGACGCTGGTCTCGGCGCTCGTGAATGCAAAAACGGCGGGCCAGGCGGCGGCGCTGCAGGCGCGGCAGACCAGCGACAACACCACCTTGTCCGCCTACGGCGCGCTGACTTCGGCGTTATCGGCCCTGCAGGCGGCGCTGAAGAATCTGTCGGACGGAACCACCTTGTCCACCTTCGCGGCCACGGCGAGCGGCAAGGGCCTCGACCCGAAAGCGGGTCCGGGCGCGGTGGCCGGCAGCTATACGATCGACGTCACCCAGATCGCCTCGTCGCAAAGCCTGTCTTCGGCAGCGTTCGGCGCGACCACGCAACTGGGCACCGGCACGCTGACCATCTCGGTCGGCGGCAAGTCGATGGATGTCTCGATCGACAACACCAACAACACATTGAGCGGGATCGCCGGCGCGATCAACAAAGCGGCCAACAACCCCGGCGTCACGGCGACGATCGTGACCGGCACGGGCGGCGCTCACCTCGTGTTGCGCTCGGCTGCCACCGGTTCGGCCAACACGATCAACGTGGCCACCAGTAACGTGCAGAACGACGCGGGCCTGGCGAGCCTCGGCGTGACCTCGACGCCCGGCGCGAACGGCGCGGCGTCCACGATCGTCTCGTCGAATGCCGGCAATGCCTGGCGGCAGAGCGAGGCGGCGCAAGACGCGTTGCTCACCATCGGCGGCATCGCGGCGCGCAGCGCCAACAATGCCGTCACCGATGCGATTTCCGGCGTCACGCTGAATCTGTCGAGCGCTTCGGTCAACAATCCGCAAACGCTGACCATCGCGCCGGACACCACCGCGCAGAACACGGCCATCACGAATTTCGCCAATCTGTACAACACCGTCGTCACCACGATCAACAAGCTGTCTTCGTACGACAAATCGTCGAAGACGGGCGGCGCGCTGCTTGGCGACTCGACGCTGCTGACGGTCAAGAACGCGCTGGCGTCGATCGTCAGCGGCGGCGTTGGCACGGGCAGCTCGACGGTGACCTTGGGGCAGATCGGAATCACGTTGAAGGGCGATCCGGCGGACGGCACGTTGGTTGTCGACAGCGCAAAGCTGACTGGCGCGCTCAACACGAGTTCGGCCCAGCTTGCAGCGTTGTTCAATTCGACCAATGGCATTGGCGCCAGACTGAACAAGAGCATTGCCGAATTCACGCGGACGGGCGGCATCATCGACACGCGCAACACCGCGCTGAACGCCGACCTGAAGAGCGTCACCGCGCAGCAGACGAGGCTGAGCGACTACGCCGCGCAATTGACGAAGCAGTATCAGAGCCAGTTCACCGCACTGAACACGTTGATGGCGACCATGAACAACAACTCGGCGTACCTGACGGCACTATTCGGCGGCTCGAAGAGCGCGGGCGCGCTGGCCACCAACAAGTAGGTTTGAACGGCGGTGCGGAGTCCCATTCGCCGGCAATACACCGCACATCCCAGGCAAGCTTGCTGGGCAGTCGCTAGTGCGGCAAGCGTACATCGAGCCTGAACGTTACCAGCCTTGCAAGCAGGATAAAGCCGGTGGCGATCAGCACGCTATACACCGTGTCGAAGTCGATGTAATCCAGCAGCACGTACAGCCAGCAGCCGACGAAAGCACAGGTCGCATACGGCCGCGAGTCGCGCAGAATCAGCGGCACCTCGTTGCACAGCACGTCACGGATCACGCCGCCGAAAACCCCCGTCAGCACGCCCATCAGCACCGAGGTGAACCACGGCATTTGCGCGTCGTGCGCGATGGATGTGCCCGCGATGCTGAAGAGGCCAAGGCCGATCGCGTCCGCCACCAGTAGAACCCGTTCGGAGAGCAGACGCGAGGTCATCTTCAACAGCATCGGCGCGAACAGCGACATCACGAAAATGGCGATCAGATAGGTCTGATGCTCGACCCAGTAAAACGGCCGCCGCTCCAGCAGCACGTCGCGCAAGGTGCCGCCGCCGAACGCCGTGGCGATCGCCACCAGAAACGTGCCCACTGCGTCGAGCCGACGGCTTCTGGCCTCGATCAAGCCGGAAATCGCGTAGGCGAAAATCGCCAGTGCCTCCATGATGGTCAGCGCGAGCGTCAGTCTCGGATGGATCACCGCGGCTCCGTCAGGACCTGGCTTGAGCGGGCGCGGCGCCCGGCTGCAGCAGCACGACCACCGCACCGGCGCCGCCGTCGTGCGGGCGCGCCTGGCAGAATGCGATGACCTCGGACTTCTGCACGAGCCATGCGCGCACTTTGCCTTTCAACACCGGCTCCTTGCCGATCGATCCCAGTCCCTTGCCGTGAATCACGCGCAAGCACCGCAAGCCGCGTTTCACCGACTCGCGGATGAACTCAGCCAGCGCCTCGCGCGCTTCCTCGCGCCGCATGCCGTGCAGGTCGATCTGCGCCTGCACGATCCAGTCGCCGCGCCGAAGCTTGCGCACGACCTCCTGACTCACGCCTGGGCGGCAATAGGAAAGCGTCTCATCGGTTTCGAGCAGGACTTCGGGGTCGAACTCGTCCGAAATCGCTTCGTGCAGCACGGCTTCTTCGTCGAGTCTGGTCTGCACCGGCAGCGGCGGCGGAGGATTGCGCGGCAGCGTGGCGCGCGGCGGCACGGCGAGCGGCGCGACCGCGCCAATCTCGCGGCGGAACAGATCGGCGTCCGCCGACGCTTCACGCTGCGCGGCCGCGGCGGCCGCCCGTTCGCGCTCGCGCCGCTGCGCGTCGCCCTTGAGCGCATCGCGCAACGCGCCGAGGCCGGCGAGACCCGCAGCCGGTTCGAGCTTCGGTTTGACGGCGGGCGCAGCCGGTTCGGGCGCGGGACGCGCGACGGCTCGCGCGCGCTTCGGTTCGCTCGGATGGGGCTGATTCTTCGGCATATCGGTAATACACGCAGAAAGGTGGATCGGTCGCGCGACGTTTCCTTGCGACCGGCATGCAAAAAGGCCGCCGGCTTTGCAGCCGCGGCCTTCTTTCGAGCAGGCGGCCGGGCCATGCCCAGCCGTCATTTTACCGTTGCGCTACTGATCCGGGCCGGCTCGCGAACCGGCGCGGCCGATCAACGCTCGGCTTCCTGGCTCATGGCGTGCTCGCCGACCATCTCGTCGACGGTTTCCAGATAGCGTTGCGCGTCGAGCGCGGCCATACAGCCCGTGCCCGCGCTGGTGATCGCCTGGCGGTACACGTGGTCCTGCACGTCGCCCGCGGCGAACACGCCCGGCACGCTCGTCGCGGTCGCAAAACCGTTCAGGCCGCCCTGGGTGATGATGTAGCCGTTCTTCATCTCCAGCTGGCCCGCGAAAATGTCCGTGTTCGGCTTGTGGCCGATCGCGACGAACAGGCCCTGCAGCGCGAGGTCGGTGGTTTCGCCGGTTTGCGTGTGCTTGATGCGCAGGCCGGTCACGCCGGACTGGTCGCCGGTCACTTCGTCGAGCGTGTGGTTCCACTTGATCTCGACTACGCCTTCCTTTTCTTTCGCCAGCAGGCGGTCGATCAGGATCGGCTCGGCGCGGAACTTGTCGCGGCGATGGATCACGGTCACCTTCTTCGCGATGCCCGACAGGTAGAGGGCTTCCTCGACCGCGGTATTGCCGCCGCCGATCACGGCCACATGTTGTTGCTTGTAGAAGAAGCCGTCGCAGGTGGCGCAAGCCGACACGCCTTTGCCCATGAACGCTTCTTCCGACGGCAGGCCGAGGTACTGCGCCGACGCGCCGGTCGCGATGATCAGCGAGTCGCAGGTGTATTCGCCCGAGTCGCCGATCAGGCGGATCGGCCTCTCATCCAGCTTGGCCGTATGGATGTGGTCGAAGATGATTTCGGTGTTGAAGCGCTCGGCGTGCTCCAGGAAGCGTGCCATCAGCTCTGGGCCCTGCACGCCGTTGGCGTCGGCGGGCCAGTTTTCGACGTCGGTCGTGGTCATGAGCTGGCCGCCCTGGGCGAGGCCCGTGACGAGCACCGGCGCGAGGTTGGCGCGCGCCGCGTAGACCGCTGCCGTGTAGCCGGCGGGACCGGAACCGAGAATCAGAACCTTGGCGTGTTTCGTGGAAGTTGCGGGCATGATCGAATCCTTTTACGGCGCCCGGCTCGCCCATGCGAGGCCGCGCGACTTGAGCTGAAACTATAGTTGGGTATCAGTGCGGCATTATAAAGGGCGGGGCGCCGGCCCGCTCCATGAAGCTTTCCGATCGCGCCGATAGCCTCGTCGGGCGCCGCGGAGCGCTTTTCCGTGGCCAAACGGCCAAGTTACCGTCATTTACAGCCTCGCGCGGGACACTGCGTTTACAATAGGCCGGATCGAAGTTCCCGGAACCCGGGATCGAGCCCGAAGCCCCGCTGGGCGAGGCTCCCCCAAAGACTCAGGCCGGGCATCGGGCACACACGCAACAGGATCAATGGCAAAAGCTCCCTATTCCGCGAGCGCGCAGGCATTGCCGCACCGCATGTCGCGCCTTTTCACCGAAATCCGCTGGATCCTGCAGGTGGCGCTCGGCGTTTTCCTGCTCATGGCGCTCGTCAGCTACAGCCGGCGCGATCCGAGCTGGACCCATGCCGCGCAGGTCGACCATATCGCCAACTGGGCGGGCCGCGTCGGCGCGTGGACCTCCGACATCCTGCTGCTGCTGTTCGGCCTGTCCGCCTATTGGTGGATCGTGCTGCTCGGCCGCCATATCTCCGCGAACTACAGGCGCATCACTCGTCACGAGGAACTGCAGGAAGACGCGCCGCGCGACGTGAGCTGGCTCGCCGACGCGTTCGCTTTCATGCTCGTGCTGCTGGCGTGCGACGGCATCGAGGCGTTGCGCATGTGGTCGCTGAAAGTGCAGTTGCCGCGCGCGCCGGGCGGCGTGATCGGCGAGGCCGTGGCGCGTGGCGTATCTCACGCGTTCGGCTTCACGGGCGGCACGCTGGCGCTGCTGATCGTGCTCGGCATCGGCCTGTCGCTGTATTTCCGTTTTTCCTGGCTGTCGGTGTCGGAGAAGGTCGGCGAATCGATCATTTCCGCGGTGACGTTTGCCAAGCTGCGCCGTGAGGCCGGCCGCGACCGCAAGCTGGGCGAAGCGGCTGCGGTCAAGCGCGAGGGCAAGGTCGAGAAGGGCCGCGTGCGGATCGAGGAACACGAGCCGGTCATGATCGTGCCGCCGGTCGTCACGCCGGCCAAGTCGGAGCGCGTCGAGAAGGAGCGGCAAGTGCCGCTCTTCACGGACCTGCCGGGCGATTCCACCCTGCCGCCCATTTCGTTGCTCGACGCCGCGCCCGCCGCGCAGGAAACCATCTCCGCGGATACGCTGGAATTCACCTCGCGTCTGATCGAGAAAAAACTCAAGGACTTCGGCGTCGAAGTCAGCGTGGTCGCGGCGTATCCCGGCCCGGTCGTCACGCGCTATGAAATCGAGCCGGCCACGGGCGTGAAGGGCAGCCAGATCGTCGGTCTCGCCAAGGACCTCGCGCGTTCGCTTTCGCTCGTGTCGATCCGCGTGGTCGAAACGATTCCGGGCAAGAATTTCATGGCGCTGGAGCTGCCGAACCAGCGCCGTCAGACCGTGAGTCTCTCGGAGATTCTCGGCTCGGCGGTGTATGCGGACGCCGCGTCGCCGCTGACCATGGGCCTGGGTAAAGACATCGGCGGCAAGCCGGTGTGCGCCGACCTCGCGAAGATGCCGCACTTGCTGGTGGCCGGTACGACCGGTTCGGGCAAGTCGGTGGGCATCAACGCGATGATCCTCTCGCTGCTCTACAAGGCGAGCGCCGACCAGGTCCGCATGATCCTGATCGATCCGAAGATGCTGGAAATGAGCGTGTACGAAGGCATTCCGCATCTGCTGTGTCCGGTGGTGACGGATATGCGCCAGGCCGGTCACGCGCTGAACTGGGCGGTCGCCGAAATGGAGCGCCGCTACAAGCTGATGAGCAAGCTCGGCGTGCGCAACCTCGCCGGCTACAACAACAAGATCGACGAAGCCGCCAAACGCGAAGAAAAGCTGCCGAATCCGTTCAGCCTCACGCCGGACGATCCGGAGCCGCTCACGCGCCTGCCGAATATCGTGGTGGTGATCGACGAACTGGCCGACCTGATGATGGTGGTCGGCAAGAAGGTCGAAGAATTGATTGCGCGGATCGCGCAGAAGGCGCGCGCGGCCGGCATCCACCTGATTCTGGCCACGCAGCGTCCGTCGGTGGACGTGATCACGGGTCTCATCAAGGCCAACGTGCCGACGCGGATGGCCTTCCAGGTGTCCTCGAAGATCGACTCGCGCACCATTCTCGACCAGCAGGGCGCGGAATCGCTGCTCGGCATGGGCGACATGCTGTATCTGCCGCCGGGCAGCGGCTTGCCGGTGCGCGTGCACGGCGCGTTCGTATCGGACGAGGAAGTGCATCGCGTGGTCGACAAGCTCAAGGAACAGGGCGAGCCGAACTACATCGAAGGCATTCTCGAAGGCGGCGTGACGGGCGAGGGCGACGAAGGCTCGGCGGGCGCGGGGGGAACCGGATCGGGCGACGGCGAGTCCGACCCGTTATACGACCAGGCGGTCGACGTCGTGTTGAAGAACCGCCGTGCGTCGATCTCGCTGGTGCAGCGGCATTTGCGCATCGGCTATAACCGTGCGGCGCGCCTGCTCGAGCAGATGGAGAACTCGGGCGTGGTATCGGCCATGTCGTCGAACGGCAATCGCGAAATTCTCGCGCCGGCGCGGGAAGCGGAATAGAGCGAACGACCTCGGTGTTTTGCGGCGCGGCGGCAAGTGTGCCGTCGGTTGCGAAGTCGAGGCGCGTCGCTACCCCGGCTCAGCGCAGGGAGCAACCGGCAGATTGGCGCTTTGCGGCGCCGGCCGACTCTCTAAGGCTCGTTTAAGGCTGATCGCCTAAGCTGGTATCGCAGGCAGGCACGGGCCTGCCGAACGCGGGCCACCGGGCTTCGCGCGCGGCACCCACCGCCACGGGGGCGCACAAGCTTCGCCCATGCGCCGGCGGTCACGGCCGCTCAACGAATTCAATCAAGGGAGAAAACCATATGCAGCGATTCGCGCAGCAGCACGCTCGAGAGAATGCTCAATCCGGCCGTTTCGGCCAGCTCGCCCGGACGCTCGTACGTAGCGTGGGCAGTGTGGCGATCGGCGCAACGGTGCTCTTCGCATCGCAGGCGTTCGCGAGCGGCACCGAGCAACTGAAAGCGTTCGTTTCGCAAGTGCATTCGGCGCGCGGCACGTTCGTGCAGCAGGAAGTGCGGGCGCCGAGCAAGGCGCAGGGCGCGAGCGGCACGCTGTCCACCACGGGCACCGGCAAGACCGGCACGTCGAGCGGCACCTTCACGTTCGCGCGTCCCGGCAAGTTCATCTGGCAATACGAGAAGCCCTATGCCCAACTGCTGCAAGCGGACGGCGACAAGCTCTTCGTGTACGACAAGGATCTGAATCAGGTGACGGTGCGCAGTCTCGGCGGCGCGCTCGGCGCGAGCCCGGCGGCGATCCTGTTCGGCAGCAACGATCTCGACAAGAACTTCACGCTGCGCGACGCGGGCGTGAAGGCCGGCATCGACTGGCTCGAACTGACGCCGAAGGCGAAAGACACGCAGTTCCAGCGCGTGGGCATCGGCTTCAAGGACGGCAATCTGGAAGCCATGGAACTGCACGACGTGTTCGGCAACGTCACGCTGTTGACCTTCTCGAACATTCAGAAGAACCCGCCGCTGCCGGCCGACGCGTTCAAGTTCACGGTGCCGAAGGGCGCGGACGTGATCAACGAATAAACCGCCCGCGGGCGGCGAGCGATGAGCAGAAAGCCGCGCACCGTGCGCGGCTTTTTTTTCATCGCGCGCCGCTAGCGTAGCCGCTACTCATCTGCCTGCAAAACCTGCACGGGATGCGCAGCCTTCATATCGTCGATAAACGCCTCGACGATATCCGTGCGATGCTGCCGCGCGCGCGTGACCATATGAAACGCGACGCGGTAGCGCATCTGCGCCGGATTCAGCGCCGCGAGCAACCCCTGCTTGACGAACGGCGCCGCGAAATGCCCGGGCAAGTAGCCGAGATGATGCCCCGAGAGCACGAGCATCGCGACCGCTTCCATGTTGTCCGCGACGGCGGTGACGTTGTGCGGCGTGGTCGAGCTTTCGGCTTCGGGCAGCGGATAACTGCGCCACGCCCATTCATGCTGCGCGGCCTCGGCGGGCGGCACGTCGCCCGCCTGAACAAACAGCGGATGCCCCTTCGCGCAATAGGCGAACTGATCTTCCGCGAACACCTCGGTGTATTCGAGCGACGGCACGCGGTGCCAGAAATAGCCGATGCCGATCTGAATCCGCCCATTGAGCAGCAATTCTTCGAGTTCACCGGGCGAGCGCACCAGGATCGAGAACCGCACCGACTGATCGCGCGCCCGGAACCGGCCGATCGCGTCGCTGATGCGCGCGCTCGCCGACACCGGCGTGTGGCCGATCATGCCGATATCGAGCGTGCCGACCAGCTTGCGGCCCACGTTGCGCGCCTGCATGCCGAAGGTGTCGACGGCCGACAGCAGCGCGCGGGCGGCGTCGATGAACTGCTCGCCGCGCGCGGTCAGGCTGAAGCCGCCGCGGCCGCGCTCGCACAGCCGGTAGCCCAGGCGCGTTTCGAGTGTGGCAAGCTGTGTGCTGATGGTCGACTGGCCGACGTTGAGGGTTGCCTGGGCCGGCGACACGCCGCCCGCGTCGACAATGGCGAGAAAGACGCGGATCAGCCGCAGGTCGAGATCGGTGAGTTGGGAGAACATGGGTCAGAATACATCGCCGGAAATCAATGTGAAGTTTGTGCCGTAGGTATTTTAACTTCTGGGAAACTGCTCAAGAATCGAGATTCGCCCGGCAAGGTGCGGTTCAGACGCTTCTCCTCGGCCGGTCCGCCTGATTTTGCTTGCTGCCCTTTTTCATTGCCGAGACACGATGAATACCTCTTCCTTCATTCACCCCGAAGCCGGCGAACGGCCGCAGCCGCTGTCCGGCAACGCCATGCCCCGCTGCGGCGGCATTGCGACCATGATGCGGCTGCCGAACGTCGGCTCGGCCGAAGGGTTCGACGCCTGCTTCGTCGGCGTGCCGTTCGATCTCGGCACCTCGAACCGCACCGGCGCGCGCTTCGGGCCGCGCCAGATCCGCAGCGAGTCCGTGCTGCTGCGCCCGTACAACATGGCGACGCGCGCCGCGCCGTTCGATTCGCTGCGCGTGGCCGATCTCGGCGACGTCGCGATCAATCCGTACAACCTGCACGACTCGATCAAGCGCATCGAAACCGCGTACGACGAAATTCTCCAGCACGATTGCAAGCCGATCACGCTGGGCGGCGATCACACCATCGCGCTGCCGATCCTGCGCGCGATTCATCGCAAGCACGGCAAGGTCGGCCTGATTCACGTGGACGCGCACGCCGACGTCAACGACACGATGATGGGCGAGAAGATCGCGCACGGCACGCCGTTCCGCCGCGCGGTGGAAGAGGGCTTGCTCGATTGCGAGCGGGTCGTGCAGATCGGTTTGCGCGGCACGGGCTACGCGGCGGAAGACTTCGACTGGTGCCGCGATCAGGGCTTCGAAGTCGTGCAGGCCGAGGCCTGCTGGAACCAGTCGCTCGCGCCGCTGATGGCGCGTGTGCGCGAGCGCATGGGCGACGGCCCGGTCTATATCACGTTCGACATCGACGGGATCGATCCGGCTTTTGCGCCGGGCACGGGCACGCCGGAAATCGCCGGTCTGACGGTGCCGCAGGCGCTGGAAATCATTCGCGGCTCGCGTGGGCTGAATATCGTCGGCTGCGATCTGGTGGAAGTCGCGCCACCGTACGACCCGTTCGGCACGACCGCGCTGCTCGGCGCGAATCTGGCGTTCGAATTGCTGTGCGTGTTGCCGGGCGTCGAGTATCGGGCATCCACGCGCTGAAGCGATGTGAGCGACGAGAAAAAGGCCTGCAATTGCAGGCCTTTTCGCGTTTCTGGGTGCGTGGCGCGCCTCAAGCCTCAGGCATACGCGGTCTTGCGCGTCGACACGAAGGCCAGATAGCACACCGCGCCGATCACCAGCGCGGGCAAGGTCGCGCCGAGATTCGGCAGCCATTGATTGATCGCCTGATACGCGGCGATGCCGATGGCCCACGCAAGGAAGGCGCTCAGATGCCAGCCGCCCGAGAAGCCGTAACGGCCGCGCACGTCGGCGAGCAAGGCCGCTTCGATACGGCGCTTGCGCACGATGAAGTGATCCACCAGCACCACGCCGAACAGCGGCGCGAACACCGAGCCGATCAGCAGCAGGAAGTTCTGGTACTTCGCCATCGGCACGAGCAGGGCGATCAACGTGCACAGCGCGCCGAACGCCGCCGACAGGAGGGGCACGCTGCCGCGCGTCCAGAACGTGCCGGTCGACACCGCGGCGGAGTGAATGTCGGCGAAGGCGTTGTCGATTTCGTCGATCAGGATCAACAGCAACGCGAGGCCGCCGCCGGCTTGCGCCAGCGCGCCCGTGAGCAGCGCGTCGCCGCCGCCTGCCGCGAGGCCGTAGACCGCGCCGAGCGCATAAAACCAGATATTGGCGATGCCGTAGCCGAGCAGCGTGCCACGGAACGTCTCACCGGCACGCCGGCCGAAGCGCGTGTAGTCGGCGATCAGCGGCAGCCATGACAGCGGCATGGCGACCACCAGATCGATGGCGCCGCCGAACGACATCTCGCCCGTACCCGGGCGCTGCATCAGCGCAGCCAGATCGTGTTTCGCCAGCAGATTCCACGTGAGCCACGCCGCGCCCGCGAGCAGCAGCCAGATGCCCCACCTGCGCAGAAAGCGCCGCACGAACGAGAGCGGGCCGCTGATTGCCAGCAGCGTCGCGAGCAAGCCGAAGATCACGGTCCAGATGAGCGGCATGGAGAGACCGAAGGCCTGCTTGGCGAGGGCGTCGGCGGAATCGCGCATCACGATCACTTCGAACGAGCCCCAGCCGACCAGTTGCACCGCGTTCAGCACGGCGGGCACCGACGCGCCACGCACGCCGAGCGTCGGCCGCAGCGACGACATCGCCGCGAGCCCCGTATCCGTGCCGATCACGCCGGCCAGCGCCAGTAGCACCACGCCGATCACGCTGCCGATCACGATGGCGAGCAGCGCATGCGGCAGCGACAGGCCCGGCACCAGCAGCGCGCCCGCTTGCGCGACCAGCAGCCCGATGCCGAGCGAGAACCAGAGCGCGAACGCGTCGCCGGTGCGAAACGCGCGGCGCGCGTCGGGCACCGGCGTGAGCGGTGCGTAGGTGGAACCGGCGTCGCCGGCGAGTGGATCTTGTGCCATCTGGTCTTGTCCCTGTTGGTGTTGCTTGCCGACCTGTCTGCGACGTTGCGTCGGCGGTTGCGTCTGCTGTTATGTCCGCGCTCGGGCTCCGGTTGCGAGCCCGATTGCATCGTCCGTTTGTGTTGTCCGTCTGCCGTCTGTATTGCCCGTTAGCGCCGTCCGTTTGCGGATTTTTGCACGGGCGCGGCCATGCGCGTCGTCCCGGTGTGGCGCGCGGCCTTCGTCCGGGCGCCGTCACTGTCATAATGCAGGACGTTGCCCGCACTTTCTCGTGCTGGCGTGGCTCACCGGCAGTACGCCGCCTTCACACGGACCGCGTCCGGAAAAGCCGAGATTATCCCCAAAACGTCATGTTTGAAGAAACCCGTGCCAATGTTCCGCTCGCCGAACGCCTGCGGCCCCGCAATATCGACGAAGTGATCGGCCAGAAGCACCTGCTTGGCCCGAACAAGCCGTTGCGGGTCGCGTTCGAATCCGGCGAAGCCCATTCGATGATCCTCTGGGGCCCGCCCGGCGTCGGTAAAACCACGCTGGCGCGGCTCATGGCCGATGCCTTTCATGCCGAATTCATCGCGCTGTCCGCGGTGCTCTCGGGCGTCAAGGATATCCGCGAGGCGGTCGAGACCGCGCAGATTCATCGCGCGAACGGACATCAGACGCTCGTGTTCGTCGACGAAGTGCATCGCTTCAACAAGAGCCAGCAAGATGCGTTCTTGCCGCACGTCGAGTCGGGGCTGTTCGTGTTCGTCGGCGCGACCACCGAAAATCCGTCGTTCGAAGTGAACAGCGCTTTGCTCTCGCGGGCCGCGGTCTACGTGCTGAAAAGCCTGACCGACGAAGAGCAGCGCGAGTTGCTCGATCGCGCGCAAAAGGAATTGGGCGGCCTCACCTTCACCGACGAAGCCCGCAACGCGCTGATCGGCTCGGCCGACGGCGACGGCCGCAAGCTGCTGAACAACCTGGAAATCGTCGCGCGAGCGGCGTCGCAGCAGAAAACCACCGAGATCGACGGCGCCTTGCTCGGCAGCGCGCTCGCCGAAAATCTGCGGCGCTTCGACAAAGGCGGCGACGCATTCTACGACCAGATCAGCGCGCTGCATAAATCGGTGCGCGGCAGCAGCCCGGACGGCGCGCTGTACTGGTTCTGCCGCATGCTCGACGGCGGCGCGGACCCGCGTTATCTGGCGCGCCGGATCGTGCGCATGGCGTGGGAAGACATCGGCCTCGCCGATCCGCGCGCCGCGCGCATCGCGCTCGACGCCGCCGAAACCTACGAGCGCCTCGGCACGCCCGAGGGCGAACTGGCGCTGGCGCAGGCCATCATCTATCTGGCGGTCGCGCCGAAGTCGAATGCGGGATACAACGCGTATAACGAGGCGCGCCGCTTCGTCAGCAAGGACCAGTCGCGCGGCGTGCCGGTGCATCTGCGCAACGCGCCGACCAAGCTGATGAAGGAACTCGGCTACGGTCACGAATACCGTTACGCGCACGACGAGCCCGACGCGTACGCGGCCGGCGAGACCTATCTGCCGGAGAACATGCGCGATCCGCATTGGTACGAGCCGACACCGCGCGGTCTGGAGGGCAAGATCGGCGACAAGATGGCGCGTCTGGCCGAGCTCGATGCGCAGTGGCGCAGCGAGAACAAGCCGAAGAAGGGCTAGGTTTGCCGGCGCCTCTTGCGCTGCGGCTTGCTTCGCGCATGGTTTCGCGCCTCGCTTTGGGCTTCGATGTACGCCTGGTTTCATGCGTCGCCATGCCCCTCGTTCCGCGCCGCAGCGCGCACCTTGCCGGCATTGCGCACCCGCCGACCATCTAACGCACCGGCCGCCCGCGCCGGTGCGCTAAAATCCTCCCTTCATACAACGAACACCCGCCCCATCCCATGCTCGACATTCAGCTGCTGCGCAAAGACCTCGACGGCGTCGCCAAGCGCCTCGCCGACCGCGGCTATACCCTCGACGTGGCGGCCTTCACCGCGCTCGAAGCGGAACGCCGCGACACCCAGACCCGTACCGAAGAGATGCAGGCGCGCCGCAACAGCCTGTCGAAACAGATCGGCGCGATGAAAGGCAAGGGCGAGGACACCTCGGCGGTGATGGCCGAAGTGGGCGGTATCGGCGACGAGATGAAGGCGTCGGCGGCGAAGCTCGACGAGATCCAGAAGCGTCTGTCGGACCTGCTGCTCGGCGTGCCGAACCTGCCGCACGAAAGCGTGCCGACGGGCAAGGACGAAACCGAAAACGTGGAAGTGCGCCGCTGGGGCACGCCGCGCCAGTTCGAATTCGAGGTGAAGGATCACGTCGATGTCGGCACGCCGCTCGGGCTCGATTTCGAGGCCGGCGCGAAGCTCTCGGGCGCGCGCTTCACCCTGCTGCGCGGCCAGATTGCACGGCTGCATCGTGCGCTGGCGCAGTTCATGATCGACACCCACACGCAGCATCACGGCTATACGGAGATCTACACGCCGTACATCGTGAATCCGGAAATTCTGTACGGCACCGGCCAACTGCCGAAATTCGCCGACGATATGTTCCGCGTCGAGAAAGGCGGTGACGAGAACACGGTCACGCAGTATCTGATCTCCACGTCGGAAATTTCGCTGACGAACACGGTGCGCGACAGCATTCTCGAAGCGGACGCGCTGCCGATCAAGCTGACCGCGCATTCGCCGTGCTTTCGCTCGGAAGCGGGCTCGTACGGCCGCGACACACGCGGTCTGATCCGCCAGCATCAGTTCGACAAGGTCGAGATGGTGCAGATCGTCGCGCCGGAGGCGTCGTATGACGCGCTGGAGCAGATGGTCGGCCACGCTGAGACGATTCTGCAGAAGCTGGAACTGCCGTATCGCGTGATTACGCTGTGCACGGGCGACATGGGCTTTTCCGCGGCCAAGACGTACGACCTGGAGGTGTGGGTGCCGGCGCAGAATACGTATCGCGAAATTTCGAGCTGCTCGAACACGGAGTCGTTCCAGGCTCGCCGCATGCAGGCGCGTTATCGCAATGCGCAGGGCAAGCCGGAGCTGGTGCACACGTTGAACGGCTCCGGTCTGGCCGTGGGCCGCACGCTCGTCGCGGTGCTGGAGAACTTCCAGAACGCCGACGGCTCGGTCACGGTGCCGGCGGCGTTGCGTCCGTATCTGGGTGGCCTAGAGCGGCTGGAATTGCCGGCCGCCTAATCTGGGCACGGCCGTCGCCAAGTCTCGTTGAAAATTTTTTGACGAGGGGCTTGGAAATCGAATTCAGCTGTTCTATAATCTTTCTCTCCCAAGCAACGACCCGCTTGGATCTGACAAAGCAGTGGCCTTAGTAACCCGGTTGCTGCGAGTTGGAAGACCCGGAAAGGTGGCAGAGTGGTCGAATGCGCTGGACTCGAAATCCAGTGTACCTTTAGGGGTACCGTGAGTTCGAATCTCACCCTTTCCGCCAAATTTAAAGAACCCCGCAGAATGAAAATTCTGCGGGGTTTTTGTTTTCCAGTTCCAAAAAGCGACCTGTCAAAAAAACGTCTAGGGCGATCGCGGCGGCGCATCACGAGTGGCTCATGATTCGGGGCGGTGGTTCAGGTCGAGCGTGGCGCGAGCGCACCCCCGACTGGCATTCAACTCGTCGTGCCGCAGGTCGTTTCGTGCGCGTATCGCCGCGCGCGAACGCCTCTTTGACGAACTGCTCGCTGAGACAATAGGCATCGCCCGCGTTCTGAACGACCGCGCGATATGCCGGGGCACACAGACCGGCGCCAGATGGCATTACCTGCCTTCGCACGATTCGCCCGCCCAGCGCTGCCACATCAAATGGCTCGAATGGAGACGAGTCGGACTAATGTCGAAAGCCCTGGAAACATTGAACGAGAGCGTGTCCTGAATCGGTAAAACGGGCGCCATCGGGCGCCGGTAGCGTCCCTGCCGGGCACCTTCGCCTGTCCGCAAATTCCCCCGCCGTTGCATCCAATTCCGCCCTCGCTGCGTAAATCCCCTCAAGGACGCGCAAGCCCCGCAAGATCCCACTAACCGACCGCGCGCCCCCGACCAGGAGACGCGCCCATGATCCCTTCCGCACCGACCTCAGCACTACCGCGCGGCTCGCGGGTCGCGGTCATCGGCGCCGGTATCTCGGGTTTGGCCAGTGCTTATCTTCTCGCGCGCAACCATCGTGTCACGCTGTTCGAATCGGCCGGCTACCTGGGCGGCCACACCAATACGGTGGACGTGACGCTCGACGGCCATACGTGCCCCGTCGACACCGGTTTCCTGGTGTTCAACGAGCGCACCTATCCGAACCTGATCGCGCTGTTTGCCGAGCTGGGCGTGCAGTCGCATCCCAGCGAGATGACCTTCTCGGTCTCGCTCGACGGGGGCCGGCTCGAATGGGCGGGCACCAGTCTGAACACGGTGTTCGCGCAGCGCCGCAACCTGTTTTCGCCGACCTTCATCGGCATGCTGCGCGACATCATGCGCTTTAACGGCAGCGCGCAACGCAACCTCGAACTGGCGACGCAAACGCGCGCGTCGATGGGCGAGCTGCTGACGCAAGGCGGCTACGGCGGCGCGTTCCAGCGTCAATATCTGCTGCCGATGGCCGCCGCGATCTGGTCGAGCGCCACCGCCGATATCCTCGCCTTTCCGGCCACGACCTTTCTGCGCTTCTGTCTGAACCACGCGTTGCTGCAGGTGAATCGCCGGCCGCAGTGGAAGACGGTGGTCGGCGGCGGCCGGGAGTATGTGCGGCAGATCGCCGGCACGCTCGATGATGTCCGCCTCGGCACGGCGGTACGCGGCGTGCGGCGCGATGCCGACGGCGTCGACGTGTTCAGCGACAGCGGCACCGAGCGCTTCGACGCGCTGGTGTTCGCCACCCACGCGCCGACCACGCTGCGCCTGCTGGAAGACGCCGACCATCACGAGCGCGGCGTGCTCGCCGCCGTGCGCTATCAACCGAATGTCGCGGTGCTGCATACGGATACGAATCTGCTGCCGCGGCGTGAGCGCGTGTGGTCGGCGTGGAATTACCTGGGCCGCCGCGGCGTCGACGGCACGCATCCGGTGTGCGTCAGCTATCTGGTCAATCAGTTGCAGCCGCTGCCGTTCAGGACGCCGCTCGTCGTCACGCTCAACCCGGTGAGCCAGCCGGCGCCGGGCACCGAACTGCGCCGCTTCGTCTACGATCATCCGCTGTTCGATCTGGCCGCGATCGATGCGCAGCACCGCCTGCCTTCACTACAAGGCAAGCGCCGCACCTGGTTCGCGGGAGCGTGGACGGGCTACGGCTTCCACGAGGACGGTCTGAAATCGGCGTTGCGCGTGGCCGCGGATTTCGGCGCATTGCCGGCATGGGCCAAGCTATGAAGCCGCCGGGCGACAGCGATACCGACGCCGGCAGCGCCACCGGCAACGCCGGTCCGGCAGCCTGGCTTCTGACCGGCAAGGTGATGCACGAACGTCTGCGGCCGAAGCATCATCGCTTCACGTATCCGGTGTTTTACGTGCGCTGCGATCTGGACCGACTGGCCACGCTCGAGAGCGGCTGGTTCGGCATCGACCGTTGGCGGCCGTTCAGTCTGCACCGGCGCGACCACGGTCCGCGCGACGGCAGCGACCTTGCCACGTGGATGCGCGCGCAACTATCGGACGCGGGCATTGCGCAAGCGAACGGCCGGATCTGGCTGCAAGCGTTCCCGCGCGTGTTCGGCTACGCGTTCAATCCGGTCAGCTTCTGGTTCTGTCACGATCGCGACGGCCGGTTGCGCGCGCTGCTGGCCGAAGTGCGCAATACCTTCGGCGAGCGGCACAGCTATCTGCTGAGCGCGGACGGCCACGCGCCGATCACCGCGGACACGCAGCTCATGTGCCGGAAAGTGCTGCACGTGTCGCCGTTTTGCCGCGTGGAAGGCGGCTACACCTTCCGCATCAAGGAAACGCCCCACAGCGCCTCGGTCGCGATCGACTATCGCGACGCGGACGGCCTGCTGATCCGCACCGCACTGGGCGGCCGCCTGACACCGCTGACCCGCGCGAGCGCGCTCGCCGCGCTGCTGCGCCAGCCGCTGCTGACGGTCGGTGTCGTCGTGAGAATTCATTGGCAGGCCTTGCGCCTTGTCCTCAAGAAAGCGCCGTTCTACGGCAAGCACCCCGCGCCGGCCCGCACCGCCGACGCGCCCACCGATCACGCCGCAGCCGGTCAACCGTCCACCGCTGCGCGCCCCGTTTCGTCCGATTGAGGAGATTTCGTCATGGCGTTTTCAAGAACCCTGAGCGGGCACCAAACCGCCCCCGCGTCAGGCCGTCTGTTTCTCGCCTTGCTCGAGCGGATCCAGGTGGGGCATCTGGTGCTGATCACGCCCGACGGACAACAACGCGTATTCGGCGATCCTCACGCGGCGCCCGGGGCGCGCCTGGAGATGCATGACTGGCGCGCGTGCGGCGCGATCCTGCGCAAAGGCGATATCGGTTTCGCCGACGCATGGCGCGCCTTCTGGGTCGATACGCCCGACCTGGCCGCGCTGCTGCGCGTCGCGATCCGTAACGAGCGGGCGCTGCAACGCACGGTATATGGCGGCTGGCTCGCGCAACTCTGGTACGGGCTGCGTCACAAGCTGAGGCCGAACACGCGCTCGGGCAGCCGGCGCAACATTCATGCGCACTACGACATCGGCAACGCGTTTTACGCGCAGTGGCTCGACCCGAGCTTCACCTATTCGAGCGCGGTGTTCGACGGCAATGTGCACCAATCGCTCGAAGACGCGCAGCATGCGAAATATCAACGGATCATCGATACGCTCGGTTTGCGCGAAGGCATGCACATTCTGGAGATCGGCTGCGGGTGGGGCGGCTTTGCGCTGCACGCGGCACGCCTGGGTATCCACGTGCATGGTGTGACGATCTCGCCGGCGCAACTCGAAGCCGGCCAGAAACGTGTGAGCGAAGCGGGCCTGAGCGGACTTGTGCAACTCGAACTGCGCGACTACCGCAGCTTGACCGGACAGTACGACGGCATCGTATCGATCGAAATGTTCGAGGCGGTCGGCGAAAAATTCTGGCCGACGTATTTCCGCATTGTGCGCGAACGTCTGCGGCCGGGCGCTCGCGCGCTGGTGCAAACCATCACGATCGACGACTCGCACTTTGCCGCGTATCGCGCCACGAGCGACTTTATCCGCGAGTTCATTTTTCCGGGTGGCATGTTGCCGAGCCCGCAGCGCTTCGCGCAGGCGGCGCGGCGCGGCAGGCTCGCCGCTTGCACGTCGCTCGCCTTCGGGCGCGATTACGCGGAAACTCTGCGCCGTTGGCGCGCCGCGTTCGAAGCGCAACTCGACACGATCCGCACGCAAGGTTTCGACGAGGTCTTCGTGCGGACGTGGCGGCTGTATCTGGCGTATTGCGAAGCCGGCTTCGACGAAGGACGCACGGACGTGATGCAGTTCGTTCTCTCGAAGGCAGATTGACGTGCGCGCGCTCGCGGCACTCGTGCTGGTGTTGTGGGCCGGCGCGGCCTGCGCCGACTGGCGCGGCGACGTGCAGGCCGCGAAACTCGTCGGCGAAGGCGATTTCAGCGTGCTTGGCTTCCAGCTATATCGCGCGCAAATGTGGAGCGAACGCGTGCCGGTCGATTATGACGAACGCTTCGCGCTGCATATCGTGTACGCGCGCGGCGTCACGCGCGAGCGCCTCGCGGACACCGGGATCAGCGAGATCAAGCGTCTGGCGTCCGCGCCGATACCCGCCGATACGTTGGAACGCTGGCGCGCGAACATGCTGCGGGCCTTCGTGGACGTCGGTCCCGGCGACCAGTTGAGAGCGGTCTATCTGCCGGAGAAGGGCGTGCGCTTCTATGCCGGCGACCACCTGAGTTCCGAAGTCGACGATCCCGCGTTCGCGCGCGCATTCTTCGGCATCTGGCTCGATCCGTCGACGCGCGCGCCTACCTTGCGCAAGCATCTGCTCGGCATGGCGGCGGACTGACGTGCGGCGCGCCGCACGAGGCTCAGGCGTCGTGGCCGAGCGTGCTTTGCTTCGGGCACTCCGCATCGACCGCATTCACCGCATTCACCGCATTCACCGCATTCACCGCATTCACCGCCGCAGCCGGCGTGCCCGCGCAAGCCGCGCCGCCGGTTTTCGCATGACGCCGTATCTGATAGACATTGCTGCCCATCCCGGACGACGAGGCGCCCAGCGCGCGCGCCGGGTGTTCCCGCTGCGGGGTTCGCGTGAGCTGTGCGCCGATGAAGGCGCTCGTGTCGTCGAGCACCGGCGCGAAGCCGCGCAACGGCCCCGCGATCGCGCCCACCAGCAGCGCATGCCCGACGCCCGGATAGTGCTTCACTTCGACATCCGTGTCGCCTGACGCACGCAGTTTCGCCGCGAGCCGGTCGGTGTTGCCCGGATCGACAGTCGTATCGCGCTGGCCCGCTGCGAGGAACACTGGCGGTTCGTCGCCTGCCACGAAATTGATCGGCTGACTGGCAACGCGCAAAGCGGGTGGAAAAATCTCTTCGAGTGTGGCGTCCTGCAGCGGCAGGAAATCGTACGGCCCAGCGAGGCCGACCACGCCGCTAAGGTCGCTTTTGCGCATCTGCTCGCGCGGCGAGATAGCGGCCATCGGTGGCGAGCAGCATCACGATATGCGCGCCCGCCGAGTGCCCCATCAGAAAGATTCGCGACGGGTCGCCGCCGAACTCGGCCGCGTGATCGCGCGCCCAGCGCACGGCCGTGGCGGCGTCGTCGACAAAACCGGGGAATGCCGTGTCGGGCCACGTCCGATAGTCCGGCACCACGGCGACGAAGCCGCGCGAGGCAAGCGCCGCGCCGACGAACAGATAGCTGCTGCGTGAGCCGTTCTGCCAACTGCCGCCGTAGAAGAACACCACCACCGGGCGGCCGTGCGAACCGGCTCGCGGCACGCCGGCAGTGGGCATGTAGACGTCGAGTCGCTGACGCGGCGCGTTGCCGTAGGCGAGGCCGTTCTCGGCCTGGAAACTCTTGTGCGATACGGCGGCGTTGAGCACGTCGGCGGCGCCGCAGCCGCCGAGAGCGGCGAGTGCCAGCGTGGCGGTGAAGGTCAGCAGGCGTCGAGCCATGGGAGCGGGGTCCGTCCGAAGAGATGCATTCGAACTATGTACGCAGCAACCCCGCAACCGGATGCAAACGCGCCGCGGCCCGATCGACTTAACCAGCGCTCAACCAGCGCTCAACCGGCGCTCATCCGGCATGAGCCGGCGGCCACGGCGGCATCCAGGCCACCGGTAGCGGCATGATGAGAGCGAGCGCCAGCACGACGACATTGCCGGGGATCGCCGCCATCGTGGTCGCCCGACGATTCCGGCCGCGGCCCATCGGATCGTGACAATCAATCAGCATGCCTGATTGATCCATTCGATGGACAAGCGCTGCTTACGCGTTGCCAGGGCGCGAGGCGCGGCCGCAAAGCCGTCTCCGTTCTGCTCAGAAAAACGCCATGATGCAGGGAGCGGAAGCGAGTCCTCAAACGCTTTACGGAGCGAATCCGCCGCCGGCCGCGGACCTCGCAAACCATTTCCCTGCGCGCTCGCCGCATGGCGTGCGATGAGCGTGGCCAGCGGATGCGCCGCAGCGCCCGGGCCGTCGCTCGAGTGTCAGCGCGGCCAGTTTGGCGCGGCTCGCGGCGACCCCGCGGCGATCCTCTGTACAATTGCCCGATCGATTGAACATCGACATTCCTATTCGACCCACATCGACCGAATTCATGGCCATTACCTACAAGACTCCCGACGACCTCGCCAAGCTGCGCATTTCCGGCCGCCTCGCGGCCGACGTGCTGGCGATGATCGGCGAGCACGTCAAGGCTGGTGTCTCCACCGACGAACTGGACACACTGTGCAACGACTACATTGTCAATACGCAAAAGTCGATTCCGGCAAATGTCGGCTATTTGGGCTTTCCGAAGACCGTTTGCACCTCGGTCAATTCGGTGGTGTGCCACGGCATTCCGAATCGCGGTGAGGTCCTGAAAGACGGCGACATCATCAATATCGACGTCGCGATCATCAAGGACGGCTACTTCGGCGACACGAGCCGCATGTATTGCGTCGGCCAGCCGAGCACGGTGGCGCGCCAACTGATCGACACGACGTATGAAGCGATGCTCGCCGGCATCCGCGAAGTGAAGCCGGGCGCCACGCTCGGCGACGTGGGCCATGCGATCCAGAAGATCGCGCAGCGCGACGGCTTCTCGATCGTGCGCGACTATTGCGGGCACGGCATCGGCAAGGTCTACCACGAAGATCCGCAGGTGCTGCATTACGGCCAGCCGGGGCAGGGCGTACGCCTGAAGCCGGGCATGGTCTTCACGATCGAACCGATGATCAACGCCGGCCGCGCCGGCACCACGGTGCAGCGCGACGGCTGGACCGTCGTCACCAAAGACCGCTCGCTGTCGGCGCAATGGGAACACATGATCGCCGTGACCGACGAGGGCTACGAACTGCTGACCCCATGGCCGGACGGCACCGGCAGCTACGAGGCGCCATAAGCATGCGTGGCGCACTGCGTGCGGCCGCATGGCCGCAGGCGGGCGCGCGAAATGCTGCTGAGTCTGTGCGCGCTCCGTGTGTGCCGTCACAATCCGGTAAAGAATGATTTGACTCTCGCGCCGGTTCGGTTAAAGCTACGCCTTAGGATTTCAAGGGGTTTTCGTCTGCATGAGTCCGTCATTGACCGTTCGCCGTATCGCCGCTGATCAGGGCGCCGTTTTCCGCGAACTCCGTACTGCGTCGCTGCGGGAGGCGCCCTATGCCTTCGGCGCCACGCTCGAGGACGCGTTGTCGGCCGACGCCGCCAGTTTCGACGCCACCGCCGCGGATCATGCGGTTTCCTTTACCGTTACCACCTTCATTCTCTACACCGAGGGCCATCCGGCCGGACTGATCGAAGCGCATTTCGACGACAGCGCGGCGCGCCGCGCGTTCGTCTGCGAATTGTGGGTGGCGCCGGCCGTGCGTCATCTGCGAGGCGGCGAATTGCTGGTCGATTCGGCCGCCGCGTGGCTCGCCAATGAAGGCGCCACGGAAATCTACGCGTGGGTTGCCGACGCCAACCGCAATGCCATGCGTTTTTACGAAGCGCTCGGCTTCGGTCCGACCGGCGAGCACCGGCGCGTCGCGCGAGCACCGGACCAGGCCGAAAGTCTGCTGGTGCGCCACGTGCCGACCTCTTCGCAGGTGTTTCAGCAGTGACCTCGCGAGCGGCGCGTCAGCCTGCCGCTCGATTCCCATTCGTGTCTTCTCAGCGTGCGTCGCCCGGGCATTGGCGTGACGCGCGGCCTGAATGGCCGCCATGAGGGCTACGTCAAGGGCTACGTCAACGGCCACCACGGGCCGCCACGGGCCGTCGCGAGTCCGGCGAGCGGCTCGCGCATGGCCGCATCGTCATCGCGTCCGTCCGCTCTCCCGGCAAAAAAGCTCGCCGCGCGCGTCGACGCCTGTAAAATACGCAAAAATTTTTGCCGAACGCTATGTCGCCCAAGAAATCGCCCTTTTTCGAACTTCGCAGCGGCTCTGTCGACACGCTCCTGTTCGTGGTCAAGACAACCGACCTCGACGCCATGCGTGCCGAACTGACCCGGCGCTTCGAGGCGACCCCTGAATTTTTCGCTAACGACGTCGTCGCGATCGACGTGCGGCGCCTCGCCGAGAACGAACGCGTGCCGCTCGCCGAGATCGCGCAACTGCTCGACAGCGTGCGCATGCGCCCGGTAGGCGTGGTCGCCAACGCGCAGCAGGGCTGGGCAGCGGAATCCGCGTTGCCGCTGCTCGAAGCGCGCGACCGCCGCGGCGCCGCCGCTAAATCTGCTGACGAAGAGAGCGCCGCTGCTACGGCGCCGGCTGTCACCGCCGCGACGGCCACGCCGCCGACCGACCTGTTCGAAGCCGCCGCGCTCACGCCGGCAAACGGCACGCCGGCCACGGCCGCGGCAGTGGAGCCCGCGCCCGCAGCGGAGCCGGTGCGTCTTGCCACGTCGTCGCAAACCATGGTGGTCGACAAGCCGCTGCGCTCCGGCCAGCGCATTTACGCCAAGGGCGACCTGGTCGTGCTAGGCCTCGTGAGCTACGGGGCGGAAGTGATCGCCGAAGGCAACATCCATATTTACGCGCCGCTGCGCGGCCGGGCGCTGGCCGGCGTGCAGGGCAATCACGACGCGCGCATTTTCTGCACGTGTCTGGAGCCGGAACTCATCTCGATCGCAGGCATCTATCGAACGACCGAGAACCCGCTGCCGGCCGACGTGCTCGGCAAGCCGGTGCAGATCTGGCTCGAAGAAGAGAAATTGATGATCGAACCGCTGCGGCTCACGTAAGCGACGTGAAGTCGACATGGTCGACGTAAAGCGGCGCGCTGCCTCGATCAGCCCGAGGCGCGCAGCGTTTCACGGCAAATATGGCCGCACATAATTGATGAAATTGACGAACACAAGGTAAGGGTAATGGCAAAAATCATTGTGGTGACTTCGGGCAAGGGTGGCGTGGGCAAGACGACCACGAGCGCGAGTTTTGCATCAGCCCTCGCTCTGCGTGGCAGCAAAACCGCCGTGATCGACTTCGACGTCGGCCTGCGTAACCTCGACCTCATCATGGGTTGTGAGCGCCGCGTGGTGTACGACCTGATCAACGTGATCCAGGGCGAAGCGAATCTGAATCAGGCGCTCATCAAGGACAAGAAGTGCGAGAACCTGTTCATCCTGCCGGCCTCGCAGACGCGCGACAAAGACGCGCTGACCATGGAAGGCGTCGAGAAGGTCATCAACGATCTGATCGCGATGGATTTCGAATACATCGTGTGCGATTCGCCGGCCGGCATCGAGTCGGGCGCGCTGCTCGCCATGCATTTCGCCGACGAAGCGCTGATCGTGACGAATCCGGAAGTCTCGTCGGTGCGTGACTCGGATCGCATTCTCGGCATTCTGTCGTCGAAGACCAAGCGCGCGATCGAAGGCAAGGAGCCGATCAAGGAACACCTGCTGATCACCCGCTACAACCCGAAGCGCGTCAGCGAAGGCGAAATGCTGTCGCTGACCGATATCCAGGAAATTCTGCGCATCGACCTGATCGGCGTGATTCCGGAATCGGAAGCGGTGCTGCACGCATCGAACCAGGGCTTGCCGGCGGTGCATCTGGACGGCACCGACGTGGCCGAAGCCTATAAAGACGTCGTGTCGCGTTTCCTCGGCGAGCAGAAGTCGCTTCGCTTTACCGACTACCAGAAGCCCGGGCTGCTGCAGCGCCTCTTCGGCACCAAGTAAGGGGAGCGCACGTAATGTCGATTCTTTCGTTTTTGCTGGGCGAGAAGAAGAAGTCCGCGTCGGTAGCGAAGGAACGCCTGCAGTTGATCATCGCGCATGAGCGCGCCGGCGGCCATGCGCCTGCCGATTACCTGCCTGCGTTGCAACGCGAACTGGTGGCCGTGATCTCGAAGTACGTGAAGATTTCCCATGACGATATTCGCGTGAGCCTCGAACGTCAGGACGATCTCGAAGTGCTCGAGGTCAAGATCGAAATACCGCAGGCCTGATCGTTCGGGGCCTGTTTCTTGCCGCAGCCGGTTTCCTCTGACGCGCCCGCGCGCCACCTTGCGTTACGTCATCCGGACGCAACGCAAGGTGGCGCGCGGGCGCGCCGGTTCGCGCCGCTTTGCCGCTTATCTTCGTCGTCAACAGTTCTTCAGGGTTCAGGCGCCCGGCCGTGCGCCGCCGGCGTCTTCGGCGGGACGCTCACCGTCGGCTTGCGCTTCGCCCTGAACAGGTGCTTCCACTTCAGGCACTTCAGGCGCCGGTGCGGGCGCGGGTTGCGGCAACGGCGCCAGATAGCGCGCCGACAGCGACTCGTACAACGGCGGCGTGAACACGCGCGATACGCGGCTCGCAATCAACGCGGTGGCCATCAGCGAAATCACTAGCGCGTGGCCGTTGATCATCTCCATCACGATCACGAACGAGGTGATCGGCGACTGCGTGACGGCGGCCAGGTAGCCGACCATGCCGAGCGCGATCAGCATGGGTAAATCCATCGAGCCGAACACCATGTGCAGCAGATTGCCGAAGCCCGCGCCGATCGACAGCGACGGCGCGAAGATGCCGCCCGGAATACCGGGCAGGTACGAGCCGACCATCGAGATCATTTTCAGGAACGGATAGAAGACAGACAACTGCGCGTGCCCCTCGAGCAATCCGCGCGCTTCCGCATAACCGCTGCCGAACGTCGTGCCGCCCGAAACCAGACCGACCACCGCGATCGCCAAACCGCACAGCGCGGCAAACGCGACCGGCCGCTCGGCATGCAATTGACGCAGCGGCGCCGGAATCCAGCGCCCCGTGTTCAGCAGCAGCCAGCCGAACGCCCCGCCCGCGAGGCCGGTGACGACCGCCGTGAGCAGCACGGCGAGCGCCATTAGATTGGGGAAGTGCGCGCCGATCTGAATGGTGCCGAAATAGGTGTAATTGCCGTTCAGCCCGAGCGCGACCACGCCGGCGATGATGATCGCGGTGATCAGCACGCCGCTCGTGCGCGCCTCGAAGCTGCGTGTCAGTTCCTCGATCGCGAAGACGATCCCGGCAAGCGGCGTGTTGAACGCGGCGGACAAACCCGCCGCCGCGCCGGCCAGCACCAGTTGCCGTTCGATCAATGCATTCGAGCGTGGATAGAGCCGCCGCAGATTGAACATCAGCGCGGCACCGACCTGCACGGTCGGACCTTCGCGGCCGATCGTGAAGCCGCCGAGAATCGCCAGAAACGACACGGCGATCTTGCCGAACAGAATGGGAAACGAGAGCAGCCGCGCGCCGTATTCACCGGGCTTGGCGTGAAGCGTGGCGATGACCTGCGGAATGCCGCTGCCTTCGGCACCGCGGAAGAAGGTGCGGGTGAGCCAGACGGCGAGCGCCGCGACCGCGGGCGTGATGATCAAGGGCGCCCACACATGTTCGTGTTGAACCGCGCGGAATTCGCTATAGCCCCAGTCGATCAGCCTCGCGTAAAGCACCGCGACGAGACCGACCGCAATCGCGCCCAGCCAGAAGACACCATATTGGCGCCAGAGTCGCCTTGCGCGGCGAACGACGCTGAACGAGCGGAGCGGGAGAGGCACGAACATGAGCGAGTGCAGGCGCAAAGGGTGCAGTATAAGGCGCGCCGGGCTCACAAATCGGTGTGAAAGTATTTTGAAATGGTGTAAAAGGGCTTTCTGTAAGGCGGTCGACGTAACTCGCTGTATTCATGACCGAAATGCTCTTTGCCCGGTTCGGTCAAGATCATCCCATTCGTCGGCTAAAATGTGTGGATGTTCGAACCACTCACAGGTCTTTAATGAAGCGAGTCCTGATCGTCAAGGTCACTTCCCTCGGCGATATCGTGCAGGCGCTGCCGGTCGTCGCCGATATCAAACGCGCGTTTCCCGGCGTTCAGGTGGATTGGGCCGCCGACGAAGCATTCGCCGAAGTGGTGCACTGGAGCGAGAACGTGGACCGCGTGCTGTGCGCGCCGTTGCGCCGCTTCAAGAAAGCGCGCCGGTGGGCCGATTTCAAATCGATCTGGGCGTCCATCGCCGAACTGCGCGCGTATCGCTACGATTTCATCATCGACATTCAGGGCGTGTACAAGAGCGCGATCATCGCGTTTCTGGCGCGTTCGTCGCGGCGCATCGGCTACCAGGCGCCGGACCTGGGCGAGCGCGGTGCCGCGTTTGCCTATACCGGGCGGTTCAGCCGGCGTCCGCAGTGCAATGCATGGCACGGCATGCGGATCAACGCGGGTGAGGCGCTCGGCTATCAGGTAGAAGGCCCGGCGGTGTTCAAGCTGCGTCTACCGGAGCCCGTCAGATTGCCGTTCGCGTCGAACGGCGCGCCGGTCGCGGCGTTCTTTCACGCCACCTCGAAAGACGACAAGAAATGGCCGGTGAGTCATTGGGTGGCGATCGGCCGCGAATTGACGCAGCGCGGTTTTCAGCTGGTGCTGCCGTGGGGCTCGGAAGGCGAGCGGGTCGAAGCGGAGCAGATCGCGTCGCAGTTGCCGGGCGCGACCGTGCTGCCGAAAATGAGCGTCACCGAAATCGCCCAGATGATCGACGCGTGCGCGCTCGTGATCGGCACCGACACCGGCTTCGTCCATCTTGCGCACGCGTTGCAGAAGCGCACGGTGATGATCTTCGTGGCGACCCCGCCGTCGCATTACGGCATCGAATCGCCGTTCCGCTCCATCTCCATCGGCGACGGCAAATCCGTGCCGTCTATCGGCGCCGCGCTCGAGGCCATCGACTACGTTCATACCGAGCCGCACGAGGTGGCCGTGCAACACGGCTCCGCCGCTGCCTGAGCGTGGCGTCTGTGGGTCTTCCTTGCGCAATCGTTTGCCTGAAAAGAAAAGAGGCGTGACGCGCAGTCCGCTCGAGCCAACGAGCGCCGCCTCGTAACGCCTCCGAAAAACGCCCGTGTCGGGGAACAGCGGGCGGAGAGGAACCGTTGCAAACCACTTGATCGGGCATGCACTGCGCGGTGAAAACCTTTGCGCGCGCAGTGTTGAAGCGAGCGCTTCGCAGCCGGACTTGACCCGGTTCGCCCGCAGGGCACGAGGTGTGAGCGTGACCACGCTCACATGCCGCGCTTTGGCTCCCCGCAGCCCATCTTGCAGCGGGCGCTGCGCATTACACGCCTGTTAAATCTGTCGCTTTTCGTTGATTGCCTGACTGCCTGGCCGGGCCTGTCCCGCGTCGCGCCAAGGCGTCGTGGCCGCGTGTTCATTCGCATGCATGGCGCCTCGCATCGGCGTCTCGCGCCGCGTATGCGCCGCCAGCAAGGCACCCGCCGGGGCATTCTGTTCAAAGCAGTATAGGCGGTGTTTTCTTCTGACGTGAATTCGTCGCGAGCGTGCCCCGGACGCGGCCTGTTGCAGGTGTCGATGATGTAACACCTTGGTGATCTTCCCTTACAAATGGCAACGTTCGCGCGAGGCGCCGTCGTGTTCAATCGAGTCATTCGGGGGTTTCGGCTCGAATGAATCTGACTCGATGGAGAAAAAAATGAAACGTTTAGTCTTGAGCCTGATCGCAGGCACGCTGCTCGCAACGGCGCTCGGTGGCTGCATCGTCGCACCTGCGCCGGGCTATTACTACGGCGGTGGTGGTTACTACCATCACGGCGGCTACTACTACCGCTAAGTTTCCCGCCGGGTGCCGTCGCGCCGGATGGCGCCGCGGCATCCGTGCGTATCAGGCCAGCAGCATTTCGAACGCGACGACTGCGGCGATGGCCGCGGCATTCGCCGCCAACGCTTCCACGACGATGCCTTTCCATGTCGCCGGACGAAAGCGCAATGCAAGCAGCAGCGAACCTAGCAGCGCCAGCGCAATGATCATCACGATATCCGCGTTGTGAAGATGAACGTTCATCCCTGCCTCCCTGCACGCCATAGGGTTATTTGAGTCGAGTATAGGCATGTCAAAAAGACGCGCAAGGCAGGAGATTTACTCAGGAATGCTCGTCAAGCAGAGGGCGTGAAGCGGGGGCGGCGGACGATGCCGCCGCGGCGCGAGAATCGCACGCCGCGGCCACATCGAGGGGGAAACATCGAGGGGGAAACATCAAGGGAAAGCAGGCGCCGAAGCGCCGCGCCCCGTTACATCAGCTGTGTATCGCGCGTTTCGCGCATGCACAGCACGCCGATCATACTGACGGCCGCCGCGATCGACACATACGCGCCTACCCACGGCAGCCCGCCGCGCGCGGCGAGCATCTGGGCGATATACGGCGCCACGGACGCGCCGAGAATCCCGCCGAGGTTGTACGAGACGCCCGCGCCGGTATAACGCACGTTGGTCGGGAACAGTTCGGGCAGCAGCGCGCCCATCGGCGCGAAGGTCACACCCATCAGGAACAGCTCGATGACGAGGAACAGCAGCACGAGCGGCGTCTGTCCGCTGCCGAGCAGCGGCGCCATCGTGAAGCCCGACAGGATCGCCGCGATGATGCCGACGATCAGCACCGGCTTGCGCCCATAACGGTCGGCCGCCCAGGCCGACAGCGGCGTGGCGAGCGCCATGAACACCACGGCGATGCACAGCAGGCCGAGGAACGTCGGCCGCGGAATATGCAGCACGGAGACGCCGTACGACAGCGAGAACGTGGTGGCGTTGTAGAACAACGTGTAGCAGACCACCATGGCGAGCGCGCCGAGCAGGGTAGGCACCCAGTGTTGCGACAGCAGCGTGGCGATCGGCACCTTGACGCGTTCCTGACGCTCGATCGCCGCCTGGAACGCCGGCGTCTCGGCGATTTTGAGCCGCACGTACAAGCCCAGCGCGACCAGCACGGCGCTCACGAGGAACGGCACGCGCCAGCCCCAGCTGCGGAATTGCTCGTCGCTCAAGGACAGCGCCAGCGCGAAGAACAGGCCGTTGGACGCCAGAAAGCCGATCGACGGCCCGAGCTGCGGGAACATGCCGAACCAGCCGCGTTTGCCGGCCGGGGCGTTCTCGGTGGCGAGCAGCGCCGCGCCGCCCCATTCGCCGCCGAGGCCGATGCCCTGGCCGAAACGCAAAATGCATAACAGGATCGGCGCGAGGCTGCCGATCGAATCGTAGCCCGGCACGAAGCCGATCAGCGTGGTGGACACGCCCATTACCAGCAGCGACGCGACCAGCGTCGACTTACGGCCGATGCGGTCGCCGAAGTGGCCGAACAGGAACGAGCCGATCGGCCGCGCCACGAAGGCGATGCCGAACGTGACGAAGGCCGACAAGGCCTGAGCGGTCGCCGAGCCGTGCGGGAAAAACACCGGTCCGATGACGAGCGCGGCGGCGGTCGCATAGACATAGAAATCGTAGAACTCGATCGCGGTGCCGATAAAGCTCGCGAAGATGATCCGCGAACTCTTGTTCTGCCCGGCCGCATTGGGCTGGGTCGCGGAAATCGGCGAAGTGGACATGCAGGGTCTCCATATGTCGTGATGCCGCTAGGCGCCGTGTGAGTGAGCCGGCGGTGCGCGTGGGGGCGGCATCTTTGTTTGGGTTCGCGCCTCGCTTCTCTCGCGGCCGGTGGGCGGCCACGGGTGGTGCGGGCGACGCTGCGACAGCTTACAACGGCAGCCGGTGAAGTTCGCCCGCGAATGCGGCCACACCAAGGGAATAACCAGGCGGGATGCGGGCGGTTAGCGAGCGGCGGCGGCCGGTGCGGCGCGAGGCACTGACCAGGTGGGATCAGGGCCAGCGCGCGTCGTGCCTCAAGCAGACGGCGCTCGCGGATGGCGCGGGCGGCGGCTGCAATCGGGCTCTTGCCGCGCCGGCGGGTGAGCGGGCGGCGTGAGCCGTGCCGGAAGGCTCCGGCGCAGGGAATCGGAAAATTATAGCGAGCGCGGCGGCGGCGCAGCAAGGCGGCTGCCGTGTGGCCGTGTGCGTTGCGCCGGTTCAGGCGCGTTCAATCGATGGTTTGCGCTTGCGGCGAAGCGAGTTCGCGGAGCTGGAATTTGCCGTCGTCGTTGAACAGCCAGTCTTCGAAGAGTTCGAGCTGGCCGCGGCCGTTCAACAATTTGCCCGGTGGTTGCGGCAGCGGCGCGGCGCGCCGCAAGGTGGCGAGCGCGGTGCTCTCGGCTTCGTCGTCGCCATTGGTGCGATATACCGACGACTCCACCACGTGCCCGTTGCGATCCACCGTGAACGAGACCACGACCAGCGAGCGCAGCATGGCTTGCGGCGTGCCGCGCAACACATAAGACGGATTGCGTTCGATGATGCGTCTGGCCACCGCATCGCGGTACTGGTCGAGCGTCGCGCTGTTGATGGCGGCCGCGGGCGTGGAGACGACCGGGCGTGGCGGCGGCGTGATGGTGCAGCCGGCCAGCGCGAGGCCCAGCATTGCGGCGAACAGCATGCCGCGCGGGGAAGCCGGCCACACGCCGAGGCTTGAAGCACGGCGTGCGGTGAGGCGGCGAAGGTGACGTGTGCGGGTGAGCATCGTCGTCGGAGAAACATGGGGCAGGGCTTAACTTGATGGTAGTCAAAAACCGCCAGGAAGCAATTGGCGTTCGCCCGCGGTTTGTGGCTTAGCCCCTGTAACAGGCTGAAATATGAGCGGATTGGTGCGCGGCCAAAACACGCCTACACTTTGCTGGCCTCTTTCGAGAGGCATCGGTGGAAGTCTTTCTTTTAGCCCGCTTCGCGCGGGCTTTTTCTTGTGTGCGCGATCTGCTCCAGGCGAGCCGGTACGGCGCGAAAAACAAAAGGCGAACCCGGAAACGAGTTCGCCTTTCTTGTTGGCAAGCCGCAAGCCGCAAGCCGTGGCCACGACGCACGCAAGCCGGCCGTGAGCGATGAGCGCGTGCCGGCGCCTCATCGCACACCGCGGGCCGGCTTTACTTCAATGCTGCGCGTGCCGCCTTCACCGCGGCGAGCACCTGCTCCGGTGCCGTGCCGCCCGGATGATTGCGGCTCGCCACCGAGCCTTCCAGCGTCAGATACGAGAACACGTCCTCGCCGATCAGATGCGCGACGTTCGGCAGCTCCTTGCGCATTTCTTCGAGCGTCAAATCCGCCAGGTCGCAGCCGCGATCCGCGCACACGCGCACGGCGAGCGCCACCGCTTCGTGCGCGTCGCGGAACGGCAGGCCGCGCTTGACCAGGTAGTCGGCCAGATCGGTTGCCGTCGAGAAGCCTTGCAGCGCGGCGTCGCGCATGGCCTGCGGCTTCACCGAAATACCGGCGACCATTTCAGCGAAGATGCGCAGCGTGTCCGCGACCGTATCCACGGTATCGAACAGCGGCTCCTTGTCTTCCTGGTTGTCTTTGTTGTACGCGAGCGGCTGGCCTTTCATCAGCGTGAGCAGCGCGATCAGATGGCCGTTCACGCGGCCGGTCTTGCCGCGCGCGAGTTCGGGTACGTCCGGGTTCTTCTTCTGCGGCATGATCGACGAACCGGTGCAGAAGCGGTCGGCCAGATCGATGAAGCCGACGCGCGGGCTCATCCACAGCACGAGTTCCTCGGAGAAGCGCGAGACGTGCGTCATGACGAGCGCCGACGCCGCCGTGAATTCGATCGCGAAGTCGCGGTCGGACACCGCGTCCAGCGAGTTCGCGCAGATGCCGTCGAAGCCCAGCGTCTTCGCCACCGCGTGACGGTCGATCGGATAGCTGGTGCCGGCGAGCGCGGCCGCGCCGAGCGGCAGACGGTTCACGCGCTTGCGGCAGTCGATCATGCGCTCGGCGTCGCGCGAAAACATTTCGACGTAAGCGAGCAGGTGGTGGCCGAACGTGACCGGCTGCGCCACTTGCAGGTGCGTGAAGCCCGGCATGATGGTCGAGGCGTTCTTCTCCGCCATGTCGAGCAGGGCCGTGCGCAATTCGGTCAGCAGGCCGCCGATCCGGTCGATCTCGCCGCGCAGCCACAGGCGGATATCCGTCGCGACCTGGTCGTTGCGCGAGCGGCCGGTGTGCAGACGCTTGCCGGCGTCGCCGATCAGCGCGGTCAGGCGTGCTTCGATATTCAGGTGCACGTCTTCCAGATCGAGTTGCCACTCGAACTCGCCTCGCTCGATTTCACCCTTGATCTGCGCCATGCCGCGTTGGATCGCGGCGAGGTCGTCGGCGGCGATGATCTTCTGCGCGGCCAGCATCGAGGCGTGCGCGAGCGACCCTTCGATATCGACGAGCGCCAGACGCTTGTCGAAGAAAACCGACGACGTGTAGCGTTTGACGAGCTCCGACATCGGCTCCGAGAAGCGAGCCGACCAGGCTTCGCCTTTTTTGTGCAGTTGGGACGTCATGGTGTTGGGCAGTTAAGCGGCAGTTGAGCGAGCGGTGAGGAGGCTGACGGCGCGCATGCACGTACGGTGCGAAGCAGCCGCCGAAGCGAAGAAAGACTGGGATTTTAACACTGGCGGGCGGGCTTGAAGCCGACGTGCGCCCTCTGGTGTCGGCACGAACGGCCCAGTGCGGTTCGAGCGCGCGAGGGTGAGGCGGCGCTGCCTGGTTCGAGCGGTCGGGCCAAGGCGGGTCGTGTGAGGTGTTGCCGAGTCGCTGCGCGGCGCGCCCGCTGGCCGTGGCCACGGCATGCGCAACAGCGGTTTTTGCTGGCGACGCGCCACCCACGCGTGCGTCGCCTATTCGCGCACCAGCACCACCAGCTTCAGATCCTCACGATGCGCCGGCTTGAACGTGATCTGGTCGTACACGATGCGGCCTTCGCGCGGATGGTTGAACTCGCGCCGTCCGCCTTCGCGGCCGCCCACGTCCTGCGAGGCCCAGAAGCGCGCGAACGCGTCGCTCGCGGCGGTGAGCGAGTCGATCAGCGCGCGCGTGGGCGCGTCGTTCAGATGGCGGATCGAATCGGCGCGAAATTCAGCGGCGAGCCGCCGCGCGCGCGTTTCCCAATCGACGATCAGCTCGCGCGCGGCCGGTTCGGTGAACGTGTAGCGCAGCAGATTGCGGTCGTGCGCGCCGTCAAGCCAGCCCACGAACAGGTCGGCGGCGCGCGCATTCCACGCGAGCGCGTTCCACTGACGGTCGAGCACGTAGGCCGGCGCGTTCACGAGCTGCACGGTTTGCAGCAGGGTGGCGGGCGCGTCGGCGGCGGCCGGGTCGGGCTCCGCCGGGTCGCGCTGGGCGGCCAGTTCGAACAGATAGGCCCGCTCCGCGCGCGACAGTTGCAAGGCGACCGCGATGCGCGCGAGCGCCTCGGCGGACGCGGAAACCGGGCGCCCCTGTTCGATCCACGTGTACCAGGTGGGGCTCACGCCGCACAGTTGCGCGACTTCCTCGCGCCGCAGTCCGGGGGTGCGGCGGCGCGGGCCGGGCGGCAGGCCGACCGCTTGCGGCGAAAGCCGCTCGCGGTGAGCGCGGATGAAGTCGCCGAGCGCGCGGGCCGGAGTGGCGTCGAGCGGTGGCGGGTGGTCGGCGGAAGACGGCGTGGTCATGCTGAGCGGGCGGTTGGTGTTGGGTCGGCGAAGCGCAGGGAGGTAATAGAGATACCAGAATAATTGCTTAACTTGTACTGGTACACGGCGGGCTCTATTGTAGCGATGTAGCGGCTGGAACGGCACGACGCCTGCCAGCGCTACCCGACACCCCTAACCGGAGCCTTCCATGAAGCATCACGATCAGGTCGCCGACGCCTTCGGCTCGACCGCCGCCGCCTATTTGACGAGCCCAACGCATGCGACCGGCGCCGATCTGCGGACGCTGGCCGAAGCGATCGCGGCGACGCCGGATGCGACGGTGCTCGACATGGGCTGCGGCGCGGGCCATGCGAGTTTCGCGGCGGCACCGCACGCGAAGGCCGTGGTCGCGTACGACATCGCGCCGCAAATGCTCGCGACGGTGGAGGGCGCCGCGAAGGAGCGCGGCCTCGACAATATCCGCACGCAACAGGGCGCGGCCGAGGTGCTGCCGTTCGCCGACCATTCGTTCGATTGGGTAATTAGCCGGATGAGCGCGCATCACTGGCACGATGTGCCGCTCGCGCTCGCCGAAGTGCGTCGCGTGCTGAAGCCGGGCGGCAAGGTGCTGTTCATCGATATCGCCGGCAGCGATCATCCGCTGCTCGACACGCATATTCAGGCGATCGAGTTGTTGCGCGATGCCTCGCATATCCGCGATTACCGTGCCGATGAATGGCTCGCGTTATTCGCCGCGGCGGGTCTTCAAGCATCGATTCGCGAACGTTGGCGCATCGATATCGAGTTCAGCTCGTGGGTGGCGCGCATGCGCACACCGGAGCCGCGCGTGGTCGCGATTCGCTCGATGTGGGCGTCCGCGCCGGATGAAGTGCGTCACTATTTCGATGTGCAGGAAGACGGCTCGTTCAAGCTCGACGCGCTGATGATCGAGGCGCAATGAAAAAAGCCGGGCGCGACGTTATTCGTCGCGCCCGGCTTCTGCAGTTAGCCCAATGTGGCAGTCAACCAGGCGCGCCCCAATGTGTGCGCTCAGTTGCCTGCCCTTAACGGCCTGCGAGCTTAGCCCGTATTACGCAAGCCCGCCGCGATCCCGTTGATGCTCAAATGAATCCCGCGCCGCACGCGGGCGTTGGTGTCGCCCCCGCGGTGACGCTTGAGCAACTCGACCTGCAAGTGATTCAACGGATCGAGATACGGGAAGCGGTTCTTGATTGACCGCGCGAGCAGCGGGTTCTCCGCCAGCCGTTCGCTCTTGCCCGTGATCTCCGACAACACCTTCGACGTGCGCTCCCATTCTGCGACGATCCGCTCGAACACGTGCTTGCGCAGCTTCTTGTCGGAGACGAGCGCGGCGTAGCGCGAGGCGACCGCGAGGTCGGTCTTCGCCAGCACCATGTCCATGTTCGACAGCAAGGTCGAGAAGAACGGCCACGTCTTGTGCATTTTCCGCAGCAGCGAGAGACGGCGCGTGCGTTCGGCGTCGCTCGGCGCGCCGTCCAGATACGCGGCCACCGCGCTGCCGAATCCATACCAGCCGGTCAGCAGCAAACGGCATTGGCCCCACGAGAAACCCCACGGAATCGCGCGCAGATCTTCAATCTTGCGCTGCTTCGGATCCTGCAGTTTGCGCGAAGCCGGACGGCTGCCGATATTCAGTTCGGCGATCTCCGCAATCGGCGTCGACTCGAAGAAGTACTCCTTGAAGCCGGGCGTTTCATACACCAGCGCGCGATACGAAGCCATCGCCGTGTCGGACAACTGCTGCATCGTTTCTTCGAACGCGGGCAGTTGCGCCGGCGCGATGCCGTGCGGCAGCAACGACGCTTCGAGCGTCGCGGCGACCACCGTCTCCAGATTGCGGCGGCCGATCTCCGGATTGCCGAACTTGCTGGCGATCACTTCGCCTTGCTCGGTCAAACGGATCTGACCGTCAACAGTGCCCGGCGGCTGCGACAGAATTGCCTGATAGGTCGGACCGCCGCCACGGCCGACGGTGCCTCCGCGGCCATGGAACAAACGCAGCGTGACGCCGCGTTCGTTGAAGAGCGACACCAGCGCGAGTTCGGCGCGGTACAACTCCCAGTTCGACGTGAGGAAGCCGCCGTCCTTGTTGCTGTCCGAATAGCCGAGCATCACTTCCTGCTCGTTGCCTTGGTGTTCGATCAGCGCATCGACGCCCGGCAGCGCGATCAGATCGCGCATGATGTGCGGCGCGTTGCGCAAGTCGGGGATCGTCTCGAACAGCGGGATCACCATCAGACCCGCTTGAGCCGGATCGTTCGCATTGCCGAGGCAGCCGCGCAGCAGGCCGGTTTCCTTTTGCAGCAACATCACTTCGACCAGATCGCTCACGGTCTCCGTGTGCGAGATGATGTAGTTGCGCACCGCGCGCGCGCCGAATTTTTCGCGCGTGACGCGCGCTTCTTCGAGCACGCCGAGTTCGCTCTTCACGAGGTCCGAGTACTCCGCGTACGGCAGACGCAACGGACGCGGCTGCGCCAGTTCCGAGAGCAGCACGTTGAGCTTGTCCGCTTCGGCGAGCCCCGCATAGTTTTCTTCGACGCCCGCGCGCCGGAGCAGCTCGGTGATCACCGCCTCGTGAACGTCGGAGCTCTGGCGCAGGTCGATGCTCGCCAGATGGAAGCCGAACACTTCGGCGGCGCGCGCGAGCGGCGACAGACGCGGGGCGGCGAGCGGCGCACCGTGATGCTCGGCGAGCGAATCGATCAGCACGTGCAGGTCGCGCACGAATTCGGCGGAGTCGGCGTAGGGCTTGGCGCGAATCGGCGCCGCGCCACGGCCCGCGCTGCGCACCGGCACGCTGCCTTCGCCCAGACGCACGCGCGCGCTTGCCGCAAGCCGCGTGTACATGCCGATCAACGCGCGGCGATACGGCTCGTCCGTGCGATGCGGCGACTGGTCGGGCGAGGCGGCCGCGAGTTCCTTCAACGCGTCGCTGGCGCCGGCCAGCAGATTCGACACCGACAGCTCGGCGCCGAGCTTGTGCACCTGCTCCATGTAGTGCTCGAAGATCACCGCGGCCTGGCGGGTGATCGCGTTTTCGAGCGTTTCGGCCGTGACGTTCGGATTGCCGTCGCGGTCGCCGCCGATCCAGCTGCCCATCTGGAAGAACGGCGGCAGCCGCGCTTCGAGGCCGTGCTCGGCGAGCGCTTCTTCGATATCGGCGTAGAGCGCCGGGATTTCTTCGAGGAAGGTGGCGCGGTAATACGACAGCGCGTTTTCGATTTCGTCGGCCACGGTGAGGCGCGAATCGCGCAGCATGCGCGTTTGCCACAGCGACGTGACGCGGGCGCGCAGCATCGCTTCGTTGTGCGCGCGTTCGCGGTCGGTCAGTTGTTGATCGCGTTCGGCGAGCAGGCGCGCGACGTCGTGCTGCGCGTCGAGAATGCTCTTGCGCTGCACTTCGGTCGGGTGCGCGGTGAGCACCGGCACGATCAGCGCGTTGTTGAAGAACTGCTGCAGGACCGGCGTGGCGGCCGCGCCCGCTTCGACGAGGCGCTCGAGCGAGTGGGCAATCGTGCCCGGTTGCGAGGTCGAACCGGCCAGCTCGTGAATCCGGTGACGGCGATTGCGGTGGCGGTCTTCGGCAATGTTCGCGAGATGCGAGAAATAGCTGAAGGCGCGCACCACGCTGACCGTCTGTTCGGGGCTCAGCGAGCGCAGCTTCTTGTCGAGCGTCTGCGCGGCGGCGCTGTCGTCTTCGCGGCGAAAGCGCACGGCGGTCTGACGGATCGTTTCGACCACGTCGAACACCGCGTCGCCTTCCTGCTCGCGCAGCACGTCGCCGAGCAGGCGTCCCAGATAACGGATGTCCTGGAACAGCGGATGGTCCTTGTCCTCGCGCGTGCGGCCATTGCCTTTCGACGCGGGCGCGGCGGTTTGCTCCGCCGCGGCTTGCAGCGTGGGCGCTTGCGCGGCTTTCTCGGCCTTATCGGTCTTCGGTGCGGCGACGATCTTGACCTTCGTGGAGCCGGCCTTGGCCGATTTCTGCGCCGGGGCCTTCGATGCGGCCTGCGTTGTCTTGTTCGCTGTCTTATCCGTTTTGACAGCCTTCACAGCCTTGTCCGACTTGACGGGCGTGGACGTTTTGGCGGGCTTGCCGGCTTTGGCGGCGTTGGCAGCCTGCGCGGCTTTGCCGGCGCGTTTGGCCGCTGCGGGCTGACTGGCGGCAGCAGAGGCGGTGGGCGCCGCGGCGGCGTCGGCCGCTCGAGCGTTGGGCGATGCAGTGTTGCGGCGGGCAGGGCGCGCCGATCCGGAAGACGTCACGATGGGTTTCCTCAGGGAAGCCAGGGTCTGTTGAGTGATGAACTGCTACTGCGGAACTGCACTATGAACTGCAACGAGAACAGCAAGTGAATTGCAAGAAGCGGTCTGCGCCGATGGCGATACGCCTGAGAGGAACTGCGCGCCTTCATGCTGCCGAGCGTTTGCACGACGCGCATGTGAAGCGCTTGCGGCACGTTGCGCCGCATTGCATCATCCCGCATGCCGGAGCACGGTGCGCGAACGACCGTGCTTGAACAGGCGGGGTCTGGGCCGGCGCGCGCCGCGCGAAGCCCGTCTCCTCCATCGATACCGCTTCAGCACGGCGCCCCGCCGCGTCTTGAGACGCGAGAGCGCGTGCTAACATTGATTGTTATTACATCCCGTCATTCGATCAGCAAGCTAATGAACACCGAGACGTTTTCCACGCCACCCCACACGCTTGTGATTGCGTCGCGAGAGAGCCGCCTGGCCATGTGGCAAGCGGAGCATGTGCGATGTGCGCTGCACAAATTATATCCATCTTGTGACGTAAAAATCCTCGGAATGACAACACGTGGCGATCAAATTCTCGATCGCACTTTGTCGAAGGTGGGTGGTAAGGGCCTCTTCGTCAAGGAACTGGAAGCCGCGCTGGCCGACGGCCGCGCCGACCTCGCCGTGCATTCGCTCAAGGACGTGCCGATGGCATTGCCCGAGGGCTTCGCGTTGTCCACCATCATGGAGCGCGAAGATCCGCGCGACGCGCTGGTCTCCAATACATACGACTCGCTTGCCGCGTTGCCCGAAGGCGCCGTGGTCGGCACCTCCAGCCTGCGCCGCGAAGCCATGCTGCGCATGCGCTATCCGCATCTCGAAGTGCGGCCGTTGCGCGGCAATCTGGACACGCGCCTCGCCAAACTCGATCGCGGCGATTACGCGGCGATCATTCTCGCGGCGGCCGGTCTGAAGCGTCTGGGTCTGGGCGAGCGCATCCGCGCGTTGCTCGATCCCGAAGACAGCTTGCCCGCAGCGGGGCAGGGCGCGCTTGGCATCGAGATTCGCGCCGACCGTGCGGACCTCGCGGCATGGCTCGCGCCGCTGCATCACGAACATACGGCCGCTGCCGTCGAAGCGGAGCGCATGGTCTCGCGCGCGCTTGGCGGCAGTTGCGAAGTGCCGCTCGCCGCGTATGCCACCTGGCACGACGGCGCGCTGCATCTGCGCGGCATCGTCGCGACGCCGGACGGCCAGCGCGTGCTGAGCGCGCACGCGTCGGCGCCCGCGCCCACCGTCGAGCATGCGCTCGCGCTCGGCCAGGAAGTCGCGGACGCGCTCGCGCAGCAAGGCGCGATGGACATCGTTCGCGCACTCGGCACCGCCGGCGGCGCCGCTGCGGCGGACAGCGCGGTGACCGGCGAGTGATGGCGGCCGATACTCCCGGCAACGCATCCCCAGCCGTCGACAAGGCGGCGTTCACGGTCGTGATTACACGACCGGCCGGTCAGTCGAGCGAACTGATCGCACGGCTCGCCGAAGTCGGCCTCGCCACGCTCGACTTCCCATTGATCGACGTTGCGCCCGTCACGGACGACGCCCCATTGCGCGCGGCGCTGAGTTCGCTCGAACGCTATGCGCTCGTCGTGTTCGTGTCGCCGAATGCCGTCGATCACGCCTTCGCTCACAGCGATACGATCTGGCCGCATGCGCTGCCGATCGGCGTGGTCGGTCCTGGTAGCGTGCAGGCGCTGGCGCGTCACGGCGTGAGCGCGCCGGCGTACAACGTGATCAGTCCGCCCTCCGGCGCGGATGAAGAAGCCGCCCGCTTCGATTCCGAAGGCCTCTTCGCGGCGATCGACATGGCGCTCGGCGCGACGAACCTGGAAGGCAAACGCGTGCTGATCGTGCGCGGCGACGGCGGCCGCGAGTGGCTGGCCGAGCGTCTGCGTGAAGCCGGCGCCGAAGTCGAGACCGTCGCGGCGTATCGGCGCCTCGTGCCGGAACCGTCGATCGGCGGCTGGGCGCGCGTGCACGAACTGCTCGCGGGCGTGCCGCACGCGTGGCTGCTCACCAGTTCCGAAGGCGTGCGCAATCTGCACGAACTGGCGCAAGACCACCTCACCGCCGACGAAATCGTGCAGCTCAAACGCGCCACGCTCGTCACGCCGCATCCGCGAATCGCGCAGACCGCGCGGGCATTGGGTTTTGATAGCATTACGGTGTCCGGCGCGGGCGATGAGCGCATTGTCCGCACCCTGCTTGCCGCCGTCCCGACCGTAGTTCAACCGGTACCGTCCAACCCGGCTCATTCACCGGCTAAATCACGCATGACTGAAACAAACGCATCCACGAACGCTTCACCCCAGCCTGCCGCGACCACTGCGTTGCCGCCGAATCCACCCTTCACGCCCTACGAAGCGCAAAAGCGTTCTAGCGCGAGCGGACCGCTGCTGTGGTTTGTCGTCGTGATCATTGCTTGTGCCGCGGGCGTGGGCGGCTATGCGCTCAATCGCAAGGTGGAGCGCACCGAGCAGCAACTCGTGCAGCGCCAGCAGGCCAACGACACGCAGACCAACGAGCTGCGCATCAAGACGGACCAGGCGCTCGCCACCGTGCATCAATCGGACTCGCAGGTCGCGCAACTGGAAGGCAAGCTTGCCGATGCGCAAAGCGCGCAGCAGGCGCTGCAACAACAGTACGCGGATCTCGCGCGCAATCGCGACGACTGGACGCTGGCCGAAGTCGGCCAGATGCTCTCCGCCGCGAGCCAGCAGTTGCAGCTCACCGGCAACACGCAGCTCGCGCTGTTCGCGCTGCAAAGCGCCGACACGCGCCTCGCCGCGTCGGACAGCCCGCAAGCGGTCGCCGTGCGCAAGGCGATCGCGCAGGACATCGACAAGCTGAAGGCCGCGCCGTCCACCGACCTCACGGGTCTGGCCATCAAGCTCGACAACGCGATCGACCATGTGGACGACCTGCCGCTCTCCGGCGAAGCTCCGATCCCCCATGCCACGCCGCAAGCCGCGACGTGGGCCGATACGGCCAAGGTGGCCGCGGCCACCGGCGAGCCGCGCTGGAAGGTGTGGTGGCGCGAGGTGAGCACCGGCATCGGCCAGCAGTTGACGAGCCTCGTGCAGGTGCGCCGTATCGACAATGCCGACGCGATGCTGGTCACGCCCGATCAGGGCTACTTCGTGCGCGAGAATCTCAAGCTGCGCTTGCTGTCGGCGCGTCTTGCCTTGCTCTCGCGCAACGAGACCACGCTGAAGTCCGACCTGCTCGCGGCGCAGAATGCGCTGACGCGCTACTTCGACAATTCGTCGAAGAAAACCCAGACCGTGAGCGATCTCGTCAAGCAGGTGCAGGCGGGAGCGACCGCGGTTGAACTGCCGAATCTGAGCACCAGTTTGCAGGCCGTCAATCAATACCGGAGCCGAGGTTAATCATGGCGATCCGGGGACTTCTATGGCTTGCATTGCTGTTCGCCATTGCCGTGGTGCTGGCGGTGGTGGGACGCTTCGATATGGGGCAGGTGCTGCTGATCTATCCGCCGTACCGCGTGGACATGTCGTTGAATCTGTTCGTGGTCGGACTGGTCGTGCTGTTCATCCTGCTGTATGCGCTGCTGCGCATCTTCCGCAATATCTGGCGCATGCCGCAACGCGTGGCCGCGTATCGCGCGCGTTCGCGTGTCGCGAAAGCGCATGCCGCGCTGCGTGATGCGATCGGCAACCTGTATGCCGGGCGTTTTTCGCGCGCTGAAAAGGCGGCCAAAGACGCGCTTGCGAATGGCGACAACAAGGGCGCGGCCGGTTTGATCGCGGCCACCGCCGCTCACCGCATGCATGAATATGCGCGGCGCGACGAATGGCTTGCGCAGATCAAGGACGCCGACTGGCAGGACGCTCGCCTGATGGCCACCGCCGACATGCGCGCGGATGGCCGCGACGCGGACGGCGCGCTGACCGCGCTGACCGAAATGCAGTCGCAGGGCGCGCGGCGGATTCACGCGCAGCAGATCACGTTGCGCGCGCAACAGCAGTTGAAGAACTGGGGCGAGGTGCTCAAGCTCGTCAAGACGCTGGAAAAACGCGAAGCGATTCATCCGGCCGTGGCGGTGCGCTTGCGTCAGATCGCGGCGGAAAACCTGTTGCGTGACCGGCGCCACAATGCCGACGCGCTGCTGGAGTTGTGGAATTCGCTGTCGGCCACCGAACGCCATTCGCCGCGGCTCGCGGATCTCGCCGCCGAGTTGCTGGTGGCGCTGAACCGTCCGCAGGAAGCGCGCAAGATCGTCGAGGAAGCGCTGGCGCAAAACTGGGACGCGCGTTTGCTGCGCCGCTATCCGGATACGGCGGGCGGCGACGCGTTGCCGCTGATTCAGAAGGCCGAAGCGTGGCAGAAGGATCGTCCGGAAGATGCGGACCTGATGTTCGCGCTGGGCCGCTTGTGCCTGCATCAGCAACTGTGGGGCAAGGCGCAATCGTTCCTCGAACGCGCGCTGAAACTCGCGGACAACGAGACGCTGAAGATTCGCTCGCATCGCGCGTTGGCGCGTTTGCATGAACAGCTCGGCGATACGGAGAAGGCGAGCCAGCATTATCGCGAGAGTGCGTTGGCGATGAATATTGTTTGAGGGTTTTTGGGGGCGGCGTGTGGGTTCTTGGTGCGCTGTCTTGGGAACTTGAAACGGCTGGTTTTAGTTCATGAGTTGATGGGTTGATGGCCGCAGCGGATGCTGCGGCCATTTGTTTTTGTGCGGGCGGTTGCCTGTTGTGCGAGGCTCGATTTGATCGCTTGGTGCGGTCTTAGTGCGGCGCGGTGGACGGCTGTTGCACGGTAGCGGACGGCGATTCGATCGTGCTTTGCGTGGATGGCTTTTTGCGGGGCGACGCTTTTGTTGCTTCGATCGACGCTTTTGCTCGCTGCGACGCTTTAGTCAGCAAGTTCGTCGCATGCTGCGCCGTGAGGCGGCTGCGCGCGACGCCCTTCGCGTCGAGTGCAATCACCTGGAACAACTCGCGGTCGTATTCGAGATCCTGCTGATACTGCTCGGCCGTGTCCACCAGCAATTCGAGCAACGTCTGACGACGCTTTCTTTCGTCGTGGGTAATCGCAGGATTTCTAACTATCGATGACGCCAGTGTGATCAACGTGTCCAGTTGACCCAACTGCCGGTCGCATAAATCGAACGCGGAAAGGGCAAGCTTTTCGTACTGGAGTGCGTCGGCGGGCGGACGCGAAGCCGGTTGATTTTTGACGGGCCTGGTCATGGTGCGATCTCCTTGTTGGTGGGTTGGATCGCCCGGACACGCATCTTTGGGGGGAGGGTGAGCGGGCACGAAGTAGGGTTAGCAGACCGGCGTTCCAACATTCCGGCGAGCCTTGCGGCTCCCCCACCACGGCCCGCCCATAGAAATATAGACGTGCAGCAGTAGACGCACGCCCCGCCTGGGCGGGTGTGCGGTTGGAACGTCAGGCTGCTAAACCTGGTCGCTGGGTGTTTCCCGACGACTTGGTGATTATAAGGGAGTGGGGCTGTCTCGGATTTAGTCTTGGGGGGAAATGTTGGGGTTGGCGGAAGGGATAAGAGCAATTGAGACTGAAGAGTAGTTTGTCCAGCCGTGACAGGAACTACACGCCCGGCAAGACCGACAAGCGTCAGCAGCAGATTGACGAGAGCGTTCGACGATATCTCGCGCGATTGAAACCGCAGACCGCACCAGTCCGACGGATGTGATCTGTTCAATGTGAAGACCGGGAAACGGAGCGGATTGTGGTATTAACGCCTCAAGCGTGAAACGTTTTCATGCGCTTTGAATTCAGAAATTTCTTTGCCAACAAACAGATTTGCTTCGTCAGTTTCAAGGTATTTCCTTGTTCGCCATTTGAAATTTAATCATAGACTCTGTTGGATGGACCCTGAAATCCGGAAGAGTTAATCGAAAATTCAATGAATATCTTCAATGCGATATCTGGGCTTTTATACCGGGCGGATGCGACTCTGTCTGGGCGACAAAAAGACGATAGGTTGATTCTGGAAATGGCAATCGTATTTACGCTATTTTCCCCCTTGCTTTCATATATCGCGACGAGGCCTTATCAGGGAAATTTGCCTCCGGTTGCGCCGATCGTAAAAGAAATTGGAATATTCGCTACAAAGAAATGTCCCGCGAGATCGTCAGAAAGAAATTTCTGCGTATTTCGGTCCAGTACCGGCGAACTACTTCCGGTCGAATATATAAAAGAGTATTCCGGAATCCGGGGGTTCGTGAAAACGCATGGTGACAACGTGAAATTAGAGGTGCAAGGTTTCTATCTTGTCAACGGCAAAGGTAAATACTGGATCACAAAAGTCTCAACTTTATCGGGCGAGGAATTGCTATCGGAGGTTGATTCATATTCAAAGTTGAAAAGTATGCGCAGCATGGATTTTCCACTGTCACGCTTATACATGGTCGCTGTCGTGTTGTGGATTATATCTATACGCAGTGCGTTGCGTTTTGATATGAGGAGGTTTTAAAACATGACTTCAGTTACAACGTCTCGGGCAGTATCTTCATTTGTTAATTTTCTGATCAACGGAACAGTAAGTTCCGGCGACGCCGCAAATAGCGTTTCGGGCGCATTGGATCAGAATCAGGCGGACCCACTGGTCAAATTCAGTGCAGCGGTAAGTGCCACCGCGAGTGTGACTGGGATAGCAACTGGGAGCACTCAAATGCTTCAACAGTTCGCACAGGATTCTCTGGCCGCCGGCGCGTTGATGGGCAAATTTGCGTCGAACTCCGCGAAGATTGGCCTAGTGGCTTCAATCGCCGCTGTGGCGGATACCGCGTACAAGAAAGGCGTTGGAGAAGTACAGATAAGTCAGTTGACGGGGGTAGTTGCTGCTGCGCTAAGCGTTCGCGCATTCTCTGCCACTCCAGTCTCAGCAGTCGGCCTGGGCATACTCAGCGCAGTTCTGACAGTTGCAGCATGGGAAATTCCGGCTACGGCGAAGCTCAGCGACGTGTTCGATTTCCTGAAAGCTCCGATTCTTTCCTATTACGACCAACTTTCGCCTTCCGAACAGGCGTCATTCACTGACACTTTTTCAACCACACTCGAACAATGCTTTTCCGGCTGCATTCCGGTGCCTCAAATCGACAGTGCTGGATGGATATATGACTGGCAAGTGATGATGCCGACGGGCGCAAACACTGTCCCTAAAGGTGGAGAGCGCATTACTTTTGCTAACGGCGTTGAATATATATACGGTGCACGGGTTGAAGATACACTGCTACAGTTGAATGGCATGCCTGAAAATCAGGCCGTGTGGAACTTGGCTGAATCGACCATATCGGGGCTTAATGTATTCGTAGACGGCAGCTTCTCCAATGTGTTCACTAATGATCAGATTGGCGCCGCCTCTGAAATCTGGATTTCAGGTGCGGGACAAAACTACACTGTTAGGGCAGACTCCACGGCGGGTGGCGCGGCCCCAATCCATTTTATATATGTCAATGGGACCGGCAACACGGTCACGGTGGAATGTGACAATAATTTTATATTTGTCGCAAGTGGAAATCGCGTGGATGTTAAGGGTCTAGTGAATCATGTCTATATTCAAAAATCAACGTCAGTGATATTTGAAACCGACGATCCCACTTCGCTCGCCGGTAGCACGATTGTTATCGAAGAATCGAGAGAAAAGTGGACGATTGACGATGATGGTATTGCGCATTCAAGTGCGCCTATTTCGCCGGGATTTACATTCAATCCAGGGAAAAACATATTCTGGTTTGACGATAGTGTAAAAAGCACCGTTGCCAGCCAAAGCGTAGACGGACGTCTTTATCATTCCAGCTACGACGGAAGCGGTTTTTTGGAAGAACAGCTTGTCATTTTGCCGACTGGAGGCTACACCCAGATTCTGTATAACTATCCTGAAGGTTATTACAGGCAGACTCAGATGCTTACATCGAACGACAAGGGTACAGGCGGAAGTCTGTGGAAATTCAACAAGCAAGGCCAGAATACCGAATACATTAACTATACGAGTTCCGGTACAGCATACGATTTCGTCTACGATACAAGCACGGGGCGAAATACCCTAGTAGGTACAGCTTCATTTCCACGGTTTCCGGGGGTTAGTCTGGACCTGGCGACCGGGGCTGTAACGTGGTTCGCCCGGTAGCGCCGTTCGCGCGACGCAATCGAATGTATGAAGTGGGCCGGCTACCGACCGACGTGGAGGACCGTAGCCGACCCTGAAGGGACGTTTTCGATTCCCGACAACAGCCGTTCAGCGACACCGAATTGCCACCGTATGGCGAGCAATTCCTCGCAATGGTGACCCGGTTCGTCGACGCTATCTTCCGTCGGCTACTCTCCGCGCGCAGAAAGGGGCTTTCGCATCAAGGCGTTCGGTACCACCACTCCCCTGATCCTCGGCGATCGCTGCTCAATCACTTCGAATCCGAAGTGTTCAAAAAATGGCTGCGCAGTACGACTCACATCTGAGGTGAGCGTTTCTATGCCTCGACTTCGGGCGCTTTCGTGAATGGTTTCCATGAGAAGACGGCCCGTGCCCTGCCGTGGATAATCACCCGAGACAAAAAAATGGTCGATGTAGCCGTTCTCCTGCAGGTCGGCATACCCGACGAGCAGTCCATCGGCCTCTACAACAAACGGATCGATGCCTCGCATTCGCCCCTCCCAAATCCCGAAATCCAGATCGACAGGTGCCCATGCCTCGATTTGCTCCTGGGAATAGTCTCGACTCGCAACCTGATGGATAGCAGAGAAATAAACCTTGAAAAGAGCCGCCTCGTCGCCGATGCGAAATTTACGCACATGCATTACGCTTTCTCCGCAACAGGAGTATGCAAACGCGCGATTGGCAGGCCAAGGCCCTGGCCATAACGCAATCGCGCGAATATCCTCGCCGCAGTGCAATTGTCAACGGTCTGTGCGATGGTGTCGAATGTCCCAAATTGGCCGATTCTGTTGAAAAAGTCGTGTTTTGGTTTGGGTCCCGGGCTTCGGCAGTAAGTTTCGAGTTGGGGAGTTCAGCGAGGCGGCGGTCTTGCAACGTGCGACGCCCCCCGTTTCTCGTCATGTAGCTGCCTGGTTTGCCTGCTTACCTTCAGGCGTGAGCCACTTGGCCATTCTTCGCAGATTTTGCGCAGTTGCTGCCATCAGAAACTCATCATGGGCACCGCTTGGACCACGCAGTCGCAAGCGATCAAGTTTGAGAATGCGCTTGAGGTGAGCGAAGAGCATTTCCACCTTCTTTCGCTGCCGGCGCGACTGTTTGTATTCGGGGGTTGCCGCGATGCGTCGAGCCTCATCGCGGGCGGCTTCATGGATGCTGCGCGTGATTTTGCGAAACGACATATTCGGGCAGCATTGATTCTTAATCGAACATCGGTTGCAGTTCTTTTCGCTCGATCGATACACGATAGTGTCGGCTTTCGTGATGTGCGTGCGTGGATTCTTCAGTGGACGCCAGTCGCAGCGCAGCGCGTTCCCTGCAGGACATCGATACTCGTTGGCCTCTTCATCCCAGATGAATTCGCTACGAGAGAATGTATTGTCCTTGCGCTCTGTTTTATCCCAGACTGAAACGTGCGGCTCAATTTGTTTCTCTTCAACCATCCAGCCAAGCAGTGCTGCTGTGCCGTATGCGGTGTCACCTACCAGTCGGCGAGGCTTCAGGTCCCGTTGGTGTTGAACACGATCGATCATTGTCCTGGTTGATTCGACCTCTTGTGACCGGTTCGCCGGCGTCGCTTCAACATCCACAATGATCCCTGCCTGCAGATCGATCAGGTAATTCGTCGAGTAGGCAAAGAACGCAGGACCGCCCGGAGCGGCCGTCCATCGTGCAGCAGGATCAGTCAGGGATATCTTCTTTGGAGGTGCCGAAGACGATGCTGGCTCGGACGTATCTGCGGCCACCGGATTGGCTTGCTCCAGTGCCTCAAGATATTCCCGCACAGCGCGGCTCTGGCCGTCGGCACGTCCCCAGTCGATAGGCTCGGTTCCCGGCACTCCGCGAGCAGGACTCGCGTCCGCCTTGATGATGCTTGCGTCAATGGCGAATCCCTCGCCCTTGACGAGGCCCTCGGCCATGCAACGACTCAGCACAGATTCGAATACGTGGCGCAACAGGTCGCTATCGCGAAAGCGACCGTGACGGTTCTTTGAGAACGTCGAGTGTTCCGGTACGGCGTCTTCCAGACCCAGGCGGCAGAACCACCGGTATGCGAGGTTCAGATGCACCTCTTCGCATAGACGTCGCTCGGACCGGATGCCAAAGCAGTAACCCACGATCAACATGCGAATCATGAGCTCCGGGTCAATCGATGGCCGACCCATCGGGCTGTAGAACGGCGCGAGGTGTCGGCGCAGATCTCGCAGATCAAGGAAGCGATCGATGCCTCTCAACAGGTGCGATTGCGGGACGTGGTTATCGAGGTTGAACGAGTAGAAGAGCTTGTCCTGTCCGCTATCCAGTCGACCCATCATGACGATTCGCTCCCGTCGTTTGATGTCTTCCAGGATACCCAACATTCCGCATCGCCGCCGACTTTTTCAACAGAATCGGCCGACTACAGTCTCACGCCTTAGCAGCAGTCGACCAGCATTTGTCGAGCCGTTCTGAGCCGCAAAGCGGTCGCTCCTTCGACACCTCGCGAAAAGCCTCAGCAGTAAATCACCGCCAAGGCCCGCACTTCAACCTCTCACTTATTAACCATCTTCGCCGGCACACTAACCGCCAGCAACCCACCCAGCACCATAAACGCCGCCAGCATATACATCCCCGAATCATTAGCCGCCGTAGCCTGCTTCAACCACCCCACCGCATACGGACTCAAAAACCCCGCCAGATTCCCAATCGAATTAATCATCGCGATCCCGGCCGCCGCGCCAGTCCCCGCCAAAATCGCCGTAGGCAAACTCCAAAACAGCGGCAGGGTAGTAAGAATCCCCATCGTCGCAAGCGTCAGCGAAGCCATCGCCAGCACAGTGTTATGCGTCCACACGACAGAAAGCACCAACCCAATCGCCCCCGCAAACGCCGGCAGCGCAATATGCCACCGCCGCTCCCGCTTCCGGTCTGCACTACGCGACACAAACACCATCGCCACCACAGCCCCCGCGAACGGAATCGCCGACAGCAACCCGATCATGAAAGCATCCGTCACCCCAGTCGCCTTAATAATCGTCGGCAACCAGAAGCTCACCCCATACAACCCCATCACAAACGAGAAGTACGTCAGACTGAGCATCAACACCCGCCCACTCGTGAGCACCTGCCGAATCGGCATGTCATGCTTGGTCGCTTCCTCCGCGGACACGTGCCGCTCGAGCATCTCTTGCTCTTCCTTGGTCAGCCACTTCGCCTTCGAGATCCGATCGTCCAGCATGGCGAACACCATGATCCCGACGATCACCGAAGGAATCCCTTCGAGCAGAAACAGCCACTGCCAGCCATGCCAGCCGTTCAAGCCGTTAAAGGTCTTCAGGATATAACCCGACACCGGTCCGCCGATCACACCCGACAACGCAATCGCCGTCATGAACCAAGTAGTCATGCGACCACGCCGATGCGACGGATACCAGTACGTCAGATAAAGAATGATCCCAGGAAAGAACCCCGCTTCAGCCAGACCAAGCAGAAAGCGCATCACATAAAACATCGTCGGTGTAGTCACGAACATGGTCAGCATGGAGATCACGCCCCACGACACCATGATCCGCGCAATCCACACCCGTGCGCCGACCTTATGCAAAATCACATTGCTCGGAATCTCGAAGATGAAATAGCCGACAAAGAAAATCCCCGCGCCGAACCCATACACCGCATCGCTCAGCCCAAGGTCGCTGGTCATTTGCAGCTTGGCGAAACCAACGTTGACGCGATCCAGATACGCGACCACGTAACAGAGCATCAGAAGCGGCGCGAGGCGCCAGGTGACCTTGCGGTAGGTGGCCTCTTCGAAAGTGGAAGGCGGCGCACCCGCGCCGGGATGGTGGAGCGGATTTGCGGGACTAGCCATGGTGTCTCCTCTTTTCTTGTGGAATTGAAGTACCGCCGTCGATCGATTCTATCCGCGCTGCGTCGTCTGCATGACGAATCGATACCCGGGGAAAACACTGACTGCAGCGAGGGCCGCAGCACACGAAACCCTCGCGGACCGGATGCGGCGCGGCGCTACACGCAGCGCCCGCCGTCCACTTCCAGGCACACGCCGGTGATGAACTCCGCCTCGTCCGAAGCCAGATAAAGCGCGGCATTGGCAATATCCTGCGGCGTGGAGAAACGCCCGAGCGGAATGCCGGCGAGAAAGCGCTGGCGATTTTCCGGCGTATCTTCCACGCCCATGAATTCGGACAGCAGCGCCGTCTCGCCGATCACCGGATTCACGCAGTTCACCCGAATCCGGTCCGGACCCAGCTCGACCGCCAGCGACTTGCTCGCGATAATCACCGCGCCTTTGCTGCCGTTGTACCAGACGAGCCCGGGGCGCGGCCGCACACCCGCTGTGGACGCAATATTGATGAAGCAGCCGCCGCCTTGCTCGCGGAAATACGGCACGAATTCCTGCACGCTCCAGTAGATGCTTTTCACATTCACTGCGTAGACGCGGTCGAATTCGGCTTCCGTGACTTCCATCACCGGCTTGTTGCGATGCGTGGTGCCGGCGTTGTTGACGACGATCTGCACGCTGCCGAAGTCTTCGAGCGCGGCCTCGCGCAGCGTCTGCCAGTCCTCACGCTGGGCGACGTTGCCCGCCACCGCGATCGCCTTGCCGCCGGCCAGCGCGATTTCGCTCGCCACGCGCTCGGCGGCCGGGCCGTTCAGATCGTTGACCACCACGTTCGCGCCTTCGCGCGCGTAGGTCTTCGCAATGCCTTCACCGAAACCCGATCCGCCACCTGTGACGATGGCTGTTTTACCTGTCAACCGCATAGTGTCTCCGTTGTTCGTTGTGGATGGTGATGCCTGTGCGTGCCGCGCCGTCTAACCGTGCCGGATGGCAATGGTCTTCAGCACGGTGAACCCATAGAGCGCTTCGAAGCCTTTTTCGCGTCCGTGGCCCGAATGCTTGACGCCGCCGAACGGCAATTCCACGCCGCCGCCCGCGCCATAGTTGTTGATGAACACCTGGCCGGAGCGCAGGCGGCGCGCGAGCCGCATCTGCCGTGCGCCGTCGCGCGTCCAGATGCCGGCGACCAGACCGAATGGCGTGCCGTTGGCGAGCTTCAAAGCTTCATCTTCGTCGCTGAACGACATAGCGGCCAGCACCGGTCCGAATACTTCGTCGCGCGCAAGGCGGTGGCTCGCGGGCACGTCGCGCAGCAGCGTCGGTGCCTGATAGAAACCGCTTTCTGGCGCTTCTGGAACCACCTCGCCGTGCGCCGCCATGGCGATGCCGTCGTGTTGCGCATCGTTGAGGAAATCCCACACGCGCCGCTGCTGTTTCGCGCTGATCAGCGGCCCGCAGTCGAGGTCGGCCTGCGAAGGGCCGACGCGCAACGCGTGAAACGCGCTGCTCAGCCGGTCGAGCAAGGGCTCGTAAATGGCCCGGTCGATCAGCACGCGGCTACCCGCCGAGCAGGTCTGACCTGCGTTTTGCACGATCGCCGACACCAGCACGGGCAGCGCGGCGTCGAGGTCGGCATCGGCGAAAACGATTTGCGGCGACTTGCCGCCGAGTTCCAGCGTGACCGGCACGTGATTCTCGGCGGCCATTTGCGTGACGAGCTTGCCGGTATCCGGCGAGCCGGTGAACGAGATGTGATCGATGCCCGGATGACGCGCGAGCGCCGCGCCCGCTTCATGGCCGTAGCCGGTGACGATATTCAGCGCGCCGGCCGGCAAACCGGCCTCGGCGGCGAGTTCGGCGACGCGCAGCACAGAGAGGCACGCATCTTCGGCCGGTTTGACGACGCAGGCATTGCCGGCGGCGAGCGCCGCGCCCACGCTGCGCCCAAAAATCTGCATGGGGTAATTCCACGGCACGATATGGCCGGTCACGCCGTGCGGCTCGCGAATGGTCAGCACCGTATAGCCGGTCTGGTAAGGCAGCGTTTCGCCATGCAGCTTGTCCGCCGCGCCGGCGTAAAACTCGAAATAGCGGACGAGGGCGGCCGAATCGGCGCGCGCCTGCTTGAGCGGCTTGCCGGTGTCGCGCGCTTCCAGTAGCGCCAATTCTTCCTGACGCGCCGCGACCAGCATGGACAGCCGGTAAAGAATGCGGCCCCGTTCGGCGGCGCTGGCTTGACCCCACACGCCTTCGAACGCACGGCGCGCGGCATGCACGGCGGCGTCGATATCCGCCGCGGTGCCGCGCGCGAGTTGGGTGAAGGGCTGGCCGTCCGAGGGATCGAGCACGGCGATCGTCTCGCCGCCTGATGCGGCGGACCATTCGCCGCCGATGAAATGTCGGGCTTCTTCCATGCATGCTCCTTGAGGTGTCACGAGCACCGCGCGGCGGTGACGTGGTGTTCACAAACGAGAGGCACAATCGAGAGACGCCAGACGATTATCACCCCGTTCCAACGAGGGATGCCATTGGGTGATTGGCTATAATGGCGTATTCAGCACTGTCCGGCCGCCGCGCGGCTGCTCGAGGCGAGTTCCACGTTGCATCCCGTCCGAGCAAGCGCGCCGCACGCCGTGTTCCGAATTCCATCCCGACCAGAGAGCGCTCATGAGCTTCAATAACGTCCCCGCAGGCAAAGACCTTCCGCAAGATTTCAACGTCATCATCGAAATCCCGGCGCAAAGCGATCCGGTGAAGTACGAAGCCGACAAGGAAACGGGTCTGCTCCACGTCGATCGTTTCATCAGCACGGGCATGCGCTATCCGGCTAACTACGGCTACATTCCGCAAACGCTGTCGGGCGACGGCGACCCGGTCGACGTGCTGGTCATCACGCCGTTCCCGCTGCTGGCTGGCTCGGTGGTGCGTGCGCGCGCACTCGGCATGCTGCAAATGACCGACGAATCCGGCGTGGACGCGAAGCTGGTCGCCGTCCCGCACGACAAGGTCTGCCCGATGACCGCCGACCTGAAGTCGATCGACGACGTTCCGTCGTACCTGAAAGATCAGATCAAGCACTTCTTCGAGCAATACAAGGCGCTGGAGAAGGGCAAGTGGGTGAAGGTGGACGGCTGGGCGGGCATTGAAGCCGCCCACAAGGAAATCACCGACGGCGCGGCGAACTACAAGAAGTAAGCGGCGTAATCGCAAAGTGAATGATTGACTTTGCTTTGCGGAAAACGGATTCACCGAGAGAGGCAAGCCGTAATGGCTTGCCTCTTTGCGTTTGTGCGGTTGATGTTGGGCTGTTGGGCCATTGCGGCGCTGAATTAAAAATAAAGAAGATTTCTTGAGCGTCTCGCAAGGCGCTGAGGCGGGCGCTGAGGCCAACCGCGTGTGCTGTGTGCATGATCTTCGTTCAAGATTGCGTGGATTGTTCAATTCCTTGAATTTTGTGCCTACGCATGCGCCGAACCATTCAATACTCTTTCGTTGTGTGTTTGGGCGTAAGGGTTGGGTAAATAAAACGCCATTTCCCGGTAACGACTGGATGATCCAATACGCGTGGTTTTTGAAGGTATCCACGCGCCCGCTCATTTCGCAATGAACGGCGGACGAAAAATAAATAGCAAAACGACATCCGGAGTTAACTCGTATGTTTTCTCGAGCTTTCCTGTTTGGTGTATCAGGCATTGCAATGGCGGTTTCACTGTACGCATGCGGTGGCAGCGGCTCAAACGGCCTCACGCCCGTAAGCGCCCAGAATCAGTTGACGACGGCGACACCCATCAAGCACGTCGTGGTGATTTACAACGAGAACGTCTCTTTCGACCACTACTTCGCAACCTACCCGAATGCGACGAATCCGTCGGGTGAACCGGCGTTCACGGCTGCCGCAGGCACGCCGTCGGTGAATGGGCTGAGCGGCACGCTGCTCACCAACAATCCCAACTTCATCAATACCTTGAACGGCGCGGGCGCTGCGAATCCGTTCCGCCTGGACCGTACACAGGCCGCGACGGCCGACCAGAACCATGCCTATACGGCGGAAGAGCAAGCGTATAACAATGGCGCGGCGGACCTGTTCCCGAAGTTCACGGGTAAGGGTTCGAGCGGTGGCGCGGGCGCCTTCGGCACGACCGGCCAGGTGATGGGCTACTACGACGGCAACACCGTCACTGCCATGTGGAATTACGCTCAGCACTTTGCGATGAGCGACAACGCTTACACGGACACGTTCGGGCCGTCCACGCCGGGCGCGCTGGAAGTTATCGCCGGCCAGACCAACGGTGTGCAACTGGTCAAGACCAGCCAGCAGCCATTCAATCTGACCACGGCTTCGCATTCGTACTACGTCAACGACGGCCAAGGGGGCATTACCCTCATCAATGACGTCGACCCGGCAAACGACCTGTGCTCCAGCACGACCGACCAGATTCTGATGTCCGGCAAGAACATCGGCGACCTGCTTAACGCCAAGGGCATTACGTGGGGCGGCTTCATGGGCGGCTTCAACCTGTCGACGACCAACAGCAACGGTACGACCGGCTGCAAACGCAGTACGGTGGCCCCGGTGGTCGGTCAGGCGACGGCCGATTACATCCCGCACCACAACTGGTTCCAGTACTACGCGTCGACGGCAAACCCGCAACATTTGCGTCCTAGCGCGACAGCCGCCATCGGCTACACGCTCCAGTCCGACGGCAAGACGGTCGACCCGGCAAACCACCAGTACGACTCCGACGATTTCTTCGCCGCGGTGAAGGCCGGAAACTATCCGTCGGTCAGCTTCATCAAGGCGCCGGCTTTCCAGGACGGCCATGCCGGCTACTCGGACCCGCTCGACGAACAGGCCTTCACGGCGAAGATAGTCAACTTCCTGCAGCAACAGCCTGACTGGAAGAGCACGGCGGTGATCGTGGCGTGGGACGACTCGGACGGCTGGTACGACCATGCTTATGCGAATCCCACGAGCGCGTCATTCGATGCTCAGGCGGATCAGTTGAACGGCGCGGGCAAGTGCGGTACGGGAACGGCTCCGAACGGCGTCAACGGTGCGCCGGTCAATGGACGCTGTGGTCCGGGCACGCGTATTCCGTTCCTCGTGATTTCGCCGTGGGCAAAGGTCAACTATGTCGACCACACGCCGATTAGCCAGGCATCCGTGGTTCGCTTCATCGAAGACAACTGGCTGGGCAGCCAACGCATCGGCGGCGGCTCCTTCGATGCGACGGCCGGCAGCATCATGGGTCTGTTCAACTTCAGCGGCAACGGCAGCAACCCGACTGTGTTCGTCGATCCGAATCTCGGCACGGTGGTCTCTTCGGTACCTGCCATCTAAATTCCGTCGGGGCATCGGCGCTCGGCGCCGATACCACCCGCAACGGACGCCAGTGTTGCCAGCCCTTCAGGGTTGGCAACATTTTTTCGTTTTCAGCTTCCCTTGTCGTTGCGCATATGCCCGCCTCCTCAGCACACCCAGCCGAAACGAATCCTATTCAGCGGAAATCCCGCATCAGCGCCCGGCGCGTCCTTGTGCGGATCGTCGCCGCAGCGATTGCCATAGCCGTCGGGCTTTGCATCTGTGCGCTGCTGTACCCGGCGCGCGCGCCAGCGGTCGTGGGTGCGATGGTCGAAAACCTCACTGGGGCGAACGCCAACCCCGTCGAGCTTCAGCGCCCCATCGCACCGCCTCAATTGAGCTCGGTGGCGCAGCTTGGAAAGAAGATATTCTTCGACCCGACGCTTTCCGCGTCGGGTCGCCAGTCATGTGCGTCGTGTCACAGCCCGGAGCATGCCTACGGGCCGGCCAATAACCTGGCCGTGCAGTTGGGCGGTCCCGCTTTGTCGCAGCAAGGCTACCGGCCACCGCAGTCGCTCATGTACCTGTACCGGCAGCCGAATTTCAGCATCGGCCCCGATGCGGGAGACGCGGACAACGCGCCCGATCTCGCGCAGATTGCAAGTCAGGCCGCGGGCGTCGCGCGGGCGCAGAAGAACGCGGGCGTGGCACCGGCGGCGCCTGCAATGGTGCCGCAGGGCGGCATGTTCTGGGACGGCCGCGCGGATACGCTCCAGGCACAGGCATCAGGCCCACTGCTCAATCCGGTCGAGATGGCGAACGCAAGCATTGCGGATGTGATGGCCAAGCTCGAACGCACGCCGTACAGGAATGACTTCACGCAGCTGTTTGGGGCGCATGTGTTCGACAACACCACGCTTGCGATGTCCGAAGCCATGTTTGCGGTAGCGCGATATCAGGTCGAGGAGCAGTCGTTTCATCCCTACACCAGCAAGTACGACTACTGGCTGGAAGGCAAGGCTCGGCTCAGTCAGGCGGAACTGCGTGGACTGCGTTTGTTCAACGATCCGAACAAGGCGAACTGCGCGGGCTGCCATCTTTCGAAGCCGAGCCCCGATGGCCTGCCGCCGATGTTCACGGACTACCAGTACGAAGCGCTCGGCGTGCCGCGTAACACTCGTCTTGCGGCCAACCGGGACCGTAACTTCTTCGACATGGGTATCTGCGGGCCTTTCCGGACGGACCTGAAGGATCAGACCCAGTATTGCGGAATGTTCCTCACGCCGACGCTGCGAAACGTGTCGACACGCAAGGTGTTTTTCCACAATGGCGTCTATACGTCGCTTGAGGATGTCATGGCGTTCTACAACGAGCGCAATACCGCTCCGCAAAAGTTCTATCCGCGCGGCGCGGATGGAAAGCCTCAGAAGTACGATGATCTGCCAGTGCAGTTTCACGCGAACATCGACGACAAGGACGCGCCGTTCGACCGGAAGTTCGGCGATCAGCCCGCGATGACTGACGCCGATATTCACGACATCATCGCGTTTCTGAAAACGTTGAACGACGGATACCGGGAAGGCGCGCAGTAGGTGACGTGGCAACGCACGATCTTCCACTGAGCACGCCCCGCAAATAACGTGCTGCAGACAGAGGGCCCGCGTGCGCGCGGGCTATTTCAGCAGCATCATTTGCACAACCTTCACGGCAACCAGACCCACGGCGAGCAGCAAATAGCCGCGCAGCACCCCCATCCACACACGCTTGCTCAGCGTGAGATTCGGCGGGGGCAGTTCATCGAGCGGCGGCATGCGCCACGTATCGCGCGCGCCTTCCGGATACGCCTGTACGGCGCCTCCCGCCGTCTCGCGACGCAGCCTGCGAAGGCCGACCGTTGCGGCATAACCGAACACGGCAAGCAAGGTCCCGCCGGCGAGCGTTTCCAGAATCGTCTCGCCCGTGATGTCCGGGTAGATAACGGAGGCGGTCAGGATGATGGATAGCATCACCAGCACCCACACGACAGCGCCCGTGAATAAATTGAGCTTCTTCGAATTGACCCACGGACCGAGGACCGCGCGGTCGTTGCATAGCAGCAGCAGAAACACGGTGGCGCTCGGCAGCAGCACACCGGCGAGCGTCTGCACGGCTTCAGTCAGCAGGCCGAGCGGGCTGCCGGGAATCAGCACGAGCGCTGCCGCGGCGGCAACAATGCCGAAGTAGACGAGATAGAAACCTTTGGCGTCCGATACCGGACGATGCAACGAGTGGCGAATCCTGAAGACGTCGCCAATGGCGTACGCGGTCGAAAGCGACACGGCAGCAGCGCCGATGATGCAGGCATCGAGCAGTGCAACGGCAAAGAGCGTGGCCGGCGTGCGACCGGCGTACTTTTCAAGGCCCGCAATCACGCCGCCTGCGTCCGTGAAGTTGCCGAACTCAGGCTTGCCGGCATATAGCGCCGCGCAAAACGAAATCATCGCCACCGCGCCAATCAGCACGAACACAATACCGATCCACAGGTCGGCCTTTTCGTATTTCATGAAGCGCGGCGTAATGCGCTTGTCGACAATGTAGCTCTGCTGGAAGAACAGTTGCCATGGCGCGACGGTCGTGCCGACAATGCCGATGACCAGCAGCATCACGTCGCTCAGCTTGGAATGCGCGGGCCAGTTCGGGATGAGGAAATCGTGCGTCATCTGGCCGACCGGCGGGTGAATCGACACCAGCACCGGCACCAGCAACAGGCTCAGCAGGCACAGCACCACGGCGAATCGTTCGAAGCGCCTGAAGTTGCCCGTACTGACGGCCGCCATGGTCAGCGCCGCGGCAATGCAGACACCCAGAAACTTCGAGATCCCAAAGAAATCGAGGACGAACGTGATGCCGATGAACTCGGTGACGATGGTCAGCGCGTTGAGAATGAACAGGTCGACGACGCTGAACGCCCCCCAGAATTTGCCGAAGCGCTCGAAGATGAGGCGTGCGTGGCCGACACCCGTCACCGCGCCAAGCCGCAGCACCATCTCCTGATTGACGAAGAGGACGGGCACCAGCAGCAGCATCGTCCACAGCAAGGTCGTGCCGTAGTTCTGTCCGGCCTGGGTATAAGTGCCGAAGGCGCCTGCATCGTTGTCGCCGACCATCACGATAAGGCCCGGACCGATGATGGCGAGCAGCGTACGCAAGCGCGCCCACCAACCGGTGCGGGGCGCGGTGTCGTGATGGGCGATGGTGCCCAATGCACCTCTAATGTCGCCGACGTGCGCAGAGTCCAGCACGGCGCTGCGTGGCGTTGAGACGTTGGCGGGAGTGGCCATTTTGCTTCCTGTCCTGATTCTGATTATTGAATGGCACGGGACTCTCCGGCATACGTAAGGGCGTGTACCGTCGAATGACGACGTCGCTTGCGTATGGCGGAAAGAGAGCGCGAGGTTACGAAACGAGCGTTTTGAGGCGTCGCCAGAACGCGGTGAGTTTGTGAGGCGCCGGGGCGTGCAGTGCCAGCATGCCGTCGTAGTGGGCGCGTGATTGCTGGACGTGCGGCAGTTGCGACAGAAGGAGGCCGAAGATCATGATGTTTCTCCATGCGTCAGGCTTGACGCGGTTCGCGGAAAGCCGGCAGACATGGAGGTCGGGCGCACTATGCGCGCATCGATTGACGTCTACTCGCTTTCCTCAGGCAAAGGTAAAGATGAGCGGCATAAGGGATGACTGTCACTGTCCGGCATGGCGGCTCCTTATCGGCGTTAGTGCACGCGTGTTCGCGGCACGTGTGCTTAATCACGCATTCGTTCGCGCTATCGAATCGAATAGGCGCGAACGAATGCTGCCGCGAGCTCACGCTCGCGACGCGATGCCATGCGGACGCGCGTAATCGCTACGCCCGGATGGCGCTAGTCAAGGTGCACGGAGTGGGGTACTGCGGCGCGCACCGTCTGCCTGATGGCAAGACGGCGGCTGAGAAAGGAGAGCGCGGACGTCCTGCCGGTCAGGCAGAAAAACTATTCGAAGGTCGACTACTACAGCTGTTCAAGGCGTCAGCCCCGTCTGTGAAGATTCGCGAATTTTAGGCGCTCCCTTAAACCAAAGTCAACATGATTCGATAAGCAGAGCGAATATGATTGACGGCGCCATCCATTCTTTCAATATGACAAAAAGGAAAGGTGGGAGAAAGACAGATAAATGCTCCCGCGAAGCTGCAAGCAGTCGAGGCTATGCCGCAATATGACGGGCTTCGCCTATCCGTTGACGCGCGACGTTGCAGTTAAACTGAAGATAGCGACCCGCATCGTTACAGAGTGCTCCTGGGAGGCCACTGAGTCGACACCGCAAGCGCTCGGGTGCCGACCGCTTCACCGCATTTCAGGCAAGCATCTTCAAGAGCGCCTTTGCACTCGCCTCCGATGAGCCGGGGTTCTGCCCCGTCACCAACTGTCCGTCGACCACCACATGGCTCGCCCAATCCTGCCCTTTACTGTAGTGCGCGCCCAGCTTTTGCATCTCCGACTCGACAAGAAACGGAACCACGTCGACAAGCCCGACTGCCGCTTCCTCCGAATTAGAAAAACCGGTGACATTTTTCCCGTTCACGAACGGCTTTCCGTCGGCGCCCTTGACGTGCCGAAGCACGCCAGGTGCATGGCAGACGAACGCAACCGGTTTCCCCGCTGTCCGAAACGCTTCAATCAGCGATATCGATGTCGAGTCTTCGGCAAGGTCCCACAGCGGGCCATGGCCGCCGGGGTAAAAGACGGCGTGGTATTCCGCCTCATCGACCTCCGGGAGCGGGTGCGTATGGGCGAGCAGCGCTTGCGCGTCCTTGTCGGCACGGAAGCGTTTCGTCGACTCGGTTTGCGCGTCGGGTTCGTCACTCTTCGGGTCGAGAGGGGGTTGACCGCCCTTGACAGAAGCCAGCGTAATGTCTGCGCCCGCGTCTTTGAATACGTAGAAAGGTGAGGCAAATTCTTCGAGCCAGAATCCGGTCTTTTTCCCTGTGCTACCAAGTTGGTCGTGGGACGTCAAAACCATCAGGATTTTCATCACGAACTCCAATGTTGGGCTGCTTGACTACCAGCGGGATACCAGCGGGACATGCTTCGTATCTGACCACAGCGTTGGGCAAAGGTTGCGAGGCCTCGGAAAGCCGCGTGCGAATGCGCGCGAGGCGGTATCCGGCGAAATCCGGGGTTCAGCGCCGCCTTTACTCGGCAAGCGTCAATTTTCCGTCCGTCAGTCGATTGAGTCCGAGCGGGCCGAGACGAAGACTGACAGTCGACGCCGAACTCGTGATGCGGGGCTCTTGCGCGGCACCGCGTCGAACCGCGGCGCTGAAGAGTTGACCTTATCGCTTGTCGACCGTGATCGACCGGCAGAGGGCTGGGTCCGATCGTCCCGCCGTTCGACTTCTTCCGGTCGCTTGCCGCAGTCGGTCAAGCACTTCCAAGACGGGCGCCGATTTGCAATGCCATCCGTGAGATAGCCAGACGGATTCGCTTCTCACGCTTTGGGTCGACCCGGCCGGTTGGGATGCTGGTGCTGACGGCAAGCCTTTTGCCATAAGCGGTTTGTCCGACATACGCGGCAAAACAGGCTAGCCCGGCGGCCGATTCCTCGAATTCACTCGCTTGACCTGTTTCGCGAACGCTTTCGAGTTCGCGGAGCAACGCTGCGCGTCGTGTAATGGTCCGCGGCGTCAGTGCGGCGAGCCGTTCAGGAAGAAGTGCGATCAGGTCTGATTGAGGAAGCGTGGCGAGCAACGCTTTCCCTAGCGCGGAACAGTGTGCCGGAAGTCGCGAGCCAAGGTCCGACACGAGGCGGACCGGACGTCGGGAATCCTCCCGGGCAATGTAGACGACGTCTGCTCCGTCGAGCGTTGCCAGTTGCACGACTTCGTCGTGTGTTGCAACGAACGCTGCCGCCAGTGCGCGGAATACGGACTGATATCCGTCGTGACGCACATAAGCATTTCCCAACTCGAAAAGCTTCACGCCGATCAGGTAGCCGTCGCCGCGCTTTTCGATCCAGGCCTGCCGCTGGAGTGAATCCAGCATCAGATAGAGCGTGCTGCGCGACAGCCCGGTTGCGTCGCGCAACGCCGCTACGCGAACGGGTTCTCTCGCACGAGCCAGGATGTCGAGAACTTCTTGGGCGCGGCGCAAAGCGGGTACCTCGTAGACCTTTTCCATCGCGATGGCATTCAGTGGAGAGTTGACGGGAGGCTGTCCAACCTGTTGGACAGATTAACAACATAATAGACGGCCTCGAATCGTGGGCATAGGATGCGCGCATTCCTCTGCGTGACGGGCGACGAACATATATGGCTATTTCTTCATACTCCTGCCTTCCGGCAGATGTGGAACGGGCGGTGCTCGTAGGTCGAGTCTGGCGGCCGCAGCCGCACAACGGCCCGGCGGTGGTTGCAATTCGACAGGGTGAAGTCTTCGACATCACCAGCACGGTTCGCACGACGGCCGACCTTTTTGACCGGAGCGACGCACTCGACATTGCCCGTAACGCGCCCGGCGAGACGCTGGGAAGCGTGGACGAACTGATAGCGAAAAGCCTCGACCCGCAGGCGGCTGGGCTCAGGCTGCTCGCGCCGTGTGACGTCCAGGCAATCAAGGCGTGCGGTGTGACGTTTGCGGTCAGTCTGCTTGAACGCGTCATCGAGGAGCAGGCCGGCGGCGATGCGAGCAAGGCGAACGAAATCCGGGAGACGATCAACGCGCTGATTGGCGCGGACCTTTCGAAGATCAAGCCGGGTTCGGAAAGCGCGCAGAAATTGAAGGCCGAGATGGAGCGGCGGGGTGCGTGGTCCCAGTACATGGAGGTCGGTATCGGCCCGGACGCGGAGGTATTCTCCAAGGCGCAGCCGATGTCGGCTGTCGGTCTGGGCGCCAATATCGGTCTCTACAAGACGTCGGTCTGGAACAATCCGGAGCCGGAGATTGTGCTGGCAGTCAGCAGCGCCGGTCGAATCGTCGGTGCAACGCTGGGGAACGATGTCAATCTGCGGGATATAGAAGGCCGCAGTGCGCTGTTGCTCGGGAAGGCAAAGGACAATAACGGCTCATGTTCCATCGGACCGTTTATTCGCCTTTTTGATGACCGTTTCACGCTTGATTCCATCCGCAGGGAGAGCGTGTTGCTGAAGATCGAGGGGCCCGATGATGGTTTCGTCCTCGAAGGTGTCAGCCATATGAGCGAGATCAGCCGCGACCCGGCCGACCTCGTGAACCAGACGTATGGTCCGCATCATCAGTATCCTGATGGCTTCATGCTCTTTCTCGGCACCATGTTCTCTCCCATCAAGGACCGGGACGCCGAGGGCGCCGGGTTTACTCATCACCTCGGTGACGTAGTGACTATTTCGTCGCCCTCGCTCGGCTCATTGGTGAACACCGTCAGGCGGTCCGACGAGATTGCTCCGTGGACATTCGGCGTCCGCGCTTTATACGGAAATCTGGAGGCGCGAGGTCTGCGCGGCAATACCTGATTGGCCGCGCGCTGAAGTGCGCGTCATGGGCGTGTGCAACGGCGCCGCACGCGGAAACTAATGGGAATCGCAGTAGCTGGCGCAACGGGCCGCATGGGACGGATGCTCATCGCGGCCGTCTTGAATGCGGACGACGCAACCCTCGTTGACGCATTGAGGAAGGGGGCGCGTTGGGCCGGGATGCCGGGGCATTTATCGGTCAGACCACAGGCGTCGTCCCGGCTGCCTTGAGCTACAAGCTGCGCCACGTTTGGTGGCTGCAAAAAAACCGCGCGCGCCTGCAAGGGCCGCGCGGTTTTTTCATGGCATGTCGAACAATGAACCTGTCGCGTTGCATAGTCTTCAGAGAGCGCGGTCATGGTCGAGGTCGCATAGACGCAGCGCATCGAAAGGATGAACCGAATGCATTTTTATAATTAGGTGTAAACCCTTATCATGACCGCTCGCGTGCTTACGTGTCACCGGCTAGCTCCATGGCCTGACGCGGCGCCAATCGTCTTACTGGGAATACACCGTCCGGATGCTGAATCGCAAGTCCAACCCGTCGTCGTCTTCGCTGCGCTGGTCGAACTGGCTGTATGCCGTCGCCAGTGCGATTTACCGCAAGCGGCCGGTCTGGATGGTGTCGTTTTCGACGAGCGAGGCCAGTCTCTCGGAAGGCTTGCGAGCGGCCTGCGCATCGACGGCCATGCTCGCGCTCGGCAACGTGCTGCACGAACCGGTGTTCGCGTGGGCCGCCATCGGCGCCTTCTGGACTTGTCTCGCCGATGCCGCCGGCTCCAACCGCGCCCGCTTTGCGTCGATGATGGGCTTTGCGTTGCTGTCCACGCTGTGCGGTGGCTTGACGTCATTCGCGTCCGCGCAGGGGACCGTGGTCGCCGCGCTCGCGGTGCTGCTGTTCACGAGCCTCGGCGCCTTCGGCAGGATCTGGGGCGCGGCCACGTCGCAGGTGACGATTCTCGTGGCGACCGCATGCGTCGTGATGGTCGATCGGCCGATGCACGATGTCCGGCAAGGCATGGCGTTTCTCGGCGTGTACCTGGTCGGCTGCCTGTTCGCCGTCGCGCTGAGTCTGACGGTCTGGCGCATTCACCCATTCGGCACGAGCCGCTCGACGCTGCGCGCCGTGTATCTGCGTCTGGCCGATATCGCTCTGGATAGCGCCCGGTTGCTGGAGCGGCGCGCGGCCCGCGGCGAGTGGGCCACGCATGCCGCGAAATTTCGCGCCGATGCCCGAGCCGCGCTGGAGCGCTCGCGCAAAGTGCTGGCGCGGGTGCCCGCGTCGAGAACGGGCGGCCGCGAAACCTACGACACGCTGCTCGGCTTGCTGACCGACAGCGAAGCGTTGTTCGCTTATCTGATCGCCGTGTCCGGCGCCTGTGAGCGAGCGCCGGAGAACGCATGGCGCGCGAAACGCGCGGCGCGGCTGCTGGCCGTCATGGGCGATCTGCTGCGCGATATCGGCGCGGCCGTCAACGACGCGCAGTGGGAGCGTCTCACCGCGTTGCAACTGCGCTTGCGGCGCTTTGCGAAGCGGCTCGAAACCGCGTTGTCGGAACCCGTGTCGCTGAAATCCGATTTCGAACTGGTCGACTTCGCGCCGGTCTATGCACAGCCCGAAGGTTGGCGCGACAGCGCCACGCGGCTCTTCACGCGGATCTGGGCCACTTTCAAGGCGAACCTGTCGGTCGAATCCGTCGGCTTGCGGCATGCGGCGCGCGTCGGCGTGACGACCACCGCCGGCTTTCTCGTGATCCGCGCGCTGGGGCTGCCGTTCGGCTACTGGGCCACCATGGCGACGCTGCTGATCTTGCAGCCGTCGATTGCCGCGACCTGGCCGCGCAGTATCGAGCGAGCGGCGGGCAGCATTGTCGGCGGCGTGCTGGCCGCGGGTATCGGCTACGCGATCCATTCGCCGCTCGGCATTTCCCTCGCGGTATTTCCGCTGGTGATGGCGACCATGGCGCTGCGCCCCGTCAGCTACAGTCTGTTCGTGCTGTTTCTCACGCCGACCTTCGTGCTGGTGGCCGACTTCGCGACGCCGGGCGCCAGCGAATTCGTCTATGCGATCACGCGGCTCGGCAACAACGTGCTCGGCTGCGTATTGGCGCTGCTGGCCACGTTCTATCTATGGCCGACGCGCGAGAAGATCGACTGCCGCGCGTATCTGGGCGAGGCCGTGCGCGCCAATCTCGCGTATCTGCGAGCCGCGCTGGAGTCGCCTCGCCGCAGCGAGAAGGATATGGAGCGCTTGCGCCGGGCCGCGGGTCTGGGCAGCAATAACGCGGAAGAAGCGATCGGCCGGATGCGCCTTGAAAAACTCGAGGACTCCATGGCCGACACGGTGACGCTGACGGTGCTGAGCGTGTTGCGAAGAATGGCCGGCACCGCGACGCAATTGCGGCTGAGTACGAACCGGCGCGACACGCACGACGAACTCGGCGCGTGGATCGCGACCGTGGGCGCGGATATCGACGCCGCGTTGGATCGGACCTTGCGGCCGGTGCGTCACGCGCTGCCGGCGCGGGACGGGCTGACTTCGCTGGAAGCCGATGCGGTGGGCGAGCTTGCGCTGATGCACCGCCTGCTCAACGAGCGCATGCGCGAGGCGAGGGGATAGCGAGGCCGCGCAAAGCGAGGCGGCGAATCGCGAAGCGGCGAATCGCGAAGCAGGGCGAAGCGACTCAGGCCGCGGCGAGGCGGCGCGAGGCAGGACGAAGCCGAACGGCCTTCGTTCAGGACGCGCCCGAAGCCTGTTCTGTTACCTGTTCCGTTGACTCGTCGGCCACCGCTTCGGGCTCAGGCAGCGGCATCACCGATTCGAGCGTGCGCAATCCCGCCGCCAGCGCCCGCTTCTCGGACGGCGCGAGACGCTTGACCCAATACTCGGCGCGCGATGCGCTCGACCGGTCCGTCAATTCGAACGACGCCAACACCCGCAACGGCTTGCGCGAACGCGTATAACGCGCGCCCTCGCCGCTGACGTGTTTGTCGAAGCGCGCCTGCACGTCGACGGCGATGCCGGTATAGACGCTGCCGTCCGAGCATTCGAGCAGATAAAGAAACCACGCCATGGATGCGCTTCAGCCTTTGAACGGATTGTGTTCGCGCAGTTCATCCACATACGCGTGGATGCTGTTCTTTTCGTTGGCGAGAAAGTGGCCGACCGCATCCGCGAAAGCAGGGTGCGCGAGCCAGTGCGCCGAGCGCGTCACCGTGGGCAGGAAGCCGCGCGCCATCTTGTGTTCGCCTTGGGCGCCGCCTTCGAATGCGCCGAGCTTTTCCTCGATGCAGAATTCGAGCGGCTGGTAGTACGCGGTTTCGAAGTGCAGGCACGGCACGTGTTCGAGCGCGCCCCAGTAGCGGCCATACAGCGTGCCGCCGGTTTTGGCGTCGCGCTGATACACCACGAGCGAACTCGCGATCGGCTTGCCTTCGTATTCGGCGATCACGAGCAGCAGATTCTCCGGCATCGACGCGCCGATCATGCGGAAGAAATCGAGGTTCAGATACGGACTCGAAAAGTGCTCGCGGTAGGTTTGCCGATAGCACTTGCTGAAAAAACGCCAGTCCGCATCCTGAATGTCCTCGCCGCGAATCCGGCGCATCGTCACGCCGGCCTCCTGCACTTTGCGCCGCTCGGCGCGAATGTTCTTGCGCTTCTTCTGCTCGAGCGTGGAGAGAAAATCGTCGAAGTCGCGGTAGCCGTCGTTCAGCCAGTGAAACTGCACGCCTTCGCGTTGCATCATGCCCATGTCGGTGAGCGCGTCGGCTTCCGTTTCGGTGGGAAACAGCACATGCAGCGACGACACGTCGGCCTGCTCGGCGAACGCCATCAGCGTGGCCGCCAGATGCTTGAGCGCGTGCGTATCCGTCGATAACAACCGGTTGCCTTGCACCGGCGTGAACGGCACCGCGCACAGCAGCTTCGGGTAATACGGCAGACCGTTGCGCTTGTAGGCGTCGGCCCAGGCCCAGTCGAACACGTATGTAGTCAATCGATTTTGAGCACTTTGTGTCCAGGTAGGGTATACGTGCATCTTTATCTAAGCTTTTCGAAGGTTCCCAGCAGGGAACCGAGCTGTTGTAGGTTGAGGGCAAGCATGCCCGAAACCGGGAGGGGGTCCGGGGGAGGGGTGAGAAAAATTGAGCGTAAGTATATGAAAAATAAGTTGTTTTTCTCATTTTCTCGGCTAGATTCCTCTTTGTGCGCAACCGCCAAACGGAGTCGACCATGGAAGCAACCATCCCCGACAGCCTTGACGTCATCGTGGCGAACGAGAGGGACCGCCGTTCCCTCGCGTACCTCGTCGACACTTGTAGACTCCAACGAGTCGCCAAGGCCCGCCAAGCGCTTCCCGGACGAACACGGCCCTATGTTTCCAACATTGCCAGGATGCTGGGCGTCACCTTACCAGAAGCGGTCGTTATCACGCCACGGGCGGAAGGCCGCCGACACCTGTCCGAAATCAAGAAATTTTTGACCGCACGAGCCATTGCGGCACCTGCGCCACACGAGCGGCGCAACTAACAAATCTACGTTCAGACGCAGTATCATTTGTCTTCAGAAAGCTTTCGTAAGTCTGTCTGCTTTCAATTCCGGGGATGCCACCAAGATTCAGTTTATTGCCGACCTTGGTGTCAAGAGTGTGCGTAGTCAGCAGAAGAACTGGGCGTGGCACGTGGCAAACGAAAAAAGCTTTACAGACAAGACCAGCGCGGACGATAAGATTATTGGTTTCGAGTACCAATATTATTATTTCCTGGACCGCATCCTGAATTTGAAATCAGGTCAAACCGTCGGACTTGAAGTCAAGGATGACGTCCATACGTCGCTTGACGCTGACTTCAATATTTTGGTTCAGCTCAAACATACCGTTCGAAATAATTCGAAGGGCGACCCCGTTGCACTGACTGAGCTTGATTCGGACCTTTGGAAGACAATCTATAACTGGTCACAGGTTATTAGCGACGAGGCAGAAGGGCGAAAGCTTCCGCCTCAGCAACTTCAGTTTATAGAAAAGACCGAGTTTCATCTTGTCTCAAATAAATCTGAATCCAGGCAGAATGAGTTTCTGCAGACTCTAGACCGATTCAAAGCCGGCGAAGTTGACTTCAACACACTCTCCAATCGCCTAAAATATCTCGAAGAAAAGACCGCTGACGAGAGTATCAAGGGATACATAGCAGCGGTGCGCAAACTTCGGGTTGCGGTTTTGGAAGAGTTCTTCCGTCGCATCTACATAGAGCTTGAGCTTGACGACATTATCGGTCGCGTAAAGTGTTCACTTCTCGAGAAGATTATCGATGAGGATAAGATTGAGACAGTATTCGCTCGTCTGGACTCAAGCATCCGAACCGATAACTTCATTGCCGTAAAGCGAGGTGAATCGATACTTATCAGCTTCGACGATTTCATGAAGCGGTATCGCCGAATATTCGATGATGGGCGCACGAAGAAGTTGGTTTTTCCACGATTCACGCCGGAGCTTCCGGACGATATATTTGCTCAGAGATTTATCAGGCGTCTATTAGAGATTGGCGACATCTCCGAATCTGACGAAGAGCTCGCTGTAGATTACACCACCTATAAGTTACGGATTTCGCGATATCTGCAGCAATGGGTGCAGGAGGGCGACCTCGTCAGCGAGGAAATTGACGCCTTCCACGAGGAGGTGTTCGTGCGCTGGCGAAACGAGTTTCGGGTGGCGTTTCGGGGGTGCAGTACTCCACATCAGATTATCGACGCGGCGATGGGCTTGCTGATTACGCTCCGGCGTGACAAGTTCAAGTTGGGAGATACTGAGTTATCAACGACTCTTAGCAACGGCGAACTCTATTACCTGTCGGACGCCGGTCAGATAGGCTGGCATAAAGACTGGAGTGCCAATGAGCAGTAGATGGTCGGGATATAACAACGTTGGGATATGTTCAATCGCGTTGATGAGCGTCCTTGAACACTCAAAGAGCTTGACGCTGCCCAAAGCGCTGCTCGTGATGCCTCTGGTCATGCACGACGCGACTGTACGTTATCTGGGCGACTCACGAGTCGGGCGACGAGAGGCCGCGGCGCTGGTTGCACAGCGCCCCGATTTGTTTGCCAATTTCGCGACACGGTATGACGACAGTCTCGCTATGACAATAAACGCGATACAGCTTCTCGTCGAAGTGGAGTTTGTTCGCTTCGATGGCGGTTTGATGTTGTCGAAGTCACTGGAGGTGGACCCTGCGTTTGGTAAGCGGGCGCAAAAAATCGCAAAAGCCGCGGGTAACATCGCTTCGCTTCTCACTGGTCCGGTCGAGGAGCTGTATTTAAACTTCAGGGTGCAGCTTTGAATTTCGGCTTTGATTCCATCACACTTTGGTCACGCAAAGGCGAACGTCGCGGGCTCCAGTTCAAGCGCAATCGCCTGAACGTGATTACCGGCGAAAGTCACACCGGCAAAAGCGCGTTGCTCGATATCATCGATTATTGCTTTCTGGCGAGTTCCCACAAGCTCCCGGACAGCATCATCAACGAGAACGTCGGCTGGTATGGGCTCACATTCTACGTGAACGACAAAACTTACACGATTGCACGTAGGAGCCCAAGGGACAACGAGGTCTCAAGCGAGTATTATTTTTCGAGCACCGGGGTGGTGCCGGACATGCCCGAGTCGAATACGAAAGAAGACGACATCAGAACGATACTCGAAGCAGAGTTTCATATCACCGATAAGGTTACGGTCGCTTACGGTGGGCGCGCGCTGAAGTCGGGTTCGAAGGTCTCATTCCGATACTTCTTCCTGTTCAACACTATCTCCGAAGACATCATTACCAACAGCAAGGTGTTCTTCGACAAGCAGTCTGAGGAGCGATACCAGGAAGCTTTGCCGCGCATCTTTGACATGGCTCTCGGCATAGATGACCTCTCTAACATCGCTGCACGCGAGAAAAAAGAAGCTCTGAGGAAGGAGATTGCAAGGCTCCAGCGGAAGGAGGCACATCTTGGCCAAGGGAGAGAGACCTTTGATGAGGAAGTGCGCGATATTGCCGTCAAGGCAGCCGAATACGGTCTCATAGATAGTGACCCTGCGAGCCTGTCCATGGACCACGTCCGGCGTGCTATCAGCGACGCCGCGTCGCCGGAGACCGGGCAGGCCCTGAACAGGTACGTCGAGACCAGTGCCAAACTGTTCGTTGTGGAGCGCCGCCTTCGAAAACTCAGGCAGTTCTCTTCTGAATATCGGTCCTACAAGGACACCTTCAGGAACGCTGAAGACAGTCTCCGACCAATCGAGCAGTTGATGAAGCAGGCACCGAGCTTGGTCAAGTCGGAGATTTTCGATGACCTCATCAGCGGCCTCAAATCAGACCTGTCGGCTGTAAAGAAATCAATCGCCGGCAAGCAACCAGTGGACGGCCAGATTGGCGCGATGGTCAAATCGCTGGAGGGTGAACGCGATACGCTGCAGCGGGACCTCTCCGGACTTCCGCAAGAACCCAAGTCCTTCGCGTCTCAGCGCGAGAAATGGATGTTCGTGGGCGAGGCGATGGGGCGATTCAAGGCGTATGAGGGAGCGCGTGCTCCTGCTTCTCTGCAGACTACGACCTCCGACGAAGCTGACTTGCAGAGGCAGATGGACGCCATCGAGGTGCGGGACGTGGAAGAGACTCGCGAGGCGGTCGTCTCTATGATTAACGAGATTGCGCTTGGCCTTCTCAAGGAAACCGGAGACGCTCTAGCGAACTATGCAACCTATCAGACCGATTTTGCCTACAGGGAAAAGCGACTGCGGTTACGGAAGCCTCGGTCGAAGCTGATTGAGAACGTTGGCAGCAGCTCGAACCACATGTTCCTGCATCTGCTACATTTTCTCGCGTTGCACGAGGTCGCCATCAATCATAAGTCGATGTTCATTCCGAGCTTCCTCATCATCGACCAGCCCAGTCGCCCTTACTATCCGGACAACAAGGCCGACGACAATGTGAAGCTGAAAAACAGCGACACCGAGAAGGTATCGATTGCCTTCAATCTGCTCAACAATTTTATCGCGCGGATGAATCGGGACTACAAGACCGAGTTCCAGATGATTGTCTTCGAGCACGTGCCACGAGAAACCTTCAGGGACATGGCGTACGTGCATATACTTCCTGAATTCCGTAACGGGGAGGCTCTCATCCCGCAGTCCTGGCAAGTGTAAGAGGCGAATCTTGACCCACTGGACAAGCTGTTAGCTTCACGCTGTGCTGCGACGACTCATGTCTCCGTAGCATCGAGAAGAGTCGTGTTGCAGCTATCGCCCGGGCCAATCAAACAGTTGACACTTTGGCGAGGGCACCACGCGAGTTCGCGGATTCCTCGAAAATTGCGAATCCGAAGCGCTGCGACGTGCACGTCGTCCCCTTGGAGCATCGCATTTTCGCGCGGCTGCAGATTCGATTCGCGTTGCAACTCGGCGTTGTTTTGGGCGCTTCCAATGTAGCAGAAGCCAAGGCGGGCGGTTTGCGTCATCCGATAGCAGTCAGGCAACTCTGAAGGGGCGCGGGTCCCAGGTGCGACGCGGCAATCACCTACGCAAATCCTGCGGCCGGAAGCTCTTGGGTCTCCACGGGACTTTGATGACTAAAACGATTGCGCTACAAAGCGCATGGAAGCCATTCACCCGCAAACTTACACGTATCTGGACGCTTACGAGCTCGCCGAACTTCTCGGCCTGTCAGTCCGCACAATCATCGTGCGAGCAAGACACCGCCCTTGGCTGCTTCCATCCCGCGCCGAGCTTTACGACCAAGAGCTTTTTCGTTGGCGGAGCGATGTCGTTGAGACGTGGGTCGCGATGGGGCGGTCGGGTCGTCCGTCTTAGGAAGGTACGTCGAAGTAACGTTCGTTGCTGTTCCCGTCATTTCAGCGAAATCGAGGACTGCTCTGTCTCGACGCCATCGGCATCCCGTGACGTGCCTCTCGGCACGCTCAACGCACTTCGCCGCTAGTCCTCCAGCGGTGAAAAGAACTCCATCACGTCGACCCTAAGTAGCACCGCTAGCCGCCATATCCCATCAACGGTGACGTTTATGCGTCCGCGCTCTATCTGGCTCACGTAGGTACGGTGAAAACCGGCCGCGACGGCCAGACCTTCCTGAGAATATCCAGCTGCTCGGCGCAGCCGCTTTAGGTTCGCTGCTACCAAGCCACGGATGGGGTTTTGTTCGGGGGCTGTTTTAGACATGCCCGAAGGATGTCTAAAACCAGACTACAAATCTACACGCGTTCAGCTCTACATATTGTGGACTATCCATATTGATAGTATCCTGTGTGTCAATATGGAGCAGTTTTCTTGAGCTGTCGCTCTGTCAGTGGTTCGACGGGTGCCGAAAACCGTCGAGAACGGCCGCCTAAAGTCGAGCGCAGTCGCACAAAACTCACTGGAGTCAATGTGGATACGGTTTCTCTGGTACACGCACCAGCTTCGGCGCGAAGGTCACTGGCACAAATTGGAATCCCGCAAATAGCCGAGATTGATGGGACGACGTTTGAGCTGCCGCCAACGGAGATGTCGGGCGAGGCGAAATGGCGGGGCGACTTCATCCAATGGCTCCTACGACGCACGTTCCATTACCTAGCCTCCTTGCCGCGCAAAGATTGGGTGGAACAGCTTCTCCTCATCGAGGCCGACCTCGTAAAGCGGATTTGGCTACATGTGACGGAGGCGCAAATTGTCATCGAGGGCGCGCTTGCCACCATCCAGGATTTGTCGGATGAGGACATCGAAAGCTTGGTGCGCGGCGCGGTCCTGTTCGAAGCGCACCTCGCACATGAAGGCGACAAGCTTCGTGAGCGTTACGCGTCAATCGTGAGAAAGCACGCAAAGCGGCGCGAACTTTCCCATTCGACCGGAGCCCACCAAGAGTGAGGCGGGCAGATGACCGTTGGGCTAACGAACCTTCCGATTCTGAGAGCCACAGGGGTGCCGCGAAGCCCCGACTTGGCCGGCGGACCCGCTGAGGTGGGGAATACTAGACGGGGCAAACAAGAATGAGCGCGCCTTATGAACGTCAAAAACTGGACCCTTCCAATCCGACGTTGTACATCCGGTTCAGCGAAATCGTGCACATCGGCGAAGGGCTCGTCGACGAGAGCGTGACCAGTCGTCACGAGATGTTTGGTAAGGCAAGCATAGGTAAATCGTATGTCACTTTCTGAAAGCTTGGATGCTTCCGGCGTCGACCGTTCTCTCATGCGAGGCGTGACGAGCGGGCAACTTTCCGAGATTGAGCATCGTCGACCCCGGATAGCCGCCGATGCCGAGTTTCTGTGCAGCGCGTTCAACAACGGATTGTCTGTGCATACGCGGATGCGGTGCGCCTTCGAGAGCGCTTACCTATGCTGTTGCGAACTCGCGGAGGCGTCAGGATTGTCGTCAAAGCGAGTCGAGCATCCAAGCACAGCCGTTGTGAATGCTGCTGCAACGATGTTGGACTTAACCACCGCAGACGACGTGACGCTGCGAACATTGACTGAGTGGGCGTCGAGCAATTCGCCTTTCATGCCGCGGTTAAGTCTCGAAGACGTGTGCATGCTGGCAAGGGATGTGGCTGTGCGCACGATTCACTTTTTCGCCTAACGTCGGTTTGTTCATGAGAAGAGGGAGATGTGATTGCGCTTCCAAGTCGCGTCCGATTTACATCTTGAGCTGCTTTCACCCTTTCCCGGCTACCGAATCGTCGAGCCAGCAGTCGACGCGGATGCGCTCATCCTCGCTGGTGACATCCATTCGCACACACACGGTTTGAGGGCGTTTGCGGATTGGCCAGTCCCGGTCTTGTACGTGCATGGAAACCATGAAGTGATTAACGCGCACTACTGGGGCCTTGTTCGCGAGCTTGGACGCAATGCAAGCGGGGGCGTCGTGCGATATCTCGAGCGGTCCGTTTGTGAGATGGAAGGTGTGCGCGTATTCGGTTGTTGCCTGTGGACGGATTACGCAATGGACGGAAAACGCACTGCTGCCATGCGCGAAGCTGAGTATTCGATGCCCGACCATCAGCTCATCCGCGTTGGAGGCGGCAATCGGTTCTTGCCTTCACATGCCCTTGCAGAGCATCAGAAAGCGCGCCGCTGGTTGGAAGCTGAACTTGCTCACCCATTTGCAGGCAAAACCGTTGTTATCACTCATCACGCACCCCATCCGCATTGTGTTGACTCGCGATTTTACGGTGACCTTCTGAACGCGGCCTTTGCAAGTGACCTGTCACCGCTGCTCGAGTCGGTTGACTTGTGGGTCCACGGACATACTCACATCTCGTCGGATTTCAAGGTCGGACGTTGCCGTGTTGTTTGCAATGCGGCCGGATACGCGCGATATGCGAAGTCCGCCGAATGTGCCAAAGAACTGACGTTCGAAAACGACAGGTTCAATCCGCTCCTGGTGGTCGATGTTTAACGTTCATTGCACGACATGGTCTGTCGAATATTCGCGGACTACCGTCAGACTCTACGAAGGAGAGCACGAGACCGAGCCTGATGGTGTCGAACCGCTCTATACGGCCACAGCTGAGATTGACCCTCGAAAGCCACTGTGGGAGCGCGCGTCGAAGGCGCTTCATGACCATGGTTACGAATGGCCACTTGGTCCGTATCGCGAATATCGAACACACACCATGTTTGTCTCCCGCCAGTCGGCAGGGCACGCGCAACCCGTCCCTGAAGCTTGCTTGCAGATTCTCGCAAAAGACGACTTCATCCGCATACATACGATATTTGCGCCCGACCCATTTCGCAAAGCGGAAACGGTGCCTGTTGGCAAACACCGGACAGTAGTTGATGTTGCAAAACGTGTTATCGCTCATCTTCGAAAGCGATGACCGCGCAATGCAAGTGCACGCGACGCGATTCACGAGAGGGAAAATGCTGCGAGTAACAGTTGAACTGTGGCCAGGTGGCCGCGAGTCCGGACGGCGTGTGATTGCAACTGCGGACTTAGGGCGCGTAAAGACGGTGCCTTGGCGGATTATGAAGTCGGCCTTGAGGAAACACTGCTGCGTACGCACGTCCTGCGACCAATCTTTCATATTCGGGGACGGCGGCACGTGCTTCGCGCAAAAGCTGAGGCCTATTATCGCAAGCGTCAGAGAATTGCGCGCAAGGCGCTACGTGAGCTTGCTCGAGTTACTCAAGAAGCTGGACTCTACTGATGCAAACCGGGGAGCCGACTGTACTGGTAGTACTGAAGGAAAAGCTACAGGCAATGTTCAGCCATGACCATTGAAGACCGCATCGTACGTTCAATAAGGCGGCGCAGAGGTGTCGCTATTTTGCGCTCTGAGGTCGCGCGGCTCGGTAGCACTGCTCAGGTGGGCCGGGTGCTAGCAAAGATGGTGAGCGACGGAAGACTGGTGCGTGTTAGCAAGGGTGTATTTGCCAAGACGCGCATCAATAAGTTCACGGGGAAACTGGCACCAGCTGCGCCCTTCGATGTGATTGCCGCGCAGACGTTTCGGAAGCTCCGAATTGAAGTGTGGCCGGGACGACTCGCACGCGAGTACAACGCCGGACGCACAACTCAGATTCCCATGGCGCCCCTTGTGAGCACCGGAAAGAGACGTATCCACCGAAAAATCCAAGTTGGAAGCAAAACAATAAAGTACGAAAACTTCTGAGACCAGTCCTATGCTGAGAATCTCGATTTTTGACGGCGATTTCCATGGCACCATGGAAGAACTGACGCACGTTTGCGACATCGAAGGCTGTGTCATCCCCGACGACCGTCCTCCATTTAGCCTGTTGGAGGAATCGCTACGTGTGCTTGAGATGTGCGTTGAGCGGTACACCGTCCCTCGGCCACGCGGACCATGTTTTACTGTCTTTATCGGGCGCATGAACGGCACAGAGATGACCATCGTTGTGCGGCTGGATATTTTCGCGCGCGACGGATTGGTACGAGCCGGGGTAGAAGGAATTCTGCCTGGCTGGGACGCGGAGCCCACGCACTATCTGCCGGATGACGACGTCGTTACGATTGTGCGCAAGCTTATCGCGGGCCAGCTCCCGAAATGACAGTACCCGGGAACCGCATTCGGTGGCAAAACTCCGCTTGGCGGGTGCGTCAAAGGCGTCGCCAACTCGCGCGGCATGGGAAGCTTCTGTCGCCAATGCAGTTTTGCGAGCAAAAAGGCATATCCCGCGACCGACTTCTAGAATTGGAGCGACGCGGAAAAGTGTTCGCAGTTGTAGTTGACCAGAAACGGTACTTCCCCGCGGTGCTTGCCGACAATTCGCTCGACCAGCGACGGCTCGGGAAGCTTCTGAGACGCCTTCCGTCTGCGATGCCGCCAATGTCGAAATATCTCTTTCTGGGTGGTCGCAGAGGTTCACTTGCAGACAAATCGCCACTGCAGGCAACGCGCCGTGGGAAACGATATCGCGTAGCGCTGCGGCTTGCAGAAAGCATAGCTTCCGAATACGGCCATATTGAGGAACGGCTGAAATCAGTTGAGGTTGCGGTCAAGGTCGACATCGACGACCTATAGCAAACGAACCGTCGGTGGCGTTCTGCGGCGCAATCGAACTTCTGCTTGATGGCGCGTTCACCGTCAAGTTGGTTCGTCGGCGACCATGTCCGTTACGTTCGTGCTCGACGCCAGGTATCGCACCTTTACCAAACTAGAATGGTTGGATGACTCTTATCGAAGAGCGCCGACGCGCAGACCATGGCCGGTTGTGCAGACACGAGAGTGCGAAGACGGCGTCGTGGCAGCGCGACGCGCCCGCCAAGTTAGAATCACGCGTTGACTAACGCAGAGAAGCGAACCGATGTGTGCCATGTCCCGCCAGTCATCTTTTCATGACGTTATCAGGCTCGTCGAAGTCCAGTCGCTTGCTGACCAGAAGACTTTTTCCCGAGGTAAAGCCTATTTCCACGAGGGCATGGTTTCACGGCTCGAGGAACGCGACGGCGTACTCACCGCGAACGTCCGCGGCACTCACCGGTACAACGTCGAGTTGGGCACAGGCGAGGACGGCGAGCTGACGTACGAGTGCGATTGTCCGGTGGGTGGCGATGGCATCTTCTGCAAGCATGCCGTCGCGGTCGCGCTTTCATGGCTCGAAAACTCGGGTGAGGAAGTGTTTCATGTCGACGAAGCCGAGCCCGCAAAGCCGCGCAAGAAGCGAAAGACGTACGAAGAGCAAATCCGCGAGTACGTGGCGGCACTGGACAAAGAATGTTTGCAGGAGTTGTTGCTCGAAGCGGTTGAGCGTGACATGACGCTGCGCGACAAGCTGCTCTTCGCTGCGCGTGCGGCAAGCGCTAGCGACTTGCCGGGCATGAAAACAGCGGTGCGCCAGGCAACGCGAATTTCGCGACCGCTCGACTGGCGGGAAGCCGGAGCGTACGGGGACGGCCTGATGTCGCTCGCAGATATGCTGCGCCAGCGTCTCGCAGGGCCGAATGCGGCGCAGGTAGTCGACCTCGCGGAACTGGCGATTGCCGGGGCGGAAAAGAGTCTCGAACAGATTGATGACTCGGGCGGTGACGTCATGCCGGCAATCATGGAGCTTGCAGCTGTTCATCTAGCAGCCTGTCAGCAGACGCGACCGGATGCGGTGAAACTCGCCGAGCGCCTGTTTCGCTACCAGACGGAAGGAGTATGGGACACCTTCTACGATGTGTTGCCAGCTTACACCGAACCGTTGGGCGACACCGGACTGCGCAGGTACCGCGAGCTTGTTGTGAATGGATGGGACGCGCTACCGTCACTCGCGCCGAGCAATGAATTTCGTAGGTCGTTCGACACGCTGCGGATGCGACTTGAGCGGGCGATGGAGAGGCTCGCGGAACTCGATGGTGACGTCGACGCACTGATTCGGATTCGTTCGAAGGACCTATCGAGCCCGTACCGTTTTTTGCTGGTCGCAGAGCTTTGCGCGAAGCATGGGCGTCCCGATGAAGGGCTGACCTGGGCGGAGCGCGGGCTTAGGGAGTCAGGAAACAATACTGATGTGCGTCTGCTTGATTTCTGTATAGCCGAGTACTTGCGGCGGAAGGATTTTGAGAAGGTCGATTTGTTCGCCTGGCGGCGCTTCGAGTCGCGTCCCGTCGCCGAAGCGTTCACAGCGCTGATGGATGTCGCCAAAGCTACCGGTCGGTACGATTTAACGCGCGAGCGCGCACTCAAGCATATGTGGGAGCTTGTCCGCACGGAAGAGGCTCCGTCCAAAGCGAAGCGCAGCCACTGGCAAACGCCGAGCCGTACCGAACTGGTCAAGGTTTTTCTCGCCGAGCACGAACGTGAGGCCGCATGGGAGGCATTCTGCGGAGGTCCAGTAGCGGTAAGCATGTGGGCAACGGTGGCGGCGGTTCGCGCGAAGACCCATCCGCACGACGCCATTGCGCTGTACCACCGCTTACTGCCAATATCGGCGGAAAATGGCACACGGAACGCGCGATATGACGAGGCTGCTGGAATCGTACGGGCCATCGGCCGGTTGAGAGCAGAACTGAGCGAGCACGCGCTGTTCACCATAGAACTCGATGAAATCCGGAAGGCTTATCGTGCTAAGCGAAATTTCATCAAGATGCTGGCTGCGTTTCAATAGTTCTGCGGTCGACCTCACCGCCTTTTGGCCGCCGACAGGGTAGCGCGAGCGATTGCATCATGCTATTTCGATGCGGCCCATATGAGGAGGCTGCCCATGTACTCAGATATCAAAGAGTGGACGCGTATCCGAGCGCGGGTTCTCGCCAAGGGCGAATCTATCCGGTATGTCGCAAATGCCGAAGGGATAAGCCGGAACACTGTCCGGAAAATGGTCCACTTCGAGTTGCCCCCAGGCTACTGCAGGGTCACCGACAATACGAGAGATGGTACCCACCGCCGAAAACTGGCAGTGCCATGGTCAGCGGTCCAACGCATCGTACGTGCACTCCCGGAGCGCGGGGCAGCGCGGTTCCTGGCCCGCTTGTTTAGCGAGGACGAGACGGAGGAACTCGAAGAGGCAGCCGGGCGTCGATTGCGCACATGGGGTGTCGAATCTCCGACGATAGGCTCTGCTGAGCGGAGCCGACAGCGATGGCAGAACTGGATATATCAAGTCGAACAGGGTGTCGTTTCTGTGCCAGCAGGTGAGGATGGCAGGCAACAGGACAGGCTGATGCGAATGTTGTTACCGGTCTCAAGGAACCAGCGCCATAAGTCGCTTACCGTGCTTGCACATGAAGCAGGTTTTTCCTTACGTGAAATCGCGACGCATCTCGCAGTTAGCCGCGCATCCGTTCGCACGTACATCGGCGACTACAAGGCGGGTGGATTGGAATCACTGTTCGCAAAAGCGAACCGCTCCCGAAGGGAGGACGACGAAGCGTTGAAGAGCGCGGTTTTCACGCTGTTGCACGAGCCACCGTCTGCATCAGGCATTAACAGGACGACATGGAAAATGGTCGACCTGCGGCGCGTGCTGGCGGTGCGTGGGCATCATGCGGGCATGGATGCTATTCGGTCGATACTGCGGCACGCCGGCTATCGTTGGAAATCGGCCAAGATTGTCCTCACGAGCACCGACCCCAATTATCGCGAAAAACTTGGCCACATCCGGTCGATTCTAGCCAACCTTCAGCCTGACGAACGGTTCTTCTCTATCGACGAGTTTGGACCCTTCTCCGTCACTGTGAAGCCCGGCCGCGTGCTGGCGGCCGCCGATGTTCAGCCGAATGTTCCGCAATGGCAGAAATCGAAGGGGTGTCTGATTTGCACCGCCGCACTGGAGTTGTCGTCCAACCGGGTGACGCATTTTTATTCCACGGCCAAGAACACCGATGAGATGATTCGCATGGCAACTGCCCTGCTCGACGAGTACGGTTTGATGCGGAAGCTGTATCTCTCGTGGGACGCAGCCTCCTGGCATCTTTCGAGGAGGCTGTCGGCGTTCATCTCTGACCACAATGAGTCAGCGCAATCGCGTCATCAGCCGATTCTGGAACTGGCTCCTTTGCCTGCAAGTGCTCAATTCCTGAATGTCATCGAATCAGTCTTCAGTGGCATGGCGCGGGCCATTATTCACAATAGTGACTACGCGTCCGCGGATGCTGCGAAGGCGGCAATTGACCGCTATTTCGCAGAGCGCAATCAGCACTTCACGGAACATCCGAAACGCGCGGGCAAAGCAATCTGGCGAAAGGAGCGGACGACGAGCGAGTTTTCGGCTGCGAACAATTGCAAGGACCCGGCATACAGATGAATCGTACGGGACATCATTATCGATACGGAGGGGCGGCCGGTGGTGCGGAAGCGGCCGATGATGATGGCGCTTGGGCGGCGGTGGCTGCTTGCACCTGCGAACAAGGTGTCCATGTACCCAAACGCGCCGGCATTCCATAGCCGGCGGGACCGTTCGGAGGTTACCGAAGGTACGGCACAACGGTGCCTTCAGTTGGGCTGTTGCAATTTCAGAGTGTTCAACACTAACCCTTTCTCTGGGCTATTGAAGACGCTTGCATAGCGCTCATCAGGGCCAGGAAAGTTGAAGCTATGTGCTAGTTATTGGACCGTCTTTGCCGGCATGCTGCTGTCGTTCGTCTTCATGCCCGACATATCCATAGAGGCCCGGTCTGCCGTTTTGCTCATGTCGCCAGGAACCCTGTTCCACGGGCTCGGAACCGGCTCGCTGTGGTGCGTCATCCCCGCGGTTGCTGCACCGTGAGCGCCGCCGCTGCCATTGCCACCGTGGCCGTTTCCGCCAGCCTGCGCAAGCGTAGCGGCACACACGCAGAGGGACGCGACAGCGACACGCGCGACGAACGTTTTCATCGTCAACTTTTCCATGGTGTTTCTCCGTGATATCGGCTCATGCGTTAGCCGCGCCGAAGTCTCAAATACCGCTAAACACCGAGTGCTTGCGTAGCGGCGAGCGCAAGCAGCGACTCCCATCTGAACGGGGCAAACATGCCCTGCATCCAGATGCGAAGTGTGTGCGTTAGTCGTGGCTCGACACCAAAAATGACATGGCTGCGCTGAATTCAAACCCGAGACGGTGCGCGCTTGCCTTTTACTTCGGCATCGGAACCTTATCGACCACCATGATGACGCCGTTGCTCTGCGTCACGTCGTAAGTTGATATGTCGGCGGTATGGCCGCCGGCATCCATGACTACGATGTTGTGCGGACCATTCTCGGTGAACGTCAGCGGCTCCCCATTGACCGTTGTCAGTTCCGCCTTGCCACCACCTGCCTTGATAGCCTGGTCGAGCTTGCGGAAGTCGTAGCGCCCAGGAATGACGTGGTAGGTGAGGATGCTGGTCAGCATCGCCTTGTTTTCAGGCTTGACGAGCGTGTCGACTGTGCCAGCCGGCAATGCAGCAAACGCTTCGTTTGATGGTGCGAACACCGTGAATGGCCCTGCGCTCTTCAAGGTATCGACGAGACCAGCTGCTTTGACCGCAGCGACGAGCGTGGTGTGGTCAGCCGAGTTGACCGCGTTGTCCACGATGTCTTTGCTCGGATACATGGCTTGACCGCCGACCATGACTGTGTCGCTGGCGGCGAAGGCACCTGAAACAGCTGCCGACAATGTGACAGCTACGAACATAGTCTTGTAATTCATCATGTACTCCCTCTGAGTTACCACGCGTGGTTGCGCGGTCTTGAGCTCATATACGGGGATTACTCGCGCCTGGATTAAAAAAACGGACTGCATCGCCGCGATGTAGCCTGATGCGGCCCTGTTGAACGACGAGCTGCGGGATTGTGCTCTCCGACAATCGAAATGCACCACATGCCAGCATCGGCTACAGAAGTGTTACGGCGCATGCCGTAGAGCTTCCCTTGCTGCAACCGTCGTGTTCGAGGCAGGAGGGGGCTGTCGCTTGTCACAGTCGAAGTGCAACCTTCACAGGCGGTGACCTGAGTCATCGCAATCAAGTCCTCGTGCATTGACGTGTGTGCTTTCAATCGCAAGTCCCAACTGTGCGTCGGGTGTTTTCAAACGCTGGATGAAACTCCCGGTTGGAAGAAGATGGCCGACCACCGGCGCCATCAGGTGATTAACGAGCGCACGAGGCGACAGGCCAAAGTGCAGCGGGAGCCCTTGGGGTTGCCGGCGGAGCCTTCGTTTGCGGCCATTTGAATCGAAGCCGCAGGGGCGGCCGCCATCATTTCGCGAATAACACGGCGCCGCGATATCAAGCGTTGCACCTGTCTTGGACAAATTTGCGCGCCACTAGGTCTGTCCGAAGTTGGTCGGCATACCAAGCGAATTCAGTGGCGAAGGGCGATTGTTCGACAAGCGTCGCCATCTCATCCGCGTCCCAGACATAGAGGAAGAACGTTTGAAGCTGAAGCTCTCTATACGGACGTGCCCTATCCAAAAAGTGCTCTAGCCCGCTTGCCACTTGGAGACAAAACGCTCGGAATGCATTGATTGCATCGATATCACGGGAGTCGCGTCCGACGTGAGACAGGCCATAGAGATTGGGGAATAGGTTGTCACTTTCAATAACGCTACCAGACAAAATCGATTCTTCTGCCCGCTTGCGCCAAGAAGCAACGCAAGTTGACAAGATTTGTGCGTCATCGATGTACATGGGGGCATTTTCAATCCTGTACCCGTCAACAAGTCGAATCTCCCCGTGGCGCGTGGCGACAGTCACGAGAAAATCCAATCCGTACGTAAGTGGAACGCTGTTGACGAATTCGACGGCGATAGAGAATATCTGAGCCCCGCCCCGTTGAATGCAATTCGCGGCCAGGGTGGCGACGGCGCGACTAAATTCGCGCGTAGATGACGTGTGAAGTCCCTCCTCTGTGCACGACCGAATGAGCTCTCGGACGACTCCTGTGCAGTCGACGGATTTCGCAGTGTCGATATAGGCAATCATGTGATTGACCATCTCAGTCGCTCTTGCATAATCCAGGTCGTTTAGCATGTCTCCGAGCTGGCTTGGCTCAGCTAGCATTTCGTGGATATCTGCGACTTCCTGGACGCCGGTCACTGAGGTCAAAGTGAAGAATCGAATGAGCCGAGACAGTTCAGATATCCGGAGATGGCTACGGAGCGGCGAATTCGAACCGGTGCCGTTCGTAATTGGGAAGAGGAACTTGAGCGCAGCCGTCGCAACCGCCTTGTCAGCATTGTCTGGCGGCAAGTGCGCCTGCCACGCTGTTCGCCTCTCTTCTTTCGTGTTCGAAAAATACATTGACCAATCAGTGGAGCTGGCCTCTTCCTCCACTGACCAGAAGAACCCCGTGAACTGCTCGGGGTTCTGGACTACCGCGTCGCGGATTCCTGGAAATCGTTGGAAGAGCGCTTCGGCCACGATGACGTCTGACGCGTTGACTTCGTGGGTTGTGCTGGTCAGGCTAAGCGTGAGGCGATTCATGAGCCTCACGATATCCCGCGGATACCGACAGAGGCTGCACGTCAGCGTGGTGGCCCGCCCCAGCAGCTCGGATTCGAAGGGCTCGGGTTCGCGATGGATACGCTTCAGCAGGCTGGCAAGCTCGCCAGAAATGTGAGACTGCAACTGCCACGGAAATGCAGGTGAGATGGGGTACGCAACCTGCACGATTTTTTCGATGTAGGCGTTGCCCCCTGCGACCGGGCCACCGCCAAGACTTTCGCTAACTACGTTTCGGTCGTACGCGAGTAAATAAGCGACGCGTGGGAAGTCCGCGACTGCCTTGATTGTGCGGAACACTGCCTTGATTTCATCAGGCGTCAAGCGGTCAAGGTCGTCCACAATGACGACAATGCTGCGGTCAAGCTTGGCGAGCGCCTTGATAACTTCTCTTTTTCGTTCACTTAGCCCAGCTTTGACGGATACGAGCTTCTCAGCTTCTTCGACTATCTTCTTCGCGTTATCCGCATTCTCACCGGCTTTGTTCGCCAATTTTCCTGCTTCGTGAAGCGCGGTACCGACAGTATCCGCCGCAACTCCCACGAGACTTACCCCGGGAGCGTATTTGAGATATTTCAGGTGGCGTAGTAGCCCAGCGTATCCCAGTATTTTTCCTGCTGCGTCCAGCGATTTCTTCGCACGCTTCTTGCCTGCGTTCATCCCGATGCCGGAAGCGAGCTCGGTCAAAAGGGCCTCAACCAGCGCGTCCGCACCTGCGAGCATCCATGGGTTGAACTCGACGACGATTGGTGCTCCGTCAGCAGCCGTCTTGAGCGACTCGATGATATAACGCACCACGGTTGTTTTACCTGAACCCCACGGCCCTTCAACACCTATGACAACGCCGGGACTCTTCGGCGGTAGCACCAGTAGGCGACCAAGTTGCTCCGCAAAAGGCTTCCGACTGTAGAGGTCATTTGTAACTTGCGGCTGGTCATGCTGGAACATGGCGGGTTCGGCGGTAGGCATTTGCGCAACTTCCACGGAGAGGTTTTTGTGTGAAGAACCGCGATGCTAACGTCATTTCATCGCCCCATGTACAGACACGAAGTTGAACAGGGCTGGAAGGTTGGTAGCCTGCGGAAGGAGAAAAAGACGAGAACGTGGATTCGGAATTCCGCACGACCAGCGCATGGCATCCTGGTCGCCTTACTTTGGTCGCAGTGGTCGACACTGGCCGAACCAAGTTCACTGTTCTTTGCCGCCGTACGGACCAGTCACAGCCGGAGGAGCTGCCACTGGCCTTGACCGCTGTATCATCCCCGTTGAGTCTACTGACTGCGTTTAAGCGTGACGAATCCACTCAACCTCGACCTACGGGCGCGAGCCGAACTGCTTGCCTATCTTGTTTCGTCGCACCTGCTCGCGAAACAATTGACGGGTCACTGGCTTTCGCCCGACCACGTCGTGGAGTCCACGACCTTGTGGTTAAACACAAATGGGGGGCGCTGATGTCATGCAGCGGGTCATGCTGTCGAGTCGCGCTCTGGAACTGGTCCGACAGTTGGAGGCGGCACCGCTGTCCGCTTTTTCGCGACAGACGTTTACCATGCTGTTTTGTGAGAACTTGAGGCTGGACTTCCGGTCGGAAACAGCGCGGACCATCTACCAGCACTGCTTGACCTACCTTGTTGGTACGCGGTGGTCTTAACGGGTCGGGATGCCTGCCGATGAGCGTCTACCTGATTTGTCTTTGCGCGATATTGCCGGGCTAGCAGCTGGCGAGTAAGGAAGCCGCATTGGGCGCCCTGGCTCGATTGCAAAGTCTGCCGCCTTCGCTAGGCGGTCGAGCACAATGGCGAACTCCGGATGGTGCGAGTAGAGCCAAGTTGTAACCACCTCGTTCCGCATCCAGCCCCGAACGTAACTGGCGGCAAGCGCCAGATGAAACAGGTCATCGTCGTATTGCCAGCGCAGCTCTGCCGCTTCGAGTTGCATCTGAATGAGCCTCCGTTCCATCCTGGCCAGTCGGGTTGCGCAATCGGGGTGAGACTGTCGCCCCCGAGCATCATCGACCCTCTCGCTTGATGGCGTCGCTGCCAGTAGGGCCCTAGCGAAATCTCCGCTGAGGTTATCCATTGCGACCATCGTCCGGGCAGCTGCAACCTGACGCGCCGGAGTCATCCTTGCGAGCGCTGCGACTGTCCGCTTCGGAAGCGTTTGCCCGACGACCAGGGCGAACGCTTCCGCACAGATTCCTAGCGGTCTTTCGCACGCGGCTTGAGCCGCGTTTGAACGACGTATGAATCTCGCAGGTTGGGCTTGCGTCATTAGCGCCGCTCCACGAGTCGTTGATGAAGGAGCTTCGGTATCGAGGTAGACCCCTCGGCACGTAACAGCGCCACGAAGGCGGGGTCCGACAGCAGCTCCAGCAGGACCTTTGTCGTCAGAGCCATCTCGCCGCGCGTCGCCTGCATATGTCCGATTGCAGTTCGCTGTCGCGCACGCTCCAGCTTGAGAACGTCTTTGGCCCCGTTCCTCCGGTGTCGCTTTTCTACCGGCACGACGACGTTCAGGTTGACCCCTGCTGGTTTTGATTCGCCATTTTGCCGGTGCAGGTTTGGCTCAATTCCAGAGGGACTGATGTCTGGTCGGCGCGGGCGCATCAAGAAACTCTCCAACAGGATGTCGTGCGTCCCAATGTTTCCAGGGGGACGCGCTCAGCGATGTCAAGCAAGGGTGTCAGATTTGATTGCTGATAGGCTTTGAAATATGCCTGGCCGTACCGGTGGACTTCCTCGCGTATCAATACTTTCTGAGCTACTCGGGGATACTTGCCCGATTCGCTGCGAAAGTGGTCAGGTTTAAGTACACTTGCATTCCATTGATGCCTCGATTCCAACCTGGGCGTGGTCCTGCCGGTTGAGGGGCGGGCACACGCGGAGCAAAGGTACGTGAATACGGGTTGACCTATGCGTGTATTGATATATGAGCACGACAACGCGTTCGCTGAAGTTTTGCGGGAGGCTTTGCGGGCGCGAAGTTACGCTGTCGACCGGGTTAGCAGCAGTCGGCACGCCGCACTCGCGCTCGAAAATGACATTTATGATTTGATTCTTTTCGGAATCGATGGCGACCTTGGCAGCCTTTCAATCCTCAAGGAATATCGTTCCGGCGGCAGTGCGGCAAGCGTTGTGGCTTTCAGTTCGCAGCATTCCGTTGCGGAGCGGACCCTCGCATTTGAGGCGGGTGCCGATGCCTGCCTCGAAAAGCCCGTCGATATAACTGAACTTACAGCGCGGATTCGCGCACTTATGCGGCGGCGCATCGGACAACTTCGGTCCGTCGTGTCTTATGGCACGCTGACGCTCGACGATGCTTCATGCAGTGTGTGGGCTGATGATGCGCCTATCGCTTTAAAGACCAGAGAGTACGCAATATTGCGCATCTTCTTCACGGAGCCTAACCGCTTTTTTTCCGCTGCTTATCTTGAAGAGAAAATCTACGGCTGGGGAGAAGAGGTCCAGAGCAATGCAATCCAGGTACATGTGCATAGCCTGCGAAAGAAGCTCGGCACTCAGCGCATCGAGACGCGCAACGGAGCGGGGTATCGGTTAGTGACGAACTCAGCGGACGTGACGTGCAGATTAAGGACCCGGCAGACTGCCGCAGTGGCGGAGCACGGCGAACAGGGCCATCAGGAAAGAGTCGTTTCGTAGGTTGTGCTCTGGTTCACGGTCAACGCCCATGCGTCGCGCGCGAACAGAAATTCAATCATCAGCATTTCCATGGTGTTTCTCCAGTGACGTCGGCTCGTGCGTCAGCCGTGCCGAAATTGCATGTGCCGCTAAAGCCCTACCGGTTGCGCGGTGGCAGCCCGCAGGCAGGCGCTCGCACCCGAACAAAGCAGGGGGCTCATTTATCCCGACCTGTTTATCCCAGTCCTTGAAGAGAGTGGGCTCGTCATCGACGTTGGACACTGGATTGTGCGCGAAACTTTGAACGCGTTGAGTGAACTCACCGAGGCAGATGCCGGACCAATTACGATGTCGACTAACGTGTCGGCGACCCAATTGCGTGATTCGCGGCTTGTGCCAACACTCGCGCTCGCCACCAAAAAACGTGGCGTTAATGCGTCGAAAGTGGTCATTGAGATAACGGAATCCGCGCTGATTGATAACTTTGAAGATGTTCAGCACGTCCTTGGAGCGATTCGAGCGTTGGGTATCAAGATAGCGATTGATGATTTCGGCACCGGATATTCGAGCCTCAGGTACCTGATAAGATTCAGCCCGGATATCCTCAAGCTGGACAAATCATTCATCGACGACATCGCTGACGACAGTTCGGCAAAGACGGTCGTCGAAGGAGTTATCGACCTAGCTCATAAACTCGGTATGTCGGTGGTAGCAGAAGGCGTGGAAACGCAGCAGCAGCTCGACATGCTGAAAGCATCGCAGTGCGACAAGGTGCAGGGGTATCTGCTCGGACGTTCAGGCCCCGCTTCGGATATTCTGGAACGTATCAATCGCTCCGCTGCTAAAGTTTTATAGTAATCGGTCGATAAGCGGTATATCGCGCAAAGTCATCGTGATTGAAGGTCTTCCTCGATTTGCAGGTCATGGCGTGACAGGGTGGTTGGCCTGATGTTTGGGCAGGGTACGTTTGTGTGGCGGAACCGGGTATAGGACAGAGCGTGGACAACGAATTCGAAGCTGTGCGGATAGCAGAACTGGCCATACTGGGCACGGACCGGTTAGACGGGGTCCCATTTGGCGTCATCGGATTTACCTCGGATGCACTTGTCACGGTCTATAACGCGACCGAATCGAAGAACGCCGGATTGCGGGCGCAGCGAGTATTAGGGAAACATTTCTTCGAAGAGGTGGCCCCGTGCATGAATAATTTCATGGTGGCGCAGCGCTTCGAAGACGAGGAGGCAATTGACGATATTGTTCCCTACGTTTTGACCTTGCGCATGCGCCCGACCCCGGTGCGGCTCAGGCTGCTGAAAGCGCCGGACTGCGCGACGCGGTTTGTCCTGATTGAGCGAAAGGCGGCCCATTGAACGCGGTGAATCCAGACACGAACGACCTCGAGTCCGAATACGAGGCGTTACTCTCGTTCATGTACCTGTCCCCGGTCGGGATTATCCGCAGCGACCAGGCGGGTCTCGTGGACATGATGAACCCCCTTGCCGCGCAGCTTCTCATGCCTCTGGTAAAAGGCGGCGGTATCGAGAATATTTTCGATAGCCTGGCGTCAGTGGCGCCGGAGCTGCGCAACCTGGCGGCCAGCTTTGAGGGCGAGCGGGGGGCAGTGTGTGAAAACCACCGGGTGTTTGTGACGCCGGCCAATGAGGGGGCGGTCGTGCTCGCCTGTTCCATCATCAAGGTGGGTGAGAATCTGCTGATGACGGTGCTGACGGACATTTCCCGGCAGGTTGCGGCCGAGAGAAGAGCGCGGCAAACAGAATCGTGGCTGGCCGGAATCTACACGAGCGTCAACGACTTTGCTTTCTTCTCGCTTGATGCGCAAGGGCGTATTGAAAGCTGGAATCCATCGGTTGAACGCCTGACGGGATTTGGCGAGACCGACGTCGTCGGGCACACACTCTCGTGCTTTTATGCCCGCGACGAGCACGTATCGCACCGCTCACCGGAGCATATCGCGCTAACGCGTGACGAGGGTTGGCATGTAGAGGAGTTCTGGTGTGAAACCAGGGGCGGTCGACGCTACTGGGGGCAGGTTCTCGTCGCGGTGCTGCGCGAAGAGGAAGGGGAGATAGCGGGGTATTCGGTCGTTCTGAGAGACGTGACGGAGCGCAAGGTAAACAGCGATAACCTTGCGCGCCTGCTTACGACCGACCATCTGACTGGCGTATCGAGCCGAGCCCACTTTTTTGAAATTGCGGAGGCCGAGGTGGCACGTGCCGAACGGCATGGCCGTGCATTGTCGGTTGTTATGCTGGACGCGGATTACTTCAAGCGTATCAACGACACGGCAGGGCATCAAGCGGGTGACGAGGTTTTGAAACGCATCGCTGGCGAGGCGAAGGGACTGTTACGGACATCCGACACTGTGGCGAGGCTCGGAGGTGAGGAGTTCATTCTTATGCTGCCGTCTACGACGACCAGCGAGGCAGTGGCGGTCGCTGAGCGATTGCGCATTGCGGTCGAGCGAGCACGAATCGACACAGCGGTCGGGAAATTGAAGACGACGGTTAGTCTTGGCGTCGCAACCCTAAGCCACGCAAACCCGACGCTGCAGAGCCTGCTAGCCGCTGCTGACCGCGCACTTTATGAGGCGAAAAGAGCTGGGCGAAACTGCGTGCGCGGCGAGATGCTGGATTCAACGGCGGTTTCCTCTTCCACCTGCGAAGAAGATAGTGCGGGTCAAAACTGACCGATGCCCGGCGACGGGGAAAACGGTCGCAATCCCAACCAGCAAACATTGGCGGCGTTAGACAGAGATGGATTCGTTGAAGATTCATAGCCACGACGGGAGTAACGGACAATCGCAAAAATGTTCCGGGTGCAGGGACGCAACGCCGTTGCCTGTCGAGATTGATTTCGCATTTCAGCCCATCGTCGATGTGAGCGCCAAGGCCGCGTTTGCATACGAGGCGCTCGTGCGTGGTGCGCACGGGGAATCCGCTCATTCGGTGCTATCGCAAATCGATGACGCGAAGAAGTATCAGTTCGACCAGCATTGCCGGCAGGTTGCTATCGCGAGTGCCGCCGCGCTAGGTCTTGACGCGTTTCTCTCCATCAATTTCATGCCCAACGCGGTCTATAGGCCAGAGGTGTGCATAAGGAGCACCCTGGACGCTGCGCAGAAGCATGGCTTCCCAATCGAAAAGATTATATTCGAGACAGTCGAGGGAGAACATCTGGCCGACCGTTCTCATCTCGTCGAGATTTTCAGGGCATACAAGAAATTTGGTTTCCTGACAGCAATTGATGATTTTGGAGCCGGTTACTCGGGGCTCGCGCTCCTCGTGGATTTCCAGCCAGACATTATCAAGCTCGACATGGAACTCCTCCGCGGCATCGACAATGACTCGGTGCGTCAGCGCATCGTACGTGGCGTGATATCAATATGTGACGACCTCGGCATCCGCGTGGTCGCGGAGGGCATCGAAACCAAAGGGGAGCGTGACTTCTTCGTTGCACATGGCGTCAGCCTGATGCAAGGTTACTTCTTCGCGAAACCGGGTTTCAAATCGATTCCGCAAATCGATACGGCCGCGTATTTTCCGTAACTGTGAATATGGTCAAGTAGCCGCTGGCGTACGAACACCTTGACGCGGCTTCCTGGTGCGGCGAGCATCCTTGCCGAGCCCGTCTCCTGCGGTTGCGCTGTTCCGTGCATGAGGTTGGTGTGGAACTGTTCAAGTTTCGCTTGGGTGCGACATCGAGCTTGATGCGGAGCGGGCTACGCCGAAGAATTTTGTGACGACAGCGACGTCATTTTCAAGAGCGAGTATTTTGTTGGCAGCAGCACGCGCCCGTTGGACCGACGAGAAACCCGCGAGGAACATCCTGACCACGAGCGGGTCGAAATGTGTGCCGCTACCCGCAGTAATTACTGCATTGGCGTCATCGTCAGTCATCTTCGTGCGGTACACCCTTGGCTCCGTCATCGCATCGAAGGCATCGGCGACTGCCACGATTCGGGCGGCCAATGGTATGTTGGCTCCCACCAGGCCGCTCGGGTATCCACTGCCATCGAATCGCTCATGGCGGTGGCGCGCCACCTGCGAGGCAAGCTGAATGAGCGGGTCCGAACTGCCAGCAAGAAGGTCAGCGCCGATGGCCGAATGGCGCTCTATGATGCTCCGCTCCTCGCCGTTTAACTTTCCGGGCTTTAGCAATACTTTGTCCGGGATGCCAAGCTTCCCGATGTCATGTACGGGCGTAACCAGGCGTATGCGTTTCCGTTCGATGGCATCCCGGCCCACCAAATCCGCAAGGCAGTCTGCGATGAAGGCGGTTCGAATAAGATGACCGGCAGCTTGGGGGTAGCGCGCGCAGCCAGCGAGAGTCAGGCTTGCTAGCGTTACCACGACGGGGTATTTCACATTCACGACTGAACTTTAATTCGACAAGCGTTGGCGACAATCATCAAACCGGACTGGCAATTCAGCGAGACTTTGCCATACATGTTCTGAAGACTTGAGCGCAGGGCTCGCATAAAGGGCGACGTTCCTGCCGGGCGCTATTAAGGTCAGACTGCAGTCGCCGACACTTTGACTTTAATGGCCGGCATTTTACGCTCGTAGTGGTGGGGTTCCAAGAGGAGGCCATCGCTAATTCTGGATAATCATGGAAAATCTTTCGCATATATTTTATGACCGCCCTGGCAAGCTTGGGGGGGTGACCTCGTGCGAATTGCGAACCGAAGGTCATGGCGAATTTCGCGAACGGGTCACGGATGGAGTGCCGATATGCCGGCCGCCCGACACTCAGTGCATAGCCGCACTTGGGGTCGCACGCCTGGCATCGCTGGCCGCTGGCGGTGATTTTTCGGATGTCGTCCCCGCTTCGCTGGGGTCTCAGGAAATCTTTCCCGACGGTGAGCGTCATTCGATACTATCGCAGCGACCCACTTCGTTCCGAGGTTTGTGAAGGCAACTGCGCCGCTCTTTCCAATGTGACATTTCGTCGATTTTGAAGCTGCCATACGCTAAAGAGCGTTGGCGGCTAATGTGCTGCAGACGATGCCCGTATCTATGAGGTTTCACCCCGCGGGGAGTCTGTGCGCCGATATGGAAATCCGCGGAGAATTCAAGAACGCCAGCCGCCTGCCGTTAACGCATACGGGAGCCCGTGCTCTGCGACTCAAGATAACCCCCCAAGGGCGCTTCAACATGGCCACGCGCTCTGGTGCCAGCTAATCCATATCCCTGTAAGTTTCGACTTCGCGCCAATAGGTATGTTCAGCCCCGTCACCCTCCTGGTTGTCGCAATCATGTCCAGTTTGGTGAGCACGGCGGTGTTTGGTTCGCTGCTGCACGCACAGATACAAGGGTTGCGGCGCTGGATTTGCGCAAACGCCGTCGTAGTCGCAGCGCTCGTCCTCCTCGCACTGCAAGCGCCCGCCCCTGCAGCACCGGTTATCGTTGTCGCGAGCGCATTGCTCGGAGCTGCGGCGCTCATGATGTTGCAGGGCTGTCGCGAGTTTTTTGGTCTTCGGCCTTCGCGTTCGTTGGAGTACGTCGCGTACTGCGCCTTGCTGCTTGGGATTGTCTATTGGGGATACCTGTCGCCAAACGTCAACGCCAGAATTGCTTTGCTATCGGCGTTTCTTGCGTATGCCCGTCTCGCCATCGGCTGGACTGTGTTCAGGTTGCGGCCGCCGGGCAGACCGAAATATTGCTATCAGTTTTTGTCGGGTGCGGCATTCCTCGGTGCGGCTGTCCACGCATCACGCAGTATCGCCTGTGTAGTGGGGTGGGAGCATCAGACTACCTTTCTGGCGCCGACGCCGATAAACATTGCATTCCTCGGTCTTGCCATATTAGCGCTGCCATGTCTTTCGATTGGCGTCGTCATGCTTGCTCACGACCGGATGGCTGAGCGGATGGAGCGCCTGGCAAACGTCGACGGGCTGACCGGCGCGCTTGTGCGCCGTGCTTTCCTTGCCCAGGCCGAGTCATTGCTGGATGAGGCCAGGAATTCGAGGTTGCGGCTGTCTATTGCAATTCTGGACCTCGACAAGTTCAAGGCAATCAATGACGAGCACGGGCATGCCGGCGGCGACCAGGTACTTGCGCATTTCGCTTCCACAGTATCAAGCGGCTTGCGCAGCGGGGATGTCTTCGGCCGCCTCGGCGGAGAGGAATTCGCTGTCCTGTCTCAGTCCACCGGGCAGGTCGACACCTTTCGTCTGATAGACCAACTTCGCGTCCGTATCGCAGCATCACGTCTCGCTGTTGCGTCAGGCGAAGTCATCTACACCTTCAGTGCCGGCGTCGAGGAGTACCAGGAAGGCGACACGTTGGCCAACATGATGGGAAAAGCGGATGCCGCGCTATACACCGCAAAAGCCATGGGTCGGAATTGCGTTGTCGGTACGCGGTTGGCTGACAGTCAACGCGCTTAAGATGCCCACGGCGGGAGCACGAATGAGCGAACTGACGGACCTGCATGAGAATCGCTGAATTTCTATTCGTTCTTCCCCATTGCTTGCTCGCAGAACGCCTGCTGTATTTCCCGCTAGTTTAGGCAACGTAGGCGTACAACTGAATGCGCACTCTCTGCGAAGGACGGCCCGAAATGGGGCTTGCTCAGGCGGTCGGGATGCCGCGTCGGGAATACAGGGACATGCTGACCTGCGCCCGGCCGCGCTTTTGAGGAGAGCGGTGGTGCGGCGCTGGGAGTAGTGCCGGGGACCTGAAATAAGCCTCGGTAAAAGTTAAAACATCATTCGCTAGATGTCTTTTTACTTCTTCATCGACATGAAGAGCCCTTTAAGACACAAAGCCATAAGTGGATGGAGGTCTTTTTAGCTCACGGGTCTGACCTATCTTTCCGTGAGGCTGCTGCGTTGACGGGCTACGCGAGTGCCGCAGGACGGCAGCAAACTCGCTTCGGTCAGCAAGCAACGACTGCTGGGCAGGCGCATGGCGTCATGTTCGGTTCTCGGGTGACACGACACCACGCAGCCCGGAAGCAATTTCCCCGCCTTTTGATGCGAATTCCGTCTCCGCTCTTTTGTGCTGTCACGGAAGTGCAAGACTGGCCCGGCAGAATTCCGGACAAAATCAGGATGTACGTAATGGGGTAGGTGCGTGACCAGAACATATAGGGTGCTGTTTCTCTGCCGGGGGAATTCCGCACGCAGCATCATCGCCGAGGCACTGCTGCGCGAACTGGCAGGCCACCGGTTCGAAGCATTCAGCGCCGGGGCCGAGCCGGCAGCGCGCGTTCATCCACTGGCCCTGCCGCAACTGCGTGCTGGCATCTCCGACCTCGAGCGGCTTAGTCCAAAAAGCTGGCTTGAATTCACGAGCGAGTGGGCGCCGCAGATGGACCTTGTCATCGCCATGGATGGCTGTGTAGAGGAATATCACGCGCCCGTGTTTCCGGGTGCGCCGCCCTTTTTCAGGTGGAATTTTGCAGACCCGCTCGCGGAAGGTATGACTCAGGCCGAGTGTGCGCGCTCGTTCGAAACGGTTTTCTGGCAAATTTTGCGCCGTGTCACGCTCTTCATGGAATTGCCGGGATACGCGGGCGCGCCGGAGCCTGTAACGGCCGTCAACCCTGACTCCTGCGGAAACGAGGTCGCGTGCGACGGTTAGCCGGTTACTGCCGGCGCACTTCAGATTTTCACTGTGCAGTCCTTCTCGCGGACCATCGTTTGAACCTTGAGGTGCGTGGCCGTCTACGTCACGGCAACATGTTGCGCCAAACGCTTGCAGCGAGCGCAGGGGGGCGCAGTGGTGACCATAAGCAGGTCGTGGGGAATGCTTCCAGGTGGTGGCTCCCGCGGCGGGTATTCGGAGCGGAAACCAGCGCTATGGCGAGCGAACGCCATCGTCCCCAGCAGCGGTGAGTATTCGCGCCTTTCGGGTCTTTCGAACATGATGGGGGAAGGTCGTGCGCGAGTGCGCGGTCGGACTTTCCTAGCACGGTCGACTTGCCGGGAAACTCCCGGGCAATCCAAGGGCGCCAAGCGCCAGTCTCTTCCCGCGTTACCGCGCCCATGCGGCCTGTTGGAGGTGCCAGCCCACGTGAGCTGAGAACAGGGCAGCTACCTGCGCCTGGCGCGGAAGAATTCTGTGATTAACGTCATTATCCCGGTGGGGCGACGTAATCGGGACAATGTAGGGTGAAGATGAAAGTGAATCAGGCGGGTAGCCGTCAGACGGTGGGGCAAAGCCAAGGTGCCTGGCCCGGAGGGGACATCCTGAGCGGAAAGGCTGTCCGTAGGGCAATCACATTCGTCGTGGTCACCATCATCCTTTCGGCGATTGCGTTGAGCACGTTTCTGGCGATGCGCCAGACGCGCGAGCAGGACAACTCGCTGCGAACGCTGCAAGCTTCGGGGCGTCTGAAGCAGGACCTCGACCAGGTCCAGCAGATGATGCTCGATGAACATGGTCAGCTTTACACACTGGTCGGGACTCGTGCGTTCTACAGGCGGGCGGCCTATATCTTCCCGCTGACGGCGCTACTCGACCTGACAGGCGACGCGCGCGGAGGGTGCCGCCGGAGCGATGCGTGCCTCTCCCGGCTCGACGACCTGGACAGGATGATTCGAACGCTGGCGAGGCATAGCAATGCGCTTGCGATACGGGCGACATTGCATCCGGGGAGTGTCGGGTTGACCGACCCCGCACTGAGCGAAATTGACGCCTACTTCTACAGCGTTCTCGAAGAGGTCGTTGATGCGAGGATGGAGGCTGACACCGCTATCAGTTCCACTGTCGGTAAGTCATCCTCGGACGCCAAATGGGTCGCCGATGCTGTGCTGGTCTGCGGTGCGACGGCGGCCGTCCTGCTGCTTGCGCTCATGCGCTGGAACTCGCTTATCTCGGACCGGTTAAGAGCGGCCCTGCACTCCGCCGATAGGGCTCGGGCGAAGTACCAGCGGTTCTTTGACGAACATCCGTTGCCTATCTGGATATTTGACAATGCCTCTCTGGGCATCGTTGCTGTCAATGCCGCCGCGCTACGTGCATTCGGCTATTCAGAATCCGAGTTCTTCACCATGTCGATGCGGGATGTGCGTCCAGCAGATGAACTCGCCCGCCTGAGAGAAACTCGCGAATCGAAACCCGAGGCGGTCTACGGCGAAGCTCAGTCAATCGGCGTGTGGGTGTATCAGACGAAAGCGGGTGAACGTCGCTTGATGGACGTTCACCATTTGAACGTGGAATTCGAAGGTGCTCCGTCCACCATGGCGGTCATGTTGGACGTTACCACCGAGGCGACGGCCAGGTCAGAGCTGTTCAAGTCGAAGCAGACCCTCGAGTATGTACTCGACCATATTCCGCAGGGCATCGCATGGAAGGACGCAGACCATCGCTACGCTGGTGGCAACGAGATTTATGCGCGCGACGCGGGGCTACCATCCCGAAGCGCCCTGATTGGCCTGACTGACGGGGATTTGCGATGGGGAGATGACCCAAAGGAGGTAAGGGACGAAGATGTACGCGTGATGCGTGGCGAACTGACAAAGAGGCACTTTGAGCGTGCAGCGGTTGCCGTCGATGGTTCAGAAGTCTGGATTTCAGAAACCAAGCTGCCGCTGGAAGACCAGAGCGGCAACATCACCGGCGTGCTCACCGCCTACGAAAACATCACTGCCCGACGCGATGCCGATTTGGCTCTGCGCCTGCAAGCGAGGGCGATAGACGCGAGCATCAACGGAATTATTATCGCAGAGCGGCTGAATGACCGTCATGTCATCACTTTTGCCAATCCAGCCTTCGAGCGTATCACCGGGTATTCGCCGGCAGACGTCGCGGGCACTGACTGCAATACGCTCTTTGGGAAGGACGGTGAGGCGCAGAAGTGGGAACGCATTCGTCAGGCCATGGACAGCAACACCGACGCGAACGTCACGCTGTTCTGCACGCGCAAGAGTGGCGAGCGGTTTTGGGTCAATGTCCTGGGCGCTCCAGTGCGCGACGGGAACGGAGAGGTCACTCACCATGTTTGCGTCATGAGTGACGTCACCGCGGTGGTCGATTATCAGACCCGCCTGCAGCATCAGGCGCGGTACGATGCATTGACTGACCTTCCAAACCGCACCCACCTGAACGAACACCTGACGGAGATGATTCGGCGCGCTACCAGGACCGATGGACAGGTATCGGTGCTCTTCCTCGACCTCGACCGGTTCAAGGTGGTCAATGATTCACTCGGGCATCGGGTAGGCGACGCGCTTCTGGCGTGTGTCGCGAAACGCCTGCAGCGACTGGTGCGCTCCTGTGACCTGGTCGCGCGTTACGGCGGAGACGAGTTCATCATCGTTGTCGAGCCTTCGAAGGACGGACAACTCATACCGATGCTTGACGGACTGATTGTCGAAATAGGAGAGCCCTTTCATGTGGGCGAGCAGGAGTTGTATGTCGAAGCCAGTATCGGCGTCAGCACCTATCCGCAGGATGGTGACGATGCCGACACGTTGATAAGGAATGCGGACGCGGCGATGTACCTGGCGAAGGCGAACGGACGCAATGGCTACCAGTTTTACCAGCCGGAGTTGAATCGCGCGGCCGCCGAGAAATTGCAGCTTTCGGGTCGTTTAAAGCGTGCAGTGAAGAATCAGGGTCTGCAGGTGGCCTATCAACCCCAAATCGACATGGTGACGGGCCGCGTTCAGGGTGTCGAGGCGCTGCTGCGTTGGCATGACGAGGAGCTTGGCGTCGTATCACCTGCCATATTCGTTCCGGTCGCCGAAGAAACGGGATTGATTCAGGGCATCGGCGAATGGGTGTTGCGCACAGCGTGCCTGCAGGCCGGCCGATGGCGCGACGCTGGGCTGGCGCCAATCCGGGTATCGGTAAACGTTTCGCCGCTTCAGCTGGAGCACTCGGACCTGTTGAGCATCGTTCGCTCGGCGCTGGAAGAGGCCGACTGGCCTGCGGAAATGCTCGAGCTCGAAGTGACAGAAGGCGGGCTGATGCGCAATGCCGACGCGGTGGCGCGGGTGTTGCGGGACCTGCGCCGGCTTGGGGTAAAAATCGCAATTGACGACTTCGGTACCGGTTACTCGAGCTTGAGCTACCTGAAACGCTTCAGTATCGACCGCATCAAGATTGACCGGGCGTTCATTCAGGAAATCGGTCGCGACACCGAATACGAGGCGTTGACACTTGCCGTCATCGCCATCGCCCGCGCGCTGAAATTCGATGTCGTTGCGGAAGGCGTGGAGCTGGACGTTCATCGACGCTTTCTGGTTGAGCATGGCTGCCTCGAAGGACAGGGTTTTCTGTACAGCCCAGCTGTCCCTGAAGCTGAAATCGCGAAGATGCTGCGACCAGCGTTGCGCGACGCAACTGACGCGACGGCACCTGACGGAACCGACCTATATTCGTGATAGCGCCATCTGTTGTTGCTGGGATGATATAGCCTGGGCGATTAACAATAGCGGTCTATACGGTTTATACGCCTGCGATGACCGTGAACGAGCCCGGCATCAGCAAGGCCAACGTGTCAGAGGGAGGGGCAGCAAGCAGGTTCTCGCGGACAATCGGCGACATAGAAACTGTCAACCGATTTTTTTGCCGCGCGTTTGGCTGTTGCGGCAAGCGAAGCAATGGAATCGCTATCGATATCGAGGTCCGCAGCAACTGGCACTACGCCTACGGCGATGGTGACGAAAGGATAAAAGCGCACGTCGCCGTGACGGTCCTCCCCATGTATTCCTCCCGCTTCGATATCGGCCGACGTATAAAGTTGTCGCGCACTCTGATTGAAGCGCTGCATTGCGGCGCGAATCCGAACTTCCCAATCCTCGCTCTGGTAAAAAATGAGGAAGTCATCGCCGCCCACATGGCCGAGAAAATCCCGGCATGGATTACATGCATCACTGAGGATGGATGCCGCGAGCTTCAGCATTTCATCGCCCTTCCAGTACCCATACTGGTCGTTGAAGGGCTTGAAATTGTTCAGGTCGCAATAGCACGCATGAAATGGTGCGCCGCGCTCTACCAGGCGCTTGATGTGCATGTCGATTGGAATATTGCCCGGCAGTGACGTCAGCGGATTAGCGTACCTCGCTGCTTCTATACGAACTTCCGTGACAGCGCGTACCAGCGCCTCCCCGGTGGCAAGACCGACATATCGCCCGTTTTCGACGACGACCAGTCCCTCCGCCAGGTAACGCTGGTCGTCGCCGGTCAACAGCTCAGCCAGTTCCTGCATTGTGGCGGTTTTTTCGACCAGCACGGGTGACATGTCGGCAAACGCTGCGCAGCTCTTCCTGCCGAAAATTTCCCGGTAGAAGGGACGCGCGTAGGCATTAACAAAGGCGCGTCGATTGACCAGTCCGACCGGCCGTCCTTCATCGGCAATGACAATCGCGTGCAGGTCCGGACAGTTCGTAAGCACATCGAGGACATCATCGTTCGTCGCCGCGGGCGACAGCGTTGGCGCGGCGATGACAAGCTTGCTAGCGGAAAACGCGCGCGGAGACCCCACCATGGTCTCGGGAAACACCGTTATCGCACTGTCATGAATTGCTGAAAGCGCAGCGTCTTCGAGCCGCTCAACCGGGTGGAAATTCGGCCTGCCGAGAAAAAATCCCTGGCCATGTTCGATGCGCAGGTCACGACAGACCATCAGGTCTTCTGCGTCTTCGAGACCCTCTGCTATGAGTTGCACCCGTCCCGCTTCCGCGAGTTGGCACACAGAGCGCAGCGCCTCGAAACGAAAAGGCGAAGTCCTCGCTCCGCCAATAATTGAATTGTCGATTTTAATGTAGTCTGGCTCCAGGCTAATCCAGAGACCCAGGTTCGAGAAACCCGAGCCGTAGTCGTCGAGAGCCAATTGCAATCCAGATTCGCGCAAAACGCTAACAGCCGACCCGAGCGACCGGAGGTCGCCGACGGCAGACTGCCCTGTCAGCTCGATGACCATCCGGTCAGGGCTGAACTGCAGGGACCGCAAAAAGACCAGTATTTCCTCCTGGCAGGTGGCGAGTTCCCGGACGGCGGCCGCACTGAAGTTCACGAACAGTTTGCCCGGCAACTGAGCTTGACTGAACGCCGTCAGGGACAGGCGCGCGGCGAAACGCTCCAGATGAACCATACAACCTTCGCGCTGAGCAAGTCCGAATAGTGCAGCAGGACTCTCCAGCGCTGACTGGGCGGGACCACGAAGCAGTGCCTCGAACGCGATGACGTCACCCGACGCAAGCATCCCGATAGGCTGGAAGGCTGGTCGGAGGAGCTGCCCTTTGATGCACTCAGCAATCGATACAGTCATTTTTTCCACCCAACGAAGTACATCCGGCCGGAAGTGGCGATTTTTTAACGTCCGGAGCTAAGGTCGCTGCGCAATAATCGTCGATGCGTAACACGAGCATTCCTCGTCGGCATCTTTCAACGTGCTCGGCACTTTCGCATATCCGCACTGCGCCGATGACTCGCACCTGGAAACACCGATGAGAGCTTCTCGTGCGGCCCGACGATGGAAGCCGCCAATCTCTCAACGAGCGGTCACTGCGCGAGAAAGCCTTTGCGGCTATCTCGCTTCTCGTAACAGTTTGCGAAATTGTCCGAAACTGCGCTCCATGTCCTCTCATACGGCTTAACGGCACTCCGGCGCATTTAAACAGGGTCCTAGGTTGATTGAGGCAAAGGCGTAAACGTTATCTTTAATTCAAATTTCCTATTGCTTTCGCGCTGGCCACTATATTTATCTAATTTGGCCGGGGAATGTGAAGTGGCGGTGTCGCGTTGAAGGTGCTTTATCGCAAATGGCATAGCACGCCGACGGTCAGAATGAGGACGACAATGACCCAGTTCCACGTGACGAGGTTCGGTCGTCATCTTGCCCAAGCGCGTGCAAGCGGCGGCATGGATGTTGTGCGGATGCCCGTCGCGCAATGCGGTCATAGCCGATGAGCGCGAGATTGTTAGCCGTGGCGAATGGAGAGGCGCAGCCGTGCCGAGAATTATTTCACCGATGGCGCCTGCACATCGCAGGGCGGCACCAGTCGGGCACCATTGGAGCCTGTCGGACAAGTTGCATGCGGAGCAGGATGCCCTGAGAAAAGGGCTTACAGCGAAACGCGACCAGGGTACCAGCCTCTGTTTTCCCGCCAGGACTGCGGGTCCGGAGATGTCCTGATGTCGTCCGTTCCCTGTCAATAGGCCGGCCAAGGTCTGCGTCAGAGTTGAAACGTCTGAACGGCCTGTCTCAACTGTTGAGCCTGTATCTCCAGAGCGTTCGCGGCACTGACGCTGTCTTGAACCAAAGCCGAGTTTTGCTGGGTCATGTGGTCCATGAGTGAAACCGCCGCATTGATTTGGTCGATGCCCGCGCTTTGTTCGCGAGAGGCGTGTGCGATTGCTTCGACGAGTTCTGACACGCCTGTAACGGAGCCAAGAAGTTCTACGATAGTTTCGCCGGCAACCTTTACCGCGGTTCCGCTTGAATCCACCTCTGTCGTTACATCTCTAATGAGCGCCGCGATTTCCTTCGCAGCCTTCGAGCTGCGCTCCGCAAGACCCCGTACCTCCTGCGCAACAACAGCAAATCCACGGCCCTGAGTGCCAGCGCGCGCCGCTTCCACAGCCGCGTTCAGTGCAAGCAGATTGGTCTGGAAAGAAATGCCTTCGATGACTGAAGTGATTTCCCGTATCTGGGCGGAACGTTGGGCGAGACTTTGCATCCGGCGGACTGCGTCCGCAGCCGCGCGGTCGCCTTCGTGCGCCTTGTCCGAAGCCACGTTTGCAAGTTCGCGCGCCTGGCGCGCGTGGTCCGCATTCGCCTTAACAGTGGACGCAAGCTGTTCCATGCTCGCTGACGTTTGTTCGATACTTGCAGCTTGCTCTTCAGTCCGGCTGGACAGTGCGGTGTTGCCCGCGCTGATAGCGGAAGTAGTAGTCGCGATGGTGTCCGTCGACGACTGAATGCCACCAATCATCGATGCCAACCTCGAACGCATCAGGCTCATTGCGTACATGACACTGTGCGTGTCGCCATGTTTGACGGGAACGACCACGGACAAATCGCCCTCGGAGACCCGGTGGGCGATGCTAGCCGCCACCGCTGGCTCGCCTCCCAGTTGCAGGAAGAGCATGCGTGCCATCGAAGTGCACAGAAGGGCCACAATGCCGACGCCGATGGCGATAGACGCGGCAACGACCCATTGCACAACGCGACTGGTGTTCATCGCCCGGTCATACTCTCCTTGAGCAGCGACAAGTTGAAGTTCGCGCAGCTGTGCTCCTTCAGCCTTCACGGCCGAAGCCGTAGGTTCGATGGTTTGAGTCACCACCCACTGTGCTTCTGAGAGGTTGTTTGCCTGCAGCAACTGCGCGACGGGCTTGAATCCCTTGTCGCGGAGCGTGCGCCAGTTGGACACGAATTGTGCGGCAAGCTTTTTCTCGTCGCCGACCAACTGATAGCTCAGAAAACTGTCGATGAGATGGTCAATTTTCTCGATGCGGCGCGCTGTTGCCTCAGTCACTGCCTGGGTTTTCGCGGCGGAAGGGTCGAGCACTGCGTCACTTACAGAGAAATGCGTCTCCCCCACGAGCTCATCTATTGCCGATATGGTCTGGAGTGCCTTTGCGCTGCCCTCGAAGACGTTTTTCAGGGCGTTCGTTCCCTGCGTCATGCCAAAAAGTCCTGCAACTCCAACGGCAATGAGGATAGCGGCGACGGCCGTCGTCACAATCAGGAGGCGGCTTTTTACGGTGAGTTTGCTCATGGCGGGGGGCTGCATACTTCGCAATTCGGTGGGCGGGCGGCTAGCACACGCGGGTTCATACAGGACTTGTGGCGGAGCGCAGCCATCAGCGTGGCGTGCGTCTTGTTTACGGCCGGCGTCGCACGATATTCAGTGAATGTTTTGTGACGCAATGCACGGATTTGGTGCGCATAGGAGGCGTCAGTTCTGTGAGGCTGGATAGCGTTGCTCGACGTGGCGTCTTAAGCACGGGTGTACGAAGCGACAGGTCGGCTGACGCGGGGCGTAGGGCACAGGGCCTCGTCGGCGTCATGGCCGCTGTGGCCATCGGAGACGCAGACGCATCCATGTCGCCCGCGTAAGTTGTTCAAGCCCATTGCGCCTGAGCAGCGGGTTTCCCAGCGCCGTTCATCCCCTAGAGTCCTCCCTGCCAAGCCGGTTTCCGTAGATGCCAGCGCTGACCGCTGCCGATAGCGAGACCTGCCGCGTGCATTATCGTGAACGTCGGATAAGAGAAGTGGTTGTCGATGACGTTGGCGCTGACTTGACCAGGCGCGAACAGGTGCGTCTCGTCTCGGGTTACAGAACGAGGGCGCACCCGGTCCCATCTGACGACAATTGTCTTGTGCTGCTCGTTGGCCCACTCGTCATCGGCAACGACCCGCACCGCCCGGGAGCGAGCCCGCAGATTCCCGGGTTTGTTGGTCTTTTGAATGGCAGGTCCCGACATTGTCCTGATGGGTTGGCGACACACTCGCATCAACGGCATATATCAATTTGTGACGGCGTCGTCGAACGCTCATGCATTGTCAAGACCTTACTGGCTGCCTGCATCGCGGCGTTTGCCGTTGCCGACCTGGTCCCCATCCAATCCGTGTCGTCGCTATCTGGAAAGCGAGAACTGAACTCTGCGTGCATTGGCCTGAGCAAGGCGATATAGCCGTGCCCGAGACCGTTTTCTAACAGACGACTCGCCGCCGCGTTCGCCTCGTCCCACAACAGTTCGAACCTCCGGCTTGCCTCAATGAATGATAGTCGTGTCGCCAGAAGCTCCGCGAAGTCGGCCGCAATTTGGGTCACGGTGCGGTTTTGGTTCGCTTGACCAGTTTCTTTCGATGTCATGTCTTGCGGTAAAGGTAAAGCACCACGCGTCCAGAGGATTGGCGGCGTAAATCTAGAAAGTGGCCTGGCAGAGCATCAGGGCCACGCTCCTTAAAAGGCCTGTGACTGCTCGCAGGATGTGAAACCCTCGCGCCTGGCGCGAAGAGCCTGAACTTTCGGACGTCTTCGAAGAAGGGATGTCACGGCAGCGAAAAATGTTCCCTTTAGAATTCTCGCAAAAATTTATCGCCAGAATATGACTGGGGCGTTCTATGGTTCAGAAATGCAACGTCCTGTTCTCGTGTCGCGGAAATTCCGCTCTTGGCGTCATGGTCGAGGCATTGCTGCGCAAACTTGGCGGCCTGCGATTCGATGCATTCAGTGCTGACATCGAGCCGGCAGTCGATATGAGTCTACGGACGCTTGAGCAGCGGCGCCCCATGATTTCCGGACTAGGCAAGCTACGGGCAAAGACTTGGGGCCCGTTCGTCGGCCCTTCTGCTCCGGAAATGGATGTGGTCATTGGGACGTGCTGCGGAGGGGCCGGACCTTCGCGATACTGTGGTATATCTCTTACAACCTAGGACGGGAAGCCCGGCTTATGCGCTGGATGCTTTCGCACACGCAATCAAATACGCAAATGGAAGAATATGAATAGCCGCTGACGTGGTCAGGTGAGTACCGACCGGTCGAGTAGGGGGGCAAAGCTGCTGCGCGAATTGCGAGACCCGTCTGCGCTGGCACGAAATGCCGCGGGATGGGCGTCACGAGCCAGCGAACGGGTGCACTGCACCCCCATAACAGCTTCAGCAAACGACTGCCACTGCATCCACCGCTGTGAGCCAGTGAATCAACATTTCAAACCTGGAGGAGTTATGCCTGTTCGGCATGAGGAGCAGCACCGTCTGGAATCCATTAGCTGGTTGCGTGCCGCTGTACTGGGCGCCAACGACGGGATTGTCTCAACGGCCAGCCTCGTTGCCGGCGTAGCCTCCGCGCACACTACTCACGGAAGCGTAGTGCTGACGGCTGTGGCCGGCCTGGCTGCAGGGGCCATGTCGATGGCGACGGGAGAATACGTCTCGGTTTCCTCGCAGGCGGATACGGAGAAGGCGGCGCTGGTCCAGGAGCGGGCGGAGCTCGATGCCGACCTCTCCCGCGAGCATCGAGAATTGACGGCAATCTATGTGCGGCGGGGCCTGGATTTGCCGCTTGCGAGGCAGGTTGCCGAAAAGCTGATGGCGCACGATGCGCTGGGTGCTCATGCTCGCGATGAACTGGGCATCTCGGAGGTCACTGCCGCCCGTCCTCTGCAAGCAGCACTGGCTTCTGCCGGCAGCTTTGCGGTTGGCGCCGCGTTGCCGGTTATCGTTGCCGCACTCGCGCCCGAAGCCGTACTACTGCCGGCCATCGTCGTCTCTGCTCTTGTTTCGCTGGCGGCCCTGGGTGGCTTGGCCGCGAAAGCTGGCGGGGCGAAAGTCGGCCCGGGTGTTATCCGGGTGGTATTCTGGAGCGCCTTAGCCATGGGCGTGTCCTCAGGTGTCGGTGCCTTGTTCGGAGCGGTTGCCTGAAGCGCCGGACGCCATCTGAAAGCGATACGTCCGGGACAACGCTGCCGAAAGACAGCCGGGAAACGCCAAGACTGCTTACAAATATCGAGGTCTTACGCCCACCGGTTTGTCGCGTCTGGCGTTCTTGCTGACACACGTCAACGGAGCGCGACATGAATACCAACCTGACTTCCAGTTTGCCGCAAGGCGGTCGTATCCACCGTCTGTTTGCAGCCCGGGCAGTGGCCGTTGTCCTGGCTAGTGCGACTGGCATCGCTGCGATGACCGGCATTCTTCCGATGTCCAAGGCAACGACCGCGCCTTCAACGCAAGCTGTACCGGTCGTCGCTCAGGCCGCCAACGCGCTGCTTGTATTGCCGCAACCACAACCTTGTGAGGTTTAGGCCTTCGACCCGGTATTTTCGTTATGCACTTATTGGTATGGCGGGATTTTCCGCAACCCTCCTGGTAAGGCAGAGCTCAATTGGCTTTCGGCAACTTATCGTTGTACGATTTAATCAGGTGGGGCGATAGCGTCCGAAACCATAGCGGTTCGTGGAATGTCACGGATCGGCGTAATCGCGCCGGGGATGATCGGCATAATGAGGCCACCAGAAGTGGCCCCGAAACGCGATTTCGAAGGGACTCAAGAATGCGGTTTTTTGCCGGATTTTGCAACGGCGTTTTCGCCATTTTCAGGCATTGGTTTGGGCTTGCGGAAGCTCTCGCCCTCGATCACTACCCGATAGGCGCCGTGGCGTAACCGGTCAAGCGTAGCGGCGCCAAGAATGCGGTTATCGGGGAATGCGTCGCCCCATTCACTGAAGTCGAGATTTGAAGTCAAGACCGTCGCGGCCTTCTCATACCTCGCGGCGATCAGATCGTGGAAGTCTTCGTCGTGGGGCGGATGCAGGGGTTTGAGCGCGAAGTCGTCAATGATCAGCAGGGGCGAGCGCACGAACTGCTGGAACTTGCGCTCGTAAAGGCCTGTGGCGCGCGCCGCGTGCAGTTTCTTGAGCAGGTCAGTCTGCGTGATGAACAACACGTCGCGCCCCTGGCGGGCAGCGCAGTGGCCCAGGGCCTGAGCCAGGTGCGACTTGCCGACGCCCGTTTGGCCGACCATCAGAATGCAGACCTTCTCGTCGATGTAGCGGCCCGTGGCCAGATCGTGAATGTGTGCTCGATTGAGTTTAGGCAGCAGGTCGAAGTTGAAGCTCTCGAGCGTCTTGCCCAGCGCGAAACCGGCGCGGGCGAGCCGCGCGCCGAGCTTCTTCTGGTCGCGCCGCGCGACCTCGTCATGCAGCAACATGGCGAGGAACTCGGTGTAGGCGAGCTGCCCGTCGATGGCCTGGCGGTTGCGCTGCTCGAGCGAGTCGAGGATGCCCGACAGGCGCAGTTGCTTGAGGATGGAATTCAGTTCTGGACTCGGATTCATGGTGTTCAATGCAGCAGGATAGATTGGAGATCGCGGCCGAAGCGGCCGCCGTTCAGATAGGTGTCGGCGGGCGCCGGCGTTTGCGCGGGGGCCGCCGCAGGCTGGCTGTCCAGCCCCTTGTCGAGAATGGTCTTGATGGTGCGGTACTTCGGGCTGGAGAACGTGAGTGCGCGTTCGCAGGCGGCGTTCAGTCGTGCATCGCCGTACTTCTCGCGCATACGCACGATGCCCTGCGCGCCGCGCAGGTTCACGAGTACCTTGTCGTTGAACAGCGCGAGAATCACTGCGTGGCAGGCCGGCCCGATCTCCTTTGCCCGGGCCAGACACCACTGCGGGTCGTGCTCGAGCCAGGCCTGCGCTTCAGGTGGCTGGTGCTCCCGTACTGTCGAGCGATCGCCGGGCTTGCGCTTGCGAGCGTGTGTCGCGACGAGCTCATGCCGGTGGAACACCTGCACCACCGTGTCGGTCGCCTTCAGCCACAATTGCTTGCCGACCAGCGTGAATGGCACGGAGTACAGCACCTTCTTGTAGACGACGTGCCCATCCGTATGTACCTTGACCTCGCTCCACACCGCGAGCACCGGCGGCACATCGGGCAGTGCCGTGAGCAGGGGCTTCTCGATGGCGAAGCGCGCCAGCGGCTGTTGACGTGTTGTGCCGTGATCGCGTACACCGGCCTGCTGCATTACCCAGTCACGCAACTGCCGGTTGGCATCGGCCAGATCGCGGAACTCGCGCAGCGGCACGAAGGATCGTTTGACGTATTTGACGCCCGATTCAACGATTCCTTTTTTTTGCGGATCCCGTGGCGGACATGCGTCAATCCGGAAACTGTACGCTTCGGCAGCCGAAGCATACGAGCGCTGTACCTCGGGATCGTACATGCAGGCCTTCGTGATCGCGCACTTCGCATTGTCGATGATGACGCGACCTGGGCAGCCACCGAACCATTCGAACGCACGCCTATGGCAGGCCAGCCATGTCTCGACCGTCTGGTCGAGCACAATCTCGGCGTACTGATGCCGCGACCAGCACAGGGTCATGACGAAGATCCACGTCTTGAGCGGAATGCCCGACTCGTGTGTGAGCACCGGCCCGGCGCCGAAGTCCACCTGCACGGCGTCAGCTGGCGCCCACTCAAGGATGGTCGTCGCAGCGACGCCTCGCTCAGCCTTCAGGTGCAGCAGGAAGCGGCGTACCGCCGAATAGCTGCCGCTGTAACCGTGGTTGCGTTGCAGCGCGCTGAAGATCGTCGTGCCTTGTACGTCGGCATCGAACCAGCCGCGCACCAGATCGCGAAACGGCTCAAGCGTGGAGACGCAACTGCGGGGCAGCTTCGGATTGCGGCCGAAGATGCCAGCGAGTTCGGCGTCGTCTGGCAAAGGGCGCCCGGGATCGAGCCAGCCCTGGTTAAGCGCGACCTGCCGTACAGTCTTCAGCTTGCTGCGCCCCATCAGGCGCGCGCCGGCAATGTCGCGGTCAGAATCGCCCTGACGCATGCGCGCCAGGACCTGTCGATACTCAAACACTTCGAACCTCCTTCTACTCATCGGCCCTCCGGGCAAAGAATCCGAAGGTACCGGGTTGCGGAAATTCGAAATGCGTTTCGGGCTGCAGCCCGACATAACAACGAGCCGGTCAAGTGGCCCGATTACGCCGATCCTGAGGTGGCTCCTATACGCCGATCATCGAGTGGCTCCAATATGCCGATCCTGCACTGGCTCGATTACGGCGATCATCTGGTGGCTCGATTACGCCGATCCCGGAATGGCCTCATTACGCCGATCCGTGACATGGAATTCGCAAGTGCGGACGTACCGGCCGCTCGCTATCTCTGTCGACAATAATGTGTTCGCAGGTATTCCGGAAAATGAGTTCCAACATACACGTGTCGACAGCAGCACGAGCATGTACACCTAACCCCGGCGACGAGGGAAAGAGAGGGAATTCGATAACCCGGACCATGTCGGCGGCCGACGCGTTTGCTTGTCTGGCGACGTCAGTTTCTTCGGATGCAGTGCGGCGCGCTCACGCATTGCATCTGGACGCGGACCCTGAAATCCTCCACAAGCTTCGCGTCTCGCTCCGTCGTTTGCGGTCGCTCTGGTGGGCATACCAGCCACTGCTCGACCGGCAAGACTCGGAGCTGCAACGGGGCGAGTTCAAATCGCTGGCCAATGCCGCAGGCAAAACGCGCGACTGGGATGTCCTGCGCGACCTGCTATCGGCCGAACAGTCGATGCACGAATTTGCTTCACTTCTCGAATTCGTCGACGAGCATCGTGCCGCAGCGCTGTCGTTCAGTCGAAAGACAATCGGGAACGCCGGTGTCGAGCGGATAATCGAGCGCGCACTGACAGGCGCCCGACACCAGCTGGATTTGCGTGCCGTCAGCCCCACGATTGACGCGTTTGCGCGGGAACGTGTGGAATCGGCTGAGAAAGCGCTCATGAAAAGAGTGAAAAGAGTTGCCTTGCAGGAAGGGGTAGGCTACGCGACGCTTCACGACGTACGAATCGCCGGGAAGAAGCTGCGATATCTGCTGGAGTTCTTTTCGCCAGTCCTTGACGGTAGCCATGAGGATGGCATCGCACGCCTGACGTCCGTGCAGGACGAACTTGGCAAACTCAACGACGTCGTCACAAGCGAGACACTATTGCGGGAGTATTCGTTCCAGCTCGGCGAGCCGAAGACGGTCGAGGCGGCCGTGGGCTTTCTGGAAGAACTGAGAAAGCGCCACATGCGCGCCGCACGTGAAATCCTGCGCAGGACGACGGGCTAATCGGCCAAGGAAGCAGCTTGCTTGCACATTCCAGAGCGAGTGTGATTTTTTCGCCGGATTTTCGTTTCCTCCTTTCGGCGAGACACGTCAGTTGACAGCGACCTCGTGAGGAGTTCCAGTACCGTTGATACCGTTCCTCGCACACTTGAAATGCCGGTGTCGTAGTCGGCGCCTACCGTACGTATCATGACACGATACATGCGGCGATACCGAAAGCCGCTCATCAGACTGTATTTCTCAACATCAGGCGCGCAGCAGATGTAAGGATAACGAACTGGTTATGAGAAAGCATCTGATGATGCAGGATGCCGCGAATCGACTGGATGAAACTCTGTGGCGGCGGTCTAGTGCCTGTCTTGCGAAACCCCGCGAAGGTTTTCCCGGACACGTTTAGCGACCAGGACTGTCAGGTAGTCCAGGACACGCGCCCCGTCACTGTATTGAGCCCACGTCTCGGCGTACATCCTCGATACGGTCTCGGTTGGGGTATTGGTGTCAGAGGCGATTGCCTTGACGACGTCTTCAAAGTTAAGGTCGGCCATTGTGCGCTCCGGGCGTGCTGCAAGAGTGATGGGAGCCAGCTGGAAGTCGATTAAACGACGTTGTCGGCCTCCGTGCAAATTGAATCATCCTATGGTTGACGCAAACTGGTTATCCTCGTCTTGTCTGAACATACCCAGCTGTCTTTCGAAAGAAGGTGTGCTTATTCCAGTGTGCTTACTCCCTAGAATCTTTATCGTCAGAACCTGGATGCGTGGCTAACGCTCGCATTGTACGAATCCGGTCACATCGGCGGCTTGCTGAACTTGTCTATGTGATTCCACAGCCTTGCAAACAGGTCTACGGACAGCTTTCCAGTCGGCGCCTCGCGGGGCGCTCACCACAAAGCCGGGAAAAGACTCATAAACGATATATACTGTTTATATCGTTTATTGAGGCTGGAGATGGCCATGATTGAACCCCGTATCAGGAAGCCGACGAAGAAGGCGTTTCACTTTCCGAAGAATGGCAATGGACGTGCAGCAGCCGATGAGACGCAAGCAGAGGCGCCGGACGCGGTAACCACTGATACTCGGGCTGCCCCGACAAAGACGAAAAAACCAAAGCGGGTGCTAGCGGTCGACGCGACGCCAACTGGCGGAGCCGTAGAGGACAAGGCGAAGCGTGTGAAGAAGGAGAAGGTCGTGCGCGACAGTTTCACAATGCCGAAATCCGACTACGACAAAATCGCAGCATTGAAACAGACGTGCCTCGACGCGGGCGTGTCGGTCAGGAAAAGTGAGCTTCTGCGCGCGGGACTGATTCTGCTCGAGGCGGCATCGGCGAAGCGGCTGCTCGCGGCAATTTCGGCTGTCGAAACGGTCAAAACCGGTCGACCCGGAAATTCGTAACGTGGCGCTTACAAGCGACCAGCGCGCGCACGGCATGGACACTCCTGGTCGAGGACAGAACATGCCAGACAAACATCTCTCGAGCAGGTTTGATGCCGAACTTAATCTGGTCTCGACGAGGCTGCTCGAAATGGGTGGTCTGGTCGAGTCACAGATTGCGTGCGTGCTGGAAGCGCTGACGACGTTCGACCTGACACCTCTTGAGCATGTCGGCGACGTTGAGCGTCGACTCAATCTCATGGAAATAGAAGTCGACGACGAAGTGGTTAACATTATTGCCCGTTGGCAGCCGGCGGCCTCCGACCTGCGCCTTCTGATGGCGACTTCGAAGTGCGCGGCCAACCTTGAGCGTGTTGGCGACGAGGCACGGAAGATAGCGAAACGCACTCGCCGCGTCGTGATGGACGCAGGCGCGTGGAACCTCAACATCACCGAAATCAAGACTTCTGGCGAAATGGCTTCACACCTGCTTCGCGGAGCACTGGACGCAGTTGCGCGCATGGACGCAACTGCGGCCGCGCAGATTGTCCTCGACGACGAAGCCCTCGACGCCGAATTTCGGGCCTTCGTAGTCAAGCTTGTCACGTCCATGGAGGAAGACCCTCGGACAATTCAGACTGGGCTCGACTACCTGTTCATCGCGAAATCCATTGAGCGTATCGGCGACCATGCCGCCAACATTGCCGAATCCGTCATCTATGCCGTCCGTGGCACCGACATTCGCCACGAGCATCGAAAGCAGCGTGGGCGCGGAACCTACGGCAATTGAGGAGCGGATGGTTACAGTCGCGCTGGAGTCCGTCGTTATGTGTCGCACGTGCGACGCCGAGTTGCATTGGAAAGGCAATCACAGCTTCCGGAAGCAGCAGTAAAGAAATTGCTGGTGAGCATGCTACTCGGGGGCGTAGAGGGTCATGTCCACACCGTGTTGCATGATGATGTGCACCGTCGCGCTGATGACAAACGTGACGAAGGAGGCCACGCCGAGTGAAGAAGCGTCCCTTTGGCCTGCATCGCCTACGTGATGCAGCACCGTTGCCGTTGCTATCCACGCCACACCGAAGCTGATTCCGGCGAGCACATCAGAAAACCAGTGCACGCCCAGATAAAGGCGTGAGAACGAAATCAGGAGAATAAACAGTGCGGTGGCAGTCGCAATACGCAGCCGTGCGGCGCTGCCCCACGCGCGCGCAACGAAAAACGCGAGAAATCCATAGGTGACAACGCTCAGCGTTGCATGATTGCTGGGAAAGGAAAATCCCTGCAGGCCCTCATACATCGATGACGGTCGCGCACGGCGCATGGCAAACTTCATTGTTACGACGAACGCCTGTGCAAGCACTACCGCCAGTATCCAGTAAGTGGCACTTCGCAGCCGCCTTTGCCAGACGAGCCACGCAAGGACGACGAGAATCACCGGGATGGTGACGGCAGCATCGCCCATTTCCGAAGCGGCGACCATAATGGAGTCGAGTAGCGGGAAACGGATAGACTGGAGCGCCGCGTGAATCCTGACGTCGACCGTAACAAGCGGGTCCCCGCTAACGACATCCTCCAGCACGCCAAGGAAAAGCCACGTACCACCGACAGCTAGTACGCCAGCAACGAGCAGGTTGCGGATTCCGATGCGCTTGAAGAGCAAACGCCAGTTCATGCTTCACCGCCAGACGTCGTTGTCCTCGCGACGAGCGTAATCAGCGTCGCGATACAGAATCCAGCGCCTGCATAGAACGTTGTGCCTGCTCCAAACCGGTCCCAGAGTTCACCCGCGACGACACTCGCCACAAGCATCGCCAGTCCGCTCATCAGATTGAAGAAGCCGAACGCGGTGCCTTTCAGGTCCGGCGGTGCTGCATGTGCAACCATCGTCGCGAGCAGGCCCTGCGTGAGCCCCATATGCAGGCCCCACAACGCGACACCCAGCAATACGACCGGCCAGTGGCTTCCGTGTGCAAGCACGACATCCGACGCAATCAGCACCACAAGGCCGATGGCGAGTAGTCTGGTGTGGCTCATCGAGTCAGCCAGTTTGCCAAAGGGATAGGCAGAGACGGAATACACCAGGTTCATTGCCACCATCACCAGCGGCACCAGCGCAATCGGTACACCGCCCTGCATCGCGCGCAGGATGAGGAATGCCTCGCTGAACCGCGCGAGCGTGAATACCGCTCCGATGAACACCACCCACCAATAAGACCGGCTCAGCTTCTTCAGGCTTTCGAGCTTCATCGGGTTAACACGTTTCGCGTCCGAATGAAGCGCGGGTTCCTTAACGCCGAACACCAGCAATGCCACCGCGACCAGTCCGGGAATCACAGCCACCCAGAATACGCGGCGAAAGTTGTCTGCCCACAGCAGCATCAACACGACGGCGAGCAAAGGTCCGAGAAACGCGCCGACCGTGTCGAGCGATTGTCGCAAGCCATAGGCGGCCCCACGCAGATGTGGGGGTGTGATATCGGCGACGAGTGCGTCGCGCGGGGCACCCCGCACGCCTTTGCCGATTCTGTCGGCGACGCGCGCTGTCAGTACGATGCCCGCCGTCGGCGCGAGCGCAAACAGCGGTTTGCTCAACGCGCCCATGCCGTATCCAATGACCGCCAGCCACTTCCGGTTGCCGAGGTAGTCGCTCAGCGCACCGGAGAACATTTTCACAATCGGTGTGGTCGCTTCGGCGACGCCCTCAATCAGACCAACCATCATCGCGCTCGCACCCAGGCCAGTTACCAGGAACATCGGCAAAAGGCTGTGAATGATTTCCGACGAGATGTCCATGAACATGCTGACAAAGCCGAGCATCCAGATACCACGTGGGATTTGGCTAAGCGTGCCGGCGCGCGGCGTGGAATTGGTCTGCATCTTTTCTCGATTCTGGAATTGCCGCGTACAACAGCTGTACAGCCCTGCGCGGGTGTGACGCCATCATAAAACCGTGCCAATGACAGGGCGATGTTCTACACGAACTCAACGCCTCAGGGATGCTTTCCGAAGTTGCTTCTCGCGCCTGTACACATAAAGGGCTGGCAGCAGGTTCGTACTGAGCAAGCCGCTCCAGATTAGCCCACCCAACGTAACGATTGCGAGCCCCTGTTCAGGGGCGGCACCTTTGCCGAAACCGAGCGCCGTCGGCAGCAGGCCCAGTGAGGCTGTCAGCACAGTCAGGAGAATCGGCCGGAAGCGCACGTCAACAGCGTCGCGCACGGCTTCGACCACCGGGAGTCCTTGCGCTTCGTTTCGCTTTACCAACTGCAGCAAGACGATGCCGTGGTTCAGGCTCACTCCAATCAGGGTAAGAAACGCAATCAAACCGATGGCGTTGAGACCGACACCACTCACCACCAGGGCAATAGCTCCCCCGGAGAACGCCAACGGCATCTGCAGCAGAAGCAGACCGGGCACGAGGAGGCCATCGAACTGTAGTGTCAGGATACCTAGCATCAGCGCGAGAGCAACTACGGCTGCCACGCCAACATTGAGCGCGGCATGTTCGAGTTGCGGATATAGGCCACCAAACCTCACCTCGTATCCCGCCGGTAAGGGAAGCGTCGCGAGGGCCTTCTTTGACGCTGAAATGACCTGGCCGAGCGGCGCAGTGGGCGTCGCCAGAATCTCGACCGCCCGCAGTCCGTTCAGATGCCGTATGACGTTGGGTCCGGTCGCCATGCGGACGTACGCCACGTCTTTCAACGCAACCCACCCATTGGCCATTACAGGAAGCTGGTTGAGCTGCTCGATGGACAGATGCGTAGGGTCGGCGAGTCTCACGAACACATCCAGGTGACCATTGCCCTCTGGAACGGTGGCGACCGTTTGTCCCGCCAGAAGGATGTGCAACTGGGAAAAAAGCGCCGCCGGCGTAATGCCGTGGAGCGCGAGACCATCGGGATTGGGCGTGATTTGCAACTCTGTTACGGGATAGGCATCGTTGTTGAAGACGTCCGAGAGGTCGGATATGCCTGAGAGCCGACGTGTAACCTCGTTCGACAGTGACTGCAATGCTTCAATCGAATCGCCGTAGACATCGATGACAAACGGTTGCGGCAGGCCGGACAGCGTTTCACCCACCCGTTCGAGCGTCGGTGTCCCAATGACTGTCTGGACCGCCGGGAGCTTTGAAGCATCCAGAACCTGCTTGCCGACTCGGTCGAGACTGCTCGCGTTCACATCAGGTTTTAGCGCAATCTGAATCTCGCCTGCATAGGCAGGCTCGGTGTATGAGGTTCCCGAAGCAGACCCCACGCGGGAAAACACGTGCGCAACAGGCGGGAGGCCCATCAATCGTTGCGTGATGCGGTCCGATGCGTCCTGGGCGTCATGCAATGAAGTTCCAGGCGGCAGCGTAAAACTTTCGAGTAGCACGGCCTCGTTAGGAAGCGGCAGGAAATCGACAGGCACCAGCACAAGCCCAGCCACCGAGACCACGAAAATGGCGATGCAGGACCACAGCGAAACACGCGGATGACGCAGCGCAACTTCGAACAGGCGCAAGTTGCGGCTTTTGAGCCATGCGACCGCACGCGAACCAGATGTGACGCGCTTCTCGATATGCGGTCCGATGAATCCCAGCACAAGCGGAATCAGACTCAACGAAATAAGTAGTGACGCAATGAGACTCACTGTCATTGCAAGAGAGAACGGGACGAAGAAAAGTCCGGCGAGGCCTCCCACGAACACAAGCGGCAGGAATACCGCGACGGTCGTCATCGTCCCTGAAATGTCGGGACCGGCTATGTCGCGCAAGCCACGTGCAACACCTTCCCAGCGACCGTCACCCGCCTCCCAGCGGTGATAAATGCTCTCGAGTACGATGATGGCGTCGTCGGCAAGCAGGCCCACCGCGACTGACAGGGCGCCGAACGTCAGCAGATTCAGCGTCTGTCCCATCAGGTACAGCCCTGCGATACCGAGCAGCAGCGATAACGGAATGCTCAACGCTATCGCCCAGATGCCGCGGCTGGCACCGAGCATCCAGAACAGCACTGCGACCGCGAGCACGGCCCCAATGGCCAGATTCCTGGTCAAATCCGAGGCGACCACGCCGACAATGTGCCCCTGGCTGTAAATTCGCACAAAGCGTGCCCCGCCGGGCAGTTGGGGTTCGAGTTCCTGCAGAGCCTTATCAACTGCGTCGACGACAGGTAGCGTCGAGGCCCCCGGTTGCTTGAAAACAACTAGAGCAATGGTCGGCCGGTTATCGAGTTTCACGGAGTGATGAGACGGGAGCGCAGACCGGATGACCTCTGCAACAGCGCCTAAAGGCAACGTGGCGCCAGGGCTCCCAACGAGCATGCGCACGTAGCCGGAGGTACTCGTCGGCAGACTTCTGCCTTCCATGAATGCGTCCTGATGTCCGAGGTTGACATACCCGCTCGGCACCATCGCTGTCGCCGCGTCGAGCGATGCTGCGAGCGCCGACGCAGAGACGTTGAAACGCTGAAGCCTTGCAAGGTCGGGGCGCACCCATATCGCATCTGCTCCGGGTCCGGCGACCGACACGCGTTGTACACCAGCGACCGCCCGGACACGTGGTGCGAAATTTGACTCGACAATACGCTGGATTTGGGACGCGTCCACGCCGTCAGGAATCTGGATTGCGTAGTCCGCCACCTCATTTATGGCATTGCCGGAGATTTCCGTCGTCAGAGTCGTACCTTTGGGTAACGAACTGTTGATGCGTCCGATAACACCGTTGACGTCCTGAAGCGCACTTGCTGCGGTGGTCCCCTCCGAGAATCGCGCTTCAATCTTGACGGAACCTTGCCCTATGACTGTCCGCACGTCGCTCAATGACGCGAGCGACGACAGTTCGGCTTCGACCGGTCGGGCAATCAGCCCCTCCAGGTCCAACGTTGTCGCGCCCGGCAACTGCGCGACGAAGCTCACTTGCGGCATATTGAACTGCGGCAACACTTCCGCGTGAATGTTCAACAGCGCGTAGACACCATACGCAATCAGCCCTGCGTAGAGCATGACCCAGAGTAGCGGCCTCTTGACGATATCGTTGAGCATTGTTCTTCTTTGTAAGCGACGTCAATCGGCTTGCTGATAACGCGTAGCAAAGTCCTGGTGAAAGAGAAGATAGGCGTCCTGCGTCACGACGCGTTCGCCCGCCACGAGACCTTGCCTGACTGATGTCCAACCGCCGTCCGACAGGCCCGGAACGACCTGGCGGCGACGGCTGCCGCTCCGGTCACGCACCAGTACCCACCATTGACCGGCGTCGAGAATGAGCGCAGTTGATGGGATAGCCACTTGCCTGTCATCGGACAAGACCAGAGAAACGTTGCCAACCGCCCCCGGGTCAAGGGTGTAGCCTGGTCCAGCTTTGAGCCAGACTTCCACCTGACCCGGAGCGGTGAGACTGCGCGATACATGCTGAACAACCACTTGAACAATTACATTGTTGCCCTCGGGCAGAAAAACGCCCTTGATTCCCGGCACAATCGGGCTGGCATTGCTTCCAGACAGGTCGGCGACTACGTAGAGGCCAGCTGTAGGCGCGATGGTTGTGAGCGCCTGCCCCGCATTCACGTACTGACCATCGGCAGCGCTAACGGCCGTCACCATCCCGGCGGCCGGTGCACTAATGGTGGTGAGACTTGCGTAGCCGCGGGATGCCGCCTGCGCCGCTGCAAGTTGTTGACGCGCGGTGTCGAGTTCGGCATGTGCGCGAATGACCGCATCGCGAGTACTGAGTTGTTCCTCCAGCTTCTGTTGTCCGATAGCGGCGGCCTGGGTCGCGGCCCTCACTCGAATCTGGGCCGACTTCAGGTCCGCGGCAAGACGTGCGGTATCAGTCGATATGGTGGGACCGGTGAGCCGTGCAACCACTTGCCCAGCCCGCACTTCTTCACCCGGAATCACGCGCAGGCTGGAAACGACGCCGGCAGTAGGCGCGCTCAGTACGGTACTGGAGGCTGCCTGCACGCGGGCGGGTGCCGAGAAGGTGGATGCAAGGCGCTTCTGGACCGCTGGCATCGTCACGACATCTTCCGCAGACGCGGGATGACTACCAACGGAGCACGCGCCGATAACTGCAATGAAGACCAACAGGCGGACAGATGTCATGGGTAGCCTATTGAAGCGGTTGGTGGTCAATCGCGCTCACGCCAATCAAGGTACAGAGTTCGACTTGCTGTTGAAGGACGGAATTCGCGAGTTTCGTTGTCGCAACGCGTTGACTCAGCAAGCGGACTTCAGCGTCGGCCATTACCGGGAAGGTCACGTCGCGAGCGGCATAGGCAACACGTAACATCTTCAGTGATGCTTCGAGCGCGGCTTCCGTGGACTGCGAGCTGTGAAGACGTTCAGTTAGCAAAGTCAGTTCGGAACTGATGCCGTCTACGGCCGTATATGCGTCGTCGAGTCGTTGCCCGTATTCCTGGTAGAGGCTCTCCCGGGTGGCCTTTTCGACGGCGATATTGCCCCGGTTACCGTTGAACAGCGGCAGGGTCACAGAGACGGCAAGTCCCGAGGTATAGATGGCCGACGTGTCGCGGCCTCTTGTGATGCCAACATCGAGCCGCGGAAACTGTGCAAGTAGCGCTGCGCGATAGCGCTCGTCCTGTTCGTCGTACCCCGCGCGCAGCGCGAGCAAATCGGGCCGATGCTGGCCAAGGTTTGAAAGCGCAAGGACGATGAGGTCCTGCGGGACTTCCGATGGCTCCGGCGGAGCCACGAGCGCCAAATGCGAACCGGGCGGAAGGTCAAGGAGCCTGGCTAGTTCCTGCTCGGCCTTGAGATGCTCCTGTCGTAGCGTGCCCAACTGCTGTACGTTGTCACCGTACTGTACTTCCGCGAGCAGGGCCGCGTCTCGTGTTACCTCGGAGCGCGCGAGTGCCTTCTGCAATCTTTCGGTACCGTCCCTCTGATACGCCACGAGCTGCCCGACTTCACCCTCGAGGCGCTGGAGGGTCACGTTAGTGACGTACAGCGCGTAAGCGCGGTTCGCGACCTGCCATTTCACCCATTCCAAAGCGAGCTGTTGCTTCTCACTGGCTTTGGCGGCCGCTCGCTTCTTTGCGGGGCGGTCAACCAGCGCCGACACCTCGTAGCTGAGCCCGGCCATGAACGCTGGGACAAAACCGGCGGCTCCGGGACGGTCGGTACTGAATGTCAGCGTCGGGTCCGGCAACAGCCCGTCTGCATATTCTCTGGCAGTGGCGACATCGAGTTCCCGCTCCGCGCGCCGGATGTCGGGGCTACGCTGAAGTGCCCGCTCGACCACCTGGTCCACGGTCAGCGGCGCGTCTGTAGTCGCTATGTCATATGACCATTGCGGCGCTTCTGGAAGAGGCTTGGGCGCATACGAAGCACATCCGCTTAACGCTACAGCCAGCGTCACCTGAGCGAACCGTGCGAGCGCATTTGCACCTCTACGTCGCCGACCGGTTGCGGTAATGCGCTCTTGCAACCTACTATCGCAAATACGATGGCTCACGGTGAGTGTCCGCCCGAAAAAACGCTTCAGATACTACTTCGCCAGACTTAGATTTGACTTAGCAAGTTGGTACCGGCCGGTGGAAATAATGAGAATTCTGCTTGTAGAAGACGACGAAATGATTGGCGGTGCAATCGTACAGGCGTTGAAGGACGCCGCCTACGCGGTTGACTGGGTATGCGATGCTGATTCAGCGACAGGTGCGCTGACAGGACGCGAGCACGATGTCGTGCTTCTTGACCTTAACCTGCCGAAGCGTGATGGCATTGATGTGCTCCGGTCATTGAGGGCAAAAGGTAGCAAGGCTCCCGTCATAATTCTCACCGCGCGCGATAGTGTGGATGACAGAATTGCCGGGCTCGACGCGGGCGCCGATGATTACCTGGTGAAGCCGTTTGAAATCGGCGAGCTGCTCGCACGTATTCGGGCGGTCACGCGCAGACTCGGCGACCACGGTGACGCAAAAATGACGAGCGGGAATCTGACGCTGGATTTAAATACACACCTTGCGGTGTACGGCGACACCGAATGCAGTCTGACCGGTCGCGAGTTCGCACTGCTGAGCGCGCTCATGATGAAGCCTGGAACAGTCCTGTCGAGAAGCGAACTTGAGCGGAAAGTATATGCGTGGGAAGAGCAGGTCGAGAGCAATGCCGTGGAGGTGGTGATTCACGGTATCCGCAAGAAGCTTGGAGCGTCGGTCATTCGCAACGTACGAGGTGTGGGATGGTTGGTAGACAAGCAAAGCAATCGCGTTCCCTGACGTTGCAACTGTCTGTCTGGATTGGCTGCGTAATCGTCGCGGTTGGTGTGATTGCCTGTGCGTTGTCGTTTCTGTTCGCCTATCAGGAAGCCAGGGAACTGCAGGACGGGCAGTTAAACGAAATTGCCGCTCTCATCGACAGTCGGGCTCTTGAGTTCAGTGGTTCCCGGTCATCGATTGAAAGTTCACCGGATAAGGACGTCAAGGTGGTCATTGACAGGCTCAATGGAACGTTGACAGGTTTCGCACAGGCGGCGGGACTCATCGTACCCAACACGTTGACGGACGGGTTTCATGACTTGGATGACAATGGCAAGGGGTGGCGCGTCAACATCAGAACACTGCGCAGCGGAGAACGCATAGCGTTGGCGGAACCCTCCGCGCTGCGCGATGAAATTGCACGGGACGGCGCAATGAGAACGCTTGTACCCATGCTCATTCTTCTTCCCGGATTGGGCGTCGTCATTGTGGTGATTGTCAGAACAAAGCTGGGTCCACTCTCCCGGCTGGCGAATGTTGTGGACCAGCAAACTGATGTATCGCTTGAACCGTTGTCTGAAGACGGAATAACCAACGAAGCGTTGCCGTTTGTCAGGTCCATTAACCGCCTCATTTCGCGTTTGCGCGAAGCCATCAGTCTCCAGCGCCGATTTGTCGCGAGCGCTGCGCACGAATTGCGCTCACCGCTTGCGGCATTGTCGCTGCAAGCGGAAAACCTCGGCACAACCATCACGTCACAAGACGCTCGAGAGCGGCTGACGGCCTTTCAGTCGGGATTGCGCCGGACCCATAGGCTGGTTGAGCAACTGCTCACATTGGCGCGGTCCGAACAGGGGGGGCTGGAGCAGCCAACGAGGGTGTCACTGCGCGCGGTGGCAACTGACGTGATTAACTCGACGATTGACATGGCCCGCGAAAAAAATATTGACCTGGGATTCGAGCACTTTGAGGACGTCGATGCCGTTGTAGACGTGTCGTCCCTCACTGTCGTGCTGAGAAATCTTGTCGACAACGCGGTGCGATATACGCCAACCGGAGGAAGGGTGGATGTTTCGGTCATCCGGTTGGGCGAAGAGATGGTGCTTGAAGTTACCGACTCGGGTCCGGGCATTCCGGAGGAAGAGCTTGCGCACGTATTGGAACCGTTTTATCGCCTGGACCACTCGGCGCAGTCGGGCAGCGGACTGGGGTTGTCTATCGTCTCTGAAATCGCCCGCCGCACCGGCGGGCGCCTCATGCTTGCGAACATGAAGGTCGGCTTCCGGGCCCGTTACTTCCATCCGCTCCATCAGAAGGCCCGGTTGTGAGACTGGGCCCGCTCGCCTGAAGAGCCACTGGCTCCATCATGAATCAACCTGGATGACTTGATTCTCAGGCCTCCGGAACGCGGTACCGCAAATTGAGGCGAGTAAGACAAATGAGCGACAAGAACGAGAACCTGATGGAAACGCCTGGCCCGCGTGAAGACAGCTGTGCCGGAGCAGCCTCGCCTTTGGCGCAGGTCTCGCCGCTGCAGGCCGGGCATCCGGGCGCCAGCGATGCAACGTCCGATAGCGCCGGTCTGACGCAGGCAGAGGTGTCCGAACAATGTCGCGCAGGCAACGTCAATCTTGCACCGAGGTTCACGACACGGACCGTGTCCGGAATTTTCCGTAGCAACGTTGTGACGGTCTTCAATGGCATTCTGGTCGTATCGATTGTTGCGCTCCTCCTCGTCCATTCCAACAACGACGCTGCGTTTTTGGCGGTTGTTACCTTCGCAAATATGCTGGTCGGAATTTTCAATGAGTTCCGTGCCAAATGGGCGTTGGACCGCCTCGCCGTGCTTCGGAATACCACCGTCACCGCGCGCCGTGACGGAACCGACCAGAAAATTGGAAGTGACGAGGTCGTCAAAGGAGACGTCTTACGCCTGAGACCCGGTGACCAGGTTGTGGCGGACGGCGAGCTCGTTACCTCTACGAGCATCGTCATGGATGAATCGCTTCTGACGGGTGAGGCGGAAGGTGTGGAGAAGCGTAAAGGAGACCCGCTGCTATCGGGCAGTCATTGCCTCAGCGGCTCTGGAGATTACGTGACTACGCGCGTCGGTATTCTCTCTGGTGTAAACCAGCTAACTGCCAAGGCGAAGACATACGCCTCGCGGCTAACGCCCACACAGAGGAGCATCAATACCGTCATAAAGGTCCTGACTGCAATCCTTGTACTGCTCGTCGTGCTGTTACTCATGTCGGCATACATCAAGCACCTTTCTGCCAAAGACACCATCCTGTCGCTGGTCACCGTGATAAAGGCCCTGGTCCCGGAAGGTCTGGTTCTGGTGTCGACACTTGCGTTCGCCATGGGAGCGTTACGAGCCGCACAGAAGCAGGTGTTGGTCCAGAAGCTCGGTGCGGTCGAATCGTTGAGCCATCTCAACGTGCTATGCATGGACAAGACAGGCACGCTTGGAACTAATCGTTTGCTGTTTCACTCGTTGGTCCCGTTCTCCGGCTCGACTGATGAAATCGGTGGGTTCTTGCAGCTTTTCGTCGGAGCCGTTGGCTCGCAGAACCAGACTACCGAGGCAATTGCTTCCGCCTATCCCGCGCTCAAGAGTAATGTTCTTGGCGAATTGCCGTTCAGCAGTGAGACGAAGCTGAGCGCGGTGCGGCTGAATGTCGATGGGAGGGAATTTTCTCTGTGGCTTGGAGCACCTGAGGTGCTCGGGGAGAAACGTCTTACGTCTTCCCAGAGAGAGCAGCTTGATACGCTTTTGCAAAAAGGCATGCGCGTGCTCGCTATAGGCCGTTCAGACGCGGCATTATCCGAGCACGCAGGTGATATGCGCATTCTGGGGCTCGTTGTTCTCTGCGACGAGCTTCGTACTGATGTGGTAAGTGCGGTCCGCTTTTATGAAGACCGCGACGTCTGTCTGAAGGTGTTATCCGGCGACAACCCGCAGACTGTCGCTGCGGTCGCGCGGCTCGCAGGCATGACTCCTTACGGAGCGACCCTGAGCGGGCCGGACCTGGGCGCGATGACTCCCGATGAGTTCGACAAGGCAGTCCGGAGTGGTCAGTTCTTCGGACGGCTCGTTCCTGCCCAGAAGCAGCAGATTATCAAGGTTCTGCAATCTCACGGCAGCTTTGTGGGCATGATAGGCGACGGGGTGAATGATGTGCTGGCGCTAAAACAGGCGGATATTGGCGTTGCCATGAATTCCGGCGCAGCCGCCGCTCGGGATGTCTCCGATATTGTTTTATTGAAAGATTCGTTTGCCCATTTGCCGGCTCTCTCGGAAGAGGGCGATAGAATTATTCACAACATCAAACGCATTCTGAAGCTGTTCCTTACGAAGAACGTGTACAGCCTGTTTTTCGTCGGCTTCGTCGGTTTTGTCGGCCTTAGCTTTCCCCTAAGTCCCAGACACATTACGTGGATTGACATCTTGACGATAGGCGTACCAGCGACCCTTTTGACGCTGATGAAGCCGCGCATCGGGAAACAATCAACGAAACGCTTCGTAGCCGAGCCACTCAAGTTCGCCATGCTGGCCGGCCTCGTAACCGCGTTTTTCTCACTCCTCGTGTACGCGAATTTCTTCCTGTTTCAGGACCGGGGTGAGCAATACGGTACGACAGCAAGTGTGTCAGTCATTGTTCTTATCGGCCTGTACGTTCTGACGCTGGTAACCACAGAGGAGCGGAGAAAGAGTGGCACGGCGCTGCAGCGTCGAATCATCATCGCGTTTCTGGCGACAGCCCCGCTGCTTCACCTTCTGGTCGTTTATTGGCCACCCTTGCAAAATGCGCTTGGCATGGTCCCCCTTGATGCAGACTCGTGGATTACTATCGTCGTCGCTTCTGCATTGGGAATGACGACTTTGCACTACGTACTCAAAGATTCAATTCGCAGGCGATTCGTAGGAATCTGATTGAGTTGGCGCACGAGCCGCCTGACCCGTCGTTGGTTGCGCATTACATTTTTGGCTCCCGTAGCAAACACGGCGACACAGTGGCCAGGCAAGATACAGCAACGGTGCCGCTCGCCAACCCGGTGTGGCTGCGAAGGTCTCTCAGGCTGTTTTGGCAAAGCATCGGGTGGTTACAACCTGACACGGACTTCCTTACAGTCTTCTTGTCGAAGCATGCTAGACTTTCTCACCATGTCTTACTGGCGCAAACTCTTCCTCGTCCTGCTGCTGGCACTGAGCCTTCCGGTTCAGTCGTTCGCGGCCATCTCCATGAAATGCGGTTCATCGCATGTCGGGAGCGATGTCGCGTATGCCCAGCATGAAGACATTGATGAATCTGTGTCTCACCGTCACGTGCATGACCTGACGATGACCGACAGCGACCGTGACAGCCATTCCCACGGCGGCGATTCGCACCATGCTCATTCATGCTCGACATGCGCGTCCTGCTGTTCCGGCGGCGCCTTGCCGGCTGTCCCTACCGTCGTAGCATCAGTCGACGTATTTCATCTTGTTGTTCCGTTTCCCCGCTCTGACCGCGTCGTGTCATTTCTGACCGACGGCATCGAACGACCTCCCCGAATCTCCCTCGTCTAGTCCTTCTGTCGCGGCCGAGACGCCGCGACGCCGAATTTCGACCTGATGGCCGGTCCTTGGCCAACAGGTGATTTACGACGAGAAAAATCCATGCGAATGTTTATCGCGGCGCTGCCCGGCGCGGCGGCACTGTTGCCGACGCTCGTGCTTGCCACTACAACGCTTCCTGACCCAACAGATGCGGGAGCACCGGTCCCGGCTGTCAGCGTGCCGTCGGTGTTTGCGGACTATCAGCCGTATCGTGACCAGAAAACGCCCACATGGCAGGAGCTCAATCGGGCAGTGACGACCGCACCCGGAAGGTCGGGGATGAGCCACAGTCAAATGCCGTCAGGCGGCAGCGGCGCCAAAAATAACGCGCACAGCTCCCATCACGAGGAGCCGGCGAAATGATGAGGCACATCTTTTTGGGCCGCCGCGTCATTGCTTTCGCTACTGCGGTTACGTTCTTGGCCGGATGTGCGACATTTTCGAAGGATGGCGGCTTCAATACCGTTTCGACGGCCGCTTCCGAGCGTCTGGGGAAAGACGCCGTACTGGTGAAGACCGACGAAGACCGGGCCGCCGTCGCAAAGCGAACGCAGAAACTGCTTTCCAGGCCATTGAGCATGGATGACGCAGTCCAGATTGCGCTGCTGAATAACCGGAGCCTGCAGGCCTCGTACGGCGAGCTTGGCATTTCCGAGGCGGACCTCGTTCAGGCGGGACGGCTGCCCAATCCCGGCTTCAATTTCAGCCGCACGCATGGAGGAAACGACCTCAGCATCAACCGCACGTTCACGCTCGGGATGTTAAGTGTTCTGACGCTGCCACTGGCCACGCGCATCGAGAGTCGCCGTTTCGAGCAAACCAGACTACTGGCGGCAGACGCGATGCTCAAGGTGGCTGCCGATACCCGAAGAGCCTATATCAATGCGGTCGCAATGCAGCAGTCTGCCGCGTATGCCGGGCAGGTGAAGGATTCCACCGAAGCCGGCGCCGAACTCGCGTTGCGGATGCAGCAGGCGGGCAATTTCAGCAAGCTCGACTACGCGCGTGAGCAGGCTTTCTACGCGGATGCCGTTGTGCAATTGGCGAGAACGCGACAGCAGTCAGTGGCCGCGCGGGAAAAGCTCACACGCATGATGGGCCTATGGGGCGCACAAACGCAGTACACGCTTCCCGAACGTTTGCCAGACCTGCCCAAGGACCGTCCCGAGCTGAATGACCTCGAAAGCTTCGCGATGGAGAACCGGCTCGATATCCAGGCGGCGAAGGTGCAGACGCAAAGCGTCGCTTCGTCGCTAGGTCTGAGCAAAGCGACACGGTTCATCAACGCACTCGACGTCGGCTACCAGAATAATTTCACCACCGCCGATGGCCACGAACGGGGCTACGAAATCAGCGTGGAGATTCCAATTTTCAATTGGGGAGGCTCGAAGGTTGCGCGCGCCGAAGCGATTTACATGCAATCGGCCAACCGTGTCGCCGAGACCGCGATTAACGCGCGGTCTGAAGTACGGGAGTCGTATTCGGCCTATGTGACTGACTATGACGTCGCGAAGCACTATCGGGATGAAGTCGTGCCAATCCGGAAGACCATCTCGGATGAACTGCTGCTTCGCTACAACGGCATGCTCGCGAGCGTATTCGAACTCCTGTCCGATTCGCGTGACCAGGTCAGCGCGGTGAACAGCTATATCGACGCGCTGAAGGACTACTGGCTTGCGGAGACCGACCTGCAGCAGGCAGTCGGTGGTCGTCTCCCGCCGCTCGCGATGGCGACCTCCGCGCCGTCAGCACCCGGGATGCCACCGGCATCCCCTACAGATTCAGAAGGTAAATGACATGGTGTCACGTCGAAAATTTATCGGCAGCTCGGGGGCCGCGCTGCTCGGAGCAGCATTGGTGAGCAAGGCAGGTGCTGCGTCGCTGCCTGAGGCGCCCACGATGGCCAAGGCCATCATGCAACCGCCGCTCACGCCTCCTAATGGCCGTCCGTATACGCCTGTTGCCACGCTGAACGGCTGGTCGCTACCGTGGCGCATGAAAAACGGCTGGAAGGAATTTCACCTGACTGCTGAGCCGGTTGTGCGCGAGATGGCGCCGGGCATGAACGCAAATCTTTGGGGTTACAACGGACAGGCCCCAGGCCCAACCATCGAAGCAGTAGAGGGCGACAAGGTCCGTATCTTTGTGACCAACAAGCTGCCGGAGCACACCACCGTCCACTGGCACGGGATGCTGTTGCCTTCGGGCATGGATGGTGTTGGAGGGCTCACGCAACCTCATATTCCCCCGGGCAAGACTTTCGTCTACGAGTTTCAGCTCGAGAAGCACGGAACCTTCATGTATCACCCGCACGCCGACGAAATGGTGCAAATGGCGATGGGCATGATGGGGACCTTCATCGTTCATCCGAAGGACCCCGGTGTCATGGAGGTCGACCGCGACTTCGTGTTCATTATGTCCGCGTACGACATCGACCCGGGCAGCTTCACGCCACGTGTGAACGAAATGACGAACTTCAACATGTGGACGTGGAATTCGCGGGTCTTTCCCGGTATTGACCCATTGCCGGTGCGCGCCGGCGACCGAGTGCGTATCCGGTTCGGCAATCTGACGATGACCAACCACCCCATCCACCTGCATGGCTATCACTTCGAGGTTGCGGGCACGGATGGCGGATGGATTCCGCCGGCCGCACGCTGGCCTGAGGTGACTGCCGATGTCGCGGTCGGCCAGATGCGTGCCATCGAATTCACGGCCAACCGGCCCGGAGACTGGGCATTCCACTGCCACAAGTCTCACCACACGATGAACGCGATGGGCCACTCCGTACCGAACCTGATTGGCGTGCCGCAGAAAGACCTCGCGAAGCGCATCAACAAGCTCGTGCCGGACTACATGGCGATGGGCAGCACAGGCGGTGCGATGGGCGAGATGGAGATGCCACTGCCCGACAACACACTGCCGATGATGACCGGTACTGGCCCGTTCGGCCCGCTCGAAATGGGCGGAATGTTCACCGTCGTGAAGGTGCGTGACGGATTGGGACGCAAAGACTATCGCGACCCGGGCTGGTTCAAGCATCCCAAGGGGACGGTTGCCTACGAATACACCGGCGAGTTGCCGGACAGCTGATTTTCTGTCTCGCCGGACTTTGCGGTCCAGCTCAACTTTTTATTTCAACGCAGGAGAAAGATTGATGAAGAACGTATTTGCATCGATTGCAGTTAGCTGCGCCTTGGCAATTTCGGGCTCGGCCTATGCGGCTGGCGAAATGGGCAACATTGACATGGGCAGTAGCGGAGCAAAGCAGGCTGGCGAAGCAAAGGCTGGCATGTCCCATGGGGAAATCAAGAAAGTCGACGCCGCAGCCGGAAAGCTGACTATCAAGCACGGCCCGCTGGAAAATCTCGGCATGGACGCCATGACGATGGTGTTCAAGGTCAAAGACCCCGCCATGATTTCGCAGGTCAAGGTCGGCGACAAGATTGATTTTGTGGCCGAGGAAGTGGACGGAGCACTGACGGTAACGAAGCTGCAGAAGCAGTAACGAATCGCGGGGTGTTGCCATGAAATACCGGCAACACCGCCTGGACCATCGAGGATGCGCAAGCACATGAAGACTTTTACTCGCAAGCAACTCTCAGGACTTGCTACGGCTACCGCCATCGCCTTAGCACCGGCTGCAGCGTTCGCACACGGGAGGCTCGAGGCTGCCGTCCCGGCCGCCGGCAGCACACTCGAAACCACGCCGGACTCGCTACGATTGACCTTTAACGAAGACCTTGAGTCGACCTTTAGCATGGTTAAAGTGTCCGACTCAACCGGCCAGGCCGTAACAAAGGAAAAGGCAAAGGTCGACGCCGCCAACCCTCGCGTGCTGACCATTGCTCTTCCGAAGCTAGCGTCCGGGACCTACTCAGTCCAGTGGGCCGTGATGACGCATGACGCCCACAAGACCAAGGGTACGTACGCCTTTCAGGTGAAGTAATGAACGACGGTCTCCTTGGCGTCTCGAGGCTTGCCTTCGTCGCCCTGCAAAACCTCGGCTTTGCAATTGTCGTCGGCGTGTTGATTAGCGACCGATGGCTCGCTCGCCAAACATCCTCGTGGCAGGTGAGCGTTAGACCGCGGCTTGTCAGCGTCCTGCGTATCGCATCTGTCGGCGCGCTGCTGTCCAGCACGTTCGCCTTCTGGATTCATTGTGCTTTGATGAGCGAGTCTGCACTTCCTGAGGCGGGACCCGCTGTCCGCTCGATGCTAGTTGAGACCGGGTTCGGTCACGCATGGCTGGTCGGCGCTGGACTGATGCTGTGCGTGGTTATTCTTTCATTTATCGAAACAGGGAAATCAATCCGGTTGTCTCCGGTCATCTGGTTGGCCCTGGCCGGCGTCGCGCTGGCGCGCAGCAATGGAGGACACCCAGTCGATGCTGGCCTGTTCAGCCTGCCGGTGTGGGTGGACTGGCTGCATTTGCTCGCAATCAGTGTCTGGGTAGGGCTCGTGCTGGTAACCACTTACGTTGTTACGCCGCGCGTTTTCAATGCATTGAGTACCGAGCGTCTAAACAGCGCAGCATATATCCAGTCATTGTCGGACGCGGCGACGCTGGCGCTCGTTATTCTCTTCGTTACGGGCGCCTACAATGGCTGGCGTGGAGTCAGGTCGCCTGGAGACCTGCTGCAATCGGTCTATGGCCAGGTGCTGTTGATGAAACTCGCTCTGGTGTTCGTCGCTGCAGCGCTCGGTGGGCATAACCGCTTTTTCGAGATGCCTGGACTGCTTGAATCGCTGCGGAGCGCTTCGCCAGCGTCTGCGGTAGGACCTCTCAAACGGTTTGCCGTCGTCTTGCACATTGAATCGGTAGTACTGACCGGGGCACTCGTCACTGCTGCGGTTCTTGTCTCCAGCCCACTGCCGGGTACGACGTAGCTGGTGGCAGTGCACTGTTCCCTGCGTCCACGCAGATGGCCATCGCCTTAGCTCAAAAAAGGCTGCCTAACGCCCCGATTGACTTCGGCTAACGGCCCTCTTTTACGGGACCCGGCAACACGTCCGGGTCTTCCTTTTATGTTCTCGCGCAATCCGTTCCTCGTCCGATAAGTCTTGCGCAGCGCATGCGGCGCTTGGTCGAACGAAGCTGTTCAGACGAGAGCCCCGTCCCTACGCTTCGCGGCTGCATGCCTATGCTACGTACGGGCGCCCCGCAAACGGAGCGCATTTCCAATCACGGATACCGAGCTCAATGCCATCGCCGCGCTCGCGATAATGGGGCTTAGGAGGATGCCCAGCCACGGATACAGGACACCCGCTGCGACGGGAATTCCAATCACGTTATACGCGAACGCAAAGAAGAGGTTCTGCCGGATATTCTTCATGGTGGCGATGCTCAAGGTCCTGGCCCGCGCGATGCCCCGCAGGTCGCCCTTGACGAGTACCACGCGTGCGCTGTTCATTGCCACATCGGTACCAGTGCCCATTGCAATTCCGACATTAGCCTGCGCGAGAGCGGGCGCATCGTTGACACCGTCGCCCGCCATGGCGACAACATGACCTTGCTGCTGCAACTCCTGGACATGCTTGTATTTGTCCTGAGGCAGTACGCCGGCTTTGACGCCGTCGAGCGCCAGGGATTTTGCCACCGCGTTGGCTGTGGTGGGATTATCGCCGGTCAGCATGATGATTTTGATGCCGGACGCCCGCAGCAACTGAACTGCCTCCTGTGTTGTGGCCTTGACCGGGTCAGCCACGCCGATATAACCCGCGAGCCTTCCGTCGATGGCGAGATACATGATTGTCTGACCGGCTTGACGCAGCCGGTCCACGTCTGCTCCTACCGCAGTGCAATCGACTTGCGCATCGTCCATCAGCACTGTATTGCCCAACAATGCGACCCGGCCGTCAATCCGGCCGCTCACGCCTTTGCCCACGACTGCTTCGAATGCATCAACGGGCTTTGTCGGCGCCTTGTTCTCCTGCGCCTGCGTGACAATAGCCTGTGCCAATGGATGTTCACTCGGCCCTTCAAGACTGGCCGCATAACTCAGTACGGACAACCCTGACTGGTCCGCCAGCGCCACAACGGTTTGCACGCGCGGCTTTCCTTCAGTGAGGGTACCGGTCTTGTCGACCACCAACGTATCCACTTTCTCCATCAATTCGAGAGCCTCTGCGTCCTTGATGAGAACGCCCTCTTTAGCACCGCGCCCAACCCCTACGATGATGGAGACAGGCGTTGCCAGGCCGAGTGCACACGGGCACGCGATGATTAGAACGCTGATAGCGACGACCAACGCATTCGCGAGCGCCGGCGCTGGCCCTATGACAGCCCAGACGACGAACGAGACCGCCGCGCAAGCCATAACGCCTAGCACGAACCATCCTGACACCTGGTCGGCCAGTTTCTGGATGGGAGCACGGGAGCGGCCAGCGTCGGCGACCATTTGCACGATTCTCGCGAGCAACGTATCCGAGCCGACTTTTTCTGCTCGCATCAGAAAAGTTCCGGTCTGATTGACCGTCGCGCCGGTCACCGTGCTTCCAGCCGCTTTTTCTGATGGGATGGACTCCCCGGTAATCATGGATTCGTCGACGCTGGAACCGCCGGTTGTGACGACGCCATCTACCGGTACCTTCGAGCCAGGTTTTACGCGGAGTATGTCGCCGACAGCGACCGCCTCGAGAGGGACGGCTTCTTCGGTTCCGTCAGGCCTCACCCGAATCGCGGTATGTGGCGCGAGGTTAAGCAAATCCTTGATGGCACTCGAGGTGCGTGACCGCGCGCGGAGCTCAAGCACTTGCCCGAGAAGAATGAGCGTGACGATAACGGAGGCGGCTTCGAAATACAGCGGCAACTCATGGCCGCGCCGGAATGCATGCGGCAGCGTGTCGGGAAAAAACAGCGCGAACAGGCTGAAGCCGTACGCGGTGGCCACGCCGAGTCCAATCAGGCTGAACATATTCAGCTGCCACGTCCTGAATGAATTCCAGCCGCGCTCGAGGAAAGGCCACCCGGCCCACAGGACGACCGGCGTGGCGAGTACCGCCTGGACGCACTGTGCCCACGATGCGGGCATCCAGTGTGGCAGAGCCAGGCTCTCTCCGATATGGTTCACGAGTGCGCCAAGGTCGTAAGACGAAACCATCGGACCCATGGTCATTACCAGAAGCGGTACTGACAGCGCAAGCGCGACCCAGAAGCGGTGCGTCATCGATTCGAGTTCGACGTTCCGCTCCTCTACCGCGAGCGGAGTCACAGACTCGAGTGCCATACCGCAAATCGGGCAATTGCCCGGTGCCGACGCTCGTATCTGAGGGTGCATCGGGCACGTGTAGACGACGCCTGTCTCGCCTTTGCGTTGGACTTCAGACGCTTGATTGGCGCCGATGGGGACAGGGCTGGCGGCGTGGGCGTGCGATTCAGACATTAAAAGGCCTCCGCAGCGCGCTATTGGGCGTGCGCAGTATCGCTGCTGGATAGCTTTGGGACGTACCGAGGTGTATGTGCTGCGTAATCCCGCCATGCCTCACCGAAACGTAACTCCGAATCACGCTCTTCTTGCCGCGCAAGGTGCATGTACATCGCAACCAGAATCGGGAACATGACAAGCGTCACGAGTGTCGGCCACTGGAGCAAGAATCCGGTCATGACGATGACGAAGGCGACATATTGAGGGTGTCGAACTTTGGCGTACGGACCCGTTGTCGCCAATTGGCCTTTGCGCTGCGCTTCGTAGAGAACATGCCAGGACGTTGAGAGCAGGTAGAAGCCGCCGAAGATGAGGGCGAAACTGGCGAGATGCGGAAACGCAAGGTGTGGGTTGCCATGCTGACCGGTCATCGTCCACCAGAGATGTCCTGAGTCGTGGTTCAACAGGTTCACTTTCGGAAAGCGGTTCTGCAACCACCCGGACAAAAGGTAGATGGTGAGCGGAAAGCCGTACATCTCTGCGAACAGCGCAACCACGAAGGCCGAGAATCCGCCGAACGTCCGCCAGTCACGTGCGGTATTGGGCTTGAAGAAGCTGAACGCGAAAATGATGAAGATGAGGGAGTTGATGGCAACCAGTCCCCACAATCCATATCCACTAGCTGGGTCGTTCATCATGACCTCCCTGCGGGTCTGAATGTTGCGCCTCGACCTGCGTTCCATGGTGATGTCCGTGATGCATAAAGAGGTGCATCAGTGGGCACGCCAGGAAGATGAGATATGGCAATACGCCAAGAAAATGCGCGCGGTGTTCGGAGAACATGAAGAAGGTGGCCACCGCCGCGAATCCCACTAACGCGATGGCGCCACGCGACTTCCAGAACGGCGGTGTTTCCTGAGCAGACATTTTCACATTGAATTCCTCGGCACCTGCACCGTCATTTGGCGGGTGGCGCGTTTTCGATGGACTGCCTGTCCATCATCATGGTCATCATCATCTGCATCATGTCCATGCGCTTCTCCATCATGTCGTGACGCAAGCCGTTCGGGCCCATGCCGCCGTGAGGATTCTTCATGCCGTTCATCATGGCCATGCCCTGCTGCATGGCCTGCATTTGTTCATCCATCAGCTTTGCCCTTTCTTCAGGGGTCTTTGCCGCCATCATTCGCTCGTGTATCTCCTGCATCTTCTTCATTTGGGCGTCGGCGTCGCTAAGCGATTTTTACTGCGCCTTCGATGCCTTCGCGCCTTATGAAGCGCCCGCGCCGTGGCCGTGAGCGTCAACATCCGGTGTTGCGCCTTGTGAGAGAGGCGAGCCGAATGCGAGTAACAGGGCAATAACTGCCCCAGCAATCGATGCGAGAGTCGATGTCTTTTGTTGGCTGTTCATGATTTTTCCCCGAACTATTGGTTGCATACCATTTACTCTATCGACGCGCATGCAGACCCGATTGACCTAGCTCAAGGAACATACGTCGCGGCTGGGAGGCATGTTTGTCTGAAGGTTGATACAGGGTCGCTGCACCGCGCGACGGTGCTTGGCCTCTCTGCGGAGGTCAGAATGCATGCGGCTTTCGTCCTGGCCCGGCCCATCACCTCGGCAACGCAGATTCTGGTAACCGGGGGTGATTCCGGAACGAACTTGACCTGCGTCAGTCGCGGTCGACCGGTCAGGCGTGGGTTGAAAGTGCCGTCGCTGACAGGTTGGAGGCCGTACGTCTGTGGGGACGGGCGGCTAGAAGAATTAAAGCGAACGCAGACTGACGATAGGAACACTCCAATGCGCGCAATGTTGACGTGGTTAATGACGGTAGTCGTGCTGGGAATCTCCGGCTGCGGCTACAACGCTATCCAAACTCAGGACGAACAGGTGAAGGCCAGCTGGTCTGAGGTATTGAATCAGTATCAGCGTCGCGCCGACCTCATTCCCAACCTCGTGAATACAGTCAAAGGCTATGCGAGCCAGGAAAAGGAGGCGCTTATGCGTGTGACGGAAGCCCGTGCGAGAGTGGGTTCGGTGCAGGCAAGCCCGGAGCTTATCAACGACCCGCAAGCATTCGCGAAATTTGAAGCGGCGCAAGCCCAGTTGACGAGTTCGCTATCAAGGCTGCTGGTCGTGTCCGAGAATTATCCGCAATTAAAGTCCGACGCAAATTTCCGCGACCTGCAGGCGCAACTCGAAGGTACCGAGAATCGCATTACAGTTGCCAGAAACCGGTACATCAAGGCTGTTCAGGACTACAACACTACGGTGCGGTCGTTTCCGTCCAACCTGACGGCGAGTGTCTTCGGCTATAAGGAAAAGCCCAACTTCTCTGTGTCAAATGAAGCCGAGATTGCCCGGCCTCCGCAGGTCAATTTCGATACAGCGCCGAAGCCGGCGAGTGGAGTGACCAATTGAACATCCTGAAAGCAGCGAGGGTTCTGCTGCTCGCGCTCATCCCATTCTGCTCGTCTGTCGCCAGCGCGGACGTCGTGATTCCGGCGCTGACCGCGCGCGTCACCGACGAGACGGGCACGCTCACCAGCGAGCAACGGTCCGGGCTGGAGCAAACCTTGCAGGCGTTCGAGAACAAAAAGGGGAGCCAAATCTCGGTGCTCATCGTCCCCACCACTCAGCCGGAAACCATCGAGCAATATTCGATACGCGTCGTTGAACAATGGAAGCTTGGGCGCAAGCGTATCGACGACGGCGTGCTGCTTATCGTCGCAAAGAACGACCGGACGCTGCGTATCGAAGTGGGCTATGGCCTCGAGGGCGTGCTTACCGACGCCACCGGCAATCGCATCATCAACGAAGTGATTGTCTCAAGATTCAGACAGGGCGATTTTTACGGCGGTATTGAGGCGGGTGTTGACAGCATCATGAATGTCATCAACGGCGAGCCTTTGCCGCCGCCAGATGAAAATGCGAACGGTACCGCCGGGAAATTCGGAGGTTACTTGCCTATCCTCTTCGTGCTTACCATGGTAGTTGGTGGTGTACTTCGCTCTCTGCTGGGACGCCTGCCTGGCTCAGTCGTGACCGGCGGCGCCGTTGCGGGCATCGCATGGCTGTTGTCCGGAACACTCTTTGTCGCTGTCGTCGCCGGCGCGATTGCACTCGCGTTTACCTTACTCGGTAGCGGGCTCGGTGCCTACGTCGGAGGGCGTGCTATCGGTGGACTCGGGGGCGGGTCGGGCCGGACCACCTTCCGGGGCGGTGGCGGCGGGTTTGGTGGTGGCGGCGCTTCGGGAAGATGGTAGCCATGGACATTAAGCGCGTCGTGAGACACCTGTTCATGAGCCGCTGGCACGTGAACCTTGCCTTTCCTCCCAAGACTCAGCGCGCAATGGAAAAAGCGGTTCGGGAAAGCCACAGAGCACATATAGGCCAGGTCCGATTTGCGGTCGAGGGTGCGCTTCACATCGGTGTGCTGCTGAAGGGGATGTCGGCAAGAGAGCGCGCGATTGATGTCTTCTCGGAGCTTCGGGTCTGGGACACTGAGCACAATAACGGCGTACTCATCTACCTGCTGCTCGCGGACCGCGATGTGGAGATAGTCGAGGACCGTGGTGTGCACAGCAAGGTGCACGCTGCAGAGTGGGAAGCCATCTGCCAGAACATGGAGGCAGAGTTTCGGAGCGGGAGGTATGAGACAGGCGTGCTGCGCGGTGTGGAACAGGTAACAGAGTTGCTGAGGAGGCACTTTCCGGCTCAACGGGATACGCACAGTGAATTGCCGAGAAAGCCAACGGTGTTGTGAGCGTCCACCAGCATCCGCACGGCCGCATCTATGGCAATTTGAATTGCCTGGAGAATCATCGAAGACGACTTCGACCGCAAAGATGCTTACCTTCCGAAATACTTGACCGCCTGTCGCGATGCACGGTGCCGCGGCGGTGAGTGTGCGGGCATCGGGTCGAAACCGCCAAAGGTTAAAGAGAAGCTTACGACGCAACGACACTTCCATCAGAACCGTAAATCTCACCATCGTCGCCCTGCACCCGAGCGCCCAGTTTCTGAGCGATTTTCCACATCTTACTAAGAATGGCGACATCGGGATTCTTGACGACAACATTACCGGACCGGAAATCGAACCACGCCATGTTTTCGTTAGCCGTACTGCCGCTATATAAGGTCCAGACGGCTAGCCACTCGCTGTCCACACGCCGCGCATTTCCATCGGGCAGCTTTGCCTCCGCATAGCCATCGAGCCGTATTTCGTCATCCGTATCTATAAAGGACTTCCACTCGTCAAGACCGATTTCAGGCTCGTCGTCGAACCAGTTCTCTTTGCGCGTGATGTGAAGGTCGTATCCCGTTTCGGAGGTGGCTCCGGCTTTGATTTATTTAGTAACCTGACGGCACCGATGCACTCATAGCTTCGAGCGCGCGACCGTGGCATAGTGCGGTCAGTTTATCAACGACAAAGGGATTTATATGGCGACACTCGAACAAATCCAGGCTCGGTTAAAGAAACTGCACGCTCAAGCCGAGGCATTGCTTGCAAAGAAAGCGCAGGACGCCATCGACCAAATCCGCGACATCATGCTGAAGCATGGTTTAACGACGGCAGACATTGAAGCCAAGGCGTCGGCAAAGCGAGCGGCGAAAGGACTGAAGGTCAGTGCCGCTGCAGGCATGACGAGAGCCGCCATCGACAAAAAGACCAAAGCAGCACCTAAATATCAGCATCCGAAGACCGGAGCGACATGGAGCGGCCGCGGTCGCGCGCCGGCCTGGCTTGCTAACGTCAAAGACCGCAGCAAATTCTTGATTGCAGGTGGCGTTGAAGCAAGTGTTGCGACGACCGCGGGTACTGTGAGCAAGGCGAAGGTTGCGGTCAAGAAGGCATCGAAAGCTGTTGGCGCGACCGAGGGTAAGGGGCAAAGCAAAGGTCCGCAACCGGCGCTTTACCAAGACCCGAAAAGTGGTGCAAGTTGGAGTGGACGTGGGCGTGCGCCGGCTTGGCTTGCTGGAGCCAAAGACCGGTCCAAGTTTTTGATTGACGACGCTGCGCGGGTGGGCGATGCGAGACCGGCGGTCACCAAGGCCGCTGCGACGAATGCCCCGACGGCAAAGAGAACTGCTGCCAAGAAGGCCGTGAGCGCGAAGGCGCCGCCGGAAAATGCGCCGCGCCGGAGCGTGGCCGTGCTAGCTCCGGTGACCCCAGTCGAGTCTAGCGCCGAGATAACGTCCTCAACGTAATTGGCGGGTGCCCGGTGGACCAGCAACCCTCTGGTTCCACGGGGTATTCCAAGGCGAAGGAGTCTTATTGCGGCTGTGTTGCCTGACGTTGCGCGGTTTGCTGTTGTGCCTGCTGCTCGGCTTGCTGTTGAGCGTGCTGCTTCGCAAGATGCCTGCCGACCATGCAGCCACCGACTGCACCGACGACAGCGTGGTGCCCCGCGTAATGCCCAGCGACTCCGCCTACCACCGCGCCCTTGAGGCAGCCTGCGGCGTTTGCCGTGCCTGCCGTTGCGAAGCTCAGCATCGCTGCAATCAAGGCGGTTCTTATCAAGCTAGCTTTCATTCAAATATACTCAGAGGTTGATTTTTTTCGGATGTGGCGCCGTCCGGTGTCGTTTCAATACCCCCGCCAATCTTGACGCTCGCGCCGCTCGTGCTCACGCCATTCCTGGTGGCGCCATTCACGTTCACGCCACTCGCGACGTTCGCGCCATTCGCGGGCTCGCCAGTCGTCATCCCCGTCGTATGCAACGGCGACCGGCGGCGGAGCATATACCACGGGAGGCGGCGGTGCGTACACTGGCTCTGCCGGCGCATAGACTCCGACCGGAATGCCTATGCCTACGCCAATGTCGACGTGCGCCGACGCGGCGGTGGACGCCGCGAACGCGACAAGACCGAATGCAAATCCAACGATTTTGTTGTTCATTTTCCCTACTCCCCACACAGTCGAGTGCGATGTCAGTGGCTACGGTTCGGAGTGTAGGAGTGGCAGTTGGACACATGTGCAACGACGGTGCGAGATTCGTAACGCGGCATTACTGACTCACGCTACGCGCGCGGGGAGGCGTCAGGACTGGGTACGCAACGTCCAGGTGGGCTTCTCAGCCACCGCGAAACTGTGGGTCGATGCTGTCTCCTTCTCGCCGATAGTTGGCCAACGGTTTTGACGAGTTTAGTGCGCGACCTAGCGTTGGGTCGCCAAGTCTGACAATCCGGCCTCCATGCGGTGAGGGCGATTTGCTGACGGCGCGCCTCATCGATGCCGCCTTTGTGCGGTGGCAAAACGTTCCAGGTTTTGTGCAGGTTGCCGCCTCGGCAGAAGAGACGTATCGAGCAACGTGCCGTAGTGGGGCTGCTCGCGAAACTTCTTAGCATACCACGCAACCGGGTTCGGCTCGCATTGTTCCTCGGAAAGCGCGGCCACCTTACGTATCAGTTCGAGAACTATCTCTCAACCAGTGGGGATGCGCGATGCACGCGATACGCCTGCGTCGAGCAGAAGCGCGTAGGCGCCTTTGTTCGACTGCATCGAAAAGGCGAGCGAAATGAGCAGGTCGAGCATTTTTTCCCGGACAGCTTGTTGTATTGGTCTTTGGCTTTGCAGGGAAGATGTCCCAATGGGACAGTTGCCCTGCAAGCCGCTGTGGTCCCGTGCTGATGGTGCGCCATCGACGGAGCCAATATCTATCGACAATATTACCTATCTGCTCGTGCGCTGCTAAATTTTTAGATGCTGCGTCGGCCAAAGCTATTCGCTAGATATGTCTTTAACCTCTTCTTCAATCTGAGAGTTTCTTCGACATATAAAGCCATAATTGGATGGAGCTCTTTTTATGGCGGGCTGCTGCGGGAGCGCAGAGCTCTCCGTAGCAGACGCAAATAGCGGAAAGGTTGTCCAACCGTGCACTTTGCTCTGACGGTTCCGACATCAGGTTTACAGCTCATAGTGCATTAACGTGCCGAAAGTGAGTATCTTTTAATCATGCATCGAGATTTCCGATAACCCAAGAGTGGGGGGCTGACACCGTGCAGCTTTCTTACGGTGTTCACGTTCACACTTGGCTCGTCGTGTCGTCACTCTGTCGGGAGAAATCGTTGGCAGGGCCCGGCAGGTACCTTAATTTCATCGGCTGTTAGGCGTGCGGCATGCGCTATCTGCGGCAACAACTCCATGAGTTCCTGCATCGCCACGTGCCGCTCGGCATGCCGGCGATGCCGGTATAAAGTTCTGGCGCCCGGTCTATGAGTAGCTGCAGACGTGCGGAGGACGGCCGGAGACCGCTGGTAATCTTCCACAGGTCAGAAATCACTACGCACCTCATGTAGCCGTTTTGAACACGACATATCCGGTATTATCGAAGTATCATCTGGATGAGCATCTATGTCTAACAGCAATGTTTCTGCAGCCAGCCAAATTGACGTCGCCGTTATTGGCGGTGGTCAGTCCGCCTTGGCGGTTGCCTATTTCCTGCGCCGCGCCGGTGTCGGCTATGTCGTACTTGACAACCAGCGAGCCGCGGGTGGGGCTTGGCGGCATGCATGGGATTCACTCCACCTTTTTTCCCCAGCGAAGTGGAGTTCGCTACCGGGATGGCTGATGCCGGTGACCTCGGAGCAATACCCGTCGCGTGAGCATGTCGTTCGCTATCTCACTGAGTATGAGAGGCGCTATGAGATTCCGGTGCATCGCCCAGTGCAGGTAAAGGCGGTGTCTCATCGCAGAGATGGGCTCCTTGTATCGACGGACCAAGGTGTATGGCTTGCAAAAGCAGTTGTCAGTGCCACTGGCACATGGAGCGGCCCTTATATTCCAGATTATCCGGGGCGACGGGACTTCGACGGTGAGCAGGTGCACTCGGCCCATTACAAGAACCCGGATGCGTTCCGCGGCAAACGGGTGCTGGTCGTCGGAGGTGGCAACTCCGGCGCACAGATACTCGCCGAACTGTCGCAGGTTTGTAATGTGACCTGGGTTACGTTGGAAGAGCCGACGTTTCTGCCAGACGATGTCGACGGGCGCGTGCTGTTTGAGCGCGCAACACAACGTTGGAAGGCGCATTTGGAAGGCCGCCCGGACCCGGCGCCTACCGGTGGCCTCGGCGATGTCGTTATGGTGCCTCCAGTTCGCGAGGCACGAGAGCGTGGTGTCCTGAAGTCGGTTCGCCCTTTCGCCCACTTCGTCAATGATGGCGTCGTCTGGGCGGACGGGACTCGCTTGCACGTCGACGCAGTTATATGGTGCACCGGGTTCCGGCCGGCGCTTAAGCATTTGCGGGCCTTGAACGTGGTCAATGCCACGGGCAGGGTCGACGTATTAGACGGCCGCTCAGTTGTTGAGCGCAGATTGTGGCTTGTTGGCTATGGTGAATGGTGCGGATTCGCGTCAGCCACGCTCATTGGTGTGATGCGTAGCGCACGTTCCACCGCATCACAGATTAAAGACTATCTATCTTCCCTTGCGGAGCAAACGGCATGACTGTCACGATTTACCACAACCCCGATTGCGGAACGTCGCGCAACACCCTTGCGATGATTCGCAACGCCGGCATCGAACCGACCGTTATCGAGTATCTGAAAACGCCCCTATCTCGCGCAACGCTTGTGGACCTCATCGGGCGGTCGGGACTTGGCGTGCGTGATGTAATGCGCCAGAAGGGCACGCCGTATGCGGACTTGGGGCTGGATGACCCGCTGCTCAGCGACGACCAACTCATCGACGCTATGCTGGAGCACCCCATTCTCATCAACCGACCGCTTGTCGTGACCGACCACGGTGTGCGGCTGTGCCGCCCATCCGAAGTTATTCTCGACATCCTGCCCAAAGCCCGCTCGGTGCCATTCGTGAAAGAGGACGGTGAGGTTGTCGTCGACGAACATGGACATCGTGTGAAGTAGTTCGCCCATCCAGCGAAGTGCCTAATGGATGGACCGACTGAATAATCACCCTCGACTTCTGTGATGAATGGCGGCAGAGCGGCTGTCTGCCATCAACCGTCGATGAACGACATTTCGACTTTGGACCGGTTGTCTGTGGCGCTGATTTCACCACGTTGCTCTGAATAGCGGTCGGCCCTCCGCGTCCATAGGTTAGCAACCCGTTGACGCAACCCTTCATCGGTGTGGCTGTTTCGCATTGGCGTGCGTATGTCCAGGCCGCGAGAGGCGAACAGACAGGTGAAGAGCCGACCGTCCGCAGACAACCGTAGCCGCGTGCAGTCGCTGCAGAACGGCTGCGAGACGCTCGAGATGGCGCCGATGTTTCCTTGACCATCGGCGTAGCGAAATCGAGCCGACGTGTCTGAGGGCTTGTCACGGCCAACCGGTACGAGAGGGAATGCTGCGTCAATGCTGCGAACAAGCTCGGACGACGGCACCACCGACGCCATGTTCCAGCCGTTGCTCGCCCCGACATCCATGAACTCGATGAAGCGGACTTCCACGCCAGTTCCCCGGAAGTGGCGTGCCATCGGCAGAATCTGCGTGTCGTTCAGGCCGCGCTTCACCACCATGTTGACCTTGACCGGAGCGGGGCCGACACGTTGTGCAGCGTCGATTCCTTCCAGCACAAATGCGGCAGGAAAGCCGACGCCATTCATCCGCTGAAACACAGCCTCGTCTATTGAGTCGAGACTGACTGTGATGCGCTTCAATCCGGCGTCTCGCAGCAGCTGCGCCTTGCGACTTAACAGAGAACCGTTGGTCGTCAGCGTCAACTCGACGTCCTCGCCACGAGGCGTCCGTAACGCGGCCAACCGCTCGACAAGGTATTCAAGGTCTTTTCGCAGGAGTGGTTCTCCACCCGTGAGACGAATCTTTTCGACACCGAGTCCGACAAACACGCGAGCGATTCGCTCAATTTCCTCGAAGCTAAGCAACTCACGCCGGGGCAGGAATGCGTAGTCCTTGCCGAAAACCTCCTTCGGCATGCAATAGACACAACGGAAATTGCAGCGGTCCGTGACTGATATACGCAAATCTCGCAACGGCCGCAGACGCGTGTCCCGAAGCGGTAGCGCAATTACCGCGGAGTCTGACGCAAGCAAATTGCGCTCAGTCGGGTCAGCGGCGCTGACTTCCACGAGCGGAATGACTCGCCCCAGCGTAAATTCCTTCATCGCAGCTCCACTCCCACGTGCGGATAGCCGCCGACTGGAGAAAGAGAGAGAATACAGCCGGCAATGTGCCGGCCGTCGTCACCTATGTATAACGGCGACTCTTGAAGCTGACTTTTTGCTTGTAATCCTCCATCGACCCGACGCGACGGATGTTCGCCCACGTGCCCTTGTAGTACGGAATGATGTTGCGGTCCGTCCATGTGGTCGTGACGTTGTCCTGGATGCCGTTGATGTGGCCGAACACCATGAAGGTCTGGTCATGCTTCAGTTCGGCCGCCGGATAGGCCATTGCGTACGTGGACCCAAAGTCGTTGAATACTTCGACGATATCGCCGGCGCCAATCCCGAGTCCTTGTGCATCGTCCGGGTTCATTTCGATATACGCCATCGGGTCGCGAGCACGGACGAATTCGTTGTACTGGTCGTGGTACACCGTCTGCCACACCTCGTTCGTGCGGCCGTTGTTAATCCAGAAGCGGTATTTCGACTTTTGGTCAGCGACCGTCTTCGGCAGACCCGGCCACGGCGAGGGCTTGAACTGGGCCTTGCCGTCTGGCGTGTCGAATTTGCCATCCATGTACATCATTTCGGTGCCGACCAGCTTGCCTCCTTCCCACGCCTTGGCCGGCAGTTGCACTCCGTTGTTAGCCATCACCTTGAGACGTTCATAGGTAACCAGGTTTCCGGTGTCGCCGCCCTGGCTATCTATCTTTTCCACTCCCGGTTGCCCGGCACGACGGAATCCATCGTTGAACGCGTCCTCTTCGGTCTTCCAGTCGAAACCATCAAAACGCGCGACCATCTTCGCGTTGCCATCTTTCTGATACATGGCGCGCAATGCGTTGGCGACGCGCGCCGCGATGAGACAGTCTGGCATCGCGCTTCCGGGCGGGTCCATGAACCGCTCGGACAGGCGCATGCGCCGCTCGCCGTTCATCGATGTAAGATTCATTTCGCCGGGGTGTGTCGCTGGCAGCATGAGGTGCGCAGCTTCCTGTAGCTTTGTCGGATAGATGTTGATGTTCGTCACGAACAAACCGCCTTTGCTGGTCGCGTCGTAAATCACGTCAACCAGTTGCTCTGTGCTCGCACCACGTGCACCCTGCATCGCATCTTTCACAATCTGCGAGCGACGCAAGACCACTTCGCGCAATCCCTGCGCGTTGTTGCTCGTCTGGAAGTTATTGCACGCCCACCACGTCATCATCCGCCCCTTGCCGTGGATGAGTTCCTGGTCGATGTATATCTTCGTGTTGCCGGGATACGGTGGCCTCGTGTATCCCTCCTGGTGTCCGCCCATCCGCACGCAACCCGTACCTCGCCGTCCGACATTGTGAGTGGCAATAGCGACGTCCAATAGCGACGACTGAATCAGATAATTGTCGTTGCCCCAGATGATGCCTTTTTCGTAGGTATGCATCGTTCTCGGAAGCTGCCCCGGTCCCTTCGGTTTATATGACCATTCAGCTGCGGTCTTGATTTTCTCAACCGGCACGCCTGTGATTTTGCTGCACTCGTCGAGTGACAGCTTGTTGGCCTGGACAGCCGCATCAAAGCCGTTCGTATGGGCGGCAATGAAATCTTTGTCAATCCATCCCTGCTGGACAACGTAGGTAAAAATCCCGTTGAACAATGCGATGTCAGCGCCCGGCTGAATGTCCAGATGCAAAACGTTATCCTTTCCGGCTACCTGCTCGGCGACCGCGACGGTCGCCGTGCGCCGCGGGTCCACGAACACAACTTTTGTCTTCGGGAACGCCTCGCCTGGGAAGCGTTGCTTTTTCTTGTCGAGCGTCCCGCCCTGCAGGTTTGGCACCCAGTGGTTGAGGAAGTAGTTCGTCTGTGTTTCGTACGAGTTTGCGCCAATGGACCAGATGACATCGGCCAGCTCGGCGTCCTCGTACGAATTGTTCAGTTCGCCAATACCCATCTCACGGGTGGCGTGGCACTCGGAGTTGTACGCCGGCCGGTTGTGGATGCGAACCATCGGCGTTTGCAGCGCCGTGAACATCAGCTTGCCGGACCCCCACGTATTTTCGAAGCCACCGCCTGCACCACCGTGGTCGAAGGCAGAAAAGACAATACCGCTTGGACCGTCCTTGTCGAGTACCTTCTTCATCAGGCCGGCGTAAAGCGCCATCGCCTGGTCCCAGGTCGTATCGACCCACTGGTCGCTTAGATAGATGCGCGGTTGTCTCAACCGTTCCTGGGTGATTCCGTCCGCCGCGTACATGTACATCGCCATCTTGCCGCCGCGTGTCGAACTCAAGCCACTGTTCACGACGCAGGTCTTGTCCGGAACAATCATGATGGTGTGGCGCGAGCCATCGCGGTCGGTGACCACGTTTTCCATGGCAGGCGTCATGATGAGCGAGAGTGGCGGCACCTGTTTGCGAAAATCAACACCGAGCGCATTCTGGTTCGGCGCGCGGCCACCTTCCTGGTCCTCCGGCCATTTGTACACGTGGTACCCGCATCCAACGATGCAGAAATGGCAGGTCATATTGGTTCGCTGGGCCGTGACCGGCGGTAGCGCAATGCGGTCCTTATCGGTGGGCATTTTCAGCTCCTCGAACTCAGAGAACGTTGGCCTGGCGGCCGTATATCAAACCTTCCACGCCGACTGCTGACACGGTGCCTGTCTTCTCGTCATACTGAAGCCGCACCCGAGGCAGATTTTCGGTGGCCTGCCCGACAATCATCTGTCCGGCCTTTTCTGCGTCGAACATGCTGAAGTGGCAGGGACACTTGAAGACCTTCGTCGTCGGCTCGTAGACGACGGGGCAGCCCATGTGCGTACACATGGTGCTATAGGCGACGATGTCACCATCGGGGCCGACGCCACCCGGAACGCGGCTCCCAAGCTTGAGAGCTGTGCAGGGCGATGCAGCATCCGGATAGGTGAACGTAACAGGGGCGTTGACGGTCATGCGTCCTACCTGTCCGACGGCCTTTTTCGGGTAAGGGAGCTTCGTCTTGCCGGTATCCACGGGGTTTGCGGCCGAGGCCACGGTGGGTACCAGAGCAGAAGCGGCGGTGGCGGCAATTGAGCCGCCGCCCAACTTCAGGAATGTGCGACGCCGGATTTTGAGTTCGGACATTGTCTCCTCCTCGCTTGAATCTTGCTCGTGTAATCGTTAGCATCGAGCAAACGGCAAGAGGTATGCCATGCGGTCCGACGTCCGCCGGAAGGCTTGCGCCAACACGATTTGAATTCAGCAGACCTGATGGACGCCATTACCGTCCGGTAACGGTTCGTGATGGGGAGTGAGCCGTCATGTCACCAATTCGTAACATCCGGCGGCGGCAGGTTCTACGCTTCGCGCTAGGCCTTCCACTGCTCTCGTCTTTCAAGCTTGCAACTGCCGGCGAAGGCCCGACGGTTGCGTTCGGCACGACTGCCGTGTTCCTCGATAACGAAATCAGCCTGCTCGACCGGTGGAGCCGCGAACTTGGTGAGGTATGCAACTCTGATGTGAGGTTTGTGCAGCGCAATAGCTATCGTGAGATTGATGACCTTCTCGCCGAGAATCGGCTTGATGTGGCGTGGGTCTGCGGGTTTCCATACGTCACCAACTCACAAACGATGCGGCTGATGGCGATACCAGACTATCAGGGTAAGCCGCTTTATCGTTCATATCTGATTGTCCCAAGAAGCGATACGCAGACCACCCATATCTCGCAGCTTCGAAACCGCGTGTTCGCATTCAGCGACCCGCAATCGAATTCCGGCTTTTTGGTCCCGACCACTGAGCTGATACGTGCGGGCATCCGGCCGACCCGCTTCTTCAAGAAGTCCTTCTTCACGTATGCGCACAGAAAAGTCGTTGACGCCGTGACGACCGGACTTGCGGATGCGGGTGAGATTGATGGGTATGTCTACGACACCATCGAGAAGCAGTACCCGGAACGCACCCGTGAGGTACGGGTGGCGTGGCGCTCTCCGCAGTACGGTTTTCCGCCGATTGTCGCGCGCCGCTCGCTTGACGACGAATCGTTTCTTCGTATCCAGTGCGCGTTGGTCGGTATGAAAGACCGCCCTGCAGCCCGGGAAGTGCTGCAGCGATTGAACCTCGATGGCTTCGTGCCGGACGACGACAAGGTGTTCGATGGCATACGCCGGCTGGTTGCCATCCTGAACTCTGGGCCAGTTTAGGACCGCGCAGATGCTGTCCCATCTCAGCTACCGTTACAAGATTCCACTCGCGCTCAGTGCAGTTATCCTGCTGACGGAGATACTCGTGACCTTCGCGCTCGTAAGCGTTGCGGTTTCCGATGCCAGAAATGACCTCGAAAGTAGCGCCCAGAATCTGTGCCGCGTCCTCACACTGTCGCTTCGCGACCCGATGGTCAAAGACGACCTGTGGCGTGCCTTCGAAGTGATTCGGACACCGGTGGCGGTCAGGGAGCCCACAAATCCGCTGAAGGAAATCGTTCTGTTCGACTCAAGGGCTCGGGTGTACGCCTCCACGTCTCCCCGCAAGGAACCTGTCCAGCGCCCGGTCGCCCAGCTTCCGGCACAGTTTGGTGCGGTCATCTCACATCTACGAGGTCCAGGCGACCCGTTCTTTTTCGACTTTCCGGGATTACTCGCTAGCCGCGACGTCACCGCCGGCATGCCGGTGAATTCGGACGATGGAAGCCGACTCGGCTATGTGGTTCTGCTCTATGACGCCAATACCTTTTACGGTCGTGTCCGCTCCACGCTGCTCAAGCTAGCTGTGGCTACTGTGCCCGCCTTGCTACTACTCATACCGCTAGGCTGGCTCTGGGGCGACCGCATGGCGAAACCGCTCTTGCGCCTCACGGCCGCCATGGGCCGCATTGGAAAGGAGCACCCTGAAGAAGTTGGCGCGGAAATCACAGTGCAAGGGAACGACGAAATAGGTCAGCTGGAGCGACAGTTCCGGGCCATGCTCGCCGAACTGGCGCAGAAACAGGAGTTGGAGAGAGAAGTCGTCGTCGCCGAAAGACTGGCGGCCGTCGGGCAAGTCGCAGCTGGCATCGCGCATGAAATCAACAACCCCTTGGGCGGCATGCTTAACGCTATAGACACACTCAATACGCATGGGGAACCCGACGCCCAAACCCGAAAGACCCTAGGTTTGCTCGAACGAGGTCTCGCGCAAATTCGTTCTACTGTCGGCGCATTGCTGTTTGAGGCGCGGCTGGACTCCCCGGCAATGAGTCTGTCGGACTGGCAGGACTTGAAGCTGTTGATAGCTCCGCAGATACAGGCTAAGCAGGCAGCGTTTCATTGGAACATTCAGTTGGACGAGGCGATAGCATTACCCGCACACCTGGTGCGCCAGCTTGTGCTCAATTTGCTGTTAAACGCGGTGAAGGCCGTGGAGGTTGGCGGGCGTGTTGACTGCCTTGTTGCGGCCAACGGGGTTGGGCTGCAGATAACGGTATCGAACACCGGTCAGCACATTTCGGGCGTGGCCATGGAGCACCTATTCGAGCCGTTCGGGTCGGTTGCCATGGCCGAGGGTCGGCGGTCGCACAGCCTCGGATTGTGGGTGAGCTATCAAATCGTTACGCAGCTCGGTGGCACAATTTCAGTGGATAGCGCACCGGGACGGACGTACTTTGCCGTGCTATTGCCGGTTACTTGTCCATGAATCAGGAGAGCATCATGTCGACCACGCTTATCTGTGTCGTCGAGGACGACCCCATCATGGGGGAGTCGTTGGCCGACCGCTTCCGTCTGGAAGGTTTTGACGTGGACTGGCATACCGACGGCGAATCCGCCCTGGATGCCTTGCAGAACCGACCGTATCAGGCCGTCATCAGCGACATCCGGCTACCCGGCATATCGGGTGACGAACTGTTCTCACGCTCGGTCGCCGCGCATACGTCATTGCCGCCATTCTTGTTCATCACCGCGTACGCTTCGGTCGACACGGCGGTGTCTCTTCTGAAGAGCGGCGCTGCCGACTACATCACGAAGCCATTCGACATCGGCGCACTGGTCGACAAGGTCAGGCTTCTCACAGGAACGGGCATACCTGACCAGGCCATGCCGGCGCAGAGCGAGTTAGGTGTATCCGAAGCGATGCGGCGCCTAGCCGAACTGGTGCCAAGGGTCGCGGGTCGAGCCAAATCGATTCTGATTACAGGCGAGTCAGGTGTCGGCAAGGAAGTGCTCGCACGGTTCGTTCATGAGCATGCGCCAGGCGACGCGCATCCGTTCGTCGCAGTCAACTGCGGCGCCGTTCCCGAGACGCTTCTCGAGTCTGAATTTTTTGGCCACGAACGCGGCGCATTCACCGGCGCAGAACGGCAAAAGAGAGGGTACTTTGAGCAGGCGGAGGGCGGTACACTCTTCTTGGATGAGATAGGTGATTTACCCTTGCCGATGCAGGTAAAGCTGCTGCGTGCCTTGCAGGAGCGTCGCATCACTCGGGTTGGAGGGGAAAGAGAACTCGAAACCAACTTCCTGCTTGTCTGTGCGACGAATCGGGACCTTGCGGAACTGGTCCGCATCGGGAGGTTTCGGGAAGACCTGTTCTATCGCATCAACATCCTGCAGCTACGTGTGCCGCCGCTTCGCGACCGGCCCGACGATGTCCTGTGGCTTGCTCACCGCCTCGTGCGAGATATCGCTGGCCGGCTCGGAGAATCGACGAAACTTTTTCACCCGTCGGCTGAGGCGCGACTCGCAACCTATGGCTGGCCCGGCAACGTGCGGGAACTGCAGAATCGTCTTGAGCGTGCGTGCATCGTGTGCTCCCGCAATATGCTCTTCTCATCCGACATTTTCGAGGAGGACGGGTCGCAGGCCACGGCAGCACCGGATATAGACACTCCACTCGATGGCTACATGGCCGCGTGCGAAAGCGCATTCATTCGCGCGGCGCTGCTGCAGCACCAGGGCCACATTTCGGAGACGGCCCACGCCCTTGGCATCTCCAGAAAGAGTCTTTGGGAGAAGATGCGCAAACATGCGATTGCAGCCGAACCGCTTCATTGAACCTCACTCGTCAGGCTTCAACTTGCAACCGGAGGCCCCTCATGGCGTGTCCCGATATGGACGAGCCGCTTGAGGCACGACTGGTCCGTTCAATCGTTGTATCGGTGCCAGCTACCGAGTCAGCCTGCTCGCGAGGAACCGTAGATGTTCAGCACACAAACGCCGGCAGCAATTGCCCACGCCACGTCAAGCACACGTTCGATTATGAGCAAAGCCACGTGACTTCTATCGTCGTGTGCCCAGTGCGTGGACACAGGAACGAAGAGGCAATGCCTACCAATACCTGTGTGTGGTTTTTCGAGCGCAAAAATTGCAAGACGGTTCTCAGGCCAAAAGCTGGCGCCTGCTGAGTGTACTGTTCATACGGCACCAGCAAGTGCCGGCCGATGCAGCAGTCTGGTTTCCGTCTACGCAGACGCGACGTTTAACTAAACGCGTAGTTGCCTGCCGCGCGCATTATTATCAGGAATTAGTCGGCCCCACGCCGCACCGGACATTGCGCCATGGCTGCAGCTTGCTGTTGAATCCAAAACGCTTAGCGTCTGCTCGTTCAGCGGAGTTGCAGCTATCTCAATCGCACAATCGCAGACACACTACTCTTCCATCCTGCGAATTCCCCAGCCAGGTCGAACCTCATGTCGCCGTGATAATTATTTCGAGTGCGCTCGTCTGGGCTTCGACAACCGTCTCCGTTCGCCGGCAACGCCGCGGTCGCATTTCTCTGCCAATGTTCGCCGTTCGGGAGGGCTAGTGCGCCTAGTCGCGGTAACGACGATGTCGGGACTTCGATGGGTGGAAATCTAATCGTTCGTCAACTCAGTCCGGTGAATCTGCACCCCTTCCCTTGAGCCATGTCAAATTAAGACGTTTCGCTTGCAATAGACTTCGTATTTGAATAGCGTGCATCAGCGGATGTCCTCGGCTTGTTATGACCAGACGAAGCCGTTAGCCAGCACGCCGCTGATTGTCCCGGCTATGGCTGTTACGGCTGCGTCACGACTGCGTTGACCAGCTACCAGACCGACGCTAGTCCACCTGACGATTCTGGAGATGGATATGCTTCAGTCTATTCGACGCGAGGTCCTGCTGACTATAGTTGCCCTGTCGGCATTCACGTGTCAGGAAACGACTTCAGTCATGGCCCAGGACACCAGTCCAGCAAGCGATGCCGAAGTCTTTGCGGGAACAAGCTCCACGCGCACAACTGCGACCATCGTGGGCATCCAACCTGCGACCAATAGCGTGATGCTACGGGGACCACACGGGAACATCGTAAAGGTCGAGGTGAATGAGGACGTCGGTGACGTAAAACAGCTAAGAATTGGCGACAGGGTCAATATCACCTACACGCGTGCCTTGTTGCTCCATGCCGATAAGGTTGATTCAAAGGGAATACGTGAACGCGTCGATACGGAAGTGACCATGCCGGCGTCGGGAGGGACTACGACGTCGGTTCATCGGGTGCAGGCAATAGTAACTGTGGAGAGCATTGACGCCACGAAGAGAGTCATTACGTTACGGGGACCTACCCGCACGGTGACCCTTGTTGCCTCGTCAGGCCTTCCGCTTGGCAATCTCAAGGTTGGCGATAGCATCAAGGCGGACTACCTGGAAGCGACTGCGGTTCATTTGACGCGGGACAGCGCTCCATTGCGATAGCCAGGCACGGTCCGCGCGCAGCCAGTTGCGATGCACATCTTTTGTGGGCGCAGCATGAAAAGGGCTGGTCGCTTCGGCGCCAAAGCCTACCCAGTCGCGAGAGATTTTGCTTGTCATGTGAGGCCGCTGACAGAGTGCAAGACTCGTCACCGGCATTGGTGCGACTTGCGGTGCGACCATCGGCTGACGGTCTGATGGTTGATATCGCGAAACGGTGCGGTCTCACCAGACCATTGTTATCCAGCCAACACCGGTCCTGCTCTCACAACGCGAGCGTATTTCACGACGTCAACCATTTGATGCCGGCGAGCAATTTGTTGACGTGGAGGCTGTCGCATAATCGGGGCGCAGACTAGTGACGCTCAGAGCGTCGTCATGACGCCGCTGTCGCGTTCGCCTCCTGTTCGTCTTAGGTGCTTTTCGATATATGCGCAGTCACTATCTATCGTTCACGTCTTCCTTCTGGAAAACTCCCTTTGACAGTAGTCATGTGTCTTGCGCCGCTCCGCTATCCCAGGCGGCGTCCTAACCTCCAGTCTTTGCGCCACATGCCGTGACGACCACGCAGGTCGAACGCAAAGCGGGGCATGGCGCGGGAGTGCTCGTCACAGAGCATCCAACGGAATCTTCAGATAGCGGATGCCGTTTTCCTCGGCGGGTGGAAATTCCCCGGCCCGTATGTTCGCCTGCACAGACGGAAGGATAAGAACAGGCATCGCAAGTTTTGCGTCGCGAGCTTCGCGCATACTGACGAACTGCTCTTCCGTTACGCCGTCGTGCACATGGATGTTATGCGTACGCTGAGCGAGCACCGTGGTTTCCCATTCGGGTTTCCGGCCCTCGGGTGGATAGTCGTGGCACATGAAAAGCCGGGTGTTGCCCGGCAGGTCCAGCAGCTTTCGAATCGACCCGAACAGCGTGTGCGCTTTGCCGCCGGGGAAGTCGCAACGCGCGGTGCCAACATCCGGCATGAAGAGCGTGTCACCCACGAAGACCACATCGCCAATCTGGTAGGCCGTGTCGGCGGGTGTATGGCCGGGAACATACAACGCTCTCGCCGTCAGGCTCCCAATCGAGAACGTCTCGTCTTCGCCAAACAGGTGGTCGAACTGGGAGCCGTCAAGGCGGAATTCAGGCTCGAGATTGAACAGCTTCTTGAAGACGCCCTGAACGGTGCGAATGTGCTCTCCAATCGCAATCCTGCCGCCAAGCTCGCCGCGCAAATAATGCGCCGCTGACAGGTGGTCCGCATGCGCGTGCGTTTCCAGAATCCACTGCACCCGCAGGCCGCGCTGGCGAACGAACTCGATGACCGTGTCGGCATTCGCCGTTGACGTGCGTCCTGCCTTGGGTTCGTAGTCAAGGACCGGGTCAATGACTGCACATTCCTGATGCCCGGACTGAGACACCACGTAAGTCACCGTGCCGGTGACCGGGTCGAAGAACGGCTGAACGATGGGCTGCATCCTGACCTCCTCAGATGTTATTCATTCTATTCACAAATAATCTACAATGCAATATAATGTTTGTGTGTAAATTATAGGATGGTGAGATGAGAAAGAAGTCCGTCCCAATCGACCTGTCGGTGATGCAGGCATCGGCAGAGAAAGCCTGTGCGCTGCTGAAGGTGCTGGCCAATCCCGACAGGTTGCTTCTGATGTGCCAGTTGTCGCAGGGCGAGTTATGTGTGAGCGACCTCGAGGAACAGTTGGGCATACGTCAGCCGACGCTTTCCCAACAGCTCGGCGTGCTTCGCGATAACGAACTCGTGGCGACGCGGCGGGAGGGAAAGAGCATCTTTTATTCCGTCGCGAGCAAGGAAGCGATTGCCGTCATGAACGTGCTGTACGACCAGTTTTGCGCTCAATGAAGGTGAGGAGAGGTCATGTCGATTGATATCGCGAGTTTCACACCCGGCCTGTCATTGACTGGCGGTCTGGTGATTGGCGCCGCAGCTGCTGTGCTTGTTTTATTCAACGGACGTATCGCTGGCATCAGCGGCATCCTCGGTGGCCTGCTGGGCACGCCTCAGAAAGATGCGGGGTGGCGTGTCGCTTTTCTCGTAGGGTTGATTGGGGCGCCTGTGCTGGCAAGCCTGCTCGGGAATCCGGTAGCGCCTGATATCCAGGCTGGGTGGGGCGAAATACTTGTCGCGGGCTTTCTGGTTGGCATCGGCACGCGTTACGCGAGCGGTTGCACAAGCGGTCATGGTGTCTGCGGCATCTCGCGGGGCTCCATCCGGTCACTTGTCGCAACGGCAACGTTTATGGCAAGCGGTTTTCTGACCGTGTTCGTGTCCAGACATCTGCTGGGAGGTTGAAATGGGTTTGCTCGCTGCTTTAATTTCCGGGCTTCTGTTTGGCGTCGGCCTGATGGTCTCCGGCATGGCCAATCCAGCAAAGGTGCTGGGATTTCTCGACCTGGCGGGACGATGGGACCCGTCACTTGCATTCGTGATGGCTGGGGCGATAGCCGTTGGCTCTATCGCGTTCCTGTTTGCGAAACGCCGCAAAAAATCCCTGCTGGGGCTGCCCATGCAGATTCCGGGCAGCACCAACGTAACGATGAGACTTGTACTGGGAAGTGCGGTGTTTGGCGTCGGCTGGGGTCTTGCGGGATTTTGTCCGGGCCCCGCGCTGGTCGCGATGGGCGCCGGTTTTCCGAAGGCATGGGGTTTTGTGGCCGCGATGCTCGGCGGCATGGCCGTGTTCGAGTTCCTCGAACGCGCCAGATTGAGCCGGCAGCAGGCCTGACCAGCTGCGGACGGGTTGGCGACCCGTGCGCGCAAATCCGGCCGTTTTTATAGGGCAGAGGAATGGACAGCTTGACTGCAGTCGCTATCTTACTGGGAGGTATTGTCGGCCTGATTCTGGCGCTGACGGGTGCTGGCGGCGCCATCGTGGCAGTGCCCTTGCTGCTCTTCGTGCTTCACCTGGATGTGGCGGAGGCTGCGCCGCTAGCCTTACTTGCGGTCGGCCTGTCGGCGGGAATGGGGGCAATAATCGGGTTGCGTGCAGGTATCGTCCGTTATCGGGCTGCGGGTTTTATTGCCTTAACCGGTATCCTTAGTTCGCCGGTCGGACTGTGGCTCGCACACCGGTTGCCGAACGGCCCCCTGGCTCTTCTGTTTGCGGGTGTGCTCGCCTTTGTGGCGATTCGCATGTTCATGCAGGCACGCGGGTCAGACGCAAAGGCATCAGCTGGCTCCCAGCACCTGCCCCCATGCCAGCTCGATGTCGACTCCGGCCGATTCCTCTGGACCGGCCCGTGCGCCCAGGCGCTGGCACTGTCCGGCATCGGAGCGGGATTTCTCTCGGGTCTGCTGGGCGTGGGTGGGGGCTTTGTCATAGTGCCTGCGCTAAGGCGCGCGACGAACGCACCGATGCATGCCATCGTAGCGACTTCGCTGACCATCATTACGCTTATATCGCTATCAGGCGTCGTGTCGACTGCGCTTGCGGGGCGAATGAACTGGCGCGTCGGTGTCCCGTTCGCGGCGGGGGCGCTATTTGGCATGCTTGGTGGTCGACTCATCGCCCGGCATCTGAGCGGACCCCGGTTGCAGCAGGGCTTCGCCGTGTTCGCGGGAATCATCGCGGTGGGCATGGTTGCGAAAGTCGTGCTTGCGGCGTAGGTCCCGGTCGACCTTTGGCACCAACGGCCAAGGGTCGCTACACCACGATGCCTGTGGCAACGGTCGGTAGCAGAACGGCTCGTCGGGCTCTTTTTGCAAGAGGTCACCGCATTATCAATGAAGGAGGTCGGCGTGAATTCCGGCAACACCCCGAATCGTGAGGGCGTAGCATGCCGTGTCCCGACCAGCCTGCATCGCAGGGCTCAGGCGGTTCCGCATGTCTGAACGCAATCGTCCCGTCGCATTCGGCATCCGCGTCAATTACTGGCAGGTCGTGCTGCAGCTTTTGCAGGTGCTGCTCGTAGGGATGACCGTTGGGATGACGCGCAACGTGGTGCCCGCACTGGCCGAGAGCGAGTTCGGCGTGCCACGCGGGTCGTTCATGCTGCTGGTGGCGTTTGTGGTTGCCTTTGGCGTCGTCAAGGGCGCGATGAATTTCGTGGCCGGGCGGCTCGCTGAGCGAATCGGCCGCAAGAAAGTCTTGCTCGCCGGCTGGCTGGTTGCATTCCCGATTGCGCCGCTTATCTACTTCGCCCAGTCCTGGAGTTGGGTCGTGGTTGCCACCATGCTGCTTGGCGTAAATCAGGGTTTGACGTGGTCGATGACCCAGACGGCGAAGCTTGATATCACGCGTCCTGACCAGCGCGGCCTCATTATCGGGTTGAATGAATTCTCCGGTTACATCGGGGTGGCAGTGGCGGGTGTGGTAACGGGATACGCAGCATCCGTCCTCGGCCCCCGCGGAGGATTGCTCTGGTTCGGCACGGCGGTAGTTCTCCTTGCGACTCTGCTCGCCTGGTTGGCAGTGGCCGAGACGCTGCCCTGGGCCCGCTTCCAGAGCAGTCAGGAAGCGATTGCGTATCCGGCAAAAGGGCACCCCCAGTCCCGTCAATTTGCAGCCGGCGAACAACCGACGGGCAGTGAAGTGTTTGCCCTGATGAGCTGGCGCGACCGTCGGATGGCAGCCCTCTGCCAGGCCGGATTGGTCGAGAAGTTTGTCGACGCGCTGGTGTGGGTGTTCTGGCCGGTTTACCTGCACCAGCGGGGGGTGAGCCTGCCCGGTATAGGCTGGATAGTGGGTGTCTACGGCTTCACATGGGGTGGCGCGCAGCTTTTCACGGGCAGATTGTCCGACCGGGTCGGTCGTCATCACCTCAACGTGTTGGGTATGTGGGTTTGCGGCGTCGGTGTGCTGCTGTTGCCCCTTGGCAGAGGTTCGACATGGTGGAGTTTCGCGGCGGCGGTAGCGGGTATTGGAATGGCGATGCTATACCCCAACCTGAGCGCCGCCGTTGCCGACCTGGCACAGCCAGCCTGGCGGGCTTCAGCCATCGGCATATACCGGTTCTGGCGTGACTTGGGGTATGGCGTCGGTGCGCTCGGTCTCGGCGCTGCTGCCGCTCTGGGCGGGAGTGTGGAGTACGCCTTCTGGTTTGTCGCTCTTGCGATGGGCATGTCCGGTCTCGTTCTCTACCACTGGGGGGAAGAAACCCATACACGTTTTAATCCGGCTCCCTGATTCGCCGGCGTGACGCGCAATTAAAGGCCATCCAAGCAACCGGCGCAAGGGCATCGGGTGTAATCATCTATCACTGTCGACCAAGCAGGAGTCTCATACAATGAAACCGGGCACATTATTTACTACGCTTATCCTGATGGCAGGCTTGGGCGCGGCGGCTGAATCGTTCGCGGCGGACGCTGAACGTCAGGCCGAGGTCGCGCAGCGAGGTGCGGAGGTCATGCCGTTCAGCCTCAAGGCCACAACTCACATCTTCACCAAATCGGACGATGGGGGGAGCCAGCGGGTAGTTGCGAAAAGCCCGTCTGATGACCACCAGACCCAGCTGATTCGTAAGCATCTGCGTGAAATCCAGATGCAGTTTCAGCGTGGTGACTTTTCGGGGCCTGCCCGGACTCACGGCGCTGACATGCCCGGATTGGCGCAGCTCAGGGCGGCAAAGCCCGGCCAGATATCGATTACCTACAAGGACATTAAAGGTGGCGGCGAACTTACCTATCGCAGCGACGACCCGAAATTAGTGTCGTCACTTCACGCATGGTTCGACGCGCAGCTGGCGGACCACGGTGCTGACGCGATGGATGGGCATATGCATCATCACCAAGGGATGACGCAGCCATGAGTCCCATGCCGTGGTCCTCTTCGGGGGCTGCCTTGCATCGCAGACACACTGGTAGAAGTCCGGGCGCGTTGATATTCAGAGCGAGAATTCCTCAAAGGCTCTCAACGCATGGGTGGCATACATCATTGATGGGCCGCCTCCCATATAGACCGCAGTGCCGAGCACGTCTTCCAGCTCGGCCCTTGTCGTGCCCAGCTTCACCAGCGTCTGGACGTGAAAGCCGATGCAGTCGTCACAGCGACAGGCAATCGCAATTCCTAACGCGACCAGCTCCCGAGTCTTTCGGTTCAGTGCCCCGTCTTTTGTCCCGGCCGCAGCGAGTTGGCCGAACGCGGTCATCAAGTCAGGCTGTGACGCGCGCATCGCTCGCATCTGAACCGATACCTCGCCTGTCAGGTCTTTGTAGCTGGAAATACTGCTCATGTCCGCTCCTGTAGTTGGCGAGCTTTTAAGGATGGGAGGTCGTCAGTAACCGATTGTTCAGCATGTCTACTTTGTGTTGGCAGGCGGTGGCGCGTCCCGGTATTGCTGCTGCCACATCATGTTGTTCATCATCTCCTGCTGCATCTGCAGGTATTGGTCAGTCATGTATTGACGCTGTCGCAGTTGCTCGGGTGTCAGGCGCGAGTAGTAGCCGCCCATATGCCCCCAGCCCCCCATCATTCCGGGCCCAGCGCCTCCCATCATTCCCGGGCCCATTCCATGACCCATCATCCCCGGGCCCCACATTCCGTGCATGATTGTCATCGCACTTTGCATTGTGGCCCAGTGCTGCTCAAGTAGCTTCTGGCGTTCCTGAGGGTCCTGAGTTTTGCGAATCTGGTCCATCTGCGCCTGCATTGTCTTCATTTGCTCCTGGAGCTGCGCCAGATTCCTGTCGAACTCAGCAGCGCCGGCGGGTGGCGTTTTTGAACTGCTTTGCGGCGCAGCTGTGTCTTTGGAAGCAGCTTGCAGGACGGGGGATGTCAATGCGATACCGACAGCCATCGCAACTAGAAGCTTTTTCATATCTCCTCCCTGTGAACGCGCGACTCGACGACAGAGCGTGTGCCGCCATCGTGCACACAAGGCTACATGTCAGCACCGACCTTCCTTTGACGCTTGTCAACGAAGCAGATGGAGGCGACTTGCAAGCGGGTCGATTCTCCATGCGGGGAAATGCCGTTCCATCGTCTGTGACTTGACCGAGGTCAATGACTCGTCCTTCAGAGGGACGAGCATGAAGGAGTGGACACGGCTGCAGTCTGGCCGGGCCGGCAGATTTCGTAGGTGCGACGATGAGCAAACTTGAAGTGTTTGAACCGGCCATGTGCTGCGCGACCGGTGTCTGCGGCGTCGACGTGGACCCGACCCTTGTTCTGTTCAGTTCAGCGCTGATGTTCGGCGGCTGGCTGAACATGGTGTCGAAGTCGTTCGGCACGGCTTGGGACACGATGCAGCAGCTTTTGCGGCCAATCCGGAAGTGGTCCGCGAGCTGCATGCGGGTATGGACCGCCTGCCCATCGCAACGGTGGATGGCCGGATTATCTCCGTCGGGGTGTATCCGTCGCGTGCCCAGTTGATTCAGAAACTGGGCCTCAAGATTTCCGCCGCCGACAAGCCGCACATCAAGGCAGGAGCCTGCGGTTGCAAGCCAGGCGAATGCTAACCGGCGCACCGATATGACACTTCCTGCCGTTACAACTCGCCATCTCTTTTTCACTGGTAAGGGAGGCGTCGGCAAGACGTCGCTCGCCTGCGCAACAGCGCTGCAACTGGCTGAAAAGGGAAAGACTGTGTTGCTCGTCAGCACCGACCCGGCATCCAATCTCGATGAGGTGCTTGAGACTCAACTTTCCGGGCGGCCGACACCAATCGCCAAGGTTCCAAACCTCCACGCGCTGAACATCGACCCGGAACTCGCAGCGGCCGCCTACCGCGAGCGTATGGTCAGCCCTTATCGAGGCGTGTTGCCCGATGCGGCAATTCGCAGCATGGAGGAGCAGTTTTCCGGTGGCTGCACCGTCGAGATAGCGGCGTTCGACGCCTTTGCCGACCTGTTGGGCGGTAGTATCACCGCGAAGGCATATGACCACGTCATCTTCGATACCGCCCCCACGGGACACACATTGCGTTTGCTGACACTGCCGTCTGCCTGGAGCAACTTTCTGTCGACAAACACAACCGGCAATTCGTGCCTGGGGCCTCTGGCAGGCCTCGAGCAGAACAGGCAACTGTACGCAGCGGCCGTTGCCGAACTGACCAACCACGACCGCACTACCATGGTTCTGGTGACCCGACCGGAGGCATCGGCATTCCGTGAGGCGGAGCGAACCCGTGTCGAACTGGTCGACCTCGGGGTCCGAAACCTTGTGCTCGCCGTCAATGGCGTTTTCAAGGCTGTTTCTTCTGACGATGACATTGCCTGCGCAATGGAAGAACAGCAGGCTGCAGCGATAAAGGCAATGCCGCCGGGGCTCGCAGCACTTGCGCGAAGCGAAACGGGCTTCATCCCCAGGGGATTGGTTGGGCTGACCGCGTTAAATGCGTATTTGCACCCGGAGCAGATTGCTGCGCCCAGGACAGATACCTCGTTGAGCATGAAGTTGCCTGGCGGCCTTTTCCCGCTCATTGACGACCTTGAGAAGGCGGGGCACGGTCTTGTCATGACGATGGGCAAGGGCGGCGTTGGCAAGACGACGGTGGCTGCGGCGATACCACTTGAACTGGCGCAGCGCGGACACGCAGTCCTGCTTTCGACCACTGACCCGGCCGCACATGTGGCGTGGACTCTCCAGGAATCGCTGCTGGGTCTAACCGTGAGTCGCATCGACCCGGAACTGGAAGTCAGCCGCTATCGCGATGAAGTTCTTGCCAAGGCAGGTGCTCAACTCGATGCCTAGGGAAAAGCGATGCTCGAGGAAGACCTGCGCTCGCCGTGTACGGAGGAGATAGCGGTTTTTTTCGCGCATTCGCGCGAACGGTGGATGAGGCCCGAGGCGCTTTCGTGATACTCGACACGGCCCCGACTGGACATACCATCCTGCTGATGGACTCAGCGGAGGCCTATCATCGCGAAGTCATGCGCACCGAGGGTGAAATGCCAGAAGCGGTGCGCCAGCTTCTGGCACGTCTGCGCGACCCCGATTTCACGCGCGTTCTTATTGTGACGCTCGCCGAGGCGACGCCTGTTCATGAGGCGGAGCGACTGCAAGCTGACCTCCGGCGAGCCCAGATTGAACCGTATGCCTGGGTCATTGACCAAAGTCTGCTCGCAAGCGGCACCCACGACCCGGCACTCGCCGAACGAGGGCGCTACGAGGTGCCGTTCATAGAGCGTGTGGTGACGCAGGTCACAAAGAGGGCTGTGCTGTTGCCGTGGCAGGCGACTCCGCCCGTTGGTCTACACGGGCTGGAAGAGCTGGCTCGCGGACATTGACCATAAAGCGGTCGTAGCGGACAGCATGCGCCGGCAGTCGCCGGACCGTGTGTCGGCCCGTGCTCACACGAGCACGAAGCCGTTCAACATATGGCGTATAGATTTCGACTGGCGGAGTCCCGGCATGAAGGCTACTGGGTTGTCACGCTCCCCGTTCGTACCAACGTCGCGACGCGTTGACCACTTTTACAACGGCCAGCATGACCGGCACTTCGATAAGAACACCAACCACAGTCGCCAGTGCTGCTCCCGATTTGAGACCGAAGAGGCTAATCGCCGTCGCGACCGCCAGCTCAAAGAAGTTGGATGCGCCAATCAGGCATGACGGCGCTGCAACATCATGAGACACACCGAGCTTCCGGTTGGCCAGATAGGCGAGTGACGAATTGACGACCACCTGAATCAGGATGGGCACCGCCAGAAGCAGAATGACCAGCGGTTGCGCGATGATTTGCTCGCCTTGGAATGCAAACAGCAGCACCAGCGTCAACAGCAGTGCGGAGATGGAGAACGGTCCGATTTTCGCCAACGCGCTCTGGAAATGCTGGTCGCCCTTTCGAAGCAGAAACTTGCGGAGTATCTGGGCGATGATGACCGGGATGACGATGTAGAGCACCACCGACGTGAGGAGCGTATCCCACGGCACTGTGATGTTGGAAATGCCGAGAAGCAGTCCCACGACCGGAGCAAACGCAAAGACCATAATCAGGTCGTTGAGCGCAACCTGCGACAGCGTGAAATACGGGTCACCCTTGGTGAGTTGACTCCAGACAAAGACCATCGCCGTGCACGGTGCTGCAGCCAAAAGAATCAGACCGGCAACATAACTATCCAGCTGGTCGGCGGGCAACAGCGAAGCGAACGCGTGTCGCACAAAGACCCACGCAAGGAAGGCCATTGTGAATGGTTTGACCGCCCAGTTGATGACGAGCGTCACGCCGATGCCCTTCAACTGACTGCGGACTTTTCCCAGCGAAGCGAAGTCGATGCGAAGCAGCATCGGAATAATCATTACCCAAATCAGAATCCCGACCGGGATGTTGACGTGGGCAAGTTCGAGCGTGGATACAGTATGCACAGCACCGGGCAACAACTTGCCGAGAACGATGCCGGCCACGATGCACAGCGCCACCCACACGGACAGATAGCGTTCGAAGAATCCGATACCGCTGGGCGCCCGGGGAGTGACTTTCGCAGTGGTTTGACTGCCTGCCATCATTACTCTCCCTTCTTGCGCAGCGACGTACCGATGCTCTGCATTTGTTGCTGGATGGCCAACCGGTCTAGTTTTTCGAGCGGAAGGCTCGTGAAAAGCTCTATGCGCTTCTTCATCTGCACGAAGGCCTGCAAGAATGCCTTGCGCTTGTCGTCGTCCGAACCTTCGGCCTTCGACGGGTCTGCCACGCCCCAATGCGCCTTTGCCGGATGGCCCGGCCAAATCGGGCAGACTTCGCCCGCGGCATCGTCACAGACCGTGAAAATGAAGTCCATTTGCGGCGCGCCGTCCTCGGCAAACTCGTCCCAGCTCTTGCTACGCAGCCCTTCCGTCTGAATACCCTGTGAGTTCAGCAGGGCGATTGCATGAGGGTTTGGCGCCGTTCCGGGATGGCTGCCTGCGCTGTAGCCGACAAAACGGTCGCTCGCGAGCTGGTTGAGCGCCGCCTCCGCAAGGATTGAGCGTGCGGAGTTGTGGGTGCAGAGGAATAAGACATTATATTTTCGGTGTTCTGTCACAGACTTCTCCTGGCGACGTTTGGTCTAGGCGGGTTTCAAATTTCTCCATATCTCCAATATAATGGAAACGTTTTGACGCAGCAAGCGCGGGCGCGCTCGGTCGTTCGGCGCTGGCAGCGGTGAAGTCCGGGTTCGACTGTTCCGCCCCGCGCCGGCGGCGCCGCGTTAGAATCGGCAGATAACCTTGAAGACAGAGCCTTATGAAGGAAAAAGAAGCCATCAAAGCTTTGGCCGCGCTCGCACAGCCGACGCGCCTGGCTATTTTTCGCCTGCTCGTCACAGCCGGGCCGGAGGGTCTCAACGTCGGAGTCATCCAGGAGCATCTTGACCTGGCTAGCGCGACGCTGTCCTTCCATCTCAAGGAGCTGACGCATGCTGGCCTGGTAACGTCTCGGCAGGAAGGGCGCTTCGTATACTACGGGCCCGAAATCGAGCACATGAACGACCTGGTTGGCTTTCTGACCGAGAACTGCTGCCAGGGAGTGGACTCGGCTGCATGCAAGCCCACCAGGAAAGTGAAGTGCAAGCCCGTGACCGCATGAACAGGCGCTTAGTGCGGTAAGTCGCGCAGGAGCACACTTGCATCATTCACATAAGTATCCAACTACAACGGCCGCCTCGTACCCTTGGGCGGCCGTTTGCTTTTGTCGCAGCGAATCAGCAGCAGCCGACTTTTTTCTCAATGACAACTGGGATTGAGGTAACCGGGGCACAGCAGGCCCCGCCCGCTTCGGCAGTGGCCGACTGCCTGCTGTCCGCCCCGAACATGGGGATGCCGCTAATCGTGTGGTACGTCTCCCACGGTACGCCCGCTGGGTCCTGCGTCCAGTATTTGTTTGACGATGCGTAGCAGCACTGCGCGCCGGGCTGGTCCTGTACCGCGACGCTGCCAGCGGTGACCTGCTCGCGAAGAGCAGCCAGCTCTTCGTCACTGTCGACCTGAAAGCCCAGATGATTGACACCCGTTTCGCCACCACGCGCAGAAATGGCGAAGTTCATGCGCGGGTCCTCGAGCATCCACTTCGCGTAATCGTCCTTGAGGACGGAAGGCTCCGCGCCGAACATACTGCTGTAGAAACGCACGCTTTCGTCGAGCTTCGGGACAACAACGTGCACGTGAAATCGTTTCATGAAGCCTCCATTTCATCCGATTGAGCCGAGATACCCCGTCCTTTAGGACGGGGAGGAAAGGCGACAGTTCTGCTCTCGCCAAAGGTTTCCAGTATTTAAAGTGCCGCGCTAGACGGGGTTATGCCCGTCAAACGCGCCTTCCGTTTCCGCTTCTATCCAACCGCTGAGCAAGAGCAGCGGTTGGCGCAGCACTTTGGCTGCGTGCGGTTCGTCTATAACCACATGCTCGCCCGTCGCGAGCAGCGCTACAAGGACGGCCTGAAGTCGAGTTACGTTGATGACGCCGCTGCGCTGACCGCGCTCAAACAGACGCCGGGGTGCGTCTGGCTGCGTGAGGTCTCCATCGTCGCCCTGCAAGCGTCGCTTCGACACCTCGAGACGGCATACAAAAATTTCTTTGCCCGGCGGGCAGGCTTCCCGCGCTTCAAGCGCAAGCGAGCCGCGCAGAGCTATTCCCTCATGCGCAACGGCTTCAACCTGCGCGACGGCAAGCTCACGCTCGCGAAGATAGCAGCGCCGCTCGACGTGCGCTGGAGCCGCCAGTTGCCCGGCACGCCCTCGAGCCTGACCGTGTCGCGTGACGCTGCCGGTCGCTACTTCGTCAGCCTACTATGCGACGACGAGGTGGCGCCGCTGCCAGTCTGCGACAAGCTCTTTGCCGCCGACCTTGGCCTGACGCACTTTCTGACCTTTGCGGACGACCAGCCTCCGCTATCTCCGCCGAAGTTCCTCGCCGAGCTGCTGCATCGCGTGCGACGCCTGAGCCGCGCGCTCTCGCGCAAACAACAGGGTTCGAAAAACCGGAACAAGGCCCGGCAACGCCTCGCGCGGCTGCACGCGCGCATCGCCGACTCACGCAAGGATTTCCTGCACAAACTGTCCACCCAGCTCATCCGCGAAAACCAGGCGGTGTTCATGGAGGACCTGTGCATCAAGGGGATGATGCGCAGTCACCTTGCCCGGAGTATCGGCGACGCCGCCTGGAGCGAGCTGCTCAGGCAACTCGCCTATAAGGCGGCATGGTACGGCCGGACCTACTGGCAGGCGGACCGGTTCTTCGCCTCGAGCAAGACCTGTCATGCCTGCGGGTTCAAACACAAGTCGTTGCCGCTGAACATCCGGCAGTGGGCTTGTCCGGCGTGCGGCGAGATACACGACCGCGACAGGAACGCAGCGAGAAATATCCTCAACGCGGGACTTCTTGCAACAGGTACCGCGGGACGCGCGGAACCTTAAGCCTGTGGAGCGGACGGAAGACCTGACGGAGACATCTCCGGCAGGCGGTCCGCAACGAAGCAGGAACCTGACTTGTGAAGGTCAGGAATCCCCGTCCTTCAGGGCGGGCGAACGTCAATTACGCCTCCGTTTCGTTGGTCGCGCAGCCGCATTGCTGTGCCTGCTCCGCCGCGCAACAGTTTTCCATCAGGAAATCCATGAGCGTCTGCATATGGTCATAGCTGGCGCTGTAAATGATGAACCGCCCCTGACTTTTGCCCTCGATGAGCCCTGCGTGCGCAAGCTCCTTGAGGTGGAACGACAGAGTCGGCGCGGGGAGTCCGATTTTTTCGGCGATGGCGCCCGGACTCATACCCGAGCGCCCCGCGGTAACAAGAAGGCGGAAGACTGCGAGGCGGGTCTCATGAGCGAGCGCTGCCAGCGCCTTGACTGCCAGTTTTGAATCGAGGGTTGCCATGACGTGCCTTTACTGGTTGCTCGTCTGCACTTCTTTCCGCGACTGGTCAGCGATTGCCTGGGAGGCCAGGTCGGTCGCTGGGTCCAGCGGGCGGTCTTCCTTCACGCGTTCGCTATACCGGTCGACGAGATAATCGGCGCGGCCGCGAAGCAGCAGCGTGAACTTCACGAGCTCCTCCATGACGTCCACGAGGCGGTCGTAATACGACGATGGCTTCATCCGCCCGTTTTCTTCGAACTCTTCAAACGCCTTGGCCACCGACGACTGGTTGGGGATGGTGAACATGCGCATCCATCGTCCAAGCTGCCGCAGCTGGTTGACCGAGTTAAACGACTGTGAACCGCCGCTGACCTGCATGACCGCAAGCGTGCGCCCCTGTGTTGGGCGGATGCCGCCGCTGACGAGCGGCAGGTGGTCAATCTGCGTCTTTATCAGACCGGTGATGGTGCCGTGGCGCTCAGGGCTACACCACACGTGTCCTTCGGACCACAGCGACAACTCGAGCAACTCTTTTACTTTCGGATGGTTTTTCACGTCCGTATCGTCGGCATGCGGCAGACCGCGCGGGTCGAAAATCCGCGTTTGAGCGCCGAACGTCTCCAGCAGGCGCGCGGCTTCTTCGACTAGCAGCCGCGAATACGACCGTTCACGCAGCGAGCCGTATAGCAGCAGAATTCTCACCGGGGGCTGCCCGTCCATGCCGAGGCGTGCGGCAATATCTGTGTCGAAAAATTCTGTCCTGGCGGCCGGAAAGCTGTGGTCGCCCTTGATTGCATCAACGGTCATCTCATTACCTTGCTATTTGACGTTTCTGACTGCACCCGATGTTCGCCGCCTCAACCCGGCATTGCTGCCAGCTGAGGAGCAAGCGTCATCGTTTCGTGCTTTGCATTCTAGGACATTTCCGCTATTCTGGAAATGTGAAATTTTAGGGAGCTGTCATGGACCGCGAAGACCTCTTGTCGACTGGACCTTCCTTGTCGGCAGCGGATGGGTGGCACTGCGGCTCGATGCAGGCGTTGGTCCTGCTGAAGGCAGAGCGACCAGCGGCCAGCGACGCGATACGGCGTTCCGACGGCTCGGCCGCGACACGGTCCTGGCGTGCGTCGCTTTCGACAGACGTCGCAAGAGCGTTCGAGTTGCAGACCGGTTACGCGACGTCAGCGATTGCGCTGACGGGCGCGCTCGACGAGACGCTCGAGCGGGCGCGATTTCTCGGGACTGGCGGGTCGTCGGCTGCTGTCGTTGTCCTGGATGCGAAGTCCTTGGGTCGTTTCTGGCCGTGATGTGACTAGATGACTCCGTTGCTGCGGACACGCAATAGGGTCGCCGACGAAGGGTTGAAGCTTTTCGTCGCGTTGACGACCCACGAAAAAAGGAGCGGCGTCGTCGGCGTGTCCGCACACCCGAGAGAAGCGCTCGTCGCGCTACGCACACGAGGGTATTGCGAACGCGAAGGAATCGGTTTTCTTGGCAAGGTACAGACAGACCAGCGGATAGTTGGACCGCGCAACGCCTGCCCACCGCCAGAGCGGGTCGGCCGCACCATCGCCGACAGACTTGCTTCGCGAAGGTTCTTTTGCTGCGACTCCTTTTGCATCGGCGCTGCCGACGTTTAACCGACTGACCCAACGAGAGGAAACAATTGAGCACGACGTCGAATCAGGACGAGAGCGCACGCTACGAGACCGCGCAGACGGACAGTCGCGACAGGCTTGTGACCTGGGCACTGGCGGTGGCTCAACTCGTATCCTGGGGCTCTGTCTATTACTCCTTTTCGCTGCTGGTTGTGCCTATGGAGCAAGCCATGGGCTGGAGCCGGACGGCGATGAACGGCGCGCTTTCCGTGGGGTTGCTGGTTTCAGGATTCGCGGCCTATCCCATTGGGCGCTGGATTGACCATGGACTGGGGCGCCGGGTCATGGCCCTCGGCTCGGTCATCGCCGCGGCGATGCTGCTACTCTGGGCCGAGGCTCAATCGTTGACGATGTTGTTCGTCGTGTGGATTGGCCTTGGCGTTTCCATGGCGGCCACATTTTATGACCCGGTATTTGCGGTAGTGACCCACCGCTATCCGCGAAGCTTCCGTACCAAAATCACGCTCATCACTTTGGTCGCCGGATTCGCCAGCACGGTTTTTATTCCGTTGACCCAGTTCCTCATTGGCGCGGTCGGATGGCGCATGTCACTTGTTGTTCTCGCTGCACTGAACATTCTCATCTGCCTTCCTGTTCACATGGCGGCAATCCGTTCGTCGAGGATTGCCGCTGAAGCACGGCCGGCGAGTGGCGATGTAAAAAGGGCGAACAATGCGGCTACACGTCGTGCTGTTCATTCGCCAATTTTCTGGGCGCTCGCCATCTGCTTTACGGCCTACTATGCGACATTCGCGGCACTCACTTTCCATCTTGTGCCGCTCATGGTTGAGCGCGGCGTGTCGAACGCTGTCCTGGTTACAACCATGGCGCTCATTGGCCCAGCTCAGGTCGCCTCGCGAGCGGTGTGGTTCACTTTCGGTCGAACCGTTCACGTGAGTACGGTCGGCATCATCGTCGTAACGCTCTTTCCCCTGTCGACCCTTGTCCTGATAGGCGCGGGCCAGTCCGCCGCGCTGCTGTGGTTGTTTGCGCTTTGCTACGGCGCCGCGAATGGCATGATGACCATCCTCCGCGGCACCATCGTCCAGGACCTGATGTGGACGGAGGGGTATGGCGCGGTCAGCGGTATGCTTTCCTTTCCGTCGAACGTCGCGAAGGGAATCGCGCCGATTGCCGCTGCCAGCATCTGGAGCTTCACGCATGGCTATGTGACGGTTGAATGGACGGTCTTTCTCGTCTCGATACTGTCTGCAATTGCGTTCTGTGTGGCTGTTCGGGTCAGCCGTCACATGACAACTGGAGCCGCCTGACTTCGCTTCCAAAATCACCCACGATAACTCGACTATGATGATACGTGCTGCACGAAACGAAGACCTTGATGCCATCAAAGTATTGCTCGCGGAAAACGGGTTGCCGGCTTCCGATGTAACTCCCGACCTGTTGCGCAGTTTTGCTGTCGCAGAAAATGCCGCTGGTTCAGTTGTCGGCAGCGTTGGCCTGGAGCGGTTTGGAACCGATGCGTTGCTGCGGTCGCTGGCGGTAGCGAAGCTTGCTCGCAATTGTCGTTTGGGTGGCGACTTGGTGGCTCACGCCGAAGACCTCGCGCGAGCCTCAGGCGTTGGCGAGCTTTGGTTGCTCACCACGACTGCTGCAGACTTCTTTCCGAGGGTCGCCTATGCACGTGTCGACCGAGGCACCGCGCCTGCAGAGTTGCAGGGGAGTACGCAATTTTCACAGTTGTGCCCGGCGAGCGCTGTCTGCTTCAAGAAGGCACTTTGACGTTTATCCTTACGGAAGCGAGGAGCGTTTGACTTCCCGCCTAGTTAAGCGGCCGCGAACAGCGCCCACCGCTCTCTAGGTAAATCCCGGTGCCCGCGCGACTTGGGTTACGCCCGCGATGCTTGCCATTCTAAAAAGCACTGCGCCCGCGAGGCACCTCGGCGACGTACAAATACTCAGAATGGTCCCCCATCCCCGGCAGCTTAATCTCGTGCGAGCTTTGGGGAGTTCCATCGTGTATTACAGCACGCTACCGAGGCCGGCTGACAACTGAATGCGCTTTCTCTGCGAAGGATGGCCCGAAATGAGGCTTCCTCAGGCGGTCGGGTTGCCGCGTCAGGAATACTGGGACATGCTGACCGGCGCCCGGCCGCACTTTTGAGGAGCGCGATAGTGCGGCGCTGGAGCAGTGCCGGGGACCTAAAATGAGCCCCCGGTAAAAGTTAAAACATCATTCGCTAGATGTCTTTTTACTTCTTCATCGACATGAAGAGTCCTTTAAGACACAAAGCCATAAGTGGATGGAAGTCTTTTTAGCTCACGGGTCTGACCTACCCGTGAGTGTCAACCCATGCGCGAGCCCACGCCATACCGATGGCGCGCGCCTCTCCCTCGGGTCCGCATGTCGCAAGCACGCCTGAACCTTCAATGAATTTCCGGCCAGACGTTATTGCCGCTAGCGGCGTAGCCTCCATTCTGCGGGATAGCATGCCCCACACTTCGTATCCGTTGTATAACTCCGGTTCCGTTTTTTGCTTGTGCCTCAGCTCAGTTGCTCGATTCTCGTGCAATGTCTGCACCGGCACTTATTGACGCTCAACGTTGCATCGGTCTCACCACTCCTTCGTGGTTTTGCTCAGGAACGTTCCAACCATTCCCACGCCAAGTCCGAATGAAGCGGTGGCTAAGCCGCCCGATGGAATCTCGGACCCGGCGTCAGCCGCTATAAGCGCTACGCCACCGAATCCCAAGGCAATCAGTTCCCATCGATTTCGGTTCTTCGCATCCTGCAAAAAGGCCGACGCCTGCGCGCTCGCCTTGCAGACAACATCCCGTGTGTCGGTGATGTCTCGTTCAATAAGAGTGGGGTCTGGCTTGTCAGTTATGTCCTTCCGGAAGTCGTATGCTCTATGGAGGACCTGTTTGGCAGCATCGTCGCTCACGCCAATTTGTTTCAGCGCGCCTGACTCCGAGTCGACAAAACTTCCGGCGAAAGTACGCGCTGCTTGGAGCGCTTCGCGCTGTTCAGTGCCTCCGGATTTTCCGACTTTGTTGTGGAGCGCCTTTTTGAAAGATTGGTCGTCGCTCAAGCGTTTTAGTGCGGTGCATCCTTGCGAATAAGCTTTCGCAACTTCATCTTGGCTGGAATTGCCGTTCAAGGAGTAGATGGTATTTGTCGCGTCTCCTAAGTAGCTGAGACTGGACTCGGCATGAGTTGTTGATATGAGCGACGATGCCGACACGGCGACGAGCGTAGCAACCGTTCTCCGAGCACAGTACATGGGCACCTCCGATTCACGGGACGAGCACCACGCGAAAAATGCGACACGGACGGCGGTACCCGAGTCCGTTATAGATTGATGACCCTAATTGTGCAAGGCGAGTTCTACGCAAACCGAAGCGCGGTTGCCGCGACCTCCGCGCTAGCCGTGACTATCTACCCACGCCCGACACCACGAAAGGCCTACCAACTCTGCTTCTTCGTCACTATCAAAAGCGTCGAGTACCCCGGATACCTCGACGACCTTGGTGTCGCGCGTGACCGTGCCGCTTCCTGCGAATTTCGCCGGCTGTGGGATGCCTTCCTGCTGCAAGATGGCATGACCCCACAGCGTGTATCCACGGTATTTCTCAGTTTGCATCTGCTGACCTCGAAGGACCTCTGAACCGATTCTTCCCTGTGATTGCCCGAGTTCTCGCGATTCGGCAAGCAGCTACTGCTTGAGGCGTTGAGTCTCGACTCCGGCCATCTTCAATGTGGCGTCAATCATCTTCAGCTCCTGGCCGAAATCGAGCGGCCATTTCTCGCCGTCGCATCGCACGGTCATGCCGTTATGCATCGAAATAAGATGACGCGCCTTATACAGGGCATCCACAAGCTTCGATTCGCGTTCGGCCTCCCGAACCCATTCGTCTGCTCTCATGGTGGAATCTCCTCTGAGCAATGGAAGCAGGACATGAGGCCGAGCGATGGATGACGCACGGCCGTCGTTCCTCAAATAAAAGTGACAGTTCATGCCTACGAATTTGCGTGTACGATACTGTATAAATATACAGGTTTTTTGTTGCCATATGTCCACCGCTACCGTCACGGCCGAAGAGATACACCCGTCCTTGTGGCGTGCGTCCCAGCTCGCGCGTGGCCGTGGGCGGGTCGTTGAGACCGGCTATCCCGCGCTGTCGGCCGAGCTCCCCGGCGGGGGCTGGCCAGTCGGTGCGCTCATCGACCTGTTGGTGCAGCAGGCCGGGGTCGGTGAATTACGACTGTTGCGCCCGGCACTCAGTGGTTCGGGCAACCGCCCTGTGGCGTTTGTGCAGCCGCCGCACACCCCGGACGGGCTTGGACTCAGCTACATCGGACTTCCCATTGACCAGGTGTTGCGGGTGAAAGCGCAGAAGACCGCCGATGCGCTCTGGTCGGCGGAGCAGATTCTGCGGGCAGGCAGTTGCGGTGCGCTCATCTTCTGGGCGCAATACGCGCAGGCCTCTTCGCTGCGGCGTCTGCATTTAGCGGCGCAGTCATCCGAAACACTTTTCGTGATGGTCAGGCCTCTGGCGGCCGCACAGGATTCGTCGCCCGCCCTGTTGCGGCTTGCTTTAAGACCATCCGCCGGCGGTTTGACCGTCGACATCGTGAAACGACGAGGGCCCGCGCGCGCAGAGCCTCTGTCGATTCCCCTTCAACCCACTCCTGTATTGCTTTCCCGACATGCGCGTCTTTCTCGCCGTCCACTTGCCGAAGTTGCCGCTCGAGGTGTTCCGACCGAAGTGGTCATCTGAGCCCGCGCACGGAAGTGCCGTACTGGAGAAAGACAAGGTGGTCATTACAGACAGCACGGCTCGCGCGGCTGGCGTGCGCCTCGGGATGAAGCGCGGCGGAGTGCTGACACTGTCGCCCGAAACGGAAATGCATGAACGCGATGCTGCAAGGGAAGCAGCCGCACAGCGCGAGGTGGGTGTTGCCCTGATGCGCTTCTCGCCTGAAGTCGCCTTGCTTGACGAAGCGACCGTCGTAGTTGAGGTTGGTGCAAGTCTTCGGCTCTTTGGCGGGTTGCTCGCATTGTGTCGGGAAGTAAAGAATGTTCTAGGAACGCTCGGGCTTACTGCGCGCATCAGCGCTGCGCCCACCGGCCAAGGTGGATGGCTGCTCGCGAAGTTCGGAAACCGCCGCGTGCTCAAGCTTGCATCGCTCGAGCAACGACTGGCCGCATTACCAATGCTGGCCGTTCCGGAAGTTCGTCCGTTCGGAGACTGGTTGTCCGGACTTGGCTGCGAGACCATTGCTGACATCAGGCGTTTGCCACGCGCCGGCCTGCAGCGGCGATGTGGTGAACATCTGCTCGACTCGCTCGACCGTGCATTTGGCACCGCGCCCGAACTCTTTGACTGGCTAGAACTACCGCCGACTTTCTCCGCACGTATCGAAATGCCGGACCGGCTTGAGGATGCGGACGGCGCAGTCTTCGGTGCCCATCGACTCATCGTGCAACTGTGCGGCTGGCTTTGCGCCAAGCAGCTGGCTGTCACGTCTATAAGGCTGCTGCTCGAACATGAACGCGGGCGCGCCGCTATCGAGCCGACAACCATCGACGTCGCGCTGGGCGAGCCGACCTGGAAAGAGGAACATCTCGTGAGGCTGCTCAAGGAGCGGCTGCACCGGATTGAGCTGGCTGCACCGGTCATCGCGCTGCGACTCGATGCTTCCAAAGTCGAGTCCGCAGCACCGGCGTCTGACACGCTATTCCCGGAACCGGGAGGTTCAAAGGAAGACCACGCACGTCTTCTTGAGCTGCTAGTTGCGCGACTCGGAGAGGATAACGTTCTTCGCCCCGCACCGACTGCCGACCATCGCCCGGAGGTCGCCAACCGCTGGGTGCCGGCGACGCTCAAGTCAAAGCAGGAACCACTTCCGCTCGGTCTGCCAAGACCCACCTGGATGCTGGACAGTCCGGTGCGGCTGCTTATGCGTCAGCATCGTCCCTTCTATGGGTCTCCGCTGCGGATGGTGTCGCCCGGTGAACGTATCGAAGCTGGCTGGTTCGATGGCGAGCTCGTAACGCGCGACTATTTCGTGGCGCAGGCGGACGACCAGAGCCGCTACTGGATATATCGTGAGCGTGTGAGCAGCCGCGACGCGGAGGAAGAGCAGCGGTGGTTCCTTCACGGACTCTTCGGCTGATGCACGATGGACACAACGTTCAACGTGCTGCCGGCTTATGCCGAGCTTTTCTGCCTCTCGAATTTCAGCTTCCTGCATGGCGCTTCGCATGCCGAGGAACTGTCTGAGCGCGCGGCACAGCTTGGTTATTCGGCACTCGCTATCACGGACGAATGTTCGCTAGCTGGTGTGGTGCGTGCGCACGTCGCAGCGAAGGAAGCAAAGCTGCCGTTTATCGTCGGCTCGTTCTTCCGCCTCGTCAATGCCGACGGCTCCCCCGCGTTCGGACTCATCCTGCTCGCCAGGAACCGCGAGGGATACGGAAACCTGTCTGAACTGATTACGCTCGCCCGCACCAGGGCAACCAAGGGCGAATATCGGCTTACACCACAGGACCTCTCGCGTCCCGAGAAGGAATATCGGCACCTTCGCGGGATGCCGGACTGCCTCGCCATTCTTGTACCGGATTTCCCGGCCAACGAGGATGTCCTTGCTGCACAGGTCGAGTGGCTCGACGATACATTTACTGGCCGCGCCTGGGTAGGGTTGGTGCTTCATCAACGCGCCATGGACGACATCCATCGCGGCTCGGTCGAGTTCATCGCGCGTACTCAGGACCTCCCCGTGGTGGCGCTGGGGCATGTCGTTATGCATGTGCGCTCGCGCAAGCCACTGCAAGACACGATGACCGCCATCCGGGTCGGCAGGCCAGTACACGAATGCGGTTACGACCTTGCACCAAACGCCGAACAGCATCTCCGTTCGCGACTCCGCCTCGCGAACCTGTATCCAGCCGAAGCGCTCGCGGCGACCGTCGATATCGCCAGTCGCTGCACATTCTCGCTCGATGAACTGCGATACGAGTACCCGGATGAACTGGTGCCAGCCGGCTTTACGCCGGGCGCTTATCTGCGTCAGGAGACGTATATCGGAGCACAGCGGCGTTTTCCTTCGGGCATTCCGCATAAAGTCCAGGGGCAGATTGAGCATGAGCTTGAGCTCATAGCCGACCTGCAGTACGAACCGTACTTTCTCACGTACGGATTAGATAGAGCTATGGACGCCGCATAGTACTTTTTCATGCCATGGACATGTCACGGGCGCGATGTAGCCTATTACCTTCATGAAATCTTGAAAACGTGCTTGCTTGGCTGTGAGGAGATGGCTGCAGCGCAAGCGCGGCAATCGAAGAGAGAAGATCATGGCAAGACTTGAGTCTATCCGCTTCATGCCGCATCGATCAGCAATACTAAACAGTCGCGTGGTATGGACGCCCGTTACTCGAGGCAAAGTAATTGACGCCTTGCCCCAGATATTCTGGGGGAATGGCATGCCATGGCGAGAAGCAAACTTATGGGCGTTGGAGCGAGCAGCTAGCGCAGAGGTCGATATCCGGACCGTGCAGACAAGCGCAACGTCGTTGTATGCCTATGCGAAGTGGCTCGAAGAAACAGAAACAGAATGGTGGGATTTTCCGCCTCGCAAGGCGGACCGCTGCCTTGTTCGGTATCGCGGTGCTCTGATCGAAGCCCGGGCCAACGGAGAACTTGCTCCATCCACCGCTTCACAGCGGATGCGCGTGGTTGTCAGCTTCTATCGATGGCTCAAGGCCAGAGGGTTGCTTTCTTCAACCTTGCCAACCTGGCAGGAACGCATCGTCGGCATTCGCCTTGTGGATCCAATAGGATTCGAGCGCACCATAGCCGTCAACACAACCGATCTAAGTATTCCCAACCGTGCAGCGGTCGGTGAGCGCCTGGAGGATGGCCTGCTTCCGATCACCGCGGCAGATCGGGATGCTGTGCTCGCCTTCGCGCGTGACAATGCATCGGAAGAGCTCTTCCTCATGCTGACTCTTGGGTTCTTCACTGGCATGCGGCTCGGATCGCTTACCGACCTTAAAGTGAGGACTCTCTCCAACGCAGCGCCGGATCCGTCGATAGCCGGGCTTTTCAGGTTGGCGGTTGGTCCAGGCGCCGATCCACCGGTCGCAACCAAATTCGGCGTGACCGGGCAGATCTGGATTACGCGAACGCATCTCGATCGGCTCGAAGAGTACGTCCACAGCGTTCGTCGTCTGGAGCGTGAGGCTAAGGCAATGCCCCAGCATAGGGATCTCGTTTTCTTGTCACGATTCGGTAACCCCTACGCGCAGCGGGGCTCAGACAAGAGCGTCGCGATGAATGTTGAAATGCACGCGTTCAAGAAACTGGCCGTAGCCAATGGGCTGGCCGCGATGCGCGGTTTTCGCTTCCACCAGAGCCGCAGCACCTTTGCAACTGAACTGGCCCGAATCGCCATCAGAGCTGGGGGTGCCGTCAACGCAATCGCGATGGTCAAGGAAGCCCTACTGCACAAGCATGAGGCAACCTCACTCAAATACATCAGGTTTGTTGAGAAGGCTCCCGCCAAGGAGGATGTAGCCAACGCATTCACTCGCGAGTTTCTTGGATTGCTGTCTCGTCGCGAAAGCACAGCAGATGACTGATCAGTACATCCCCGATCTAACATTTCCCACCGTGAGGTACGGCGGAATGGAGACCCCCTGGGACCTTCGTCCCCTGCTCTATCGAGGTGGAGCTTCGACTGACATACGTAAGGTTCTCCAAGTGATCGCTGGGGGCGCTCTCGGGCCGCCAATTTTGGATCGTTTAACGCTGGTTACAAAACTGCATGACGTGCTTGCGGGAAATCTCGCGGCCGGGGGCAGCCGATATACCGCCCGAATAGCCATAGCACATATCCGGAGCTTTTATGCGTGGGTGGACGAATCGAATCGCTCACCGACGCTGGCCACGGTGGAGACAGATTTCCTAGAGTGGACGAATCATCTGACGCACCGCCAACGAGTCGTCGGTGACCTGACGGCTGTCGGCGTGTATAACCTCTCACGCCACCTGGCAAGACTGCTCGATGAGGTACTGGGTTTAAAAATTGGCTTGCTTCGCAGGACGCGCGTCGATTTTGTTCCATCAAGAAAAAGAGTACTGAGCACCAAGGCTGACAAGCAAAACTCGGCCGATACCCTCGCATTTGGTCATGCGTTGCTCGACATCAGCGATGCGCTCACCGTGGATTCGATTCGTGGCAAGCTGCCGGTCTTGATCCGATTCCGGAGTGGGAAGCAGATCGAAGAATGGTCTGGGCTTCAGCCCGACCATAAGCTGAAGGCACTGGTCGCCCCGACGACACCCCCATCACTCAAGGAGAAAGTAATCAATAGGCGTGCCAAATGGGAATCGGATACTTCCTTACGGACCAAACGCCCCCTAATCAATCTACGAATCGAAGCTGAGCTACTGATTTTCATTGCGCAGACTGGCATGAATCTGTCGCAGGCTCACAAACTTGACATCGGACGCTTCTCGTATCAGAGCCATCTCGATGGCTACTTGGTTCGGCGAGTCTACAAGGACCGCAGGCAAGGTGAAGTGGAGTTCGAGATCTACAGCGAGTACCGGACATTATTCGAGCGGTATCTGGCGTGGCACAGAGCAATCTTTCAGGACGGCGGCAATGGCCTACTGTTTCCGCTGTCATCGCGACAACAACGCGCACGTGATGTCTCACCGCCGCTAAGGGCAATACGAGTGAGATGTGCTCTGCTGAAGATTCCTTTTGTTGGGCCTCGGTCTCTGCGTAGCGCGCGCGTCAACTGGCTGATGCGACGCTCTCGCGATCCCGCGCTTACGGCCGAGATGAATCAACACACAACGCAAACGCTGCTGCGCGACTATATCCGACCACATCATCAGGCCGCGATTGTGGAAATCAGCCGCTTTCATTCCACTACCGATCCGGCAATTGCCTCACCTGGTCCCGGAGTGTGCGCGGAGGGTCGTCCCCAACTCATCCCGGATGCCTCGGCCGGAGCCCCACGCCCCGATTGCATAAGCCCCGCAGGATGCCTGTTCTGCATCCATCAGCGCGACATCGATAGCGAAGACCACGCGTGGTCCCTCGCGAGCTATCGCCACTATAAATCCTTGGAGCTTGCAATGTACCGTCCGCCAAGAAAATCTGGCGTGCCACATCCAGTAATAGCAGTCCTGGATCGCATTACCGACAAACTTGAATGCTTTAAGGCAAGCAGTGAGAATCGATCTCTTTGGGTCAGCGAGGCGATAGCGCGCGTCGAGGAAGGTGAATTTCACCCGAAATGGGACGGGTTCATCCAACTTGTGGAGGCCCGTCAGTGAATGTTGCTTTGCCAGACCTCAGCCTCAACATTGACTCACCGCTAGTGACGCGATCGGCAGGCAACTTTCAACCGCCCACTTGGCCGCCACCGCTGGACTTCCCGGTGACGATCGATAAGCACGGGACAATCATTAGTCGATATAGGGATGCCAAATGGAACCTCGCGCCGTGGGCAAAGAAGTCCCTAACCCTCAACTTTGGTGACGGACCGCAGCGCATCGGTGATCCAAGTATTACTCCTGCCAACGCCGCCTTATTGCGGCAGATTGCGGGATGGTGGCTGTGGGGTCCCCGAGCCGTGACGAATCCGACAACCCTGCTGAATCAGTTTAATTTATTGCGCCCTCTATTTATCCGGTTCGTCAGTAAAAAGTGTGGGTTGTCGGCGGCTCGGGCAAATTGCCAAGTGCATGATATAGCGCGATTTCCGTCGTTCGAAACGTCCGGAAGCCGTACGCTTTTCTCATGGTGACTTTGGCCTTGTTGTTCAAACCCTCGACGATTCCGCTGGAGAACTGCTTGCGCGCATGAAAGTAGTTGAGAATCAGTTCTCGATGGGCGCGCACGGTGCGTGCGAACTTCTTCATTGGTTCGATGCGTGAGCGCATGACCCGGGTGCACCACTGATCGAGGAACTTGCCTGCCCAGACAGGCGAGATGTAATCCCAGATCTGCTGGAACTCCTCCTTGAGAAGATAGGCGCGGACACTGCGCAGGTTGTAGTGCAGCAGATCGCGCAGGCGCAGTCGCTGATTGTCAGTAAGGTTCTCTGGCCGCTTGAGCAAACACCAGCGGGACTTCTTGAGGACTGGCTCATAGCCGTCGCGGGTCATGCGGCGAGCTTCCTCGGCGCGAACCTCGTCGATCGCCTTGTTCATTTTGGCAACGATGTGGAAGCGGTCGAGGATGTTCAGCGCGTTGGGGCAATGTAGTGCGATCATCTCGATGTAGGGCCGCCACATGTCCGAGCAGACGAACTCGACCTGCTCGCACAACCGTTTGCCGATCATGACGAAGAACTTTGCGAAGCTTTCCTTCGTGCGCTCCTGGCCAACCCAAAGCAGGCGCACGCAGCTGGCCTCGATCTGATAGACCAGCGTGAGATAATTGTGCCCTCGGCCATACTGGATTTCATCGACGCCCAAAGCGCGGATGGTGCCGAGTTCGCGATGGGCCAGCCCCCAGTCGACCACCCACTCCACCGCCTGGGCAACCTTCTCCCAACTGGTGCGAAAGCTTTGCGCTGTCTCTTTCCAGGAGAGCTTGCGTGCCCACTGCGCGAGAAACAGCATGTAGGCCTTGGTCAGCGTGTGCTTGCCGATGGCCCACGGCACCGTCTCGACCTTCACGCCGCACTCACGGCAGTCGACGCGGCGCATGGCGTACAGCAAAATCACCGCGAAGCCCCAGATCGGAATAAATTCGAAACTACGCGATGCGAGCGTGTCATAGCCGCTGCCAGGCCGGTTGCAACACGAACAGATCGGCTTCGAACCCTTGCGTGGCCGCACGTCGATCTCGATGGTTTTGGACTGCTCGCACAGTCGGGCACTTTCATAGACGAAGCCGGGAAAATGATGGCAGGCATTGAGCAGGCGGGTCAGCAACATGGTTAGCAAGCGCGCGGGAATCAGTAAAGACGCTATTGTTACCTCAGATCCGCACGCACTGGAGCGCTACGTCCCGGACTTGCAGAACTGGCCTGCCTCATGGCGCTTCGAGGACGAGGACATCCCATTCGGACAGGCGCTCGTGAAGGTCTTCACACCTTTCCTGCAACACCTGCTGACCCACGGCTATGCCCGCAAAACGTTGCACCGCCACCGCGATCACCTTTGGATGCTTGGTGGCCATCTCATCGAAGTCCGTCACGTCGATCCGGACTTAGCCGCCATGGATGCCCGCACACTGCTTCTCAATGAGATCCACGAGTTCGGTGGCCCGCTTTCGAGGCACCTCTCCGAGCACGAGCAGAACGCCTTTGACGCTACCTGCAAGAAACTCTATCGCTTCCTCTGTCCCTCATGAATCGCATCAAACCACCCACAGATTCCGCCGACGAGCCATTTATCCTTTGCTCAAATGAGGGCATTTCTGCGTCTGCGCTGGAGCGGTTCCCTGCTGTGGCGGACAAGCTCCCCGCAGTGCTTTTGCCCTCGAGAACCGAATCGGCGCTGGCACTGCTTCACAGCCTGTTCGAACAACGCGAGAGACTTGGTTTTACTCTGCTAGATTTCGAAGGATTGAGGCGGCTGGAGGCGGCGCTGCCCGAGACCGAGAGTCGGCAGACGCCATACATCCCTCCGCGTATCTGGACTTACCAAGTCAATCGACTACGGGCCTTTCTCGATGATTTTCTTGCCCATCGACAGCAGATTGAAGACTGCTATCGCTTTTGCCTGGATGCCTATGCCAAGAACTACGGTTCACTCGCCGACGCATGCCGACAGGGACGCGATCCCAAACTCCTTCCATTTTCCGAACGTCGACATCACGGGGGCGCACGCTCCGGTGCGGAGTATTTGGGATCTTTCTCCAAGACCGCCCAACGTTTCGGGATCGATGTGCTGCTCGAACGTTGGTGTCTGATGCAAGGGCAGTCCCTAAGCAGCCACAGCGTCAATATCCTTGCAATGTATTTCTCGATGACAGCGAGAGTCGGCATCGCCTACCTACTCAATTTTTCGATGATGCGGATCCGTGAGGGGTGGTCTCTGCGTGCTGACTGTCTTGAAGTGGAACAAGACATGACATTTGGCGCTATTTATCTACTACGAGGCGTCACTACCAAGACGATTGAGGACGACGATGCCAGATGGATCACATCGCCTTCGGCACAAGTTGCGGTTCAGTCCCTCACCTGTGTGGCGCGACTTCGCATGATCGCTGCAGACGCGAACCCCGACGTGCCGACTACGCGCGACGACATTCGAAACCCATATCTCGTTGTGCGACCTTATGAGCCATGGGCAAATACCATGCATGCCGATGAGGAGCTATCGCTGCGGCCTATTCACCCAAATTATCAGGAAGTCGTCAAGGCTTATCCCAAGCTCTTCGATGTCGAGGCATTGCGTATCACTGAATCCGACATTCAGATCGCCAGGCTGATCACACCGAGCCTTGATGGCGAGACCTTCGCCGTAGGAAAGATCTGGCCATTGGCGTGGCACCAACTGCGTCGCACTGGCGCGGTCAACATGCAGGCCTCCGGGCTGGTTTCAGATGCCTCCGTGCAGTACCAGCTAAAGCATGCCACCCGCGCGATGTCGCTTTACTACGGACAGGGCTACTCGCGTTTGCACCTCAACGACTCAGTGAAAGCCGAATACATTCGCACGATGTACGAGGTGCTCGGAAAGGAAATTTCCCGCCTGTTTACTGACCGCTTCGTCAGCCCCTACGGCGCGAAGCACAAGGCCCTTATCCTGGGAATCGTTGCTCCCGAAGACAGTAAAAAGCTCGCGGCAGCGGCTAAGCAAGGGCGGGTCGCGTGGCGGGAAACCCTACTCGGCGGATGCACGAAACGCGGTCCGTGCGACTACGGCGGCGTGGATAACGTGGCGCGATGTGGAGGAGGCGATGGAGAGGCTCCATGTGCAGAAGCACTGTTCGATCGGGAGCAGGAACCCGCCATCCGCCAGTTGGGCCGTGTGATTGACTCACGGCTCGCTGACGCCCCGGAGGGATCCCCCTACCGGCAGTCCCTGGAAGCCCAACAACGCGCGATAGAGAACGCCCTATATGTCCTTGCTACAAAGTAATAATCGGTCAAACACAGGCCGTGCTGAGATCGCATTTCGGGAGGCTTTTGAGCGTCTCAAGCGCGGCAAGCCCGAAAGGTTGCCGCGGGGGACACCCGTGTCCCAGAACAACGTGGCGAAGGAAGCTGGCTGCGATCCCTCGGCGCTCCGAAAAACCCGCTACCCAAGCCTGATCAAGGAAATCCAGCAGTGGATTCAAGAGCACGAGCCCCCAGCCGCACGGTCGCCACGTCAGTCAATTATCGCCAAGCGTAAACAGAATCGGTCGCTCAAGGAGAAGATCGAGGAACTGAAGAGCCAGCGCGATCACGCCACCTCGCTGCTGCTTGAGGCGGACGCCAAGATCGTCGATTTGACTGGGGAGATAGCGCGTCTACAAGCGCTGAGGGAGTCATCAAACGTCACTCCAATATGGAACGGTAAGACCAAGAAGGAAAATGGGTAGTCTGCTCCTCCAACAGGGCGCTATCAACGTATATGGGTTCGCACTAGAGTCATGGACAATTCAGGCTGCTTCTGCCACGGACACGCCCTTCCGTATGGACATACATTGGAAGCCCCGAAATCCTTGCCCTGAACCGCTTTCATGTCATGTCCATGCCCCAGCAACTAACCGGTGCTGACGGTGTACGATATCGTCCGCTTTGCGCGCAGTCAGCACATCCTGTGTCAAGGTCGCGGCTCGGCCGCCAATTCGGCAGTGTGTTACTGCCTCGGCATTACCGAGGTCGACCCCGCGCGCGGCAACATGCTGTTCGAACGGTTCATCAGCAAGGAGCGCGGTGAACCTCCAGACATCGACGTCGACTTCGAACACCAGCGTCGCGAAGAGGTTATCCAATACATCTATCGCAAGTATGGGCGTGACCGCGCTGCTATCGCCGCGGCGGTTTCAACCTACCGGCCTCGTGGAGCGGTACGGGAAACCGGCAAGGCGCTCGGAGTCGACCCACAGATAGTCGACCTGGTCGCCAAATCGCATCATTGGTTCGATAACAATCAGGACTTGCTCAAACGCTTCGCCGAGTCTGGGCTGGAACCGGAGAAGCCGCTTATCCAGGCGTGGGCGCGACTCGCATCCCAACTCCTTGGCTTCCCGCGTCATTTGTCGCAGCACTCCGGCGGCTTTGTTATCAGTCGCGGCAAGCTCACGCGACTCGTACCGGTCGAAAACGCTGCGATGCAAGACCGGTCCGTTATTGAATGGGACAAGGACGACCTCGAGGCGCTCGGCCTTCTCAAAATCGACGTCCTTGCTTTGGGCATGCTGTCGGCCATACGACGCGCTCTCGATATCGTGTCGGAGCAGCGCGGCGAGCGCTTTGAAATGCAAGACATTCCCGCAGAGGACACGAAAACGTACGAGATGATTTCCGCTGCGGATACTGTCGGCGTTTTTCAAATCGAGTCGCGCGCGCAGATGAGCATGCTGCCGCGGATGCGGCCCCGGACTTTCTACGACCTCGTTATTGAAGTCGCTATTGTGCGTCCTGGGCCAATCCAGGGCGGGGCTGTCCATCCTTACCTGCAACGTCGTCAGGGTTTCGAACCCGTGACGTACCCAAGTGAGACGCTGAAGACGGCGCTTGGTCGCACGCTCGGGGTGCCGATTTTTCAAGAGCAAGTGATGCAAGTGGCCATCCTGGCTGCGGGATTTTCCGCCGGCGAGGCCGACCAGTTGAGGCGCGCGATGGCCGCGTGGAAACGTAAAGGTGGACTTGAGAAATATTATGACCGTATCGTCAACGGAATGCAGGAGCGCGGCTATGACCAGGCCTTCGCAGAAGGCATCTTCGAACAAATCAAGGGCTTCGGTGAGTACGGTTTCCCCGAAAGCCATGCTGCCAGTTTCGCGCTGCTGGTGTATGCGAGTAGCTGGCTTAAGTGTCATGAGCCAGAGGCATTCCTTGCGGCGATGCTCAACAGTCAGCCCATGGGATTCTATTCGCCATCGCAGCTTGTGCAGGATGCACAACGTCACGGCGTCAAAGTGCTTCCGGTCGATGTATCCGTTAGCGGTTGGGACTCGGTGCTGGTCCAAATCCCAAACTCCGGGCGGCCGGTAGTGCGTCTCGGCCTATCTTTGGTGCGCGGCATGAAGGACGGCGCTGCCGAGCGTATCGAGAATGCTCGAGCCGTTCGAAGCTTCGAGAGCGTAAAGGACCTCGCTCGTCGAGCGCAGCTTGACCGCAAAGACCTTCACGTTCTTGCGGACGCCAACGCTCTGGCTTCGCTTGCCGGCAATCGTCGGGAGGCGCTATGGCAGTCTGTTGCCGCCGTGCCAGACAGGGACATGCTCGCCGCTGCGGCGGTTGAGGACGAGACGCCCGAGCTTGGAGCACCGACAGAAGCTCACGACATCGTATCCGACTTCCGGTCCGTTGGACTCACGCTCGGTCGACATCCACTTGAATTGCTGCGCCCGCAGTTGCTTGCAAGTCGGCTGATGCCGGCGTCCACGTTACGGACTTATCGCGATGGACGACTTGCGCGGGGCTGTGGGCTCGTAACCGTGCGTCAGCGGCCAGGCACAGCCAAGGGTGTGCTTTTCGTGACGCTGGAAGACGAGACGGGCAACGTGAATGTAATCATTTGGCCGTCCCTGTTCGAAAAGCAACGCAAGGAAGCCTTGGGTGCTTCGCTGCTCGCCGTGTACGGAACCTGGCAATGTCAGGGTGAAGTCCGCCACCTCGTTGCGCAACGGCTTGTCGACATGTCGCATCTGCTCGGCGGTTTGATTACTGCGAGCCGAAACTTCTGCTGAAGGGTGGAAGACAATCCCAATGCCCGGCGCACGCACATGGAGGGCGTCCCGGGCAATTGAAAATGCCAAAGATAAACATCACTTCACGCGAACGCTTTAGCTTTCTGGGCGCCTCTCGCTTCGTCGGCCACCGCTTTCAGCTGTGACCAGTACTCGGCGTAGTGACTGCGCAACCAGTCAGATACGGCATCGTTGCCCATCAGTTTGACGATATAGGCCGCAGACACGGCCAGTTCGAGATGCTCCACGCTGTACGTCTCCTCGACCGCCGAGTGAGTCGCCTGCATGGTCGCTATCTCTCGCTCCAGCTTCGCAACCTGCAGCGTAATCTCCCTGTTTGTGCGGCGCTTGAGCGGTTCGCGAATGGTCAGCTGCTCCACTGGCGTTGTCGACCGGATTGCCTTGGCAAACGCTGACGTGAAATTCCCCTGGCTGCACATCAGCTCCGCCGCCTCTATCTGCCTTATCGGCTTCAACCATTTCAGCGTGACGTAGACCGACGCGGGACACATCTTGTCCGCGAGCAACTCCGCCGCTTCCTTGCAGATTCCTTCAAGAAGGACAGCCTTACTTTGCACAGTCCGTGGCACCACTCCGAGAACTGTCGCTATTCGGGTCGGTGATACACCTTTCCGGATTGCTTCTGCAATCATTCGGGCGTCCTGCGCGGGAGAGAGGTGGTTCACCTGTCTGTTATAGGTGTACGTCTCGTCGTCGGTGGATATGAGACACAGTGCGTCAACCTTGCCCAACCGTCTCAAGGCTTCAAGTCTAAGTCTGCCGTCCAGGACCACGAAGCATTCCGGCCTCGATACGTCATCAATCACAACGAGTGGCTCGACCAGACCGACGGTCGCGATGGAGGCAAGAACCTGAAGATACTTTTTCCCCGTTAAGGTCGAAACGGGAAGCGGGCGGTGCGGTCGGAGTCGTTCCAGGGCGAGCATAATGAGCGCGGGCTTGAACGCCGCGCGCACTGTGCTCGGAGGGCTGGTTTGAATGAGGTTCGTCATCATGGATGCTCCCCGCGAATCTGCTGGTCCAGCACCTTCGGCACGCTCGTCAAACCCTCACGTCCAAGCAGCGCCATAAACGTATCATCCTGAAACAGCGCCCTCAGCGCGTTCTGGATAATGATTAACCGTGTGTGGACAAGGTCTGCCTTCTTTTCGAGGAGTTGATGTGCCTCGCTATCCTTGATGTAGATTTTCCGCAGTTGCTCCGTGGACATCGGCACATCCGGTTCGCCATGTTTCCCGGACTTCTGGACCGTATGGTGCTTCTGTCGCTGCTGTATCAGACGACGGACCTGAGAAAGCTGCCGCCCCTTGAGCGTGCCGTCGGCATATGCATCCGCCAGCGCGCGTTGGACTTCCGCCTCATCTGAGCGCGCTATGCTTACGGCGAGCCCGATGGGCACGGCGCCGCATTCAACAGCGTGCAAAAGTCGTTCTTCGCCGTGCTCAAGCAGCAGAATCAGGCTGTGCAGATAGCCATACGTGAGCCCGACCTTGTCGGCCATCTCTTCGGTCGAATATCCGCTATCGATGAGCGATTTCACGTCGCGCAGCAGTTCCATCGGGTCGTGGTTTCGTCGGGCAACATTCTCGACGAGGCTCATTTCGAGACATGAACGCTCGTCCTGTTCGACAATGCGTGCCGGTATGGATTTGTGACCCAGAAGCCGTACAGCCTCGATGCGACCCTGCCCGCAAACGAGGTCATAGCGGGGACTGATGTCAGTACCCATCCTTCGGCTAACTGTTATGGGTCGCTTGAGTCCAACGGCCGCGATGTTTGCGACGATTGCCTGATGCTGCAAACGCCCTCGTGACCGCGGGTTCAGCACGCGGATGTCATCGAGCAGTACTTCGACAATCTCCTCATTCCCTTGCTGTAGGTCGTCTTCCACCGCTTATCTCCAGTGCGCTTCGCTGAGCCAGGTGAGCAAGTACTTCCAGATTGGCGAAGTAGAATGAACTGAGCGCAGGAATATTCTGCGCACAGATGGTTGTCATCTTTCCGGCCGGGACCGTGCCCAGAGGAAGCACGTAGAAACCGCTAATGCGCACCGGCATCCGGGTAAAGAGCACAAGAACCATCAAGTCGATGTCGTAGGTATCAGGCCAACGAAGTCCCCATGTCTGTTCCTGGGCCCCCTCGTGCGCACACAAGCGCGCATTCAGCTTGATTTTCAGCTCGTCATTCACGAGCATCAGGGTCTCGCCGTGTTCAAGCGATAGCTGATGGCCTTCCCGCATCAATGTCGAGCTAAGGTTGGCAACAAACTCGTGAAAAATTGCGCTGGCCTGCCGACGCGTGTCGATGTAGTCGTAGTTGTATGTGGGCGTAAAGCCGACGCTTCGGTATGTGCCAGCCATCGAGCCGAAGTGCTTGCGATACTCGCTCTTGCCATGCACATGAAGCTGTCTTGCCATTGTTCGCATGGTTAGATGCCCAGAGCGCCTGAACAGGTGCTCCAATTCCGCCTGTATCTCTTCCTTGACGACACCGCGCGAGTACCGTGTCAGACGAAACTGCGCTGCCTCGAATATGGCTGGGTCGACAATTTCCCCGAAGGCTGCAACAGACCTCACCCACTCTGTAGGGGGATTGCGGACCTGAGGTGTATGGAGGCGCACCGAATGGCGGTTGTACAGGTTGTTTCCAATGTATTTCTCGCCCATCAGGATGGCGCGGATAGTCGGCTTGCTCCACGGCCGGTCATATGGGTTATACAGTCCCATCACGTTGAGCCGGTCGGCGATGCGCGTTGTGCTTATTTTATCGTTCACATACCAGTCGAATATCTTGCGTATCAATGCCACTTCGTTCGCTGGCCCCGGCACGAGGACGACACGGTCAGTTTGAATGGCCTTGTGTTCGAACGGAGCGAGCGGGCCTTTGACTGTCCCATTGGCGTCAACAAGTTGCCGGCGCAACCCATAGCCCGGGCTCGCGCCCTGCCAGAATCCCAGGCGCACCAACCGGCAGTGACCAAGAAAGACTTTTCCCGACAGCTCGCGGCTATATTCGCCAGCCATCGCCCGCTTGATGGATTTGTAAACACTCGCGAAGGGAGTGCCGTCGTTTTCAAATGGCTCAGAGCAATAGACAACACGAACACCCGCGCGCCTGCATTCGTGCTCGTGATAAGCAGCCTCGTCCGAATCTTGAAATCGGCCCCACCGAGAGATGTCGAGCACAAGCACAGTGTCGAAATCTCGGTCCGGATTGCGCACGTCAATGAGCAGGCGCACTAATGCTGGTCGTTCACGGAGCGTGAGGCCGCTCAGCCCTGCATCCTCGTAGGTACGCACGACTTCGATGCCGTGCACTTTCGCATACTCGGAAATCGCCTGTTTTTGCGCATCTGGGGAGAATTGCTGCTGGTCGGTTGACATGCGTATGTACTGTGCCGCGGCGTGCGCGCGGGTCGGCATCGAGCAGATGGCTGAAGCGCTTTCGACGGTTGTCATCGCGCGTAACCCTCACAGCAAACCTTATTGATAGATGCGCGATTTGCGAAGTCAAGCCGTATCGTTCGTCACGCACACCAGCATCCGGCGTTCTGTCCAGCAGACCCTTGAGCGGCGGGGCACGGACGACGCACCTTGCTCGAACAAATCTGGTTAAGAAAGATGCAGTAGTCTGCAACTTGCGAACGGGCATCCTGATAACCGACCTGCGGACCCCCGTTCCCAGCTAGGATTTACAATGGTCTGGACCAAGTTATTGCTTTTACTGCTGCGCGATGAGCAATCCGCTTAATCTGGACCTGCAGGCACGTGCTGAACTGTTGACGTATCTTGTTGCGTCGAACCTGCTCGCGCTCGAGTTGACCGGCGAGTGGCTCCCAGTGACCAATCTCGTGGAGTCGACGAGATTGTGGATGTCGTCGAACGGCGCCGGAGCAGATGTGCTTGAAAGGGTTCGGCTCGCCGGCAAGGCCCATCGTCTGGCGCAGGACCTTGTCGCACAGATGGGCGCGATGGAGGCAGGCCATGTTACCGGCATGTTTTGCGACAATCTCAGACTGGACTTCAGGTCCGCGCTTGTGCGGAAGACTTATCAGGAATGTCTGAACAGTCTCGGTGGAGAATGTCGGCGTTAATCACGAGTAGGTTGCCTCGCTCATCAACTGGAGGTCAAGGTGTGTTATTCGGCTCAAATCAAGGCGGATTATCAAAGGTTTGTGCGCACCTTCGGCGCGTTGATGGATATAGCAGAATTCACTCGGCTGTTCTTCGAGCGTGCGGAAGGTGTTAGCAGGGCCAAGGTACCCAAGGCGATGGAAGACGCTTTCAGGTCTCCGCAAACTGAGGCCGAACGTGAAATCAAGGTCTTTATCGACCGGTTCAACGCTGACCAGACAACCAAACTTGAACAGGACCTGTTCAAGCAGCGCAAGCGCCTGGCGGATGCTGAACGCACATTGCAGACGAGAGTGACAAAGGCCGCTACCGAAAGCCAGCGAATCGCCACAGATAAAATCGCCTGGGCCCGCGGCAAGCTTGACGACATCCAGCGCACCGAGCCTCTGCCGCGTGACTCGCGGATTTTCCCCGGCTACTACGCGCCCGTGATGGTTATCGAAGACGGTCAGCGCGTTGTGAAGCCCATGCGTTATCAGTGCCGCATTGCAGGAAAACCGGCTTTTTTCGACGCAAAATATCCTGGAACTTACAACGCCAGAAGAGATAGCCTGACGGGCTTCTGGAAACCGCTGTTCGGGTACGCGCACGGCGTCATGCTCGTCGATGTGTTTTACGAAAATGTGAGCAAAGCGAAATTCGAGGGTACTTTGCGAGAAACGCATGAGAATGACGAAAACATCGTTCTAGAGTTTCGTCCCAGTAACGGGCAATTGATGCATGTCGCTTGTCTATGGTCACGCTGGTCGGCTCCCGGCCAGCCGGACTTGCTGTCATTTGCAGCCATCACGGACGAGCCGCCGGAGGAAGTCGCGGCGGCAGGCCACGACCGATGCATTATTCCCATCAAGCCGGAAAACATTGATGCGTGGCTCAATCCAGTTCCCAAGAATCTGGATGCAATGTATGCGATTCTTGATGACAGGGACCGACCGTACTACGAGCATCGACTTGCGGCATAGTGAATAGTCGCGCGAACATCGATGGTGGCGGGGACGGTGCGACGCTGCGCACATCGGTAGCTGCGGCACTCGCCGCAGTGTCTTTGTGTTTGTCCCGTACTGACTTATTGTCGCACCCCAACGAACTGAAGCGACGGCTCACTCGGATTTATTGCAATTCAGAGTCAGGTCGCGGAACACGGTGTTGCGCTAGACTGGCGTACGCAACGGGAAGGAGGTTTCGATGATACGCAAGACGCTCAATGCCTCGCGACTTCAGCAGGAGGTCGACCGGCGAATCCATCGACTGCAGGCAATCGTCGAGGATGGCGTGAAGATACGTGTGCCGAGGCCGCAGTTGCAAGAGCCTGATAAGACAGGCTGTAACTGGAACATGACCCACTTCGGAAACGCCGTCGGCTTCGACCGCGACATCGAGGAGGTCCTGAAGGCCGTGCGTGCTGAATATAACCTCAGTACTGAGGTGAAAGACACCGGCAACCCGTTTGGAGACTAATTGCCGGTGTCAGTTCTTTGGCTGTACTCGTCAGCAGGATTGCTTTGAGAAAATTACCTGTCGTGATAGCGGACGTTGGCTGCATATTCGATAGCGGGACGAGCCAAAGCTTTTGAAAGCGGTCAGTCAACGGGTTTTGAAGCGAACCAACTGCAAGCAGCACTCGCTAACGCTAGCGAAGTCCCTATCCGGCAGGGAGTCGGTCACAGGGCCAATTAACACAGCAATGACCATCCTTATCGACACCCTTAAAGCTCACGCGGCGAGCTTCGACGACAGAAAATACCCAACTGAAGTCTATCTCTACTTGTTGGATGAGGTGGCTCGTGCAAGTACGCCGGACAGGCTCGGTGAAGTCCTTGCGCAGCTCATTGCTTGGAAAGATGGGAAGGTCAGGAGCACGTCGGCTGGCGCGTTCATCGAATCTCGGACCGGTCGCCGGTACGCCGTGAGCCGGCCACGTCCCAAAGTCCTAAACCCTAAAAAGAAAGAGGTTCTTTCATCCCGACCATTCTTCGAATGGGTGAAGAAAACGCGCACAGTTTCAGCGTTCGACATAGGCTTACTTGACGAGTTAGCGACGTTCGAGCTTTGGCGCCCCGCTTCCGTCGTGATGTCGGTGTTCGTTCTTCATTGTATTCGGCCACGCGCGTTCCCTATCTGCGACGTTTGGGTGCTCCTTGCTTACAGGTTGCTTGTCGAACCGGAGAAAGCCGGTCAGATTGAGTCGGTCCCGAAGAGGCAAATATATTTGGAGTATCAAATATGGTGGTCGCGCGTTGTTCTCGAAGCGAAACTTGACGTTAGGAGTGCACCACTTGAAAAGCTGAAGGAACTCGACTCTGGCATTTGGGCGTTCGGCAAGCATGCGTCAAAGTTGCTAGTAGTGCGCGAGCCGCGTCGCCGAAGCCAACGGGTCGTAAAAAATGTCGCGGACGATGAGCGCTTCGAAGGTGTCCTTGGAGACAACTTCAAACATCGTGCTGTTGCCATCTGGAATGCCGGAAAACCGGGGAAATCGCAAGGGGCAGCCATCGCGGAAGCCGCGTTGGAGCTCGGTATTGAGTTGAAGCGCTCCTACAAACTCCATCCTGGAAGCCACTTCTGGCGTTGGCGCCAGGAAGGTATCTTCTAGCGCGCGAATGTGCAACGCGGCCAAAGCTGACAGCACTCCAACTATGCATAGGCAAAACGCTGATGCGCTTCACAAACCGCTTGGACCGTTGCGTTCCCTGACAAGTCCTCGAGGAATCAGGTCCTATAGGGTGATGTATTTGCTGTGATGCCTATGGCATAGTGCAGACGCTCAACGTTCATACAGGGAGTCCATATGGCAACACTAGAAAAGATTCAGGCAAAGATGAAGCAATTGCAGGCCCAAGCTGATGCGCTCATTTCAAAGAAAGCCCAAGCGGCCATCGACAAAATTCGGGCGTTGATGCTCGAACACGGTTTGACCACGGAAGATATTGAAGCCAAGGCATCGGCAAAGCGAGCGGCGAAAGGACAGAAAGTCAGCGCCGCCGCTGGCAGGACGAAAGTCGCCAATGTCGCCAAAACCAAAACAGCGCCGAAGTATCAGCATCCCAAAACGGGGGCGACGTGGACTGGACATGGCCGGGCGCCAGCTTGGATTGCTGAAGCCAAAGACCGCAGTAAATTTCTGATTGCAGGCGGCGCTGAAGCGAGCGTTGCGACGACCATTGGTGCTGAGAGCAAGGCGAAGGCTGCGGGCAAGAAGGCCTCGAAGGCAGTTGGTGCGGCTTCTACCAAGGGTCAGCCGAAAGGTCCGCAGCCGGCTAAATATCGCGACCCGAAGTCCGGCGCGACCTGGAGCGGACGCGGTCCGGCTCCGGCGTGGCTAGCCGGTGCGAAAGGCCGAGCGAAGTTTCTGATTGTTGGCGCCAGTGCGGCGGCCGATGCGAAACCGGCGGTCACGAAGGCTGTTGCGAAGAAGGCCCCGACTGCGAAGAAAACTGCTGCGAAGAAGGCCGTGAGCGCGAAGGTTCCGGCTAAGAAGGCGCCGGCGAAAAAAGCGCCGCGCAAGAGCGTGGCCGAGCCCACTCCATTGGCCACAGTCGAGTACGGCGCCGAGTTAACGAGCTAAACGTAGTTGTCAGATACCCGGTGGACCAGCGATTCTCTGGTTCCACCGGGTACACCAAGCCGACGAAGTTTTATTGCACCTGTCCTGCCTGACGTTGCGCGGCTTGCTGTTGAGCGTGATGCTTCGCAAGGTGCCTGCCGACCATGCAGCCACCGACTGCACCAACGACAGCGTGGTGGCCTGCGTAATGCCCAGCCACCCCGCCGACCACCGCGCCCTTGAGGCAGCCTGCGGCGTTTGCGGTGCCTGCCGTTGCGAAGACCAGCGTCGTTGTAATCAAGGCGATTCGTATCGGGCTAGCTTTCATTCAAAAGTACTCTGAGGTCGGATTTTTCGGATGTGGCGCCTTCAGGCGTCGTTTCAGTACCCACGCCAATCACGATGCTCGCGCCACTCGTGCTCGCGCCATTCCTGGCGGCGCCATTCACGTTCACGCCACTCGCGACGTTCGCGCCATTCGCGGGCTCGCCAGTCGTCATCACCGCCGTACGCGACGGCGACAGGTGCGGGAGCGTACATGACGGGAGGTGGCGGTGCGTACACTGGCTCTGCTGGCGCATACACGGCGCCGGGGATGTCCAATCCAATGGCGACGTCGACGTGCGCCGATGCTGCCGTTGATGCTGCCAGCACTGCAAGACCGAGCGCTGTGCCGAGAATCTTCTTGTTCATCTTCGCTACTCCTCGCACATTGAGTGCAATGTCAGTGACTACGGCTCGGAGTGTAAGGAGCGATATCGGACACATGTGAAACGGTGGTGCGAGATTGGTAACACGGCATTACCAACGTCGGCGTGCCGCATGCGCTTGAGAATTGCCGTCTGCGCTCTAATCGCACGTCCCAAGGAACGTAACCGAGCGATGGAGAGACTCGAAAGAGCGCACGTTTGCAGTACGCCTTTGAGTCACCGTTGACTATGATGACTATGACACCGCCATTGACGTGCGCGGTCTCGACGAATTCGTCAGCGTGAGCTTGCAAATATGCGAATGAAAATAAAGTTTGCTTCATCGTCTCGCCCCCCGTTTCCAGGCGCGCGCATTCGTGGACCCGGCTAGGAGCAACCGTTCGGTCCGCCTATCGAGCCACCCGACGGAACAGTTAGAATCGGCAGCCATTAGTCAACGAGACCTGCATCCGACCTCTGCATAATCGCATCGTTTTTGCGCTCGACCGTCAGGGCCGGCTCGTCGATATACACTCGGTGCCCCAAGGCCAAGCGTGCGGTTGCGTTTGTCCGGGATGCGGCGGTCGCCTTTTAGCGAAGCAGGGGCAAATCCGGGCGTGGTATTTTTCGCACGCGTCCGGGGCCGAGTGTGTCGGCGGCGCGGAGACCGCTCTGCACCTTGCTGCGAAACAGCTGATACTGGCGCATCGCTCTGTCGCGCTTCCGCCACTCGTGGTCAATTTCAATAGACTGCACCCGAGGTTCGGTCTCTTCGAGCGTTCGAAGACAGCTGACCTGCCGGAGAAAGTTTGGCGATTGAACGAAGCCCGTGCGGAATCGCGCATCGGAACGTACATCGCCGATATCGCGGGACATCTGGACGACGGGACCGAGGTCATCGTCGAAGTGAAAGTCCGACACGCGGTTGAACCGGAGAAAGCGAAGTATCTTCGTGCGAGTCACGTGCCCTGTATCGAGATAGACCTGCTCCCACTATTGGAGGAAGAGTCTCTCACGCTGCAGGAGCTCGCATGGCACGTAGTCGAATGTGTGACCAACCGCAGTTGGGTCAGCAACAGTGACTACGCTGTAATCGAGGCGGAACTGCTCGCAGAGTACCAGGCTTGGGTCGCGCGCAAAAGCAGTGAGGCCGCAAGCGTCCCGCGTCACCGACCCGAACCGCCGAAGCAGCAGAGCAAGGTGGACGAGGCTTACGCTCGGTATCAGGCTCTTCCCGATGAGATGAAGCGTCTTGAATTGCGCACCGTGCTCGGGCTGGCTGACGGTGCACGCTGGCCACGACATCTTCAGGTGTCTGTCCGGGAAGGAGCGCAGGCCATACCCGCTCCGATTGATGTATGGCAAGGCGCTACCTTTGTCCGGTTCGTCTATGACCCCATCGGCGGTCGGGAAGAGACGAAACGGTTTTCGCTGTCGCAAGTTTTCGACTGGGTCAGCGGGCGATTCGGCACCTCGGAACTGGTCCGGCATCAAGTGTCGGCGGCGCTGAGGCTTTTCCTCGGGTATCTGGCGAAATGCGGATTCCTCGAGCGTACCGGCGACGCATTTACAGTTCTTTACGGGGGCCTCTGGCCGCCGGCGCGGCCGGAACCGCCTGTGCATCCCGCGAAATCCTCGACACCGGCCCGAGCAGTAAGCAAACCTACTGCCGGGGCTCTTCGGCGAGAGTGGACGTGGCGGGAGCGATGGCCGTCGGAAGACGTTGCGCTCTTACGCGCAAGTGATGCGACCGTCCGCTATGCGGGCGCTCAGCTCAACGCTCAACTGTTCGTGGATATGCTGTACAGCATGTCAATCGAGCCTTCCGAGACTGCCGTTAAAACACTGGTCACCCAGTGTGGTGGCATCGCGGATGCTGCCTTCGACCTGTTGAAGGACATCGGCGTGGTGGAAGAGTCTTGGCGGATGCTGCGAGGAGGTGTCGAGCCCCCATGGCGGTGTAAATAACCTCGTCTCGTAACTTTCGAGAAACAGGCCTCTGGCGCCTTCTTGGCAGAGGCTTAAAGCGCCCCAAGCTCAGGATACGGAGCTCCGGGCATTGTTGACAGTGCACCCCATCTGTCTTGTAGAGGCAAATGGCTCGCTCATGGCGAGCCATTTGTCACTCTGTCATCGCGTTTCTCGTAAAGCAGAACTGCTCAGGAAAAACGTGCCGACCGATACATAAAACCACGTGCTATACGCTTCTCATCGAGGAGGTGGTTTATGCAAGCGCAGAACGTGGCAAGCGACTCGGCTATTTTCAACTCGCTGGGCGCATGTTGGCTACATGCCATGGTCGAAATCGACCGATTGCACGAACAGTGTGGTGCGAAGCGCGTAACGGTGCGCATCCCATTGAGCGGTGGCCGGGTCGTGTACGCGGCGTTTGTGGCTTGCGACCACAACGCCGCCGCGTTGCGCAGGGTCGTGCGCGCCGTCGCATCGTCGGGTCTAGGCGCGTGGGGGCGGCTCGCAAATTTGGCGGCAACAGACCGGAGATTTGCGATGCCTTATGGCGGTTGTGGCGAGAGTCGCCGAGAGGCAATTTATTGGCTGGAGCGCACGATAGAAATGGCTGTTCGCAAGCCGGGACGCGGTGAGCACGGCAACGCCTGCGGTTAAGACGGTTTTGAAGGAGACGGGCGCAGCCAGCGGCATGGGGCAGCGGAGTTGGGGCTGCTTTCCTTGTCAGCAAAGTATCCGGCCGACGGACCAGTCTCAAGTCTTGCTATAACCGGCATAATCCTACGCTGTAGTCGAAGGCTGCCTGACCGACATAGAAACATAAGAGGCGAGAGACCATGCAGTTCGTTAAGAATGGGCCGGATATTCCCGAAACCTTGCTGCAAGCGCACGAGGACGGTCGTGTGGTGTTCTTCTGTGGGGCGGGAGTCTCCTACCCAGCCGGGCTGCCTGGGTTTGGGGGGCTTGTTGATGAGCTTTATCGGGAACTCGGCGAGACGCCTGACCACGTGCAAGCGGCTGCTCTGAAGGCATTCCAATATGACACCGCCGTGGGATTGTTGGAGGCGCGAATCGGAAGCCGCGAGACGGTGCGTCGCGCAATGGTCGACATTCTCTTGCCGGACCTCGCAGCGAAAGATGCGACGACTACCCACGAAGCCCTGTTAACCCTCGCGAGGACCAAGGGTGGCGCAACGAGGTTGATAACCACAAACTTTGACCGGCTGTTCCAACATGTCATCGATAGGGACAAGCTGTCCGTCGGTCATTTTGCGGCACCGCTCTTGCCGGTGCCGAAGAGTAGATGGGACGGTATCGTCTACATCCATGGTCTTCTCACAGAGGCGCCGACGGCGCACGAACTCGACCAACTGGTTATCTCTAGTGGAGATTTTGGGCTTGCATACTTGACAGAACGCTGGGCCGCGCGTTTCGTAGGTGAGCTTTTTCGCAATTACGTCGTGTGCTTTGTCGGTTACAGCCTCAACGACCCTGTTCTTCGCTACATGACAGATGCGCTGGCGGCCGACCGGCTGCGCGGAGAGGCGTCGCCCGAGATGTTCGCGTTCGGCAGCTACAAGAGAACCAATGAAGAGCAGATATCGAACGAATGGCGCGCGAAGAATGTCGTTCCCATCCTGTACAAGGAGTCGGTCGGTCACTCGAACCTCCACAAGACAATTCGTAGTTGGGCCAATACATATCGCGACGGAGTACGCGGCAAGGAGCGAATAGTCGTTGATTGCGCATTGGCCGGACCCTTGTCGAGTACGAAGCAAGACGACTTCGTAGGTCGCATGCTGTGGGCGATAAGCGACCAGCAGGGTTCGGCGGCGAAGCGCTTTGCAGAGCACACACCGGCACCGACGTTGGACTGGCTTCAGCACTTTTGCGAGGACCGATATCGACATACAGACCTTCCTCGATTTGGGGTCGAGCCCGACCGCAGGCCGAATCCAAAGCTTAAATTTAGCCTCACACGACGCCCCAGTCCCTATTCGCTCGCACCGCTGATGTCTATCGTCCATGACGGAGCCGCCGGACAGATGGATGGTGTGATGTCATACATCGCCCAATGGCTAACGCGTCACCTTGATGACCCTGCCTTAGTGCTCTGGCTCGCTTCACTTGGGGGCCAACTTGGCGAGTCGTTCGCATGGATGGTGGAGCGGCAATTGGAGGCGATAGCAAAGCTCGAGCAAGCTGAGAACGTGGACGAGATAAATCGCTTTAAAGCTCAGTCCCCGAATGGAATACCTCGGGCGGCAATGCGCACTTTGTGGAGACTACTGCTTGCCGGCCGGATTAAAGCACGTGGACAGAATTTCGATGTGTATCAGTGGATGGCGCAATTCCATCGAGACGGTCTCACCACGTCTCTTCGCCTGAGGCTCCGTGATTTACTCACGCCGCGGGTCACGCTCCGAAAATCGCTCAGGGACATGCGGGATTCATTTGAGCCCCGACAGGGGGAAGCACTGAAAGAACTCGTGGATTGGGACGTCGTTCTCGTCATGGACCATGCCCATTCGAGCCTTACCGAGCTGAGGCAGACGCCGCAATGGAAGGTGGCTTTGCCCTTGATGCTCCATGACGTGCACGGCGCTTTGCGGGATACGCTTGACCTGATGAGGGAACTTGGCGAAGCAGACGACCGGAGCGACCTCGGCATGTGGCATATGCCCTCGGTCTCTCCTCATTGGCAAAACAGGGGCTTTAACGATTGGACGCTTCTTATCGAATCCTGATTAGCCATCTACCTCAGCCAAGTTCATCGGATTATCCTGTACAGGGTGAAATGAATACATCCAGGCGAGGAGCGCGTTATGGCAATCAATCAAGTCCAGTTTCAAAAGGGCCTTTCGATGGCCGAGTTCATGAATCTGTACGGTACGGTCGAACAGTGTCATGCGGCGCTGGTGGTCTCGCGCTGGCCGAACGGCTTTGTCTGTCCGAACTGCGCGAAGAGCGCGCATAGCACCTTCGTGCGCAACGGCCGGCAGCACTGGCAATGCCAAGCTTGCCGACATCAGACGACAGTCACCTCCGGCACCGTCTTTGAGGCGACGAAACTGCCGCTCACCCGCTGGTTCCTGGCCATGCATCTGTTGACCCAGGCCAAGAACAACGTCTCGGCCCTGGAACTCAAGCGCCATCTTGGAGTGCGCTACACAACGGCCTGGATGATGAAGCACAAGCTGATGCAGGTCATGGCATCGCGAGAAGCCTCCCGTGTCCTCGACGGTCGCGTTGAAATCGATGACGCCTACCTGGGCGGCGAACGTCCGGGCAAGCGCGGTCGCGGTTCCCCAAACAAGGTCCCCTTCGTCGTGGCGGTGCAGACCACCGACGATGGCAAACCTGTCCTCGCCTGCTTCGTCCGGATTCCCTTCACAAGGGACGCCATTGAAACCTGGGCCAGGCAGGCGCTGTCGTCTTCCGCTCAGGTCCTGTCCGACGGACTGGGATGTTTCCGGGGCGTGACCGCCAGTGGCGCCGCGCATACCGCTATCGTGATGAACAGCGGCACGGGAAGGGAAGCCGCGCAGCACCCTCAATTCCGCGCCGTGAATACGGTACTTGGCAACCTGAAGACGGCTATCAGCGGGACTTACCATGCTTTCGATTTCCAAAAATACGCCGACCGTTACCTGTCAGAACTCCAGTACCGATTCAACCGTCGCTTCGACCTCCGTAGCATTCTCAAACGCCTCGTGCGCGCTGCCGCTACGACACCGCCATGGCCGGAGCCGGCCCTTCGGGCGGCTGAGGTAGATGGCTAATCAGGTATCGAATTGGTCCGGGATGCCTGGAAGGCGACATTCGATGCCGACCCGGCACGCGGTCGACGTGCCGTGAACGCGTTCCGCGGTGAACCATATCCGACGTTTCAGCGACTCGTGCTACATGCTGCGACATTTGACGGCGCTACCCAAGCCGGAGAATGGGTCGAGTGGCTCCTTGCCGAAAATGGTTGGTGGTTGTGGTCCGTGGAAACGCAAAGAGAAGTGATGAGACTTTTAATTCAACAAGGTGCTCAGCTTCCGGGGCAGGCACAAGTGCGTCTCGAGAATAGCATCATGGCAGGCCCACCCAGAGCTATGTACAACGAGGATATTGAAGAGCAGCGCTGGTCTGAGATAGTTGACCGCAGTGTGTGGCTCCGACTCGTTAAGCTTAGAGAGGGCGGTCTTGCTTTGACGGAAAACGCGGAGTGGCGCCTCCGCGGGCTGGAGTTACACAATCCTCAGTGGGGATTGAGCGGCAATGAACGCGAGGAGTTTTCGCATTGGATGAGTGGAACGGGTGACCCTGACTATAAGTTGGAACGCCAGCTTGAGCGCGCGCCGCAAGAACGGAAGTTGCTTGAAGAGTGGCTTCAGAAGGAGCCATCGGATGGCTTCTTCCGTGAGGACGATTGGGGCGAGGTTTGTAGAGACCGTTTCTCAACTGCGTGTGGAGCACTGTTGGCACTTGGGCGACGAGGAATATGGCCAAAGCAACGTTGGCGAGAGGCATTGCAGATATGGAGCAGCAGTGAGCTTCTCCAGCGCTCTTGGCGCCGCCTTGCGCCAACTGTGAGCCGCATGCCACCGGATGTCATCGAAGAAATCGCCCAAGCTGCCACATGGTGGTTAGAGGAGGTAGGCAAAAATCTCAAAACTAATCAATCCGAGTTCTTTAGTATCTGTGAGCGGTTCCTCCGCGTTACGGAGGACGAGGCGGTAAACGACGATGACCCAATTTTTCGCGCAATAAATCATCCCAAGGGTCGCGTCACGCAAGCGCTGCTTCACTGGTGGTTTAGTACCAAACCCGACGACGGCGAGCTGTTGCCGCCGGAGCTCGAACCGATTTTCACCCGCATGTGCGACACAAATATTGCCCAGTATCGGCACGCTCGAATTCTCCTCTCCGCCAATGTGATTGCGTTGATGCGTGTGGACCAGGTATGGGCAAGCTCGAACGTTCTCCCTTTGTTCGACTGGAACCGCTCGGATGTCGAAGCTCGAGCTGCCTGGATGGGATATCTCTGGGCGCCGCGACTTTATCGTCCGCTGCTTGCAGCTTTCAAATCCGCGTTCCTACGAACCGCGACCAGGTATGTTGACTTGGGAGACCATGGCCGACAATATGCTTCGGTGCTGACTTTTGCTGCGCTCGACCCTTCGGACGTATTTAGCCGGTCCGAAATTCAGGCTGCGATTCGCGCACTTCCTCACGATGGATTGGAACAATGCGCTCGTGCGCTCGTTCAGGCTTTGAGTAGCGCCGGAGACCAAAGAGAGGAATATTGGTTGAATCGTGTGCGACCATTACTCGGAAAAATTTGGCCGAAAACCAGCATCGCGGCACCGAGGCTAATCACGGAGCAGTTTGCAAGACTGGCGCTTGCCGCCGGCGAAAGCTTCCCCGAAGCATTGGTCGTGGTGAAGCCATGGCTAGTACCAGTGGACTATCCGTACACGGTGTTCAGCGACCTAGAGCAGTACGGTACATGTACTAGATTTCCAAATGAAGCGCTCAACCTCATTGACCTAATCTTGGGCGAGGGCGTCTGGCCCACTGCCGAGTTGGTCAACTGTATCGAAACTATCGCGAAAGCAGCCCCGGAGCTCAGCGGCACGGAGGTTTTCAAGCGGGTCGAAGACCGTGCCCGCCGGCCCCAATAGACGCAGGGTTTCTCCACCACGCCTTCTCTAAAACGGAAACCCTCTCTCGCACAGTGAGGGAATATCGCAGATTTACTGCTTCCGCTGCCGTCGAGTCCAGCTTTTTGTCCAGCGGTGACCACTGCCGCTCGGGGCGAGTGGTAAAGCAGCCGGCAACAGCCTGCGTCGTTACCAAGAAGGCTGCCGCAAAGAAAGCCGTCGCGACGAAGTCTTCGGCTGCGAAGGAGGCCGTTTTTGCTGTCCTGAAGGTTCCTGCGAAGACGGCGGGAAGCAAGAAGACTGTTTCGGTCAAAACCGTTGCCACCAAGGTTGAGGGGGCCGCAGTGTTTACTGCATTTGGGGCAATTCGGGCCGCGATTTATGCGATTATGTCGCGGGGCGCGTCCGCCGGAATCAGGGTTGCTGGGATAAGCAGCAAGTAGCCAGCGATTTGTTGGCCTGTTCGGCCATTTGAATCTGGGTGGTCGACAGCAAAATCAGAATCGAGAGAGCAAAATCGGCAGAGTCGATTTGGGGGCCAGATGGAAGAGATTATTGTCGAGCCGGCAGACAAGCCGGAGGAGCTGCGTTGCGTGCAGATTAAGGCCTCGCTCGCTGGCAAAATAAATCTGGCCGACTTCCAGAATGCCATTCCGGTCGTCCACGAGCTTTCGCTCGCTAACGAGACCGCCGATGACATCAAAGAGTTGCGGCTCACCGCTTCTTCTGAGCCGTCATTTTTCAAGCCGAAGACATGGCATCTGGACCACGTCGCTGCCGGAAAAGATATACGCATCAGTGACCTCGACCTTTTGCTCGACGGCGCGCTTCTCGGCCGTCTGACCGAGTCAGAAAAGGCATTGATAACTTTCAAGCTTACGGCTGGGCTGACCGAGCCTGTCGAGCGCGCGTCATTCGAATCTGCCGTTGAGTTGTTGCCGCGCAATCAATGGGGCGGCTTATCGGCTTTACCCGACATGGTCGCAGCATTCGTTCAGCCGAACGAACCAGCAGTCGAGCGGGTTTTGAAGAAGGCCGCCGAGGTGCTTCACAAAGCCGGCAAATCGGGTGCCATTAACGGTTATCAGGAAGGTGCTCGCCGCGCCTGGGAGCTCGCATCCGCTATCTGGAATGCGATTGGGTCGATGGGCATCGATTATTCGCTGCCGCCGGCAAGCTTCGAACAGGACGGACAGAAGGTGCGAAGCCCGAGCCAGATTGCCGACTCCGGGCTTGGAACCTGTCTCGACCTTGCATTGTTCGCGTGTGCGGCGCTTGAGCAGGCTGGTCTCAACGCCGTGCTGGTGTTTACGGAGGGGCATGCCTTTCCGGGCGTCTGGCTGAAAGCAGAGGAATTTTCGACCTCGGTCGTCGACGATGTCACGGCACTTCGCAAGCGTGTGAAATTGAAGGAGATGGTGCTGTTTGAGTCGACGATGCTCACACAACGCCCGTATCCTGCCTTCAGCTTTGCGATAGCCAATGGCGAAGAGCAGATTTCTGAAGAAAATGACCATAAATTTCACCTGGCCGTCGACGTCAAGCGCGCTCGCTTGCAGCGCATCAAACCGCTCGCTAGCGAGCAGGCGATTGCTCGAGGGACGGTCGGAACCGAAGCGACAAACATTGAAGCGGGTTTTGAAAGCGCTCCGGAACTGCCTGAGGAACTGGACGGGGCGGTGGACGATAAGGCAGTCGAACGTCCGGAGGACCGACTTACCCGTTGGCAACGAAAACTCCTCGACCTGTCACTTCGAAACAATCTGCTCAGTTTCAAGGCGGGAAAGAAATCACTGAGACTTGACGCGCCGGACCCCGGGCAGCTTGAGGACATTCTGGCGGAGGGCCACGCTATCAAGTTGCTTACGCGTCCAGACCTGATGGACGGCAACGACCCTCGTAACCAGGCAATCCATGAAGCGCGTCAGCGAGAGAACATCCGCCGCTCCCATGCGCTCGACGCGTTGAAGCGAAAAGAAGTTTTCGTTGGACTGTCGCAGGACGAGATGGACACTCGACTGGTCGAGCTGTTCCGTACTTCGCGGACGAACCTGCAGGAAGGCGGCTCTAACACCTTGTATCTTGCGTTGGGCTTTCTATCCTGGACACGCGACGCGAAAGATGACAAGAAGTACCGGGCGCCGCTCATTCTTGTGCCGGTATCGCTTGAGCGACGTAGCGCTCGCTCCGGATTCAGCCTGACGCTGCACGATGACGAGGCGCGCTTCAATCCGACGCTTATCGAGATGCTGCGTCAGGATTTCGAACTGGAGTTGGGTATCCAAGATACAGAGCTACCGAAGGACGATTCTGGTCTGGATGTGGCCGGTATCTGGAAGTCAGTGTCCAGCGCAATAAAGGACATCAAGGGATGGGAGGTCGTTGAAGACGTCGTCCTCGCCACCTTCTCGTTCGCGAAATACCTGATGTGGAAGGATTTGACCGAGCGAACAGAGCAACTCAAGCAGAACGCCGTCGTACGACACCTGATTGAAACGCCACGAGATTCCTACGAGAGCACGATTGAGTTTCCGGACGCCAGAAGACTCGACGTCGAGCTCCCCGTGAAGAACACCTTCTGCCCTCTGCCTGCAGACTCGTCGCAGCTTTCAGCAGTCGTGGCAGGAAGTAAGGGAAAAGACTTTGTTCTAATTGGGCCTCCCGGGACCGGCAAAAGCCAGACCATCTCGAACCTCATCGCCCAGTGTCTAGCTGAGCGCAAGCGAGTGTTGTTTGTTTCAGAAAAGATGGCGGCTCTCGATGTTGTTTATCGACGCCTGGCGGACGTCGGTCTTGGCAACTTCTGCCTGGAATTGCACTCGAGCAAGGCGCGAAAGACGGAGGTGCTTGAACAGCTCCGTACTTCATGGGATTCAGCGGCGGCGTTGGCACCGGACGAATGGCATGCAGAAGCCGCTCGACTGGAGAAGTTGCGCAACCAGTTGAATGGGTACGTTGAACGTCTGCATCTGAGATACCCGAACGGGCTCAGTGTATATGAGGCCATCGGCCGCGTTGTGGCCGGGCATGACTTGCCCGTGCTGCAGCTGTCGTGGCCATCCGCTCGGGTTCACGATTCAGTCGCTATGCGAACGCTGCGCGAGACGGCCGAGCTGCTAGATGTTCATGCGAAAGTGATGGGAGAGGGGCAGTTAACGTCCAGCCCGCTCGCTCACGTGGTTCAAACTGAATGGTCCCCACTGTGGCAGGCCGCACTTCTCGACTCGGCTCGGGCTATCGGCCCGGCTGTTACTAATCTCGAAACGGCGGCTGAGCAACTGCGCGCAGCGGTGGGACTGCCACCGCTTATTCTCGATTCTCGTGCTCGAGAAGGGCTGCGACTCTTATCAGCGACCCTACCGGCCGCTTCCGGTCATGACTGGCAATTTGTTCTGCGCCCAGATGCAAAGACTATCTCGGAAAACCTGCGGGTCGCAAAGCCGCTCGTAGAGCGCCACCGCGAACTGCACGCGTCGCTGTCTGCACCTCGGGGCAACCAGGTCCTAGAGGACATGCGACAAGGTATTGCCCAGCTCACGCGTTATCAAGAAATTCAGTCGCAGCTTTCCCAGCCTTGGAATGAGTCCTTGCGCTCGCGCCTTTCAGCTGGCATCGAACTCTTGAGAAAGCGCCAGGACCTGGTTGGCCAGTTATCGCTGATATACAGAGAAGGTATTTCGGCGGCAACGGTACGCCAGCTCCAGCTCGATTGGCGTGAGCTTCAGGAGTCTTCTTGGCCTATGAGCATGATGCGTCGCCGCTCGCTGACCAAAAAGCTCGCGGAACTATCGACCGGGGGAGGCGAGCCGGATATCGGCGCCGACATTGAACGCCTAGTCCAGATTGACGCTCTTCAGGATGAAATCAAGGCTCTTGATGACCTATCGTTGCTAACGTCGAATGCATGGCTGGGCCTGAAAACTGAACTCGATGTTGCACGGGCATCCTTTGGCTTCCAGACTGCCCTCGAACAGGCTCGCGTGCGCGCAACCTGGGAAGACGTTGGACTTGACCCGGTTAGCCGGGGCCAGTGCGGCGACACCGCGCGTGAAGACCTTGCCCGCATGCGTGAGCTTCGGCAGATTGACCAGGTAATCAATCGCCTGTCGGGACTCGAAGCAGAGACGAACGCGGTTTGGTCTGGATACAAAACGGACCTGACTGTCGCGAAGGCATACGTCGTCTTCCAGGTCGTGCTTGCAGCAGCAGTGAGTGGCAATCATTGGCTGGACGAGGGATTCGGCGTTATCGAGCGAGGCAATGCAGGTGCTGTCGCGGCGGCCGACCTCAAGAAGATGCGGGAACTGGTGTCCCTTGCTGTCCATCTCCGGGAGTTCGACGACCTCTCGGCGAAGACAGGGGGACTCTGGAACGGTTTGCAGACAAAACTGGAGGCCATCGAACCAGCGCTTGATTTCTTCGAGGCGCTGTCGGGCGCGCTTGCATTGATGGCAAATTCGCCTGAAGCGCTGGCGGCAGTAAAGAGCCCGATTGCTTTGCTGCTGGGCGATAGCAATGTTCTGCTTGAGCCGACGGGCGCGATTGCGGGCGCCGGACGTATGTATGCCGAGGCACTACAGGCGTTTAATCAGGCAGTGACGCAATTCACGGTCGCGAGCGGCTTGCCGAGCTCTGATGTCGCGACTCTGGGTGCACTTCTCCCTGCCGCACTGGCCGCACGTGCAAGCGACGTCCTGACTAGCTCGAACCGGTTGAATGCCTGGTGTGCGTGGCGCAAGACCCGCGCGGCGGCTCTTGCGTTGGGGCTTGCCCCCGTCGTCGCTGGCGTTGAACAGGGCGCAATCCAGCTCGGACGCGTAAAAGAAGCGTTCGAGACCGACTACTGTCGCTGGTGGTTGAATGCAGTTGTCGATGTGGACGACGTGTTGCGCACCTTTGTTTCCGCAGAGCACGAGAAACGCATTCGGGATTTCCGGGAGCTTGACGAACGGTTCATCGGCTTGACACAAGCCTGGGTGCGTGCGCAGCTTTCGGCCGGGCATCCGTCGCCTGACCGTGTCTCACGAGGCTCTGAATGGGGCCTGCTGAGATATGAAATGCAAAAGAAGACTCGCCATCTGCCCCTTCGCGAGTTGATGTCTCAAGCTTCGGGCGCGGTGATGCGCCTGACGCCGTGCCTTCTAATGAGCCCGCTGTCGATTGCACAATATCTGCCGGCTGAGACGGCGAACTTTGATGTCGTCATCTTCGACGAGGCATCACAGATTCCAGTGTGGGACGCCATTGGCGCAATGGCGCGTGCGAAACAGGTCATCATGGTTGGTGACCCGAAACAGTTGCCACCGACAAGTTTCTTCGACCGCGCGGAATCGGACATTGATGACACTGATGTCGAGACTGAGCTCGAGAGCATTCTTGAGGAGTGTATTGGCGCCAACCTGCCGACAATGAAGCTGTCGTGGCACTATCGTAGCCGCCATGAAAGTCTGATTGCGTTCTCGAATCATCGTTACTACGACGGGGACCTGGTGACGTTCCCAAGTCCAGTCACGAACGACCGTGCCGTCAGCTTTAATCATGTCGCGAATGGCCAATACGAGCGCGGTGGGGCGCGAACAAATAAGCCAGAAGCGAAAGCGATGGTATCCGACTTGGTCGGCAAAATGAAAACGCCCGGCTTCCGCGACAGTGGCTTGACCATCGGCGTGGTGACGTTCAACTCTGAACAGCAATCTCTCATCGAAGACTTGCTCGACGAAGAACGTCGTAAAGACCCATCCATTGAGCACTTCTTCCTGGAAACGCAGCTTGAGCCCGTGTTTGTAAAGAACCTCGAGAGCGTGCAGGGTGATGAGCGGGACATCATGTATTTTTCAACCACCTATGGCCCGGGGGTTGACGGCACCATGCCGATGAATTTTGGCCCGATGAACCAGCAGGGTGGGGAGCGTCGTCTGAATGTTGCCATTACCCGTGCGAGGCAGGAGCTTCGAGTTTTCGGTAGCTTCCGTCCAGAGCAGATGGACTTGGCGAGAACTCAGGCGCTCGGAGTGCGTGACTTGAAGCACTTCCTGGAGTTTGCGGACCGCGGCGCACGCGCGCTTGGCGAGGCGGTTGCAGGTAGCGTCGGAGACTTCGAGAGCCCGTTCGAAAAAGCTGTATCGAACGCGCTCACCGAGAGAGGCTGGACTTTGCATCCGCAGGTCGGTGTGTCGGCTTTCCGCATTGACCTCGGTGTAGTCGACCCGGACGCACCTGGACGTTACCTTGCCGGTGTTGAATGTGATGGTGCGACCTATCATCGTTCTGCAACAGCCCGCGACCGCGACAAGCTGCGTGAGCAGGTCTTGCGTGGCCTCGGTTGGGACATCCTGCGCATCTGGTCGACCGATTGGTGGATTGACATGCAGGGGACGGTCGAGAAGATTCATCGTCAGCTCGAGGAGTTGCTCGCCGAACAGCGGGCAAAGCGAGCGCAGACCGAGCAGGACGCGACAGTCCTCGCGGAGCAGGTTATCGCGGACGTAATGGCGATGCCGGATGAGCAGATGGACCAGCCGACAGACACGACAACCGAGCCGTCGAGCGAGGTGAAAATCGTAACGGACGCTACCACGCTGCCCGTCACCTACGCTCGCAACGCCGTCGTTGCTCATTCCAGCGACCAAGTCGAGGGACGTTTTGCGGAGGTGGATTTGACGCTTGAGGGATACGCGGTCGATGCCAACTCGTTTTTCGACGTCGTCTATAACCCAACGCTTCTTCGGTTGATTGAGCACGTCGTACGTGTGGAAGGACCGGTTCGGGACGAAGTGCTGGCGCGTCGTATTGCGCGGGCGCATGGCTGGGTACGGACAGGCGCAAAAATCCAGGACCGGGTCGTCCAGTTGGCGTCGCAACACTTCCGCAGCGACCCAGAGGATGTGGGGACGTTTTTCCGAGCTAAAGGTGAATCGGCTGACGTGCAGATTCAATTCCGGCGGCCCATTGATGGCACCGCACGGTCAGTCGATGAAATTTCTCTTGCCGAACTCCGAGCACTCGCGTTCGACATGATGCAGGCAGGACATGACGAAGAGTCAGGCGTGCAGGCGATGGCCCGAGAAGTGGGTCTTCGCAAGCTTAACGCAGGCAGCAGAATGCGTCTGGAAATGGCTTGGTCAAATGCGACGAAGGCCACTTCTTCGGACGTTGACTCTCAAAACTAAAACAGCACGACGGTCGGCATGACAGGTGTCCGGCCGTCTGCACAACTGGCAAAAATTTCCTTTCCGTACGGGCGACTTTAGTTCGCTCAACGAGGCATTCCGGGGGACAACATGGGTTGGGGCTTCAGGAAAAGCATAAAAATCGCGCCCGGTATCCGCATCAATCTCAGCAAGAGCGGAATCAGCACATCCATTGGTGGAAAGGGCTTTACGTACAACACCCGTGGCCGCATCACCACAAGTATTCCGGGAACCGGAATCAGATATACGACAAGTTTGAAGGGCAGGAAATCGGGCCGTCGGAAAAGTCACGGCACATCTGCGAGCACCGGGTCTGAATATATGAATACCGACAACTTATCAAAGAGAGAGCAGGCAACGCAGGACTTCGTCTATAAGGTGCAGTCACGCACAACGAATGCGCTACGACAGTATTTCATCTCCCATGGTGTTTATGTCGAAGATGATGACATCGGTGAAGCGCTCAAGCTCGAGGCGTTTCAACCGTTTCTCAATACGCTCGCTCACGATTTGGCGCTCACAACGAAAGCTATCAAGTTAGCCGTGGACATCGGCACGGTCTCGCTCGCAGAAAAAGAAAAGGCGATGCTGGCGGTCTACGAGATGGAGCACAAGTGTGCTGCGGCGCAAGGACCTCGCGGTGAGCTGCAGACAGCCGCGAGCGCTTTGATGGCCAGAGTGCAGGCATGGCCGAGCGCTCCTGGATTCGTCGGTCCTCTCTTTGCTGCGCTGTTAGGTTGTTTTCTCATGGCCGTGCTTAGCGTGTCCGTGGGCCTTGCGTTGACTGGACTCGCACTTGCTTACGGTGGATACAAGACCTTCCGTTTCATGCGTAAGAAGGCCGTTTCCTCTCAAGCCATCAAGGAGGCGAACGAGTGGTTTCAGTCCAAACTAACTGTAGAGGTCACGCCGCGACCGGCCATCCGTTCGGGTAATGACTATGTTGCCCTCAAGGCGGCGGCATCCGCAACAGTCACTGCGGCGGCGGTCATCTACACCATCACCGTCTATCCTCACCACGACGCGTCGAATGGCAATGGCGAACAGGCGAAGCTTCAATTCAACACAACCGCAGTCGGTTCGAATGGCGTTGTGCCGGCTGCCGCTACTGCCACGACACTGAATATAGTTCATCCGGTTCCCGACTTTAGCTGGCTTGTTGGAAAGTATCCGTCTGATGTCGTGAATGACAAACGATTCCGTTCTGCTTTCAACGGCGTCTCGCGAGCGGACTGGAAGAAAATCTCAGAGCGGCTTGCTGTGATGAACTCTTCCGGAATTCAGATGCAAGACGGTTATCTCGTTGCGCAAGGGTGCAAAGAACATGAGTGCAGTACGGAGCAAGCCGCGTTTGCCGTCAATGCAACATCCGGCAAAGGCGTGGTGCTCGTCAAGCAAACCTCAAACCCTTCGGGGAACGCCTCGATAAAGATATTCCAGTGGCCTGACTTGTCCGTCGGTGTGACACCACTATCAAGTTGGGCGCAGGAGGTTGCAGGCACAGACGCCGAGCCTTCGGCTAAGACGGCTTCATTCCAGCAGACCAGCTTTGACTGTTCGAAGGCTCATTCCGATGCAGAGCACATCATTTGTAGCGACGCCGAGCTGGCCTCAGACGACGTTCAACTGGCTGCAATCTATGCCAAGGCAAAAGCCGCTGCAGATGACCCGGTTGCATTCAAAGAGCGGACCCGGGCCCAATGGAATTATCGCGAGCAAAAATGCCATGAGCGCGAATGCTTAGTCCGGTGGTACGCCGACCAGAATGTTGCGCTTGCAGCGATTGCCGAGACCGGTAAGGTTGCTCAGCAGTAGAAACGTTGGCAAAGTCAGGGCAAATCGTCACGTTCATATGAAAATCTGCGGCGGTCTGTGACAGATGTCATTGGATGGCGACGAAAGAAAGAGAAAGGTAAAAGCTTGCGCCAGCGGAAGCGGAACAAGGATGCTTTCAACAATGAAAAAAGCACGCGTGGGCCCTGCTGTAGTTTGAGAGAAAAACATGCCGATGGATTACGCGCAGTATCGGCAAGAGGTTAGAGCGGACATTGCGAACGTGTTGCAACTCGCGGGTTGTCAGCCAAATCTTATTTGTCGGGTCTGGGTTCGCACGCCGTTACGCAGACGCACCAAATTGAGATGAGCTTCTGAAGAAGCTGGCCGAGACCTGTTGGAGGATGCGCGTGCTTGCGGCGTCAAGCTCATATTCAGCCGCAAAGTAGAGTTCGCGCCGACCGGCAACAAAGCAGCGTATGGCGGATTTGTGGCGATGAACGTGCTAACGATTTGCGCCGAGCGAAGCGACGGTGCCACGCCGGCTATGTGGTCGGCAATCGACTAACTGCTGAATCATTCGACGGTGATGTCGGTTGGCATGCGCCAGTAGTACGCCTACTGAACGGACCAGCTCCAGCGGGCGACGCCCGGGCCGATGCATGTCGGCTCCGCGCCGCGATTGCTATAACTATCAAAACAAAGGCTTCTGAAATGAGAGTGCGGCTTCCACGGGTTTATACAATCAACAAGAAGGTCGAAAAAAATTCGATTCGCCAGGTAGCTAGTCCTGAATTCGAAATCGAGGCAAATATTGTCCGGTTCGCCGTTGAAGGCGCCGTGGGCTATGAGGTTTCTGCCGAGGCACTTCCGTTTCGTGTTTTGGTACTACGGGACGCCCCGCGCGACTTGACTGCTTTGAATGACGCGGCTGTTCTTAAGTGTTCGGCAACATTAGGCGATGATGGAACTCTAGACGCGGTGACGGGGACGTGGCTGCAGCATTCTTCCCAACCGGCGGCTCCAAACGCAAGTCTCGATGCGAGCGCGAAAAGCGCCATTGCATCGTGGCGAGGCGCATTCAGATACGTTCTCGAAGATAGGGCTGCCGATGTAGTAGGCCTGCGTCCTCCGCAAGCTGGTGCCTTGCACGCGATACACGCCCATTGGTCGACCAGCAACGAAGTCGCGTCGGTGGTGCTGCCCACGGGTACGGGGAAGACAGAGACCATGCTGGGCGTTCTGACATCGACCCCATGCGAGCGGGTCGTTGTTGTGGTCCCGACAGAAGCACTGCGTACGCAGATAGCTGAGAAATTCTTGACCCTCGGGCTGCTCAAGGCGCACCGGAGCAACATCCTCGCCGAGAGTGCGCAATTCCCGGTCGTCGGGCTCCTTGAACACAGCATCCCAACTGTTGAAGGTCTGGCAGCTTTCTTCTCCGCGTGCAACGTCGTTGTCACCACCAGTCACATTGCAGCCAAGATGACGCTGGAATGCCAAGCCCACGTCGCCGAGCTGTGTTCGCATCTGTTCATCGACGAGGCGCATCACGCAGAGGCCCGAACATGGAAGCAGTTCAAAGCTCAGTTCGAAAAGCGGCGCGTCCTACAGTTCACGGCGACTCCGTTCAGAGATGACGACAAGCAGATAGATGGCAGAATCATCTATCGCTATCCGTTGCGGCAAGCGCAGCGAGATGGATACTTCCGTCCGATTACCTTCCGGTCGGTCTTCGAGTTCGACCCGCGGAAGGCCGACAGAGCAATCGCCGAAGCCACTATCAGCGAGCTGGACGCCGACGCGACCGGCCTTCATGTCGCAATGGCCCGGGCATATGACATATCGCGAGCGGAGCAGGTCTTCAAGATTTACGAAGAAATCGGTCGCTACAGCCCCGTTCTGCTCCATAGTCGGCTCACGGCCTCAGAGCGACGGGAGGCCCTCGCGAAGCTTGCGTCGAGAGCGTCACGGATAGTCGTGTGCTGCGATATGCTTGGCGAAGGCTTTGACATGCCTGAACTCAAGATTGCAGCATTTCACGATACCAGAAAGAGCTTGCCTGTGACGCTTCAGCTTGCAGGACGATTCACTCGAGCGAGAGCGGATTTGGGCGATGCAACGTTTATCGCCAACATTGCGGACCCGGGCGTGAAGGGGGACCTGGAGAAGCTCTACAGCCAAGACCCAGACTGGAACGAGCTTCTTCCGGACCTGAGCGATTCTCAGATAGACAACCAGATTGATTCACGCAAATTTCTCGAAGGATTCGAGCCGTTCTCGGGGGAGATTCCGATTCAGGAGATTCGCCCCGCTACAAGCATGGTTGTGTACCGTACGCGTTGCAGCGTCTGGAAGCCGAAGGACTTCCGCAAAGGTATCCAGGGCGTCAAAGCGTCCGACAAGGTGCGCCATACCGTCAACGAGTCCGAGAACATGCTGGTGGTTGTCGTTGGAAGCAGCAAAGGCGTTTCGTGGACAGACATTGAAGCGGTTCAGGATTGGCAGTGGGAGCTGCTGGTTGCCATATGGGACAAAGAGCGTGAGCTACTCTACATCCACGGCTCATCGAAGAGCGGCGAGTATCGGACCCTAGCCAAGGCGCTTTGCGGAGAAGACGTCGAGTTGATTCGCGACCCCGAGTTGTATCGCTGCTTTCACGGCGTGAAGCGCCTTCTGCTCACAAACTTGGGCATGAACGAGCAGTTCGGTCGAAAGATACGATACATCTCGCGTATGGGTGCTGACGTCGCATCGCAGCTTTCGGAGAAGTCGAAGAGAACTGCGCGTCGCGCTGTCATTTCAGGAATCGGCTTCGAACAGGGGGGCACAGCGACCATTGGTGCGACCAAGCGCGGTCGCGTTTGGTCGTTTCAACGTCTTCGTCTCGAATCCTTCGCTCGGTGGTGCAGGCACGTTGGCAAGAAGGTCATCGACAAGGACATCAATCCGGAAGATGTCCTCAACGGGACACTTATCCCGAAGCTGGTCAAGCAGCGTCCAGCCGTTATGCCGATTGCAATCGAATGGCCTGATAGCATTTACCAGGACCAAGAGAGCGTGTTCTCCGTTAAGCTCGGTGAACATGGCGTCAAAAGTGATTTTTGGGACCTCGAACTTAAGCTGGTCGAGCCCTCCGAAACCGGAGAATTGAGGTTCCGAATCGCGAGCGAGTCGATGGAAATCATCTTGCGTCTGGAAATCATCCCAGTCGCGGACGATTCGGTGTCTACCTATCGCTTCGTGCAGGAAGGAGAGCCGGGGATACTGCGCCGGCGGATGAAAGCTTGGACTCTTGCTGAGTTCTTCGATGAGAACCCGCCCCAGATTTTCTTCGCTGACGGTTCTTATCTGGAAGGTAACCTACTCGTAACGTTGCCGGACACGTATGCGCCGTTCGACGCTTCGCGGATTGAGATTTGGGACTGGTCAAAGGTCGACATCAAGAAGGAAGCGCAGGGCGCAACTAGGGAGAAGGATTCCATCCAGTACAAAGTAATCGAGGACCTGAAGGCTGCGAACAGATACGACCTCATCTACGACGATGACGGCTCGGGAGAGTCCGCTGACGTAGTTGGCATTAAGGTGACGGAAGAGGATGCGCGTACAACCATCGCCGTCGACTTCTATCACCTCAAATACTCGCAAGATAGCGTTGCTGGCGGTCGAGTCGGCGACTTGTACGAGGTCTGCGGTCAAGCGCAAAAGAGCATCAGCTGGCTACAGAACCAACTTCGACACACTGAACTTTTCGTTCACCTGTTGCGGCGGGACCCGAAGGTGCGCAAGGGAGTTGCTCTGTCGAGGTACCAGACCAGTGACCGTGACATGCTCGTCGCCATAAGAAACCAGAGTCGAACGGCGGCCTTAAGGCTCCGCGTGTTCATTGTGCAACCTGGCCTGTCCCGCGCAAAAGTGAGCCCTGAGCAACTTTCTTTGCTGAGTGTGACCGAAAACTTTCTGCTCGAGACGTATGGCGTACCCTTCGGCGTGATTGGGGGCGCTTGAAGCATGATAGCCGTTCATCGCTTTCGCGTCATACCGATAGACCGCAACACGTCGAGCTTCTTACAAGTACAAAATCTGTCAAAATTCACTCTATGCTAACCGACGACTCGCTTGATTTTGCACGTGCGCACATCACCGCGTTTTACGACACGGATTTCTATCCGAAGCCTTTTGAATATCGCGCGCTCTGGTACTACTGGGATGAGGTCAAGGAACACCTGCAGAAAGTGAGGCCGGCTGAATTGTTTGTCGGACCGCCGAAGTCAATCGCATGGCCGAAAGCGCGAGGCGGCTATCGGGTTGTCCATCAATTGGAACCTCTGGATGCGATTGTCTATGTGGCCCTGACCCACAGCGTTGCCGAACAGATTGCAGAAGCGCGGATGGGCCCAGAAGTCGCTTGCTCATACAGAATGAGCGTCGATGACTCGAGTTTTTTTGGTGATGGGTCAGGGTTTAACATATATCGGGCTCGCTGTGAGTATCTTTCAGAGGAGTTCCGATACGTCTTGTCGACAGATATCTCTGATTTCTACAATCAGATTTACCTTCATCGGGTCGGGAACGCCATCGAGTCCGCGACTGGTGACAAGAACGCCGGCTTGCAAATCGAGCAGTTCATCACCCGCTTGAACAACAAGGCATCGCAGGGAATACCTATCGGACCTGCACCTTCAGTTGTGTTGGCGGAGGCAGTAATGATTGATGTTGACCAGCACATCCAGAACATGGGTCTGGACCATGTGCGTTATGTAGACGACATTCGCATCTTCGCGAACTCTCGCGAGGAACTCGACCGCTGCCTTGAAGACCTCGTCATATATCTTCACGAGAACCATCGGCTAAACGTTGTTGGTGACAAAACGAGCGTCAAGAAGACGTCAGAATTCTTACATGACGAACTGAAGAATCAATATCAGTTAGAGAAGCTTGAAATTCTGAACGACATTGAAGTTGCCAATCCTTATTCGGCCCATGTTGAGGACGACGACGGCGAGGATGACGAAGTCGAGCAAAGCGAGGAATCACGTGACCCTGGTGAGGTGCTGCTAGACGCGCTTAGTCGAGTACGCAAGTTCGGAATGGTGGATTTGGCGGTAATCCGTGCAATTATTCGCCGCGCAAAAGCGAAGCGCATTTCCGATATTGCCGAACTGCTGCTTCAGGAGATTGAATTTTTTTCGCCTGCGGCAAATGATGTTGTTCTCTATCTCGCGCGGCTGTCAGACTACCAGTTGTTAGAGCTGCTACCACTATTTGTCGAAGGTTGTGCGCATGGTCGCTATGACAGGCAATGCGTGAAAACCTGGATGGAGTGGCTCTTCAGTAGTCGAGCCGTGTTACTCAGAGACAGGACGATTCAGCAGTTCTTGAAGAAGAAGGGAAGTGTCGTCGCACAGGCGACCGCTGCTATCACAACGAAGAATCTGGCATGGGCGAAAAGTGCGAAGGGAAAAGTCCTGTCACATGCGTCATGGGACCGTCGTTCTTATCTGCACGCGCTATCAGTGCTTTCGGGGGACGAACGCAACAAATTCATCCCGACCATACTCAAGCACCCAGCAATGACCCCGACCGACCTCTGGGTCGCAAACTGGATTGCGAAAGGACGCCCAGAACCGAAGCTTCCAAACATCTTTCCCGATGACGCGATTCCCTTCTAGAACTTGGAAATCAGCCTCGCATTCGTAACGCTTTCAAGGCGCTCATTCCGTCACGCCAAGTCGCGACGATGCCCGAGGCACGCTGCCGACTGGCATCGATAGCACGGTCTAAATACGTCTTGTAGAGAGTTCTCGTACACCCAATGGGCACCAGTCTTCATTCCGGGATAGTCGCCCGGCTGCTAAACAACGACTTCGACATTCTGGCGAACGACGATTGCTAGCTAAAAATGGAATCCGAAGTGGCCCGGGCGGAAAAGGACTGCGCCGGCTGAAAAGGCGAGGAACGCGACTGGCCATCTGGCCATAATGGCAGCATGAGTGATGACGTCCCGAATCCGCTGACGTTCTTTGACCATTCGCGAGACCGCACCCTTTAGTCGGTGCACGTCATCATCGAGTTCGACGTTCTTCATCGACAGCTGCTGGAGGATTGGGACGAGGTCGAGTTCAACGATGTTAGGGAATTTCAACGCAGGATGGCAGATGAGTTCGCGAACAAGCATGGGTTTTGATTCGCCACTCGCCAACGGGTTTCCATCCTGGCCAGTCAGGTTGAAATCAAGGCCGAACCGGCGATAGAAGCGATATCGTCTTTCCACGTTCTCCTTCCTGTAGGTGCCAACGTGGTGTGCCAGCAAGTTGATGGGCAATACTGTCTCATCAGGGCCCGCTCGCTGGGCCCACTTAACAATCTCGTTGAAGCAGAGACTGCCGACGTTCAGACTTCGCAGGGCCTCTTGTTCAACCACTACGAAACCGTTGGTTAGCTTGATTCCAAATGACCTGCACGCTGACATCGAACATACTTCTTCGCTCTCCCTCCAGTCGCCGAAACGGTCGGTATCGAGGAGGCAGGCTTTAAGGTCAATGCGTTCTCGGCCTAGCGCTCGGGATTCCTGGGTGCCAACTGCAAGCACATGTTGAATGTTTCGCTGCTCATCGTGAACTCGATACAGACGCCAGGCATAGTCTCGGTGCGAGTGTTGGTCGCGTGCTGGCCATTTAGCGACAAGACTCGGCCTGCCGCTTTCGTCGCTTTGCGGGCCACGTTTGACAATCGATGTTTCGTTCATATAGCGGTTCGCAGTTCTAGGCTCGAACAATTTGCATAGGGATACACCGGGCGGCTATTCGAGCATCTGACCGCGCCGGGCCGTGGGCCAGACGCCCCGCTTTTCTGAACAGGGTTCGCTCGGGCGCTCAAACGGCACGCGTGATACTTCCACTGTACTTGAGCCTTCTGAACCATCGCCCCCGAGCGGCCCCGCGTTGCCGGAATGAGACCTATTTTACGGTGCCTTATCAGCGACTTGCGAATTACGGGCGATTGTTAAAGAAGGAGCGATAGTAAAGCCGCTGGAGACGTTCCGATGACGCGGACGATTTTCCAGATTCCTGTGCGCAGAGAAGGCGCTCGATGTGGGGTTCAGTTCCATTACTCATGGAAAGGTTCTCCTTTGCCGCCTATGCTTCTCGTGACTGCGCTCTGGAGACGCCGTCTCACTCGGCTTTCTAAGTGAAAGGAGATTGTCATCATGAGTGTCGCTGACCGCCGCAACGGCGCACGAGACGGAACGGACAAGAAACTGACCCCCAAATGAGTTCAGGCGGCTACAGGTCCAACTTATCCTACAGGCCATGTTGAGCGGCCAGCGCGAGAGCGAAAGACAGATATTGCCGCGGGCGGTGTCTGCAAAGCTTCTCGGGCACAGCAGCGCCGGGACAACAGCGTCCTATGTCAATTTCAGGAGATGTCTGGTGGGGAGCCCTCCGGCCAGTTGCTTCGAGATTCCGGGCGTCAAAGCAGTGGCCGATAGCGAACGGGCGCCAGCAGAGATTACGTCGCCCTTCACCCGCGTTCATGAAGAAATGAACCGAGCGGAAGCCCTGTTTGCTCACCACGGCGCACTGCGCGCTCAACTTGAGGACGAGTGAAGGACCGCGGGGCATACCTAGGCGCCTGACGACTTCTTCTGAATCGGCGACAATCCTTGCTTTGCGGTGTTATGCCGCCATAGAAAGGTTGTCGGGAGGCTGGGTGAGCAGCAAAGTCGAAATTCTGGTTATTGATTCGCTTTCGGATGTGCGAGCAGAGGATTGGAACGCGCTAGCCGCCGGGAATCCTTTCGTCACGCATGAATACCTGTCGGCAATGCACAGTACGAAGTGCGCATCCAAGTCGACAGGGTGGCAGCCCACCTACCTGCTGATGTGGCGCGGGGGTGAACTCGCCGGTGCCATGCCCCTCTACCTGAAATCGCATAGCCGCGGCGAGTACGTGTTCGACCACGCTTGGGCGGACGCCTTCGCCCGGCATGGCATCCAGTACTACCCGAAGCTCCTCTCAGCAGTCCCTTTCACGCCAGTAACGGGTCCGAGGCTGCTGGCACCAACGCATGCCGATAGGGTCATGCTCGCACGGGGCGCCATCGAGTTCGCGAAGCAACTCGACGTGTCGTCCATCCACGTCCTGTTCTCACACGAAAACGACCTCGAAGCCTTGACCGATGCCGGCTTCATGCTGCGAGAAGGCGTCCAGTTCCACTGGGAAAATTTTGGATACAAGACCTTCGACGAATTTCTCTCGAAGATGTCGCATGACAAGCGAAAGAAGGTCAAGCAAGACCGGAGAAAGGTTCACGACGCCGGTGTGACCTTCCGATGGCTACGTGGGCAGGAGATTAGCGAGGACGACCTAGATTTCTTCTACGAATGCTACGAGAACACGTACCGGGAACACTGGAACCCGCCATACCTGAATCGCAAGTTTTTTGGCTTGGTCCACCGGACGATGCCTGACGCGCTGATGCTGGTCATCGCTGAGGCAGATGGAAAGAGGCTGGCGGTGGCCCTGAATGTCGTTCAGGGCTATACGATGTACGGCCGCTACTGGGGCACCAAAGAATTCGTCTCGGGTCTTCACTTTGAAACCTGTTACATGCAGGGTATCGAGTACTGCATCGCTAACGGACTTCACAGTTTCGAGGGCGGAGCCCAAGGTGTGCACAAGATGTCGCGAGGGCTGATGCCAACGCCGACGTGGTCAGCGCACTGGATTGCTGACCGCAGGTTTGCTCATGCCATCAGCGAGTTCCTGGACCGGGAGACCGCGGCGATGGACGAGCACATTGATGAGCTTGAGGCACATACGCCGTTCAAGCGAAAGGGTTGAAGGGCGCGAGATTTTCAAGAGGCAACTTTTTTCGGTACTGGACCACGGCGTCGAATTACGTCTCTGAGGACTGCGGCTTCCATAAGACTTTGCTCCTTCTCTGCCTCGCGGGCGCAGATTTCCGCTTGCTGCTTCTCGACGATTGACAGTTTCTTCCGCCGTCGGCTAGAGCGGACATAGGCTTGATACGAGTTTCCTGAGACGTGGCCCGAGACGTCCATAATGTCTTGAAGCACATCGTCCTTGGCGACCGACGCACCTGCCAGATGCCGTGCTTCGAGCGCGCGGTCCGCAAAATCATCCAGCATGCCTCGTCTCAAGGCGTGATACCCAGCGCCCTTCGGTGCCCCAATAGCGCGGAACGCCTTACCAAATAGCTGTGAAAGAGAGCGGTCCGTCAAGGACGTGCCTCTGCGGGAAAGGAATATGCGCCCACCGGTGTTTTTCTCAGAGCCCTTGGCAGCGTTCAGAATAGCTGCGCGTCCGGTGTTCGAATCCTTGATGTAGGCCTGAATGCGATACGCAAGCTCCCACGGCACGGGAAACGAAAATTGATGGTAGTTTTTTTGCTTTGGGGGGATGACGAGGAAGTGGTCTTTTCCGGCTTTGAACTGACTCTCGATTGCCTCGTCCGAGAACAGGTCCACCGTAAGGGAGTTGGCCGATTCGCACCGCCATCCTACATGCTCGCCCAGATGCAGAAGGAGCACGTTTCGCTCAGCCAGTACACTATCGAAATTTTCGCGAAAGTGGTGTGCGAGTTGACGGATTTCATCGGGTGTTGCCCAGTGCTGGCCCTCTTTTGTTCTTGAGCGCTCACCAGTGTGTTCGAATCTCACAGGGTACTTGGCTGACGCCTTTACGTTTGCATCGGTCTGAGCAACTCGTAGCGATGGAAGTGAGGACCTGATGTTGCATTTGTCGTCATCCCACGACATCAGATTTGATGCGTACTTCGCGTCCATCTGGGCCCAGCAGTAAAATTCATAAACCCATTCCAGTTTCCTGTTGGCCGTGGCCATGGCTTTGCGCATAGAATGGCGGCTGCGCGGGTTGTCTCGAATGCGCTGGAGCGCCCATTCGCCGTAGTTCTGCAGAAGCGTGTCGTTGGCATCGAGCCAATGCGCAACGGGTTTGTCGAATTGCTCAAGTGTTCTGACTGGCTTTAGCAAGATATCCAGATTGAATCTGGATTGTTCGTTTTTCCAATCTATCTTCTTCTCGGCAAGATACTCCGCATAACTCAGCATTGAATAAGTCAAGCTCTCAACATATGACGCATACCCCTTCCTGTTGATTCCATTCCGGCGGTAGCTCGCGAGCTTGAAATCACAGAAGTCGACCAAAGGCTCAATGAGCGCAAGTTTTTGGTCTCGGAATACAGGGACACGCTCGAGCTCTGAGTTGCCAACCCAAATCAGGGTAACGGCTGGAACGCGAAACCGCCGAGTACTCATAGGTGATGCTCCTGGACCATGCTGCTTTCGGGCGTCTGCAATGCTCCAAAACGCCGAGGCCGGCGTGCTCTAGTCCAACTTACGGCGCGGGCGAAAATGGATTCATCGCCAATCAATGCTACAGCTTCGCTGGCACACGATACAGCTTTATGAACCCACAGACGGTCTACAACAGGGGACGATGTCAACGGAAGAATGACATGCTCGGACGAAGCAAACTGACAACGCTGAACCGGTAGCGCATGCGCAAGCGAAATATGTGACAGATTTTCCGCAGTCAGTGTCACCTCACCGACTATGGTGAACCTGGCGATGGCAAGGATGCGCACCGGATGGCCATTGCGAACTTCATATCGGGCGTCGTCAAGTACCTCGAGCAACGTTCCCAAAGCACCCGGTATCAAACCGAGCTCCCATACCTGCTTGTGGCAGACAATCGGCTCCCCAGTCGTCGCGAACTGCGCACCCCGGAGTTTGACGGTCGACGCAGACTGCCCCGTTTCGCGTTTGTAGAGTATCGACTCCTGATGAATTAACGTATTGAACTGGTGGCACTGTTCTGGCAACGGTAGTATTACCAAGACACTTTGAGCCGACGCAGCCGCATAGAATTCCGAAACTGTTGCGGCCAAGGTCTCTCTCCAACCGGAGGTCGGGACCAGTCGGAACGCTCCGCCGTACCCGTTGCTGGAGGGCAAAGTAGCGCGGCCGACGTCAATGTCGTGCAGCAAGCTCGCGATGCCAGTCCGCGGCCGCCTTCTCGTCGACATCAGCGTCCTCGACTGAATCGTTGTGAGACTCATGAGCCATTGAAGAACAGGTCCAGGGCCGACGGCAAGCTGGTATTTTGACCGGACCACCAGACGTACGTCTGTTGACGCCGGCAGGCGGTGTAACAATTTCGAGAACAGCAAGACATTGAATCCTTCAGTGCCGTAGACATAGATGATTTTGGGTACCGAGCGTCCAAGACCGTCGGTGAAGAGTGCGGTAATAGTTGTGATTCGTGTCCGTGCACCCGAAGCCCTCAAACCGCTCACGATGGACTGGTCCGGTACGACGTGAAGCGATTGCTCTTCCATGGAAGCAAGGTGCGAGACGACCCCGACGGGCGACCATCCCTCAGCGAACATCAGGCTGATGCTCAGGGTACCTTGAGGGAAGTGTTTTCCGCTTGAGCGTTGCGACTCTGAAGTACCGGGTTGGCTATCAATCGACAGCCGGTTTCTCAGTGCTGATTCAATATTGTAGAGCCCTGTTGTCTGATAGACACATTCGCCGACTGGCCGCTTGAGCGTGATTAGTTTTCCATGCTCAATCGCAAGTGAAATGGCTCTACTGACCAGCGGCGTCGAACCAAGTCGGATGCTTAGCAGCCGTCGCAACGATGCGTCAGCAAGCGCAGTGTCGCCAAAGCTTGATGCTGCATAAAGGGTGGCTTCGACGGCGCCGATTAGTCGCTTCGACGATTCTGCATCTATGTTGAATACCCGAAGGGCCGCAGAATCGACCTGTCTCCAAGTTGAGAACGCGAGGTATCGGTATGGATTGTCTGTGAGGAGATTGGCCGCAGTTCGTCCCCAGAATTTGAACAGGAGCGGCGCCGAACTGACGGAAAAAGATGCCTGAACGAGCACTTTTCGGAGGCGTATCTCCGCCCAAAAATCGAGCCAACGTTCACAGAATGCGACGGCATCTCGAAGTTCCAATCGCAAAGCCCCGGCGATGCCAACATAGTCGGCTGCGTCAAGCATAAGTCTCAATCCGTCGCCCAGCCGTTTGTATGCTGACTTGCTTGTGCGAAGGTCAACTTCGGCAAAGTAAAGGTTACGGCCAAGGAAGCTGGCTATCTCGGCGCCTCGCGGCATATCGATGTATGCCTCGGTCGCGTGCAGTTGCGAGCCATGTGTCGCGCTATACCTGAAGCGTCCCTCGACCCTCCAGATGTCGCCGGCCTGCGGCTCGAGGGGAAGCAGGTTGTACGGGACAACGACGCGAATCTGCCGAACAGGCGAGACCGTCAGGACGAAAATCGCGCCACCTCCTGTTCGCGAAAGCACTTTCAGTATTTCGCCCCGGTGCAGGCGAGTTGGACCAGGCGTGTTCACAGCCGGACGTCCAGTCCAGTATCTTCGAGATACATCAATGCGTTTAACTTTCTCCTCAGCAGGCTGTTATCCGTCTGTAACTCAGCTAGTGCTTCGTTTATCTCTTGAGACGTTAGACCGCTTTTCGAGTTGCCCTCTGGCGCTCGCTTCCCTACGTTTCGCGCATGCATTTTCGCAATTTCGGCGTCCAGCTGGCCAAAAATTGCCTTCATTGTCGGATTGCTACGCGCGGTCGACCGTGAGATTCCGAGCATCTTGCAAATCGACTCTTTGGACGATTCGCCAAACTGGTTGAGAGGGACGTGCTCTAAGGCGGTTTGGGCACACCACTCAGCCAGTCGGCCGGCATTCTCCACTGCACGGCCATGGCGGTCGAATGATTTCGATAATTTCATTTCTTGCCTTTTGAACTCAGTGGCCGAATTTTCGCGAGCTGCGCAGTCAGCTCGGCGTTGGCGGTGGTCAGTCGTGCTATCTGGTCATTCAGGAGGTTGTTGTTATGTTCTCGCGCCAGCTCAGACCTACGCCACTCGGTTTGCGCTCGAGCGGCCAGTCGCCTTTGGTGGACCAGGTCGTTGTTGGCCTCTATGGCTATCTGTTTCCAGTAGTCAAGCTCCTTGCGCATCGACTGCAGCTCTGGTTTGAGATTGTCCTTGGATGCTTGAGCCGCAACCTTCTTGATTACACCCTCAATTTGAGTCTCTACATCTTCCAGACTCTTGGCATGATACTTTTTGCCTAGCGTCGAACGGCTGAGAGTGGCGAATTCCAGGATTTCGGGATACTTCGCAATCGTAGCGCTGCAGTTGTCTTTTGCCGTCCACGCACAGAATGCTCGCTTGTCGTCGGGGAAATAGTCGTAGAGGGGCTTGTTGTTCTCATCCGTGAGTTGCTTTCCGGCGTCGTCAATTAACGGCGGGACTCCGTGTGCCTTCCACTTTCTTAGCAGTTCCACCTTGTCGGCGATTTTCTTCCTGACCTCGGCAACGTATCTCTCTGAAATATGTTCAGTCACAGTTCGAACTCCTTTGGGAGATGTGGCTCAAAGGGCAGTTACTCTCGCCGCAGAACCTGCATCCACGCGTTTCCAAGACTTTTCAATGCCCGCGGGCAAGGCCGTTGTTCTTCCCCCGCGCGTTGTTCCTAAGGGAGTCCGCCGGAAATTTCCGACACATAGCAGTAGTCTGAAATTCCACCCGCCTTAACATGTACCGGTTGGAAAGCGAAAACAGTAAGGCACGGCTTAGCGGGCATAGAAGCTCGAGCTCAGGAGGCCGTCTAGAGTTGCACGACAGTTGTCGTACCCGTCCAGGCGCAAAAGGCCTCGACGCTGGCGGTGAGGTAGTCGAGCATCGGATTGTTCAATTCGTCTACGGCGACGTTTCCTGAATTCCTGGGGAGCGGAGGAAGACCGGCCACTTCCCACTTTCTGAGTAAATTGATTTTGGCGCGGATGTTGTTAAGTGCCGCAGTGCGTACGAACTCATTGGGATGACGCATGGCTTACCTCCGCAATTGGATAGACCTTCGTGAACCCTTGGACGACGGATAGCATTAACGCACGGCTCTTTTCACCAAGCTGGCGTTCTTGCCTAGCGATTTCGAACAACCTCTCTGCATCTTTAGCCCAGCGAAGCCGTAGACTCGGGGGGGTCCTCGGGTTTTCGGACGCTGCACGCAGTTCAGCGGCATCTTGCTCCATCAGGGTAATATAGTTCTCGGTTGTCAAGGAGTGGATGCAACCATGGCATGTCTCCGGGTTTGCACGCTCATGGTGGATTTGCCCGTCTGCAGCGCACTTGGCCGCCTTTCGGGTGTGTCGCGCATTGCCTGCTGAACAACCACCGTTACGGCTTTCCTGGTACCTGTATGCGTGAGCTTCCATCCTCTCGCGCGTGAGTCGAGCTTGGTCTTCAAGGCTCATCTTGCGAAAGGTTGCCGATGCCGACATCCGCTTGATGAATTTCAAAATAAGTCTGGGGAGCCCACCGCCTATCAATTTTCCGGACAAAAGGTCCAGAATCTTTTGCTCGAAAGCTTCGGAGCGAACGTCCTGCAACATCTGATAGAAATCCTTCATCTCGTCTCGGGCTTTTCCAATCAGCATTGCGATGCGCCGCTCCAGCCGACGAGCCGGTGGGTCGGTGATGTAGACCTGTGTTTGGTCGATGTCGACGTGCCCGAGATGTTCGCTGAGCGCAATTAGCTCCGGATGGTCGTAACGATTAACAAACAAAAGGCAGAAAATTCTCCGGAAGGGATGTGCCCTCCCAGAGAAATCTAGCGTCGACATGCCGCAAAGAGCGAAAAATTGACGGGCGTGGCTTTCCCAGTCGAACTCGGTGGCTGCGGCGGAGAACCCGTGTTGGCTGAAAGTCCGTCGTGAAAAAAGTTTGATATTCCGGCCAGCTTCGTGGTCCCTCTCGATGTCAATAGGATTAGTGTTCAGTGGCCGGAAGTATTGCTGGAGTTGCTCCAGTCGTTCGACAACGTCGGCGACCAACTTGTTGCACCAGAAGGTCGCATAGTCTTTCAGCGATTTTTCGATGTAAAAATCTATGCGCCGGAGCTCAGGCTCGGCAGCCACTTGCTCGACACATCCAAAGTACAAGCCATAAGGCTTCTCAAATCCGTTCACTTCATTTCGCCGGCGACCATGATTCGACGCAATCAAGGATGTCGCGGCAACGAATAAGTAATCAATCATGCGCGCCAACGAAAACTCGCCCTCAGAAGCATCAATCGTCGGGAACGGAAGATGGAACTTCGCTTTGATCCCAGGGTACTCCTTCCGTAGGCGCAGACGGAGGCGTCGCAGCGTCGTCCAAGGCTCCTTGCTGACATTTTTCTCGAGCTCGTCTCTAGCGGCTGCGACCAACTCAATGATTCCGGGAAAATAATCGTAGACCCACTTTATGGAGTTTCTGAAAATCGTTACGGCGACGTCCAAGTCGAGGTTCTCCGTCCTGCCGTCGCGATTTGAGGCTGAAGTGATGTTAAGCGACCGCTGACTTCGGGATACATTTGCGAACGGGTAGCGCGATAACCCGTCGAAGCCTGCCGGCATCTCAGCCAGTAAATTCAGCGTATGCATGGTCGTCTTCTTGTTTTTCAGAAGTCCGCCCGCGCGTGGTTTGATTTGGTCCTCCGGTATTCCGACAAGACGACCAAAGTCCCGTGCGAACCAAGTGGGCGTGAGATGCGGCGCATATGGCAAGCCGAGCTCCGTCGCAAAAATGTCGCGCTTGAAGTTTCCTTCTCGGTGGTGCTTGGCGGAGCTCGCTGAGCGAAGGCTTTCTCGCAACTCAAGGTCCTCACTGGCGCGCTCCAACAGGACCTTCAAGGCTTCGTCGTATTCGAGTATTGACCACCAACCCTTCTCCGCGACGTCGACGACCAGCGCATTTACGTCCTCGCTTGTGAGCGCCCGTAGAGCAGGTGCTCCTTTCCGGTGCATCCAGATGAAGAGGCGGACCGCCGTGGCGATGGCGGCAGTAATCGCGGGCTCGACGTTGCCGCGATGATGCCTCTTGCAGGTCAGGTTTATCAGGATTTTCAAGGTGTCGACGAACTCAGGGAAATCCCCAAGCCGACGATGTGTTGTGAAAGGGCTTAATCCACCGTTCACCGCGACCACAATATTCGTCAGGTCATAAGATACTGCCTCCGGTGCCGCCCTCTGATGGGAGACATTGACCCGAACGATGTCGTCCCGCCATTCGCTTAGGTAGCGGCCATGAGGTTGAGGCCACTCTTTCTCTGGCCGCTGCGCTGCCGAGGGGCGGCCATCAGTAGGATTCAACCTGCCGGTTTGCTCAGGCACTGAGTCGGTTGACCTAATAGTGAAATCAGGTGTCGCACGCTTAAGCGGCATTTAGCGTCTCCTCATAATCTCGTAAAACGTCGCAATACGGACTGGCGGAAATAAGTTTGTAAAGCGCCTGACAAAATATAACTCTTGGAAGGTGGAAGTGACAGAAGCGGTCAAGGTTGAATTGAATTAGTGTTCTTAGGGAGCGACTATAAAATCGATGCTGTAGTACGCAATGTTGAATTTCGACTTCGGTGATGCAGATTGCCATGTCGCCAACAGAGTCGAGCCATTTGTCGGCCAACGATTCGCCTGTCTCCGGAGAAGTCGGGCTCGATGGAAATAGCATTTGCTCCCGTACCTTTGCCGGGTCGAAGTTCAATTCGACTACGCGCTCCATCCCTCCGCAAGCGAAAATAATAGATGCGGAAAGGTGGTCCATAAACCGCTTCATATTTGCGGCATTTAAAAGTTTTATAATTGTAGAGTTGAGATATCGCTGCGTGGTGTGCAAATCGGCGTGCCCAAGCAGTGCAGAAACGTAGTGGACGTCGCGGTTCGAGCGTAGATATTCAATGCTGGCAACTTGGTCCCGTATACTGCTCGGAATAAACGTGGGAATGTCATATTGTTGACAGAATTGCGAAAGAGATGTGCTCAAATCAATGATATCAAACGTATATGCTGATGCTTTCCCGAGATTCAGCGTCACAAAGAGGGAGTCAGACGAACGCGTGACGTTCGCATCCTTGAGGTTTCGGTCGTGCCACAAGAGCAACCCCAGAGCCTTGCACGCATATTCATCGTTAATGTCACATGCATCGGTTACCGCTTCTATGTCTTGCCACTCTTCATCCTCTAGACTGGTGAGCGTCCTTTCTTGCAGTTGGGCAGTACGCGTCTTCATTCCTGATATTGTGTAAGTGCCATCGCTATTGATTTTTATATTGTCGGATGTCATCGACAAGACAACTGAGGCATTCCACGGCGTAGGAGCCATTGTCAAAAGCAAACAAGCAATCAGGGTTGAGCGAGGAAGATAATGGGTGCTCAAAAGCGCTGTAAATAGAACCTTGTTAGACAAGGTGTGGCACACGGGCATCAGTCCCGATAATCCAGCGAGTGAGAGCGATTTGTCGAAATAGGATTTATGTAATTCATCGCGCAATACAAGATTGGCTGCGACCCAAAATCGAGACGACTCGGAAAGATTGTCGTAAACCTTGCGCGTTGGACCGCGCCCTTTTCGAAAGTGGGTGAGCCTCAATTCAGTAATCTCTGAGGGGGGAGGCGCGGCTTGCGAATCATAAATGCGTTGGCGGACATCACAAAAATCATCCAATGCTTTATGGCACGCTGAAGTTACGCGATTCAGCCGTGACTCCAGATGTGTCAATGCTTTCCGGTTTAACTCAGGTAGATTTTCAAAATCGGTCGCAGAAATTGGTGCGGCTAGTTCTTTCTGGTCAAAGCTAGAATCGTAACCTTCGCTCAAGAGTTGTTTGGTCGGAGTATTATCCCTTGGGAAGCGTGACTTGAAGCCCGACTCGGAGATGCTTTCTCCCGTCGCCAGCTTTACATTAACTAACGTGAATATATGGCGCGCGCGCATGAAGCGGCTGTATTTGTATCCGCCGTTCCATTTTTCAATTGCATTTTCAAACGCCTCGAAAAGCAAGCCATGCAATTGTGGCCGGGAAATCTTGTTGACGGGTGTGCTGAGAATCGAAACTGCTTGAGAGCTACCAGCGACATCGTTAAGAACCTGTTGAAGTGGGCCCGCGTAGGAACTGTTGAGGGGGCAGGGGGCAGAGCGAATAGCTTCTTCGAGCAGGCCGCCCCTCGCCACGCCAAGAGCGTCCAAGTCCAAGGACACCGTTGGGTAGATAGACTTTCCGTGCACCGTTTTGATGCAGAAAATGGTTGCCACATTTCCTGACCAGGTATGGTGAGCTGCCAGCCTTGGCGTGCGCGGTCCGTTTGGCATGCCGTCTCCGCTAATGTATCAATCAGTCAGTCACCCCGCCAATAATACATAAAAGCGTGTACTCGCCGTACGAGTGGCCCTTCAGGTACACCGGCGCGGCGGCCACCAGCTTGTCCGTGCGCGGGTCCGTCAGCGTGACGAATTGCGGCGCCCAGCCGGTATCGGCGACCGCGCAGCGGGTCGCATGCAGCGCGCTCAGGAACTCGTGCCGCAAAAACGGCGTGGGCTGCGACTGCTGGGCGAGGAGGGCATTCCATTCGGCGGCGTCCACCTCGGAGGGCGACGCCAGAATGCCCGTGCGATAATCAAAGCGTTCCTGGTTCAATCTGTGTGACTGTTCCCAATGAACGGCGCGGCGCATTGAGCGCTACGCCGTTCGTTTATCCGATTTGTCCATTCCGTCGAGCTAACCAGCCGCGGTACTCGCAAGCCACGTCGGCTTGCCTGTCGATCCTGCCATGAAGACCCGAATCGCTCTTGCCCAAATCAATGTCACCGTCGGCGACTTCGCCGGCAACGTCGAGAAGATTGTCGCCGCCGCGCGCACCGCGCACAACGGTGGTGCGAAGCTGCTGATCGCGCCTGAACTCGCGCTCTCCGGCTATCCGCCCGAAGACCTGCTGCTGCGTCCCGCGTTTTATGCCGCGAGCGCGGCCGCGCTGGCCGACCTCGCTGTGCAACTGAAACCGTTCGCCGGCCTGCATGTGATCGTCGGCCATCCGCTGCGCGATGTCACGCACAACGCGGCGCACGGCCATGGTAATGCAAACGCGCCGATCGAGCGCGGCGTGCCGCCGGTCGACACGTTCAACGCGGCCTCGCTGATCGTGGATGGCGAAGTGCGCGGCACGTACCGCAAGCAGGATTTGCCCAATACCGAGGTGTTCGACGAGAAGCGCTACTTCGCGTCCGACCCGCAGCCGTTCGTGTTCGAACTCGACGGCGTGAAGTACGGCGTGGTGATCTGCGAGGACGCGTGGCATGCGTCGGCCGCGCAAATGGCGAAGGCGGCGGGCGCGCAGGTGGTGCTGATTCCGAACGGCTCGCCGTACCACCTGAACAAGGAGGCGGTGCGCTTCGACATTCTGCGCGCGCGGATTCGCGAAACCGGCCTGCCGATGGTCTACGTGAACATGGTCGGCGCGCAGGACGAACTGGTGTTCGACGGCGGTTCGTTCGTGCTCGGCGCGCAGGGTGAACTGGTCGCCAAGATGGCGCAGTTCGAGGAAGCGACCGCGATCGTCGAATTCGAAAACGGCAAGCCGTTGCCCGCGGCGATCGCGCCGGATCAGTCGATCGAGGCTCAGGTGTATGCGGCGCTCGTCATGGGCGTGCGCGACTACATCAATAAGAACGGCTTCCCGGGCGCGTTGATCGGCCTGTCGGGCGGGGTAGATTCGGCGCTGGTGCTGGCTGTTGCGTGCGACGCGCTCGGCGCGGACCGCGTGCGCGCGGTGATGATGCCGTCCCGCTACACCGCGGACATTTCCACGACGGACGCCGCCGAGATGGCGCGCCGCGTCGGCGTGCGCTACGACGAAATCGCGATCGCGCCGATGTTCGACGCGTTCCGCAGCTCGCTTGCGGAAGAATTCGCCGGCCGCGCCGAAGACGCCACCGAAGAGAACATTCAGGCGCGCATTCGCGGCACCTTGCTGATGGCGCTCTCGAACAAGTTCGGCTCGATCGTGCTCACCACCGGCAACAAGAGCGAAATGGCGGTGGGCTACTGCACGCTGTACGGCGACATGGCCGGCGGTTTCGCGGTCATCAAGGACATTGCCAAGACGCTCGTCTACCGGCTTTGCCATTACCGCAATCAGGCCACCACGTTCAGCAAGCAGGACATCATCCCCGAACGGATCCTGACGCGCGCTCCCTCGGCGGAACTGCGCGAGAACCAGACCGATCAGGACAGCTTGCCCGAGTACGAAGTCCTCGACGCGATCATGCGCATGTACATGGAAGAGGACCGCTCGCTTGCCGAAATCATCGCGGCGGGTTACGCGGTCGACGACGTGAAACGCGTCACGCGCCTCATCAAGATCAACGAGTACAAGCGCCGCCAGGCGCCGATCGGCATTCGCGTCACGCATCGCGCGTTCGGGCGCGACTGGCGTTATCCGATCACGTCGCGCTACACCGAACCGGCGGAGTGAGCCGCGCCGAACCCTCGGCCGATCGCTGCGGACTCAACCGAACCACGCGCCGGATTGCCGCAACGCATCCGGCGCGGCGTAGAATAAAAATCATCCATTTCCCTTTCACTCTTCAAGACACGAGACGAGGTCCGCCATGAAGCGCATCACTGCAGTCATCAAACCGTTCAAACTCGACGAAGTGCGCGAGGCGCTCGCTGAAGTCGGCCTCACCGGGCTGACCGTGACCGAGGTCAAGGGTTTCGGCCGGCAGAAAGGGCATACCGAGCTCTATCGTGGTGCAGAGTACGTGGTCGACTTTCTGCCGAAAGTGAAAATCGAAGTGGTGGTGGCGGATAACCAGTGCGACCAGGTGATCGACGCGATCATCGGCGCGGCGCGCACCGGCAAGATCGGCGACGGCAAGATTTTCGTCGCCGACGTGGAGCGCGTGATCCGTATTCGCACCGGCGAAGAAAACGAAGCAGCGGTTTGAACCGCCTGACTTCGTCGCCTTGAAGCAGGACCGGGCGCGGCGGCATTTACCCACTGCGCTCACAAGCGTGACGTGAGCCACGCATGCACCGTGGCGGTGCGCTCAAGCCGTGGCAAAACCGTCCGCTCAAATAAAAAACGGTGCGATACCCTTGCGGACATCGCACCGATACGCGCCTCTCGCAGCAGCGTGAAAAAGATTCTCTTGAAGAATTCTTGACTACAACCCCGGAGGAAGTCCCTCCGGGGAGCACCGTTCGATTAGAACGAGTGTTGAATACCTGCGTACACGCCAGTCTGGCTATGACCCGGCAGCGGATTGTCCGTGCTGGTTGCCGTACCTGCGTTGTTGGCATTCAGGCCGTAGTTAGCCGTCTTGCTGTTTTGCGTCGTTGCAACCTGGAGGTCCAGCAGCGTGCGCTTGGACAGGTTGTACGAGCCGCCGACCGTGTAGATCGTCGCGTTGCCTGCGCCATTGTTGCCGTTCACGTGGTAGACCGCAGCGATCAGCGCCGCTGCCGGCGTTGCTTGCCACGTCACACCGCCCCATTCGTGATCGAGCGTGGTCGGCTGGCCCGGCAGAACGTTCTGTGCACCTGCCGAACGGACAGCCTGGTAAGCAGCCTGAATCTTGAACTGACCCAGGAACACGTTCACGAGAGCCGAGTATTCACGCGATGCCGCGAACACGCCGTTACCGATGTTGGCCGTATTGACCGCGCTCGGGTTCGGGCCGTACAGAGCGCCGTTAGCCGGATTGCGGATTTCGTCGTAAATACCGCGAACCTGGAACAGCGAGTTCGTGTAGGTAACTTGTGCGCCAGCTTCGCGACCTTGAGCGGTCGTGCCGTTGCCGTTCCAGCTCGTTGCGTTCGACAGCGCGTATTGACCGTAGAAGTCAAAGCCCGCGATCTTCGGCGACTGGTAAGCGAAGTTGTTGCTCGATTGCGGCCAGTTGCGGCCACGCACCAGCGATGCCGACGACCAGTTCGATTGACCGAACGGGTCGAAGTCCCACACGCCGTTCGAGATGTACAGCATGCGACCCATCGTGAACGTACCGTACTGGTCGTTCGACAGGCCGACAGTTGCCCAACGATTGAAGAGACCGCCGCCGCCAGGGCCTGCACCCGTCATGGTATTGAAGGAGCCTTCCAACTGGAACAGGACCTTGTTGCCGCCACCGATGTCCTCAACGCCCTTCAAGCCCCACAGGCTGGTACCCCAGTCGCCGCTTTCCGCGCGCCAGCGGTTCGTGCTGCCAGTTGCCTGACCATTTGCACCCACGCCTTGCGGAACGCCCGTCATGTACTCAATACCGGCGTCAAGGCGGCCGTACAGCGTCACGCTGCTTTGGGCGTGCGCAACAACACCGGCTGTCATCAGCGCAGCGGCGAGCAAAGCTTTCTTCATCTTCTCCTCCATACCCTGTCAAAAAGTGAAACCCAGTACTGCGAATGGTGCTCGGCCGCGAGTTGCGCCGAACAGAAATCGGTACCAGGGAGATTAGCGGGTGGATTGGGTCTCCTGCCGTGACGTGTAGCCTTGGGGCTATCTGGTCGTCATGCCGATCCCTCGCCGACCGGTTCTCCTCTGTGCTTTGAAGTAAAACTACTTTTAATGAACTTTGTTTTGCTACTTTGGTTACTAATTTATCAAAAATACCCTTCACTGGGAGAAGAAATTAGTACCGGCCTCGATTGATGTCTCCAAATTGCAATAAGAATGTGCGCGACGACCCGTTGCAGCGTCCGTGAAAAGCGCGAAAACCCTTATCCGATAAGGGAATCACGGTTCGGCGCGAGCAACGTTAAGGATTGCCACTATTGACGCTTTGGATACGGCAGAGTAAGGCGGAAAGGCGGCCGCTGGAGGCGGCTGGGACGCGGATTTCGCGGGCGAAATGGCCGGAATGCGCAGGTGACCGAAACAAAAAAGGCGCTCGTAAGCGCCTTGTAATATTGCTTTGACTACAGCCCAAATAACGGGTTATTCGTGAGTGTCTATTTGAGGCTGCCGGAAAGGAACTGCTTGAGCCGTTCGCTTTTCGTGTTCCTAAACACCTCGTCGGGATGGCCTTCTTCTTCCACGCGGCCTTGATGCAGGAACATCACGTGATTCGACACGTTGCGCGCGAACGCCATTTCATGCGTGACGACGATCATCGTGCGGCCTTCTTCGGCGAGCGTCTGCATGACCTTGAGCACTTCGCCTACCAATTCGGGGTCGAGCGCGGAGGTCGGTTCGTCGAACAGCATCACATCGGGATGCATGGCCAGCGCGCGCGCGATCGCCACGCGCTGCTGCTGGCCGCCCGACAGATGCGACGGGTACTGTTTCTCGAGGCGCGGCGCGAGTCCGACCTTTTCCAGATATTCCCGCGCGCGCTCTTCGGCTTCCTTGCGCTTCAGGCCCAGCACGTTGACGGGTGCCTCGATGATGTTCTCGAGCACGTTCATGTGCGACCACAGGTTGAAGTGCTGGAACACCATCGAGAGGCGGGTGCGCACGCGCTGCAACTGTTTCGGGTCCGACACGCGCAACGCGCCATTCTTGCCGATCTGCGTGCGGACTTCTTCGCCGTCCACGAAGATGCGTCCGGAGTTCGGCTGTTCGAGGAAGTTGATGCAACGAAGCATCGTGCTCTTGCCCGAACCGGACGAGCCGATCACGCTGATCACGTCGCCGGCGTTGGCCTTGAGCGACACGCCCTTGAGAACTTCGTTATCGCCGTACTGTTTGTGAAGCTCGTCGACGAAGAGCTTTTGCTTCTTGGTGTTCATCAGAATCCTTGGGCGTGCTGACTGGCTGAGGCGCGGTGCCTTGGGTTACTTGCCTTGCGGCCGCAGGTAAGCGAGCCAGCGGCGCTCGGCGCGGCGGAACAGCCACACGAGCGCGAACGAAATGCACAGATAGAGCAGGGCGGCGATACCGAACGCATTGAACGACTGATACGTCGCGGAGTTCACGTCGCGCGCGATCTTGAGAATGTCCGGCACGGTCGCGGTGAACGCGACCGTGGTGGCGTGCAGCATCAGGATCACTTCGTTGCTGTAGTACGGCAACGCGCGGCGCAATGCCGAGGGCAGAATCACGCGCCGGTACAGCGTGAACGACGACATGCCGTAAGCGCGTGCCGCTTCGATTTCGCCATACGGCGTCGCCTTGATCGCGCCGGCGAAAATCTCCGTGGTGTACGCGCAGGTGTTCAGCGTGAAAGCGAGCAGCGTGCAATGCATGCCGTCGCGGAAGAACGCGTTGGTGAGCTCGTGATTGCGGATGATCTCGAGGCTGTACAAGCCGGTGTAGCAGAGCAGCAGCTGCACGTAGAGCGGCGTGCCGCGGAAGATGTACGTATACAGCCAGACCAGGCCGGCGAGCCACTTCTTCTTCGACACGCGGGCTACCGAGAGCGGAATCGACAGGCAGAAGCCGAGCCCGATCGACACGACCAGCAGCCACAGCGTGATCGCCACGCCGGTGATCCGGTAGCCGTCGGTGTAGAGGTAATTGCGCCAGTATTCCTGAATGATCTCGATCATAGATCCGCCTTTCGCACGCCGGTCGAGTAACGCTTTTCGAGGTACATCAGCACGAAGTTGGACACTGTGGTGATGACGAGATAGATCGCCCCTGCGAACAGGGTGAAGAAGAAGAACCGCAGCGTGCCCTTGCCCGCGTCCTGCGAAGCCTTGACCACGTCGGCGAGGCCGATGATCGACACCAGCGCGGTGGCCTTGACCATCACCTGCCAGTTATTGCCGATGCCGGGCAGCGCGAAGCGCATCATCTGCGGGAACATCACGCGGCTGAACACCTGCCAGCCGGTCATGCCGTAAGCCGCGCCGGCTTCGAGCTGGCCGCGCGGCACGGCGAGAAACGCGCCGCGGAAAGTCTCGGTGAAGTACGCGCCGTAAATGAAGCCGAGCACCGCGACGCCGGCCACGAACGGATCGATGTCGATCTGATCCCAGCCGAGCAGGTCGGTCAGGTTGTTCAGCCAGATCTGGATGCTATAGAACAGCAGCAGCATCAGCACCAGATCGGGCACGCCGCGCACGAGCGTGGTGTAGACGGTGCCTACGCCGTTCGAGATGCGGTTTTTCGACAGTTTCGCCGCCGCGCCGAGCAGGCCCAGCACGAAAGCGAACGCCAGCGACAACACCGCCAGTTTGACGGTTTGCCAGGTGCCGTTGAGGAGCAGCGGGCCGTAGCCTTGAAGGAACATATGGGGTCCTTGACGATGTGTTTGCGACACACCGCGAAAGACGCGGCCAACTCTGCGCCGCGTTTGCCGCGAGCTTGTAGCTCGCTGTGACCTGCGGCGCACAGCGCACCGCTGTGCAAATCATGACTGCATGGCCGTTGCCGGTCTTGCAGCGCGCTTTTCGACTCTTGTGGTGAAACTGCGGGTCAATCTACTGCCGACTGTATTACGAAGCCTCGTGAAAGCCCATGCGGGCGAGCCCCGAGTTTCGTGGGTGCTGCTTCCTGGGCCCGGGCTCAGTGTCCGGGCCCGGGTCCGGACTCAATGCCGAGGCGAGATGTCGAAGTCGAAGTACTGCTTCTCGAGCTTCCTGAACGTTCCGTCCTCGCGAACCTGCGCCAGCGCCTGGTTGAACATCGCCTTCAGTTCGGCGTCGTCCTTGCGCAGGCCGATGGCCGTGCCTTCGCCGATCGTCTTCGGGTCCTTCACTTCCGGGCCGGCCCAGCCGAAGCCTTTGCCGCGCGGCGTCTTCAGAAAACCGGCGTCGGCCTGCACTTCATCCTGCAAGGCGGCGTCCAGACGCCCCGAAGCGAGGTCGGCGTACACCTGATCCTGATTCTGGTAGGGCACCACGGTCACGCCTTTGGGCTCCCACCAGACCTTGGCGTAGGCTTCCTGAGTCGAGCCCTGTTCGACGCCGACGCGCTTGCCTTTCAACGAGGCGGCCGTGGGCAGCAGCGGCGACGCGGTCCGGGCGATCATGCGGGCCGGCGCGTCGAACAGCCTGTCGGAGAAGTCGATCTGCTCGCGGCGCTTGTCCGTGATGGTCAGCGACGACACGATCGCGTCGAACTTCTTGCCCTTCAACGCGGGAATGATGCCGTCGAGATCCTGCTCGACCCACACGCATTTCACGTTCATCTTCGCGCACAGTGCGCGGGTCAGGTCGGCATCGAAGCCGACCACCTGACCATCCGGCGCCTTGGATTCGAACGGCGGATAGCTGGCGTCCACCCCGATGCGCACGGTTTTCCACTCTTTCGCCATCGCGCCGGTGGCCATGACCGCAAACGCCACGCACAGTGCGAGCTTCTTCATGTTTCTCCTGGGTCGAACTGATCGTCGTGGTATGCCGATCCCGGTGACCGCCGGTTCGTGGCCGGCCGTCGCTATTCTAGGCGGTCAAAATTGTCGCGCCGCCCGGCGATCCTGCTTCGGTACGAGCCGCGTTCACTTGATGCCTCGACGCGGCCCGGCGCGGGTCTGAAACCCGCGGCTCAGCCATCGCGGTGCGCCGGGGCGGGCCCGCTGGCGTGCCTTCGGCGCCCACGCAATCTCGAAAAGCGCGGTATTTTACCCGAACAGGGACGGGGCGCCAGTGCGGGACGCCCGCGGCGGTGAACTGGCGTGTGCGGACGTTGTGCGAGCGCGACGCTGTCGTTCTTTGTCGACCCGAATCGTGCCGGCCGCCGATTGCGCTGATTGATGAAACGATCCGGTGCGCCCATGCCGATTGTTTAGCGCGGGCCATGCCCCTACATTCTTGGCATCGCCATTTACTCACCGGGAGTTCCTCCATGTTCGAGATTCGCCGCTCCGAAGAGCGCGGTCATGCCAACCACGGCTGGCTCGACTCGTATCACAGCTTCTCGTTTGCCGACTATCGCGATCCGCAGCACGTGCATTTCGGCCCGCTGCGGGTCATCAACGAAGACCGCATCGCCGGCGGCCAGGGTTTCGGCACGCACGGCCATCGCGACATGGAGATCGTCACCTATGTGCTCGAAGGCGCGCTGGCCCACCGCGACAGCATGGGCAACGGCTCGACCATCCGTCCCGGCGACGTGCAGCGCATGAGCGCCGGCACGGGTGTGCAGCACAGCGAGTTCAACGCGTCGCAGGACGAACCCGCGCACCTGTTGCAGATCTGGGTGATTCCGCAACGCGC